>NZ_JBHUQZ010000010.1:0-261944 GCF_042674205.1 Kribbella sp. NPDC056951
AAACAAGCAAAAATCAACCGCACCACCTACAAAGCCACCATCACCATCGACATCCTTGACACACCACCCTGACCACTAACTAACCGGCCTTGGGGCTAACCCCCGAGCTCGGGGGTTGCCCCCTGAGAATCTGAGCGGGCAACCCCCAGTTGAGGGGTTGACCCTTGAGTTGGGGGGTTGTGCGGCGGTGTCCGTACGGCGAAATTGGGGGAGCCGGGGGAGGGGCCGGGGTTAGGGTTCGGGGTATGCGAGTTGGAGTGTTTGGGGCTACTGGTCAGGTCGGCAGCGTGATGCGTCAGCTGCTGGTTGAGCGCTCGTTCCCGGTGGACGAGGTGCGGTATTTCGCCTCGGCGCGGTCGGCGGGGTCGAAGCTGCCGTTCGGCGACCGTGAGATCACGGTGGAGGATTCGGCGACGGGTGACTTCGGTGGGCTGGAGTTGGCGTTGTTCTCGAACGGGAAGACGGCGTCCAAGGAGTTCGCGCCGCGCGTGGCGGCGGCCGGGGCTGTGGTGGTCGACAACTCGTCGGCGTGGCGGATGGATCCCGACGTACCGCTGGTCGTCTCCGAGGTGAACCCGGAGGACCTGAACGACCTGCCGAAGGGCATTGTCGCCAACCCGAACTGCACCACGATGGCCGCGATGCCGGTCCTGAAGCCGCTGCACGCAGCCGCCACGCTGACCCGGCTGGTGGTCTCGACCTACCAGGCCGTTTCCGGATCAGGCGGTGTCGGGGTCAGCGAGCTCGAGGACCAGACTCGTGCGCTCGCCGAGGTCGGTGGCCGGCTGGCGTTGGGTACCGAAGGCATCGCGCTCCCCGAGCCAAAGGTGTACGCCGGTCCGATCGCGTTCAACGTGCTCCCGCTGGCCGGGTCGATCGTTGCCGACGGCACCGGTGAGACCGACGAAGAGCAGAAGCTGCGCAACGAGAGCCGCAAGATCCTGCACCTGCCGAACCTCCCGGTCGCCGGAACCTGCGTCCGGGTCCCGGTCTTCACCGGCCACTCGCTGAGCATCCACGCCGAGTTCGACCGCCCGATCACCCCGGCCGAGGCGATCGAGATCCTCGGTTCCGCGCCTGGCGTCGTACTGGCCGATCTGCCGACACCGCTGCTCGCGGCCGGTCAGGACCCGTCGTACGTCGGCCGGATCCGTCAGGACCAGTCGGTTCCCGACGGACGCGGCCTGGTGCTGTTCGTCTCCAACGACAACCTCCGCAAGGGCGCCGCGCTGAACGCGGTACAGATCGCGGAGCTACTCGCCAAGCGCTAGGCTCCTGCCTCCCAGGAGGTGAGCGAACTGGACCTGCGATTCCGGCTGTTGGGCACGGTCGAGGTGCGGACTGCTGCCGGCGACATCGTTCCGCTGCCCGCGCATCGGCCAGCGGTACTGCTGGCGGCGCTGCTGCTCCGGCTCAACCGGGTCGTCCTGATCGACGACCTGGTCGACACGCTCTGGGACAGCGACCTGCCCAGCGCGCCGCGCAACACCCTGCAGATCTACGTCTCGCGGCTCCGGACCGCGCTCGGCGACACCGATCGCACGCTGATCCGCACAGTTGACGGCGGCTACTCGCTGCATGTCGATCCGTCGTACGTCGATCTCGAGGTCTTCCGTTCGCTGGTACGGCGGGCTCAGTCGGCCACCGACCGCGTCGAATTGCTCGCCGAGGCGCTCGCACTGTGGCGCGCCGAACCGCTGACCGGCCTGGACACCGGCACCCTGACCCGGGAGGCCGTCCCGCGACTCGTCGAGGAACATCTGCAGGCACTCGAGTCCTCCTTCGAGGCGCGGTTGACGGACGGCGAGTCCGGCGCCCTCGTCCCCGCACTGACCGAGCTGGTCGAACGCCACCCGACCCGGGAACGCTTCTGCGCGCAACTCATGCGCGCCCAGCACGCGTCCGGCCGACCTGCCGACGCGCTGACGACGTACTCCGCGGTGTCGCGCCGCCTCCGGGACCTGCTCGGAGTCGGACCCGGGCCTGAGCTCCAGCGGCTGTACAGCGAATTGCTCACCGCAACCGACGCGGACAGCATGGTGATCCCGCGCCAGCTCCCGAGCGCCGTCCCCGGCTTCGCGGGCCGGACCGACCAACTGCACGCACTCGACAACCTCGTCGCCGCGAATCGTCTGGGTGTCGTGATCGGCCCGCCGGGCGTCGGCAAGACCGCCCTCGCGATCCACTGGGCCCGCCGCGTCGAGGACCGCTTCCCCGACGGCACCCTGTACGCCGATCTGCGTGGCTACGCACCGGATGCGGATCCGGCCGACCCGCGGGCGATCCTGCCGCGGTTCCTGGCCACGCTCGGCATCCCCTCCGATCGGTTGCCGACGACAACCGATGACCAGATCGCCTTGTACCGCAGCCTTTTGGCCGCCCGGTCGGTCCTCGTCGTCCTCGACAACGCCCGGTCGGCGGAGCAGGTCAGGCCGCTCACCGGTGCCCGCAGCTGCACCGTGGTGACGAGTCGCAACGAGCTGGGCGACCTGGTCGCGACCGAGCAGGCGGTGCCGATCCGGCTGGAGGCGCTCGACCCGGCCGAGTCCCGGAAGTTGCTCGCGGCAAGGGTTGGCGACGAACGGCTGCAGGCCGATGCCGAGAGCACCGAAATGCTGCTCGCGGCGTGTGCCGGCCTGCCGTTGGCGCTGTCGTTGCTCGCGGCCCAGATCGCCCTGCGGCCGCGATGGACCCTCAGCATGTTCGCGACCCGGCTGAACGAGGCGCTGCTGGATGCGCTGGCGGTGGCGGACGGGATCGACGTACGGACGATCTTTTCCTGGACGTACCGGCAGTTGCGGCCGGAGGAGGCCCGGTTGTTCCGGCTGCTCGGTCAGCACCCCGGGGCCGAGATCACGCTGCGGGCGGCGGCCGCCCTCGCCGGCACGTCGATCCGCTCCGCGCGCCAGCTGCTCGACGTACTGGTGGGCCAGCATCAGTTGGTCGAGATCGCGCCGGATCGGTACGCGATGCACGACCTGCTCCGGGAGTACGCGCGTGAACTCGCGGATCCGGAGGAGGCCGAGGCTGCGTTCATCCGATTGCTCGGGTATCTCGTGCACACCGGGGTGGCGGCGGCGCTGCAGATCGCGCGCGGGCGGCTTCCGGTCGACGTACCCGATCCCGATCCGTCCCTCGAGCTGGAGCTGCCGACGACGCGGGAAGAAGCGTATGCGTGGTTCGACTCGGAGCAGACGAACAGCCTCGCCGTACTGCGGGCTGCGGCCGGCCGGGCCGACGATCTGCTCTGGGTCTACGTCTGGGCGATCGCGGACTACCTCGACTTCGCGGGTCGCGCGGAGTACCTGGAGGCCGAGCACCTGGGGTTCGCGGCGGCGGTGCGGCTCGGGGATCTCCGCAAGCAGGCCAAGACCCGCCGGGACCTCGCCCGCGGCCACATGTCGTTGCGGCAGTGGGACGAGGCGATCCGGCAACACGAGCTCGCGCTCGACATCGCCGAGGAGCTTGCCGACGAGGAGGCGATCGCACACAGCTCGCTGAGCATCGGCCGCGTGCTGACCAGGATGGGCCGGCAGCGCGAAGCCATCGCCACCACCACTCGCGCGCTGCGGCTCTACGAGCGGCTCGAACTGCACGACTCGCAGGCCAACGCCCTGAACAACCTCGGCTGGTACCACGCGCTGCTCGGCGAGAACGAGCTCGCCGTCCGGTACGCCGAGGACGCGCTCAAACTCTACGAACAGGTGGAGTCCGAGTACGGCCGGGCGGTCGTCAGCGACACCTTGGCCTACGCCTTGGCCGCCGACGGCCGGCTCGATGAGGCGATCGCGGCGTACACGACTGCCATCGAGATCCATCACCGGCTCGGTCGACGGCTTGACTCGGTCGATTGTCTGACCTCGCGGGCCGGGGTTCAGGAACGGGCCGGGGATCGCGACGGTGCGATCGCATCCTGGTCCGCCGCGCTCGAGATCCTCGAGGCGGCGGACCATCCCGATGCCGACCAGGTTCGCCGCTCACTCGAAGCGGCTCAGCAGCGGTAGAAGTCCTTGGTGTAGATGCCGTTGACGGCTTGCAGGGTGTGGTCGTAGCAGCCGTTCGCTCCGAAGGACTGGAAGCGGACGGTCTGCGTTCCAGTGGCGTGCCGCTGGTCGCGCGGCACGTTGTAGATCCAGGACGCGCGGCCGTCGTACGTCTCATTGGTGAAGCCGCGGGTAGTGCGGATCTTGTCGTGGATCTTCAGGTCGGTGACCACGTCGTAGGCGTTCGGGATTGTTGCGTGCGGCAAGAAAGTGAGCAGGCCGGTCTTGCCGTAGTCGAGATCGGTGAGCTCGACCTTGCCGCCGCTGGTCACGATCGAGGTGTCGCGCCAGTTCGCGTCCAGGCTGTCGTGGGTCTCGCCGGCCGTCCAGGTGTGGTCGGACGTATTGCGTAGCGTGCGCTGGACTGTCGTCCGGACCCGGCCCGCCGATGTGTCGACATAACCGCTGATCTTGAGCGTCCTGCTAGCCGTGGTGTTCACCGACGTGGTGGTCACCTCGTCCGACTTGGTCAGCGGGGCGACGGCGTACGAGGTGAGTTTGCCGCTGGTCTGACTGCGGTGCGGGTCGGTCCAGACGTGCAGGTTCGGGACGGTGAACCAGCCGCTCTGACCAGCCGGTACGCCGTTCACGTGGACGCGGAACTCGTGCGGTTTGCCGTCGGTGAGCAGCCCGGCGAACGGCGTCAGGTCGTAGGTCAACGGCTTGATGTCGAACGCACGCGGTGCGGGGGATGGGCGCCAGGAGTACGGGTTCGACCAGCCGCCGGTGTAGATGTACGGGTAGGGGAGCGCGATCCCGGCCGGCTTGCCGTCGATCGACACGTCCACCTCCCGGTACGGCGATCCGTCCGGGCAGGAGTAGCCCGTCTCGGCGGGAGCCGACGTGTCCCAGAATTCTTCGCAGCCGCCACCCGATCCGGTCACGTACACCTCGCCGAGCAAACGGGTCGTGTTCCGCGGGAGCGTCGCCGTACCGATCAGGTCGGATTCTTCGCGGCGCTGATCCTGCAGGGGGAGTACGGCGTTCGCCGTCTTCGCGGCCGGGGTGCCGCGGCCAGTGCTGTAGAAGTCGAGGGTGACCGTGATGTCGAGGACGCCGGTGTAGGTCTCGTTGACGACGTTGCCGAGCTCCATCACGACCGGCTGCGGGGTGGTGAGCAGCGGGGCGTAGGAGGTGATGTCCTTCTCGACATCCCAGGCGATGCCGTCGGCGCTCGGCTCCGGGGTCGAGGTCCGGAAGACGCCGACACCGCCGATCGTGATGTGACCGAGGCGGTCGTACTGGACGCCCTTCACCTCGCCGTGCATCCGCAGCACGACCTTCGACCACGGACCCTGGCAGGCGACCGGGGGTGTGTAGGTCGACATGTACGGGTCGAAGTTGCGGAAGCCGTGCCGGACGATCTCCACCTCGCAGTGCTTGGTGTCCGGTACGGCGACGGCCGGGGCCGGCGTCCGCGGATCGTCGTAGTCGGTGCCGAACTCGGACGGGGGCGGGGCGGCTGCCGCGGGGATGATCTGGGCGAGCAGCAGAGCGGAGAGTGAGACAAAAGCCACAGGCCGTATGCGCATGTTGCGGAAACGTAATCGAGAAGGTGCGGGTGGGCAAGCGAGTGCCATGGCCAGGCGGCGGACCTTGCATTACTGTCCAGTTCACTTGACCCCCGATGGAGGCCAATTATGAAGCCTGTCGCCGAATCGGCCGCGCTCAGTAATCGCAAGTACACGATGGCCCAGATGTTCCTGGACCGGGTCGCGGCGACGCCGCAGCGCGAGGCGTTCCGGTACCCGGTCGCGGACGGCTGGAAGTCCGTCAGCTGGGCCGAGACCGACACCTTGGCGCGCCGTCGCGCGGCCGGTCTGATCGCGCTCGGCGTCGAACCGCAGCAGCGGGTCGCGATCGCCGCGAGCACGCGGATCGAGTGGGTCGAGTGTTTCCTCGCCGGGATCCTCGCCGCCGCCGCGACGACCACGATCTACCCGACCACGATGTCGGCCGATGTCGCCTACATCGTCGCGGATGCCGACGTACAGGTCGTGTTCGCCGAGGACGCCGGCCAGGTCGCCAAGCTGCGTGACCACAAGTCCGAGATGCCGTCGCTGCGCAAGGTCGTGCTGATCGACGGTACGCCGGAGGCCGACGACGGGGACTGGGTCATCACCCTGGCCGACCTCGACGCGCTCGGCGAAGCGAAGCTGGCCGAGGTGGACGACCGGATCGCGCAGGTCGTGCCCGAGGACCTGTGCACGCTGATCTACACGTCCGGCACGACCGGGCGGCCGAAGGGTGTCCGGCTCCCGCACTCCGTGTGGACGTACGAGGGTGCGGCGGTCGAGGCGACCGGCGTACTGAGTCCGGACGACCTGCAGTTCCTGTGGCTGCCGCTGTCGCACGTGTTCGGCCAGGTGCTGCTCGCCGTGCAGTTCCAGCTCGGGTTCGCGACCGCGATCGACGGGCGGATCGACAAGATCGTCGAGAACGCTGCGATCGTCCAGCCGACGTTCATGGCCGCCGCGCCGCGCATCTTCGAGAAGGCCCACGGCCGGATCAAGACGATGATCGCCGACGAGGGCGGGGTGAAGGCCAAGCTCTTCGATTGGGCCTTCGGTGTCGGCGCTAAGGCATCCGCGCTGCGGCAGAAGGGATCCGAGCCGTCGGGTCTGCTCGCCGCCCAGCTCGCGGTCGCCGACAAGCTCGTGCTGTCCAAGATCCGCGCCCGCTTCGGCGGCCGCATCCGCTTCTTCGTCTCCGGTTCCGCGGCTTTGGACAAGCAGCTCGCCGAGTGGTTCCACGCCGCCGGCCTGCTCATCCTCGAGGGCTACGGCCTGTCCGAAACCGCGGCCGGTTCCTCGCTGAACCGCCCCGATGGTTACCGCCTCGGCAGCGTCGGCCCGCCCTTCCCTGGCACCGAGATCAAGATCGCCGAGGACGGCGAGATCCTGATCAAGGGCGACGGCGTGATGAGCGGCTACCACAACCTCCCCGAGCAGACCGCCGAGGTGATGACCGCCGACGGCTGGTTCCACACCGGCGACATCGGTCACTTCGAGGACGGCTATCTGTTCATCACCGACCGCAAGAAGGACCTCTTCAAGACCTCCGGCGGCAAGTACGTCGCCCCCCAGGTCATCGAAGGCCGCTTCAAGACCCTCTGCCCCTACGCCAGCCAGTTCGTTGTCCACGGCAACAAGCGCAACTTCGTCTCGGCGCTGATCACCCTGGACCCCGACGCCATCACCGGCTGGGCCGCCGGCAACGGCCTGGCCGGCAAGTCCTACGCCGAGATCGTCACCTCACCCGCCGCCCAGGCCATGGTCCAGGGCTACGTCGACGAACTCAACGCCGGCCTGAACCGCTGGGAAACCATCAAGAAGTTCGCCATCCTCGACCGCGACCTCACCGTCGAGTCCGGCGAAATGACCCCCAGCCTCAAACTCAAACGCAAGTACGTAGAAACCCAGTACGCCGACGTCCTGGACGGCTTGTACAAGTAGTCCCCCCGCGCCGGCAACGCGCACTCCTTCGTCGCACGCTCCAGCCGGCGCCCCACCCACCCCTTCCACCTTTTGCAGGCTGCCGCCAGCACCCCCACGGCTACCGCCGCGACTTCGCGCTACCGCGCGCCAACGCAACGCCGCGTGCGGCGACACCGCACCGCGGCGGACGGTGGCGTGCGGGGGCGATGCGCTCGTCTAGCGGCGGTCACTCGTCGTAGGTGCGCCGCTCCGTGACGGATGTGCGGCCGGCGCGGGAGCGTTGGCTGGTGATCAAGACGGCCATGATGAGCCCCAACGCACCGGCACCCATCAGGATGTAGCCGACTACGGTCAGGTCGACGCCGCTGATGCGGTCGGAGACGGCGAACGACAGGATGCCGCCGACCGCGATCAGGAACACCGATACGCCGATACCCATGGCGTCCTCCTTGCAGAAAGCTTCGGGATGGACAGCCATGCGGTACCCCGTTGGCGCGCCTCGCTAAACCGGTCAGTCTTCCAGCGGGGGCAGGGCTGCTCGGATGACGACTAGGGCGAAGAGGATCAGGGTCAGGGCGTGGACGACTGTGCACCAGAGGCAGATGGCGTTGATGCGGAAGAGTTCGGCCCACACGAGGTAGAGCACGAAGACCACGCCGACTGCGACGCCGGCCAGCCGGGCTCGGGCCGGCCACGGGGACGCCGTGCGCCATAGGGCTGGTAGGGACAGGACGAGCATGCCTATGAAGAAGAGCAGGCCGAGCAGGGCTACTGGTACGCCGAATAGTTCGGAGTACTTCGACGACGTCACCTTCATGCAGTTGACGACACCGGTCTCGGGGCAGGCGAGCGTCGTACCGGCGGTGAAGTGTTCGTAGGTGAGGTATGCCGAGACGAGGACGCCGAGCGTGGACACGGCTAGCGTCAGCCAGGGGATCGTGCCCAGGGACGATCCCCGGGCGGTTGTCGTGCTCACTCAGCTCTTCCCGAGTTTGGTGGCGGCGGCCTTGACGGGGTCGGTGGTGCAGACGTTTGCCGGCTGGTTGTTGGTGAGCTGGCAGAGGGCTGCGGTGTAGACGTTGGCCGAGCCGTCGACTGCCTTGGCGATCGGGTTCGACGGGTCCTTCAGGGCCTCGGCGATCTCGGCCTGCGTCTTGCCGGCCAGGATCTCGGGGCTGTAGGTCGCGCCGGATCCGACGAACTTCCCGCCCAGGTCGACGAACGGGATCGACCCGCCGCTCTTCACGTACGGCGGGGCGTTGTAGGTCTCGAAGATCTTCTGGTCCTCCGCACTCGGAGTGTCCAGTGGCTTGTACTGCCCGTTCACCTTCTCGTTGGTGGTGGTCTCCAGACCGGTGAACGACAAGTACTGACTCGTGTACTTCGCGCCGTGGTACGACAGCGTGGGGGTATTCGGGAACACGTCGTCCGCGGCGGAGTGCGTCGTACCGAGGTTGGTGAACGTGCCGAACCGGGCCAGTGCGACCGACACCGGCCAGCGCTCGGCCGCGCAGTACGGGCAGAACTCGGCGCCGATGTAGAGCACCTTCGGCTTGCCGTCGGCGGTCAGCGCGGGGGCGGTGATCGCTGACGGAGCAGCCTGTACGTCGTCGCTGCCGACCTTGGCGAAGGTCTCGGCCGGGATCGAGCTGAGCGCGGTCACGATCTGCGCGTCGGCGGTCCCGGACGGTCCGGTCGCGGTCTTGTCGCTGCCACCGCCCGCGACCTTGATGAGCACGAGCCCGCCGATCACCACCACGACCGCGACCACCGCGCCGACTGCTATCAGCAGCCGCTTGCGCCGCTCGGCCCGCTGCTGCTGTGCCCGCAACGCCGCCACTCGCTCACGCGCCTGAGCCTTCTGCTCGACCCGCCTGCTCATCCCGTTTCTCCTGCCTGGTCACCAATTACAGAATCCCCCAAGAGCACAACTGCCGGTGACGCTCCGAAGTTCCGCGCGAGCCCTCAAATCCAGTCCGAAGGGAGGTTTCCACGAGGTTCGAATACTGCTCAAGAGCCCCTCGATGCCACCTACGGTCAGGCGTATGGCGGGTGCTGTGAGCTATCGAGATGTGTTCCGGGTACCGGAATTCCGCGCGATGTGGCTGGCTGAGTTGCAGTCGGTGGCAGGCGATCAACTGGCGCGCGTCGCCCTGTCGGTGCTCGTCTTCGCCGACACGGGATCGGCCGCGCTGACCGGACTGACCTACGCGCTGACGTTCGTCCCGTCCCTGCTCGGCGGCCTCTTCCTCACCGGCCTCGCCGACCGCTTCCCGCGCCGCGATCTGATCCTCTGGATCGACGGTCTACGTGGTTGCCTGATCCTCCTGGTCGCGATCCCGGCGATGCCGTTCTGGTCGCTGTGTGTCCTCGTCGGCATCGTTTCCCTGCTCCAACCGGTCTTCAAATCGGCGCAGCTCGCCCTCCTCCCCGACGTACTCGGCGAAGAACGCTTCAGCACCGGGATGGCGATCCGCAGCATCACCATCCAGTCCGCCCAGATGGCCGGCTTCGCCGGTGGCGGCCTGCTGATCGCCGTCTTCAACCCGTACGTCGTCCTGGTCATCGACGCGCTGACCTTCTTCGGCTCCGCGATCCTGATCCGCCTCCGCCTGCAACACCGCCCAGCCGCCAACCCGGCAGCGGCAGGGGCCGACCGTCGTACCGGCCGCTCATCAGCAAGCGAAACCTGGAGCCTGCTGTTCGCCGACCGCGGCATGCGCGCGCTCGTCCTGATGCTGTGGCTGATGGCCCTCGTCGCCGTCTACGAAGGCATGGCCGCCCCGTACGCCGCCCTGTTCGGCGGAAGCTCGATAACGGTCGGCATCATCCTCGCCGCGGACCCGCTCGGCAGCGTCATCGGCGCCTTCCTGTTCAGCAAGTTCGTCCCCGAAGACCGCCGCCCCGGACTGCTCGGCCCGCTCTCCATCGCCGCCGCAGCCCCGGTCGCGCTCTGCCTGTTCCAACCCAACATCGTCATCTCCGTCCTCCTCTTCGTCATCGCCGGCGCCTTCGGAACCATCGTCGTCATGCAAACCACCACCTCCATGACGCTTCGCCTCCCCGACGCCCGCCGCGGCCAAGCCATCGGCATGTCCAACTCCGGCCTCACCACCGCCACCGGCGTCAGCCCCCTCCTGGCCGGCATCCTCTCCGACAAGACCAACGCCGCCACCGCCATCGGCTGGTTCGGCCTGGCCGGCACCGCGGCCGCCGTACTGCTCGCCGTGTCCTGGCGCCGCGCGAGCCGCACCACCGCCGTCCATACGCCCTGAGTTCGTCGGCTGTTCGGGCGGAAGCCTTCGACGGCGAGCAGACTCGGCCGGGTTGCCGTCGTCGAGGGAGGACTGAGATGAGTCGGATGCGGGCTGCTCTGGTTGCGTTGGCTGTCGCGGGACTTGGGCTGGCGGGAACGTCGCCAGGGTGGGGTGCCCCGGTCGCCTGGCCGGGCGGGTCGGCGGTTGCTACGGCTGATGGCAGCAACGTGTTCGGGACGAATCTCAGCGGACTGTCGTTCCAGTCGGCAGGTGTGGTCTGGGCGGTGAAGAACGGGCCGGGCAAGGCGTATCGACTGGTTCCCGACGGGGCAGGGTGGAAGCCGGATCCGTCGGGCGCGAGGACGTTGCGCTACGCCAACGGCAAGGGCGATCCGGATGCCGAGGGCGTGGTCGCGACACCGGACGGCATCGTGGTCGCAACCGAGCGAGACAACAACGACGACAACACCAGCCTGCTGAAAGTCCTCCGGTACGACGGCTCCTCGTCGGCCTTGACGCTCAACGCAACCCGAGAGTGGAACCTCACGAGCGACCTCCCCGACGTCGACCCGAACAGCGGCCTCGAAGCGATCTCGTGGATCCCCGACACCTTCCTCACCGCCCACGGCTTCCGCGACGAGCGCACCGGTACGACGTACAACCCGGCCGCGTACGCGGATCACGGCGCTGGCCTCTACTTCGTCGGCCTGGAGGACAACGGCACGATCTACGCCTACGCGTTGAACCAGTCGACCAGCACCTACACCCGAGTCGCCACCATCCCAAGCGGCTTCGCCGAGCTGATGGACCTCGAGTTCGACCCCGCCACCGGCCGACTCTGGGCCGCCTGCGACAACGGCTGCCAAGGCCGCACAACAACCCTAGAACTCAACACCACCGGCAAATTCGCCCCCACCGCGACCTACAACCGCCCCGCCGGCATGACCAACCTCAACAACGAAGGCTTCGCCATCTCACCCACCTGCACCACCGGCACCAAAACCGTCCTCTGGTCCGACGACAACAACACCAACAACCACGCCCTCCGCCGAGGCACCCTGCCCTGCTAGTCGGAACTGCGGTTCGGGGTGCGGCGTCGTACGGTGATGAATGTGCTGCGACGGTTTTATCGGTATCTCGGGTCGGACGGCGGGAGCGTTCCGTGGGGTGTGCTGAACGGGACGCTGGCTGTCGTCGGGATTGTGGCTGCGGTGCTGGCGGACGGGCCGGTGAGTGTGCGGGCCGGGCTGGCTGTTGAGTTGGTTTGGGTGTTGGGGTTGTTGGCGGTGGCGCGGCGGGTTCGGCCTCGGCTGTTGGTGACGTCCGGGATCGGGTGGTTGGCGGCGATGCTGGTTTCCAGTACGGCGGTGCCGGTGGAGCGGGGTGTGCCGGTGGGGCTGGCGGTGGGAGCGGGGATCGCTGTGGTGGTGTCGCTGTCCACACGGTCGGGCGTGTCGTTGGAATGGGCGCCGAACAAGGTTTATGACCGGGATGACGGGCCCAAGCCGCGGATGGAGACGGCGGTGCTGGTGGTTACCGCGGTGTTCGGGGTGGTGGGGATTGTGTTGCTGGTGGTTTAGACCGGGGTGAGGGTTGCGGCGTGTTTGCCGGTGGTGAGGGATTGGCCTTGGTCGATCATCTGGGTGGCTATCCGGTCTACGGCGGCGGAGAAGGCTTCGGAGTTTTCGGGGTCCCATTCCGACAGGCGGGTGAGCATCCAGGTGCGGAAGGCGCCGACGAAGCGTTGGAACATTTCCAGGCCCGCGGGGGTGAAGCGGTACTGGCCGAGGGTTTCGGAGAGGTAGCCGGCGGCAACTAGTTGGGTGGCCAGTGGTTCCAGGACGCCGGGGGGCATCTTGAGGTCGGCGGTCATCGCGGCGAGGGTGGCGGCGCCGGTTTCGCGGCCGCCGCGGAAGACGCGCATGATCAGCCAGGCCTGGGCGGTGGTGAGGGGGAGGCCGGATTCGGCGAGGACCTCGGGGGCGGGGTTGCGTTGATGGTGCTGGACGACGAGGGCGGCGAGCTTCTGGAGTTCGTGCTCGGAGTCGAAGGAGGCGGGGGCGGCGAAGTTCTCGCCGACGTCGCGGGCGGACATCCGGGCGGTGTCGCGAAGGGGGACCTGCTTGAGCAGGAGGGCGGTGAGGAAGCCGAGGGCGGCGACCGGGACGGCCCAGAGGAAGACGACGTGCAGGGAGTCGGCGTACGCCGCGGTGATGAACGAGCGGGCGGCCGACGGCAAACCCCGGACGCCTTCGACCGTCTGGGCCAGGCGTGGGTCGATCTGCGCGCTCTGTACGGCGGGAGCGAGCTTCTCCGGAAGTTGGTGGGCGTAGATCGAGCCGAAGACGGCGACGCCGAAGGAACTGCCCATCGTGCGGAGGAAGCTGACGCCGGAGGTGGCGACGCCGAGGTCGGAGTAGTCGACGGTGCTTTGGACGACGACGGTTGGGACCGGCATACACAGACCGACGCCGACACCGAGAACCACCATGAAGCCGGCCGTCTCGACGTACGACGTGGTGTTGGTGAGCAGCGAGAGCAGGAAGAGGCCTACGCCGATCAGGATGGTGCCGATGATCGGGAAGATGCGGTAGCGACCGGTCTTGCTGATCACCTGGCCGACGAGGATCGAGGCGACCAGCAGGCCTCCGACCAGCGGCAGCATCTGTAGCCCGGACTCGGTCGCCGAGGCGCCGTGCACGAACTGCAGGTACGTCGGCAGATACGTGACACCACCGAGCATCGCGAACCCGATGATGAAGCTCATGATCGAGCAGACCGTGAACACGCCGGATCGGAACAATCGCAAGGGAAGCAAGGGTTCGGGAGCTCGGCGTTCGGCCCAGATGAACAAGGCGAGAGCGAGGACGGAGCCGGCGATCATCGCGAGGATGACGGTCGAACCCCAGGCGTACTCGTTGCCGCCCCAGGTGGTCACGAGGGTGAGTCCGGTCGCGGCCGCGCCGATGAACAGGATGCCGAGGTAGTCGATCTTCGGACTCGTTGGTGCCTTGACCGACGGAAGGGTGATCGAGGCAACGATCAGTACTACGATGCCGAGTGGGATGTTCACGTAGAACGCCCAGCGCCAGCTCAGGTGGTCGACGAACAGTCCGCCGAGCAGCGGCCCGGCCACGGTGGAGACGCCGAAGACCGAGCCCATCACGCCCTGGTACTTGCCGCGTTCGCTGAGCGGTACGACGTCCGCGATAACCGCCATCGCGGTCACCATCAGACCGCCGGCGCCGAGTCCCTGGATAGCGCGGGAGCCGACCAGCCACAGCATCGAGTCGGCCATCCCGCACAGTGCCGAACCGGCGAGGAACAGCACGACACTGAGCAGGAACATGCGTTTGCGGCCGTAGAGGTCGCCGAACTTGCCGATCAGCGCGGTCATGATCGTCTCGGCCAGCAGGTACGACGTGACCACCCAGGACAGGTGGTTCGCACCGCCCAGGTCGCTGACGATGGTCGGCAGCGCGGTGGCCACGATCGTCTGATCGAGTGCCGCGAGCAGCATCCCGAGCATGATCGCGACCACCACGGCGTTCCGGGTGCCACGTCCTACCGGCTGAGCCTCGGTCTCCATGAGCCGAATGTAACGGCCTCAGCACACTCCGCTACCACGGAATCCCGGCGATCCGATCAAGAAGCGGTCCGTAGACTGGGCGGGTGCCGTCAACGTTGCCCGAGGGGGAGGTTGCGCCCCAGGACGGGGCGCTGCCGGATGCCGCTGTCCGCGAGGCGGCCGACCGTCCGTTCGGGTTCTATCTGCACGTCCCGTTCTGCGCGTCCCGCTGCGGATACTGCGACTTCAACACCTACACCGCCAAGGAACTCGGCGGCGGTGGCTCCCAGGCGTCGTACGCCGAGACTGCGATCGGTGAGGTCCGGCTCGCGCGCAGGGTGTTGGCAGACCTCGACCGGCCGGTCGAGACGGTGTTCTTCGGTGGCGGTACGCCGACACTCCTGCCGGCCGCTGATCTCGGCGCGATGCTCAAGGCGGTTCGCGACGAGTTCGGTCTGGCGCCGAACGCGGAAGTCAGTACCGAGGCCAACCCCGAGTCGGTCGATCCGGCGTACCTCGAAGCGTTGTTGGAGGCGGGGTTCACGCGAGTCAGCTTTGGCATGCAGAGCGCTTCGTCGCATGTACTGAAGATCCTCGATCGCCACCACACCCCTGGTCGCGCGCTGCAGGCCGTCAAGGAAGCGACCGCGGCGGGCTTCGAGCATGTGAACCTCGACCTGATCTACGGCACGCCGGGGGAGTCGCTCGAGGACTGGCGTACGTCGCTGGAGTCGGCGCTGTCCGCGGACCCGGATCACGTTAGCGCCTACGCGTTGATCGTCGAGGACGGGACCCAGTTGGCCAGGCGGGTTCGGCGCGGCGAATTGCCGATGCCGGACGACGACGACCTGGCCGACAAGTACGTGCTGGCCGACAACCTGCTCAGCCGGGCCGGCCTCAACTGGTACGAGGTCTCGAACTGGGCCCGCACCGAAGACGCCCGCTGCCGCCACAACGAGCTCTACTGGCGCGGCGACACCTGGTGGGGCATCGGACCCGGCGCACACAGCCACGTCGGCGGTGTCCGCTGGTGGAACGTCAAGCACCCCACCGCGTACGCCGAACGCCTCGCCACCGGTCCCAGTCCAGCCCACGCGCGTGAGGTCCTGGACGACGAGACCCGCCGGATTGAGCGAGTCCTGCTCGAGGTTCGCCTGGCCGCAGGTTTGCCGCTCGACGTCCTCGACATCCCCGGCCGAGCCGCCGTCGACACCCTGGTCACCGACGGCCTGATCACCCTCATCGGCGACCGCTTGGTGCTCACCGATCGCGGCCGCCTGCTGGCCGACGCAGTGGTCCGGGATCTCCTGCCCTGACAAGCCGCCTTATCGCGAACCTGGTAACTGGCTGTGAATAACGTAAAGATTCAGCAGACGGTAATCGGCGTGGTTCGCAGTGTGACAACGATGCCTGGTATGTACTGACCTGCATCTTTCGGCACCGGAGAGTAATCGGCAAAGGCTTGACAGAGCCGGTGGGAACGCTCGAAACTCAGCTCACTTTCGCGATCCGAGAGCGCTCTCAACTCCGTCCAGTTCCAGGGAGCCATTTCATGCGGCGCAGATTCCGTGCCGGCCACCGCCCCATCGCCGTACTGCTCGGCTGCGCGCTGACGTTGCTGGCCGCCTCCTGCGGCGGCGACTCGACCAGCTCCGGCGACCAGCCGAAGATCGAACTGACCATCGCGACCTTCAACGAGTTCGGCTACGCCGACCTGTACGACGAGTACATGGCCGAGCACCCGAACATCCGGATCGTGGAGCGGCACGCGGAAACGGTCGACGCACACATCAAGAACCTCGACGCGAACCTGGCCAGCGGCGCCGGGATGGCCGATATCGAGGCGATGGAGCTCAGCTGGATCTACAAGTACCTGGCCCGTGGCGACCAGTTCGCCGACCTGCGCGACTACGGCGCGAACGACCTGAAGGACCGCTGGCTGGACTGGAAGGTCTCCGGCGCGACCACCCAGGACGGCCGGATCATCGGCTACGGCACGGACATCGGGCCCGAGGCGATCTGCTACCGCCGCGACCTGTTCGCGAAGGCAGGGCTGCCGACCGACCGGGTCGAGGTGGCCAAGCTGTTCGCGGACTGGCCGTCGTACTTCGCGACCGGCCGCAAGTTCAAGCAGAAGGTGCCGGGTTCGGCCTGGTACGACTCCGCGGTGCTGACCTGGGAGGCGATGCGGAACCAGCTGATCCAGGCCTACTACTCCAACCAGGACCGCTTCCTCGGCAGTGAGAACACGCAGCTGAAGAACGTCTGGGACCAGGTGGTGCAAGGCAGTGCGGACGGTCTGTCCGCGCGGTTGCCGGCCTGGAGCGAGGCCTGGAACAAGGCCTTCCGCTCCGACGCGTTCGCGACGATGGCCTGCCCGGGCTGGCTGCTCGGCGTCATCCAGGAGAACGCCGGCAGCTATGGCAAGGGCAAATGGGATGTTGCCGATGTCTTCCCCGGCGGTGGCGGCAACTGGGGCGGGTCCTACCTGACCGTGCCGAAGCAGTCGCCGCAGCAGGCCGAGGCGGCCCGGCTGGCGGCGTGGCTCACCGCACCGGAACAGCAGGTCAAGGTCTTCAAGAAGGTCGGTTCGTTCCCGTCGACCCTCGATGCGTACGACGACCCGCAGGTGAAGTCGCAGGTCAATGCCTACTTCAACAATGCACCGGTCGGACAGATCTTCGTCAACCGGGCGCGCGCGGTGATTCTCAAGCAGCACAAGGGTCCGCGCGAGGGTGAGATCAACCAGGTGTTCAGTGCGGCACTCGCTCGGGTCGACGACCGCAAGCAGCCTGCGGACGCGGCCTGGCAGCAGGCACTGAACGACGCCGAGAAGGCAGCGAACACGCGGTCGAGTGGCTGACGCCACTCGGGGTGTAGGACAGAAAATAACCCCGGATAGTAATACGGTGTGAACACACACCAACCGACACGGGGAGGGCCGATGGACGACACGGGTTCTCCCACGCTCGAGCAGGTCGCAGCACTGGCCGGGGTTTCGCGCGCGACTGTGTCCCGGGTGGTGAACGGATCGCCCAAGGTGTTGCCGGAGACGGTGGCGCTGGTCGAGCGCGCGATCGGTCAGCTGGGCTACGTGCCGAACCGCGCCGCCCGCGCCCTGGTGACACGACGGACCGACTCGGTCGCGATCGTCGTACCGGAACCGGACAGCCGGGTGTTCTCCGACCCGGTCATCGCCGGGATGCTGCGCGGCGTGAGCCGGACGCTCGCCCCGACCTCCTTCCAGCTGGTGCTGCTGCTTGAGCCTGCCGAAGGTGATGACCAGCGGTTGCTGCGTTATCTGCGCGGCGGTCACGTCGACGGCGCGATCGTCATCAGCCACCACGGCCGCGACAACGTGCTGCAGGAGCTCGCGCAACTGCCGCTGCCGATCGTGTTCAGTGCTCGTCCGCTGGGCGTCGACATCCCGGTCGCGAGTGTGGACGTGGACAACGTGGCTGGTGCGCGGACCGCGGTCGAGCATCTGCTGGGTCTCGGCCGCCGCAAGCTCGGCACGGTCGCCGGGCCGATCGACATGACGGCGGGTCTGGACCGGCTGACCGGCTACCAGAACGTGGTGACCGAGGCCGGTTTGCCGGAGGCCGTTGCCTTCGGCGACTTCACCGCCGACGGTGGCGAAGCGGCCGCGCAGGAGCTGCTCGACAAGTACCCCGATCTCGACGGGATCTTCGTGGCCAACGACCTGATGGCGACCGCCGTACTGCGGGTGCTGTCCGAGCGCGGTCGCCGGGTTCCGGCCGATGTCGCGGTGGTCGGTTTCGACGACTCGGTGATGGCGACCACGACGACCCCGAAGCTCACCACGGTTCGGCAGCCGATCCAGCAGCTCGGGTCGCGGTTGGCCGAGATCCTGCTGGCCAAGATCGGCGGCGCCGACCTGACCAGCCCCGAGGTCTACGGCACCGAGCTGATCATCCGCGACTCCGCCTGAGTCCTACGGCGGATCGTTCTGGAACAGGAACTGCACCCGGACCGAGTCGTTCAGCGGTACGACGACAGTCGTGTTCGAGGCCGTCCAGTTCTGCGGCACGAGGAACATGCGGTTCTCGCCGACCACGAGCAGCCGCAAACCGCGGTACCGGTAGTGGAACGTCTGCCCGGCACCGGGCCGGAGGGCGGTCTCCTCCAGACCCGGTGACCGCAGTGCGAGCTTCTCCTTGGTGTCCAGGATGACCACTGGGAAGCGATCGAGGTTCCGCGCATCACCCTTGGCCAGCCCACGACCGGAGTACTGCGCTGTTGTCGCAGTCGCCCAGAACGCGCAGGTCACCGTGGCGACCGCGAGCAGGCCGATCAATACGCGTGGTGCACGAGTCGCCGGATCGAGGCGACTGCGTAGAAAGGTGGCGTAGGCGAGCGCGGCAGCGGCCAGTCCGATCACCATCGGCACGATCAGCGCGTAGTACGGCAACTGCCCGATCAGCGGGAACGCGAGCAGCCCCGCCACCCCTAGCAGCAGTACGACGACGATGACGCGGGTGGCTCGCCGTACGGCGGTTGCTGTCGGGTGGATCGCGTTGTGCACAAGGAGCGCTGCCACCGCGATGAGCGTCAGCACGAGGAGTGGGACGAGCAGCGGTTGTGGACTGCGCATCACGTAGTCCTGCGTGCTCAGGCCGATCGTGTCGACGTCGATGCCGAAGTACTCGTACTGCGAGCGCGCGGAGACGTACCCGAAGTAGAAGAGCAACGTGCTGATCAGCGTCACCGGCGTGACGATGCCGGCGGCGAAGCTCACCCAGCGCTCGGCCTGCGATCGCTCGTCCGGCATCGCTCACTCACCGGTCGGAGTCTCGGGTGTCTCGGTGGGCTCAACAGTCTCCGTGGGCTCGAGTGTGGGCAGCTCGCCCGTGATGAACTCCACCTGGGTGCCCCGCTTCTTGGCCTCCTTCTGGACTTTGCGGCAGTCCTCCTCGGTATTGCAGATGACCTCGGCCTCGATGACGACGTTCGGGTCCTCGTTGCCGTTGGCTACCTGCTTCGCGCCGACGTAGCACGGCTCGAACTGCCTGTTCGAGCTGATGACCAGGCCGGGACATTGCCGACGGTCATCCGCACAGGACTCCTGGTCGAGTTTGAAGATGTTGCTCGGCTCGAGGTGGACTTCGCCGAAGGTGACGACCGTGCCGTCCGGGACCTCGCCGGCCAGCCAGGCGACCGACGCGCACTGGCTGATCCCGGCCTCGTCGGGGGCGCCTCCGACCGGCGCGGTCGCCAACGAGATGGCGGGCTTGTTCTGCGTGGTCTGCGTGCTCTCCGGATCGGTCGGTTCCGGCTTCGGTTCCTCGGTCGGCGCCGTCGTTTCCGGCGGAGACGTACCTCCCGGCGGACCATCGCCCGCCGACGTGTCGTCGCACCCCGCGACCAGCATCAGGATCGCTGCCGCCGCCGATAACGCTCTGCGCATATCGATCACCCCCCAAATCCAGGATGCGCCTGTGGGTGAGGGTCGACAAGCTCTCAGTGATTGCTCGTCCGGGCAACCTATTGTTCACGCTCCGCTGTTGCTTTCGTCCCTCTTAGTGACCAAGGTGGTACATGTGAGGCTAGGGGGACGAGACGTATGAGTGAGCATGAGATCCGGATCGCGCTGGTTCTCAACGGTGGTGTCAGTCTGGCCGTGTGGATGGGCGGTGTGACGCACGAGCTGGATCTGATCCGGCGTGCGTCCGGTTCGTCGGCGGCGCCGGGTCCGCAGCCGTACGACGAGGTGCTGGCCGACCGTTGGCGAGAACTGTGCCAGCGCGGTGACGAGCGGCGCCGGGTCGTCGTGGACGTCATCGCCGGTACGAGCGCCGGTGGGCTGAATGGATCGTTGCTGGCAACCGCGATCTCGAACGGATCGACCTTGGACCCGGGTGGTTCGGACGGTCCGTGGTTGCGACAGAAGTGGGTCGGGCTCGGATCGCTCGAGGTCGGCAAGCTCGTGCCGTCGGCCGGCGAGAAGTCGACTTCGGTGTTGGACGGCAACTACTTCTTGCAGGAGCTCGACAGTCTGATCAAGGGCGTCGCCGATGCGGGCGAGACCGCAGCCGAAGAGCCCGTCACGTTGTTCGTGACCGCGTCCGGCCTTGGTGTTCAGCAGTTCGAAGCGCGGGACGCGGCCGGCCAGCGATTCGTCGTACCGGATCATCGGTATCTGTTCCAGTTCACCAGTGAGAACACGGCGAAGTACGACGGGGCGACCCGGACGTTCACGGTCAAGGACACGAACGGGTTGAAGGACACCAAGCTGCTCGCCCGGGCCGCGCGGGCGAGTGCGTCGTTCCCGGCCGCGTTCGGGCCGGTGCTGGAGACGCCGAAGCTGGCCTCGTCGCCGCCACGGATGCAGCCGACGACCGCCGAGTCGGGTGCCTGGTTGGTCGATGGTGGCGTGCTCGACAACGCGCCGTTCGGTCCGGTGCTCGACGTGGTCGCGCGCCGGCCGGTCGCCGGACGGGCGAGCAGATACGTCCTGTACGTCGTACCGTCGGCCGGGATCGGGAGTGCGTCGACCGCGCTTCCCGAGGCCAAGGAACCGAGTTGGCGAGTGGCGGCGTTGTCGGCCGTGCAGTTCCCGCGCGAGGTGGACTTCCGCTCCGATGTCGAGCAGCTCGAGCGGTTGCTGCTGGAGGCGGATGCGTCCTGGTCCGACACCCAGCGACTCTTCGATCGTTGCATGGAGCAATCAGCTGAACGGGAGCGGCTGCATTCCGCCGCGGCCGCGCTGCAACCGGCGTACTCGCGCGGCCGGGCTGCCGGGGGAATCTGGGAGGCCGTCACGATCGCGAGCCACGACCAGTCCACCGTGCTCGACGCGGCCACCGCTTTGTCCGAGCGGGAGATCGACGAGATCCTCGCGACCGACCACCCGTGGGTCCCGGATCCGGATGGCGGGATCCAGCCGTTGCAACAGAACGGCGAGGCGCGTTGGGTGTGGGGGACCGGCGCGGCCGAGCGCGTCATCCGGCTGATCCTGCGCTCACTGCGGAACCGGATCAGTGTCGCGCCCGCCGACGAACGCGCCGAGCTCGAGCGGCGGCTGCAGGCGACCAGCGACTGTCTGCTCAAGGCGCAGGCCGTCCGCGATGCGTTGACCGAGCAGCTCACCACGGCGGACCTTGATCTGCGACCGGCCGGTGGCGCGGAGGCGGTAGCGGTCGGCCTGACCGACATCTTCGAGGACCTGCAGATCCAGCAGGCACTCGGTACGGCGTTCGCGGAACTGGTCGCGGTGATCGGCTGGAACCTGGTCGAGACCGCGCTCGAAGTGGAGATCGTTTCGCGCTGTACGTCGGCGCGGACGCCGCAGCAGCGCAGTGCGCCGTTCCAGTTCCTCCGGCTCGGACCGGACATTCCCTTGACCCTGCTGGATGATCTGCCGGCTGGATCGATCGCCGACGATCTGAAGGACCGCATTCTGTACGGCAGTCAGGTCGGGCACTTCGGTGCGTTCGGCGCCGCGGACTGGCGGCGCTGGGACTGGCTGATGGGCCGCCTGCACTGTGTGGCGCATCTCGGCGCGATGCTCGGCGCCGACAAGGACTGGATCCGGGAGACGCAGCGTCAAGTGCTGGAGGCCGAGGACTGGAAGCCGCAAGCGGTCGCGGACCGGATCCAGCGGCTGGCCGAGGACTTCCCGGCCGAGGCAGGGCTCAGTGCGCTGACGACGATGCGCGACGAGCTGAACCAGTCAGCCGAGGGACGTGCGACGACCAAAGGCCTTGCAGATCGAATGGTTGACGTCTCGGGCGGTCTCGGTCCGCAGGTGGGCAACATGGTCAAGGCGATGGCTGGTCGCAAGCACCAGCCGGAGACGTGGCTGCTGCGCACCGCGCGCTGGTTCACCAAACCGGCGCGGGAGACCGTGTGGGGCCGAGTCGTGCGTGGAGCCAAACTGACAGAGGCCAAGCGCCCACTGCTCTTCGAGCCGTGGATGCCATTGGCCGCGCTCGGTCTCGGCATCGTGCTGCTGATCGTCGCCGGCGTGGTCGACACCGCCGGGGTGCGGATCATCGCCGCCGTACTGGCCGGGATGGTGCTGGCCGCGGGTGCGCTGCTCGGTGCCCTGACCTGGTATGTACGGCGGGCGCGCCGGCTGATCAAGGCCTGGATCGAGAAGCGGTTGCCGGAGATCAGTCCAGCGTCACGAAATCGATGAGCTCCTCGACCCGGCCGAGCAGGCTCGGGTCGAGGTCGGCGAAGCTGTTCACCTTGGACAGGATGTGTTTCCAGGCCGCGGCGACGTCGGCCTGGTCGGTGGCCGGCCAGCCGAACGACTGCAGCACGCCCTTCTTCCAGTCCTGGCCGTGCGGGATCCGCGGCCAGGCCTTGATACCGACCGAGGACGGCTTGACCGCCTCCCAGACGTCGATGAACGGGTGCCCGACGATCCGCACGTACCGGTTGTCGATCTGCGCGGCGATCTTGGACTCCTTGGAGCCCTCGACCAGGTGGTCGACCAGGACGCCGAGCCGGCGGCCGGGGCCGGGCTGGAACCGGTTCACGATCCCGAGCAGGTCGTCGATCCCTTCGAGGTACTCGACGACGACGCCCTCGATCCGCAGGTCGTCGCCCCAGACCTTCTCGACCAGTTCGGCGTCGTGCCGGCCCTCGACGTAGATCCGGCTCGCCCGCGCCACCTTCGCCCGGACATTGTCGACAGCGACCGAACCGGACGCCGTACGGGTCTTCTTGGCCGGACCGGCCTTCTTCGGCGCGGTCAGGCTGACCGGTTTGCCGTCCAGCCAGAACCCCGGACCCATCGGGTACGAACGGATCTTGCCGTGCCGGTCCTCGAGGTCGACGACACCGTGCTCCCAGCGCACGATCGCCCCGACGAACCCGGACGTGGGTTCCTCGACGACCATGCCCTTCTCGATCTCGACCTCGACGGTCCGCCCGTTCTTGGGTTTGCGCCAGTCCCCACTCAGTACGTCGTTCCCATACCGATCAGCCACGCGCCAACCGTACCGGTTTGCTGAGCAGGAAATAGACAGCGAAACCGGCGACTAGGCCGACGACCCACGAGTAGTCGTACAAGGGCTTGAGGAAGGGGATCAGGCCGTCGACGGGGAAGGGGCCTTTGCCTGGTTCGGAGTGGGCGCCGCCGACAGCGAGGAGGGAACCGAAGAGGGTGGCGACGACTGCGCGCCAGTTCCAGCCGGACGAGTACCAGTAGCGGCCGGACGACTTGTAGAGGTCGGGCAGCGCGAGCGCCGTACGGTCGATGAACCAGTAGCCGGCGATCAGCACACCGGCGACCGAGGCGAGCAGGCCGCCGTAGAACGACAGCCAGACGAAGATGTAGATCGACGGGTCCGAGATCAGCCGCCAGGGCTGGATCACGATGCCGATCACGCCGGTGAGCAGACCGGCGGTGCGGAAGTTCAGCCAGCGCGGCAGTGCGTTCGCGAAGTCGTACGACGGGCTGACGACGTTGGCCGCGACATTGCACGACATGGTCGCGAGGATCGCCATGATCAGACCGATCGTGACCACGACCGGGTTCTCGAAGCGGCGGGTGAGCTCGACCGGGTCCCAGATCGCCGAACCGTAGACCAGGACCGTGCCCGAGGTGGTGATGATCGAGACCAGCGCGATGAACGACATCGTCGTCGGCAGGCCGATGATCTGCCCGATCACCTGCTGGCGCTGGCCTTTGCCGAACCGGGTGAAGTCCGGCATGTTCAGGCTGAGCGTCGCCCAGAACGCGATCATGCCCATCAGCGACGGCGCGAAGATCTTCCAGAAGTCGGCGTCCCAGCCGAGTTTCGACGGCTGCGACAGGATCGGGCCGAAGCCGCCGGCCTTGACCAGGATCGCGATCATCAGCGCCAGGAAGGCCACCGTGACCAGCGGCGCCGCCCAGTTCTCGAACCGGCGCAGGCCTTCGATCCCGCGCCAGATCAGCACCATCTGCAGCAGCCAGAAGAAGCCGAAGCTGAGCCACAGCGTCCACGGGTGACCACCGACCGCGGACGCGTCGGTCCAGCCCTTGCCGAACAGCTCGCCGACGATCACGTAGATCGCCTGCCCGCCGATCCAGGTCTGGATCCCGAACCAGCCGCAGGCGATGAACGCCCGCAGCAGGGCCGGGAAGTTCGCCCCGCGGACGCCGTAGAAGGCGCGCGCGAAGACCGGGAACGGGATGCCGTACTTCGTCCCGGCGTGGCTGTTCAGCAACAGCGGGACGAGCACGATCAGGTTCCCCAGGGTGATCGTGACGAACGCCTGCAGCCAGTTCATCCCGAGCGCGACCAGCCCCGCGGCCAGCAGGTAGCTGGGGATGTTGTGCGCCATCCCCATCCACAGGGCGGCGTAGTTGTACGTCGTCCAGTTCCGGTCGCGGAGCCGGGTCGGAGCGAGCTCCGCGTTCCCGTACCGGCTGGTCGCGATCGCGTCCGGATCGGTCAGTTCGACCCGGCCGTCGGGGTGCGTGGTCTGCTCAGTCGTGGCCATGGATCAAGTTGCGCCTTTCACCGAACCTGTGTCAACGAGTAACTGCTACTTCACGAGGCGCAAAGCAAACGGGTACTTGTAGGGCAGGCCCTTGCTGGCGGCAATGGTGGCCAGGATCGCGAAGACCAGCGCGGCGATCCAGAGCGCGAAGAACGTGAAGATGCCGATGATCACGAACATCAGGATCGAGGAGATGACGTACCCGATCGTGACGGTGATCTGGAAGTTCAGCGACTCCACCGAGTGCGCGCGCACCATCGGCGACTTCTCGCCCTGGACTAGTAGCACGACCAGCGGGGCGATGAAGCCCAGCACGATGGTGCCGATGTGGGCGAGCAGTGACCACGTGCGCTCGTCCTGCGGGCTCAGCGGCTGCTGCTGGTACGGCGGCGGCTGGAACCCAGGCTGCTGCTGGAAGCCCGGCTGCTGCTGGAACTGCGGTCCCGGAGGCGGCGGCGGGACGTTGTCCTGCGGCGGCTGGAAGTTGTTGCTGTTCTGCGGTTCGGTCATGGCAGAACGGTAGGGGAGTTAGGTGTACCGATGATCAAGTTGTCGCATCGATCGTGCACTTGTGCACGTTGGGGCAACTGACGGTGTCTGTCAGCTGGGGCCGAGCAGCGGGATCGTCGGCCGCCGCGGCGGCCCGAGCACGCCGTACGCGCGTTTGATCGCGTGCTGCAGGTCGGCGCCGTCCCACGGCCAGCCCTCGGTGTGCTTCAGCGCGTCCTCGAGGGACTTCCCGCCGTGGTGCAGGTCGGAGATCGTGTTCGCGACCTGACCGAGCTCCGCGGACTGCTCGGTCGCGAACGCCGCGTCGACCACTGCACCATGACCCGGTACGACGACCGCGCCCGCCGGCATCGTCCCGATCACCCGCTCCAGGGTGTCCGACCATTCGAGCGGGAAGGAGTCGTCGCCGTACTGCGGGGGCTGTGACTCCTCGACGAGATCGCCCAGGAAGAACACGTTCACATCCGGTACGACGACCACCGCGTCGCCGGCGGTGTGGGCGTTGCCCAGGTACAGCAGTTCGACCCGGCGATCACCCATGTCGATGACCTTCGCCACCGAGAACGTCTCGGCCGTCAACTCCGCCGCGGCCGCCGTGTTCTCGTGTGCGTAGACCGTCGCTTCCGTGAACACGCCGTTCCCGTTCACGTGGTCGAAGTGCGAGTGCGTGTTGACCACCCACCGCACCGGCAGGTCGGTCAGCTCACGAATGTGCCCGAGCAGTTCCTCGGCCTCTTCGGTTGTGGCGCGGGTGTCGATCACCAACGCGCCGCCGGATCCGACGACCAGCCCGACGTTCAGGTCCAACTCGTCGTACCGACGTACCCAGCACCTGTCGCCCAGCTCAGTCCAACTGCTCATGGCAACGACACTACTTGCCGATCACATCGCCCCTGGTCACCTGGTCCTTGGAAACCCCACGCAGCAGCAGCCCGACGTTGTCCCCGGCGTTCGCGACGGTGAGGCCGGACTTCTTGAACATCTCGATCCCGTCGATCTGGCTCTGGACCAGCACCTGCCGGGCCCGGCTGATCACCACCTGGTCGCCGACGGCCGCACTACCGGCCTGCACCCGGCCGGTCACCACCGTGCCGCGGCCGGTGATCGAGAAGACGTCCTCGATGGTCAGCGCGAACGCGCCCGGCGGTACGACGTCCTGCGGGCGTGTGCCCGGGAAGGTGTTCGCCTGCGATTGCTTCCAGAACTTCCAGCCCATGAGCCGACCCTAGACCCCGCCGGGGCCGGGCGCTTAAGGTCGTGAGCGAATCTTCCGATGGTCTCCGCGAAACTTTCGAGGGTGGTCGATGTGACGACAAAGCGTGCGCTGGTGGTGCGGGGTGGCTGGGACGGGCATGTGCCGGTCGAGGCGACCGAGCTGTTCATCCCCTACCTGAAGGAGAACGGGTACGACGTCACCACGTCGGACAGCACCGAGAGCTACCTGGACCTCGACGGTGTCGACCTGGTGCTGCAGTGCGTCTCGATGGGGGAGACCAAGCCGGAGCACATCAGGAGCCTGGCCGACGCGATCCGCGGCGGGACCGGGTTCGCCGGCTGGCACGGCGGGATCGTGGACTCGTTCCGGGACAACCCCGACTACCACTTCGTCACCGGCGGCCAGTTCATCTCGCACCCGCACAACTTCACCGACTACCGCGTCGAGGTGATCGCGGAGCACCCGATCGTCGAGGGCATCACGCACTTCGACGTCCACACCGAGCAGTACTACCTGCACGTGGACCCGACCAACGACGTACTGGCCACCACCACGCTCGCCTCGCACCCGGACTTCCCGTGGATCGAGGGTGCGGTGATGCCGGCGGTTTGGACACGCACGTGGGGTGAGGGTCGCGTGTTCGTCTGCACGGTCGGCCACAAGCTCGACGACTTCGACGTCCCCGAGGTGCGCACGATCATCGAGCGGGGGCTGCTGTGGGCGAGCAAGTGACCCGCGTTGGCATTGTCGGCACCGGAGTCATCTCTGGCACCTACCTAGATCACCTGGCCAAGCTCCCGGGGGTCGAGGTGGTCGCAGTCGCCGACCTGGACCTCGCGCGCGCCCAGGCGGTCGCCACGGACAGCGTCCGCGCGCTCACTCCGGATGAGCTGTACGCCGCCGACGACGTCGACATCGTGGTCAACCTGACGATCCCGGCCGCGCATGCCGCCGTACATCAGGCTGCTCTGAGTGCTGGCAAGCACGTGTACGGCGAGAAGCCGCTGGCCATGGATCGCATCGAGGCCGAGCCGCTGCTCAAGTACGCCGCTGCGAACGACCTGCGGATCGGCTGTGCCCCCGACACCGTCCTCGGCACCGGCACGCAGACTGCGCGCGCGGTGATCGATCGCGGGGACATCGGCGTACCGCATGCTGCGACCGCTTTCATGGTGACGCCCGGCCACGAGCTGTGGCACCCGGCGCCCGAGTTCTACTACCAGCCCGGCGGCGGCCCGGTTCTCGACATGGGTCCCTACTACGTGACCAGCCTGGTCACGCTCCTCGGACCGGTACGGCGGGTCACTGCGCGAGCCGGGCAGTCGAAGCAGGAGCGGATGATCCACACCGGTCCCCGGGCCGGGGCTGTGTTCCCGGTGGAGGTCCCGACGCATGTGACCGGCGTACTGGAGCACGAGTCCGGTGCGCTGACAACGGTGCTGATGTCGTTCGACGTGTGGGCTGGACGGCTGCCACGGATCGAGGTGCACGGTACTGACGGCAGTCTGTCGGTTCCGGACCCCAATGGCTTCGACGGGACGGTTGAGCTCGTCACGCCGGAGCAGCGCGAGTGGACCGAGGCACCGGTCGCCGGTGGGTACGCCGGAGCGGGTCGGGGCGTCGGCGTGGCGGACATGGCCCGGGCTTTGCGCAACGGCGAGCCGCACCGGGCGAACGGCGAGCTGGCGTACCACGTGCTCGACGTACTGGAGTCTTTTATCGACTCTGCCGTCCAGGACCAGCCCTTGGATGTGGCCAGTACAGTGACGCGCCCCGCAGCCGTTCCGTTGGGAGCGACGCCCGACACCGCCTAGACTGGCACTCTGACTTTGTGAGTGCCAAGCGTGGGAGAGGGTGGTGCGCGTGCTGGACGAGCGCAAGCTGGATGTACTCCGCGCCATCGTCGAGGACTACGTGGCGACCCACGAGCCGGTCGGCTCGAAGACACTCGTCGACCGGCACAACCTCGGTGTCTCCCCGGCCACGGTGCGCAACGACATGGCCGCGCTGGAGGAGGAGGGGTACATCACCCAGCCGCACACCAGCGCCGGCCGGATCCCGACCGATGCGGGCTACCGGCTGTTCGTCGACAAGCTGAGCACGGTCAAGACGCTGTCCGCGGCCGAGAAGAAGGCCATCACGTCCTTCCTCGGCGGCGCGGTCGACCTGGACGACGTCGTACGGCGCACCGTCCGGCTGCTTGCCCAGATCACCCGCCAGGTCGCGATCGTGCAGTACCCGTCGCTGAACCGGTCGAGCGTCCGGCACATCGAGGTGGTCACGATGACACCGCGCCGGTTGCTCCTGGTTCTGATCACCAGCAACGGTCGCGTCGAGCAGCGGATCGTCGAGCTGCCGAAGGACGTCGACGAGCAGCTGGTCGCCGACCTCCGGTCGCGGCTGAACACGGCGATGGCCGGTCAGCGACTGACCGAGGCCACCACCTCGCTGGGCCTGGTCGCCGACAACTTCGCTCCGGACGACCGGCCGCTGGTGGCCGCGATCGTCACCACCCTGCTCGAGGCGTTCACCGACGAGATGGGTGAGCAGCGGATCGCAGTCGGCGGCGCGGCCAACCTGACCCGGTACGGCGACGACTTCGAGCGGAACGTGAAGCCGGTGCTGGAGGCGCTGGAGGAGCACGTCATCCTGCTCAAGCTGCTCGGTGAGGCGACTCACCCGCAGACCCTGACGGTCCGCATCGGTCACGAGAACCCGTACGAGGAACTGGCCACCACCTCGGTGGTCGCGACCGGCTACGGGTCCAAGTCGGAGGCGCTGGCCACGCTGGGCATCGTCGGCCCGACCCACATGGACTATCCGAGCACGATGGGCGCCGTACGGGCTGTCGCGCGCTATGTCAGCCAGATTTTGGCTGAATCCTGATGCACTCACTTAACCCCTGGTCTGGAGTATGAGCACCGATTACTACGCCGTCCTGGGCGTCAGCCGTGACGCTTCAGCGGACGAGATCAAGAAGGCGTACCGCAAGCTGGCACGCCAGTACCATCCCGACGTCAACGACTCCGAGGACGCGCACCACAAGTTCCAGGAGATCGGCCGCGCGTTCCAGGTGCTGAGCGACCCGCAGAAGCGGCAGATGCACGATCTCGGCGGCGACCCGTTCGCGTCCGCCGGTGGCGGTCCCGGTGGGTTCGGCGGCGGCCAGGCGTTCACGTTCACCGACATCATGGATGCGTTCTTCGGCCAGACCGGTGGCGCGACTCGTGGTCCGCGGCCGCGGACGCGGCGCGGCCAGGACGCGCTGATCCCGCTGCGGATCGACCTCGCCGAGGCGGCCTTCGGGACGACCCGCGAGCTGAAGGTCGACACCGCCGTACTGTGTCCGACCTGTTCGGGTTCGGGTGCGGCGGCCGGCTCCGAGCCGGTCACCTGCGAGATCTGCCACGGCCGTGGCGAGGTGACCCACACTCAGCGCTCGTTCCTCGGTGAGGTGCGCACGATGCGCCCCTGCCCGAACTGCCGCGGCTTCGGGACCACCATCCCCAACCCGTGCGTCGAGTGTGCGGGCGACGGCCGGGTCCGCTCCCGCCGTACTGTCACCGTGAAGATCCCCGGCGGCGTCGACACCGGCACCCGCGTGCAGCTGTCCGGTCAGGGCGAGGTCGGCCCCGGCGGCGGCCCGGCCGGCGACCTGTACGTCGAGATCGAGGTCGAGCAGCACGAGGTCTTCACCCGCAACGGCGACGACCTGCACTGCACGGTCACGCTCCCGATGACGGCGGCCGCACTCGGTACGACGATCGACCTGCCGACACTGGAGGGCGAGACCACTCCGTTGGAGGTCCGCCCGGGCACGCAGTCCGGTACGGCGATGACACTGACCGCACGCGGTGTGCCGCGGCTGCGGCACGCGGGTCGCGGCGACCTGATCGTGCAGATCATCGTCGAGACCCCGACCAAACTCGACGACAGCCAGGCGGAGCTGCTCCGGCAACTCGCCGTGGCGCGCGACGAGGAGCGGCCGCAGGGTCAGATCCAGGCCACCCACAAGGGTGTCTTCGGCCGCCTCCGCGACGCCTTCGGCCAGCACTAAGCGATGGGTGTCGCGGTCTTCTTCGCCGCCGAGCTGGACGGCGAGGAGCTGACACTGGACGGCGCCGAAGGCCGGCACGCCGCCGTCGTACGGCGGATCGGCCCCGGCGAGCGAATCCGCCTGACCGACGGGCGCGGTTCGTGGGCCGAGGGTCCGGTGGCGACCGCCTCGAAGACCGGGTTGACCATCACCGTCGACCAGCGCGGGACCGACCCAGCCAGTACGCCGCGACTGGTCGTCGTACAGGCCTTGCCGAAGGGCGAGCGGGCCGAACTGGCCGTCGAGATGCTGACCGAGGTCGGCGCCGACGTGATCGTGCCGTGGAACGCGGAACGCAGCCAATTCCGCAGCAACCCGGAGCGATCCGCCAAGACGTTCGCCAAGTGGCAAGCCTGGGCCTTCGAGGCCAGCAAGCAGTCCCGCCGCACCTGGTTCGCCGAGGTAGCCCCGATCGCCACCACCGCCGAAATCGCCAAACTCCTCCAAGACGCGGCGCTCCCCGTCATCCTGCACGAGGAAGCAACCACGCCCCTCGCCGGCCTCGCCGTACCCCCCACCGGCGACATCGTCATCGTCATCGGCCCCGAAGGCGGCATAACCCCCTCCGAACTAACCACCTTCGCCGTCACCCCAGTCCGCCTAGGCGCCACAGTCCTCCGCACCTCAACCGCCGGCGTAGCCGCCGCCTCCGCCCTACTCGCCCACTCCCGCTGGACCTAACAGGGCTGGGGTAGCTCACCCACCCGTGCGCGTCGCGCGTGGATCTGCGGTCTTACCCGCCCGGGCCGACGGTGGTTCAGGCGTGTGCGGCCTGCTGAGGTCGGCAATGGATGGCGGCGGCGTACTCGTCCCTGTGGGGCCTGGGACGAGCCTCTCTGGAAGTGGTGCAGACAGCCATGCCAGGCGTGCGCCGGCCAGCAGGAGTGAGGGATGGCAGATCTGCAGTCACCTCGGCGGCAGATTTGCACTTAAGAAGCGGCAGATTTGCAGGCAGAGGCACGGCAAATTTGCAGTCGGGTGCCATACTCGAGGGGTGAACGACAATCTGGAGCCCCGCGCCGAGCCTGCGTCGCCGTTGGGGCGGGTCCTGCCACGCCATGCGCGTGCGCTGATAGAGGAGGCGATGGCCGATACCCGGGTTGTTCTGGTGAACGGTGCGCGGCAGAGCGGTAAGAGCACGCTGGTCCGGCTTGTCGGGGCCGCCGCGGACGCGGAGTGGTACACCCTTGACGACGCCGACATCCGCGGGGCGGCTGAAGAGGACCCCAGAGGGTTCGTGGCCGGGCCGAAGCCGATGATCATCGACGAGATCCAGCGACTCCCGGAGCTCCTTCTCTCGATCAAGTCCCGGGTCGACGCGCGATCGGTTCCGGGGCAGTTCCTGCTGACCGGGTCGGCGCGGGTCTTGGGTCTGCGGACGTTGCCGGATGCGCTTCCGGGGCGGATGGAGACGATCGAGTTGTGGCCGTTCGCGCAAGGTGAGATCGACGGAAGACCTGATCGATTCATCGACGCGATCTTCACTCATGGCCCTGATCTGCGGCACGTGTCGAGCCTCGAGCGTACGGAATATGCCGATCGGGTCGTGCGGGGTGGTTTCCCGGAGGCGGTCGCTCGTGATCAGCCACGCCGGCGGCAGCGGTTCTTCGATTCGTACGTCAGCAATCTCATCACCCGTGACGTCAGCCAGGTCGGCGAGATCGAGAAGGTCGGTGAGATGGAGAAGCTGGTCCGGTTGATCGCCGCTCGTTCGGGTGGGCAGTTGGTGATCAATGAGCTGGCCGGCAAAGCAGGGCTGGCGAATCACACGGTCGCGCGGTACGTGAGCCTGTTGCAGGAGATCTTCTTGATCAAGCTGATCCCGGCCTGGTCGCGCAACCTCAGCACCAGAGTCACCGGCACCCCGAAGGTCGCCGTGACCGACTCGGGGATCGCGGTGAACCTGGTGGGAGCCGATGCCGCACAGTTCAAGCGACCGGGGAGCCCGTTCGGCCCGCTGCTCGAAGGCTTCGTGCTGATGGAACTCGCCAGGCAGCAGAGCTGGAACGACACCCGTGTCGATCTGTATCACTACCGCACCCGTGACCAGGTTGAGGTCGATGCCGTGCTGGAGAACCGCCGCGGCCAGGTGGTGGGCATCGAAGTCAAAGCATCATCGACGCCACGATCCGACGACTTCCGCGGCCTTCGGCATCTCCAGGACCGACTCGGCGACGACTTCATCGCAGGCGTGGTCCTGCACACGGGGCAGCAGACCCTCCCCTTCGGCCCGAAGCTGCGCGCGATGCCGATCAGCGCTCTGTGGGAGCTCGAGCCATGAACCAAGCCTGAGAACGATCGAGTTCGACGTCGCGCTCCCGGTGGCTGCTAGCGGACCTCGATGGTTTTGGTGTCCATGTCGCTGATTGAGTCGTCGCCGGGGGAGAGCAGGTAGGCCTCGAGTTGCCAGGGGCCTGGCTCGAGTTTGAGTTCGATGGTGAAGGGCGAGAACTTCTGGCCTTCCTTGGCGTTGACGACGCTGCCGTACTGCTGGCCGGTTTTCAGGTTCGTGGCGAGGTAGTTGACCGTTGCCTCGTAGGCGGCGGCTGTGCCTTGGACGGTGACGAGGCTGCCGCTCACCAGGGCCCCTTCGGTCGGTGACTCGATCGAGACGAGCGCCTGTACGTCGAGCGCCTGCGCGCGGCCCAGCGGCTGGCTGGTGTCGACCTGGCCGAACAGGCGGATGCCGGTCCGGCCGCTCTGGGTGATCTGGATCGGGCGGCTGCTGTCGTTGAGGGCACCCTGCACGGTGTAGACGAGTTGCTGGGCGGCCATTTCGGCGAGTTCCGCGTCCATCCGGCCTTGCGGGAGTTGCTTGAAGTCGACGGTGACCACGTCGCTGTCCAGGGTCACCGAGTTCAGTTCGGCGCCCTTCCAGACCGAGTAGTAGTCGGCATCTTCGGGCTGCCTCGTCGTCATGATCTTGACTGCCTGGTACGCCGGCCGCCCGCTCACCTTGGACCAGGTTCGGTAGAGCCGGGCCGACGATCTCGCCTGCGCAGCGGGCTTCTTGACAGACTTGCCGGCCATCGCGTTGCCCAGCCAGTAGACCGGGACGGGCTTGCCGGTCACGGGCTGCTCGGGTACTCCGCGTCGGGGCTGAGTAGAGACCGACTTGTCCTCGGTCGGTGGCACGGTTGGCGCCTTGGTCGGTTCGCTTCGCGGGGTGTCCGGCGGGGTGCTCGGTGCGCCGCTGGCCGACGTGACATTGCCCTGGCCGGCGACCGCGTCACCTTCGTTCGCGGTGTTCAGGTTGCCGTTGAAGACGGTGAACGCACCGACGGCTGCGGCGGTCCCGACCGCGGCGAGGCCAGCCGTCAGGACCCACGGTCGGCGCGCGACCGGGCGCCGTACGGTGTGGGCACGGGTCAGGATCTCGGGCAGGGCGTCGGTCGGCTCGATCCGGTCGGCCTCCTCGGCCAGGGATCGCCGCATCATCTCGTCGAACGGGTCATTCGGCTGGTCGTTCATGCGGTCCGCTCCAGGAGCTGGCGCAGCGACTTGGTCGCTCGCGCGGCGTGGCTCTTCACCGATCCCCGGCTGATGCCCATCGTGTCGGCGATCTCCGCCTCCGACAGGTCACCGTAGTACCGCAGCACCATCACGGTGCGCTGTTTCTCCGGCAGGTTGCGCATCGCCTCGATCACGCGGTCGGTCTCGGCGGTCCGGAGCGCGGCCTGCTCGGCGCTCGGTTCGTCCGGCAGGCTGCGCGGCATGTGCTTGTCGACCACCACCAGGTGGCGCTGGCGGGAGCGGGTGCGGTTGACCACGGCGGTGCGCAGGTAGGCGAGTGCCTTGTGGGGGTCGCGCAGCCGGTTCCAGCGGCCGTGCATCGCGACGAACGCGTCCTGCACGATCTCCTCCGCCGTTCCGGTGTCACGCAGCAGCAAGGCGGCGAGGCGGACCAACGACGTGTAGTGCGCCGTGTAGACAGCCGTCAGCGCCTCGTCGGCATTCCACGAGGACTCATGTGTCACGCACTCTTCGTACACCACCGCAGGTTGTGCCACACAACAGAGACGCGAAGGCCTCGTCCCAGGTTGACAACAGGATCTGGTGAACCAACTCGATGGCACGCTCTGTACATGAAGCAGCACGGAGACGGCCATTGGTGCGGCCATCGGGAGATCACCTACAAGGCTGTCGAGAAGCTGTACCAGGCCCAGCCCCGTGATGGTTTGAGCCAGGCGGACTACTCCAAGCAGCTCGACGAGGCCCAGGCTTACCAGGACCGCCCGCTGGGTGCGGGCGTGATCAAGAACTTCAACGGCACCGGCCTGCCCTTCGTGTACGTCGGCCCTGGGAAGACCGCGCACTCCGCGTATGCGAACCCTGACGCTCAGCGAGAACACTTCATGGCCGACCCGTACCGGCGCGGTGCCGACAACCTGCGGTCGAACACCGAGTACCTCTTCGAGGAACTGGCCGCGGCGCACGCGGCCGAGTCACCGCGCGACGAGATGATGCACCTCGGTGCGGCCGTGCACGCCTTGCAGGACAGCTACTCCGGTGCGCACGCCTGGCGAGAACTCTCGGTGTACGACGGCGATCCGACAGCGCGGGTCCAGTCGTTGCACGTGTTCACGCCGGGCCATGTGATTGGGCTGGACGAGCACCGCAACACGCATGCCGACGAGTTCGACTCACCGCCGGAATCGTCCGGGTCCACGCTGGCCGCGGTTGAGGCGACGTACCGGATGGTGCGTGCCTACGAGCAGACCCGGGAGCTGCCGCCGCAGGAGGCCGAGCTGGCCCGCCGGGCCGCGCTCGACGAGCTGGTCCGGCCGGCCGACAACGTGGTGGTGAACCTGCACCCCACTCCGGAGTGGACCGCCGAGCGGGACACCCGGCTGCAACTGGAGCAGGCCGGGCCGAAGGTGCAACCCGCCGAAGAACAAGCGGAGGTTGCCGAAGAAGTGGCCGTGGTTTCACCGGAAGTGGCCGAGTTGCACAGGCTGCAGGCCGGGGTCGCCGCACCGGGCCGGGTCTCCCCGGGCGGGGTCCAGGCGCCCGCCGAACGACCCTCCCGAGGCGTGTCCCAGGAAAAAGACAGTGGGGGTGTCCACCGGGGCGGCTAGCATGGACGGATCACCACCCAGTTTTCAACAGATACAGTTTCAGGAGGAAGAGCCTGTCCAGGCCACGCAGTATCGAACCGGAGGCGCGTGCAGACGGCGCCACCGCGACCCCGCAGGCGGCGCACAAGATCGTCGTGCCGAACAGCATCGACATGGTGGCCCTGCTCGGAGCCCGGGACGAGTTCCTCCGCATCATCGAGAAGGAGTTCGCCGCCGACATCCTGGTCCGCGGCAACGAGATCACGCTGAAGGGCGAACCCGCCGAACTGGCGCTGGCCGAGCGGCTGCTGGACGAGCTGGTCGTGGTGATCCGGACCGGGCACGGCCTGACCGCCGACTCGGTCGAGCGGAGTATCGCGATGGTCAAGCAGGCCACCGGCGAGAGCCCGGCCGACGTGCTCACCCAGAACATCCTGTCCAGCCGCGGCCGCACCATCCGGCCGAAGACGCTGAACCAGAAGCGCTACGTCGACGCCATCGACAAGAACACGATCGTGTTCGGGATCGGCCCGGCCGGTACCGGCAAGACCTACCTGGCGGTGGCCAAGGCGGTCCAGGCGCTGCAGGCCAAGGAGGTCTCCCGGATCATCCTGACCCGGCCGGCCGTCGAGGCCGGTGAGCGGCTCGGCTTCCTGCCCGGCACGCTGTCGGAGAAGATCGACCCGTACCTGCGCCCGCTGTACGACGCCCTGCACGACATGCTCGACCCGGAGTCGATCCCGCGGCTGCTGACCGCCGGCACGATCGAGATCGCGCCACTGGCCTACATGCGCGGCCGGACCCTGAACGACGCCTACATCATCCTGGACGAGGCGCAGAACACCTCGCCGGAGCAGATGAAGATGTTCCTCACCCGGCTCGGCTTCGGCTCCAAGATGGTCGTCACCGGTGACGTCACCCAGGTCGACCTGCCGACCGGGACGAACTCGGGACTGCGGGTCGTCCAGGGCATCCTCGAGGGTGTCCAGGACCTGGAGTTCTGCCGGCTCACCTCGCACGACGTGGTCCGGCACAAGCTGGTCGGCCGGATCGTGTCGGCGTACGAGAACTACGAAGGACAACGGGGCGCTGAGCACCAAAGATGAACGTTGAAGTGAACAACGAGTCCGGCGTCGAGATCGACGGTGGCGGACTGATGCGGCTGAGCCGGTTCGTGATGTCGTCGCTGCGGCTGCACCCGGAGTGCGAGCTGTCGATCAAGCTGGTCGACGAAGACACCATGGCCAGGTACCACGTCGAGTTCCTGGACCTGCCGGGACCGACCGACGTGATGTCCTGGCCGATGGACGAGCTGCGACCGGGTTCGGACGGCGGTGACGACGCCGAGCTGCCCCTCGGGCATCTCGGCGACATCGCGCTGTGCCCGACCGTCGCGGCCGCTCAGGGCGCCAAGGCCGGCCACGGCACGTGGGCCGAGCTGGAGCTGCTGACCGTCCACGGCATCCTGCACCTGCTCGGGTACGACCACGCCGAACCGGCCGAGAAGGCGGAGATGTGGGACATCCAAGGCCGGCTGCTCGAAGCCTGGCGCGCCCCCGGGAATCGACTCGAAGGACAGTGACGTTGCCGTGAGCTCTCACGACCTAGTACTCCTGGTCGTTGCTGCGGTGCTCGTGCTGCTCGCCGGTTTGTTCGCCGGCGCGGAGGCGGCACTGTCGTCGTACTCGAAGGTGCGGGCCAACGAGCAGGTTGAGCAGGGCAACCTGCGGGCTGTTCGATTGAGCGCGTTGCTGTCCGACGCGCCGCGCTACCTGAATTCGCTGCTGCTGCTCCGGCTGAGCTGCGAGATCACCGCGATCGTGCTCGTCACCCAGGCGCTCTCGGAGGTCTTGGAGGTCACCTGGGAGCACATCCTGATCACCGCCGTGGTGATGGTGCTGATCTCGTACGTGATCATCGGGGTCGCGCCGCGGACACTCGGCCGGCAGCACTCGGACCGGTTCGCGATCATCTCGGCCGGGCCGGTGATGGCGGTGACCCGGATCCTCGGGCCGCTGCCGAAGGTACTGATCATGATCGGCAACGCGCTCACCCCCGGCAAGGGATTCGCCGAGGGCCCGTTCGCGACCGAGGCCGAGCTGCGGGCGCTGGTCGACTATGCGGAGAAGTCCGCGGTGATCGAGTCCGGCGAGCGGCAGATGATCCACTCGGTGTTCGAGCTCGGTGACACCATCTCCCGCGAGGTGATGGTGCCGCGGACCGACATGGTCTACATCGAGAAGCACAAGAAACTGCGCCAGCTCACCTCGCTGGCACTGCGCTCGGGCTACTCGCGGATCCCGGTGATCGGTGAGTCCCTGGACGACATCGTCGGCGTCGTCTACCTCAAGGACGTGATGCGCCGCGTCTACGACAACGCCTCGGCCGAGTCGACCGAGCGGGTCGAGTCGGTGATGCGTCCGTGCATGTACGTGCCGGACTCCAAGCCGGTCGACGAGCTGCTGCGCGAGATGCAGGCCGCCCGGATGCACCTGGCGATCGTCGTCGACGAGTACGGCGGTACCGCGGGCCTGGTCGCGATCGAGGACATCCTCGAGGAGATCGTCGGCGAGATCACCGACGAGTACGACGAGGATCCCGACTCGGTGCAGCAGTTGTCGGACGGGGCCTTCCGGGTCTCCAGCCGGTACCCGATCGACGAGCTCGGCGAACTGTTCGGCGTACCGCTGGACGACGACGACGTCGACACCGTCGGCGGCCTGATGGCCAAGCTGCTCGGCAAGGTGCCGATCCCCGGGGCCCAGGTCGAGATCGCCGGCCTGTCTCTCACCGCGGAGCGGCCGTCCGGCCGCCGCAACCAGGTCGGTACTGTGCTCGTGCGCCGCGAGGAACCCGTCGCCGGCCGCCCGGACCAGAACCACCAGCACGCCTAGGAGCATCCAGTTGTCAGACCTTTCGGCGGAGGACGCCAAACTCGTCACGCTCGCCCGCGCCGCCCGCGCGCGCACCCGTGCCGCCGAGGGAGCCGCGGTCCGCGACTCCGACGGCCGCACCTACTCGGCGTGCACGGTCGCCCTCGACACCGTAGACCTGACGGCGCTGCAGCTGGCCGTAGCCATGGCCCTCGCCTCCGGCGTCAAAGGCCTCGAAGCCGCCGCCGTCGTCACCGAGGCGGATACTGCTGACATCAACGTCGTCCGCCACTTCGCCGGCGCGGCAATCCCGGTCGTAGTGGCCGATCCGACCGGAGAGGTCCGCAATGTCATCAACACCTGAGAAGCCCTTCAAATCAGGGTTTGCGTGTTTCGTGGGGCGTCCCAACGCGGGCAAGTCCACTCTGACCAACGCGCTTGTGGGTCAGAAGATCGTGATCACCTCGTCGAAGCCGCAGACGACTCGGCATGCGGTGCGCGGGATCGTGCACCGGGCCGACGCGCAGCTGATCCTGGTCGACACCCCCGGTCTGCATAAGCCGCGCACGCTGCTCGGGCAGCGGTTGAACGATCTGGTGAAGAGCACCTGGGCCGAGGTCGACGTGATCGGGATCTGCTTGCCGGCCAGCGACAAGATCGGTCCGGGTGACCGCTTCCTGGTTGCCGAGGCCGCGAAGGTCGCCAAGACGCCGAAGGTCGCGCTCGCCACCAAGGCGGACCTGGTCGAACCGGACCGGATGCTCGAGCACCTGAGCGAGATCCAGGCGCTGGGGGAGTCGGCCGGCATTGAGTGGGCCGCGATCATCCCGGTGTCCGCGACGTCCGGCTTCCAGGTCGACCTGGTCGCCGACGAGCTCGTGCAGCTCCTGCCCGACGGCTTCCCGCTCTACCCCGACGGCGACATCACCGATGAGCCCGAGGAGACCCTGGTCGCGGAGCTGATCCGCGAGGCCGCGCTGGAGGGTGTCCGCGACGAGTTGCCGCACTCGATCGCTGTCACGATCGACGAGATGGGCCTGCGCGAGGACCGTCCCGAGGACAAGCCGCTGCTCGACATCTACGCGAACATCTTCCTCGAGCGCGACAGCCAAAAGGGCATCGTGATCGGTCACAAGGGCGCCCGCCTGCGCGAGGTCGGCGCCGAGGCCCGTCGCCAGATCGAGGCTCTGCTCGGCACGCCCGTCTACCTCGACCTGCACGTCAAGATCGCCAAGAACTGGCAGACCGACGCCAAGCACCTGCGCAAACTGGGCTTCTGATGCGCGAGCTCCAGAATCCGACGTACGACGCCCTCACCGGCCCGCACGCACAGTTCGCCGAGTCCCGCGGTAACGCCCATCGCTACCTGCCCGAGGTCGCGCCCTTCGTCGGCCTGCCCGTCGATCCGACCGAGCAGGACTGGGCCGACGCGGCCGCCCTGATCGGCCCCGGTACGACGGTCGCCCTGATGCGCCCGAACTTCGTCGTACCGGAGCCGTTCAAGCTGGATCAGCAGTTCGAGCTCGTCCAGTTCGTCGCACCGGACGGGCTCGGGGCGGTCGACGACGAGGCGGTCGTGCTGACAGCGGACGACGTACCGGAGATGATCGCCCTGGTTGCGCTCACCGACCCGGGCCCGTTCCGCACCCGCACGATCGAGCTCGGCCCGTACCTCGGCATCCGCCGCGACGGCGAGCTGATCGCGATGGCCGGCGTACGGCAGACACTGCCGTCGTACGGCGAGATCAGTGCCGTCTGCACGCACCCCGACCATCGTGGTCAGGGTCTCGCGCGCCGGCTGATCCGGGCGGTCGCGGCAGAGATCACCGCAACCGGCCGGACTCCGTTCCTGCACACGGGCGGGACGAATGTCACCGCCCAGCGGCTCTACACCGCGATGGGCTTCACGATCAGCAACCGCATGCACGTCACCATCGTCGAAGTCGCGTAGCCCCCGGCGCCGACCTTCGCCTCCCACCCCCAACAACAAGAGCGGCCGTCACGGTGGTTCGGGGCTGCTGGGGTGCTGTACCTGGCTGTCTGGTGAGGCCTGGGGACTCCTACCACCCGAAACGACCGTCAACACTGCCTCATCCACCCCCGGCCGAGCAGGCAACCGGGGGCTTGAACAAGAAACAGTGGGCTCGAACAGGGCATTACCTGTCCAAACCCACCCTGCAGTGTCCACACCCCCCACCAACTGCCCGCGGCACACCCCACCCACCCGCGCGCCGGCCAACAGACCGCCGTACCCACAACGTCCGAAGGATCCGCACACCCGCTCTCCGGATCATCGGACGTTGTGACGAGCATGACGGCGTCTCGCCCACATAGCGGACAGGAGAACCGGATAACCGCTCGTGTGATCGCCCTGGTTGGGCCGACGGGTGAGGTGCTACAGCTTCTTCTGGTAGTCGAGGAAGCGGCTGACGATCGTGTAGTTGAGCTGCTCGTTGATGCCGATCATGTGGTTGTTCGACTCGGCGTTCCAGGTGTCGACCCGGGTCAGCTGGGGCTCTTCCTCGCGCAGCCACAGCAGCATTCCGGCCTTGAGTAGTGCGCCGAGGCGGTGACCACGGTGGTCCCGGGAGACCGCGGTGTCGTGCTGCCAGCCCATCTCCGGCCGCTCACGCTCGACCGCGATCACCGTGTGACCGGCCAAGGCACCGGTCTCCTTCTGCCGCGCGACGAGCCGGTATGTCGTCATCTCGCACTTCGCCTGCGCTTCTTCGTAGGCACGCATCCGCTCGACGCTGTAGACGTCGTCCTCGATCTCCAGGTCATCGGTCGGTGCGTCGTTGATCGACTCGGTGACGGCGATCATCTCCTCGACCATGTCGTCGGGCAACGCGCCCTTGAGCCGCAGCAGCTCGTACTCGGTCGACTTGGCGACAGCGCCGTCGTACAGGTTCTGGACGAGCTCCCAGTCCAGACCCGCGATGTCCTGCTTGCGGTTCACCTCGACGGCCTTCTGCACGTAGCCCTGCTCGGTGGCCTGCGCGATGTCGTGCTCGGTGTCGAAGGCGTTCAGACCCATCATCGTCCGGCCGGCGTCCCGGGCCTCCTGCTCGGCGAACGCCACCAGTTCGGCGAACACCGTCCCGTCGCGATGGTCGGGATGGACCCAGACGTCGAACCACACCTGGTCGGTGTTCTCGTACTTCGGGAAGTGCAGGCCGACCGTGCCCACCAGGGTGCCGTCGGCATCGCGTGCCAGGTACTTCTTGCCGGGGTTGAGGTCCCACCCGTAGCGCAGTGCGTTCGCCAAGCCCTTGGGGGTCGACATCACCAGGTCCGGGCAGTCGACCTTCGCGGCCGCGGTCTCCAGTGCTGACGCGGCGGCTACGCCGGCTTCGTCGTCAGGCGACAATCTCGTGATTTCCACACCCCCCAGACTGCCGCCCGCGACTCCGTCGCGCGACCTATTTATCGTCACGGTCAGTTGGGTGACGGCACTCCATAGGAGTGCTCGACGGTCATCGAGAACAGCAGGCGCTTGTCCTGGACCATCACCGTGCGGTACTCGTCCCAGTCCGGGTGCTCGCCGGAACCCTTCCGGTAGTAGTCGACCAGAGCCTCGACGGTCGCGTCGTTCGGGTCGGCGGCGACCGGGGTGAGCTCGGCCTTGCCTTCCAGGACGATGTACCCGCGGCCGCCGTTCTCGTTGATGTAGACGCTCGCGCGCGGGTCGCGGCGGAGGTTCTTGGTCTTCGCGCGGTCGTCGGTCAGCGAGATGCGGATGCGCTCGCCGTCGTACACATAGGTGATGTTCGACAGCTGCGGCCGGCCATCACGCTTGAGCGTGACGAGCACGCCGAGGCCGCTGGTACCGATCCGTTCCAGGAGGGAAGTCATACCGGAGAGCCTATGAATTCAAGTGCCCTTTAGGGCAACCGGTGACGCTCTGTGTCTCGGCCGGTGAGACCCCCGGTTCGACGGCTGGGCGGGGTTGTGCATAGACTCACAGTCACTATGCGGCACCAGCTTCTCCTCCTTCGCTGCCGCGGCGAGGCCTGACAAGGCCGGTTCCTCGCCGCGGGGTTTCGTCGTTGCCGGTCGTCCAGCGACCCTGAGCAGTAGACATCTCCCGAGGAGAACCCGTGGCACCCCAGAACCAGCCTCAGCCTGTACAGCAGCCGTCCGGTATGCCGATCCACCGCTACAGCGCGTTCCCGCCGATCGAGCTGCCGGACCGCACCTGGCCGGCCAAGGCCGTCGACAAGACCCCGCGCTGGCTGTCCACCGACCTCCGGGACGGCAACCAGGCGCTGGTCGAGCCGATGTCGCCGGCCCGCAAGCGGCGGATGTTCGACCTGCTGGTGAAGATGGGCTACAAGGAGATCGAGGTCGGTTTCCCGAGCGCGAGCCAGTACGACTTCGACTTCGTCCGGAGCCTGATCGAGGGTGACGCGATCCCGGACGACGTGACGATCTCGGTGCTGACCCAGGCCCGCGACGAGCTGATCGAGCGGACCGTGCAGTCGCTGCAGGGCTCGCCGAAGGCGACGATCCACCTGTACAACGCGACCGCGCCGCTGTTCCGCCGGGTCGTCTTCAACGTCGACAAGGCCGAATGCCTGAACATCGCCGTCCGCGGGACCGAGACGGTGATGAAGTACGCCGACGACATGCTGGGCGACTGCGAGTTCGGCTACCAGTACAGCCCGGAGATCTTCACCGGGACCGAGCTGGAGTTCGCCCTGGAGGTCTGCGAGGCGGTCAGCGACCAGTGGCAGCCGGCCGCCGGGCGCGAGATCATCCTGAACCTGCCGGCCACCGTCGAGATGTGCACCCCGAACGTGTACGCCGACCAGATCGAGTGGTTCGGCCGCAACCTGACCCGGCGCGAGCACAGCACGATCAGCCTGCACCCGCACAACGACCGCGGTACGGCGGTCGCCGCCACCGAACTGGCGCTGATGGCCGGGGCCGATCGCGTCGAGGGTTGTCTGTTCGGCCACGGTGAGCGGACCGGCAACGTCGACCTGGTGACGCTGGGGATGAACCTGTTCAGCCAGGGCATCGACCCGCAGATCGACTTCTCCGACATCGACGAGATCCGCCGTACGGTCGAGTACTGCACCCAGATGCGCGTCCCCGAGCGTCAGCCGTACGCCGGTGACCTGGTCTACACCGCCTTCTCCGGATCGCACCAGGACGCGATCAAGAAGGGCCTGGAGGCGCTGGACAAGCAGGCGGCCGCCGAGGGTCGTCCGGTCGGCGAGATCCACTGGGAGGCGCCGTACCTGCCGATCGACCCGAAGGACGTCGGCCGCTCGTACGAGGCCGTGATCCGGGTGAACTCGCAGTCCGGCAAGGGCGGAATCGCCTACATGATGAAGGCCGAGCACCGGCTCGACCTGCCGCGCCGGCTGCAGATCGAGTTCAGCCGGGTGGTCCAGCAGCACACCGACACCGAGGGTGGCGAGGTCGGCCCGCAGCAGCTGTGGGACATCTTCGCGGCCGAGTACCTGGCGCCGGGCAAGCTGTCGCTGCTGACGGTCAACTCGTCGTCCGGCGAGGGCCAGAGCGACCTGCTCCGCGTACAGGTCTATTCCAATGGCGTACCGCACGAGCTGACCGGTGAGGGCAACGGCCCGGTCTCAGCGTTCGTCGATGCGATCAAGCCGCTGAAGTACGACGTACGGGTGCTGGACTACCACGAGCACGCGCTCTCGGCCGGTGGTGACGCCCTGGCCGCGGCGTACGTCGAGTGCGAGGTCGGCGACGACGTTTACTGGGGCGTCGGCCGCGACGCCAACATTCTCACCGCCTCACTGAAGGCCGTCGTCTCCGCGATCAACCGCGCCACTCGCTGACTAGGCCGCTGCGCAGTGATCCGGCACACACCGTGGCAGGATCACTGCGCAGAGCAGTCGTCTGTTCACAATTCGGTGTCTCTGACTTCCGAACCTCCGAAACCGTTGACTTGGTGCCTGAGCCTGCGCAAACTAACCCCACTGTGCGCAGATCAATGCAAGAGATCGTGCATTAGGTGGCAGCTCTTCGGCAGTCCTCGATGGAGGTGAGCAGTGAGCGGTGCGGTCGACACACCTGCCCAGCAGCTGATCGAAGGGCCGGTGGACGAACCGACGCCCTCACCGGTGCGCAGGTTCCTGAGCGCCTGGCTGGTCCGGCGGCTCGCGAAGGCGATCCTGACGATCTTCCTGGTGTCGACCCTGACGTTCTTCCTGGTCCGGCTGCTGCCGGGTAACCCGGTCGACACCTACATCCAGACCCAGATCGCGCAGACCGGCATCTCGTACGACGATGCGGCCGCGCAGGCGAAGAACCTGTTCTCGCTGGACCCGGACGAGCCGCTGATCCTGCAGTACGTCACCTACATGGGCAATCTGGTCCAGGGTGACTTCGGCACCTCGCTGCTGTCGCCCGGCACCACGGTCGCCCAGGTGATCCAGACCTACCTGCCGTGGACGCTGTTCTCGGTCGGGATCGCGCAGATCCTCAGCTTCCTGCTCGGCATCATCGCCGGCATGATCATGGCCTACCGCCGGGAGAGCTGGATCGACCATCTGCTCACGTCGATCGGCTCGCTGCTGCATGCGATCCCGAACTACATCGTCGCGATCCTGATTGTGGTCTTCCTCGGGGTGAAACTGCAGGTCTTCAACCTGACCGAGGCGCGCGGCTCCTACACACCAGGGGTCACACCGTCGTTCAGTCTCAGCTTCCTGAACGACATCCTGTACCACGCGACGCTGCCGATCCTGGCTTATCTACTGACCACCGTCGGCTCCTGGGCGCTGGTGATGAAGTCGTCGACAGTCGAGACACTCGGCGAGGACTACGTGACAGTGGCCCGGGCCCGCGGTCTGACCGACGGCCGGATCCGCACCGGGTACGTCGGACGCAACGCCGTACTGCCGTTGTTCAGCCAGCTCGCGGTGTCGCTCGGCTTCGTCGTCGGCGGCTCGATCTTCGTCGAGAAGATCTTCGGCTACCAGGGCATCGGGTTCAGTCTCTACAACGCCGTCTCGGGTCGCGACTATCCCGTCCTGCAAGGCATCTTCCTGGTCGTCACGATCTCCGTCGTGGTGGCCAACCTGCTCGCCGATGTCCTCTACAGCCGGCTGGATCCGCGGATCCGCGTCGGCGGGAAGGCCAAGGGGTAAGCGCGTGGCCACCGAAACTGTGACCAGCGGTGCCGTCGCCGCGATCGGAACCACCGGGGTCTCCCGGTTCGCCGGGATCCTGCGCTCGTTGCGCCGCAGCCCGGCCGGGTTCATCGGCTTCATCATCGTGGCGCTGCTGGTGCTGATCACCTCGATCGGGCCGATCTTCACCCCGGCGGTCGAGCCGAACATCAAGGAGATCCTGCTGCCCTTCGGGTCGCCCGGGCATCTGCTCGGTACCGACAACGAGGGGAAGGACGTACTGATTCAGATGATCGACGGCGGCCGGTCCGTCATCTTCATCGGATTCTTCGCGGCCGCGATCTCGACGATCCTGGCGATCGCGCTCGGATCGCTGGCCGCCTACCTCGGCGGCTGGGTCGACTCCGCGGTCGTGACGGCAGCCGACGTCGTACTGACCGTGCCGCAGATCGTGCTGCTCGCCGTCCTCGGTGCGCTGTTCAAACTCGACTCACCCATCCTGCTGGCCTTGCTGGTTGGTGGACTGTCCTGGCCGGTGCTCACGCGGGCTGTGCGGTCCCAGGTGCTGTCCTTGAAAGAACGGGAGTTCGTCGAAGCGGCCCGGCTGCTCGACCTCGGCACGCCGCGGGTGGTGTTCGTCGAGATCCTGCCGAACATGGCCAGCTTCATCCTGATGAACTTCATGATCGGCGTCACGAACGCGATCTACTCGCTCGTCGGCCTGTACCTGCTCGGCCTCGCGCCGCTGACCGGATCCAACTGGGGGATCATGCTGAACCGCGCCTGGATCGCCGGCGCGATCTTCAACGACGCCAGTCTGGGATTCATTCTCAGTCCGGTCGTCGCCATCACGTTGCTCCTGCTCGGTCTGGTGATGATGACCAGGTCGCTCGAGGAGATCCTCAACCCCCGCCTCCGGGACCGGTGACCGCGATGACAGTTCCTGTGACGAGTGCTCGCGCGGTGCGCGGCGGTACCGGCAAACCCCTGCTCTCGATCCGCGACTTCAAGGTCGAGTACCGGACTGGCTCCGGTACGACGGTGCAGGCGGTCCGCGGTGTCGATCTCGACCTCTATCCGGGCGAGAGTCTCGCGCTGGTCGGCGAGAGCGGTTGCGGTAAGACGACGTTCGGACTCGGCCTGCTGCGGTTGCTGCCGCGGCTCGGGCACGCATCCGGCCAAGTGACGTTCAACCGCGGTGACGGGACCGAGATCGACGTACTGGGGTTGGACGGGCGCGATCTGCGGCAGTTCCGGTGGCGGGACGCCGCGATGGTGTTCCAGGGCGCGATGAACGCCTTCAACCCGGTGCTGAAGATCCGCGGGCACATGCACGACACGATGCGTGCGCACACCAAGGCGACCAAGCAGGAGATCGAGGAGCGTTCGGCCGAGTTGCTCCGGCTGGTCCGGCTGGAGCCTGAGCGGGTGATGGACTCGTATCCGCACGAGCTGTCCGGCGGCATGCGGCAGCGGGTGCTGATCGCGATGAGCCTGCTGCTGGAGCCCGAGGTGCTGATCCTCGACGAGCCGACGACGGCGCTCGACATCCTCACCCAGCGCTCGGTGGTCGACGTACTGCACGAGGTGCGCGAGCGGCTCGGCTTCTCGATGATCTTCATCTCGCACGACCTCTCGCTGGCCGCCGAGCTCGCCGACCGCGTCGCCACCATGTACGCCGGTCGCATCATCGAGACCGGTGGTGTCCGCGACATGTTCTACAAGCCGCGGCACCCGTACACGCTCGGTCTGATCAAGGCCGTGCCGCCGATCGTCGGCGACCTGCCGGATCTCGAGTCGATCCCCGGTGGGCCGCCGAGCCTGGCCGCGTTGCCGAAGGGCTGCTCGTTCCACCCGCGGTGCAAGTTCGCGACCGACGAATGCCAGGAGGTGGATCCGCCGTTGATCCCGATCACCGACGAGCCGGGTGACGGCCACGAGGTCGCCTGCATCCACTCCGCCGACGTCCACCTGGAGCGGAGGACCGCCTCATGAGCGCGGCACCCGTCGTACAGGATGTGACCGCCCGGCCGTTGATGACGCTGGACGGGGTCAGCCAGGTGTTCGACACCAAGGCGGGGCCCATCCGCGCCGTCGACCACGCCGATCTGTCGATCAACCCCGGCGAGGTGCTGTGCCTGGTGGGGGAGAGCGGTTCGGGGAAGACGACGGCGGCGCGGATGGCGGCCGGTCTGACGCAGCCGAGCAGCGGCCGGGTGATGTTCGACGGTAACGACATCTGGTCGCTGAAGAAGAACGACTTCCGGACCTTCCGGCGCAGCGTGCAGTACGTCCACCAGGACCCGTACGCGTCGCTGAACCCGACGCGCACGATCCAGCAAACGCTCACGGCGCCGCTGCTCAAGCACGGTGTGGTGAAGGGAAACAGGGCCGCTGTCGAGCGCGCGACCGAGCTGCTCACCAAGGTCGATCTGACGCCGCCGGAGAACTACCTGTCGAAGTACCCGCACCAGCTGTCTGGTGGCCAAAGGCAACGAGTTGCGGTGGCGCGGGCACTCACGCTGGATCCGAAGATCATCATCGCCGACGAGTCGACGTCGATGCTCGACGTGTCGATCCGGATCAGCGTGCTGGCGATGCTCGGCCGGCTGCGCGATGAGCTCGGTGTCGGGTTCCTGTTCATCACCCACGACCTGGCGATCGCCAAGTACTTCGGCTGGCGCGGCCGGACCGCGGTGATGTACCTCGGCCGGATCGTCGAGTTCGGCCCGACGCCGCGGATCATCAACGCGCCGACGCACCCGTACACCCGGGCGCTGATCGATGCGATCCCCGAGCCGGATCCCGATCTGACCCGGACCAAGAACGCGGAATCCCTGCGTAGCCTGGAGATTCCGAGCCTGGCGCATCTGCCACCGGGCTGTGCGTTCCACCCACGGTGCGGCCGGTTCGAGGACGGGCTGTGCGACGGCAACGTACCGCAGCTGATTCAGGTCCGGCCCGGACAGTCGGCCGCGTGCCACGTGGTCGCCCGGGACGGCGCCGATGAGCCGGCGGCCTGATGCCTCCGGAGCTGGGCCGGATGGCCCTGGGGTGGGCAGCCTTCCTGGTGCTGGCCGCAGGCGTCCTGCTGCTCACGCTCACCCCCGGTACGCCGGAGTTCGTGGTCACGTTGTTCACCTTGTTCTTGGGCCTGCTCCTGGGCCTGATCGTCGTCGCCGCAGTCGTGTGGACCCGGCGCCGTACGAAGCGAGAAGACGGTCAGTAGCACTTTTACTTGAGAAAGGTTAGGACCGAGGATGAGTCCCACCGGCAACAACGAGTCCGCGGCACGGGCCCGGACCAACGAGGTCTCCCGCCGCAACGTGCTTCAGCTGTTCGGCTTCGCCGGTCTCGGCGCCGCCGGTCTCGGCTCGGCCGTGGCGTGCTCGCCCAGCAAGCCCAACGCCCAGGGCGGTGGCGGCACCGACAAGCCGTTCCACGGCGCCTACCCGTACCAGCTGCCCCCGAAGGGCCACTTCAACCTGGGGCCTGGTGTCACCGACGGCATCCAAGCGGCCAACAGCCCGTACAACGACCTCGTGTACCCCAGCGCCGGCCTGTACTACTGGGCCGACAAGAAGTGGGAATACATGATGGCCGAGTCCGGGACCCTGGACGAGAAGGCCAGCACCTACACGCTCAAGCTGCGGTCCGGCCTGACCTGGAGCGACGGCACCCCAGTCACCAGCAAGGACGTCGTCGCGACGTTCAACCTGCACTGGCTGATGCGCCAGCAGTCGTGGACGTTCCTGTCCGACGTCAAGGCGAACGACGACACCACTGTCGTCTTCACGATCGGGACGCCGTCCAGCGTGCTCGAGCGCTACATCATGCGCGCCCCGATCCTGCCCTCGGCCGTGTACGGCGAGTGGGCGACCAAGGCCGAGACACTGCGCAAGGCCAAGGGCAGCCTGGACGAGGGTGAGGGCAAGACCCTCAACGGCGACTTCCAGAAGTTCCGCCCGGAGAACCCGATCGTGTCCGGTCCGTTCAACTACGACGTCAAGAGCATGACGAATGCCCAGATGACGCTGGTCAAGAACGACAAGGGCCTGTTCGCCGACAAGGTCGGCTTCACCAAGGTCGTGCTCTACAACGGTGAGACCTCGGACATCACCCCGACGGTGATGAACAAGGACGTCGACTACGCGACCCACGGCTTCGCGGTGGCCAGCGAGAAGACCCTGGAGAGCAACGGGTTCCGGATCCTCCGGCCGCCGGTGTACTCCGGTCCCGCGCTGGTCTTCAACTTCACCAGCCGCCCGGAGTTCTCCGACGTACGGGTCCGGCAGGCGATCGCCTACATCCTGGACCGCAACGAGAACGGCACGGTCGCCCTCGGCGAGTCCGGCAAGGCCTGCAAGTTCATGGCCGGCTTCTCCGACCAGACCGTCCCGGACTGGGTATCCGACGCCGACCAGAAGAAGCTGCAGCCGTACGAGAAGAACTTCGACAAGGCCACCCAGCTGCTCACCGAGGCCGGCTGGAAGAAGGCCGGCGACAAGTGGCAGACGCCGGCCGGCAAGCCGGCGGCGTACGACCTGAAGTTCCCTACCGAGTTCGCCGACTGGAACCCGGCCGCCACCAACGCGGCCGACCAGCTGACGAAGTTCGGCTTCAACATCACCAAGCGGGGCATCACCTTCACCCAGCTGAGCCCCGACGTACTGGCCGGCAAGTTCGACCTGGCGATCCAGAGCTGGGGCGCGTCGTCGCACCCGCACCCGTACTTCTCGTTCGTCCAGGACCTCTACACGTTCAACTACGTGACGGCCGCGAACTCCGGCGGCAAGGGGATGAACTTCCCGCTCAAGCAGAAGACCTCGGCCGGTGACATCGACCTCAAGGCCGTCGTCGACAAGTCCGCCCAGGGCCTGAACGTCGACGAGCAGAAGAAGAACGTGACCGCCGCGGCACTCGCGTTCAACGAACTGCTGCCGATCATCCCGCTGTGGGAGCGGTACGGGAACAACCCGGCCCTCGAGGGCAAGCGAGTGGCCAAGTTCCCGGCCGACGACGACCCGATCCTGAAGAACGCGCCGTACGCCGACAACTTCGTCATCATGGGCATGTACTCGGGCAAGGTCGCGCCGGTTTAATCGGTAGCTTTTGACCCTTCGATTTGGTTGGGTCGGCCGGGTGATCACCGTTCGCGAGATCGACCCGGCCGACCCTGTTCTGTTCGACCAGTGGTACGACGCCCTGCGCGCCGGCGCGGTCGCGGGCCGCTCGGCGGCGCTCCTGGGAACGCGAGAGACGTTCCGCGTCTCGCTGCGCGACCCGTCACCGCTGAAGACCCGGCTCGCGATCGTTGCCCTGGACGACGATCAGGTCGTCGGCGCGATGCTCTTCGAGTACCGCCTGCAGGACAACCTGGACAGTGTCGACGTCGAGATCGACGTACCGCCTTCATTTCGACGCCGTGGCATCGGTACGGCGTTGTGGCAGTGGGCCGCGACTCGCGCCGCCCAGCTCGGCCGGACGATCTTCCAGACCGAGCTCGGAGTTCCGTCAACGCCGTGGCCGGGGTCCGTGTTTGCGGAGCGGCTGGGTTTCACGGTCGAGCACGTCGAGGACCACCTCGTCGTACCGCTGCCTTATGACTCGGCGCGGCTTGCCTCCCTGCGCGAATCCGCAGGGAAGCTCGAGGGCTACACGCTGACGTCGTGGGCGGGGGCCTGCCCGCCGGAATACCAGCAGGCGTACGCGGATCTGCACACGGCGATGGACAACGACGTACCGACCGGCGGGATGACGCGCGAAACGGTTCCGTGGACGGTCGAGCGGCTGATGGCCAGTGAGGAGCGCGTGGACCGCAGCTACCTGGCCCTGGTCACGATGGCGCACACGGATGCCGGTGAGCCGGCCGGGTACACGCTCATCTACGTTCCCCGGGACGATCCCGACAACGTCCAGCAAGACGACACCCTCGTGCTGCTTGACCACCGCGGGCACAACCTAGGCACCCACCTGAAGCTGGCAAACCTCGACCTCCTCGCCGAACACCGCGTCGCGCAGTCCTACCTACACACGTGGACCGCCCTCTCCAACACCGCGATGCAAAAAGTCAATGCCCGCTTCGGCTTCACAACCGTCGAGCAGAACCAGGAACTCGAACTAACCCGCCCGCGCTTCCGCCCAGCCGCCCGCGGCCTGGTTGTCGATCCCGACGACCGCATCCTCCTGGTCCGCTTCGAGTTCGCCGACGGACCCCTCTGGGCCACCCCCGGCGGCGGCCTGGAACCCACCGAGTCATTGTTGGAGGGCCTGCGCCGCGAGCTCACCGAAGAGGTCGGACTGTCGCTGACCGAGGACCCACCCCACGTCTGGCACCAGGAAGTAGTTGCCGAAGGCCACGCCGCCGGCTACGACGGCGTCATCAACGACTACTTCCTCATCCGCACCCCCGCCTTCGACCCCGCCGGCACCCTGTCGGTTGCCGAACTGGCCGCCGAACACGTCCACGGCCACCGCTGGTGGACCCTGGCCGAACTCCAATCGCACGAAGGCCGCTTCGCTCCCCGCAACCTCCCGCACCTGGTAGCCGACCTACTCCACACCGGCCCACCCACCACCCCTCTCTCCCTGGACCTGTGAGAACCCCGCACAAACCCTGTGAGAAACCCGCCGCTGCGGTCCTTCCCGTCCTACCGTTTTCACTGTGAAGCCTCGACATAGCGATGACTGGTACGTCCCCGTCCACCCCGCCGGCGGCGTCGGCTGCACCCTCCAAACCGGCCACCTCCCCACCGGCCAGCGCGTAGGCATCGCCTTCACCACCCTCACCCACCTGCAAACCGCCTGCGGCCCCCACCAGGAATACCTCCGCACCACCGAACCCGCCCTCCGAGAAGCCCTCCATCAGTTGAACGTCACCCGCATCCAGCTGAACCCGCTCCAGGTGGTCGCGGAGGCCACCGCCGTTGCGAGCTGAGGTCGAAGCGGACCTGAGCCACTCACCAACCCTCGATTCGCCCCCACCAGCACCCCTCGTTGAGCGTGAACCACGGGGCCACCGCGAGGTTGGTGAGTGGGGGCGGTCCGCCCACAGCTACCCACCCCGGCCACCCCAGCCACCGCTGGACGGGCTTTTGCGTCACCTCCTGCTTTTGTCGGCCGCAGCGGCGGGGACGTGGAGGCGAGAGGGTCGGCCGCATGGTCGCGGGGGAGCGCGCGCCGTACGGAGTGAATTTACAAGCGGCGGACCCAGCTGATTCGGCCTTCGTCCATCACGGCGTGGCCGTCGGCGGAGTCGGCGACGGTGGGGTCGTGGGTGGCGATTACTACGGCGGCGCCTTGGTTGGCTTGGGTTCTGAGGAGGTCCAGGACGCGTTCGCGGTTGGTGCTGTCGAGTTCGCTGGTGGACTCGTCGGCAAGGATGACGCGACCACGTTGGGCGATTCCACGCGCGACGGCGACGCGTTGCTGCTCACCGCCGGACAACTCCTCGACGAGATGGTCGCCGCTCTCGGCCAGGCCGACCGCCTCGAGTGCGCTCTCCACAACGCGATCGGTCTCGTCCAGATCCTGCCGATTGGCAAGTAGCGGGATCGTCAGGTTCTCCCGAGCCGTGAGCACGCGCGCCAACCCATTCCCCTGCGGGATCAGCACGACACCATGCGCAGCCGCAGCGGGCCGGTCGGCGATCAGTAGGCCGTCGACCTCCACCTTCCCCGTCAGCACCTCCACAGCACCAGCGATTGCCCACAGCAACGAACTCTTGCCCGCCCCGGACGGCCCGCTCACCGCGAGTACGAACCCCGGCGGCACACTGAACGACACATCGTCGACCGCGACCAGATCGCCGTACGCGACAGTGATATTCGATACCTGGATCATCGCGGCCCCTCCTGATCCACCGGGCTGAGCCGGACCTGACCGTCCTCGATCGTCACCTGCACGAGCGTCCCCGCCGGCAACAACTCCGCGACATGCGGCGGCAGCGGCAACGACCCGTCGGTCGCCACCACGGCGTACTCCTCACCCGACCGCCCCTCGGCCGCGATCCGCCCGTCCCGAATCGTGATCGTCCGGGGAAGCGCGGCAGCAACCTCAGGATCATGCGTGATCAGCAGAACCGTCATACCGGTCCGATGATTGATCGTCCGGATCGCCGCCAGCACCTCGTCGCGCGCGTGGTGATCCAACTGACTAGTCGGCTCATCCGCCAGCAGCAACCCCGGCATCGTCGCGATCCCCACCGCGACCGCGCACAACTGCACCTGCCCCGGCGTGAGCGCACTCAACGCACGCCCAGCCTGCTCCCGCAGCCCCACCAACTCCAGTACGTCGATCGCCTCCGGAACCTCGCGATCCCGTGGCGCCGCCTGCTGCGCGTACCGCACATTGTCCAACGGCGACAGGTAAGGAATGAGGTTCCGCCCAGCCCCCTGCAACACGATCCCGACATCCCCGGACCGCATCCGATCCAGCTCAGCCTCGGTCATCGTCGCCAGGTTGTGCTCACCAATCTGCAGCCGCCCCGCGCTAGGCGTCAGTAACCCACCACACAGCTGCAGCAACGTCGATTTCCCAGCACCAGAAGGCCCGAGCAACCCGACCAGCTCACCCGGCCGCACAGTAATCCCGATCCCCGACAGCGCGGCCACGTCATGACCGTGCGCGCGATAAATATGCACCAGCCCGGTAGTGCTGATCGCCAATCCACTCATCAGGTCAACTCCTCCCGGATCCGGCTGTACGACGCGCGCCGGTTCACCCCGCTGCCCAGCAGCAACGTCGCGACCGCGAGCACGGCGGTCCCGCCGCCCCACAACGCGAACGCCACCGGCCAGTTCGTCGCCAGCTCCAACGGATAAGGCCCACCCGTATCGGCGAACAACGGAATCAACGGCAGCGCAATCTGCGCCCCAACCACTCCACACGCAGACCCCAGCAACACAGCCAACGCGACCGGACCGGTCTGCTCCCAGCGCGCAGCCCGTCCCGTCACCGGAGCCGGTACGCCGGTGATCCGCAGGCTCGCGTAGTCCTGAGCCCGCGACCGCCATGACGTCACCACGGTCAGCAGCAGTACGACGATCGCCAGCGCCCACGACGCGATCCCGACCACCGGCGTCAACTGCAGTGTCAACGCACTGGCCGACCGCCCGTACGACGCGATCCGCTCCGACCGCACATCGGCCAGATCCGCCGTATACCCGGCCTTGCCGAGCGCAGCCGTGATCTCGTCGACATGAGCGAGCCCGGCATCGTTCAGCCACAACTCGAAGTCCGTGGCGAACTCGTCCAGCCCTCCGCCCAATCGCCGTACCGTCTCGAGATCGACCACCGCGGTCCGATCCGGGTACCGGTTGACCGGCCCGGTGACATTACCCAGCTTGCCGACAAATATCGGCGTACCGTCGCTGGCCGGGCTGGTCGTCGACCCATCGGCGTACCGGAACTCCGGCGTCACCACAGCCGGCACCGTCGTCGGCACGGTCGCGTACTGCAGCAACTGGTCATCGCTGAAGCTCCGCACCGACAACGTCAGCAGACCGCCGGACTTCGCCGCGATCGTGCCCTGGTCGCCGCCGAGATGCTCGACACCCTTCCAGTCCGCCGACGTCCCGAGCGTGATCGACGGGTGATCCTCAGTGGAGACCTTGCTGATGGCAACATCCGCCGCGACCCCACCCTGGTCCAGCACCTCACGGCCGAACCCGAGCTGCAGCAGCTGGCACCCACCGAGGCAGTCCACCGAAGCGGTCAGCGGCACCGGCTGCTTAGTTGTCAAAGGCAACGGTGGGAACGAGACCAGCATGCGGCTGCCTGTCCGTTGACTGACCACGAGCGCCCGCAGCACGACGGACCGTGCCGGTGCATACTCCGGACCACCCGGGTTCGGATTGTCCAGCAACTTCACCGAACCGACGGCCGCGGTCATCGTCAGCTTCGAACTGCGGAACTCGATCGGCTGATGCTTCGGTGCGGCCAGTGCCTGCCAGCCGGCCGCGTCGGTCAACTGATCGCCCCGGAACGCGACCCGGCGGAAACTCTCCGGTTCGATCATCATCGTCTTCAGCGAATCCGGCGCCGGCGGCCGCGCCATCACGACCGGCGTGAACCACGAGCGCTCCGGGTCGATCTCGTTGATCGTCTTGGTGAAGTCGCCGAGCGAGAGCGCGTTCATCTTCAGCACGGCCTGCGCGCCCACCTCGTACCCGGCGCGGGTCTCGCGGTTGTGATCACCAACCGATGCGGCCTGACCGGCGAACGCGAGCAGACCGCCCGCCACCGCGACCGCAGCGACGATCCGGGTCACGGCCGGCCGACGGGAGATCTGCAGCGCCCCGAGTGCCAGCCCGAGCCGACCGCGGCGCGCGGCCCGCCGGCTGATCAACCCTGCGGTCGGCAACAGCAAGTGCGCGAACGTCAGCCCGACCGCCAAAGAGAGCAGCGCAGGCGTGAGCACCGGGAGCGGTCCGCGACCGTCGCCAGTCATCGCGGCGGCGAGTCCGGCGACCGCGAACACGATGATGCAGAGGTCGACAACGCCGACCGTCCAACCCCGGCCGCGTGCGGCGACCCGGCGCAACAGGCTGGAGATCGTCTGCCGAACCGCGCCGCGCACTTGGAACACCACGACCAGCAGCGCGACCACGACTGCCAGGACCAGCGCCGCCGGTACGGTCCACGGCAGTTCGAGCGGAGCGCCGTACCGGAGCCAGCTTGCGCGCGCGATCAGCAGCAGACCGAATCCGGACGCCAGACCGGACAGCGTCCCGATCAGCACCGGGATTCCCAACTCGATGATCAGACTGCGCGCCGTACGGCGGATTGATGCGCCGCGGAGTCGGGAGAGAGCGATCTCCGGACGCCGCTGGTCGACCACTGCACCGAGTGCGAGCGCCAGTACGACGACGCCGAACAGCGCGACCTGGACCATCACCAGCGGGATGATCGTGCGACCCTGCGACCGCTGGTTCTGGATCTGGTCGATGACCGTGGCCAGGGACGACGTGTTCTCGGCGTTGATCCCGAGCTCGACGGCGTTCCCGTTCACCTTGTTCGTCGCGTCCTGGAGCCGGACGAGGTCGTTGATCCGGGCGACGCCGGGGATGACGCGGGTGTCCGAACTGAGGCGAGGCGCCCAGACCTTGCCGGTGAACGTGCTGCGGTCGGCGAAGAAGTGATCCGTGCCGCCGGGGTCCAGGTCGGACGGTGCGCGGGAATGCCCGGTGGGGTACTGGCCGAACCAGTACTCGCCGCGTGGCTGCTGCGGCCGGTAGAAGCCGACCACGGTCAGCGGGCCGCCGCCGTTGACGTTCTCACCGGGCTTGGCCTGCACGGCCGAGCCGAGCTTGAACTTCCAGGTCGTCTTGTCTGCAAGCGAGGCGATCACCTCGTTCGGCCGCTGCGGGCAGCGGCCGTCGACCACCGTGAGTTGCGCACAGTAGCCGTCCCGCCACACCAGCGCGCCTCCGATCGACTGTTCGTCGCGGAGCATCGACGGCACTCGCCAGGTGAGGTCGCTCTTCATTCCGTGCAGCGGGGGAGTGAAGAGCGGTCTGAGGTCGGCCGGCACGAGCTGGTCGAGCGTCGCCGGATCGCCGGCCTCCAGCAGCCCGGTCCTGGACGACAGCTTCCAGGCACCCGGCAGCGCCTGACCGGTGAGCGTTTCGGTCATCACCGTTTGCTCGACCGCGCGGGCGAACCACGGCGCGAACACGGCACACGTCCCGATCAGCAAGCTGATCCCGGCCAGCACCATGGCCTGGGCCCAGCGGTAGCGCAGCGCTTTGCGCAGGAACATCAGCCACCCCCTCACTCGCTGTGAAGATACGGAAACCGGCGTCCGCGGCGGCCGATCACGGCAAAATGTCACGGAGTTGTTGCCTGCGCAGGAATCTGGTCACCGGGTGGCTAGGACCTCCGCGCCGCGCGATAGGTTCGGGGGCATGAGTGAATCCCAGCTCGGTGACCTGACCGTCTCCCGCCTCGGCCTCGGCTGCATGGGGATGTCCCAGTCGTACGGCGTGACGTCGGACGAGACCGAGTCGATCGCGACCGTGCACGCGGCGATCGACGCCGGCTGCACCTTCCTCGACACCGCCGATATCTACGGCAACGGCGCCAACGAGTCACTGCTCGGCCGTGCGCTGGCCGGTCGCCGGGACCAGGTGGTGCTGGCGACCAAGTTCGGCTTCAAGCCGCAGATCGGTGCGGCGATGCCGAGCGGGGTCGACGGGAGTCCGTCGTACGCGGTCGAGGCACTGGATGCCTCACTACGGCGGCTCGGGGTCGACCATGTCGATCTCTGGTACCTGCATCGTCGCGATCCTCAGGTGCCTATTGAGGAGACAGTTGGCGCGATGGCTTCGCAGGTCTCCGCTGGAAAGGTTCGGTACCTCGGGCTGTCCGAGGTGAACGGCGACACGGTCCGGGCCGCGCATGCGGTGCACCCGATCACCGCCGTACAGAGCGAGTGGTCGTTGTGGACGCGCGACCCGGAGACCGTCGTACTGCCGACGCTGCGTGAGCTCGGGATCGGGTTCGTACCGTTCAGCCCGCTGGGGCGCGGGTTCCTCACCGGGCAGCTGAAGTCGCCGGACGATTTCGAGCCGGACGACGCGCGGCGCGGGCTGCCGCGGTTCAGCGGCGAAAACTTCCAGCGGAACCTGGATCTGGTTGCTCGCGTGCAGGAGCTGGCTTCGGCGCGCGGTATCACGCCGGGCCAGCTGGCGCTTGCCTGGTTGCTGGCCCAGGGCAACGACATCGTCCCGATCCCGGGCACGAAGCGGCGCAAGTACCTCGCCGAGAACCTCGGCGCGCTCGACGTCGAGCTGACCGCTTCCGAGCTCGAGGCGCTGGACGCGGCCTTCCCGCCGGATCTGGACGTGGCGGGGGAGCGCTACTCGGCCGGCGCCATGGGCCTGGTGGGCAAATGACCGGCCCCACCGGTCACGGTGCTCCAGGGGGGATCGCCTTGACCGGGTCGACCGGTCAGCTCGGTTCCCGGATTGCACGGCTGCTGGCGGATGCCGGCGTACCGCAGCGTCTCCTGGTCCGCGACGCCTCCCGGGCTCCTTCGTTGCCGGGAGCCACAGTCGCCGTCGCGGCCTACGGCGAGCACTCCGCGCTGCTCGATGCGCTCGACGGCATCGACACGTTGATGTTGCTCAGCGCAACTGAATCCGCCGACCGGGTGTCGTTGCACAAGGCAACCGTCGACGCCGCGGTCGCGGCCGGCGTACAGCGGATCGTGTACACGTCCTTCGCGGGTGCTGCTCCCGACGCCACGTTCACCTTCGCCCGGGACCACTGGCACACCGAACAGCACATCCGCGGTACCGGCGTCGACTTCACCTTCCTCCGCGACAACCTCTACCTCGACTTCGTCCCCGGCTTCGTCGGCGAGGACGGCACCATCCGCGGCCCAGCCGGCGACGGCCGGGTAGCCGCAGTCGCCCGCGACGACGTCGCCGCGTCAGCCTTCGCCGTACTGACCTCGGACGGGCACTCCGGTGCGACGTACGACCTCACGGGGCCGTCCGCCTTCACGCTGGCCGAGGCGGCCGCCGTACTGGCTGCTGCCTGGGACCGGCCGGTCCGCTACGAGCCCGAAACCCTCGACGAGGCCTACCGTTCCCGCGAGTCCTACGGCGCCCCCGCCTGGGAGGTAGCAGGCTGGGTGACCTCCTACGCCGCCATCGCCTCCGGCGAACTCAGCACAGTCTCCGCCGCCGTCGCCGACCTCACCGGCCGTCCCGCTCGCAGCCTCGAGCAACTTGTCGGCGCCGGGTGAGACACTGTCCAGGTGCCGCTCTACCGCGATGAGGCGATCGTGCTGCGCACCCACAAACTGGGTGAAGCAGACCGCATCGCCACGCTCCTGACCCGCGCCAACGGCAAGGTCCGCGCCGTCGTCAAGGGCGTCCGCCGTACGTCGTCCCGCTTCGGCGCCCGCCTCGAACCCTTCAGCCACGTAGACCTCCAACTGGCCACCGGCCGCACCCTCGACGTAGTCACCCAAGCCGTCTCCATCTCCGCCTACGGCGAAGGCATCGTCAACGACTACGCCCGCTACACCACCGGCACAGTCTTGTTGGAGACCACCGACCGTCTCGTCGTCGAAGAAAAAGAACCCGCCACCCAGCACCACCTACTCCTGGCCGGCGCCCTCCGAGTCCTCTCCACCGGCGAACGCGAACCGGCCCTGGTCCTGGACTCTTTCTTATTGCGGGCCCTGGCCATCTCCGGCTACGCCCCCTCCTTCGGCGACTGCGCCCGCTGCGGCGAAGAAGGCCCCCACCGAGCCTTCAACCCAGCCGCCGGCGGCGTAGTCTGCGCCACCTGCCGCCCCCCAGCCTCAGCCATGCCCGCCCCCACCACAGTCACCCACCTAGCCGCCCTCCTCACCGGCGACTGGCCCACCGCCCTCCAAGCCGACCCCCGAACCCGCCGAGAAGCCACCAGCCTCATAGCCGCCTTCTTCACCTACCACCAAGACCACCAACTCCGCTCCCTACCCCACCTAGACCTGACCCCCAGAGCTAACCCCGCTCAGGCCACCCAGTAGCCCCCGCCCGCGCACCCCGCGGCCGCTCCCGCGTGACTTGTGCAGACCCGTCGCCCGACGCGCGCGGCGTGCCACCCGCCAGCGGCCGCGACGACCGCAACGGCTGCTGCCCATCCCATGCATGAGCGATCGCACGCCGTACATCCAACTCGGCACGCCGCTCCGAGCCGTTGCTGCCCGGCGCAGCCTCCCGCCCACCAAACCGGTCGAGCCCCGGCTGCCGGTCGGCCACCTGCCGCCCCAGCCGCGCACAGACGTGCGCATAGACGTTGTTCGTCCCCCGGCGATGCCGGATCGCCAGCAGTTCACGCCGAGGCAGCTGACCAGGCTCCGCCGCCCCGATCTCCCGGAACACCAACCGGTGATCGGCCTTGGCCTGCGGATCCGACCGCACGTAGACCGTCACGCAGTCCCGCAGGTCGCCCTTCCCAGGCTCGTAGCCGAGGGCGTGATGGCCATCTGCCGCACCGGTTCGCAGCCGCTCGATCTCTCGAAGCACCTCGCGATACAACGTCAAGTAGACCGCAGGCCGCGCCTTCGCCTGCTGGCGCAGAAAGTGCAGATCCTGATGGAACTTCTCAACACCGATGACGTGATACCGGCTGTCACCGATCATCACCCGAGCCACTCTCCTCGGCGCGGATCTCGGCCAGCAACTCCTGCGTGAACGGATCGCCGGCCGCCCACTCATCGAGGTCCAACGGCCGGCTACCCGGCAACGGCTCAGACGCGTAAACCCGCACCGTCGGGTCGTCCACCACCCCAGCCGGCGGCTGATCGTCCCCCCGCAACTCCCGGTACTGCGCCGTAGACATCACCACCGCCTCCGGCTCCCCATCCACCCCCCAAACCACCGGTACGCCGCCCCCTCGCCGTACCGCCTCGACGATCCCCCCCAACCGCCCAGCCAACTCCTCCGGCGACACCACCTCGTCCCCCACAGCGAACTTGTGCTCACCCCCAAGATCCTCGAACTCGTCATAACTGAGCATCACCGCCTCAGGCCCCCCATCCCCAAAACTGAACGCCCAGAGCCGCTCCGCCCGAAACCGTCTCAAGACCTCGCTCAAGTCCGCCCGAACCTCATCCACCGAAGCCAGTCCGCTCATGGCCCGAATCTATTGCCTCTGCCTCCCCGGCGCGCAAGTTATCCACAGCCAGTCCCTGTGGATAACCTCGCCGCCGAGGACTGGCTGTGTGAAACACTGCAACTCTCAGTAACCTAGGTTCGGCGGAGGCATGATGCTCAGGCGGTTCACTGCGGCTTTGGCGACGGTCACCTTCGCTGTTGCCTGTACCGCGTGCTCCGGCAACAACCCGAAGCCGCCGCCGTTCACGCCGTCAGTGCCCAGCCAGTCGGCGACTCCGACGCCTTCAGCGGAAGGCGTCGCTGTCGAGGCCGCGTCGTCTGCCTATCGCAAGTTCGTCGCGGCGACGGATATCACCGGGGCCAGCGGAGGGACCGACACTGCCGAGCTGAGGAAGCACGCCAGTGGCGTGATGCTCGCCTCCGAGCTGAACCAGGCAGAGACGTTTCGGGGCAAAAAGTGGCACAGCGTGGGCCGGCAGCAGGTCATGTGGGTCAAGTCGCTCAAGGTTGAGTTGCCGGATGCGACGGGTGCGATCACGTCGTTGACGTTGCAAGCCTGTGTTGACTCGTCGAAGGCGACGGCGGTAGATGCCCAGGGCAAGAGTGTGAAGCTCCCCGGTACACCGCCGCAGACCATCGACGAGATGCGGATGCGTTACCTCGAGGGGTCCTGGAAGGCGGACAAGCCACTGAGCCGAAAGGCCGGACGATGCTGATCAGGATCTTCGCAGTTGGTGCAGCATTGATGATGCTTGGCACGCCTACCGCGATCGCCACCCAGTTGGACCCGCCGGTCGCGCAGGATCCGAACTGCGTCATCAGCAGGCTCACCGGCCGGTGCCAGGTCAGTGTGTCGCAGCCGCCTTCGAAACCCTCGACGGATCCGGCTCGCGATGGGCGTGGGCAGAAGGCCGGCGGCACAGGCTGCGTCTTCGAGGGACAAGCAGTTCCCTGCCGGACAGCCGATGGGTTTTTCGATGCGGCTTCCGGGTGTTATCTGACGCAGGTGGACTCGCCGTCGACGCTGTTCTCGGATGGAACGCCGTACAAGCCGGGGACCAAGTTTTATCGATGCTGGTCAATCCTCGATGTCGTCGACGGCCGTCCGGAGGGGATCGAGCGGTTCGAGTCGGTGATTCGGGAGCCGGGGGAGCCCGCGACGATAGATCCTCGCGAGGCTGCTCGGCAGGTGGTGGCGACCATGGACTTCGTGGCACCGCACCTCGGACTGTCGCCGCACGTCCAGAGCGCAACCCGCGAAGGCATCGTGAACGTGCCGATCTGGATGTGGGTGACCGACCCCGGACAGACGACCACGGGCCCACAGACCAAGCGCGCCACCCTGGGAGGCGTCACGATCGAGGCCACCGGGACTGTGGACCGCATCGAGTGGTCGATGGGCGGCGGGAAAGTCGTTACCTGCAAGGGCCCAGGCACGCCGTTCAGTCGTGCGGATGCGGTCGGAAAGTCCTTGAAGGACATCAAGGACTCCCCGACTTGCGGCCACCGCTACCGCAAGACCTCGCGCTGCGAGAAGTCCGGCACCTACCAGGTCAGCGCAACCGCCTACTGGAACGTCCACTGGACCGGCGGCGGCATGGAGGGCGACATCCCGCTCGACTTCACCCGCTCCCTCCCACTCCGCATCACCGACCTCCGCCCAGTCCTGGTCGACCCAAACGGCGACCCGGCAGCCGCGACCCCACCACCCCGCCCCTGCCCCTGATCCACAACGCTCGGCCCGCAGCACGCCGAAGCCACTTGCCGTCACGTTTGCGAGGGCCCGGGCTGGACCACGGGCTCGGATCACCGAGGCGGCGAGCGCACGGTCGTGACTGTGGTGAACAGGAAGACCTGGCTGAGCGGGGCCGTGCCTGGCCGCAGGACGAGGACGTCGGGATCAACCACGGCTCGAACCTTATGAGGCGGCGCGCTGCGCTCGATCTGATGTCCCTGCGAGGTGGCAGACTCGCGACGTGAAAGCGCTGCGCTGGGGACTGGTTGTCGTGACTGTGCTGGCCGGCCTCATCGGGACCTGGCGCCTGGTTGGACCGCGGCCGGATCCGGTAGGTGGAGCGGTCAAGCAACTCCACTTCTTGCGGGCGGCGATCGACGACGGTGCCGACCATGAGTCGCAGGCGTTGTTTCCCGAGGGCTACTTCTTCCTGAATGTGCTGTACGGACTCACTTGGGTGCAGGTGGCAACATCCCACCCGGAGTACGAGGCAGAGGCTGTCCGGGAGGCCCGCTGGGCACTTGGCCGTCTGCAGTCCACCGACGGTACGGCGCCCTTCGAGCACCGCCTCGATCCGCCGTACGGCATCTTCCATGCCGGCTGGACGAACTGGTTGCGCGGCGCCATCGGCACTCTCGACAGCAGTGCGCTCAACGAGTACACCCAGTCCTCGATCGAGATCGCCAAGGCCTTCGATGCAGCGGCATCTCCCTACCTGATGGCCTATCCGGGTCAGGCCTGGCCGGTTGACTCAACTGTGGCGATCGCTTCCTTGGCACTGCACGATCGCATCACGACGCCGCACTTCACACAGACGCGTGGGCGCTGGCTCGAGTTGGTGCATCAACGCCTGGACCCTGGCACCGGGCTGATGCCACATCAGGCCGAACCGGGACCAACGGGTGCGCGGGCAACGTCTCAAAGCATCGTCCAGCGATTCCTGCCGGAGATCGACCGCGAGTTCGCCCGTTCGCAGTACCGGCTGTTCCGGGACAAGTTTGTGACTACCTACGGTCCCGGCGTCCGCGAGTACCCGAAGGGTCTGAGCGGTTCGGGCGACGTTGACTCGGGACCGCTGGTGCTCGGCGTCAGTCTGTCCGCCACTGTCGTGACGGCCGGAGCGGCCCGGATCCACCACGACCCGCTCGGAGATGCCCTACTGCGAGTCGGTGAGGTCCTCGGAGCCCCGCTCACCGGCCTGACCACAAAGCGCTACGCCTTCGGCCTGATCCCCGTCGGAGACGCCTTCGTCGCCTGGTCCGCAACAGCGATGCCGACGAACGGCCCGGCCACGCCCGCGGCCGATCCGCTCACCTGGTGGTGGCGCCTGCCTTGGATCCTCCTCTGCTGGCTGCCAGCCCTCCTGGTTGCCGGGCTACTGCTCATCAGACGAGCTTCAGCCAGGCGCCGGGGTTCGGGGATGGGGCCGCTGCGGGGGTAGGGGAGTGCGGGGTGGCTCGGGGGGATGAGGGAGGATTTGGGTATGTCGCCATTGGGTCGTCGTCGGGGTCGTGGGTCGGAGAGGGTGGGGGAGAAGGATGTGGTGGCGCCGGATCCGCATCCGAGTGGGGCTCGGGCGCCGGAGGTGCCCAAGGAGCTGGTGCCGGAGCATGTGGCGATCGTGATGGATGGGAACGGGCGGTGGGCCAAGCAGCGGGGGCTGGCTCGGACCGAGGGGCACAAGGCGGGCGAGGCGAGTCTGCTGGATGTGATCAAGGGTGGGATCGACATCGGGGTGAAGTACATCTCGGCGTACGCGTTCTCGACGGAGAACTGGGCGCGGTCGCCGGAGGAGGTGCGGTTCCTGATGGGGTTCAACCGGGATGTCATCCATCGGCGGCGGGACGAGCTGGACGCGATGGGGGTGCGGGTGGTGTGGTCGGGGCGCCGGCCGCGGTTGTGGAAGAGCGTGATCGACGAGCTGGAGTATGCGCAGGAGCGGACGAAGGACAACGACACGATCACGCTGCAGTTCTGTGTGAACTACGGTGGGCAGGCGGAGATCGCGGATGCGATGAAGTCGATCGCCCAGGAAGTTGCCGCGGGCAAGCTCAGCCCGGATCGCATTACGGAGAAGACGATTGCGCGGCATCTGTATCACCCGGAGGTGCCGCCGGTGGATCTGTTCGTGCGGTCGTCGGGGGAGCAGCGGACGTCGAACTTCCTGGTGTGGCAGCTCGCGTACGCCGAGATGGTGTTCCTGAACACGCTCTGGCCGGACTTCGACCGCCGCGACCTGTGGCGCGCGATCGAGATCTACGCGCAGCGCGACCGCCGGTACGGCGGCGCCGTACCGAACGAAGTCACCCAGGACGGCGTCACCCGGTAGAAGGTCACCCAGAGCGAGGGTTAGGGAGCAGCCCCAGTTCGAGGGCGACGGTGACGGCGCGGGTGCGGTCGTCGACGTCGAGTTTGGTGAAGAGGCGTTGCAGGTGCGTCTTCACGGTGGCTTCGCCGATGTAGAGCTCCCGACCGATCTCCGCATTGCTGAGCCCGCGGGCAACGGCAGCGAGCACCTGCAGCTCGCGCGGCGAAGGAGCCGTCACAGCCGACGGAGCCGGCGTACGCAGACGGGACATCAGCCGTGCAGCGACCGGCGGTGCCAGCACGGTCTCACCACGGGCAGCGGCGCGGATGCCGTCGAGAAGCTCAGCATGCGGCGTGTCCTTGAGCAGATACCCCGTCGCCCCCGCCTCAACGGCGTGCAGGATGTCGGTATCCGTGTCGTACGTCGTCAGCACCAGTACCTTGGTTTCCGGATACCCAGACGCGATCGCGCCTGTAGCCGTCACCCCATCGGTCCGCGGCATCCGTAGATCCATCAGTACGACGTCCGGCCGCGTCGACTCGACTAGCGCCAACGCCTCCGACCCATCCCCGGCCTCGCCAACCACCGTGATGTCGTCAGTGACGGACAGCATGCCGATCAGACCGGATCGCACCACGGGGTGGTCGTCGACGACCAGTACGCGAATCACGCGCCCTCCTGAACTGGGATGAGGACCTGGACTGTAGTGCCGTGCCCGGGCGAGCTCTCCACCTGGACCGTACCGCCGGACTCCTCGACGCGACCGCGCATCGCGGCCAACCCGAAGCCCATCGACGGTTCAGCCACCGAGAACCCGGACCCGTCGTCGCGGATCGAGATACTGACGCGCCCGTCCGACAGACCGAGCGTGATCAGCACCGAAGTCGCCCGAGCGTGCTTACGAATGTTTGCCAGCGCCTCCTGTGCCGCCCGCAGCAGCACGACCTGCTGGGACTGCGGAAGCGCGACGACCTCGGACTCGTCGAGATCCAGCAGCACCTGGACATCGACGCCGGTTTCTGCGGCAAAGCGTTCGCCCTGCCGCCGCAGTACCTCGGTCAAGGTTGCCTCGGACAACACAACCGGGGTGAACGCGGCAACCAACGCCCGCGCCTCGGCCAGGTTCTCCCGGGCGGTCGCCTCGATCTGGGCCAGGCGAGCGGCCACGCCGTCACCGCCGCGCGCCAACTCGGCCGCACCGGTCTGCGACAGCATCACGATGCTCGTCATGCCCTGCGCGAGCGTGTCGTGGATCTCGCGCGCCATCCGCTCGCGCTCGGCCATCACACCGGCGCTGTGGTGCGCCTCGGCGAGCTCGTCGCGGGCCGCGTGCAGTTCGTCGATCAGTACGGCGCGTTGCTGGCTCTCGGCGATGACTCGCTCGATCCAGATCCCGAACAACAGGCTGACGACCAGGCTGACCAGCATCCACGGGAGGATCTGCCAGAAGGCCGCCCAGCCCCAGCCGGCGCTCCACAGTTGCGCGGTCCCGCACCCGAACACGAGTGCCACGCTCATCCCGATGCCGTCCCGCAGATCCCTGGACAGCAGCCAGACCTGAGCCGAGGCGATGAACATCATGAAGACCGACGCCGGGCTCAGACCGACCATCACCATCAGGCAACCGATCAACACCACCCGGTACACGAACGACGGCACCAGCTGCCGCGACCGGATGGCCGGCCGCCCGACGAACTGGTACGTCGTACCCAGCAGCACTGTCGCCCCGACGGCGATCCACCGGTGCGAGGTACCCGAGGTGAGTGTGACGGCCAGCGTCATCGCGAGCATGACCCAGTAGACGATGTCCCAGCCGAGCAGGGTGCGGTCCCCGATCACCTTGTCCGCCCGCGCAGTGGTCGCCTCCATGACGACCATCTTCCTCCACGGCAGGCTCCAGGCAGCAAACGCGCCGGTACGACGCTCGCCCGCGCGGGCCAGCGCCGTACCGGCCAGGTGGTCCATCAGCCCGCGTCCCGCCGGGTCCAGCGGAACACGCGCTGGGCGATGACGAGTCCCACGACCAGCCAGATGCTGAGGACGATCGCCCCGGTCCCGAGCTGCCAGGAACCGCCCGGCTCGACGGACTCGAAGCTGTCCGGCAGGAACACCGACCGCATGCCCTGGGCCAGCCACTTGAGCGGGAAGAACTCCGAGAGCGTCCGCATCCAGGCCGGCAGGCTGCTGTAGACGAAGTACACACCGGAGATGAACTGCAGCAGCAGGACGACCGGGGTGACGACGGCGGACGCCGCCTTGCCGGACCGCGGTACGACGGAGAACGCGATCCCGAGCACCGAGCCGGACGCCGTACCGAGCACGAAGATCCACAGGAACCGCAGCCACTTCTCGGGCTCGGTCGGGATGCTGACGTCGAGGACGAGCCCGGCGATCAACAGCAGCAGACCGAACTGCAGGATCGAGGTGATCAGTACCAGCCCGATCTTCCCGGCGAAGTACGACTGCGGGGACATCGGCGTCCCGCGGAGGCGCTTCAGGACATCCTGGTCGCGCTCGATCGCGATCGAGATCGACAACGACTGGAAGCTCGACAGGAAGATGCCGGAGGCAATCATCCCGGGCGTGAAGTAGGTCGCGGCGGTGACCCCGCCGGAGAAGTCGGTGCTGCTGAACACGGCCGAGAAGATGGCCAGGAAGATGATCGGGAAGAAGAACGTGAAGATCAGCTGCTCGCGCTCCCGGAAGAACTCCTTCACCTCGAGCTTGGTCCGCGATACCCCGACCTTCAGCGGCGACGGCAGGTTCACCGTGGTGCTCATCGAACTGCTCCTTCCAGGTCGGCTTCCGCCGTTTCGGCCTTGCCGATCAGTTCCAGGTAGATGTCTTCCAGGCTGGGCCGACGGACCTGCAGCTCCGGTACTTCACCGCCGTACTGCGCAAGGAGTCGCGACACCTCCGCGGTCGGGGTGTCGGTGCGGATCTCCCGCATCCCATCCGCGGCCAACCAGGAGACCCGGGCTGTCCGTGCGCCGCGACCGCCCAGCGTCTCCGGCGTCGCGACCTCGAGCATCTTCCCGTCGGTGATGACCCCGACCCGGTCCGCCAACTGCTCGGCCTCGTCCAGGTAGTGCGTGGTCAGCAGGATCGTGGTGCCCTCGGTGCGCAGGTTCTCGATCAACGTCCAGAACTGCCGCCGCGCCTCGGGGTCGAACCCGGTCGTCGGCTCATCCAGAAACAGCAGCTCCGGGTTCCCGATCACTCCAAGCGCAACGTCAAGCCGCCTACGCTGACCACCGGACAGCTTCCGGGTCCGCGTCTTCCGCTTCTCCTCCAACCCGACCGCCGCAATCACCTCCTCGGGATCGCGCGGCGACGGGTAGTACCCGGCAAAGTGGTGGACCAGCTCAGCCACCGTCAGCTCAGCCTCGTCCCGCGACGACTGCGCCACAATCCCGATCCGCGCCCGCCACTGCCGATCGGCCCGAGCCGGGTCACTCCCCAGTACGTCGATCTCCCCCTCGTCGGCGCGGCGATACCCCTCCAGGATCTCCACGGTCGTCGTCTTCCCAGCCCCATTAGGCCCCAGCAGCGCGAACACCTCGCCGCGGTAGATGTCCAGATCCACGCCCGCAACCGCCACCTTGTCCGGGTACCGCTTCACCAGCCCCCGCACCCTCACAGCCTTGTCTGTCTCCATGCCCCAACTCTCCCGCCGGAGACCGGGGTCGGGGGAGCACCGCCCGGTTGACCCGCTGTCCCCCAACCGGTGGACAGGATCCTCCGAAGGACAGGATGTGTCGCTGGATTCCGCGCTCGCCGGCGGGGGCGTGAGCGTGCGGCGGCGGGGTAGTGGACGTCTACGTCCTGTCGTTGGGACGCGGAAAATCCGCCACGCCACAGGTGCTGACGGGAGCTGGGTCAGGCGGTTAGCGTCGGGGGATGGGACAGACGGTGCGTGGTGTGGTGGCGGCGGCCAAGGGTGCGCCGGTGTCGATCGAGGAGATCAATGTTCCGGATCCTGGGCCGGGGGAGGCGGTGGTGCAGGTCCAGGCTTGCGGGGTTTGTCATACCGATCTGCACTATCGCGAGGGTGGGATCAACGACGACTTTCCGTTTCTGCTCGGGCATGAGGCGGCGGGGATCGTGGAGAGCGTGGGGGACGGGGTCTCCGACGTGCAGCCCGGTGACTTCGTCGTACTGAATTGGCGGGCAGTGTGTGGCAACTGTCGTGCGTGCCTGCGCGGGCGGCCCTGGTACTGCTTCAACACGCATAACGCCAAGCAGAAGATGACGCTCAGCGATGGGACTGAGCTGAGTCCGGCGCTCGGGATCGGGGCGTTCGCCGAGAAGACGCTGGTTGCGGCCGGGCAGTGCACCAAGGTGGATCCGGCGGCCAAGGCGGAGGTTGCCGGGTTGCTTGGGTGTGGCGTGATGGCCGGTCTTGGTGCCGCCATCAACACCGGGAACGTCGGGCGTGGTGACACCGTCGCGGTCATCGGATCCGGTGGCGTCGGTACGGCGGCCGTGGTCGGCGCGCGCTTGGCGGGTGCGGCGAAGGTGATTGCGCTGGATATCGACGAGCGCAAACTCGCCACAGCGAGAGAGCTTGGCGCGACTCACGCGATCAACTCCAAGGATCTTGACCACGATGGTGTGGTCGAGGCGATCCAGGAGTTGACCGGTGGGTACGGCGCTGATGTCGTGATCGACGCGGTTGGCCGGCCCGAGACGTGGAAGCAGGCGTTCTACGGGCGCGATCTGGCCGGCACGGTCGTACTGGTCGGGGTGCCGACGCCGGACATGCGGCTCGACATGCCGTTGCTGGACTTCTTCGGTCGCGGTGGTTCGCTCAAGTCCAGCTGGTACGGCGACTGTCTGCCGAGCCGCGATTTCCCGTTGCTCATCGACTTGCATCTCCAGGGTCGGCTGCCGCTCGATCGTTTCGTCTCCGAGACGATTGCGCTCGAGGACGTGGAGGCCGCCTTCACCAAGATGCACCACGGCGACGTATTGCGGTCGGTCGTGATTTTCTAGACGGTGAACGAGATCCAGGTGTCCTGAGGGGCGTCGGGTTTGCCGGGGATCGCGCGGTGCTCCTCGGTCCAGGCGTCCCCGGACATCGTCGTCGCGACCCGGCGCCAGAAGCGGACGGCGGTCGCGTTGTTGTCCTGGAACGCGACCTCGCACGGTCCGGGGTGCTGCGCGAGCACCTCCTGGACCGCGCGCAGTCCGAGACCTCCGCGGCGCATCGGCCGCACGATGAAGAAGCTGTTCAGCACCCGCACCGGCTGCTGTAGCGCACGCATCAGGCAGTACCCGACTGGGTGCTCACCACTGTGGAAGATGTACCCCGCCCACTCCGGATCGCCGGTCAGCGCGGACTCCAGCCAGTCGCTGCGGTAGCTCCCGTCCGGGTTCGGTAGCTGCCCCTGGAACTCGGACAGGTCGTGCCGGAACATCAGGTACAGCCGCTCCATCACCACTCGATCGTCGGCGTCGAACCGCCGTACGGCCAGATCCGTCATCAGTCTCCTCCACCCGGAATGCACTCGGAACGCAGAAAAGCCTCCCGCCGGAATCATCCGGTACGGAAGGCTTACTGCGAGCAGTCTATCAACCCAGCGGTGCGGTGTTCCCGTCGACCCAGGTCATCTCGGGGTAGCGGGTCCCGACCGGGGTGAGTTCGGAGAGCGCCGCCAGATCGTCCGCGCCGAGCTCCACGGTCAGGGCTCCAGCGTTCTCCTCCAGGTACTTCCGCCGCTTGGTCCCCGGGATCGGCGCCACATCGTTGCCCTGAGCAAGCACCCAGGCGAGCGCGACCTGGCCCGGCGTCACGCCGAGCCCGGCTGCGACCGCGCGGACCCGGTCGACCAGCGCGAGGTTGGTGTCCAGGTTCTCGCCGTTGAAGCGCGGGAGGGTACGGCGGAAGTCGTCGGCGGCGAGTTGGTCCGGCAGCGCGCCGGTGAGCATGCCGCGGCCGAGCGGCGAGTACGGCACGATGCCGATCCCGAGCTCGCGGCAGGTCGGCAGCACCGACTCCTCGATGTCGCGGCTGAACAGCGACCACTCCGACTGCACCGCGGTGATCGGGTGCACGGCGTGGGCCCGCCGGATGGTCTCCGCCGAGGCCTCGGACAACCCGACGTACCGGACCTTGCCGGCCTCCACGAGCGAAGCCATCGCCCCGACTGTCTCCTCGATCGGTACGGCGGGATCCGCGCGATGCTGGTAGTACAGCTCGACGTGGTCGACGCCGAGCCGGCTGAGCGACCGGTCGATCGCGGCCCGCACGTACTCCGGGGAACCGTCCACACCGCGCTTCGTGCGGTCCCGCGGATCACCGACGATCCCGAACTTGGTCGCGAGGAACACCTCGTCCCGGCGGTCCTTGAGCGCCCGGCCGATCAGCTCCTCGTTGGCCCCGAACCCGTACATGTCCGCGGTGTCGAGGAACGTGATCCCGAGATCGAGCGCCCGGTGCAGCGTCGCGACCGATTCGGTGTCGTCAGCCTCGCCGTACGCGAAGCTCATCCCCATACAGCCCAGGCCGAGCCGACTGACCTCGGCGCCTTGATTACCCAGTTTCATTGATCTGCTCCAGATGGCGTGTACGCGGCGATCTTGTAATCGGTCACCGCGAGAGCCGCCTGCAGGTCGTGCAGGCGGCGAAGAATCGTGGCTCGGTGGGCGCGCATCAGCTCGAGCCGTTCCGGCTCGGTCCGCGGGCCCGCCGCCACGAGGTCGAGGTAGTGGCTGATCGCACCGACCGGCATGTCGGACGCACGCAGCCGCGTGATGAACACGATCCGGGCCATCGCCTGCCGGTCGTAGGACCGGTAGCCGGACTCGTCCCGCGCGACGGTGATCAGTCCGGCGCGTTCGTAGTACCGCAGTGTGTGTGCGGTCAGTCCGGTGGCCGTGGCGGCCTCGGCGATCGAGAGTCGTTCCGGCAGGTCCGCGGGCAGCTCGAGCAGGCCCAGCAAGGTCAGATCGACCGGTGCGGCGAGGATCGTTTCCATGTCCTCGACGCTAAACCTTAGAGCGCGCTCTAAGGCAAGTTCAGATCTTCTGGCAGTCGGCGCAGGTGCCGAAGATCTCCAGGGTGTGGCTGATATCGGCGTAGCCGTGCTCGGCGGCGACCTTGTCGGCCCAGCGCTCGACGGCCGGCCCTTCGACCTCCACGGTCCGGCCGCAGTTGCGGCAGACCAGGTGGTGGTGGTGACCCTTCGAGCAGCGCCGGTACGCCGTCTCGCCGTCAGCCGTCCGCAGTACGTCGACCTCGCGGGAATCGGCCAGTGCCTGCAGCGTGCGGTACACGGTGGTCAGCCCGACGGCCTCCCCGGCGGACCGGAGTTGCGCGTGGATCTCCTGGGCAGTCCGGAAGTCGTCGAGCGCGTCGAGCGCCAATGCGACAGCTGCGCGCTGACGGGTCGAGCGTGTTCCGATGGCCACCGTTCCTCCTGTCCTCACCGGCTTTTCCGCGGCATCGCCAGTAATTGTCTCAGAACTCAGCAAATCAGTGCTCATCCCAGTGGTCTCCGTGCGCCGCGTGCAGGTGACCGTCGTGTACGTAGTCGACGTGGTCGCCGTGTTCGACCTTCTTGTGGCCGCACTCCTGGCTGTGTGCGTGCGGGTGCGCGGCGCTGACCACATGCGGCGCAGGAGTCGGTACGCCGACCTCGGGCTCCTCGTCGTCCAGTGGAGCGACCCGGCCGGAGCGGCGTCGCAGCAGCGTGCCGACGGTCGCGGCGACCACGAATCCGGCCAGCGCCAGTACGACGATGGTCGCGCCTGGCGCGACGTTGGCGTTGTACGACGTGATGATGCCGGCGAGGCACGCGGTCACGCCGATCGCACAGGCAGTCACGAAAGTACTGCGGAAGGACCGCGTGATCTGCTGCGCAGTCGCCACCGGAACCACCATCAGCGCACTGACCAGCAGCAGCCCGACAGTCCGCATCGCGACCGTCACGGTCACGGCTGCCATCACCGCGATCAGCAGGTTGAGCAGCTGGACCCGCAACCCGGTCACCCGGGCGAACTCCTCGTCCTGGCAGACCGCGAACAGCTGCGGCCCGAGCCCGATCGCGATCACCAGAACAGTCACGGCCAGCCCGACCACGACGTACAGGTCGCTGGCGGAGACGGTGGTGAGCGAGCCGAACAGGTAGGTGTTGAGTGTGGCCGCACCTTGCCCAGCCAGGCCGATCAGCAGCACACCGCCCGCGATGCCGCCGTAGAACAGCAGCGCGAGGGCGACATCGCCGGACGCTTTCCCGCGAGCCCGGACGAACTCGATCGCGGTCGCCCCGACGATCGACACGATGATCGCGGTGAAGACCGGCGCCGTACCGGTCAGCAGACCCAGAGCGACACCGGTGATCGCGATGTGCCCGATCCCGTCACCCATCAGCGACAACCGCCGCTGCACGAGGTACGTGCCGATCGCCGGCGCGGACAGCCCGGTCAGCAGCCCCGCGATCAATGCGCGCTGCATGAACTCCAACTCGAAAAGCGTCATGAGGTGAGCCATCCCGAGTCGTCAGCCTGGTGCGAATGGTGGACGTGCGCAGTGGTCTGCGAGGCGTGCGGGGGACCGTCGTACACGATCCGGCCGCGGCGCAGGATGACCGAGCGGTCGATCAGCGCGTCCATCGGCCCGAGGTCGTGGCTGACCATCACCACCGTGGTGCCGCGAGCGACCCGCTCGCGGATCGCGTCGGCGAAGATCTGCTGGCTGGCCAGGTCGACCCCGGCCGTCGGCTCGTCGAGGATCAGCAACTCGGGATCGGAGACGAGGGCTCGCGCGATCAGCACGCGCTGCTGCTGACCACCGGACAGCTCCGCGACCGCGTCCTTGCGCCGGTCGGCCATGTCCACGACCCGCAGTGCGTCCTCGATCGCCGCCTTCCCAGCCGCGCCGAGCGGGGCGAACAACCGCCGCCGCGACAGCAGCCCGGACGACACCACCTCATACACAGTCGCCGGTACGCCGCCCGCTGCGGTGATCCGCTGCGGTACGTACCCGATCCGCTTCCACGCGCGGAACCGAGGAACCGGCGTACCGAACAAGCGGACCTCACCACGCGCGGCCGGCAGCAGGCCGACTACCGTCTTGATCAGGGTGGACTTGCCGGAGCCGTTGGTCCCCAGTACGGCGACCACCTCGCCCTGGCGGATCTGCAGATCGACCCCCCGCAACACGAGACGACCGCCCAGGTCGACCGAGAGATCGGTGACCTGGACGGCTTTCGCGGCGGTGTCTGGTTCCGCGTCTTGTGGAGCTGTCACGCGCAGCTGTTCGCCTTCCGGAGCTCAGAGAGGTTCTCCCGCATCAGGCTCAGGTAGGTCTCCGACGAGTTGGCGTCCGACAGGCCCTCGATCGGGCTCAGTACGGCGGTCTTGACACCGACGTCCCGCGCGATCGTCTCGGCCACCTTCGGGCTGACCAGCTCTTCGTAGAAGATCGTGGTGACGTGTTGCGACTTCACGATCTCCTGCACCTCCTTGATGCGGGTCGGGGTCGGCTCGGCGTCCGGGGTGAACCCGGCGATGCCCACCATCGTCAGACCGTACCGCTTCGCGAGGTAGGCGAAGGCCTCGTGACTCGTCACGAACGTCTTGAGTTTGCAGTTCGCCAGACCGGTCTTGTACTCGCCGTCCAGTTTGCCGACCTCGTCGAGCAGTGTCTTGGCGCGGGCCTTGTAGGCCTCCGCGTTGGCGCTGTCGGCCGCGGCGAGCTTGTCGGTGACCGCGTTCACGACGGCGGTGTAGCGGATCGGGTCCAGCCAGAAGTGCGGGTCGAGGGCCTTCTCGTTGTGCGAAGCCGGCTTGGCGGCCGTGCCCTCCTCGTGCTCCTCGAAGTCCGCGCCGGTGGCCTCCAGCTGAGCGGCCGGGGCGACGTCGAACCCGGCGTCCTTCGCGTTCTGCTCGACGGCCTCGTCGACGGCCGGCTGCAGACCCTTCTCGAAGACGACCAGCTTCGCTCCGGCGATCTGGCCGACCTGCTTCGGCGTCAGCTCGAGGTCGTGCGGCTCCACGCCGGGTGCGGTCAGTGTGGTGACATTGACCGCGTCACCCCCCACTGTGCGGGCGATGAACTCGAGCGGGTAGAACGAAGCGACGACGTCGAGCTTGCCGCCGGAGCCACCGGCGGCGGAATCGCCGCCGCATCCGGCCAGGGTGACGGCCGCCAGGACGGCGGCACCGGCGACGACAGCGCGAGCACTAGATCTCATGACAATCATTTTCATTTAAGTGGAGATGATTGTCAAAACAGGGAGTTCAATCGATGAGCCACCGACCCGTGGGGCGCCGCCGCGCCGACCGCCGGGGAACCCGCCGCCGTACCCTCGAAACACCGGCAGGACACGGCCACGGGCACGGTCACGGCGGCGATCACGTCGTCGATACGTCCGTGGTGGACAACGACGCGATCGTGGCTCGCCGCGTCCGGATAGTGGTCGCCGCCGTACTGGCGCCGATCATCACGGCCGCGGTGATCGCGATGATCGTGATGTGGCCGGGCGGCGGGGTCAAGGTCTCGACGTACCAGACCGACACGGCCCGTGGTGAGGTCACCAAGCTCGCGCCCTGCCCGGACAAGCGGGACCAGTGCGATCTCGCCTCGATCAAGTTGTCCACGGGCCCGGACAAGGGCAAGACCGCGCCCGTCCAGGTGCCGCAGGCGGGCAAGGTCCCGATCCCGGTCGAGGTCGGCCAGTCGATCATGCTCGGCGTCCAGACCGACGCCAAGACCATCGCCGAGCGCTATCAGTACGTCGACCACGACCGCAGCAAGCCGTTGCTCATCCTGGCCGCGGTCTTCGCGCTGGCGGTGGTCGCCTTGTCGCGCTGGCGAGGTTTCGCCGCGCTGATAGCCCTCGCGGTGACCGCGGTGATGCTGACCCAGTTCATCCTGCCGGCGATTCTGAAGGGCTCGAATCCCCTGCTGGTCGCGGTGGTCGGCGGCACGGTGATCATGGCGATAGCGCTCTTCCTGACCCATGGGATCAACGCCGAGAGTTCGATCGCGTTGTCCGGAACCATCGCCGCGCTCGGGATGACCGTCGTACTCGGATGGTTCTTCACCAAGTTCTGTCAGCTGACCGGGCTTGCGTCGGACGGGGCTTCGGCGGCCAAGCAGTTCGCGCCGAACCTCAGTCTGACCGGTCTGTTGGTGGCCGGCATGGTGATCGGTGCGCTCGGCGTCCTGGATGACGTCACGGTCACCCAGGCGGCCGCGGTCTGGGAGCTGTCCGCCGCCAACCCGTCCGCGTCGCGCGCCGAGCTGATCAGCGCCGGGCTGCGGATCGGCCGCACCCACGTCGCCTCGGTGGTGAACACGCTGGTCCTCGCGTACGCCGGTGCTGCGATGCCGGTGCTGATCACCTTCGCGATCCAAGGTCTGCCCGGCCAGTACGTGCTGTCGACCGAAATGGTCGCCATGGAGGTCGTTCGTGGCTTGGTCGGCAGCCTCGGGATCATCGCCGCCGTACCGCTCACCACCACGCTCGCAGCCCTCGCTGTGGCCGACCGCAGTCGGGATCTCGTCACGCACAGCGACCAAACCGACACTAACTGACAACAACTGAAAAGCAGCCCTTCCCCGTGGGTCCACAGACTCCTAGAGTGCAATTACGTCACGGAGAGTCCGCCAACGACTACCTTCTGTGGCCAATGCGCGCGGTGAGGAGTGCTGATGAGATTCCGCCATCGGGACGGTTCCGTCGTCCATCTGGGGTATTCCGCCACAGTTCTGCCGGCCACGGACCTGGATGAGCTGATCAAGTGGCTTGAGGGCTGTGCGGGCGTCGCCCGGGCCGAGCTCGGCGTACCGAAGCTCGGCATCGGATTGTGGCTGGTGAGCCCGCTCGCCGATCGGCTGGCCAACTCGCCGGTCGCGTTGCGAAGGCTGCAGCGTGCGCTGACCCGCCACAAGCTCGAGGTCGTCTCGCTCAATGGGGTCGCCCACTCGGCCTTCGTCGACAAGATCGTCGGTTCGAAGGTCTACTGCCCGGACTGGACCGACACCGAGCGGCTGCGCTACACGGTCGATCTGGTCGACATCCTGGCCGAGCTGTTGCCGCCGGATGCGGAGTACGGCTCGATCTCGACGCTGCCGCTGGCCTGGCGCGAGCCCTGGTCGAAACAGCGTGACGCGGCGACCCGGGTGGCGTTCGATCGGCTGGAATTCCATCTGGATCGGAGCGAACGCCGTACCGGTCGGCGGATCCGGATCGCGGTCGAGCCCGAGCCGGGGTGCGTGCTGGAGATGGTCGGGCAGGCCGCGGGCTGGCTGAGCACCTATGTCAGCCCGGACGCCGGTCGGTCGCGGATCGGCCTCGGACTGGACACGTGTCATCTCGCGGTCCAGTTCGAGGAGCCGGGTCCGGCGTTCGAAACGCTGTGGCGGGCTGGTGTGGATGTGGTGAAGGCGCAACTGTCGGTGGCTCCGCAGCTGGTCGACCCGTCCGACGGACTGGGTCGGCAGGTGCTGGCTGAGCTCAGTGATCCGAAGTATCTGCGTCAGGTGCGGGAGTGGTGTGGGCCGGGTGTCGATGATGTGGATCTGGCTTACCAGTTGTCCGGTCATGCCTGCTGGCGGATGCACGCGCACATCGCTGCCCACGAACCGCCGCCGGCGCCGCTCACCGCGACTACCGCCGTACTGGATGAGTGTCTGGGCCGTTTGGTCGGCGGCGGGCATCCGCTGACGCATCACCTGGAGTCGGAGACCTACACGTGGACCCGCCAGCCGCGGACCCGGGCGCAGCTCGCCAAGCGCATCGTCGGGGAGCTCGAGTGGCTCCGGGATCGCCTTACTGGACTGGGGTTGCAGGAGATCCTGGACTAGCTGCATACGTCGGCAATGGCTCCGACCCGAGAGCCTTGCCGACGGCGTTCTGCGACCAGATGAACCGCTGGATCGGCGTGGGCAACTTCGGTACGACGGATGCCGCCCATGGCAGCAGGCGAAGCGTGGCCGGTCCACCCGGGATGATCGAGCCCATCACCTTCGGACCGATCGCGCGACTCCGGTCGACCATCGGCCGGACCTTCGTCTCGTAGGACCGCAGTCCGTCGGGACCGTTCACGGCCAGTTCCCCGGCCAGGATGTACGCCGTCGCGATGGCGAGGCTGGTTCCGCCGCCAACCGCGGGTGCGGGGCAGTAGCCGGCGTCGCCGACCAGCCCGATCTGGCCGCGCTGCCAGGTGTCGAGAGTGATCTGGGCAATGGCGTCGAAGTAGAAGTCATTGGCGGCTTCGAGGTGCTCGAGCAGTTGCGGTACGCGCCAGCCGTAGTCACGGAACTCCTTTGCCAGTAAGGCCTTCTGCTGATCCTTGTCGCGGTAGTCGTAGGCGAGTTCGTTCTCGGTGCGGAACAGGAAGGCCGCCCGGGCCTGCCCGGTCTGACGGACGCCGTACATCGCCACGAGCCGGTTGATTGACTGGTGGGTCAGCGTCTCGTTGCCTAGCCCGAAGAGGTTCGGTGTCGAGTAGACGGCGAGGTAGCCGCCGAGGTGCCGTCGTACCGACTCCTCCGGTCCGAACGCCAGCCGGCGCACATTCGAGTGCATGCCGTCGGCGCCGATCACGAGGTCGAATCGCCGCGGCGCGTTGTGCTCGAAGGTGACGTCGACCCCGTCGCCGTCGTCGTTCAACGAGGTAATCGAGTCGCCGAAGAGGTACTCGGAGGTGTCCGCGGCCGACAGGATGCGCGTGAGCTCGCCGCGCAGGATTTCCACGTGCCGGTCGGACATCCCGGCGTACAAGCGACTGAGGTCGACATGCACGGGCTTGGCGCCGGAGCGTTCAATCGTCAGCTTCTCGATCATCGTCCGGGCCGCGACGATCTCGTCCCACAACCCCATCGCCTGTACGACGTCGGCCGCATGCCCGAACAGGTCGACCGCATGCCCGCCAAGGCCGTGCCGCAGCGCCGGTGTGCGCTCCACGACGGTCGTCTCGAACCCGTACCGCTCCAGCCAGTAAGCCAACACCGGCCCGGCCACGCTCGCACCGGAAATCAGGACTTTCATGGTCTGCCTCCCTTTGTTTACTTAACGGAAGGTAAGCAGGATCGGAAGCCTCATGTCAACCGCTTACTGAACGGAAGGTCAGTTACCCTCGTCTCATGCCCAGACTGCGCACCGACGACCCCAAGGCCCGCATCCAGCAGGTCGCGGTCGAGCTGTTCGCCGAGCGCGGCGTCCAGCAGACCAGCCTGCGCGACATCGCCGACCGCCTAGGCGTCACCAAACCCGCCCTCTACTACCACTTCGCCTCCCGCGAAGACCTCCTGAACAGCCTCGTCCAGCCCCTCATCGACGACTTCGACGCCTACGTCACCGCCCAAGAAGCAGCAGCCCCCGTCACCACCCAGGACCTCATGTCGTCGTACTTCGACCTGGCGCACAAACACCGCTGGCTGATCCAAATCGTCATCCGCGACCTGGCAGTACTCACCGAACTCAAACTCGCCAGTCGCATGATGGAGTGGCGCGCCCGCCTCACCGAACTCCTCATCGGCCCCACCCCCACCCTCGACGCCAAAGTCCGAGCCATGGTCGCCCTAGGCGGCCTCTCCGACTCAGCCGTCATGTTCGACGACGAGCCCTTCGAAGCCCTCCGAACCGCCGCCGTATCCGCCGCAGTCGACTGCCTAGGCCCAGCCTGAGCGCGCGCCTCCGCGCCTCCGCGCCTCGGGGTGTTCGGGGTGCCGGGTGCTGCATCGCTCGGATGCGGCCGGTGGCGTGCGGCGGTGGTTGCTCGCCGCTGCGGCCGGCTTACAGAAAGAGGTGTGGCTGGGCGGGTCCGTGGCTGAGCTGGATGGCGAGGTCGGCGACCAGTGGCCGACCTTGCCTGGGGCTGACGGGCTTGGGTTGCGGCCGGTGAGAAGGCCGGCTACCAGCTGACCGCCGCGATGCGCTGGGGCAGATCGGGCTGCTGCGCGCGGATGCCCGCCGGGGCTGGGGAGTCGCACCCCCCGAAAACGACGGGTAGAACGCCCCAGCTCCCGCAGAATCTCAGCGGGCAACCCCCCAACTCGATAGGCAACCCCGAAGAAACCCGCGGCCGAGCAGGACTGGTCTCCCCGGATGGCCGGACGTGAAGAACCTGCAGCGAACGGGTCGCCGCATCCCCGTCCCCAAACCGGTTCGGGGCGGATCCCCGACGGATTCGGGGGGCGATCCTCCCCGCATCGCCGTGCGGACGGTGCGATCCGTCCCCAAACCGGTGTGGGGAGAAAACTGGGCCGGTCAGGGCGAATATCCACCCCAACCTCCAGCAACGGTCACTGTCAGGCGACGGAACCTCAACTTCCCCAGCCAGAGCCCGGCAAGCCCAAGCGACGTGAAGCCGCGGTCGCCGACCGCGCCATCCCCGTCAGCCACCGCGGCGCCCAGCCACCTTGTCTTTCAGATCGGCCGGGAGTGGCGATCAGCCACAGCGCACGTCCCCGGCCGAGTTCTTTCGGCCTGTACCCACTCGACCGCCAACGGCGGCCGACAAAGGCCTGAGGGTGAGCCAAGCGGATGGCTGGGCTGGATGGCGAGGCCGGTGACCGCGGTTCCACGTTGCCTGGGCTGACGGGCTGTGGCCGAGGTACGTGCTGCCTGAGATCTGCGTTATCCGAGGGATTTCGGGGACTCGGTGACGAAAATCCATCGGCTAACGCACCCGAGCAGCCCCGGGGACCCGAGATCGCGGGCGTGAGTCACCTTGAGTACCCATCAACCACGCGAGCCCCGCCGAAACGGTCGAATCGTGCTCAAGGTCGACCGACCGGCTCACCTTGGGCACCCGTCGACCATCGTCCGGCTGCGCAGATGGTTGATCCGTGCACAACGTCGTACCGGCTCGGGGTGGGGTCAGGCTGATTCGCGGATGATGAGTTCGGTGGGGAGGGTTACGGGGGTGGCGGTGCCGGTGGTGAGGAGGGTTCGGAGGAGTTGGACGGTGTGGACGGCTTGGTCGGTCATGGGGGAGCGGATGGTGGTGAGGGCGGGGGCGGTGTAGAGGGCGGCTTCGATGTCGTCGAAGCCGATGACGGCTACGTCGTCGGGGACTCGGCGGCCGGCTTGGCGGAGGGTGCGGAGGGCGCCGATGGCCATCAGGTCGTTGGCGGCGAAGACGGCGTCGAGGGTGGGGTCGTCGTCGAGGAGTTGGCGCATGGCGTCGGCGCCGGAGATGCGGGTGAAGTCGCCGAGGGCGATGATCGAGCGGCGGCCGGTGTCTTTGAGGGTGTCTCGGTAGGCGGCCAGGCGTTCTTGGGCGGCGGTCATGTCGAGAGGGCCGGAGATGGTGGCGATTCGGCGGCGGCCTTGGTCGAGGAGGTGCTGGACGGCTTGGGTGGCGCCGGCGTGGTTGTCGTTGTCGACCCACGGCATCAGGCCGGGGGTGGCCAGGCGGCCGTGCGAGACGATCGGGAGACCGGTTCGCGACAGTACGGCGGGGAGCGGGTCGGCGCCGTCCATCGAGACCAGGATCGCGCCGTCCACGTGACCCGCGGCGAGGTACTGCTCAACCCGGAGGCGGCTCTCGTCGGAGCCGGCCAGGACGAGTGAGACCTGTTTGCCGGCGCGCTCGAGTTCGCGGCTGGCGGCGCGGACGACCATTGCGAACATCGGGTCGTCGGAGACCAGGCCGGCCGGGGGATCGGAGACGATGATCGCGATCGTGTTGGTCCGTTGGGTGACCAGGTTGCGGGCGGCGCCGTTCGGGACGTAGCCGAGCTCGGCGACCGCGGCCATCACGATCTCCCGGATCGCGGGCGCGACGGTCGGCTCCCCGTTGATCACCCGGGACACGCTCGACTTCGACACCCCGGCCCGGGCCGCCACCGCGTGCAAGGTCGGCCGTCTCATGTCCCGAGGATGCCACGGTTCCGGAACCTGTCAACCCTTGACACCGTTCCCTGAGGAGCACAGTCTCCCTCTCAGGGAACGTTCCCCGACAACTTGATCGATGTGCATTCCGACTGCCCCGGAGACGCCCATGCCACATCTCACCAGAGCCCGTTCGAGAGCCGCTGCCGCCCTGGCCGCTCTCTCCCTCTTACTCGGTGTCGTCGTCGCGCTGCCCGCACGCGCCGCCGATGTCCTGCTGTCCCAAGGCAAGACCGCCACCGCCTCCTCGACCGAGAACGCCGTCTTCGGCGCCGCGTCCGCGGTCGACGGCGACGCCGGAACCCGCTGGTCGAGCGCGCACGGAACCGATCCGCAGTGGATCCAGGTCGACCTCGGTGCGAGCGCCACGATCTCCCAGGTGCAGCTCGCCTGGGAGACGGCGTACGCGACCGCCTTCCAGATCCAGACCTCCGCCAACGGCAGCACCTGGACCACGATCAACACCACCACGAATGGTGCCGGAGGCAACCAAACTCTCAATGTCAGCGGGACCGGGCGCTACGTCCGCCTGCTCGGCACCCAGCGCGCGACCCAGTGGGGCTACTCGCTCTGGGAGTTCAGGGTCTTCGGCAGCAGCAGCGGTCCTGGCCCCGGCTCCGGTCTGCTGTCCTACAACAAGCCCGGTGTCGCGTCCACGCAGCAGCACGACAGCAACTGCTGGGAGTGCACGCCGGCCCGCGCCTTCGACCTCGACCCGGCCAGCCGCTGGGCGACCGCGACCGACTCCGGCTGGGTCGACCCGGGCTGGATCTACGTCGACCTCGGTGCGACCGCGCAGATCGACAAGGTAGTCCTGCAATGGGATCCGGCCTCGGCGAAGTCCTACCAGCTCCAAGTTTCGAACGACGCGAACAACTGGACCACGATCTACTCGACCACCAACGGCCCCGGGTTCAAGGAGACCGTGACCGTCTCCGGCACCGGCCGCTACGTCCGGATGTACGGCACGCAGCGCAACACGCCGTACGGGTATTCGCTGTGGGAGTTCCAGGTCTACGGCACCGGGGGAGCGCCGAACACGCCGCCGACCCCGCCGGCCGATCCGGCGAACCCGCCGCAGCTGATCTGGGAGGACAACTTCAACACCCCGGCCGGCGCCAAGCCCGACGCGAACAAGTGGCGCGCCGACCCCGGCATCGGCCAGAACAACGAACTGCAGGTCTACACCAACAACGACAACATCCAGACCGACGGCCAAGGCAACCTGGTGATCGAGGCCCGGCGTCAGGAAACCCCCGGTACGACGTGCCCGATCGACCCGGTCAGCGGTAAGGGCACCTGCCAGTACACGTCCGGCCGGATCAACACCGGCACCAAGTTCGACACGACGTACGGCAAGGTCGAGGCGCGGATCAAGGTGCCGAAGGGTAATGGTCTCTGGCCGGCGTTCTGGATGATGGGGAGCGACTTCCTCACCGGCCGTCCGTGGCCGTACAACGGCGAGATCGACATCATGGAAATCCTCGGCCGCGAGACCACCAAGGGCTACTCGACGCTGCACGCCCCGGCCTACAACGGCGCCGGCGGGTACGGCGGGACCTACGGTCTGCCCGGTGGAGCGGATTTCGCCGACGGCTTCCACACCTGGACGATGCTCTGGAACTCGACCGGGATCACCTACCAGGTCGACGGCACCACGGTCTTCACCGTCGACAAGGCCCAGCTCGAGGCGACCCGCGGCCCGTGGATCTACGACCACCCGTTCTACCTGATCCTCAACCTCGCCGTGGGCGGCGACTTCCCCGGCCCGCCGAACGCGCAGACGCCGTTCCCGTCCCGCATGCTCGTCGACTACGTCCGCGTCTACCACTGAGAGGAGTTCGCTCATGAGAAGAGCTCTGCTGACAGTGCTTGCAGTACTCGGCGCCTTCCTGGTGAGTGGCGCCGGTACGGCGAGTGCCGCCGAAACCCTGCTGTCCCAGAACCGCCCGGCCCTCGCCTCGTCGATCGAGAACGCCGGTACGCCGGCCGCCGCGGCCGTCGATGGCGACAACGGCACCCGCTGGGCCAGCAGCTTCGCCGACAACCAATGGCTGCGGATCGACCTCGGGTCGACCCAGTCGTTCAACCGCGTGCTGCTCCGCTGGGAGGCGGCGTACGCGCGCGGTTTCCAGATCCAGACCTCCAACACCGGCAACGAGTGGGTCACCGCCCACACAACCACCAACGGCACCGGCGGTGAGCAGAACCTCGCCATCACCGGCTCCGGCCGCTATGTGCGAGTGCTCGTCACCGAGCGCGCAACCCAATGGGGAGCGTCGCTCTGGGAGTTCCAGGTGTACGGCGGAACTGGCGGACCGATCGTGCGGGTCGCGGAGTTCCTCGCGGACTGCGCGTACACGCACCGACTCCCGGACGACCCGATCGTGTTCCCGAACATGCCCGGGGCGTCGCACATGCACAGCTTCTTCGGTGCGACCGTCACGAACGCCAACACCACAGTCGACGACCTGGCCAATTCGCCGACCAGCTGCAACCCGGCGGTTGACACCTCGTCGTACTGGGTGCCGACGTTCTACTCGAACAACCAGCCGGTCGAGCCGACGGGTACGACGTTCTACTACCTGGGCGAAGGTGTCCGGGACGACGTGATCGCGCGGATCCAGCCATTGCCGTACGGACTGCGGATCGTGGCCGGTAACGCCAAAGCCACCGGACCGAACGACAACACCATCTCGCGGTGGTCGTGTCTGCACGCCGGTGACGCGGGTTCCGGGCACGACTTCATCACCTGCCCGGCCGGGTCGATGCTGGAGTCCTACCTGGACTTCCCGCAGTGCTGGAACGGACGTGACCTCGACTCACCGGATCACAAGAGCCACATGGCGTACCCGGTGAACGGCGACTGCCCGGCATCCCACCCCGTGCCGGTGCCGAAGCTGCGTCAGGTACTGCGTTATCCGGTGAACGGCCCGACGGCCGGCTTCCGGCTGGCCAGCGGCGGCGGATTCACTATGCACGGCGACTTCTTCAACGCCTGGCCGGTGAACGAGATGGCCCGCCGGGTCAACGACTGCATCCGCCCGATCATCAAGTGCGGGGCGGACGGCCATCCGTGAAGAAGTACCTAGTACTGGCGTTGGTCGCCGGAGTGCTCGGAGGATGCGGTTCGGCCCCGCAACCTCCTGCTCCGGCGGCCTCCGTCGCTGCTGTCGATTCGGCCTTCAACCCGACCGATGCGGCGTGGCTAGGGCTGATGATCCCGATGGACGAACAGTTCCTCCACATCCTGGGCTTCGTGCCGACCAACTCCACCGACCCCGCCGTACGGCGTTTGGCCGCGGAGCTGACCGTTGCCCATCAGGCTGAGCTGAAGCGGCTGATCGCCTTACGCGACCGCGCGCGGTTGCCGACCGCGAACGCTCATGCCGGGCACAACATGCCCGGGATGATGACCGACGAGGAGGTGGCCGCGCTGCAGAAGTTGCGCGGCACCGCCTTCGACAAGGTGCTGCGGGCCGAGGTGAAGGACCACCTGGCCCAGTCGGCGCTCGTCACCCGCAGCGTGAAAGCCGCCGGACAGGAGGCGGGCGTCAAACAGCTCGCCGTCGCGATCGAGAAGGACCGGGCGGCGCAAACCGCCCGGCTGGGTTAGGCGCCGGCGATCCGGGAGACGCCGAACAGCAGGATCACCAGGATCGAGAAGACCCGGAGAAACTTCGGGCCGGTGGTGACGGCCGGCCAGGACAGGAAGGCCAGCCAGCCGAGGACCAGGGCCAGCAGGATCAGGGCCGGTACGGCGACCGGGACCGGAGCGAAGACTCCGACCAGGGCCAGGACACCGGTGATCAGGGGCAGGGTCAGCTTCGGCATTCCGTGCAGCCGCGCGACGTACGGGTAACTGATCTTGGTGATCCGCTGCCGGAGCGGGCTCACCGGCTGACTGCTGGGGGAGCTCATGGACCTATTGTTCCAGGTCCTAGACTCGCCCCCGTGTTCGTGGTGATCAGATTCCGGGTTCCGGAGGCAGAGCAGGCGGAGTTCGCGGTCCGGCTGGACGCTGCCGTCGAGGTGCTGAGCCGGCAGAAGGGGTTCGTGGCGGCCCGGACCGGGCGGAACGTCGACGACCCGGAACTGCTCGCGCTGAACCTCGAGTTCGTGAACATCGGCAGTTACCGGCGCGCGCTCTCGCCGTACGAGGTGAAACTGACCGCCGTACCGCTGCTGTCGCAGGCACTTGACGAGCCCAGCGCCTACGAAGAGTTGCTGCCGTAGCACGGATGCGACTTTGAGCACCCAGGACCGATAGCCTGGTCCTTTCCGTACCCGACCTGTGCCCGTTTCTGGAGTTCAAAAGTGCCCGTGGAAACCGTCGATGCCGTCGTCAGCCTCAGTAAGCGGAGGGGCTTCGTGTACCCGTGCGGCGAGATCTACGGCGGAACCAAGTCGGCCTGGGACTACGGACCGCTCGGGGTGGAACTGAAGAACAACGTCCGCACCCAGTGGTGGCGGGCGATGGTGACGAGCCGTGACGACATCGTCGGCCTGGACTCTTCGGTGATCCTGCCGACCAAGGTCTGGGAGGCGTCCGGGCACCTCTCGGAGTTCGTCGACCCGCTGACCGAGTGCCAGTCCTGCCACAAGCGGTTCCGCGACGACCACCTGCGCGAGGACTTCGCCCGGCGGAAGAACAAGGACGCCGACACCGTCGAGCTGTCCGAGATCGCCTGCCCGAACTGCGGGAACAAGGGCACCTTCACGCCGCCGCGGATGTTCAACGGCCTGCTGAAGACGTTCCTCGGCCCGGTCGAGTCCGAGGAAGGCCTGCACTACCTGCGCCCGGAGACCGCCCAGGGCATCTTCATCAACTTCGCGAACGTGATGGGCACCGCGCGGAAGAAGCCGCCGTTCGGGATCGCGCAGATCGGCAAGAGCTTCCGCAACGAGATCACCCCGGGCAACTTCATCTTCCGGACCCGTGAGTTCGAGCAGATGGAGATGGAGTTCTTCGTCGCGCCGGGTGCCGACGAGGAGTGGCACGAGTACTGGCTGAAGGCGCGCTGGGACTGGTACGTCGGTCTCGGGCTCAACCCGGACAACATGCGGTTCTACGAGCACCCGAAGGAGAAGCTGAGCCACTACTCGAAGCGCACCGTCGACATCGAGTACAAGTTCAACTTCGGCGGCAAGGAGTTCGACGAGCTCGAGGGCATCGCGAACCGCACCGACTTCGACCTGTCCACGCACTCCAAGCACTCCGGCGCCGACCTGTCGTACTTCGACCAGGAGAAGGGTGAGCGCTGGACGCCGTACGTGATCGAGCCCGCGGCCGGCCTGACCCGCAACGTGCTGGCCTTCCTGCTCGACGCCTACACCGAGGACGAAGCGCCGAATGCGAAGGGCGGCGTCGACAAGCGGACCGTACTGCGTTTCGATCCGCGGATCGCCCCGGTCAAGGCGGCTGTGCTCCCGCTGTCCCGCAACACTGACCTGTCGCCGAAGGCTCGCGACCTGGCCACCGAGCTGCGCAAGAACTGGAACGTCGACTTCGACGACGCCGGTGCGATCGGCCGCCGCTACCGCCGCCAGGACGAGATCGGTACGCCGTACTGCATCACCGTGGACTTCGACACCCTCGAGGACCACGCGGTCACGATCCGCGAGCGCGACTCGATGAAGCAGGAGCGCGTCGCGCTCAGCGAGGTCACCGGCTACCTGGCGCAGGCCCTGGTGGGCTGCTGACATGAGGCTGCTGACTGGGGAGCGTCTGCGCTTCGGCCTGGCCGTGTTCGGGGTGTCGGCCCTGGCCGTCTTCTTGCTGACCGCCTGCTCCGACACCGACCCGAAGTCAGGCAGCACCCCGTCAGCCTCCGGTCCCTCGGTGCCTTCGTCGGCCCCGATCCCGACCGCGTCGACGCCGACCCTCAAGCCGCTCCCGAGGCCGACCAAGCCGTTCCCGACCCCGACCGTCACCGGGGCCCCGGAGTCGGACGCGCCGCTGGCCAACCGGATCCGCTTCGCGATCGCCAAGCAGACCCAGGTCACCGCCGGCAAGGCCGCGAAGACCACGGTCAACTGCCCCGGCATCGACGCCGCGGACAAGCCCGGCAACCACACGCTGAAGTGCACGGTCACGTACGCCGGGAAGCCGTTCACGGGCACGTTGACCGTCAACGCCCAGCCGTACAACGCGTCGTACAAGTTCACGTCGGAACAAGTTGCCGTCGTCAAGGAAAAAGTCGTCGACGCCGTCCTGCGCGCGGTCCCGGACGCCTCGAACATCGCCTGCACGATGGACTTGGTCGCCGTCGTACCATCGAGTGGTGACGGCATCCGCTGTGACGTCACCACCACCGCGAACGCGGTAGTTCCCCACAACGCTCGAATCTCCGGCGACGGCAAGATCCTCGTCGCAAAGGCCTAACCAATGCTCAAGCTCGGCAACCTCACTATCGACACGCCCGTGGTGCTCGCGCCTATGGCCGGCATCACCAATGCGGCGTACCGGCGGTTGTGTGCTGAGCAGGGAGCCGGGCTGTATGTATGCGAGATGATCACGTCTCGCGGGATTGTCGAGGGTGATCAGAAGTCGTTGGACATGCTCACGTTCGACGAGCGGGAGACGGTTCGGTCGGTGCAGTTGTACGGCGTGGACCCGGTGTACATCGGGAAGGCCGTGCAGCTGTTGTGCGATCAGTACGGCGTCGCGCACATCGACCTGAATTTCGGCTGCCCGGTGCCGAAGGTGACCCGGAAGGGCGGCGGCGGAGCGCTGCCGTGGAAGCGCAATCTGCTCGGCGCGATCCTGAAGTCGGCCGTGCAGGCGGCGACGCCGTACGGGATCCCGGTGACGATGAAGACGCGGATCGGGATCGACCTCGACCACCAGACCTACCTCGACGCCGGCCGGATCGCCGAGGAGTCGGGCGCGGCGGCGATCGGGTTGCACGGGCGGACGGTGTCGCAGGCGTACTCGGGGCAGGCGGACTGGACGAAGATCGCCGAGCTGGTCGACCACGTGAACATCCCGGTGCTCGGCAACGGCGACATCTGGGAGGCCGGTGACGCCCTCCGGATGGTCGCCGAGACCGGGTGCGCGGGTGTCATCGTCGGTCGCGGGTGTCTCGGGCGGCCGTGGTTGTTCCGCGATCTCGCGGTCGCATTCGCGGGTGGTGAGGCGCTCAACCTGCCGAACCTTGGCGAGGTCGCCACAGTGATGCGCCGGCACGGTGAGCTGCTCGCGGACCTGATGGGGGAGCAGCGCGGTCTACGCGACTTCCGCAAGCACGTGCCGTGGTACCTCAAGGGTTTCCCAGCCGGCGGCGAGCTGCGCGCAGCCCTCGGCATGGTCGACACGCTCGCCCACCTCGACGAGCTGCTCGCTCAGCTCGACCCGACAGTCCCGTTCCCGACCGCCGAGCTGGGCGCACCCCGCGGCCGCCAAGGCAGCCCGCGGGAGCGCGTCATCCTCCCGAACGGCTGGCTGGACAACACCGACGGCCTCACCGAAGACCTAGCCGACGCCGAAATCGGCGTCTCAGGCGGCTGACCGAATCTGCGCGATCCATTCTTCGGCGCGCTGTCGGCCGTTCGGGAGCTGGTCGTTGCGGTCCCACCGCCAGGCCGTCACCATCGCCAGCATCAACAACCGGCAGTCGTCCAGCACCTGCCGATCGATCCCCGGATAGTGCTCGGCAATCTCGTCCGGCGCATGCGCGAGATCGAACTCGACAGGTCCCCGGCAGTAGGTCTCGAGGTCGATGAACAGCGGGCCGTCCTTCGTGCTCAACAGGTTGCCCGGGTGCGGTTCCCCGTGCAGCAGTTGCTCGCGGGCACCCGACGTACTGATCGCTTGTCCCCGCTCGGCCAACGTGGCCAGCAGTAGCTCACGATCCGCCTCCGGCGCGTCCGGTGACACGACCCGATCCGACAGAATCGCCTCGGCCTCCCGGACCCGATCCATGAAGTGCGGAGCCGGTACGTCGATCTCGCGCATCCCAACGTGGAGTCGTTGCAGCGCGGCGGCGTACTCGGCCGGTGGAATCTCTTGCAGCGGCTCGTAGTACCGCCACAAGGTGATCGCGAACCCGTCCCGCTCATGCACAGTCAAGTCCGTGGGCGCCACCACCGGACTCCCCGACTCGAGCAGACGCCGGGCCAACTCGAGCTCCTGCGGAAACCCGTGCTCGCCATCGAACGCCACCCGCGCCAGCACGTCGCCCGGCAACAGCCGCAGCACGATCTTGTTCGAGTTGCTCAGCAGGATCGAGTCCTCCGCCGAAGTAATCGCCTTGGTCGCCGCTGTCGCCCGCTCGATATCCACCGTCTCCACCCGCCGACCGTATCCGGCTTACTGGTGACGGGCGACACCTTTATTCGGCGTACAGAACAACGGGTAGAGGTAGGCCAACGGTCGATCCGCTGAGTCTCCGCAGACGCACAGCTCGCCGTCGCCCCCACCACTACCCGTCCGTCGTACACCAGACCAGGCGGCACCCCGCCACCCGCCACCCGCCACCCGCCCAACCCCCGCCCACTCCGCGACCGAAGCCACCGTGCGCGAGCCCCCTCCCGCGACTGAAGCCACCGTGCGCGGCCCCCTTCCCGCGACTGAAGCCACCGTGCGCGGCCCCCTTCCCGCGACTGAAGCCACCGTGCGCGAGCCCCCTCCCCGCGACTGAAGCCACCGTGCGCGAGCCCCCTCCCGCGACTGAAGCCACCGTGCGAGTGAAGGGAGTGGCACGGCGAGTGAAAGGAGTTGGTCGTTGGCAAACGATTGCGGACAGCCGGCTAGTCACACTCGGCGCTCGAGGAGGCCCCAGCCCTCGCCCACATCCGCCCCTCGCCCACCCCGCGACCGAAGCCATCGTGCGCGGCCCCCTTCTCGCGACTGAAGCCACCGTGCGCGGCCCCCTTCCCCATCGTGCGCGAGTTCCCCACCGCGCGACTGAAGCCACCGTGCGCGAGCCCCCTCCCGCGACTGAAACCACCGTGCGAGTGAAGGGGGTGGCACGGCGAGTGGAAGGAGATGGTCGTTGGCAAACGATTGTCGGCGGCCAAGTCGTCACACTCGGCGCTTGGGATCGGGGGAGGGGGAGGGGAAAGTCAGCGGGGGTTGGTGGTGCGCCAGGTGATGTAGTCGGCTACTGCGGTGGCGACGTCGTAGGTGGGGGTGAAGCCGGTTTCGGTGGTGAGGCGGGTGATGTCTAGGTAGGGATCTTCGCCGGGGCCGGACTGGCGGCCGGGGATGAGGTCTAGGTGTAGGCCGGGGGTGATGGCTTGCAGGGCTTCGGCGATTTGGCGGTTGGTGGATCGGGTGCCGCTGGAGACGTTGTAGGTGCGGTGCTGGAGGGTCGGTGCGGTGGTGAGGAGGGCGATCGCGCGACCGGCGTCCGCCGCGTAACAGAAGTCGCCGCCATCGTCGGCGTACCGGGGCCCTGGGGTCTCGCCGCGCATGATGGCACTGATGTACGGCGCGATCGTGATGATCGGGGATTCCGGATCCATCAGCGGTCCCCAGGTGCTTCCGATCCGGAGCAGGACGGGGTCGATTCCGGTGCCTTGCAGGCTGTGCACGGTGATTGGTTCGACGGCTTTCTTGAAGGCGACGATTGCCAGCGGGAGGTCGGCTTCGGGGAGTGCGAGGTCTTCGTGCCAAGGGATTTCGGGTCGGCCGATGTAGTTGCCGAGGCTGCTGGCGACGGCGAACCGGCGGACTCCCCAGGTGCGGGCCGCGTCCAGTGCGTTGAGCAGGCCGGACAGGTCGTTGCGGAAGTACGCGACCGTGTCGGCACCCGGAATGCTTCCGGCCAGGTGGACGATCTCGGTGATCTCATACTCCTTGCCCAGGGCAAGGAAGGCGTCCCGGTCGGTCATGTCGAGGGTCTCGACCGTGACCCGGCCGGCCAGGAATGACGGGACCTCGCCGCGATGGTATGAGGTGACGACCACCTCGTGGCCGAGCTCGACGAGTGCGCGGGCGGTGGCCGCGCCGATCATGCCCAGTCCGCCGGTGACGAGGATCATCGAACCACCGCGTAGTGCAGGTGCGTCACGCCGGGAGCCGGTACGGCCTCGATCAGCCGGAGCTCGACGTGTTCGGGCAGTTCGTTGAAGAACCGGAGGCCGCCGCCGAGCAGGATCGGGATCTGGTGCAGCACGACCTCGTCGACGAGCCCGGCCGCGAGCGCGGACGTCGCAGCGCCGCCGCCCATGATCCCGACGTTCTTGCCGTCAGCCAACTTCCGCGCCACCTCGACGGCCTCTTCGATGCTTGAGGCAAGCGTCTGCGCCGGACCGACCTGGAGCGCCTGACGGCTCAAAACCACCAGGGGCGCATGAGGATGCGGGCTGCCGCCACCGAAGTCGCTGGAGTGCTGGTACGTCGTCCGTCCGCAGATGATCGCGCCGTCGCCGGCCGCCAGGCTGTCGAAGAGTCGCGCACTCGGCGCGCTCAGCTTGAATCCGTCGAACACCTCGCTCGGCGTATCGCCGTTGAAGTACCAGTCGAACAGCATCCCGGCGTCGCCGAGCCCACGCCCGAACTCTTCCGCACCCTCCGGCGTCCGGCCGCTGATATAGCCGTCCACGGAGACGGAGAGCGCAACGATGACCTTACTCATGACTGTCCTCTCACACTGCTTGGGGGAAATCGAAAAACCGATCCGGGTCATAGGCCTGTTTCACCGCACGCAACCGGGCGAGGTTCTCGCCGTGATACGCCGCGGGTCCCTCGGCCAGTGCCAGATCGGGGAAGTTCGGATAGACGCGGCCACTACCGTCCGCGTGGGCGATCGACCACGACCGGTCGTTCGCTGTCTCCAGCAGGAACCGGGTATTGCGATGGGCGAACGCAGTCGCCTCGGCCGCAATCCTGTTGTACGCACCGCCCATCGCGGTGAACGCCAACCGTCCACCACCGATCAGCTCGCGCAGTACGTCGTCCGACAGCGACTGCTCGAAGAGCTCCGAACGGATCCGCGCCGGCTCGCCCGGTGTCGCCTCGGCGAAGCTCGCCTTGACTGCGGAGAGAGGCATCCCGGCGCGCAGGAAAAACGGCACAGGCGTACCGACCAGGTCGGCGAACTCGGCCAGCAGCGCACGCGTCTCGTCGGCAGGCAGCAGACTCGCGCCAATCAGCACTGCCTGCGATCCGTCGACGGTGAGATTCAGCGTGAGCTCGTCCGGGCTGTCCGGAGCCCAAGCCTGCCAAACGGCCACCAGTACCTCCGGATCGGCCGAGACCCACCGAGCTTCAATTCGCGTGGTGATCGGCTCCGGAACCGTGTCGAACCGCAGCGACGTGACCACACCGAACTGACCACCGCCGGCACCACGCAACGCCCAGAACAAGTCAGGTTCGCAATCCGCGGAGCAGTCCACGACGCTGCCGTCGGCCAGCACGACCTGCGCCCCGATAAGGCGATCGCAGGTGAGCCCGAACATCCGGCCCACCAACCCGATTCCACCGCCGAGCGTGAGTCCGGTGATGCCGACCGTTTCCCCGCATCCGGCCGGCAGGCCGCGGCCCGCCGCGTGCAGGTCGGCGTACACCTGACCGAGCAGCGCACCCGCGCCGATCGTCGCAACCCCATCGGCACGCACCTCGATCGTGTTCAGGCCGCTCAGATCCAGTACGACGTCACCCGGCGCCGACCGGTCGACGAAGCAGTGCCCGCCGCCTCGCGGAACCACGCGATCGCCGCTCTTGATCACGGCGACGACATCCTCAACCGATCGGCAATGCATCATGCCCTGAGGCTATGAGCGGCGTACCGCCTGCTTCTTGAACAAAACGTGCATCCTCAACGCCGACGGGCAAGGAACGGCGCGTACGACGCGGAGTGGTCGTGACCGCAGGCACAGCGATCGAGATCGCCACCGAGCAACTGCGTCGGCGTCAGCCCGGTCAGCCGAAGACACTCGCGGCTGAGGTGCGCCTGATCGGCATACCCCGCGTCGATCGCGAGACCCGCCGTACCGTCAAGACCGCGGCGACCGGACGGCGTCGCCGAGGCTTGTGCCAACGCCAGGAAGCCCTGGAACCGCAGCGTCCGCTGAAGCACCTTCGGCGTCGTACCGACAGCCTGCAGACAGCGCCGACGGAGCTGGCTCGCCGACAACGCAAGATCGGACGCCAGACCGTCGATCGACGTTGCCTGCCAGGGCATCAGCGCCAGCACAGCTTCCTGGACGAGCGCGTCGACCCGCTCGGTACGGCGGAACTCGTTCAGCAGATGGGCCTGCAGATAGAGCAATGCCCGCTCGGGAGTCGCAGCTCGCGCCATCGCCTCGACCAAGCGGTCCGCAGTGTGTCCCCAGAGGTCGGCAAGGCTGAGGTGCTGGTCGATCAGATCATCCAGTACGGCGGGCAATGGCGGAGCAGTACCGGGATGGAACCGGACCCCGACCAGCGTGGTGTGCGCCGGGATGACCTCGATCGCCGGACCGGTCAACGGGCCAAGGAGTTGCGGCCGTCCGCCGAGCGGGAAATGGATCTCGACACCGCCGGTCGGGAGGTGCCGGTGGACGTGGTCGGTCGCGCCGATGCGTTGGATCCAGACCGTCCGAACCACCCCGGCCAGGCCGGGGACGGGCAGCCGCTCGACGTACTCCACGCGAGCACTGAATCCCCTGGACTAGACCGGTGTCAAGAAGTTGTTTCCAGCAAATTTCATTCTGCCGATCCCTTGACCTGGACCCCGGATGGGGAGGAGTTTGGTCCGCATCGGATTTACGAATCACTTCCGAACATGGTTCGTAAAGGAGGAGGTGTCGTGGCGATCGTGATCGGGGTTGTCACCCACGCGGCGCACGGGGAGCTGTTCCGCGAGGCGGCCAGCACGCTCCGCGGCGTCGATCTCGAGTGGGTCAGCTACGACCACGAGGAGAACGTCCGCGACAAGGTTGCGGAGTTCCTCAGCACGACTCGACTCGACGGCTTCCTGGCCGGTCCGGTGCCCTACACGGCCAGTCGCGAGCTACTGCCGCCCGGCCTGCCAGTGGGTGTCATCCGGCCGTCGGCGCTCGACCTGACGATGGCTCTGTACCGTGCGCAGCAGCAGGGCTGGGGCGGTTCGCCGGTCAGCATCGACACCTTCCCGGCCGAGGCGGTCGATGCGGTCGTCGCCGCCCTTGAACTCGATCCGGAGCAGATCGCTTCGTTGCCCTACGCACCGACCCAGTCGGTCGAGGACATCGTCGAGTTCCACCGGACGGCGTACCGGCGGTTCGGTGATCGCGGTTACGTGATCAGCGTCCGCGCGGCGGCCCGGGAGCAGTTGGCCGATGACGCGATCGGGATCATGAGCGGCATGCCGGTCCCGGCGACGATCCGGACCGAGCTGCATGAGCTCGCGCTGCGGATCGAGTCGGACCGGGCGAGCGCGCAACGGTTCGCGGCCGGGGTGTTCCTGATCTCGCAGTCGGCCGACGAGGAGCGCGCCCGGGTCGGCCTGATGAACCTGTTGCTGAACACCCCCGAGTTCGCCGGGGCCTGGATCGAGGACCGCGGTCGACGTGGCGTCGTCGTCTTCGCGCACAAGGCCTTGTTCGAACGCGTGACCCGCAACTGGGTCGCCGTACCGGCCCTTGCCGAAGCCGGTACGGCGCTCGGTGCGCAGGTCTCGGCCGGGTTCGGGGTCGGCGTCTCCGCCCGCAACTGCGTACTGCTTGCCGAGCAGGCCGCGGCCCGGGCGGAGCAGGAGAACGAACCGTGTGCCTACCTGATCGAGGACAGCGGGGTGATCATCGGGCCGATGGGGCCGGTGACCACGTCCGACCGCGAGGCGCTCAGCTTCTCCTACCGCGAGCACGGCGAACACGTCGAGCAGCTCGCGAAGTCTGTCGGCCTCAGTGCGGCCACTGTGTCCCGGTTGGCTGCCTTGGACCACGAGCTGGAAGGCCGTGCGATCTCGCCTGGAGAGCTCGCCGACCGGCTCGGCATCACGGATCAGAGCGGTCGCCGGCTGATCCGCACCCTCGACGCTGGTGGCCTGGTCAGCGACGAGGGAACCGCACAGCACCATCCCAAGGGACGCCCCACGCGTCTCTACCGGCTTCGCATCTCCCAAGAATTAGCGAAGGGAACCACACCATGGAGCTCAACCGCCGCCAGGTCCTGAAGCTCGCCGGCCTCGGCCTGGGCGCGACGGCCACCCCCGGCCTGCTCGCCGCCTGCTCGAACGACAAGTCCGGTGCAGGCGCTGGAGACGGCAGCGTGAAGTTCGAGGGCTGGGACTACGAGGCGACTCTGGTCCAGCAGAACCTCGACCGCTTCACCAAGGCCAGCAACGTCAAGGTGAACTACACGCCGATCACCAGCGCGCAGTACGTGCAGAAGGTGGTTGCCGAGTTCACCGGTGGTGGCGGCCCGGACGCCCTCTACGTGTACGACGACTCGCTCGCGGCCTGGGTCGAGGGCGACTACCTGCAGCCGATCGACGGCCTGCCCGGGGTCGACGAGGTGTACGGCGCGATCTTCCCCGGCAACGCCGAGGCGATGACCTACCAGGGCAAGCGCTACGGCCTGCCCTACTACACCGACTCGAACTGCCTGATCTACAACGCGGAGATCCTGTCCAAGGCCGGTTTCAGTAAGCCGCCGGCCAGTCTCGAGGAGCTCGAGGCGCAGGCGGCCAAGATCAAGAGCCAGGGTCTGCTCGAGCATCCGATCGGCCTTCCGGCCCAGCTGTCCGACACCTGGTGGGCCTGGGTCTGGGGTCTGATCTTCTCCAGTGGCGGCAACCTGTTCGACGATCAGCAGGCACCGATCATGAACACCACCGACACGGTCACCAAGGACGTCTTCACGTGGCTGCAGAACGCGGCCAACAAGTCGAAGGTGCTCGACCCGGCCTCGCTGCAACTGCTGCCGGTCCCGGTCGACAACGCGATGAAGGCCAACCGGTACGCGTTCACCATCGGCGCCCGGTACGCGCTGCGCGACTACAACGACCCGCAGAAGTCGAAGGCGGCCGGCAAGATGAAGATGGCGCTGGTGCCGAGCCTGGACGGCAAGGTGCACGGAACCATCAGCAACACTCGGATGTACGGCCTGGCCAAGGACACCGAGGTCAAGGACAACGCGTTCAAGCTGCTCACGTACCTCGGGGGACTCGACGAGAGCAAGCAGCCGTACACCGCGAAGTTCTGGTTCCAGCAGCGCGGGCTCGGCTTCGCGTACAAGGACCTGGCCAAGGACCCGGAGATCACCGCGACCCTGAAGAAGTTCGCCGACCCGGCCATCTACGCGCACCTGGCCGAGATCGCCCGGCCGCGCAACGTCCTCGGTGTCGCCTGGTACACCGAGTTCGAGACCGAGATGCACAAGGTCGTGCAGGGCGTGCTGAGCAACCAGACCCAGCCGTCCGCCGCGGTCGCGAGCCTGGCGCAGAGCGCCGAGACCCTCAAGAAGAAGTACTCCTGAGGTGACCGTCCTGACCGAACGACGGCCGCTGGGCGACAGCGCGAAGGCCTGGGCCCTGAACGCCCCGGCCATCGCGGTGATCGCCCTGCTGGTCGCGTACCCGATCGGCTACTCGTTCTACGTCAGCCTGCAGCGCAACAACCTCAAGCGGCCCAAGGCCAAGCGGTTCATCGGCTTCGACAACTACAAGTCCCTGCTCAGCGACGACGCCTTCCTGTCGGCGCTGAAGGTGTCCGCGATCTTCGTCCTCGTCGTCCTCGGCCTGACCGTCGTCCTGGCGCTCATCCTGGCGTTGGTCCTGAACGAACGCTTCCGTGGCCGCGGCCTGCTGCTCAGCCTCGCTTTGTTGCCCTGGGCAATGCCCGGCGTGGTGAACGGCCTAATGTGGCGCACCATCTTCGACGCCAAGACCGGTGCGTTGAATGGGTTACTGACCCAACTCGGCCTGATCGATACCTACCAGGCCTGGCTGACCTCCGGCACCGGCGCCTTCCTGTTCACCGCACTGGCGCAAGTCTGGAACACCCTGCCCTTCTCGGTGATCATCCTGCTGGCCGGTCTGTCCACCATCCCCTCCGAGCTGTACGACGCCGCGACAGTCGACCGCGCCGGCGCCTTCCGAAGGTTCACCCAGGTCACCGTCCCGTGGCTCCTGCATCCGCTCCTGATCGTCCTCATCCTCGAGACGATGAACGCCTTCCGCGCCTTCGACACCATCTACGTCCTCACCGGCGGCGGCCCGGGCGACGCCACGACCACGATCGCCCTCCTCGACGTACAAACGGTGTTGACGTTCACCGACTTCGGCCTCGGCAGCGCCTATGCCTGGGTCATCACCGCCATCACCCTGATCATCTCAGTGGGCTATATCGGCTTGCTCTACCGGAAAGGAAACTTCGAGGTTTGAGTACCGTCGTGCAGGTTCCGCTGAGGTATCGCATTCCGTGGAAGAAGATCGCGTTGTACGTGCTGGCGATCGCGTTCGCGTTGTATCTGGTGCTGCCGTTCTACTGGATCGTGGCGATGAGCTTCATGCACGAGGCCGACGCGATCGCCGTACCGCCGAACTGGGTGCCGGTGAGTCCGACGCTGGAGAACTATCTGGGGTTCGTGAATCCGAACGCGGCCCAGGAGCTGGTCGGTGGGCGGGCGGTGTCCGAGACGCCGTACTCGTTGCGGAACAGCTTGATTGTGGCGTCGGCGACCGCCGTACTGAATCTCGCGCTGGCGACGTTCGCGGCGTACTCGTTCAGCAGGTTGAAGTTCCGGGGGAGTCAGGTGTTGCTGGTGCTGTATCTGCTGACGCGGATGGTGCCGGGGATCGCGATCATCATCCCGTTCTATCTGCTGATGCGGCAGTTCGGGCTGCTGGACACGTACCTGGCGCTGATCCTGTCGTACACGACGTTCGCGCTGCCGATCACGATCTGGATCCTGAAGGACTTCTTCCGGTCGGTACCGCGGGAGCTCGAGGAAGCGGCCCGGGTCGATCGGTGTGGCTGGTTCCGGACGATGTGGTCGGTGTTCCTGCCGGTCGCGGCGCCGGGTCTCGTGGCGGCGGCGGTGTTCGCGTTCATGACGGCGTGGAACGAGTTCATGTTCGCGCTGTTCCTGACCAGCACGAAGGCCGCGAAGACGATCCCGGTGGTGGCGGCGAACTTCGCCACCGACTTCAACACCCAGTTCACCGTGATGGCCGCAGCCGGGGTGCTTGCGGTCGTTCCACCACTCGTACTGGCGCTGCTGTTCCAGCGAAAGCTGGTCCAGGGGATGGCCGCCGGATCTGTGAAGGGCTGAGACGATGGCAGAGGTACGACTCGAAGGCATCACCAAGTCCTTCGGCAGCAAGACCGTGGTGGACGACCTGAACCTGACGATCCAGGACCAGGAGTTCCTGACGCTGGTCGGGCCGTCCGGGTGCGGGAAGTCGACGACGCTGCGGATGATCTGTGGTCTGGAGCGGGCGACCAGCGGCAACGTGTTCTTCGACGGCAAACCGGTCAGCTGGTTGCCGGCGAACAAGCGGGACGTTGCGATGGTGTTCCAGAGCTACGCGCTCTATCCGCACAAGACCGTCCGGCAGAACATCGGGTTCGCGCTCAAGATGATGCGGGTGCCCAAGGCAACGATCGACACGCAGGTGCTGCAGGCCGCGCGGACTCTGGACATCGAGGATCTCTTGGACCGCAAGCCGCGTGAGCTGTCTGGTGGCCAGCGGCAACGAGTTGCACTCGGTCGCGCGATCGTTCGCGATGCGGGCGCCTATTTGCTGGACGAACCGCTGTCCAACCTGGATGCACAGCTGCGGGTGCTGATGCGGGCGGAGATCAAGCGGCTGCATGTCGACGTGGCCCGGACCTTCATCTACGTCACGCACGACCAGGTTGAGGCGATGACGATGTCGGACCGGATCGCCGTGATGCGCGACGGTGTCATCCAGCAGTGTGCGACTCCCGAGGAGATCTACGAGCGGCCGGCCAACCGGTTCGTGGCGTCGTTCATGGGCTCACCGCCGATGAACTTCGTCAGCGGTTCGTTGGCCGATGTTGACGGCGTCCGGATGTTCCGCAGCGAGGCACTGACGCAGGAGATCACCTTGTACGGCGATGCGCCGGCCGACCCGGAGGTCGTGCTCGGCGTTCGCCCGGAGGACGTGTCGTTGTCGCCGACCCCGGTCGCGGGGTACCGCCAAGGCCGGGTATTCGTGTCCGAGCCGCTCGGGCCCGACGTACTGGTCACGGTGCGGATCGAGGGTGAGCTGTTGAAGGCTCGGGTGCCCACGCCGTTCCGGCTTGGTCATGACGCGCCCGTGTATGTCGGTTTCAATCCGCAACGCCTGCATCTGTTCACGGCGGCGGATGGGACCGCCCTGCAGGCTCCGAGACAGGAGGCTTCGTGAGAGACGTCGAGAACACGACGATCGAGGTAACCCGGCCGGACGACTTCGACGAGTTCTGGGCGGCGGGGCTCGCCGACTGCTCGTCGTACCCGCTGGATCCCGTGCTGACCGAGATGCCGACGCTGTCGACCTCACGGGTCGTCGTGTACGACGTTTCGTACGTGAGTTTCGGCGGGCTGCGGGTCTCCGGCTGGTACGCCGTCCCGCGGGGCGGCGGGGCGCCGTACCCGGGTCTCATCACGATCCCGGGGTACATCTCGGAGCCGACGATCCCGAAGGAGTGGGCCGAGCTCGGGTACGCGACCCTCGCGGTCGCGCCGCGCGGGAAGCTGCGGTCGAACGCGGTCTTCAATCCGGGGTATCCGGGGTTGCTGACAAACAACATCGTGGACCACAACACGTATGGGTACCGCGGGTTCTACCTGGATGTCGTGCGCGCGGTCGACGTGCTGCTGGAACGGCCCGAGGTCGACGGTTCGCGGATTGGGTTGGCTGGGTCGAGTCAGGGCGGTGGGCTTGGGATCAGTACGGCGGCATTGCGGCCGGATGTGATCAAGGCGGTTGCGTGCGGGGCACCGTACTTGTGCGGGATCATGGTCGCGCCGACGTTCACCCGGTCGTATCCGTATGAGGAGATCAACGAGTATCTGCGGCTGCATCCGAAGGACGTCGACCGGGTGCGGGAGACGGTCGCGTACTACGACGGGCTGAACTTCGCGCCGGCGGTCAAGGCGCCGACTCTCATTTATCTCGGGCTCGAGGATGATGTCTGCCCGCCGGAGACCGGGTTCGCGCTGCATCGCGTGCTGACGTGCCCGAAGACTCTGCGTACCTATGAGCACTGCGCCCATCACGCCGGTCTGCCCGGGGTGATGCGGGTTGTCGAAGACTTCTTGGCCGACCACTTGAAGCCGGTGATCTGACATGGACTTCGCTTCGTATTGGACAGCCGTCGACGACGAGCTCGCGACGATTCCGGCTCGGCCGGTGCTCGATGTGATTCCACAGCGGACCGATGACTCGGCGACGACGTACGGGGTCCGGTTGACCAGCGTCGGGCCTTATCGCGTGTTTGGTTCGTTGAGCATCCCGGTGGGGGAGGGGCCGTTTCCGGCGCTGCTGCAGGTGCCGCGGTACGGGAGTGTCAACAACATGGCGCATCCCAACGACCGCAGCCGGTACGTCGTTCTGACGCTGATGCATCGTGGTCAGCGGCTGGCCGACGAGTTCTTCCAGGCGGCGTATCCGGGACTGCTGACGATGGGGATCGATGATCCTTCGACGTACATCTATCGCGGGATCGTGGCGGATTGTCTGCGGGCGGTCGACTTCCTGGTCGGATTGCGTGAGGTCGATGCGAGCCGGGTCGCGGTGGTTGGGAACGAGTTGGCGATTCTGACGGCGGCGCGACGGTCGGAGGTCAGTGTGGTGCGGGCTTCGGATCTGGTGCTGTTCCGGGCGATGGAGGCTCGGCTTGCGTCCAGCCACTATCCGCTGGAGGAGCTGAACGACTACCTGCGCGCGGGGTCGTCGGCCGAGGTGATCGGGCGGACGCTGTCGTACTTCGATCCGATCCGGCATGCAGCGGGGGTCCGGGCTAGGACGCTGGTCGGTGTTGAAGATGCGGATTGGTATGCGCCGCTGGTTGAGGCGTTGCCGTTGGGTGAGGCGTACGAGGTGACACATCTGGACGGGACGGACGCCGACTTCTACGACGCGTGGCTCGCCGGACAGTCCGGCGTACCGGCGATGTCGAAGTTCGTCCGATGAACATCCGGCCGGTCATCAACGCGAATGCCACGGTGACGGTGCTGGGCGGTTCGCTGATGCCGCCGCCGGTGGTGCAGGCGATGGTGGAGGCGGCCGGTCAGTTTGTCGACCTGCCTTCGTTGTACGAGGAGGTCGGCGAGCGATTGGCCGAGCTGACGCGCAACGAGGCCGCCTGCGTGACGGCGGGCGCCGCGGCCGCGATCACGCTGGTGGTCGCGTCGTGTATCGGCGAACCGGCACAGGCGTTTCCGGTCGAGGCTGAGGTGGTGATGTTCGCCTCCCAGCGCAACGGGTACGACTATTCCGCCCGCATCACCGGCGCACGGATCTTCGAGGTCGGCCCGACAGAGGCGGAGCTGGAAGCAGCACTCGCCGTTCGGCTCACGGCTGAGGGGGTACGGCGTCCTGCGTGCGTGCTGTGGTTCGCGGGCGCGCATTACGCGGCGGACGCGTTGCCGATCGAAGACGTGGTTAGGATCGCGCGAGCGGCCGGCGTACCGGTGATCGTGGATGCGGCGGCCCAGATACCGCCGGTGTCGTCGCTGTGGCGTTTCACGACGGACATCGGCGCCGACGCGGTGCTCGTCAGCGGTGGGAAGGGTTTGCGCGGGCCGCAGACAACCGGTCTCGTCCTCGGCCGCCAATGGCTGGTCGACCGATGCCGACGGCACGCATCCCCGAACCAGGAGATCGGCCGCGGCCTGAAAGTCGGCAAGGAAGAACTCTTCGGCCTGCTAGCCGCCGTCGAGTGGACCCTGCAACAAGATGAGCAGGCCCTACTAGCCGGCTACGAACGCTCAGTAGCCCTCTGGGTAGACGGCCTCCAAGACCTACCCGGCATCACGGCGTACCGCGGCTACCCCAGCGAAGCCGGCCAACCCCACGGCCGCGCCGTCCTCCGCTTCACCGATCGCGACCGTCAGCAAGTGATCGACGCCCTCTGGAACGGCACCCCCCGGATAGCAGTAGGCACCTTCGGCGTAGACGCCGACGAAATAGCCCTCAACCCCCAAACCCTCCAACCCGGCGAGGACCAGGTAGTCCTCGACACCCTCCTCAACCTCCTCACCTGATCTAGCGCAAATCCGACTAGGCTCGGGGGATGGCGAGGAAGCCGGATGAGACGCGTGACGGGGTTGATCTGACTAATCTGGATCAGCCGTTGTTCGATGGGGCGGAGGCGACCAAGCGGGATCTGGTCGACTATCTGGATGCGGTGCACGAGTGGATGCTGCCGGAGTTGCGGGAGCGGCCGTTGTCGGTGATGCGGATTCGGCCGGGGCAGCCGGCGTTCATGCAGAAGAACGTGCCTAAGTACACGCCGGAGTGGGTGAAGACCACTTCGGTGTGGGCCGAAGCGTCGAAGCGCGAGGTGTCGTATGCGTTGTGCGACGATCGGCGGACGTTGTTGTGGTTCGCGAATCAGCGGGCGGTTGAGTACCACCCGACGTTGATGCGGGCCGATCGGTGGGACCGCGTCACGCATCTGGTGCTGGATCTGGATCCGCCGGAGGGGGACGACACGTTCGGGAAGGCGGTTCAGGCGGCGTTTCTGGTGCGGCAGGCGTTGGCTGATGCGGGGCTGACGGGTGCGGTGAAGACGAGTGGGGCCAAGGGCGTGCACGTGATTGTGCCGATCGACGATTCGGTACCGATCGATGACGCGGCTGCGGCGACTCGGGCGATCGCGGCTCGCGCGGAGCGGATCGACCCTGCCGTCGCGACGACGGCGTACATCAAGGAGGACCGGCACGGGAAGGTGTTCGTGGACTCGACGCGGTCCGGTGGTGCGACCGTGGTTGCCGCGTACAGCCCGCGGATCCGTCCTGGTACTCCCGTTTCGTTTCCGGTCGGCTGGGATGATCTCGACCGGGTGACGCCTCGCGACTTCACCGTCAAGACCGCGGTCGGCCTGCTGGCCGGTGCCGACCGCTGGGCCTCGCAGCTACCTGAGCCGCAGTCGCTGCCCGAGGACCTGTTGGAGGAGGGCCGCGCGATCCCGATCGCCCGCGTCGTCGCGATGCACGAAGGCAAACGCCGCAAGCGCGCCCAGCGCGAGGCCGAGAAGGACGGCAGCACCCAGGGCGGGGCCGAGAAGGACGGCAGCGCCCAGCGCGGAGCCGAGCAGGACGGCTAGCTTTCGGTGGCGGTGACCGTTTCGAGGGCGGCCTGACGGACATCGGCCTGCGGGTGGTTGCGGAGGGCAACTAGGAGCTCGCGCCAAACCGGCGCCCAGCCGGTACGGCGGCCGCCCGCTCCGATGATCGTCCAGGCCAGGAAGCCGGCCATCAGGTTGTCGGAGCGGAGGAGCTCGCGCACGATCGGTTCGAGTTGCTCCGGTGTCCACGCGTGGGACTGACCAAGCCGGGCGCCGAGTCGGAACGCGGTGTTGTAGGCAACGATCGGGCGGTCGGCGACTGCCTCGATCAATGTCGGTAGCTCGGCGGCGAGGTCGTCCCAGGCGATGCTGCGGACCAGCAGGTCCAAGCGAAGGTCCAGGAGCTCCGGGCTGTCCAGCTCGGCCGCGATCACCTTGAGGGTCTGCCGAGACTCTGCCGGCTTGCTCTGCAAGGCCGCAATCAGGCGTTTGCCCAGCTCAGCAAGGCGTTGCCGCGCCGGGTGATCGCGGTCGGGCGTGGCGTTCGGCAGGTTCGGATCGTTCTCGGCGCGGACCAGCAGCCGCACGGCCGCCTGCAGATCGTCCAAGCCGAGACCTGGGTCGGTGGCGACGATGGAGACCAAAGTAGACATCGCCGCACTCCATGCCTTGGAGTTCAGGTCGGCTATGAACCCGGCGCAGACCGGCGCCACCGACGGGCTCCAAGGCGCCCACCGCGGCAGCGCCTGCAACGCAGTCCGCACGACCTCGGGCTCCGGCCGATTAGTCACGGCCACCACCAACTCGGCGTACCGGGATCGGTACTTCGTGGCCAGCCCGTACGCCGGCCGTTGCGTCAGCACAACCGCAGTCGCGTCGCTGTCGTGGACCGCCTCCTGGAGCAACGCCCAGCTGGCCGGTTCATGCAGCAGATACAGCGAGGCCGCACTCGTGATCGCCGCGCGCACATCGCGATGCGCACCGGCCCACGCATCAGCCAGTACGGCGCTCGCCCCCGGTGCACGGAGTGAGCCGAGCAGCCGCGCGGCCTCCTTCCGCGAAGTCACCTTCGCGCCGTCACCGACCAGGATCGGATGCAGGAGACCCGGCAACAGACTCGGCCGGACGAACCGCGCCGCCCGGCTGACCGCATACGACGCGACCCGCGCACGGTCGTCGTTGGCATGCGCGAGCAGGACCGGCAGAACCTCTTGCGGCGAATCGGTCCACGCCAACGCACTCAGTGCGGCTTCTTGGAGCAGGACGTTGTCGTGCTGCAGGAACGGTTCCAGCGCAGCACGGCCGATCGACGGAATCCGGCCGAGCGTCGAGACCGCCTGGGCGCGCGCCCACTCGGGCATGCGCTCGTCGGCGGCCGCTTGCGCGATCAGTTCGCCGTACCGGGCTTGCTGGCGGGGGAGCCAGGACCGGAGTGCTCGGAGCGGCACCTCCCAGTCGGGGTAGTCGCCGTCGAAGCGGTGGATGCTTTCCGGCTCGGCGAGTACGGCGTCGAGGAGGTCGGTGCGCAGTTCGGTGACGACACCCCAGACGTGCGGCCACTGGGCCATACCGACGTCGCGGTTGATGATCTCGGCCACCCGCTCGCTGCGGGTGTCGCGTCGCCACAGCCACAGCTCGCAGGCCTCGTCGACCGTGTTCTCCTGGTTCGACCAGACTCCTTGCGCGAGCGCGTCCTGCAGGTGATCGATCGTCCAGCCACGCTTGTCGAACGCCCGCGCGATCGCGAACGGCAGGCGGAACTGCAGGCGGGCGACGGCGTTGTCGACGTACGGGCGGAGGACGTCGTACACGGCGATTTCCTGGCCGCGGGGCAGTCCGTCGATCACGCCGTAGAGCATGATCGTGCCGTTGTTCTCGGTGACCCGGCCGTGGGTCTCCAGACCCCATTCGAGCAGCGCGATCTGGTTGCATGCGGCCCCTTGTCGGAGAGCGCTCAGCGCGATCTCGATCAGCCAGTTGCGGGTGCTCCAACTCGCGTCGCGGGACTCCAGTACGGCGGTCGACAGGATCTGGAGCGAACCGGTCAGCTGGTTGCTCAAGGTCGAGGGCGGCAGCTCATTGACGGCTTGCATGACCGCGCCGCGTACGCCGTCTCGATCGTTCCGGACCTTGGTCGCCCACTCCAGCGCGCTCTCGATGGCCGCGGGTTGCCGGGAGCGGCCGGCCGCTGCGATGACCGAGCGGTAGACGAGAGCGCGGTCGTCGGCATCCGGGTGGTGGACGTCGGGCGCGAGCAGGGCGAACGCTTCGTCGTACGGGAGGAAGGCGGTGATCCGCCGGCGTTCGCGTTCGTGGTCGGCGATCGGGGCGAGGGTGAGCATCCGGCGGGCCTGCTCGACGCGCAGCTCGTGGGGGAGCACGGTGAGCAGACGGGCCGGGAGGACGGCCTGGCCGAGGTCGACGGACTTGGTGATGCCGTTGAAGATGGTCGCGCGGCGGCTCGGCGGGAGATCTTCGAGGAGCGCGGTGGGGTCCGGCCAGAGCAGTTCGCCGAGCGCGATCAGGTCGTCGTCGGCGTACCGGTTGAGGCGGCGGCGGACGGCCGGGGTCAGGACCTGGCGGATTGCGTGCGCGCGCTCGGGTTCGAGCAGCAGCTCGAGGACGAGGGGATCGGCGTCGATCAGCCGGCCGAAGACCGAGGTGATTGCTGTTGGCAACTGCTCGGGCGGGAGGGCGCGGACGAGGAGGAGCGTGGCCCGCTCGGGATCGTGCTCCAGGACCCCGGTCAGCCCGAACGCCGGACCTTGCCACCACTCGTTGCGGTCGGGGCCGGTGGGCAGGGTGCGGAGCGCGTAGTCGTGCACCGGCTTGGGGTGCTTCGCGCCCAGGCGGCGCCAGTCGCCGCTGCCGAGGCAGTAGGCCAACTCGGGGAGGAGGCGTTCGACGGTCGCGTCGTCGGTGGCGACGAGCAGCGCGGCGGCGGCCGGATCCCCCCAGCGTTCGCGGTGCTCGTCGATCAGGCGGGCGGCGAGCCGGGCGCGGCCGGTCTTGCGGACGACCTTGAGCAGGCCGATACGCAGGGCGGCCGGGGCGTCGTCGTACAGGATCCGCAGGTCGTCGTCCGACACCGGTACACCGTTGCCAACCGCGGCGAGCGCGCGGCTGTGGACCGCCGGGATCGGGTCGTTGAGCAGGCGAGTCACCGTCGCGACATCGCGGGTCGCCTCGGCGATGGTGAGGCCGAGGGAGCGCTCGTACGGCGTCCCGGTGGTGAGCTCGCCGAGGAGGTTTTGCAAGTCGGATGCGCTTAAACCGCGGGCCTCGGTGATGACGCGGCGGAGGCGCTCGCCGTACGGGAGGTTGTCGATCGACCGCAGCAGGTCCGTGGCACGCATGTCCCTATCCTGCCTAATGACCGAGTCAGCTGATCTCTTGGAGTGCGGCAAACGCAGCCGCCAGCTTCGGCAGGGTGTAATGCGCGTTGAGCCCACTCGGGTTCGGCAGGATCCACACCTTCGTGGATCCGATCACTCGCTCCTGGCGCCCCATCCGAGCCTTCCGCTCGCCGAACGCATCCCGATAAGTCGTCACCCCGACCACCGCCAACCACTCCGGCTGATACTTCAGCACGCGCTCGACCAGGCGTTCGCCGCCGGCGATGAACTCGGCGCGGGACAGCTCATCGGCGCGCGCCGACGGTCGCTCCACCACGTTGGTGATCCCCAGCCGGTAGGTGAGCAACTCCTGCTGCTCGTCCGGCCGCAACTGCCGAGGTGTGAAGCCGCCCTGGTGCAACGCCGGCCAGAACCGGTTCCCGGGCCGAGCGAAGTGGTGCCCGGTTTCCGCCGACATCAGCCCCGGATTGATCCCACAGAACAACACCCTGAGCCCAGGACCGATGACATCGGGAAGCGGCTGCATGGAGGAACCGTAGCCAAGGACACGTAGTAGTCGGGCGTCGGCCGGATCCGCACGCGGGGCGGTGACGTGCGGAGCGGCCGAGAACCCACTACTACGTGTCGTTACCGACAACCTCAGTCGTTCTCGTTGTTGAGGTTGGCGGGGAGTTGGCCGGCGATGCAGGAGCGGGCGACGAAGAGCCAGATGGTTTCACCGAGGGCGTCGACGCGGATCATCGAGGCGCCGAGGTCGTTGGTGGAGTAGCGGTAGCCGCCGGTGGACGGGAGGGCGAAGCCGACCGGGTCGTGGAGACGGCCGGAGGTGTAGTTGCTGTCGACGAAATAGTTGTAGTAGCCGGTGCAGGCCGCGGGGTTGATGCGGACGATGATCGCGCCGTTGCCGGTGTGCGGTGCGGCGTCGAAGTCGCGGCCGAAGGAACGGCGGTGGGAGAGCCGCGCGCTGGTGTCGGAGCTGCAGCTGGCGGCGACCGGGGTTGAGCTCGAAAGGTCGAGCGCGCCGGGGACCAGGAAGGCGCAGAAGTTCGAGCCGTCACCGGCCCGCCAGCGGCCGAAGTGGAAGTTGTTCGGTGTGGTGGTGTGGACGTCGAAGCGGGTGCCGGCGATCGCCGTACCCATGACGTAGCCGCACGACTTGTTCGCCAGCCAGCCGCCGGCGGGGATGGTGCCGAAGTTGTTGCAGGCGGCGGGTTTGGTGACATTGCCCTTGGTGACGTACTGGTTGACCGCGTGTGCCGGTGCGGCCAACGCGCACAGGGTTGCCACGATGAGGGCCGCGAGAAGGCGTCTCATCAGCAGAACCAGCCGTCTTGGACCCAGCCGTCGTGGTTGATGTCGCCGTACGCGAAGCCGAAGGCCCACTCACCGCTGATCTGTTTGACCAGGAAGGTCTGCGGTTTGTGCAGCGTGCCCATCCGGGCGCCGCCGGGCTTCACGCGCAGCTCGAGGTCCTGGGCGCAGACGGTCTCGCGGACGCCGACGGTGCCGCCGGCGGCATGAGCCGGTACGGCGGTCAGCGCCGTACCGGCGATGAGCAGCGCGCCGGTGAGGGCGGTAACGCGCCGCGCGTTCACCAGCTGCCCCATCCGCCGAGGCATTCGTAGCGGACGAAGCCCCAGTCGTTCGGGCCGAAGTCCTGGATCGAGGCCCAGCCGTTGTAGACCGGGTGCTTGCCCCGGGTGTGGCCGACCTTGTTGCCGTACTCGAGCACGCGGAGCTGGTTCACCGGACCGGGGATCGAGAAGTTGTAGTTCTCGTACATCGTCGCGTCCTGGCACACGATGATCGCGTGCTGCGGCGGATCGACGGCGACCGCGGCCTGGGTACCGGCCAGCAGCACGGCGCCGGACACGGCGGCCGCGGTCAGGAGGAAGGGGGCGGACTTCCTTGTCATCTGAACCTCCATGAAGTTGTTATCTGTGATGACGGTAAATCGTGTCGCCCAAGATGGCAATGGCTGTCATCACTGGATACAGTGAGCCGATGGGTGCTCGGGCGGAACGCAAGGCTTTCTACGGCATCGCCGAGATCGCGGACGCGCTCGGCCTGAACCGGCAGCTCGTCACGGCCTGGCGCCGCCGCCGCAGCCACGGCATCCCGGAACCCGACGGCGAACTGTCGTCCGGCCCGATCTGGCGCGGTACGACGATCGAGCCCTGGATCGACGTGGTCCGGTCGCAGCGGGATTCCCCGGCGCAGCCGATCAGCCCCGAGCTCGCGCTGAAGGCGGGCCGGCGGATGTTGCGGGTCGCGGCCTTGTTGCTCGAGGAGCCGATCCGGTTGAAGCTGCTCAGCCAGTCGTTGGCCGAGGCGCGTGAGCTGCTACCGGTTGCCGAGGATGCGGCTGACGATCCGCTTGGCCGCGCCGTACGGCAGGTGTTGTCGCCGTTGCGTACGGAGCCTGGCAACCTGCCGCGGTTCCGGCGGAAAGTGCTTGCTGAGCTGACACAACTCGAGACCCTGGTGGACCTGGCAGCAGAATCCCTTCCGGAAGCAGACAGTGCGGGTTAGTGTGCGTGCCGTGATCGTCGAAGTACCTGGCTACCGCCTGGCGGAGCCGCTGGGTGCGGGTGCGACAGGGGTGGTGTACGCGGGGGTCCGGCTGGCCGATGGGGGGTCTGTCGCGGTCAAAGTCGTGCATCCGGAGCTGGTCGACCCGCAGTACCGTGACCGCCTGCGCCGCGAGGCCCGGTTGGCGGAAGCTGTCGTGCACCCGGGTGTCGTTCGCGTGCACGAGGTAGGTGGTGAACGCGACCAGGCCTGGCTGGTGATGGACCGACTCAGTGGGCCGGATCTCCAACATCTGCTGGACTCTGAGGGTCCGCTGCCGATCGAGCGCGCTGTCGAACTCCTCGCCGACGTGGCGGACGCAGTTGACGCCGTACACCGGGCTGGCGTCATCCATCGCGACCTCAAACCAGCCAACATCATCCTCGACAACGGCCGCCCGCTAGTCGCCGACTTCGGAGTCGCCCGCCAGTTGGCCAGCCTCGAGTCGACCACTGGGTTGGACCTGAGCGGTGATGCGTGGTTGCACAGCGGTACGCCGTCCGGCCCGTCCCTGGGCTCGATGGCCGGAACCGTTGCCTACATGGCGCCCGAACAATGGCGAGGCGACCCCGTCACCCCAGCCACCGACGTCTACGCCCTAGGCGGCACCCTCTACGCCCTACTCACCGGCCGCCGCCCGTACGAGCGTCGTACCCTCCCCGAACTCGCCTACGCCGTAGCCATGCTCCCGCCGCCCACCACCAACACCCAGTACGACGAAGTAATCCGCCAAGCCATGTCCAAACACCCAGCCGACCGCCACCCCACCGCCGCCGCCTTCGCCACCGCCCTCCGTGCAGCCGCGGGAGGTGCGGCGACCAGCCAACCACCCCAGCCACGGAGGTGGGGAGGAGCGGGCTCGCGGTGGAGTCGGCGGCGGGTTGTCGGAGTGATGGCTGGTGGGATTGCTGTGGTGGGGGTGGCGATTGCGGCGGCGACCGTCCTCCTGCAAGGGCGTGAGGGGACGGTTGAGCAGCTGACGGTTTGTGCTCAGGATGCGACGGTTCGGGATGCGCCGCGGAGTCGGGCGGTGGTGGCGACTGTTTATCGGGGGGATCGGTTGACGCCGATCGAGCAGCGGGACGGGGAGACGTGGGTGCATGTGCGGTTGCCGGACGGGCGGACCGGGTGGTCGTTGACGGAGTACGTGCGGCATAGCTGCTAGGTCGTCAACCCGGGGTTGACGCACCGAAGGCTGTCAACCTAGGGTTGACGTATGACTCCTGGACCGGATCTTCAGCAACTCATCAACACGATCAAGGACGACACCGGCAGTGACGACGAGCTTCTGCAGCTCGCGACTGCGGCGTCGACCATCAGTGAGCTGACCAGCACGGGGGACGCGGCGCTCGGGTTCTTCGTCGATCGGGCTCGGGGTGCGGGCAAGTCGTGGGTTGAGATCAGTGCGGTGCTCGGGGTGAGTAAGCAGGCGGCCCACAAGCGGTTCGCGGACTCGTTCGGCACCAAGTCGCTCGACCGCTTCACGCCCCGTACGACGGCCGTCGTCCGGGCCGCGGTCGACGTGGCCAACGGGCGGAACCAGCACTTCGTCGGGGCGGAGCACCTGCTGCTCGCGTTCTTCACGCAGCCGGCGGCGCTGGCGACCCAGGTACTCGTCGGGCGCGGTCTCACCGAGCAGAAACTGCATGAGGCGGTCGAACTCGTCAGCCCGGTCGAGACAACGCCTCCGCCGAAGCCGATCGACGCGGAAGACCCGCCGTACACGCGTGGTGCGACCCACGTCTTACAAGGTGCGGTCGCGTCCGCGCTCACCCTCGGGCACAACTACGTCGGCACCGAGCACCTGCTGCTCTCGTTCTACCGCGACACCGGCGGCATCGCCACGAAGATCCTGATCGAGCAGGGCCTGGACGAGGACACCGCTCTGCGGGACATCCGCGGGTTGCTGGATCAGCTGGCCAAGTAGGTTGGGGCGCATGCCTGACTGGTCTGCGCGGTTGAGTGAGTTGGCGGAGGCGGCCTCGGTACCGGGTGCGGTGCTCGGGATCTGGGCCGACGGCGAAACGACGATCACGCCGTACGGCGTCCTGAACGTCGCGACCGGCGTCGAAACCACCGCCGACTCGCTGTTCCACCTCGGTTCGATCAGCAAGGCGTGGACGGCGACGATGATCGTCCAGCTCGCCGAAGAGGGCCGGCTCGACCTCGACGATGCGGTCGTCAAGGTGTTGCCGGAAGCACCGATCGACCCGCGGATCACCGTCCGGCACCTGCTCACGCACACCAGCGGCATCGACGGCGACGTCTTCACCGACACCGGCCGCGGCGACGACTGCGTCCAGCGGTACGTCGCCCTCCTGGCCGGCGTCGACCTCCTCTTCGAACCCGGTACGGCGTACTCCTACTGCAACGCCGGCTATGCCGTCCTAGGCCGCATCATCGAGGTCCTCGACAACCGCACCTGGGACGCCTCCCTCCGCGCCCGCCTGATCGACCCGCTCGGCCTGAAGAAAACCGTCACCCTCCCCGAAGAGGCGATCCTGCACCGCGCCGCCGTCGGCCACAAAGCGCCAGAAGGCACACCGGTAGAAACCTGGCAGCTCCCGCGCAGCATCGGCCCAGCCGGCCTGATCGCCTCGACCGCAGGCGACCTGCTCGCCTTCGCCCGCTCGCACCTGACAGACCGGTACGACGCCATGCGCGAACCGCACGGATTGACCACCAGCGGCTCCGGCGGCACGGTCGACATCGGGCTGTGCTGGCGCCTCTACAACTGGTCCGGCCGCAGCCTGTTCGGCCACGACGGTACGACGATCGGCCAGCAAGCGTTCCTGCGCATCGACCCCGAAGCCCGCGTCGCGGTCTGCCTGCTCACCAACTCCAGCGCCGGTACCTCACTCTTCGAAGCGATCGCCTCCGAGGTCTTCACCCACCACACCGGCGTCGGACACCCGCCGCGCCCCGAACCCATCGACGTACCGACCGACGACCGCCACCTCGGCACCTACGCCCGCGCCTCCGTCGAGATCGAGGTCGTACGCCGTCCCGACGGGCACCTCGGCATGATCTACCGGGCCATCGGGGACCGCCTCGCGTTCACCGAGAAGCCGGTCGCTGAGGACGAACTCCGCCCGGCCGCACCCGACGACGGCAACCACTTCGTCACTCGCGAATCCCCGCAGCACCCGTGGGTGCCGGTGATCTTCGCCGAGACGCACGTCCGCAGTGCTGACCGCTACACACCCAAACGGTGAGATAAGGCCCTCGACTTTTGGGGTGACCGAGCTAACGTCGTGACGTGACCAGTGCACCTGCTGAACTTCCTCGTACGGCTGGTGACCTTCGGGCCGCCGGCTATCTGCCTCGGTCAGTCAAGGCCGAGCTCCGTGACAACCTGCTGAAAGAACTCCGGGCCGGGCGTGATCCCTGGCCCGGCATCGTCGGATTCACCCGGACGGTGATTCCGCAATTGGAGCGTGCCCTGCTCGCGGGGCACGACGTCGTACTGCTGGGTGAGCGCGGCCAGGGCAAGACTCGGCTGCTGCGCACCATGGTCGGCCTGCTCGACGAGTGGACCCCGGTGATCGAGGGCGCCGAGCTGCCCGAGCACCCGCTCGAGCCCATCACGCCTGCCTCGATCCGGCGCGCAGCCGAGCTCGGTGACGAGCTGCCGGTGGCGTGGCTGCACCGCAGCCTCCGGTACGCCGAGAAGCTGGCGACCCCGGACACGTCGGTCGGTGACCTGATCGGTGATGTCGACCCGGTGAAGGTTGCCGAGGGCCGCAGTCTCGGCGACCCGGAGACCATCCACTTCGGGCTGGTACCGCGGTCGCACCGTGGGATCGTGGCGATCAACGAGCTGCCCGACCTGGCCGAGCGGATCCAGGTCGCGTTGCTGAACGTGATGGAGGAGCGCGACATCCAGGTCCGCGGGTACACGCTGCGGCTGCCGCTCGACGTGTTGCTGGTGGCAACAGCGAACCCGGAGGACTACACGAACCGCGGCCGGATCATCACGCCGCTGAAGGACCGGTTCGGTGCGGAGGTGCGGACGCACTACCCGCTCGACATCGACGCCGAGGTGGACGTGATCCGGCAGGAGGCCGAGTTCACGGCCGAGGTCGGGGAGCCGCTGCTCGAGGTGCTGGCGCGGTTCGTCCGGCACTTGCGGGAGTCACCGGCCATCGACCAGCGGTCGGGGGTTTCGGCCCGGTTCGCGGTGGCTGCGGCGGAGACGATTGCCGCGGCGGCGTTGCGGCGGAGTGCGATCACCGGCGAGGAACCGGCGGTGGCTCGTCCGGTCGATCTCGACGCGGTCCCCGCCGTACTGCGGGGCAAGTTGGAGTTCGAGCCGGGGGAGGAGGGGCGCGAGATCGAGCTGCTCGAATACCTGCTGCGCCGCTCGGTCGCCGACACCGCGCGGGAGCGGTTCGCCGGTCTCGACCTGGCGCCGCTCGCGCAAGCCGTTGCTGACGGCAACCTTGTGACGACTGGTGAGCGGGTGCCCGGCAAGGACGTGCTGGCCGCGCTGCCCGAGCTTCCGGTGCTGCATGACGTCGCGGCCCGGGCCGGGGTCGAAGCGGACGAGTCCCCGGGGCGGATCGCGGCCGCGATCGAGCTCGCGCTGGAGGCGCTCTACCTGTCCAAGCGAGTCGCCAAGGACGCCGACGACGACACAACCGTCTACGGAGTCTGATGACCGCATCCATTCCTGAAGGCTGGTCCTACGGGCCGTGGCACGACGGGCCGGATCCACTGGCGCCGCCGGTGGATCTGCGGGACGCGCTCGACGAGATCGGCCGCGACGTGATGAACGGGTCCTCGCCGCGATCCGCGCTGGAGGAGTTGCTCCGGCGCGGTACGCAGCGGACGCAGGGGCTCGACGATCTGACCCGGCGGTTGTGGGAGCGCCGCCGGGAGATCCAGCGGCGGCACAACCTCGACGGCACGCTTCGCGATGTGCAGCGGTTGCTGGACGAAGCGCTGGAGGCGGAGCGGCGTGAGCTGTTCCCGAACCCGTCCGATGATGCGCGATTCCGGGAGGCGCAGCTCGACGCACTGCCTTCTGGTACGGCGGCCGCCGTACGGGAGCTGGCGTCGTACGACTGGCAGTCGTCGGAGGGGCGCGCGAAGTACGAGGAGATCCGCGAACTGCTCGGGCGGGAGTTGCTCGGGTCGCGGTTCGAGGGCATGAAGGACGCGTTGCAGCAGACGACGCCGGAGGACGTCGAGCGGATCAACGAGATGCTCGGCGATTTGAACGCGTTGCTGGCTGCGCATGCGCAGGGTCGGCCGGATGTGCCTCAGCTCTTTGAACAGTTCATGGCCAAGCACGGGGAGTTCTTTCCGGAGAATCCGCGGACGGTCGAGGAGCTGATCGACGTACTGGCTGCCCGTGCGGCCGCAGCGCAACGGATGCTGAACTCGATGACGCCGGAGCAGCGGGCCGAGCTGGCCGAGTTGTCGCAGCAGGCTTTCGGTAGTCCGCAGCTGGCTCAGCAGTTGGCGCAGTTGGACTCTCAGCTGCAGTCGCTGCGGCCGGGTGAGGACTGGTCGGGTTCGGCGCAGATGAGTGGTGATGATCCGCTTGGGCTGGCTGAAGGTGCGCGGGCGATGTCGGATCTGGCTGAGCTGGACGCGCTGGCTGAGCAGCTGTCGCAGTCGTATCCGGGTGCACGGCTGGAGGACATCGATCTGGATGCACTCACGCGGCAGCTGGGTGATGAGGCGACTGTCGACGCTCGGCGGTTGAGCGAGCTTGAGCGGCAGTTGCGCGACCAGGGTTTGCTGGAGCGCGCGCCGGACGGCTCGCTGCAGTTGTCCCCGAAGGCGCTGCGACAGTTGGGTCAGACGGCACTAGCCGACGTACTGCGGTCTGCTCGTGGTTCCGGTGAGCGGGACGCGGCAAATGCTGGTGCTGCTGGTGAGTTGAGTGGGTCGACGCGGCCATGGCAGTTCGGCGATACCCAGCCGTGGGACGTGTCGCGGACGGTGCGCAACGCCGTACTGCGGACTGCTGGCTCTAGTCGACGCGGATCCGTGCGACTGGACGTGGCCGACGTGGAGATCGCCGAGACCGAGCATCGGGCTCGGGCGGCGGTCGCGCTGCTGGTCGACACCTCGTGGTCGATGGTGCAGGAGAACCGCTGGCTACCGATGAAGCGAACCGCCCTGGCCCTCCACCAACTGATCTCCACCCGCTACCGCAACGACGCCCTCCAACTAATCACCTTCGGCCGCCATGCAACCGTAGTCGAGCTACCGCAGTTGATAGGCCTAGAAGGCACCTGGGAACAAGGCACCAACGCCCACCACGCTCTGTTGCTAGCCGGCCGCCATCTCCGCCGCCACCCGGACGCCCAACCAGTAGTCCTGATGGTCACCGACGGCGAACCCACCGCCCACCTGGAACCCGACGGCACCGCCGAATTCTCCTACCCACCCGAACCAGCCACCCTCCGCAAAACCATCTTCGAAGTAGACCGCCTAGCCAAACTAGGCGCTTCGTTGACGGTCTTCCGCCTGGGCGACGACCCGCGCCTCAACGCCTTCGTCAACCTCCTGGCCCGCCGCAGCGGCGGCCGAGTCCTGGCCCCCGACCTGGACGGCCTAGGCGCCGCCGTAGTAACCGACTACCTAAGAACCCGCCGCAAGCTGTAGCTCCGGACCGCCCGGCGGTCCTAACGGACGCGGCGAGCCTGGGCGGGATCGGGAGTGCGGCCGGCGAGAATTTCGGCCAGCAGCTCGATCCCGTCCACCAGCCGCGGTCCTGGCCGCGCGAAGTAGCTGTTCGAGTCCACGGCCCACACCTCGGCGCGGGGCGGCAGCCGGTGCGAGGGTGTGGGGGTTGGTGGTGACTACCTCGGCGGTGCAGCCCAGGCAGTTGAGGGCGGACTCGACGTCGGCGACGTCCAGGGCGCAGACCGCGCAGAGGTCCTGGGTGATGACGATGTCCGGGTTGAGGTCTCGGAGGGCACCGGCGTCGAGTTTGTAGAGGTCTTCGCCGGCTGCTACCCGGGCTCGGACGACGGTGTCGATCTCGCCCGGCGTCAGGCCTTCGGGGAGGGCGGTGGTGGAGACGATGCGGCGGGTGCGGGCGGCCGCGGGGTAGTCGCATTCGAAGGTGACGCCGACCACGGAATCACCGGCGCCTAGGGCGAAGCAGATCTCGGTGGCCGAGGGGAGGAGCGAGACGATGCGCACACCGGCGACTGTAGAGGGAAACCTGGACGAAACCTGGTTGGCACGCAGCGGTTGCGATTCATCGATGGAGAGGCCGATTGTCTCGCGTTGTCAACCAGGTAAGGGGTTTCCGGCCTTCGGTCTGTGGGGAGCGTCACGCTGCCATTGTGAGACCAGTGTTCAACTGGACTGGTTTTCTGGCTTACTCTGAAAGAACGCCCACGCCAGTGAAGTCGAGGGGCCAGCGGGCTACCGCCCCGCGCCTCAGCAGCAGCACCCGCACCCCAGGGAGTGAACGTGCCGAAACTCGTCTACGACTTCGCCGAAGGCAACAAGACCATGAAGGAGCTGCTCGGCGGCAAGGGTGCGAACCTCGCCGAGATGACGAACCTCGGCCTGCCGGTACCGCCCGGATTCATCATCAGCACCGAGGCGTGCAAGGCGTATCTGAGCACCGGTTCGGTGCCGGCGGAGCTGGCCGACGAGATCGACCACCACGTCGACGTACTGCAGCAGAAGATGGGCAAGAAGCTCGGGCAGGCCGATGACCCGTTGCTGGTCTCGGTTCGTTCCGGTGCCGCGGTCTCGATGCCGGGCATGATGGAGACGGTCCTGAACGTCGGCCTGAACGACGACTCGGTCAACGGTCTCGCGCACCAGTCGGGGAACCCCCGGTTCGCGTGGGACGCATACCGCCGGCTGATCCAGATGTTCGGCAAGACCGTGCTCGGCATGGAAGGCGATGTCTTCGAGGACGCAATCGAGGCGGCCAAGCAGGCCAAGGGCACCCGCAACGACCTGGACCTGGACGCGGACGACCTCAAGGCGCTCGTCGAGACCTTCAAGCAGGCCGTGCACGACCACACCGGTCGCGAGTTCCCGCAGGACCCGCGGGCCCAGATGGACCTCGCGATCGAGGCCGTCTTCGGCTCGTGGAACTCGGACCGCGCGATCCTCTACCGCCGCCAGGAGCGGATCGCCACCGACCTCGGTACGGCGGTCAACATCTGCTCGATGGTGTTCGGCAACCTCGGCATGGATTCGGGAACCGGGGTCTGCTTCACCCGCGACCCTTCGACCGGCCAGCCCGGCGTGTACGGCGACTACCTGCAGAACGCGCAGGGCGAGGACGTGGTCGCGGGTATCCGCAACACGGTCCCGCTCGCGGATCTCGAGCAGATCGACAAGACGTCGTACGACGAGCTGATGGCGATCATGGAGAAGCTCGAGGGGCACTACCGCGATCTGTGCGACATCGAGTTCACGGTCGAGCGCGGGAAGCTGTGGATGCTGCAGACCCGCGTCGGCAAGCGGACCGCGGCGGCTGCGTTCCGGATCGCGACCAGCCTGATCGACGAGGGTGTGATCGACACCGACGAGGCGCTGAAGCGGGTGAAGGGTGCACAACTCGCGCAGCTGATGTTCCCGCGGTTCGATGCGGACGCGGAGAAGGAGCTGATCACCAAGGCGATCGGCGCTTCGCCGGGTGCCGCCTCGGGCAAGGTGGTCTTCACCTCGGCGGCCGCGGTTGAGGCAGCGGACAAGGGCGAGAAGGTGATCCTGGTCCGCCGGGAGACGAACCCGGACGACCTGCATGGCATGATCGCGGCGCAGGGCATCCTGACCAGCCGCGGCGGGAAGACCTCGCACGCGGCCGTGGTCGCGCGCGGCATGGGCAAGACCTGTGTCTGCGGTGCCGAAGAGCTCGACGTGAATGTTGCCCAGGGCACCATCAAGGTCAACGGCACGGTCCTCGAAGCCGGTGCGACGATCTCGATCGACGGCACCACCGGTGAGGTCTTCGCCGGTGAGGTCCCGGTGGTCGCGTCGCCGGTCGTCCAGTACTTCGAAGGTTCGCTGGCCGCGGATGCCGGTGACGAACTGGTGGCCTCGGTGCACCGGCTGATCACCCACGCCGATGAGGTACGACGTCTCGGCGTACGGACGAACGCGGATACCGCGGACGACGCCGCGCGGGCCCGGCGGTTCGGTGCCGAGGGCATCGGTCTGTGCCGGACCGAGCACATGTTCCTGGGTGAGCGGCGGGAGGCGGTCGAGCGACTGATCCTGGCCGACGAGGACGCCGAGCGAGAAGCCGCCCTGGCCGAGCTTGAGCCGCTGCAGCGTGGTGACTTCCTCGAGTTGCTTGGCGCGATGGACGGGCAGCCGGTGACGATCCGGTTGATCGACCCGCCGCTGCACGAGTTCCTGCCGTCGATGGAGGATCTCGCGGTCAAGGTCGCCCTCGCGAACGAGCGCGGCGAGGACGCCGGCCGCGACGCGAAACTGCTCGCCGCGGTCGAGCGGCTGCACGAACAGAACCCGATGCTCGGACTCCGCGGCGTACGGCTCGGGCTGGTGATCCCCGGTCTGTTCGCGATGCAGGTGCGGGCGATCGCGAGCGCCGCGGTCGAGCTGAAGAGCCAGGGCAAGGACCCGCGGCCGGAGATCATGATCCCGCTCGTCGGTGCGGTGCAGGAGTTGCACCTGGCGCGCGACGAGGTGAGCCGCGTGCTCGCCGAGGTCGGTGTCGAGTGGAGCATCCCGATCGGCACGATGATCGAGCTCCCGCGCGCCGCGGTCATCGCGGACCAGATCGCGGAAGCGGCCGACTTCTTCTCGTTCGGGACGAATGACCTGACCCAGACCACGTGGGGCTTCAGCCGGGACGACGTCGAGGGCTCGTTCTTCACGCGGTACCTGGAGAAGGGGATCTTCGCGGTCTCGCCGTTCGAGTCGATCGATGTGGAAGGTGTCGGCGCACTCGTCCGCACCGGCGTCGACCGCGGCCGCGCCACCAAGCCGGACCTCAAGCTCGGCGTCTGCGGTGAGCACGGCGGCGACCCGGACAGCGTCCACTTCTTCCACCAGGTCGGCCTGGACTACGTGTCGTGCTCGCCGTTCCGCGTCCCGATCGCCCGCCTCGAAGCCGGTCGCGCGGCGCTCTAATTCGGCGGACGCTCCCGCTCACCCCGTACTACGGTGCGTGGGTGAGCCGGGAGCAGCTACGCCAGACCTTCACCGAAGACGCCGAACTCTACGACCGAGTCCGTCCGAACTATCCAAGCGGCCTGTACGACGACCTGGCCGACCTGCTCGGAGTCGGGGAGGCGAGCGCCGTGAGCCGGCCGATCCGGGTCCTCGAGATCGGGCCGGGGACGGGCCAGGCCACCCGGCCGATGGTTCAACGCGGTTGGTCGATCACCGCGGTTGAGTTGGGTGCGGAGCTTGCTGCAGTCGCGCGCCGGAATGTGCCGGCTTCCGACATCATCGTGGCGGACTTCGACACCTGGGAGCTGCCGGCGCCGACGTTTGATCTCGTGTTGTCGGCGACTGCGTTCCATTGGCTTGATCCGGCGACTCGGGTACGGCGGTGTGCGCAGGTGCTGCGGCCGGGCGGCGTACTGGCTGTCGTTTCGACGCATCACATCGCCGGCGGGAGTGAGCAGTTCTTCGTCGACGTGCAGCGGTGCTACGACCGGTTCACCGACGATCCGGAGAAGGGCGGGCTGCCGGCGGCGAGCGCCGTACCGGAGGACTCGAGTGAGTTCGGCGCGTCCGGTTTGTTCGGGCCGGTGCGGTTCCGGCGGTACGAGTGGGAAGTGGTCTACTCGGCCGCCGAGTACCTCGAACTTTTGTCGTCGTACTCGGGTCATCGGGCCTTGACAGCGGACCGGCGTGACGGTCTGTACGACTGTGTCCGCGCTCTCATTGAAGCGGACGGCGGTACCGTCACGAAGCGTTACCTGACTCAACTTTCTGCTGCAGTTTCTCTTAACCAACCCCTTGCGTTGGACGCCGCCGACCAGTCAAGATAACCGGGCGGGAAGGGAATTCACCGTCGACTTTCGGGTCTGACTCGAACCAGCCGCTGTGGCGGCTCGTGATTCCCTCTCCCGCACCAAAACTTGTTGTACACAAGGCCGTATCCCCCCTCGTTGTAGGGTTCGGGGTATGGCCTTTTTCGTGGTGCAGCTGCAGTTCGACCTCGCCGAGACCGATGAGCGGCTGGCGGTCCGTCCGGCCCATCGGGAGTACCTGACCGAGCTCAAACAAGCCGGCAAGCTGGTAGCCGCCGGACCCTTCACCGACCAGACCGGCGCACTCCTGGTGTACAACGTCGCCGACGAGGCAGAGCTCCGCGACATCCTCGCCAAGGACCCCTACACCCCGGCCGAGGTCTACCAGCTCGCGCTGCTCACCGAGTGGCAGCCGCTGTTCGAGTTCTGAGGGTTCTAGACCTCAGCGCCTTCGAGGTTGAGGTGGTCGACATAGGCCCAGAGCCAGACCAGCGGGGCGAGGACGAGCTCGGGGTCGCCGTCCTCGTCGCCGATGAAGATCATCGAGCCCTCGCCGTTCTGGATGTCCTGGACGACGGCTTCGCAGACCGCGATCGCGGCTTCGAAGATCAGCACCGGTGGCCCGTTCTCCCAGCGCGGCTGGGGGAGCGGTAGCACCGGTGCCTCGTCGGTACCGTCGAGCTCGACCGAGACCTGCTGCAGCTCCTCGTACAGGTCGAAGGTGATCAAACCGGCCAGCGGGCGACCGTCGTACCCGATCAGGTACGGGTCCTCGACGCCGCTGCGGAAGTTGTCGCGCAGGTCCGACAGCGCGGCCTGCAGATCGGTCGCCTCCAGGTACGGCGCTTCGTCCGGCTCGTTGTCGTCGACGTCGACCTGCCCGCTGCGCATCTCGTCGAACTGGTGCAGCAGCTCGTTCAGCTCGACATAGGCGTCGCTGCCCGGTGACTTCTGCGCCATCGTTTCGAGGTCGCGCAGGTGGTCGATCAGGTCGTCCTCGAAGTGCAGCTCGTACGCCGGCAGCCCGGGCTCGCGACCGGCGTTGATCTGCGCGACGAGCTGCGTCGAGATCGGCCCGAGCCGCTCGGCCAGAACCTCGAGCGGAGTGGTCGGCCTGCCGTCGTCGTCATCGTCATGCGCGCAGGAGTCGTCCTCGACGGTGTTGCCGCCGTCCATCGCGAGCAGCACCTGGAACGCCGGGAACGCGAGCAGCGCCGCGGTCGCCATCATCCCGTCGCCGATCAGCATCAGCGGGTTCCCGCCGGCCTCGGTACGACGTAAGTGGTCCGGCATCAGGATTGCCGCCTGCTCGACGTTCACCTGGCTGGCCAGTGAGGACAGCCCGTGGTCGGCGTCGACCCCGAGCAGCTCGATCAGCCGCTCCGAACTCATGTCGAAGTTCGAGCGCAGGAAGTAGCGCAGCCAGCCGGCGTCGACCGGGTTGCCGAGCAGCTCGGCGACCCGGGACCGGAAGTCGGCCAGATCGGCGATCGCGAGCACGACCAGCACCGGCTGGTCGCCGTCACCGATCACCAGCGGCCGGGTGTCGCCGTCCTGGAAGCCGTCGATGACCTGGTGCAGACTGTCGGCCGCTGCCTCCAGCGGCCAGGCCTCCGCCTCGAACTCGTTCACCACCGCGGAGGTGTCGTCCTGCATGTGTTGGTCCTCTCCGGATGGCGGCGGGAGTTGGGTAAGTGTAGGCGGCGCGGAGCCCACGAAGGGCCAGGGGGCGGTGACCGGCGGCGAAGTGACGTTCGCTACGCTGCCAACGGCGGGTCGGTGCAGAGGTATCTCACATGTGAGATAAGGTCCGGCGCATGACCGATGACTACCTGAGCCGGATCGGCAATCTCATCCGGGACGCCCGTAAGCACCGCGGCTGGACCCAGTCGCAGCTCGCGGAAGTACTGAACACCAGCCAGAGCGCGGTGAACAGGATCGAAAAGGGTCATCAGAACCTCACCCTCGAGATGCTCGCCCGGATCGGCGAGGCCCTCGACTCCGAAATTGTCTCTCTCGGTGGCGGTCCGGTCCACCTTCGTGTCGTCGGTGGTCTGAGATTGTCCGGATCCATCGATGTGAAGTCGTCGAAGAACGCCGGCGTCGCGCTGCTCTGCGCGAGTCTGCTGAACAAGGGCCGGACCACCCTGCGCAAGGTGGCGCGGATCGAAGAGGTCAACCGCCTGCTCGAGGTGCTCAACTCGATCGGCGTGAAGACCACCTGGCTGAACGACGCCGGCGATCTGGAGATCGTCCCGCCTGCGCACCTGGATCTCGGGGCCATGGACGCCGCCGCGGCCCGCCGTACCCGCTCGATCATTATGTTCCTCGGCCCGATACTGCACCGCGAAGACACCTTCCAGCTCCCGTACGCCGGTGGTTGCGACCTCGGCACGCGGACCGTCGAACCGCATATGACGGCGTTGCGCCCGTTCGGCCTGGAGGTGAAGGCGACCGCCGGTGAGTACCACGCGATCGTGAACCGGGCGGTCACGCCGACCAAGCCGATCGTGCTGACCGAGCGCGGCGACACCGTCACCGAGAACGCGCTGATGGCGGCGGCCCGGGTCGACGGGATCACCGTCATCCGCAACGCCAGCTCGAACTACATGGTCCAGGACCTCTGCTTCTACCTCGAACTGCTCGGGGTGAAGGTCGACGGTGTCGGGTCCACCACGCTGACCGTGCACGGCAAGGCGGAGATCGACGTGGACGTCGACTACGCGCCGTCCGAGGATCCGATCGAGGCGATGAGCCTGCTCACCGCGGCGATCGTCACCGGCTCCGAGATCACCATCCGCCGCGCGCCGGTCGAGTTCCTCGAGATCGAGCTCGCGCTGCTCGAGGAGATGGGCCTGGACTACAGCCGGAGCGATGAGTACCTGGCCGAGAACGGCCGGACCCGGCTGGTCGACCTGACCACTCGCCCGTCGCAGCTGCACGCGCCGATCGACAAGATCCACCCGATGCCGTTCCCGGGCCTCAACATCGACAACCTGCCGTTCTTCGCAGTGATCGCGGCGTCGGCGACCGGTCAGACCCTGATCCACGACTGGGTCTACGAGAACCGCGCGATCTACCTGACCGACCTGAACAAGCTCGGCGGCCGGGTCAAGCTGCTCGACCCGCACCGCGTCATGGTCGAAGGCCCGACGCACTGGTCCGGTGCCGAGATCATGTGCCCGCCGGCGCTGCGCCCTGCTGTGGTCACGCTGATCGCGATGATGGCCGCGAAGGGTACGTCGGTCCTGCGCAGTGTCTACGTGATCAACCGCGGCTACGAGGACCTCGCGACCCGGCTCAACTCGCTGGGCGCGCAGATCGAGACGTTCCGCGACATCTGAGCTGTCGGTAGCTCCCGCTGGCGCCGGATCGGTGATGTCAACAGCACTGCTCCGGCCAGCGGGACTCCGGCCGTGGTGATCCACAGGGCGGTCTCGAGGCCGAGCCACGAGCCCAGGCTGCCGCCGAGGAGTGCGCCGAGCGGGATCGTTCCGTAGTTGACGAACGACGTGGTCGCGGTCAGGCGGCCGAGCAGGTCGGGCGGGCAGTACGACTGCAGGAACGTCGACTTCACCACGTTCCCGCCGACCACGCCCGCGCCGACTCCGAAGGCGCCGATCACGTAGAGCGCCGGGGTGAGGTGGGCTAGCGGGATCAGTAGGGCGAGGGTCGGTAGGCAGAGTTCGCAGAGCAGGAGTGCTCGTGCGGTTCCGAAGCGCTTGGCCAGTCGGCGGCCGATGAATGCGCCCACGACACCGCCGCTCGCCCCGGCTGCGACCAGTACGCCGACTGTGCCCGGAGTCAGGCCGACAGTGCGGACCAGGAAGACCACGATGATGGCTTGGTAGCCCATCAGGGCCAGGTTCGAGGTGGCGCCGAAGATCGTGAGGGTTCGCAACCAGACGTCGTGCGCGACGAGGACGATCCCCTCGCGAATCGCGCCGGCTCTGCGAGAGGCCGTCGTACGGCGCTCGCGGAATCGGATCGCGGTCACGCAGCAGGCGGCGACCGCGAAGGTCGCTGCGTCGACGAACAGCGCGTTGGTCGCGCCGGCGTACTGGACGATCAGACCGCCGCAGCCCATCCCGGCGATCTGTGCTGCCGAGGCGCTCCCGTGCAGTTTGGCGTTGCCCTCCGCGTGATCTGCGGGGTCGAGCATTGTCGGTAGATAGGCCGTGTACGCCGTCTGAAAGACAACCGCAGCCGCGCCAGTCAGGAGCGCAACCGCGAGCAGCAGCTGAATCGTCAGCACCCCGGCAAACGCCGCCACCGGGACCGCAGTCAACAAGATGAGCGAGATGAGTGACGCGCCGACCATCAACGGCCGCCGATGCCGCCGATCGATCCACGCCCCGACCGGCAATCCGATCACCAGCCAAGGCGCCCAAGCCGCCGCCGTCAGCACCCCGACCTCGAACGTACTCGCATCCAGGCGCGCGATCGCCACCAACGGCAACGCCACACTCGACACCGCACTCCCAAACCGACTAACCGTCTCCCCAGTCCACAACCACCGAAAGTCCCGATCCCGCCCCAACAAACTCCCCCTCCCGCTAACGTCCGACGATCCGGAGACCGGCCCTGCGGGTTCTTCGGACGTTGTGGGGGAGTGCTCGCTAGCGTCCGATGATCCGGAGAACGGGCCTGCGGGTTGTTCGGACGTTGTGGGGCGGGTCATGGGTGTTCCGGGCGGTGGGGGAAGGACTGGAGTTGGACGATGACGCGTTCGGCGGTGGGGTCGTTGGAGTCGAGGGCGGTGTAGCGGTCGATGACGGCGGTCAGGTCGTTGTTGAGGGATTGGAGTTGGGTGGGGGTTAGGCGGAGGTTTCGCCAGTCGGAGAGGGAGGCGGCGGACTGCCATTCGCCGGGCCAGTTCTCGTCGACGTACTTGCGGACGCGGCTGAAGTAGCGCTCTACGAGGTGACTCAGGTAGACGCGGAGGGGGCCGCTGGTTTCGGGGTCGTCGCGGAACTCGGCGGGGTCGAGCACGGTCGCGCCTTGCGGGATCCGCCACCAGCGCTCGCGTTTGTTGCCGCGCTCAGTGTCCTCCTCGAGGTAGCCGTGTTCGGCGAGCAGACGCAGGTGCCAGCTGATCGTGCCGGTGTTCTCGCCGAGCCGGGTCGCGAGCGTGGTCGAGGTGGCTGGGCCGTCGACCTCGATCGCCTCGAGGATGTTCATCCGCAGCGGGTGGGCGAGTCCGCGCAGGCTCCGGGCGTCGATGCGTCGCATGATTGCAGAGTAACGTCTGCAGAGGAGTCTCTGCAATCGTCATAAACTGTCGGTGACGACTTCTAGCGTTCGGGTATGCGGCCTCATGTGGTGGCTCAGGTGGCGGTCTCGCTGGACGGGCGGACCGCCGGGTTCGACGCGGACCTGGCGCGGTACTACGCGATGGCCACGTTGTGGCAGGAGGACGTGACGCTCGTCGGCGCGGACACGATCCTCGCCCAGGAGAGCATGCTGCGAGCGGCGCATCGCGCCGATTCAGATGCGAGGAGTGCGGGACCGCTGCTTGCGGTGGTGGATGGTCGGGGGCGCGTCCGGGAGTGGGATGCGTTGCGGGCGCTTGGGCATTGGTCTGACGTGCTTGCGTTGTACGCCGACCAGACGCCGGCCCGGCCGCCGGATGCGACGACTCGGGAGCTCGTTGCGGGGTATGAGCAGGTGGATCTGGAGGAGGTGCTGGATCGGCTGGGGGAGCGCGGTGCGCGGGTGGTTCGGGTCGAGTCGGGCGGCGAGCTGATCGCCGTACTGCTCGAGTTGGGGCTGGTGGATGAGTTGGCGCTACTCGTCCATCCGGTGATCGTCGGGGCGGGACAACCATGGTGCGGGACGACCGGCGTACGGCTGGAGCATGCGGGGACGGAGGTGTTCGCCGGCGGGGTGGTCTGGTCGCGCTACTGCGTCTCCTGAGCCCGTCGGGAACAAAAGGTTTGCGTGCGCCGTTAAACTGGGTACAGTGTACGAAGTTTAACCAGAGGGGAGCGGTTTTGTCAGAGGCGAGTGTGCGGGAGTGGTTCGAGCGGTACGACGCGCTGGTGGCGGCGGAGGACTTCGAGGGGATGGCGGACCTGGCGCTGTTCCCGCTGAACGAGGTCACCGATGACGGCAAGGGCAACGGGAGCGCGATCCAGATCGACCGGGCGGCGTACATCGCGCAGATGCAGCAGGTGGTCGGCGCGGGTGAGGTCAGGTTCGACACGACCAGGACGCCGCACTTCCTGTCCGACGACCTGGTCTTCGTGATCACCGACGGCACGATGACGTACGTCGAGAGCGGGCAAACGGTCCCGTCGCGGTACGGCGACCTGCTGGTGAAGGTCGACGGCGACTGGAAGTTCCAGACGATGGCGCAAGGCGGTTGGGGCTAAAACTGTCGGTGCTCACTACTACTGTGAGCGGTGATGAGGAAGCAGCACGAGTGGTATGACGAGCACGACGCCGAGCGGTGGGTCGCGGAGCCGGTGAAGCGACCGGGCCGGACGGCGTTCGCGCGCGACCGTGCCCGGGTGTTGCACAGTGCCGCGCTGCGGCGGCTGGCGGCCAAGACTCAGGTCGCCACCGCCGGCAGTGACGACTTCGTCCGCAACCGGCTGACCCACAGCCTCGAGGTTGCGCAGATCGGGCGTGAGTTGGCCTCCACGCTCGGCTGCGATCCCGACATCGTGGATGCGGCCTGTCTGTCGCACGACCTCGGGCATCCGCCGTTCGGGCACAACGGTGAGCGCGCGCTCGATCAGCTCGCCGCCGAGATCGGTGGTTTCGAGGGGAATGCGCAGACGCTGCGGTTGCTGACCCGGCTGGAGTCGAAGACGTTCGACCCGGCCGGGCGCAGTGTCGGGCTCAACCTCAGCCGCGCGACTCTCGACGCCGCGACCAAGTATCCGTGGCCCCGCCGCGCGGGGGTGCGCAAGTTCGGCGTGTACGACGATGATCTCGCCGTCTTCGGGTGGTTGCGGCAGGGCGTCGGTGAGCGGCAGTGTCTCGAGGCGCAGGTGATGGACTTCGCCGACGACGTCGCATATTCGGTGCACGACGTCGAGGACGGGATCGTCGCGCACCACATCGACCTGGCCGCGGTCGATGCGGACAGAGCGCCGTACTGGGAGACCGTCCGGCAGATGTATTTGCCGGAGGCAACCGATGCGGAGCTGGATGAGGGCTGGCGGCGACTGACCGGGCTGAACTATTGGCCCAGTGGGGTTTTCGACGACAGCAGACGCGCGCTCGGTGGGCTGAAGGACCTGACGAGTCAGCTGATCGGCCGGTTCGTGACGTCGGCCGAGCAGGCGACCCATGCGGTGTTCGGGCGCTCGCGGCTGATTCGGTACGAGGCGGATCTCGTCGTACCGGATGGGGTTCGGGTCGAGATCGGGCTGCTCAAGGGAGTCGGCATGTTCCACGTGCTGAACTCGCCGGAGCGGCAGGCCCGGCGTGCCATCCAGCGCGAGATGCTGACTGAGCTCGCCGATGCGTTGTGGAAGACCGGACCCACTCACCTCGATGCCCCGCTGCGCGCCGACTGGCACGAGGCCGCGGACGACAAGGCGCGTCTGCGCGTCATCATCGACCAGGTCGCGTCCCTGACGGACCCGTCCGCCGTCGCCTGGCATGCGGACCTGGTGCGACCGGCCTGACAACGGCGGGGAGCCTGGCGCGACACCCTGGTGACACAGGGCTAAGGTCGGTGACATGACTGCTGCAGAGCCCATCGTCATCGTTGGTGCGAGCCTCGCGGGAGCGACCGCGGCCAAGACCCTGCGAGAGGAGGGCTGGTCCGGCGGCATTGTGCTGATCGGCAGCGAGACCGAGCTGCCGTACGAGCGACCTCCGCTGTCCAAGGACGTCCTGCTCGCCAAGAAGGGCACCGAGTCCGCGCAGTTGCACGACCAGCAGTGGTACGACGACAACACCGTCGAGCTCCGGCTCGGGACGACGGTGACCGCGATCGATAGCCGCGCGCACACGGTCACCCTGGACGACGGTTCGACGCAGTCCTACGGGAAGCTGCTGATCGCAACCGGGAGCAGGGTACGAAAGCTCGACGTACCGGGTGGGGATCTCGACGGGATCCACTACCTGCGGACGGCGGCGCAGTCGCAGGCGTTGACGGATGCGTACGCCGCGACCCCGCGCGTGGTCGTCGTCGGGGCGGGCTGGATCGGTCTGGAGGCCGCGTCGGCTGCGAAGGAACGTGGCTGCGAGGTGACCGTGGTCGAGCCGCAGTCGACCGCGCTGGCCTCGGTGATGGGCGAGAAGGTCGGTGAGCTGTACGCCGAGTTCCACCGCGAGCACGGTGTCGAGCTCCGCTTCGGTACGACGGTCGAGGGTTTCGAGGGCACCGACAAGGTGACCGGCGTACGGATCTCCGGCGGCAGGGTGCTTCCGGCCGACCTGGTGGTGGTCGGTGTCGGCGTGCAGCCGAATACCGAGCTGGCCGCGGAGGCCGGAATCGAGGTCGCCACCCGCGAAGCCGGCTCGGGCATTGTTACCGGCCCTGACCTGCGGACTTCGGCCGAGGACGTCTACGCCGCGGGTGACGTCGCGCGCTGGGATCACCCGTTCTTCGGCCGTCCGGTCCGCGTCGAGCACTGGCAGAACGCGAAGGACAGTGGCGCCGCTGCGGCGAAGGCGATGCTCGGTGAGGACGTGACGCACGACGCGATCCCGTACTTCTTCACCGACCAGTTCGACCTCGGCATGGAGTACGTCGGCGACGTCCCGCACGGCACGTCGTACCACGTCGTCCTGCGCGGCGACCCGAAGTCGGGTGCCTACATGGCCTTCTGGCTCGACGACGACGAGCACGTGCTGGCCGGTATGCACGTGAACCTGTGGGATGACGGTATCGGCGGCGTCCGCGACCTGATCAAGTCCGGCCAGCAGGTCGACCCGACTCGCCTCGCCGACCCCTCGATCGCACTGTCCGAGGTCTAAGCCAGGTACTCCACTGCGTAACCGCGGTCGGCGCGTGTCACCCGGGCGACACCGGGTGAGTCCAGATGCGCGCCGGCCACGAAGCGGTCGGGTTCACTGAGCTGTTCGAGGAGGGCGGCGCGCGTCGTACGTGCCTCAGACTGGTCGCCGTCGAACTCCCACGCGATGTGCGGCTGGTCGAACTGCAGTGACGGGACGTGCACGGTGTCGCCCCAGACCAGGAGCTGTCCGGCGCTGCTGCGGACGTCGTAGATGGTGTGACCGGGCGTGTGGCCCGGAGCCGGAACGGCCGTGACCCAGTCGTTGATGGCGACCATGTCTTCGATCGGTACGGCGCGGTCGCGGATCGGCTCGAGTCGGCCGGTGAACACCGCGGTGTCGCCGGCTCCGATCCACACGGTTTGCAGCTGGGGGAACGCCTCTGAACCATCCGGCGCGATCAGTCCGTGGACGTGATCCCCGTGGCGATGGGTGATGGCGACATCGGTGATGTCGCCGCGCTCGATACCGGCCTCGGCCAGGGCGTCGTACAGCAAACCCATCGTGGGGCCCAAGGCGTCGGATGCGCCGGTGTCGATGAGCACCGACTGCGTGCCATCGGTGATGTAGAAGGCGTTGACCGGCAGTCGCAAGTTGCCCTCGGCAAGCGGAACGGTGTCGGGGACTACTGCGAGCGGGTTCCCACTCTCGTCCCGCAGCCGCGTCGGCGGCATGTCGATATAGCCGTCGTACAGGGAGACCACTTGCAGGTCGCCGAATGCGAAGCGCGCGTGATATTGACCGCCTGAGACGAAGCGCATGGTCAGCTTCCTAGCGGGTAGGCGACGTACGCGAAGCTCGTGCTGTCCGGCGACCAGCTCGGCACATTCATCGTGCCCTGGCCGCCGAAGAGCGTGGTGAGTTCGCGGATGCCGTCGGGCGTGAGCAGCCGGAGCCGAACGTCCTCGATGTCGGCCGGATGTCCTTCGGTGCCGGGCGGGAAGCTGACGTAGGCGATCGACGATCCGTCCGGAGCCGGGTGCGGGAACCAGTTGACTCGCTCGTCAAACGTGAGCTGCTCCACCTCGTCCCCAATTCGAAAGAGCTGCGCATGCCCGGCCCGCTCGGAGTTGAAGTAGATCCACTTCCCGTCCGGTCCGTACTCCGACCCGTCATCGGCATGCTCGTCGTTGGTGACCTGTACGTCGGCCCCACCGGCCGCCGGGATCGTCCACACATTGGTGATCCGCCGACCGTCGACCGACTCGAGCCCGATGTACGCCAGCGTGGTCCCGTCCGGCGAAATCCCGTGCAGGTAGTGGTGGAATCCAGCACCACGATCATTGCTCACCCGACGACCAACCCCGCCGGCCAGCGGAACGGCGTACAGATGTCCATCGTCCGCGGAGACGTAGACGGTCGTGCCGTCCGGACTCACCACGTGATCGTTGTTGATGTCCGGCACACCACCAAGCTCGATCTCGACCAGGCCGTTGTCGACCCGGAAGAGCTTGCCGTCGCCGTTGACGATCAGCTCGCCGTCCGGCGTCCAGTTAGGCGCTTCGAAGAGGATCTCGTCCGAGGTGAACACCAGTTGGTGCTCACCCGAGCGGACGTCGATGGTGTAGAGCTCGGAACGTTGGCCAGGGCGCAGGGTTCGGGGCACGCAGCCAAGCTAGCTCACGCAGCCGGGACCTTGGAGGGCTAGTTCGCTCTGCAGGATGTCGAGGTAGGCGCAGCCGTCGCGTTGGTTGGGTTCGATGACGCCGCCCTCGTGCCACTCGTTCCAGGCGTACAGGTAGAGGTAGTTGTCGACCGTGGACGGGCGGGTGGAGGCCGCCATATCGGCAGTGGTGTTGCGGAGCGCTTCGCGGAAGCCGTTGAGGGACTGGTCGGGCATCCAGCGGATCTTGCTCACGTCGGTGTTCTCGATCGGGTAGCGCGGGCGTTCGTCGAAGTCCGAGAGGACGCAGCGGCCGTACGGGCCGGTGGGTGCCTGGTTGTAGAACTTGCGCTGGTCGCGCAGGTAGGTGGCGTACGAGCGGGCCTCGATGCTCGGACCGTCCGTCGTGCAGTACGGCGAGTTGGCGCCGGCGTTGGTGACCTGTCGCGGGTCGAAGCCAGCCTGGTTGATCATCACGTAGAGGTCCTGACCGGACTTCGCGCGGACCGCGTCGATGAACTGCTTGACCTGCGCGTTGCTGCCGTCGCCGAGACCGCGGGCGTCGCAGATGTTGAGGATCTTGCGTCCGTCGTTCGTGCGCAGCGTGTTGTCCTGTTGCAGGTACTGCGCCAGGTTCGTGGCGACGGCGTCGTACTGGGCGACTGGGATGTTGAGCGGTGCGTACGGGTGGGCGCAGACGCCGACGGTGAAGTCGATGCTGTCCTTGTTGCGCGCCTGGAGGAATGCGTCGAGGGCTTTGTCGGTGAGGTCCTGGCGCTGCTTCTTGCTGTCCCAGTAGTAGTAGAAGTTGAAGAAACTCAGGCCGGCGGAGGTCGCCTGGGTGATGTGCTTCTCCACGGTCGCGGGCTGGGAGTCGTCGTAGTAGCCGATCGAGGGCTTGAGGTTCGACCAGTCTTCGCCCGGCCAGTTGTCGGTCGCGTAATGGGTGCCGTCGTGGAAGTCGCGGACGCCGCCCCACCAGTCGTTGTCGCGGCCGTAGATCGCCTTGGTTCGCGCGATGATCGTCGGGTGACCGCCGGTGTGGAACATGCCGAAGTAGACCGCGCCGGCCCGGATCCAGGTCTGGTGGACGTAGCCGACCGGGCCGTCGAGTTTGTAGCCCGCGTTGAGTAGCTCGGTGGTGCGTGGTTCGAGGGCGAGTCGCCACTCGGAGCCGTTGGTGAAACGGCGGAGCTGGACGAGGCCCGCGCCCGGCTGGGTGCCGACGTACCCGGCGGTGCCTTCGCTGACCCAGCCTTGAGCGACCAGGGCGTCGCGCTCCTGGGTGGATGCGGTGAAGAGCCATTTCGAGGCGCTCGCCGACGGCTTGAGGCGGAACAACGGGGTCGAGCCGGCGAACGCCGTACGGTCGATGAAGCCCGTCGTACCGGGCTGGCGGCGGTAGCCCGCGGCGGTCGCGGCGTCGAGCTCGCGGGGGTCGGCGGTGTAGAGCCGGCCGACGCCGCCGGGGGAGACCAGCTCCACGAAGGGCACGGGGGAGGGCACGGACTGGGCCGCCGCGGCTGCGGGTTTCTGATCCGCGGCCACTGGGCCGGCGGTGAGCAGGGTGACGACGGCAGCGACGCTCAGTACGAGCAGTCCGATGATTCTTCGCACGAGTTATCCCCAGATTCTCGTCCCGCGGGCAGGAGTCCTTGCCGGAGATCGTAGACTCGCGGGGTGGCAGGCAGGATCAAGGACGAGGACATCGCGCTGGTGCGCGAGCGGGCCCGGATCGACGACGTCGTCGGCTCGTACGTGACCTTGAAGAACGCCGGGGGCGGTTCGCTCAAGGGGCTGTGCCCGTTCCACGACGAGAAGTCGCCGTCGTTCAACGTCACCCCGGCGCGCGGATTCTTCTACTGCTTCGGCTGCCAAGAGGGCGGCGACGTGATCGACTTCATCCAGAAGATCGATCAGATCACCTTCCACGAGGCCGTCGAGACGCTGGCCGCGAAGGTCGGCATCCAGCTTCGGTACGACGAGTCCGGCGCCCCGATCCAGCGCGGTCCGGCGAACCAGCGGCCGCGCCTGGTCGAGGTACACAAGGTCGCGGCCGAGTACTACGTCGAGCAGCTCTTCGGCGCTCCGGAGGCCGCGCTGGGCCGGCAGTTCCTCGACAAGCGCGGCTTCGACCGGGACGCAGCGGTGCACTTCGGGGTCGGCTTCTCGCCGCGCGGTGGCGAAGCGCTGACCAACCACTTGCGCCAGCGCGGCTTCACGAACGCCGAGCTGGTCGCGTCCGGTGTTTCCGCCGAGGGACAGCGCGGTCTGTACGACCGGTTCCGCGGCCGCCTGATGTGGCCGATCCGCGACGCGTCCTCGGACGTCATCGGCTTCGGCGCGCGGCGGCTCTTCGACGACGACAAGATCGAAGCGAAGTACCTGAACACCCCCGAGACCCCGATCTACAAGAAGTCCAAGGTCCTGTACGGCGTGGATCTCGCCCGCCGCGAGATCGCGAAGGGCCACCAGGCGGTCGTCGTCGAGGGGTACACCGACGTGATGGCGTGTCACCTGGCCGGCGTCCAGACCGCGGTCGCGACCTGTGGGACGTCGTTCGGTGAGGACCATGCCCGAGTGCTGCGGCAGCTGCTGCTCGACCACGACCAGTTCCGCGGCGAGGTGATCTTCACCTTCGACGGTGACGAGGCCGGTCAACGGGCAGCGCTCAAGGCCTTCGCGGGCGACCAGGCTTTCGCCGCGCAGACCTATGTCGCGGTCGAGCCGGATGGGCTGGACCCGTGTGATGTGCGGCTGCAGAAGGGCGACGCGGCGGTCCGTGAGCTGATCGGCCGCCGGGTCCCGCTGTACCGGTTCGTCCTCGGGAACGTGCTGTCGAAGTACGACCTGGACCGGGCCGACACCCGGATCGACGCGCTGCGCGATGCGGCCAAGCTCGTGATCAGCATCCGGGACCGCTCGAAGGTGGACGCGTTCACCCGCGAGCTGGCCGGGCTGCTCGGCATGGAGGTCGACCAGGTCCGGTCCGAGGTGCATCGAGCCGCGTCGCGCCCGGCCGCGGCGCCGCAGACTCCGCAAGGGCGGACGCCGGTCACGACCACCGCCGAGGCTCCGGCACCGCCGCCCCGCAACGACCTGCCGTCGCCGCGTGACCAGCGGTTCGTGATCGAGTGGGACGTGCTGAAGGTCGCGATGCAGCACCCGAATCTCGTCGGCGTCGCGTTCGACGAGCTGGACGACCACGACTTCACGCATCCATGGCTGGCCGCGGTCCGCGCCGGGATGGAGAAGATCGGTGGACCCTCGACGGCGGCACCCGGTGAGGCGTGGGTGGTCGCCGTACGGGATGCCATCGGCAACGATCCGGCCGCTGCCGTGGTCGGTGCGTTGGCGGTCGACCCGCTTCGGCTAGGACGGGATCCGGACGAGCAGTATGCGCTGGCCCTGGTGGCGCGGGTGCAGGAGCTGACGTGTGCGCGCCGGATCATGGATCTGAAGTCGAAGCTGCAGCGGACGAACCCGATCGACAAGGCCGATGACTACAACCGGATGTTCGGTGAGTTGATCGCCCTCGAGGCCTACCGCGCCGACCTGCGCAAGAAGGCGATCACCGGCGCGATCTGAGGTGTGACACCAGTCGGTCGGCCTGCTCGGCGTACTGGCTGGGGAAGTCCGGGCTGTCCGGATCGAGGCCGATGGCCCGCGCGATCTGCGGGAACACGACTGGCGCGGCGGAGATGCCGAACAGCGCGAGGGCGGCGTACGCCGGGTCCAGGTCGTCGGCGAGTTCGCCCTCGGACTGGCGTCGGCGGAAGTCGGCGAGCATGCCCTGGAAGCGCTGGTACTGCGCCTCTTCGTCGCCGGTGGCGGAGTCCCGATCGATCCCCTCGCGGACCAGGAGTTTGAGCAGATCCGGCTGCTCGAGAGCGACCCGTGCATAGGCGCCGACCAGCTCGCCGAGCGTCCCGGGGTCGTCGGTGACAGCCGGCTCGCTGGCCCGCCAACGGTCGGCGACGGCCTTGTAGAGGCCCTCTTTGCCACCGAAGTAGTACGAGATCAGCTGCTTGTTCACGCCGGCCCGGTCGGCGATCGCGCCCACTCGCGCGCCGCTGAAACCGTGCGCGCCGAACTCGATCACGGCCGCGTCCAGCAGCTGCTGCCGGCTCCGCTCGGCGTCGCGCTGCCGCTCGTCAGGTCCCGGGGATCTCCGCACGCCGATCACTCTAGCGGATCTTCCATCCATCGTGCTAACTTAATCAACCATCTGGATGACTAAGTTCACTGATGGGGTGATTGAGATGAAGGTTGCGATCGCCGGAGCCGGGATCGGCGGGCTCGCGCTCGCCCAGGGGCTGCTGAAGGCGGGCGTCGAGGTGCGCGTGTACGAGCGGGATCCGTCGCCGGCGTTTCGTCGGCAGGGGTACCGGATCCACATCGGTCCGGTGGGGGAGCAGGCTCTCGCAGCGGTCCTGCCGGAGGCGGTTCGGCGCCGGGTGATCGAGACTGCGACGCACCCGGGCGACCTGGTGGCCGGCTTCGATCCGCAGCTGAACCGGTTGTCCGAGCAGACCTTCCCGATCGGCGGGCCGGATTCGATCACCTCGGTCGACCGCTATGCGTTCCGGCGGGCGATGATGACCGGGCTGGACGAGGTCATTGCCTTCGGCAAGGAATTCTCGTCGTACGGCGTCGTCGGTGACGGCGTCGAGATTCGGTTCGCCGACGGTACGACGGAAGTGGCCGACGTACTGGTGGGTGCGGACGGGGTCGGGTCGCGGGTGCGGGCGCAGTTGCTGCCTTCGTTCGTGGTGCATGACAGTGGGATCCGTTGTATCTACGGGAAGGTCCCTCTGGCGGATGCCGTGCGGGCGGTCGCGCCCGAGGCGTTTCTGCGTGGGTTTTGCTTCGTGAACGAGGGGGTCGGCGCGGGGCTGGCCTTTGCGCCGGTGCTGTTCCGGACGCCGCCGGCTGAGTACGGCGACTATCTGATGGCGGTGATGACCGGCACTGCGGAGCAGCTGGGTCATCGTGATGACGAGTTGTTCGCCATGTCGCCGTCGGAGCTGTGGGGCCTTGTGGGCAAGCATGTTGCGGACTGGCATCCGGCGATCCGCGCGCTGGTGGATGCCGCGGATGCCTCGGCTGCATTCCCGATCGCGTTGCGAACCTGTACGTCGGTCCTGCCGTGGCCCGACGGGCCTGTCGTGCTGCTGGGGGACGCCGTGCATCCGATGCTGCCGTCAGCCGGGGCCGGCGCGAATACCGCGCTGTGGGACGCGGCGCGGCTGACCTCCGCGCTGACGGGTGCGACGACCCTGGCGTCGTACCGGGAGGAGGTGCTGGCGCACGGGATGGCCGCGGTGACGGAGTCGCTGGAGAACGGGAAGCGTATGTTCGACCTGCGGATTGAGTAGTTCAGCGCATGCCGCCGGGCTGGCGAGTGGCGAGGATCTTGGCATGACCAACAAGCCCATCCAGCCGTCGCAGACCAACGCGTACTACGTCCAGGCCGTGATCTCCTTCGGTCTGTCCCTCACCGCGATGACCATCGCCGTCATCTACCTCCCCGCCCCGGGCTGGGTCCGCGCCTTCCTCGGTCTCGGCCTGCTTTACCTCGTCACGTCGACGGTCACGCTGTCCAAGGTCGTCCGCGACCGGCAGGAGCTGTCCGTCGTCACCACCCGCGTCGACCAGGCGCGGCTCGACAAGCTCCTCGCCGAACACGACCCGTTCCGCGTCGACTGAACATATTCCTTGACAAGAATATTCTCCTTGGAGAATATTTCGGGTCATGGAGCAGATCGCGGCAGTACTGGGGGACGGAGCGCGGTGGCGGCTGGTCGAGTTGCTGGCCGAGCGACCGCGTTCCGTCGGTGAACTCGTCGAGCTCACCGGGCTGCGGCAGCCGCAGACGACCAAACACCTGCAGGCGCTCGGCCGCGTGGGGCTGGTGACGGTCTTCCCGCTGGGTCAGCGCCGCGTGTACGCGCTGGAGTCCGAGCCGTTGACGGCGTTCGCGGAGCGACTGCAGCAGTTGGCCGCGACCGCCGGGGCGCATGCGGGGGAGCGTGACGTGCTTGCGCGCTACCGGGATGCCATCTCGCAGGAGACGGCTCTGGCTGCCCGCGATCACTGGGCCGATGGGCGCACGTTCTCGTTCGAGCGCGTGCTGCCGGCTTCGGCCGAGGTCGTCTGGCGGCATTGGGTCGAGCCCGACTTGCTCGCCACATGGTGGGCACCGCCGTCGATGACAGTCACCGAGGGCCTGCTCGAACCACGAGCCGGCGGGCGGGCGGTCCTCGAGTACCGCGATTCCGACGGCCGGTACCGATCCGAAGGTACGGTCCACGAGGCGACGCCGTACTCGCGTTTGGTGTTTGACCTCGCAGTGTTGGGAGCCTCGTTCAATGCGCGGTACGACGTTGTGCTGACTGCGACCGCGGGCGGAACCCAACTGCGCGTCGGCATGCGGCTCGACGACACCACCGTGGCGGCTGCTCCGTCCATCGCCGGCATCGAGACCGGCTGGAACCAGGTACTCGACAACCTCGCCCGTGTCATCCAAGGAGCTCAGTCATGACCAACCGTTTGGTTACCGCCAATCTCGCCCTCAGCCTCGACGGCCACTACCACGGAGCCGGCGGCCCGCAGGACTTCGCGCCCTTCATTCCCTTTGTCACAACGGATGTAGCCCGCGACCAGATGTCCCGCATCTGGGAATCCGCCACCACCGCCCTCCTCGGCCGCAACAGCGCCGAAGGCTTCCTCGGCTACTGGTCCACAGTCGCCAACGACGAAAACGCCGACCCCCGCGACCGCGGCTACGCCCAATGGCTAGTAGGCGTAGAAAAAGTAGTCCTCTCCACCACCCTCACCGAGGCCCCCTGGGACAACACCCGCATCCTCAACACCCCCGCCGCCGCGGCAGTCGCCGACCTCAAGTCAACCGGCTCCGGCGACATCCTCGTCAACAGCGCCCCCACCGTCATCAAGTCCCTACTCACCGAAGACCTCATCGACCGCCTCTACCTGACCGTCATCCCCGTCATCACCGGCGGCGGCACCCGCCTCTTCGAAACCGGAATCCCCGCGACAACCTGGGCGCTCACGCACCAGCAGGCCGGCCCGACCGGCGAACAAGCCCTCACGTACGACCGAATCCGCTGAGTAGTTGAGTACCGCTCACTTCTACCAGCAGGTAAGAAAACATATTGTGACCTGTTGACTACCTCAGGTGAGGGATTTAGCGTCATTGGCGGCAGCTGCTGCGACTCTATCCGCCCCCTCCCATGGAGGTCGCCATGCGCTTCCGTACTGCCGTCCTGTCCGCCCTCATGGTGGTGTCGTCCGTCGGCCTGGCCGCCGCGCCGGCATCCGCCCGCCCCGACGCCACCGGCTCCGGAACCATCGTGTTCCAGGGCACGTCCTGCGCCTTCACCTTCACCTACGCAGGCGGCCCGCCACCGGCCGCCGTACAGATCCAGTCGATTGACATCGACAACAGTTGCTCGGCCGACGGCACAGCGTCCGGCACGCTCACCTTCGGTCCCGGCAATGCGGCAAGCCTCACGCTGAACGTCTCCGTCACGAAGCCGATCAGCTGCGGTTACTCCGGCACCCTGACCGGCACGTACTCCGGTAACGCGGGCACGTTCCCAGAGCAAAGCGTCCCGAAGAAGAGTGGCAGCTTCCTCTGCCCGAACCCCGCAAAGATCGCGATCACGGCAACCCTCTGATCGCAGTCCGGGGAACACCGTGACCGGCACGGTGTTCCCCGGATCTGTGGAGTTAGGAAGCGGCCCGGGCGCCCGCCAGTTCGTACAGCAAGTTGTTGACGGGTGTCGGCGTACCGGTCTCGCGGCCGAGGCGCACGATCGTGCCGGTCCAGGCGTCGAGCTCCGACGGGCGGCCCGCGGCGATGTCGCGTTGGAGCGAGGTCGTTCCTTCCGCGGGAAGCTGGTCGATGAAGGCCACCTCTGCCGCGACATCGGCTTCGGTGAGCTGAATTCCCCGAGCCCGCGCGACCTGCTGAACCTCGGTCATGGCGTCCTCGAGCAACTTCCGCATGGCCGGGCGTGCACGCAGTACGCCGTACGGGGCGCCCGTGACCGTGCCGATCGCGCCGACCGATGCCAGCGCGAGGAACTTCTTCCACAACGCGGCCCAGACATCCGGCGAGACCACGGCCGTCAGCCCTGCGTCCTGCAATGCGGTCTGCAAGGTCTCGGTGCGTTCGCTCGGCCGGCTGTCCCACTCGGCGAAGGTGAGTTTCCCGCCGCCGATCTGGCGGATCCGGCCCGGGCCGTCGAGGAATGCGATGACCTCCACCGCACCTGGCAGCACCACGTCTTGGCCGAACACGTCGGCCACTTGCTGCGGAGCATCGACGCCGTTCTGGGTCGTGATCACCGCCGTTCGGCTCCCGACCAGTGGCTTCAGGGCCGCGATCGCCGGCTCGAGCTGCCAGGTTTTGACAGCCAGCAGAACGAAATCGACCTCGCCGATCTCGGTGGTGTCGTCGGTGGCCACCGGGTTCGCAATCGTGAAGTCCCCGGCGACGCTCGTCACGGCCAGGCCGTCCCGCCGCAACGCCGCGAGGTGGTCCCCACGCGCGACGAAGCTGACGTCATGCCCGGCCGCGGCGAGCCGGCCACCGAAATACCCTCCGACGCCACCGGCGCCGATCACTGCAATCTTCAGTCCCATGCCCGGCACGTTACCTGCTTAACCGGTAACACGACTACACTGCTCACATGACGGATGCAGCTTTCCCCTGGCACGGCGGCCGGCCGTCGGTGAACTTCACGGCCACCCTCGGCAAACGCGGCGGCCAGGCGTTCGATCGCCTCCGGACACCTGCCGATCTGGCCCGTTGGTTCCACGAAGCCGGCCTGGCCGATCACCCACTCAAGGCCTCCGCCCGAAACCTCGACGACGCGCGCCTACTCCGCGAAGCCCTGTACGCCGCCTTCACCACCGCAGACGCCGACCTCGACGTGCTGAATCACTGGGCCGGCCGCGAAATCCCCGGCGGCCGCCTGGAACGCCGTACCGACGGACTCAAACTGCTCCCACCCCGGACCGACCTCGAAGGCATGCTCACCCTCGTCGCCCAAGACGGCACCGACCTGCTCAGCGGCCCCCTGGCCCCCCGGATCCGCGAATGCGGCCGCGACGACTGCTGGCTGCTCTTCGTCGACGAAAGCCGAGCCGCCAACCGCCGCTGGTGCTCCATGGAAACCTGCGGCGCCCGAACCAAAATGGCCCGCTACCGCGCCTAGTGGTGGGGCGGGTGGGGCTCGAACCCACGACCCAAGGATTATGAGTCCTCTGCTCTGACCAGCTGAGCTACCGCCCCGTGCCGGGTGATGGTATCTGGTGTTGGGGTGAAATGCGGTAAACCAGGGGTGGGTCAGGGGTTTGACGGAGTGGATGCTGGGGTGGACCGGGCATGATGGAGGTCAGGCCGGTGGTAGGTCCGGTCCGACGAAGGGAACGGCGATGGGCTGGTTCATTTTCCTTGTACTGGTGGTCGGGGCGGTGGCGGCGTTCAAGTACCGGGTGCCGCTGATCGCCAAGCTGACCGGGCAGCCGCAGCAGCGGATTCAGCGGGCGATCGATCGCCGCAAGGGTAAGTAGCGGGGAGCGCCGGGGTGCGAGACGCCGGCGGACGAAGAAAGGCGGACCTCGGGTGAGGTCCGCCTTGAGGCTCATCCGACTCCGCGCCGTTCCCTGCCGAGCCATTGAGCGGGGCCTTGAACAGGAACCGGTGGGGGTGAACAGGTCATTTCTTGTTCAAGCCCACCATGGGGTCTCCACGCCCTCGGCCGGCGGACGGCGGCCCGGGTGCGTTCGATCGGAAACCTCGCTCGCGCGGCATGACTAAGGCCGGCTCCTGATGGAACCGGCCTCTGAGATGCTGCGTTGGAGCTCCCGCGACTGGACTCGAACCAGTAACCTGCCGGTTAACAGCCGGCTGCTCTGCCAATTGAGCTACGCGGGATCGTATTTTTCTGTCCTCGATCCCCTGAGGACTTGAGTAGGTTAGCAGGCCGGAGGCGTCCTGCAAAAACGGGATTCCATCGGTGGGATTCCCGCTTCTGAGTCAGCTTCGGGGTCAGACTCCGAACTCTTCGCGGACCGCGGCCAGGGCGGCTTCGGCGGCGTCGACGATGCCGGGCTGGGTGGGCTCCAAGCCCTTGTCCAGCACGATGTTCCAGGTGATCGGGGCCTCGGTGGTGGACGGGTTCCGGCGGCCGACGATGCGGACGCCGCGCTTGCCGGACAGCGGGACATGCCGCTGTACGACGATGCTCGCGTCGACGCGTTCGCGCAGCAGCTGGCCGAAGCGGCCGGGGTCGTCGATCTTCAGGTCGGTGGCGCGCAAGGGGGTGCCGAAGTCGGTGGTCTCGTAGACGTGCAGGACCGATGCCTCCGAATCCCAGCCGGCCCGCTCGATCTGCTCCCAGCCGACGCGTCGCACTGACTCGGGGGTCGGCTTGCCGGGGGACTCGGTCGGAGCGTCGGTCGGGAGGTAGACAGCCGCGCGCGTGCCCGCGACCCAGTTGCCGTCCGCTAGCTGAGCCGCGGCGAGGATGGACTCCTTGCGGCCGGTGGTCGACCCGCTGACGGCGTCGGCAAGCTCACGGGGCCAGGTGCTGCGCCTGAATCTCACTCCTTCATCATCCCAGCCCGGGCCAACCCGCTTGCCGTGTGGGTCAAGCGGTGGGGTCGGGCAGCGCGGTCAAGCGGCTGGGTCAAGCGGCGGGGTCAGGGCCTGGGGTCAGGCGGCGGGGTCAGGCGGCGTAGTCGCGGAGGTGGTGGCCGGCTCGGCGGCGGAGGTGGCGGAGGGCCTCGCGTTCGAGGGTGCGGATCTGGTCGGGGGTGAGGTTGAGCTGGGTGGCGGTCTCCTCGATGGTGGCGGGCGTGCGGCCTTGCAGGCCGTAGCGGTGCTGGATGACTTGCTCGTGGAGCTCGTCGAGGAACTGGAGTTGATGGGCGATGTCCCGGCGGAGGGCGGCTTGCAGGACGAGGGTCTCGTCGTCGATGAGCGGCTCGGAGTCGAGGAAGTCGAGGGCTTCGGGGTGGATCTGCCAGGCCTGGGCGCGCTCCAGGCGGGCGATGGTCAGGGTGGTGGCGCCGGCGAGCTCGTTGAGGGTGGGTTCGCGGCCGAGTCGTTGGGTGAGGTCGTGGCGGGTGACGGCGACCCGGCAGGCGTCGGCGTACGCCTGGGCGGGCATCCGGACCAGCCGGGAGCGGTCGGAGATCGCCCGGCCGAGGGCTTGCCGGATCCACCAGATCGCGTACGTCGAGAACCGGTGGCCGAGGCGGTGGTCGAACCGCTCGATCGCGCGGATCAGCCCGATGTTGCCCTCCTGGATGAGGTCCAGAAGCGAGATGCCTTTGCCGGTGTACCGGCGCGCGATCGTCACCACGAGCCGCAGATTGCCCTCGATCATGCACCGCCACGAATGCCGCCCGAGCGCGACGACCTGCTGTAGGTCGGCGGCGTCGTCCGGTGCGGGGTCGGTGGTCAGCCGGTCGGCTGCCAGTACGCCGGCTTCGATCCAATGTGAGTGCTCAGAAACCTCCTCCAAGGTGAGTAGTTCGTGCCGGCCGATCTCGCGCAGGTAGGCCACCAGCGCGGTCACGTCAGCAGGTTCACAGTCCAGGTGCTCAGCCATCCGCTCCCTCTCTCCTGACAAGAGGATGCAGTCGAAACCACCCTCCGTGACCAACCAATTCCAAATCGGTGGATAACTCACTGACGCCGCAGGTAATTCGAGAGTGCTGTGGAGGGTGAGCCGGTACGACGTTGGGCACGGATCAGCCATTTGCGCGGTCTGAAGCTGGTCGATGCGTGCTCAAAGTGGGCCGGCTCGGCGGCCTTGAGCACGGTTCGATCGTTTCGGCGGGGCGCCCGTGGTTGGTGGGTGCTCAAGGTGGCGCCGGACCACGAACTTGGGCCCCAGGGTGGGTGGTGTGAGGGGTGGGGGTGGGACGGGTTGGCGGGTACCTTGGGGCGGTGCGAATTGCTACTTGGAATGTCAATTCGGTGAAGCAGCGGATGCCTCGGTTGTTGGGGTGGCTGGATGAGCGGCAGCCTGATGTTGTGTGTTTGCAGGAGACGAAGCTGGCTGATGATGCGTTCACCGCGTTGCTGGGTGGTGAGCTGGCTCAAAGGGGTTATGAGACTGCGCTGTACGGCGAGGTGCAGTGGAACGGCGTTGCGATTCTGAGCAAGGTCGGGCTGGAGGATGTGGTGACCGGGGTTGCGGGTGCGCCGGGGTTTCCGCATCCGGAGGCTCGGGCGGTGGCGGCGACTTGTGGTGGGATTCGGATCCACGGGTTGTACGTGCCGAACGGGCGGGTGCCGGACTCGGATCATTACCAGTACAAACTCGCGTGGTTGAAGGCGCTTGCTGCTGTGGTTGCGGATGGGCCGGAGGACCAGATCGTCTGTGGTGACATGAATATCGCGCCGACCGATGCGGACGTGTTCGATCCGGCCGCGTATGTCGGTTCTACGCATGTGACGCCGCCCGAGCGCCAGGCGCTGGCTGAGTTGATGGCTGCGAAGGACTTGCGTGATGTGGTCCGCGAGCGTTGGCCGGATGACCAGGTCTTCAGCTACTGGGACTATCGCGCCGGCATGTTCCACCAGAACCTGGGGATGCGGATCGACCTGATGCTGGCGACCGAAGGTGTCGCAAGTCGGTCCAAGGCGGCGTGGATCGATCGGAAGGCGCGCAAGGGGACTGGGCCGAGTGACCATGCGCCGGTGATCGTCGACCTCGACGTGGCGCCGGATGGCGACATCGGTCCGATGGTGCCGCCGCCGTCGGCGCCACGCGGTCGGAAGCGTCCGACGACGTTGCCGCAGAACCGCTGATGCGCCGGGTCATCGCGGCCGTCGTACTGGCCGCCTCCGCCCTGACCGCCTGCACCAGCAAGAACAACGAGGCCCAGCCGCCGACCATCAACTGGGAGAAGATCGACGTCGGCGCTGAGCCGGTCGCCCTGGCCGAGCATGACGGTCAGATTCTGGTCGGCGTCAAACACAAGGGCGCCAAGGTCGTCCCGGGTGTCGTGCTGCTGAACGGTTCCGAGCGCAAGACTGTCCCAGTCAAACCCTCAGCCTCGAGCCCCTACTCGTTCGAAGCGATCTGGTACTCGATCGCCTGGGATGGCAAGCGCGTCCTCGGCCTCGGCGGTGCGTCCGGCGGTGCCCACGGCAATGTGCGGTGGACCGTCTGGACCGGCTCAGTCGACAGCGGTCTCCAGGAACACCCGCAGACCTTCGACACCTTCAACGGCCTGTCCGCCGGCCAGATGAACGCCGCCGTGCTTACCCCGGCAGGCGAAGCCCTGACCGGTTCGTGGGAAGGCGTCGTGACCGGCCTGGACGCCGCAGTCTGGTTGCCGCAGGCCAACAACAAGTGGCTCAAGCAGGACTCGGCCAAGACTCCGTTGCAGAACACGAAGAACCTCCTCGTCGGCACCGGCTACGCGACCGCGTACGGCGATGGTCTCGTGCTGACCGGTTCGCAGGTCCGCCTCGAACCGAACGTCGTCCAGCAGGGTGCCGCGATCTGGCGTTCCGAGAAGCTCGCGCAAGGCTGGACCCGCGTCGAACTGCCGGATCCCGGTGAGCGCAGTCAGGCGAACACGGCGACCTGCATCAACACCTGCGTGATCTCCGGATTCGTCGAGAACAAGCTCGCGATCTGGCGGTACGACGGAACCAAGGCGCAGCGACTGAGCGGCGTACCGGCGATCCCGGTCGGTGACAAGGACGTCCTGCCGCCACCGCTGTTCAATGGCAGTGACGGTGACATCACCCAAGTGATTGCCCAGGACAACAAAGTCAAGGTGGTCCACGGCGTCGAGGGCAACTGGAAGGTGTTCGAGTCGACCGGCGGTCTCCAAGGTCCGGTGACCGCAGTGGTCCGCACCAGCGACCAGGAGGTCTACCTGATCGCAGGCGGCACCCTCTGGAAGACGAACTTCCCTAGCTGAGCAAGCCCTTCAGGTACGCCGCCTGCCCGATGTGCTGCATGTCGTCATCCATCACGCTGACCAGCCGGACCCCCAGCGTGACCGGCGGATCCCAGCGGGTGTCGACGATCCGGTCGAAGTCCGAATCGGCCTGCAGTCGCAGGAACTCCAGCGTCTGTTGGTGCACCGCGTCGTAGTACCCGATGAGCAAATCGGCGGCCACCACAACCTGCCCGACCTGCGAAGGTGTATGCCCATAGCCGGTGTCAGCAGCATCGAACGGCAGTCCGAACCGCTCGTGCCACCCGCCCGCCGTGTACGCCTGCTCATGCGCCGCGACCTCCGACACATGGTCGTCCTGGATCCGCGTCAGATGCCAGACCAGCCAGGCAATCGAGTTCGCCGAGTCAGATGGTCGTGCGGCGAGGATCTTGTCATCCTGCCCCCGCACAACCTCCTGCACCTGCTCCAGAACCCGGCCGAATCCGTCGATCAATATCTCGTTGGCCTTCATGCCGAACACACTAAACGGCGGAACCGACAAAACTAGCTCGGCAGCACACCCGACCAGATCACGCCGAGCGCCAGACAGGCGAGCGCGACCAACCCGAACACGCCGACCCACATCACCGCCGGTACGCCGGTCAGTCGCCGAAGCTGATCGGCATCCGAACTCCGCCCCTGCCCACCGCGGCGCGAGTGCTGCAGCTCGATCACCGCACGCGGCGCAGCGAGCAGCAGGAACCACGTGAGCAGATGCGCGAACGCCGACTGCACCGCCGGCGAGCCCCACCACGTCACCCCGAAGACGACCGCGCCGAACACCAGTACCGACCAAAGCCCGTACAGGTTCCGGATCTGCAGCAGCAGGATGACCAACGCAACCAACAGTCCCCAGAGCAACGCAACGGCGTACCCGCGGCTGAGCGTGAAGGCGGCAGCGAGCCCGAAGAGCGCTGGACCGGGATAGCCAACCAGCAGTACGGCGATCATCCCCGCGCCGGTCGGTTTGCCGCGCGACACCGTCACTCCGGAGGTGTCCGAGTGCAGGCGGATCCCCGCCAGCTTGCGGCCGACCAGCGCGGCGATCAGACCGTGCGCGCCCTCATGCGCGATCGTCACCACCTGCCGGGTGAACCGCCACAGCGGCCGCCAACTGATCAGCACCAGCGCGACGACGCCGGTGCCGATCACCACGCGGATGGACGGCTCGGGCTGTGCGGACGTGATGCTGTCCCAGAACTCACTCACCCGCCCATCCTTGCAGTACTACGGAAATGCTACGTGCACGGTCACCCGTTCGCGCAGTTGCTCGTTCATCAGCCACAGCTCGTTGGTGGCCGGCCAGTACGACAGGTTCTCCGTATTCTTCGGTGCTTTCGTCCACACCGACGTGGAAACACCGCCAGTACCGCGATGCAAACAGCTCGGGTAGTCGACACCGTCCCCGATGTTGTCGGCGTACTCCGGACACACTCCCGCGATCACGAAGCTGTTGTTGTAGGAGACCGCACCCTGCATACCCCACACCGGCGAGTTGAACGCCTCCACCGCCCGCACCACACCGTCCGTACCAGCAGCAGGCAGTCCGGTCGTCTTGTTGAGCGGCCAGCGCACTATGCGCCCACCACCGCGCGTGGTGTGTTCAGCGGCGACAAATGAGCCAGTGCCCGCGTGGTCGAGTGCCAGGCTGGCGAAACATGGCCGTACGCCGGTGGTCGATGCGCACCCGCCTCCGGCGTACCAGTAGGCCCCGACCTGCGGTAGCGCGAACGCGTGCCACAGCGCGTGGTACTTGCCGTCAGCACCCAGCCCGACCTCGCCGGTGCTGGTGTCGGTCCGCCAGATGTGCCGCAGGTCGAACACCCGCAGTACGGCGCCACCTGTCGCGACCACCAGCATGTTGCCGGACCAATACAGCCCATGCCCGTGTCCAGCGATCGCCTGGAAGTTGCCGTCGGCAGTCGGCTCCACCAACAGCACATGCCGGTACTTGTTGGTCGCCACGTCCAGGAACGACACGCGGATCGCTGTGTCGCCACTGTTGTGCCAGCTCGCGACGACGACCCGCCGCGCACCACCGGCCGGCTGCGCGTCGCCGGACCCCGACAGGCCCTGTGGGATCCAGACGTTCTCGTCGTCGTCCTCACCGTCCTGCCAGCAGAACCCCTTCGGATTCAGTGACGCAGTCAAGTACGTCGTGTGGCAGAGCGCGCGTCCGGTTCGATTGGACGCGGCGAGGACTTCGGTGACGCCGACCGGAGCGAGGGCCGGCTTGGTCTCGAGCTGAGCCACCCGAGCGCCGTACGTCGCGAAGGTGTCGCCGGAGACGAGCTGGAATCCACTCGCGTCGATCCGCGGGAAAGTAGCTGCGGCCTGTGCCGGGGGCGTGGCGAGCGCGCCGATCATCAACGTGGTTAACAACATTCGACTGATCCGCATGACTTCGATAGTCCTTCACGAACCCAGGTTCCGCATTCCGAGTGTGGCGCGTCGTTGACAGTGCGCAGTGAGCGGCGGACCGTGGAACGAGGGGGCAAAGATGACTACTGCAATTGACGAGGGTGCTGTTGTTCCGTTGCCGGCTTTCCTGGCCGGATCGGGGACGCTGACGCTGGCGCAGCGGAAGATCGTGGTCGACCAAGCCTTGCTGCTGCTCGGCCAGAACTACGTCCACCTACCGCTGAAGGTCGCCATGCACGCGGTCAATCCGCTGCAGCGGCTGCGGGTCCTGCGAGCCCGAATGGATCGCCAGAACGCGGAGACGATGGAGCCCGAGTGGCTGTTCCATCGGCAGGTGTCGAGCATCTTCCACTCGGTCCGCGACCTGCACACCAACTATCTGCTGCCCGCGCCGTTCGCCGGCAAGGTCGCGTTCCTGCCGTTCATGATCGAGAAGTGCGCCGAGGGTTACCTGATCACGCGCACGATCAAGGGCTACAGCGCACCGCAGTTCGGGCCGGGCGCCGAGGTGACGCACTGGAACGGTACGGCGATCGCCCGCGCGGTCGCGCTCAACGGCGCACAGTTCGCCGGTAGCAACGAAGCGGCGAACCTCGCCCGTGGTCTCGAATCCCTCACCCTGCGGCCGCTGGTGATCCAGGCCCCGCCGGACGAGGACTGGGTCGTGCTCAGCTACCTGGGTCTCGACGGTTCGAAGCGCGAGCTCCGCGAGCAGTGGCAGGTCACCACCAACCTCCCGCCGATGACCGATCTCGACGCGATCAACGCGACCTCGGCGCTGATGGGTATGGACCTGGACTCGGATGAGAAGGCCCGCGCCAAGAAGGCGCTCTACGTCCGCGAAGTCGTCGCACTCGAACGCGGCCAGAGCTCGGCCGAGCTGCCAGCACCGGCGGCCGTCGGTGGCGCCGACCTGCCGACCACGATGCCCGGCGTCTTCCGGGCTCGCACAGCCAGTACGCCGTCCGGCACGTTCGGCCATTTGCGTATCTTCACGTTCAGCGTGCCGGACCCGGTCGCGTTCCGGGACGAGTTCGTCCGGCTGGCCGCGGCGCTGCCGCAGAACGGGCTGATCGTCGACGTCCGCGACAACGGCGGCGGGCACATCCATGCGGCCGAGTTCACCCTGCAGACGCTGACGCCGAAGCGGATCACGCCCGAGCCGGTCCAATTCCTCAGTACGCCGCTCAACCTGAGCATCTGCCGGCGACACCGCGACAACCCGGCCGGTATCGACCTCGGGCCGTGGTTCGACTCGCTCGACCTCGCGACCGAGACAGGAGCGGCGTACTCGGCGGCGAAGCCGATCACCCCGGAGGAGGGTGCGAACGACGTTGGCCAGACCTATCACGGGCCGGTCGTGCTGATCACCGATGCGCGCGTCTATTCGGCGACCGACATCTTCACCGCCGGGTTCGCCGATCACAGCATCGGCACGATCCTCGGCGTCGACGAGAACACCGGTGCGGGTGGTGCGAACGTGTGGACGCACGGCCTGCTCGCGGCCCTGCTCAACGAACCACCGCCACCCGACCCAACCTCGCCGTACGAGTCCTTGCCGAACGGCGCCAACCTGCGCGTCGCGATCCGCCGTACTCTCCGCGTCGGTGAGCTCGCCGGTACGCCGGTCGAGGACCTCGGCATCCAGCCTTCCGAGCTGCACCGGATGACTCGCGCCGACCTGCTCGACGGCAACGTCGACCTGCTCGCCCGAGCCGGCGCCCTCTTGGCCGCGATGCCCACTCGCAGCCTTCAGGTCGCAACCTCCATCGCCGGTACGACGCTCACGGTCACCCTGACCGTGGTCGGTATCGACCGCGTCGACCTCTACCTCGACGACCGCCCGATCAGCTCCGAAGACCTCACGGGCTCGCCGCTCACCATCACGATTCTCGACGCCGCGCCGGGCGAGCTCCTCCGCGCCGACGGCTACGAATTTGGCAGGTTGGTGGCATCCCGCCGTACGACGATCTGATCGCCCTTACAGTCGCGTTGTGAAGACACGGGGCATGGTTGTGGTGTGCGCAGTCCTGCTGCTGACGGGCTGCACGAAGGCCGTTGTGGCCGACGATCCCGCGGCTGCGGCCGCCTCGGAGGCAGCCCGAGCGCGGCAGTCGGTGCCGACGACTGCTCCGACGAAGGCGCCGCCGCAGCCGGTCACCGCACCGCCGCAACCGCCGACGCTCGCCAAGAACCCGATCTACGGCGTCGGCAAACTGACCGCGAACTGTCCGGAACCCAAGGCCAGGCCGACCTCGGAAGCCAATGTCCGGGCCTACTACACGCAGTTCACGGCCTGCCTGAATACAGCCTGGGCGCCGGCGATCCGCAAGGCCGGCTTCACTTTCACGCCGCCGAAGCTGGACATCGTGGCCGGCAGATCGCCTGACCTGCCGTGCGACGCGGACGCGTACGGCATCTACTGCGGTGACACGATCTACGTCGACGCGCAGGTCGACCTGGACGAGTACCGCAAGGACCCCGAACTGGTGCGGGGGTGGATGGCCTTCGTCATCGCGCACGAGTACGGGCACCATGTGCAGGCGCTCACTGGGATGGAGAAGGCGGCGTTCGATCGGCGGTTGAAACTCAACGGCGTCGACCTGGCGCTCGAGGAGAGCCGTCGCTACGAGCTGCAGGCCTCCTGTTTCGGCGGCGTGTACGTCGGTGCGGACCTGGCCGCGTTCCGCAAGGACCCGGGGTGGGCGGACCTCTTCGCCAAGGTCGTCGGGTCGACCGACGACGACGGGTACGACCACGGCAGCACCAAGAATCACGCCTATTGGTCGATGGCCGGCTTCCGGGCCGCTAGTCCCGCAGCCTGCAACACCTTCACCGCGACCGCTGCTCAGGTGAGCTGACCGATCGGGCAGATCTGCCCGGGTGTGACCGCGTTCACTGCGCAAAACGAATGTCCGTTCTTAGAGTGGAAACTCAGAGAACGAGCGTTCGGTTTGAGGTCTGGGGGACGACGTGGCGCAGCTGGCTCTGGAGCGAGTCGGGGTGGATCCGCAGCGCGGAGGGGTGCGACGGATCGTGCGGGAGGTCGGGTTGCTGGCCGTCCTGTTCGGGGCGTACAACCTCGGCCGGCTGGTGTCGGCCGGCCACGCAGGATCGGCGTACCGGCATGCTGAGGACCTGATCGGGTGGGAGCGCGCGGCCGGGTTGCCGAGTGAGGCGGCGGTGCAGGGGAGTGCGCTGCAGCTTCCGGGGTTGGCCGAGGGCGCCAACCTCTTCTATGCGGGCGTGCATTTCCCGCTGACCGCAGCGGTCCTACTCTGGCTGATGATCCGGCGACCGGGTGTCTACGGACAGGTGCGCTGGGCGCTCGCTTTGCTGACCGGACTGGCGCTGATCGGGCATCTGCTGTTCCCGCTGGCGCCGCCGCGGATGATGCCGGGCTGGGTCGACACCGGCGTCGTACTAGGTCAGTCCGTGTACGGCGCGGATGCCGACGCGGGCCTGGCGAATCAGTTCGCAGCGATGCCGAGTCTGCATGTCGGCTGGGCGTTCCTGATCGCGGTCGTGCTCATCCGCCTATCGACCTCGCGCTGGCGCTGGTTGTGGATCGCGCACCCGATGCTGACGTTCGCGGTGGTCGTGGTGACCGCCAACCACTACTGGTACGACGGTCTCGTGGCGATCGCACTTGCGATCCCGTTGCTCGTGGTGACCGGGGTGGTGGGGCGGGGAAGGTATCAGCAGAGTCCCCGGTGCCGCGCGAGGGGGCGGCACCGGGGTCGATCGTCAACGGACGGTACGGCGGCCCGCGGTGGCGAGCTCTTCGTCGGCGCGGACCAGATAAGGCTCCCGATCGAGAACCAATCGGGCCGCGGCCGCACCGATGTCGAACCAGAGCCCGATCAGCTCCAGCCGTCCTTCCGCCTCGGCCTTGCGGACACAGGCGAAACTGCGCAGGTTCGACAGCTGTACGCCGACATTCGCGACCGAGAGTTTGTCGGCCGGCGACAGCTTCACGCCGGTGGCCGGATCGACGATGTCCGGGATCGCGACCGCCCGCCGTACTGATGGTTCGAGGTGGCGCAGCCAGTTCTGCAGGCCGGTGCCGGCCGGAGCCTTCGCGCCCAGTGCGGCCGCGGCCGCGCCACAATGCGAGTGCCCGCAGACCACGATCGACTTGACCCCGAGCACCTCGACCGCGAACTCGATCGCGGCGTCGACAGAGTTGCTGTCGGAGCCGTTCGGCGGGACGAGGTTGCCGATGTTGCGCACGCAGAACTGGTCACCAGGGCCGGTGGAGGTGATCAGGTTCGGCACGATCCGGGAATCGGCGCAGGTGATGAACAGCTGCGTCGGGCGCTGCCCGTCCGCGGCGAGCCGGGCGAGCATCGGCCGGATGTCGTCCGCCGACGCCTCGAAGGCGCGGATGCCGTCGAGCATCGAGGCGCGCTGGTCCGGTGCCGCGATCACCTGGGGTTGCCAGGGCAGCAGCCGGCGCGTGGGGGTGGAGCGCAGGGCCGCCCGGAAGGCCATCCGGTTCAACTCGACCGAGCCGCCGCGGGCGAGGTGACCGCGACGCCAGTCCTCGATCGCTTCGTACGCCGCGTGGTCGAGATGGTTGACCGACAGATCGACCCGGACCCGGGCCCCGGTCGGGATCGACCGCAGCGTCCGGATCAAGGACGAGACGCCCAGGAACACGAGGGTGCCGCGGATCTGCACGGTCCACCACCCGTCGTCCTGCTCAGTCACAGTGACCGTTGCCCTCGACAACCGGTACAGCACCCGCGCGATCGCGAGCACCAGACCGATCAGCACCCCTTCGGCCAGTCCGAGTACGGCGACGCCCGCCCCAGTGACGACGTACACAAGGAGCTCGTCGTGGCGGCGCAAGGTGCGGATGTGAGCGAGCTGCACGAGTCGCAACCCGGTCACCAGCAGCACGCCGGCCAGTGCGGCCATCGGGATCAGCTCGAGCATCGAGCCTGCCGCGAGGACGAAGGCCGCGATCCAGAGACCGTGCATGATTGCCGACGCACGCGACTTGGCGCCGGCCGTGACGTTCGTCGAACTCCGCACGATCACCCCGGTCACCGGCATCCCACCGAGAGCGCCGGAGACCGCGTTGGCCGCACCTTGCCCGATCAGCTCGCGATCGAGGTTGCTGCGTTTGCCGTTGTGCAACTTGTCGACGGCAACGGCCGACAGCAACGACTCCACGCTTGCGACCAGCGCAACGGTCAGCACCGCGGCGATGATCTGGCCCGGTGTGCCATCCGGGATGGCCGGCAGGATCAGCTCCTGCAACGGCTGGTCCGGCAGGTTCACCCGCGTGACATCAGGCATCGAGACCGCGGCCAGCCCCGTGACCGCGACCACCGCGACCAGCGGTGCCGGAACCACGTTGACCTTGGGTAGTCGCGGCCAGACGAGCAGGATCGCGACCGTCAGCACACCGACCAGCACCGAGTGCGGATGGTGCGCGACGAGACGGCCGGGAAGGGCCGCCAGGTTGGCGATCAGCGAACTCTGCGCCTGCCCGCCGAGGACGACATGGAGTTGCTGCACGGCGATGGTGACGCCGATCCCCGCGAGCATGCCGTGCACGACAGCGGGGGAGAGGGAGAGCGCGAGCCGCCCGATCCGGGTGACTCCGAGCAAGATCTGGACTACGCCGGCAGCGCAGGTGATGCCGGCCGTGGCGGCCCACCCGAACTGGCCGACGAGGCCCGCAACGACAACGGTCAGGCCCGCGGCGGGGCCGCTGACCTGAAGTGGGGAACCGCCGAGCGCACCGGCGACCACACCGCCGACGACCGCGGCCACCAGGCCGGCGATCAGCGGTGCGCCCGATGCTGCGGCGATCCCCAGGGAGAGCGGTATGGCAATCAGGAAGACCACCAGCGAAGCCGGTAGGTCATGGTGAAGGATGGACCTCAAGGAAGAGGCCGGTGGTGAATGGGAAGTTGACATGGTCGGCACGGGTCCCTCCGGCGTCTGGTGCTCACGGCATCTGGCGTCGAAACAAAGAGTGTCGATCTAGTCACTCACTGTACTGGGCCGCTCAAGCCCACCCAAGCGATTGTGCTAATTCGTTGCCAGAAGCATCGAGGAGGAATGCAGTGGATCTGCAACTGTCCGGAAAAGTTGCCGTCGTCACCGGAGCCAGCAAGGGCATCGGGCTGGCCTGCGCCGAGGCGCTGGCCTGGGAGGGCGCGACGGTCTTCGGGATCTCCCGCAACCCGGTCAACCTCGGCCAGGCCCGGGAAGAGCTGGCGGCCAAGGGGCTCGAGTTCATCCCGGAGCTCGCCGACCTGACCGACGCCGACGCGACCGCCGAGGTGTTCGCGAAGATCGGCGTACCGGACATCCTGATCAACTGCGCCGGCGCCGCGCGGCAGATCCCGATCGACGAGCTCAGCAGCAAGACGTTGCACGAGGCAATGGAGTCCAAGTACTTCACCTACATGCACGCCACCGAAGCGGTCATCCGCGGGATGGCCGAGCGCGGCAGCGGCGCGGTGGTGAACGTGGTCGGCTCGGGCGGCAAGTCGGCCAACCCGTTGCACATCGGCGGCGGCGCTGCGAACGCGGCCCTGATGCTCGCCTCGGTCGGCTACGCCAAGGCGTACGCCAAACAAGGCGTCCGGGTGAATGTGGTCAACCCTGGTCTGACGCTGACCGGCCGGATCGATGATCGCCTGGACGCCGCGACCCGCGCCACCGGCCGGCCGCGGGAGGAGTTGCTGACCGAGATGGTCGCCGACATCCCGCTGGGCCGCCCGGCCGATCCCGCCGAGGTCGCCAACGTCGCGATCTTCCTCGCGTCGTCCAAGGCCAGCTACGTGACCGGCGCGGTCGTCACCATGGACGGCGGCATCGCCTCGATCATCTGATCACGAGAACGGGGTGACCGGACGCTCGACCGGTACGCCGTCGATGCTCAGGTCGACGCGTTCGTTGAAGAAGGCAACGAGTCCGCTGATCGGGAGCAGTGCGGCGGTCGGGAAGTCGTAGGACCAGGCCAGGTCCTGGCCGCCGATCGACCAGTACTCGGAGGTGCGGCCCTTGTAAGGGCACGCCGTCTGGGTCTCGCTCGAAGTCAGGTGCTCGAAGCTCACCGCGGTCCGGGGGAAGTAGTACCGCGGTGGCAGCCCGGTCTCGAAGACGATGACGGTCGAGGTCGAGTCCGCCAGGACCACGCCGTCCCGGGACACCTGCACGTGGCGACTGGACCGGATCGCGTCACACCGCGAGTACGGGTTCCGCGGGTGTACGAAGACCTCTTCGTCCTCCTCGAACCAACTGTCCAACGCATCCCATTGGAAGCGGACTCGATCCAGCTCGTCGTACACCCAGGCCTTGCCGCGACCGGCGGTGTGCACCCGCGCGACCCCGTGCTCGAAGACCTTCGTCTCCCCGGTATCGACCAGTACGCCGTCCGCCACGTCCGCGAGCGGAACGTAGTACTGCGGGTACGGCGGGAACTCCCACAGGTAGATCGCGTTCTGGGTGTCGAGGACGGCCTGGCCGCCGAGCAGCGCGCGGATCCGGCGAGGGACCGGCGCGCTGCCACCAGGTGGGACGAAGGGCAAGGGGTAGTCGCTCATACCCCCAGTATCAGACGGTGATCCAGTCGATGTCCGCGATGTAGCCGGACGGGTTGCTGACCTTGAGTGAGTTGGACCCGGCGGTGAGCTTGACCGGCAGGTAGACCACCTGCGGCGTACCCCAGTCGTTGTCGCCGAGACCGTGGTAGTTCACCCAGTAGCTGTCACCGTCGTTCACCGTGAGCATGCTCTGCCGGCTGGTGTCGCCGTCGGTGTAGGCGATCTTCACGAGATACGTCCCGGTCGTCGGCACGGTGACCCCGTTCAGCGTGACCGAGGCGTCGTACCCGATGTTGCCGATCTTCTTCCCGCCCGAGCACAGGCTGCAGCCGTTCGCGCTGGCGTTGCCGGTGAGCGTGCTGGTCGATGCCTCGGCCTCGTACCGCACCGGCCCGCCGTTCTTTGCGGTCAACATCGTGACTGGTGCGCTCGCTGCCGACGTACGACCGCCGTTGACGCCCTTCACTGTGAACGTGTACTGCGTCTGCGGCAGCAGCCCGGTCACCACGGCACTCGTGGTCGAGCTCGTCGCGACCTGCTTGCCGTTTGCATAGACCTTGTACGACGTCGCGCCGGTGCTCGGCCGCCAGGTCAACGACGTAGTCGTGCGGCTGACGTCGGTCGCGGTCACGTCGGCTGGGATGCTCACCGACGGGCGGTCGTTCGGAGTGATCTTGTACAGCTTCGAACCGTGCGCAGGCAGAGCCGCGCTGACCGAGCCGGAGACGTTGCGGGTGTTCTGGTCGGCCCAGATGTCGCGGACGGTCGCCTTGCCGTTGATGCCAAGTTGCCCGAAGTCACCGGTCACAGTGGCCGGAGTCTCGGCCAGGTTGAACAGACCGACCGTGACACTGCCGTCGGCGTTCTTCGCGTACCAGGTCTGCTGCAGCTGGTCCTGGTTCAGCGGGCGCGCCGGGTTGCCGGACTGGTTGATCGCGATGACCTCGCGGTTCGTCAGCAACTTCAGGCCGTAGGCGTCCAGCTTGGTCATGTCGTCACCGACGAACAGTGGTGCCGCGTTGATCGCCCAGAAGCTCATGTAGCTCTGCCGCTCGGCCTCGTTCAGGCCATCCATCTCGCCGACGCCGACGTTGATCGCGTCCAGGTTGTTCCAGTGCCCGGGGCCGGCGTCGTCGATCCACTGCGGCAGATCCCACCAACGCTGCTTCACCGAACCGTCCCACCGGACGATCGTGTCGCAGTAGCACTCCACGTCGGTGTCGATCCGCCAGCCATTCGAGTTCTGTTTCCAAACTTCGGCGTACCGGTGGCTGAGCGACCACGACAGCGTGTACTGCATGGGGCGACCGGCGTTCTGCACCGAACGCCACCAGGCCTCGACGTCCTCGGTGTTGTTGTGGTTCGGGTCGTCCGGCGCACCCTTCCAGGAGCCGGGGCCGACGCCGTCCATCTTGATGAAGTCCACGCCCCAGCTCGCGAAGAGCTTGGTGATCGAGTCCGCATATTTCTGTGCGCACGGGCTCTCGTAGTTGATCTTGTACGCCGCGTCCCAGCCGTTGGTCTTGCGCAGGTCCGGGTAGACGATGTCGCGGGTGAAGCAGCCGGGTGCGTCGTAGATCGGCGTGTTGCCCTCGCGGTAGACGTCCAGGCCGAGGCCGACCACGGTGTAGATGCCGAACTTCAGCCCGAGCTTGTGGATGTCGTCGCCGACCGCCTTCATCCCGCGCGGGAACCGCTTCGCGCTCGCGACCGGCCGGCCGTACTCGTCACCGCCGTCCTGCCACCCGGCGTCCACGTTGATGTACTCATAGCCGTACGGCTTGAGTTTGGTGGCCATCGCGTTGGCCTGGGCGAGGATGTTCTTCTCGCTGATGAAGCTGCCGGGACCGTCCGGGTTCACACCCGGGTAGTTGGTCGACTGCAGGCTCCACGAACTCCACCCCATGTACGGCGTGGCGGCGACCTGCGGGTACTTCGCCGGAACCGGGCGCGGGTCCTTGGCAGGCAGTGGTTTTGCGGCGTCGGCAGGGGCGATCACGGCTGTCGTCGTCACCAGAGCGACGGCTGCCAGGACAGTGGTGACACGGCGTCTGTTCACGGGGCCGAGCGTAGGGTCGCTTAATTTACATCGTCAAGTATTCAGGACCGATGACTCTGTGTATGGGCTGTGACACTGCTGGCACACGACTGTGATCAACCTTGGGAGGGGGGTTGCGCGTCGTACGCACAGAGGCCGGTTCGTGAGGACCCGGCCCGATGTGGAGGGGGTTCCATCATCATCACGTCAAACAAAGCCGTGCGTACGGCGATAGCGGCAGCCAGTGCTGCCGGATTGGTCGCCATCGCGGCGACCAGCGCCTCGGCTGCAGGTTCCGCGGCGCCCGCCAGGCCCGCGTTGGCCCTGGTCGCGCCGGCGACGGACATCACGCTGTCCGGCGACCCGGAGCAGGGAATCGACCTGAATCTCGGCACCCACCTGGTGGCCGGCAATGCACCGATCGAGGTGCGTGCGACGCGGGCGAACTACAACTCGCCGGTGGTCGCCAAGCAGATCGTCAACGGCAAGGCCGTGGCGCTGCCGAAGGGATTCGTCACCGACTTCGGTGGCCTGTCCAAGTTCCTGCACATCACGTTCGTCGATGCGGCAGGCAAGAAGGCGCTCGACATCGACCAGACACTCTGCCTGAACGGCGAGGGTTCGCGGACAAGGCCGGACGCGCCGGCCACGTCGCCGTACCCGGACGACTGTCGGGCCAACCCGTTCACCCAAGGTGCGGTCTGGGGAGTGCAGAAGGGCTGGTCGGTCAACACCGCCTGGTGGGGTCAGGAGCCGGTCAAGATCGCCGAGGGCAAGTACAAGGCCACGGTCACGGTGAACAAGAAGTTCCGTGACTACTTCAAGATTCCGGCGAACCAGTCGTCGGTGACTTTGAACGTCACGGTCACGCACGAAGACCACTGCGACCCGGGGCACGGTGTCCGGGGCTGCATCGCGGCCAAGGGGCTTTCGGAGGCCAAGAAGGGGGTCGCACTGAAGGCGCACGCCGCGCGCCCGACCGGCAAGGCCAGTACGCCGAAGGGTCCGAAGCCGGACCTGGTCTCGGTACCGGCCTGGGGGATCCAGGTCGCCCCGGGTGAGGCGGGGACACCGGACGCGGGCAAGGACTTCCTGGCCTTCTCGGCGACCGTGTGGAACGCAGGGCCGTCGCCGCTGGTGCTGGACGGGTTCCGTCAGAAGGGCAAGGACGTGATGGACGCGTTCCAGTACTTCTACGACGACAAGGGTAAGGAGATCGGGTACCAGAACACCGGCACGATGGAGTGGGACCCGCGCGAAGGCCACACCCACTGGCACTTCACCGACTTCGCCCGCTACAGCCTGCTGAACGCCAAGCAGTCCGAGGTCGTCCGCAGCCAGAAGGAAGCCTTCTGCCTGGCCGCGACCGACTCGATCGACTACACGGTGAAGAACGCCAACTGGCACCCGATGAACACCGACCTGCACACCGCCTGCGGCGACCACACGTCGCTGTCGGTGCGTGAGGTCCTGGACGTCGGATCCGGTGACACCTACGAGCAGTTCCGGCCGGGCCAGTCGTTCGACATCACCAACCTGCCGAACGGCGAGTACTTCGTTGAGGTCAAGGCGAACCCGGAGGGCAAGCTGTTCGAGGGCAACACCAAGAACAACGTCGCCCTGCGCAAGGTGATCCTGGGCGGCGTCAAGGGCGCCCGCACGGTCAAGGTCCCGCCGGTCGGCGTGATCAACGTCCCGTAAAGGGCTGGACCCCGGAGGTGGCTCGCCCCACCTCCGGGGTCTTCTTTTGCCTTTATCTGCGGGTGCTGCGCAGCCGTGATCGCCGCGGGCGCGCGCCGGCCGGGCACCGCTCCGTCGACCCCGAACTCCGACCTTGAGCACCGCTCGACCACTTCTCGTGCGGGATGTTCGTTGGTGGGTGCTCAACGTGGGCGGGCGCCGAGAGCTGGATCGTGTTCTGCTGCAGGGTGAGTCGGAGCGGGACCTGGTGCCAGGGGGAGCGGGTGCGCACCAGGACGACCCGGAACCGACCGTCGCGACGAAGGCGGAGACCGATGGCGATGGTGGCGATCGCCGGGACCAGGCCGGCCAGGGCGAGGCTGACCCGAGCGCCGAAGTTCTGCGCGATCAGTCCGACCAGCGGACCGCCGATCGCGCCGCCGCCGATGAACACCAAGTTGTAGATCCCGGACACGCGGCCGCGCAGACCGTCCGGCGTGGTCAGCTGCACCATCGACTGACACGCGGTCAGGAACATCAGCGTCGCCATCCCCATCGCGGCCAGCACCGGGATGAACGTCCACAGCGAGGGTTGGATCGCTGCCAGCACCTCGGTGATCGTGAGCAGTGTCGCGATCCCGACCAGGTTGCGCAGCCGAGTCGGCCGAACCCTGCGCGCCGACAGCAACGCACCGGCCAGCGCCCCAACCGCGACCACCGAGTTCAGTACGCCGTACCCGGTAGCGCCGGTGTGGAAGACGCGGTCCGCGAACGCCGTCAGCGTCACCGGCAGGCTGATCGCGAACATGCCGTAGATGCCGACGAGCGCGATCGCCCAGCGGACGGCGGGTTCGTGGAACGCGTACTGCAGGCCATCGCGCAGCCCATCGCGGATCCGCAACCCGGTCTGCCTGGCGGCCTTGCGGGCCGGCATCTCGCTCTCACGCATCATCGAGAGCGCCGTGATCGATGCGAAGAACGTGCATGCGTTGATCGCGAACGCCCAGCCGGCGCCCAACGTGCCGAGCAGTACGCCGCCGAGCGCCGGACCGATCATGCTGCCGAGCTGGAACGTCGACGAGACCATGCTGATCGCGTTCCGCACCCGGTCGCGGCCGACGAGCTCCGTGACGAACGACTGGCGGGTGGGGTTGTCGACCGCGGTGGCCAGGCCGAGGAACAGGGCCATCGTGTAGACCTGCCAGACCTGCACATCGCCGGTGAACGCGAGCACAGCCAGTACGGCGGCCGCCACGCCCATCGAGATCTGGGTGACCAGCAGGATCCTTCGCTTCGGGAATCGGTCCGCGAGGACGCCGCCGTACAGGCCGAGCAGGAGCGTGGGGAGGAACTGCAGGGCGGTGGTGATGCCGACCGCGGTCGCGCTGCCGGTGATCGTCAGCACCAGCCAGTCCTGGGCGATGCGCTGGATCCAGCCGCCGGTCGAACTGACCAGCAGACCGCTGACCAGGAGGCGGAAGTTGCGCACCTGCAAGGCACTGAAAGTTTCGCGGAAGCCGGGGCGGCTGGTGGTTTTGCCTTGTTTTGTTGAAGTGTGAGTGTGGTAGTCGGCTTCTCGGACAGGACCGCTGGTCCGGGTGGTCAAAGGAGTTCCCTACACGAGTGGGGTTGTCAGGGGAGGACATGTCCATCCTGGTCGATGGGTCCTGAATTCCGACAGCGAATTACTCCTATTACTCTTATTGCGTCCCGTGATAGGAGGTCTATCGATGTACGACCCGGACCAGCTGCGGACGTTCCTCGCCGTCGCCCAGTCACTGAGCTTCACCCAGGCCGCCGAGCGGCTGGGCATCCGGCAACCCACGGTCAGCCAGCACGTCCGCAAGCTCGAGGCCGCAGTCGGCCGCCCACTCTTCCTCCGCGACACCCGCACCGTCACCCTGACCGCCGACGGCGACGCCATGGCCGGTTTCGCCCGCACCATCCTGGCCGCCCACGAGGAAGCCGCCGGCTACTTCACCGGCTCCGAACTCCGCGGCCGGTTGAGGTTTGGCGTCACCGACGACCTCGCCCTCACTCCGCTACCGCGCATCCTCCGCGACTTCCGCCAGCTCTACCCCCGCATCGACCTGGAACTAACAGTCGCCCAAAGCCCCAACCTGCTCCGCCGGGTAGAGTCCGGTCACCTGGACCTCGCCTACGTCAAACACTCAGTAGGCACCGGCTACGAACCCAACGGCCGCCTAGTCCGCCGAGACCCCCTCGTCTGGGCCGGAATCGCCGGCACCCGCATAGCCCCCGACGGACCCGTCCCCCTGGTCGCCTACCAAGCCCCCAGCCTCAGCCGCTCCCTAGGCGTCCAAACCCTCGAGCAGGCGGGCCGCTCCTGCCGAATCACCTGCATAGTCCGAGGCGTCAACGGCGTACTGGCCGCAGTCCGAGCCGGCCTAGGCATAGCCATCTTCGCCCGCACCCTGATGCCCGCCGATCTAGTAGAACCCCCACCCAGCGCCGGCCTCCCAGAGCTCCCCGCCATCGACCTGGTCCTCATCACCAACCCCCGAGCCGCCAAAGAACCAGCAGAGGCATTAACCGCCGCCATCCTCGGCAGCAACGCCCCCCTCAAGCCAGACGCCGCCTAGCCGCCTTCGCCGGTGCTTAGAGGACCCCGCCACGCAGTACCAGCGCCACCACGCTCACAGCAGCTATTGCAATCGTCACCAGGAACGGTGCCTCCCGCCACGCCACGACTGTTGTGAGCAGGCCTGCAGCGACTACCAGTGCGACCCAGCCCACTAGCCCGACAGGACCGGCCGGGGCGATCACGAGCAGCGCAGTGGCGACTGCGAGGGGGAGGGGAGCTAGTAGGCGAGCGTGAGTGCCGAGGCGTTGGGGCCAGCCGCGTACGCCTGTTGCCAGGTCGTCTTGCAGGTCCGGTACGACGTTTGCCAGGTGGGCACCGACCCCGAGTAGAGCGGTGGCTGTGGTGGCCCACCACGGTGCCCACGTGTGGCTGGTTCCCAGGGTGACGAACGACGGCAGTCCGCCGAACGCGACGGCGTACGGGAGCCAGGAGATGACGGTGGATTTCAGTCCGAGGTTGTAGGCCCAGGCGCAGGCTACGAACAGCAGGTGAACCAGACCGGCCGCGATTCCGTTGGCCAGTGAGACGGGGATGGTGACAACCAGCATGAGCCCGGCCGCGACCGCCAGCGTGCGGCGACTCACCAGTCCGCGCACCACCGGCTTGTCCTTCCGGTTCACAATGGTGTCGCGGGCGGCATCTATCGCGTCATTGCTCCAGCCGATCGAGAGGTGGCCGGTGAGGATGATTGCTGCGACCAGGAGACATCCAGCAGGACTACGCCCGGCCGACCACGCCACTGCGGTCACCAGCGCGGTGACCGCGACAGTCGGTCCGAGATGGCAGGCGAGTACCAGTCCCTTCAGCGCTCTCACCGACACCACGATGTCACGATGACGCGGATCGCAGCGGTCCGACCGGCGCTGCCGCCGTACCGCTATGAGCAGGCCGAGCTCACCGACGCCTTCGCTGCGATCTGCCTCCCGGACGGCCGTGGGAACGCGCTGCTGCGCCGACTACATGCGAACGCAGGAGTGTCCTCACGCCATCTGGCGCTACCACTCGAGCAGTACGGCGTCCTGAAGGACTTCGGTGCCGCGAACGACGCCTGGATCGCAGCAGCCGTCGACCTGGGCGCCGAGGCGGTCGCTGGTGCGGTCGCCGACGCAGGACTGGAGCTGTCGGACGTCGACGTACTCATGTTCACCACAGTTACCGGAGTAGCCGCCCCGTCGATCGACGCGCGAGTCGCGGTCCGGCTGGGGCTGCGAGAAGACGTGAAGCGACTACCGCTCTTCGGACTGGGCTGCGTGGGCGGTGCGGCCGGGATAGCGCGGTTGCACGACTACCTGCTGGCCTGGCCGAAGCAGGTCGCCGTACTGCTGTCTGTCGAGCTCTGCTCGCTCACTCTGCAGCGCGATGACTCCTCACTACCCAACCTGGTCGGTGGAGCGCTCTTCGGCGACGGTGCGGCCGCAGTCGTGCTGACAGGCTCCGAACACCCGCAAGCGACCGGACCCTCCGTCCTGGCGACCCGGAGTCGCCTGTATCCCGACTCCGAGCGAGTCATGGGCTGGGACGTCGGCTCCGGCGGTTTCCGAATCGTCCTGGGCGCGGATGTGCCGGAGGTGGTGCGCAAGTACCTCGGCGGTGACGTCAGGGGCTTCCTGGCCGACCACGGCCTGACCGTGCCAGAGATCGGCACCTGGGTCAGCCACCCCGGCGGTCCGAAGGTCCTGGAAGCAGTAGCCGAAACACTCGAGCTGAGACCCGGTGCGCTCGACCTGACCTGGAAGTCCCTCGACGCAGTCGGAAACCTCTCGTCCTCGTCAGTGCTGCACGTGCTCGGTGACACGCTCACCCTGCATCCTTCGGGCATGGGCCTCCTGCTAGCCATGGGCCCTGGATTCTGTTCCGAGCTAGTACTACTGGAGTGGCCCTGATGAATTGGTACGTCGTCCTAGTGGTGCTCGTCGGTCTCGAACGCGTCGCCGAGCTGGTGGTCTCGCTGCGCAACGCCAAGTGGAGCTTCGCCCAGGGCGGTGTGGAGTCCGGGCGCGGGCACTACCCGTTCATGGTCGTCCTGCACACCGGACTGCTGGTTGCGTGCCTGGTGGAGTCGTTCCAGCGCCCGTTCATCCCCGCACTGGGGTGGACGATGTTCGCACTCGTCGTGCTGTCGCAGGCACTGCGCTGGTGGTGCATCAGCGTGCTCGGTCACCAGTGGAACACCCGCGTGATCGTCGTACCGGGTCTGCACCTCGTGGCCCGCGGACCGTACAAGCTGCTCAAGCACCCCAACTACGTGGCCGTGGTGATCGAGGGGATCGCGCTACCGCTCGTCCACACCGGCTGGATCACCGCAGTCGTCTTCACCCTGCTCAACATCCCGCTGCTCGCCGTACGCATCCGCACCGAGGAAGCCGCGCTCAACGCAGCCCTGGTCAGGTGATCGACCTCCTGGTCGCCGGCTGCGGCCCCGCCGGTGCAGCCACCGCGATCAGAGCCGCCCTGGCCGGTCTGTCCGTAGTGGTCCTCGAACCCCGCCCAGGGCCGATCGACAAAGCCTGCGGCGAAGGCATCGCCCACAGCGCCGTCAACTACCTGGACCGCCTAGGTGTGGAGCTCACCGGCCGCCCCTTCCACGGCATCCGCTACCTCGACGCCGACCACTCCGTAGACGCTCGCTTCACCACCGGCCCCGGCCTAGGCGTCCGCCGTACCGCCCTCCACCAGGCACTCCTAGACCGCTTCGCCGAACTGAACGTCCCCATCGTCCCCACCCGGGTAGGCCCCATCACCCAGAACACCACCTCGGTAACCGCCGCCGGCCACACCGCCCGCTACCTGGCTGCCGCCGACGGCCTCCACTCACCCATCCGCCGCCAACTCGGGTTGTCGGGGGAGCGGACCGCCCAAAGCGGCGCCCCGGCCCGTCGTGGACTCCGCCAGCACTTCCAGGTCTCTCCATGGACAGACCTGGTCGAGGTCTACTGGTCTCCGCTGGGGGAGGCCTACGTGACACCAGTAGCCGACGACCTGGTCGGCGTAGCAGTCCTCACCACCGCCCGCGGCACCTTCGACTCGCACCTAGACGCCTTCCCCACCCTCAAGCGCCGCCTGTCCAGCGCCACCCCGGCAAACACCGTCATGGGCGCAGGCCCCCTCCACCAACGCGTCCACCAGCGAGTATCCGGCCGAGTCCTCCTAGTCGGCGACGCCGCCGGCTACATCGACGCCCTCACCGGCGAGGGAATCGCCGTAGCACTCCGCACCTCCGCCGAACTAGTCGACTGCGTCATCGCAGACCGTCCAGCCGACTACGAATCCGCCTGGCGCCGAGTCTCCCGCGAGTGCCGCCTCCTCACCGCATCGTTGCTCTGGGCCCGCAACCGCCGCCTGCTCGCCCCCCACATCGTCCCCGCCGCCGCCCGTCTCCCCGGCATCTACGGTCACATCGTCAACAGGTTGTCCTAGGCAACAAAACGCACCGGCCCTGTCGGCGATCCGCCGTACCCCTGTCGGCTTTCCGCCACCCTCTGTACCTCATCCGCCACTCTCGGTACCCTGCCCCTAACCGCGGCTCGACACCCGCCCGCCTCCTTCCGCCCCGAGGAGTCCGTCCCATGAAAGCTCTTGCTGCCCTCGCACTCCTAGCCGTCCTCGCCGGGTGCGGATCCTCCAATGCGGCCGCACCGCCGCCTGCGGCTCCGCCCGCGACCGCGACCAGTGCACCGGCGTCCGAGTGGAAGATCGACCCGTCGTTCAACTCCCTCGACCTGGCCTGGATCGAACTGATGATCCCGATGGACGAGCAGCTCCTCCAGGTACTCGGGATGGCGGAGAAGCAGGCCGCCGACCCGGCCGTCCGGAGGTTCGCGACCACAGTGGCCGGCGGGCACCGCGACGAGGTCGAGAAGCTGAAGCTGAACCGGACCCGCTCCGGGATGCCGGTCCGCAACCCGCACGTGGGGCACGACATGAACGGGATGATGACCGAACCCGAGATCGTTGCCCTCGGCAAAGCGTCCGGCCCCGCCTTCGACCAGCTCTTCGCCAAGAACCTGAAAGAGCACCTGACCGAGTCGATCGTGCTGGCCAAGGACATCAGCACCAACGGCAAGGACGCCGCCGTGAAGTACCTGGCGGGCGAGATCCAGACCAGCCGCGCCGCCCAGCTCAAAGAACTAGCAGCACTCGCGAAGAATTGAGTAGGCCCGGCGGTCGCTCAGACAACCGCCGGGCCCAGTGGTTTTGGGCTCCCTGGTGAAGAGTCCAACCCCGGTCACTCCTCGAGCTCCCTGGTGAAGAGCTCGATCAGCGACAAGGAAGACTCTGTCAGCCGGATGTTGCTCAACCATTGCCGGTAAATGAAGCCTTGTTACATGACCCTGTGGCATAGATCTCAGCCCGGATCGGGAACTCAGTGCTCGGTTCGTACGGCGGCGATCTGCAGCTGTAATGCCAGTCGTTCCAGTGGATCACTCAGGTCGAGCGCGGCGATCTCGCCGATCCGCTTCATCCGGTGCCGCAAGGTGTTCGTGTGCAGATGCAGTTCCCGGGCAGCCCGCTGCGGCTGACCCGGATACTCCAGCCACGCCTGCAAAGTTTCGACGAACCCGGTGTCGTGCTGGATGTCGTGCCGCAGCAGTGTCGCGAGCGGACCGTCCATCTTGTTCACGTCCAACGACAACACCGCCCGGTGCACGGTCAGCACGTGCCACGCCTCCTCGACGCGCAACACCGGGCCTGGTGCGACCCCACGCCGTACAAGGCCGAGCAGTTCGACCGCCTCGGCCCGTGAGCTTGGCAGATCGGCCGGTCCGCGGGCGGGACCGCCGGCTGCAGCGATAGACCCCTTCGCATGGTCCGCGACCAGCTTGGCTAGCCATGGCCACGACCCGGGGCCCTCTGTATCGGTCACGACCGCAAGTACGGTCCCGTCCAAGTCAGCCAGGTGCGGGTCACTCCAGCCGTGCCGCCGGCCGGTCGACTCCCACAGGTCGAGCTGCTGCGGTACGTCGTACCCCTCAGGCGAGGAGAGTGCGACAACCCGCCATGGTCGCGGTGGGAGGCGCACATCGAGCGGATTGTCCGGGGAGAACTGTCGGAGCACCGTCCGCAGCCTGTCGATGGCACTGCGCCGGGCGACATCCGCCTGAGCCCGCAACCGGAGCAGATGCAGTGCCAGAACAGACGCGGCGTTGCTGAGCTCAGCCATCACCTCGTCACTGACCGGACCGTCCACCACAGCCCAGATGGACCCCAGCCACTCGCCACCGGCCCGCACCGGCACGATGAGGCGCGGGCGGATCCCATTCGGCCCCTCAGGCACCAGAAACGGTTCACTGGACCGTGCGAGTCGTCTGAACACCCCGCGAGCCCGGAAGTGTGCGATCACCTCAGGCGGAACCCGACGCCCGACGATGGTCGAGACCCGTGCCGGGTCGGTGAAGTCCTGACCAGAGGAGTACGCCAGCACCCGTGACTGGTTGTCCTCGATGGTCACTGGCGCGTCCACGATCGCCCTGGCCGCGTCCGCCAGTGCAAACAGCTCCTGGTGTACGCCGGCGTCACCGGCCACGGGGGAGTCCGGTGCGGCCGCTCGGTCGATGACACCGCGCAGCAGCCAGACCACGTGCGCCCAGGCGACGCTCGGCTGCAGTGCGACCAGCGTGAGCAACCACCGCTCGGCTGCCGCGACCACGGCCGGGTCCCGGGCGAGCGTCGTACGGAGAACGACCCCAGAGGCGTTTCCAGCCGCACAGCGCTCCACGAACTCCACAGCGTCCTCGGCGTTGCGCAGCCCGAGTCCCAGGACCAGGTCGCCCGGGTGACCGGTGGCGGGCTCCTGCGGATCCGCCAGGAAGACGTCCCGGACTTCGCCGTCGCCCTTGCCGGTCACCACCACATCGAACAGGGCGGGACCGACTGCGACGATCAGGTCAGGCGCGGTGATCATGAGGTTATTGTGCGCTGAGCACAGTCATTTGTCCCGTGAATGGTGTGATCGCACCATGACAGCTGTCTCAAGCGGCCGCACTATCAATACATGGTCGCTGACTCCACACACATCGTTCCTGATCGCGTCGCCGTCGTCGGCGCGGGCATGGTTGGTCTGGCCACCGCCTGGTTCCTCCAGGAGGCCGGCGTCGAGGTCACCGTGCTCGACCGTGAAGGTGTCGCCGCAGGCGCGTCCTGGGGTAACGCCGGCTGGCTGACGCCCGGCCTGGCCACCCCGCTGCCGGAGCCGGCCGTCCTCAAGTACGGCGTCCGTGCGGTGCTGAGCCCCTCCTCCCCGGTGTACGTTCCGCCGACCGCGAGCCCGCGGCTCCTCAATTTCCTCACCCGCTTCGCTCGCAACAGCACCGCCGGACGCTGGAAGACCGCGATGGACTCGCTGGTCCCGATCAACCGCCAGGCGCTGCCGGCCTTCGACTTCCTGGCCAAGGCCGGGGTCGAGGCGCAGACCTACGAGGCCAAGTCCTTCCTGGCCGCGTACCGGACCGAGGCCGAGCGCAGCGTCCTGCTCGAGGAGATCGAGCAGATCCACGCCGCGGGTCAGGGCATCGAGTTCGAGGCGATCAGCGGTGACGACGCTCGCGAGATCGAGCCGTCGCTGTCCGACGAGATCGGTGCGGCCATCCGGCTGCACGGTCAGCGCTTCATCAACCCCGGTGAGTACGTCCAGCTGCTGGCCGACTCGGTCGTCGCCCGCGGCGGCCAGATCATCACCGGCGTCGTGGTGAAGGACATCGTGGACGAGATCCGCGGTGTCCGCCTGGTCACCGGCGACGGCGAGACCGACCCGTTCGACGCGGTCGTGATGGCCACTGGCGCCTGGCTGACCGATCTGGCCAAGGACTTCGGCGTGAAGACCGTCGTACAGGCTGGTCGTGGTTACAGCTTCAGCGTCCCGATCGCCCACGTCCCGGCCGGACCGGTCTACTTCCCGGCTCAGCGGGTCGCCTGTACGCCGCTCGGCGACCGGCTGCGTGTCGCCGGGATGATGGAGTTCCGCAAGCCGGAGGCGAAGCTGGACCCGCGCCGTATCAACGCCATCGTGGAGGCGGCCCGGCCGCTGCTGCGGGACGCCGACCTGGACGCCCGCACCTTCGAGTGGGTCGGCCCGCGACCGTGTACTCCGGACGGCCTGCCGATCATCGGTGCCACCAAGTCGCCGCGCGTGTACGCCGCCGGTGGACACGGCATGTGGGGCATCACGCTCGGCCCGATCACCGGCCAGCTGCTGGCCGAGACCATCACCACCGGCCGCACCCCGGCCGAGCTCGCCCCGTTCGACCCCTTGCGCTGAACCTCTTCGAGGAGGGACCGGCGTCGATCGGTCCCTCCGCCCGGTACTGACCACACCTCTCGCGGCAGTCGCGTGAACCGCTTCCGGACGGCAGCCTCACCCGCCCGGCAACCACCAGGGTTCACTGCACCGCAACGGTCAGCACCTGGAGCGGGCCCTGGCCGTTGATCTCCTGCCCAGGGCCCGCTCCCATCAACCAACGAAGCCCCGGACACCTGCCCGGGGCTTCGTTTGCTGAATGCGTCAGTGCGTGTGCGGCTCGGTACCGTGCTCGGCCTCGTGCGCTGCGATCTGGGCGCGGACCTCTTCCATGTCCACGGCGCGCAGCTGCTTGATCAGGTCCTCCAGCGCCGGCGCCGGCAGGGCGCCCGGCTGCGAGTAGAGGACGACACCGTCGCGAACGGCCATCAGGGTCGGGATGGACTGGATCTGGAAGGCCTGGGCCAGCTCGACCTGTGCCTCCGTGTCCACCTTGCCGAACTTGATGTCGGTGTGCTCCTCGGACGACTTCTCGAACACCGGCCCGAACATCTTGCACGGACCGCACCACTCCGCCCAGAAGTCGACCAGGACGAGGCCCTCACCACTCACGACCTCGTCGAAGTTCTCCTGGGACAGCTCGACCGTTGCCACTACGACCTCCGAAGTTAGACGACTACACGCGCTTCAACACCGAACCACCCGCGAGTGTTCCCTCGGCTCAGATCGGCATGTCGATGAACGGGGAAGCGTAGTCCTGGACCTCTTGGAGGATGGAAGCCGCGTCCTCCGGGGTCAGCTCGGCCCGCTCGCGCTCGGCGATGATCATCTGCTGCAGCAGCCGCGTCTCGCCCGCCGTCGCCAGCCCGGCGATCTCCGGGTGCCCGTTCAGCAGCCAGGCAGTGGCCGCCGTCACATAACGCTGCTCGTCGAACGGCCGGTACCACGTGTCGTACGTCTTCTCCTCGCCCTCGCGCCAACCCCGCCGGGCGATCATCTTGATCGTCATCAGGGCCACATCCGACGCCTGTACGGCGGCCACCAGCTCGGCGTAGTCCGCGGCGTACTGCGGGTCCGTCGAGAGGTGGTAGTTCAGCGGGGTGAGCACGCTGTCGAAGTCGAACCGGCGTAGTCCCTCCAGATGCACGGCCGGCGCCTGCGCGGTGTGGCCGGTGATCCCAATGGCTGAGACCAGGCCTTCTTCCTTGGCCCGGATCGCGGCCTCGAGCGAGCCGCCCTTGCCGGTGACGAGGTCGAGATTCTCCAGATCGCAGACCGCGTGCATCTGGATCAGATCGACATGATCAGTCTGTAACCGTTCCAGCGAACGATTGATCTCGCTCCAGGCCTCTTCGAACGTCCGGCGTCCGGTCTTGGTGGCGAGGAAGATGCGGTCCCGGATCTCCGGCATCCGCGGGCCGAGCCGCAGCTCCGCGTCGCCGTAGTCGGCGGCGACGTCGAAATGGTTGATCCCGGCATCGAGCGCCTCCTGGATCGATGCGTCAGCACGGTCCTGGTCGACGCCGCCGAGCGAAGCGGCGCCGAAGATCAGCACCGAACTCCGGTGGCCGAGCCGGCCGAGTCGGCGAGTTTCCATCCTGGTCCTCCAGGGGTAGCAGGGGATACTCCGACCCTATGCCCTGACATGGACGTTTTGACCCCTCGCCACGGGAGAGTTTTCCACAGGGAAGTCCGCGGATCGGTTACTATGCGTGATCAGTTGGTGTGGTCTTTTACCATGTTGTTCGCACGGATTTTCGAATCTGTCCGAGCGGTGTGGCATGGTGTGCGCTGCCCGATCGACGACGCGGGAATGAGAGAGGAGCTATGGCGACGGTACCGAAGGTGTCACGCTTGGCGTTCGAGGGTGACACTGCCCGCAACTGGGGTAACAGTATGGCTGCGGGGAGCGATGGAGCATCCGGATCCTGGTCTCAGGTCTCCCGGTGGACGGTTGCTTGCCGTATTCTCCCGGCTACTGTCCGCGTAACTGCTGTCTGAGGGGCGGGTAGCGATGAGTTGGTGGCGAACAGTGCTGAATCTGCCGCCAAAAGGTGAACACTGGTCGGACCAGCGGCGACCGAAGAAGGCCGCCCGGGGACGCCAACAGAACACCGCACCGGAGTGGTGGGCCCACCCCGACGGTCCGGTGTCACCCACCCCTCGCCAGGCACAGGGCGTAGCCGCGCAGTACTCGGCACCGCAGACTCCTCCGCCTGGCGGAGTGATGGCTCCGCCTCGTCGTCCCGGTGCCCGCCCGCCGGAGCAGCCCGGTCAGCAGGGGCAGCCGGTTCAAGGTCATCCGCAGCCAGGTCAGCAGCCGACACCCGGTGAGCAGCGGCACGGCTCTGGTCAGCGCACGCCGGAGCGGCTGCGGCAGCGGTCGCCGCACGGCGCCCACGCGGCCCCTGGGCCCGTCCGAGAGTCGCTGGAGCCAGGTCAGCCCCCGTGGGCGACCGAGCCCGAGTCGTCCTTCTCCACGTGGGCACGACGCTTCTTCCGCGGCCTGGTGGTCGCGGTCCTGCTGCTCGCGGCGATCAGCGGTATCCGGTCCTGGGTCAGCCCGAACCGGACACCCGACACCGTGGTCGGCAGCCAGAGCAGCTACCCCGTCGAGGAAGCTCGCGCGATCGCGACCCGGTATGCGATCTCCTACCTGTCCTGGGACGAGCAGAACCCGGAGGCCCGTCCGGCCCAGGTCGGGCTCGACCTGGCCGCCGGCCTGGACAGTCGAGCGGGGTGGAACGGACGCGGCAAGCAGGTCGCTGTGACCGCCTACCCCGGCGAGGTCAAGGTCGACCCCGGTGGCGTGGTCGCCAAGGTCGACGTACGGGTCCGTGTCCAGCAGTACTACCTCAAGGGCAGAGCGATGACTGCCGGCCAGTTCGTCTGGCAGCGGTTGTCCGTCCCGGTCGCCCGGACCGCGGCCCGCGTCGTGGCCAGTGGCCCGCCGACGTTCGTACCGGACGGTCGTGCGGCATTGCCGGAGAACATGCCCGAGGCCGGCGTACCGGACGATGCTCTGACGGCCGCAACGAACAAGGACGCCGAAGCGTTCTTCAGCGCGTATGCCGAGTCCGACAACAAGGTGTCGGCCGTGACCGCCCCCGGCTCGACGATCCGCAGTCTGAACGGCGCCGTGAAGTTCGGCGAACTGAAGGACTGGCAGGTCTACACCGGTAACGACGACGAGCGGCGGGCGACCGCTGCCGTCACCTGGGACGGGGTGGGAGACACCACCCTCGACCAGACGTACACGCTCACGTTACGGCGTACTGTCGCCACGGACGGAGCACAACGATGGCAAGTGGCTGCCGTCGGATGACCACAGCAACCCGCCGTCGGACGACCGAGGCACCAAGGGAGACACCGCAATGACGACGCATGAACTGGCTGCGAGCGTGGTTCAGCTCGTCGCGCCACTGGCCAACGCCAATGTCCCGACCGGCGCGGATTTCAAGGACTGGGTCCTGGTCATCGCGGGCAACATCTTCATCGCCATCCTGGTGCTGCGCGCGATCGGGCACTACTTCAAGCGCGAGTGGGGCGAGTTGTTCGGCCACATCGCCGCGGGGGTGCTGGTCGGTGGGCTGATCTATGCGAACAACCAGACCATCAATGTGCTGAAGGGCTTCTGGGGATTGCTCTCCGGGGGTAATTGATGCGCGTCGGCCGTACCCTGACCCACCACTTCGAGATCGAGACCCGGCAGTACGACCTGCTCGGGATCGACCTCGGAGAAGGCGCGCGACGCCGGATGATCATCTTCGGTGCGGTGATCATCCTGGCCTGGATCGCGCTGCTGTTCCCGTTCGTCGGGGTGCCCCAGAAGGGCACCGTCAGCCTGTACGTCGTTCCGCCGTTCGTGATCACGGCGTTCGGCTGGCGCCCCGGCAAGTTCCACGAACGCCGTCGCCGCGTGACCGAGTGGGCGCTGGCCGTCCGCTACGCGTTGCGCGCCCATCGCCCGATCATCGGACTCGGCGCCCGGGCCGCCGACAAGACGGAGTACCTGCCATGGCGTGAGCGCGTCGCGACCCAGAAGGTGGCCAACCTGGCGAAGGCCCGGGTGACCCCCGAATGGGAACGCGAGGTCGTGGTGGAGCTGGATCCGATGGTCCGCGCGGGTGCGGACATCACCGTGAACCAGCGCGCCCGCCTCCTCGGGGCGGACCACGTGCGGAGGGTCAGTCGCAGGAATTCGTCAGGGAAGGTGCACGAATGAAGATCGCTGACAAGCTCCTGAACCTGGTGGGTGTCGGCCGCGAACGCGGCCTGCCGCCGCCCCGGTTGGTGGCCATCGCCGACGGCCTGCTCGTCACCGAACGCAGCGCCGAGGCATGGTTCCTGATCTCGGTGGCGAACACCGACCTGGCCACCGAGGCCGAGCAGGACGCCGCCCTGGACGCCGCGGTGAGCGCTGCCGCGACCATCCTCGGCGACCGGCTCAGCCACCTCAAGGTGGTCTGGGGCCGCTCCACCGGCCAGGACTACATCGACTCCGTCACCGGCCACTACCGGCTCGGCGACCACGAGGCCTGGGCGCAGACCCGGGCCGACCGGATCGACGAGATGCGGATGCCCGAGCGGTACGTCGCCCTCGGCGTACACCTCAGTGACCGCGACCCCCGCGCGACCGCCCAGGTCCGCGGCTCGATCAGCGACGCCCTCGGTACGACGTCCTGGCGGGTCAGCGCGCGTGAACTCGCCCACCTGGACGAGCGGGTCCGCAAACTCGGCCGCCAGCTCGGCTCGACCGTGTGGCGTGCCCACACCGCACCGGCCGAGGTCATCTCCTGGCTGATCAGTCGCGAGATGCACCGCGGCGCCGTGGCCGCACCCCGCCGCGGCCTGATCACCGGCGCCTCGCTGGCCCGGCTCACCTCCGGCCGCGTCGTGCCGTACACCGACCACCTGCGCATCTACGACTCGCGCGGCCAGATCGCGGCGTACACGACTGTCCTCGCGATGACCGACTTCCCCGAGGAACTCGAGACCCCGGGCCCGGGGGAGTGGCTGCGCACGCTGTCAGAGATCAAGGCGATCGACGACGACGGCGACGAGATCGACGTGACCGTCGAGGCCTCCGTCCGCTTCCGCGTGCTCACCAAGAAGACCGCCCGGCACCTCGTCGACGAAACCCGCAAGAGCGCCAAGGAACAGCGCCGTTCGGCTGCGAAGGGCACCGCGGAAGAGACCGCGGACGAGATCGTCGAGACCGAGCGCGTGATGCGCGAGGTCAAGCGCGACATCAACCGCAGCGGCCTCACCCTGGTCGAGGACCACCCCCGCCTCCTCGTCAGCGCGGACACCCGCGAGGACCTCGAGGCGTACGTCGACGCCGTCATCGCGCACTACGCCGACCGCGGCATCACCGTCGCCCCCGGCGCCGACGAGCAGCGCGACCTCTGGCTCGAGTCGCTCCCCGGCGACCAGCTCCGCGTCCCCGACCTCGGCCACGTCCGCGAGTCGACCGCCTTCTTCGGCTCCTGGTTCTGGGGCGGCGCATCGATCGGTGACGCCACTGGTCCCGCGATCGGCTACCTGACCGGTTCCACACCAGGTCTCGTGCGTTTCGACGCCGCGGCCGGTTCGGCCCTCGGCGACGCGACCACCACCCTCTTCCTCGGCCGCTCCGGCCGAGGCAAGACGACCGCCGCCATGCTCGGCGGCCTCGACTCCGCCTTCGCCGGCGCCTGGGTACCACTGCTGGACCTCAAGGGCGACGCCGCCGGCGTCTCCGCGGTCGCCGCCGAATACGGCGTACCGACTGCTGTCATCGAGATCACCGCCCAGTTCTCGGGTGCCGCGGACCTGCTCCGCGTCCTCCCGGTCGACGACGCCCTCCTGCAGGCACCGTCCCAGCTGATGCTCCTGCTCCCGCCACACCTCCGTGGTGCAGCCGAAGCCCCGGTCATGGCCGCCACCCGCGCCGAGATCCAGTCACCCGACCCCTCGTCGTGGGGCGTCATCCAGCGCCTCTGCAACTCCGACTCCGAAACCATCCGCACCGTCGGCTTCGCCCTCCGCGACCTGGTCGAAACCGGCCTCGGTTCGGTAGTAGCCGGCCCACCCTCAGGCCTGTCCTCCCTCACCACCAACCCAGGCCTCTGGGTAGTCCAAATGCCCGGCCTCACCCTGCCGTCCCCCGAGTCGGCCCCCGAGTCCTGGTCCCCGATCGAACGAGTCGGCATGGCCTGCCTCCGCGGCTGCCTGGCCTGGATGGTCCGCACCACCGGCCGCCGCGAATTCCGCGGCCGCTCCAAGGTCGTCATCGTCCCCGAGGTCCACCTCCTGACGAAGACCCCCGACGGCGCCTCCTTCCTCGACTACATCGCCCGAGTAGGCCGAGCCCTGGGCGCCTCCCTGGTCCTCGACACCCAGGACCCCGCCTCAATCCTGAAACTCCCCGGCCTGGTCGAGCAGATCACCACCCTCTTCGCCTTCAGCCTCCGCTCCCGCGAACAGGTCGACTCCCTCCTCGAACTGCTGGGCCGCCCCCAAACAGCGCCGTACCAAACCCTCGTCCGCGGCATCAACACCGCCGCCAACGGCAAATCCATCCGCCACGGCCACTGCATCATGCGCGACCGCTGGGACGAAGTAGCCACCGTCCAGATCGACATCCCCAGCCAACGCGTAGCCGCCCTCCTCCGCACCACCCCCGAATCCGAACACGCCAACCAACCCACCCCCGTCCTCCCCGCCACCCCCACCCCCGCCGACCCCTTCGCCGACGACGAAGACCCCCAAGACCTCCCAACCCCCGCCGCCACCGCCACCGCCCAATCCGAAGCCCACACCACCCACCCCGAACCCCCACCCCCCGCAGACCCACCCCTCGCCCCCACGGACCCAACCCCGTCCCTGGAAACCACCCCCGCACCCCCCGCCCCCACCAACGGCCACCACCCCCCAACCCGCCACGAAGCCCCCATAGGCCCCGACGACGTCTACGACCAAGAAGCAGACGAAGCCGCCTACAACGAAGCCATGTCGCCCACTTACGCCGACTCCGAGCCCCAACACCCGCCCAAGGGCAACAAGGAGCACGTCGCATGAGGTGGGCCCGCCGGCTCCGCACGGCGCTCACGGTCCTGTGCGTCTCGTTCGTCGTCACCGCCCAGCTGGCGCTTGCTGCCGACCCGAACCAGGGGCCAACCAATCCGACAGGTTTCGGCGACCTTCTCCCGACACCGGACCTGACGCACGGCGACACCAGGACGCTCTTCGAGCAATACAGTCCGATGGTCTACGGGCTCGACTTCGAGAAGAGCATTCGGGACCCCATCGAGTCGGTGTTCAACGGATACGCGCACTTGGTGATGATGTACATCATCGCCATCACGCGAGGTGCGATCTCAGTCGGCTGGTGGCTGTTCTCGTTCACCGATGTGAAGCCGCTGACCGACGCTACCTCCACAACGATCGGGGCCTCGAGCACGCAGCTGGTCGGCTGGCTACTGCCGTCGGCGCTCGCCTTCGGTGCCGTTGCGGCGTATCTGCAGCGGCGGTCGAGCGGAAGTGCGATGGGGCAAATGGTCTGGGTCTTCGTGGCTGGTGTGCTTGCCGTGAGCTTCGCGCTCGCGCCGGCGACCTGGCTGCGTGGTGTCGACGGCGCCCGGCAATTGGGCGCGGAGACGATCATGACGGCCTCGGCCGACGCAATGGGTCCGACCATGCAGAATCCGCTCCCTTGGCCGGAGCCAGGCTTCACCGGTACGGCGAAGGACACGATGCTCAGGAAGTCCGCCGACTCGACCTGGCGCGGGTTCGCGGTCACGCCGTGGTGCATCGCGGAGTTCGGTTCGTTGGCCGCTTGCGAACGGTATGGCAAGGGAATGCTCGACGCCGGCACGGACGCCGACGCTCGGTCGAAGTACATCGACACTGTCATTGCGCCCGCCGAAGGGGGCGACGATGCCGCGACCGTCAAATGGGTGAAGGGTGACAACGCCTTCGGGCGGATCTCCGTGGTGATGCTGGCGGCGATCGCGGCCACGCTGTTCGCCTTTCTCAACGTGTCGCTGGCCTTCACCGCCTTGATGGCTTTCGTGGGCTGCCTTCTTCTGCTTGTGGTCGGTGTCTTCTTCGCGTGCTTGTGGATCATCCCGGGCAGGCCGCGACAATGGGGGCTCAACTGGTTCGAAGCCCTGGTCGGGCTGGTGATCCAGTCGTTCCTGGCCATGCTGGTTTTCGGTACGGCGCTCACTCTGGTCACGGCCGTGTTCAGCCTCACCGGTGTGCTCGGGTGGCTGCCGGTGTCAGGACTTGCGATCGCAGTCCTGATTGCAGGATTCAGACTGCGGCGCTTGCTGGACAATCTCACCTCGATGATGCGTCCGGGCTCCGGGAGCATTCTGCTCGGTGGCCTGGCCAGGCGCGGCGCTATGGGCGCCTTCAAACGACTGGCTGGCTCGCTCGGCAGCAGAAGTGCGGCCCCCGCCCTGACAGAACGCCGTGGTGGACGCCTCGGGTCCGATGACGCGGGGCCACAGCGAGTTTCTTCAGTTCGGGTGTATCGACAGGCTCCGGTGGCTGGAGCGTTGGGCAGCGCTGGGGCAGTAGGTGGGTCACCTTACGAGTTGACGGCGGGCTCGGGTCGACGGCGAGCGGATGCAGCGTCGGCCGGTGGCGGCGTCGGACCAGGTGGAAAGTTGGCAGCCAACGCGACGCCATCTCGAAGCACGTCAGCGGCAAACTTGTCGCGGTCCCGTGCGCAGAAGAACGCGGAGGGGCGACGAACGATCACTGTGACGGCTGCAGGTGTGGCCGCAACAGGTGGCGCGACGTCTTCCGCCGGAGCGCGCGGCGCTTCCGCCGAGTCGCAGAAGCCGCGCCACTCGCGCCAGCCGAGCCCGGCTCCTGCCAACGAGAACAGGTTCGAACCGCGAGCTCACAGTCATTCAGCGAGTCTTCGAGAGGGTCCTCCGAAGGCCCAACGGTCCCGGCGCGGCCCGGGGTCCTCGTCCCCGCGGCGATTCCGCGAGTACTCCGCTGTCACCAAGGATGGCGTCACTCTGCACGTACCGCGTAGGTGATTCCGGATGGCCCGAAAACCACGTTCACCACACGACCGCCGCGAGGGCGGGGGGAGCCACTCACGCCGTCTGGCCGATGAGCAGCACGATTCGGACAGCAGTTGGGAATCGGCCGATGGCCGAAGCCGTCCGGATGCACCTGACGGCTGGCGTTCGCTGATGAGTGCCGACTACGACTATCCGGATGAGCTCGACGAACTCAACGGTCGTGAACGTCGTCGAGCAAAGCGAAACTGGCGCCGCGACGATCACGCGCAGCGGATGGCCTGGCTGCGCAACCAGCGGCAAGCCGAGCCAACCAGCCCGGTGTTCCTCGTCGTCATGGTTGTGGTGGTGGCGATTGTCATTCTCGGGCTCGGTGGCGGCCTGCCGCGTCTGCTAGGTGGCAAGCCCAAAGATGACGGTTCCCCGATCAGCCTGCTGACGCCCGGTCGTACGGTAGTTCTGCCGACTGCGCCGCCCAATGGCCAGACGAGCCAGCCGACAGCGCCTGGCCCGACCGTCACCCTGACGACGCCGCCGGTGCAAACACAGCGCCCAGGAGCCGGTGCGATCGCATCGGCGTCACAGGTCGTTGGTGCGTGGGCCAAGGCGTTCTATACGCGTGATCCCGGTGCGGAGAGCTACGCGGCGCTGGTCGCGAAGTGCGCGAAGTACATGACATCCGAGGTTGCCTCGAGCTTCACGGCGGCGGGCGACCCGACGTACGACGCCTTGAAGACGGACGGCGGCAGGTCGACGGTGCTGGCTGCTCTGGTTACTGCGCCGCCGCTCAACGCGGAGGCGCCGGTTGACACTCCGGACCGGATCACGCGGTTCGTGAAGGTCACCATCGATGTGACCGGTAAGAATGCTCAGCGATTCGACGTACCCCTGCTCATCACACTGACACCTCAGAACAGTCAGTGGCTCGTCAGCGATGTATCCGGCGGCAGCGGACCATGACAGCAGGGGGTCGTGATGTTCGACGAGCGTGATCTCGGACGTGGCCTGATGGCCGTTGCGAGTCGAGGCACTGTCGCCAAGGCTGCTGCCGGATTGGCAGTGCTCGGGTTGGCGAGTTTGTTGATGCTTGCGCCGTTCGGCGGAGCCAACAAGTCGCAGGCGGCCTGTTTGCCCGGCGTTCCTGGGCAGCCGGGGCTGCCGTATCAGTCGGGGGAGCTGCGCCAGACACAGATCGAGTTCGCCAAGCTGATCGACCAGGTCGCGGTAGCGCGTGGGTTGCCGGGGCGAGCGACGTTGATCGCGCTGATGACGGCTCTGGTCGAGTCGAACCTGCAGAACCTTGACTACGGTGACGCCGACTCGGTCGGGCTCTTCCAGCAGCGGCCGGCAGCTGGCTGGGGGTCTAAGGAGCAAATCACGGCTACGCCGCCGATCTATTCGATCGAGGCCTTCTTCGGTGGCAAGGAGGCTCCAGATCCGCCGGGTCTGGTGGATATCAATGGCTGGCCGTCGATGGCGCTCGGAGACGTGGCGCAACGCGTGCAAGTCTCGGCGTTCCCAGACCGCTACGCCACTCGCGAGCGCGAAGCCCGCCAGATCGCGTCCGCCGCGGGCATCGATCTCGAGCGCCGAGGAAACCCGTACGCAGGCCGGGCCGACTTACCGCCGGGAGCCTCGATCGGCGACGGGACTCTCGACGAGGACAACTGCGACAGTGGTGGAGGCCTGGAGAGCGGGCAACCGGTGAACGGCGTTTGGCCGGAGCAGGCGCAGTCCATGACCGATCCGACGGGAACCGGAGGAATGGTGACGCCGCGTACAGCGGCCTGGGTCGAAGCGGCGCGGAAGAACCTGGGTGATCTCAGCATGACGTGCTGGGACGCCCATGTCTGGAATCCGACCAGCGATCACCCTCGCGGCAAAGCTTGTGATGTCATGGTCGGTGCCGATGCCAGACGCTCAGCCCCAGCCCGTGCCCGCGGCGACGAGATCGCCAATTGGGCCGTGAAGACTGCGGGCCAAACCGGCGTGCACTATGTGATCTGGTACGGCAAGATCTGGTCTGCCCGCCGAGGTACCTGGATCCCCTACAACGGCGGCGGCGTATACGTCCCCACCGACGCCACCGGCGGCCACTTCGACCACGTACACGTGTCCATGTGGTAGCCAATTCGACGAACTGCAGGAGGAGCAACCGATGACCGGCCCTGGCGACCCCGCAGACCAGAACAATGCCTGGGGCGATGAGAGGCCGGCGAATTGGAATGGGTACGGCGAGCAGCCTGCTGTCCCACCCACTCAGCAGCGGCCTGAGCTCCCAAGCAAGTCAGGCGCTCAGCCGGGCGCTAGAACGTCCCGAGTCGAGGTATCCACTGCTGCGTTGCTGTTCTCGGCAGTTCCCTGGTTCTTCTGGAGTTTTGCAGTCGTCTCGTGGATTGTGGGCCTTCTCGGATTCGGCTGGGGATGGGTTCTCGTTGTTGCGTGGCTCGTATCGGGACTGGTGGTGTTCGTGCGCCCGGTCGAGGAGTTCCTGGCACGGTATCTGTTCCGTCTTCGCCTCCCGACGTTGGTGGAGGAGCAACGCCTTCGACCGATCTGGCGGCAGGTCACCGGTCGCGCGGGTGTATCCGAGGAGCGCTACGCGATCTGGATTCAGGAGGCCGACGAGCCGAACGCCGTACCAACACCTGGTCACCTCGTGGGCCTGACCAGATGGGCGCTCTACACGCTTCCACCGTCACATCTCGAAGCAGTGCTCGCTCATGAAATCGGACACCACCTCGGTGGACGTGACTGGCTGAGCCTGCTGAGCTTCTGGTATTCCATCCCTGCACGATGTGCGCTGATCGGAATGAGAGCGCTCGGCAGATTGATGAAGTCCGTTCCCGCAGTGGGCTGCGTCGTGGTCGGCTTCGTCCTGATCGGGTACGTCGGTGTGCTGGTCGCCGTACTGACCTTCGATGACAGCTTGGTGCTGCCGTTCCTCTTTCTGACGCCCCTGGTCGCCCCGCCGATCCTTGCCTGGTTGGGTCGCCGCGAGGTGTTGCAGGCAGACCGGCGAGCAGCAGCGATGGGGTACGGCGCGACGCTCATCCAGGTGCTGTACGGCTGGCAGCTTCAGCACCAGCAGATGGTCGGCCGAGACACCAACCGTCGATCTCGACTCATGTCCAGCGCGCCGTCACCAGCTGAGCGAGTCCGAGCCCTGGAGGCACTGACCGCTGCGGCCTGAGGTTGCGTTCGACCTCAGCCAGATGCCTTCGCAACAATTCGTTCGCGGGCGTCCTCGATGACGAACTCGGCCCCGCAATTCGCTGTCGCGGTGCGGCGGTCTCGTGGCATGCCTCCGATCAGGCCAGTGCGCTCCTCGGCATGCCTTGGGGCGTGTTGAGGTTGTGGGCGCTCAGGGCGTCAGGAACTGCAGGTCCTGGGCGGCGGTGGGGTTGGTGAAGGTCAGGAGGGCTTGGGCTTCGGGTTCGATGAGGGCTTGGGTTTTCTTGGAGAGCTTTTCGAGGGGTTTGATTTCTAGGGTGATTTGGGACTTGGTGTTTTTGGGGAGGCGCCAGGTGGCGGTGGGGTGGCCGTTGTGGAGGAGGGTGCCTTGGACGTAGAGGGATTGGAGGCGGGTGGTGGGGGTGGGGAGCCAGCGGGAGCGGTCGGCGTGGGAGAGGTAGAGGTTGTCGAATTCGGGGAGGAAGCGGGTGGGGGGCTCGGTGTCTGGGTCGGGGAGGGGTTGGGTGGGGAGGTCGTAGAGGGTGCGGCCGGAGTCGGCGTCGGTGTAGGTGCGGAGGTCCAGGCGGTCGAAGACTTCGGTGAGGTGGGTTAGGCCTGACCAGGATTGGGCGTCCATGACTGAGGCTGGGCCGTAGGCAGCTAGGTAGCGGAGGACCAGGGACTCGGGGTTGGGGGCGGGGTCCAGGTCGGCGTTGAGCCAGAGGTGGGGGAGGGACATGGCGGGGTTGCCGCCTTTGCCCCAGATGCCTCGGGGTGGGGTTTGGATGGTGGGGAGTAGGCAGCGGACGGCGTGGGCCAGGGCTGCGGGGTCGCGGTCGGGCCAGAGGGGGCCCAGGTGTTCGCGGAGTTGTACGGCGGTGGCGTGGCCTTCGGTGATGCGGTCGGTGCCGGCTTGGAGGACGGCGGGCATGTCGAGGCCCTCTAGGCGGTGGCGGCCGTAGGTCATGTTTTGGAAGACCTCGCGGTCCAGGCGGGGCTGGATGAGGGGGCGGAAGGCGAGGAAGTCGGGGCTCGTCATGAGGTGGATGGTGGCGCGCATCATCGAGCCGCGGACGGCTTCGCGGCCTTCGATGAGTTTGACGAGGTCGTCGGGCTGGAACGCGGTGAGGCGGGTCCAGAGGCCGACGTACGGCGCGAGGGGGATCTGGGCCTGCATGCCGACCAGGTGCTCGATGGCTTCGAGGGCGGTGGCGTCGTGGCGTTCGAGCAGCCACTGACGCTGGAGGGTGGCGCGGTTCTGGGCTTGCAGGCTCAACTTCGACATGGCCGATCTTCTCCCGGCCAACGGTTCATTCGCCAGCAGATCGCGATGCGCTGAAGGTGGTCACACGCTCCGTGTACGACGAACGGGCGGCGGGGTCGGCGTGGAGTCCGCGGTCGTCGCCGGCTAGGCGGCGGCCTAGGGACATGAGGCGGGTTGGGACGAGGCCGTCGAGGGTTTTCCAGCCGCCTAGCCAGCGGGGGACGGCTAGTTCGGGTTGGCGGGTTCGGCAGGTGCGGAGGACGGCGGCGGCTACGTCGGTGGGGTCGGCGGTGGGGACGAGGCCGCCTAGGCGGACGCCGGAGGAGAGGGAGGTTCGGACGGCGGAGGGGAGGACTGCGCTGGCGGTTACGCCGGTGTTGTGGAGTTCGCGGCGGACGGCGGCGGTGAGGCCTACGGCGGCGTACTTGGAGGCGTTGTAGACGGCCATGCCGGGGAAGGGGATCTTGCCGGCCATCGAGGCGATGTTGACGATGTGGCCGTGGTGGCGGTCGAGCATGCCGGGGAGGACCAGGCGCATGCCGTGGATGAGGCCCCAGACGTTGACGTCCAGGGTCACTCGGCTGATCTCGTCGGGTTCGTCGAGGAAACTGCCGAGGGGCATGACGCCGGCGTTGTTCACCAGTACGTCGATGTGGCCGGAGTCGGCGAGGACGTCGTCGATGAAGGCGGCGAACGAGTCGCGGGCGGTGACGTCGAGCGGGTGGACGGTGGGTTCGCCGGCGGGGTCGAGATCGCCGCGGTGGACGGTGGCGCCGGCTTGGGCGAAGGCCTGGGCTGTGGCTTGGCCTATGCCTCGGGCGGCGCCGGTTACTACGACGACGGCGCCGTTGAGGTCCAGGGGATTCATCGGACTACCTCCAAGGGTTTGGCGATGGTGTAGTCGGTGGGGGAGAAGCGGGCGACGTCGCGTTTCAGGCGGGCGCTGGACCAGGGCCAGCTGAAGGAGTTGCGGCCGTTGGTGTCGTGGTAGTAGCTGGCGCAGCCGCCGGTTTCGTAGACGGTGTTGGTGAGGGCGGACTGGACCGAGGTGACGAAGGCTTCCTGGACTTCGGGGCGTACGTCGAGACTGGACCAACCCCGGTTGAGGAGGGTCGAGACAGCCTGCAGGACGTGGTCGAGTTGGGCTTCGAGGATCATGAAGGCCGAGGTGTGGCCGGTGCCGAGGTTCGGGCCGAGGAGGTTGAAGGCGTTGGGGAAACCGGTGACGGCTGTCCCCAGATAGGCCTGGGGTGAGCCTTTCCAGACGTCGTCGAGGGACTCGCCGGCGGCGTTGTGGACGCGGGAGGCGATCGGGAGGTCGAGGATCTTGAAGCCGGTACCGAGGATGACGACGTCGGCCTCGATGCGGGAGCCGTCGGTACCGATCACCGTGGAGCCGTCGAAGCCGGCGACCGCGGTCGGGTGGACCGAGACGTTGCTCGAGGCAAGCGCCGGGTAGTAGGTGTTCGACATCAGGATGCGCTTGCAGCCGAGTGTGTAGGTCGGGGTGAGAGCAGAGCGCAAGGCTGCAGAGGGGACCGAGCGGCGGAGATGGAGGCGACCGACGGCCTCGACGAAGCGCATCAACCGCGGATGCCGGAAGCCGAGTCCGAGCGCCTCCATACCGGCGTACTCGACCCGCCGGAGCAAGCGTTGCGCGACCGGAAACCGACGGAACAGCCAGCGCTCGATGGGCGGCACGTAATGGTCCGGCTTCGGCAGAACCCATTGCGCAGTCCGCTGGAAGACATGCATCGAGGCCACTGATGGCTGGATGGCGGGAACGAACTGCACCGCCGACGCACCTGTCCCGATCACGGCAACCCGCTTACCAGCAAGGGAAACCGAGTGGTCCCAGCGCGACGAGTGAAAGACCGGACCGTCAAACGTACCGGGGATCGACGGCATAAGAGGCTCATGCCAAGGTCCGGTTGCAGTGATCAACACGCGGGCTTCGAGCGGACCGGTAGAGGTCTCCAACGACCACACAGCGCGCGCCGGATCCCACGAGGCGCGCAGCAGCTCGACACCGAAGCGCAGATGCGGCAGTACGTCGTACCGAGCGGCCGTGTCAGCCAGGTACTGCTGAATCTCGGCCTGCCCAGCGAAGGCTCGCGTCCACGACGGGTTCGGTGCGAACGAGTACGAATACAACGCCGACGGTACGTCGCACGCACACCCCGGATACGTGTTGTCGCGCCACGTCCCACCGAGTGACGGCCCCTTCTCCAGTACGGCGAAGTCCGTGATCCCCGCTTGTCGCAGCCGGATCGCCGCCCCGAGACCGGAAGCCCCGGCACCAATGATCACCACATCCATGGACGACCACCTCCAGAAACCGACAGTATCCGAATACCCAAGGAATTCCAATACCCGAAGATCTAGACTGCACCCATGGCGAGAATGACCCGCGCGGAGAGTCAGGCGCAGACCCGGGATGCCCTCGTGGCAACCGCGACCGAGTTGTTCTTGAACGACGGATACGCCGCCACGTCCCTGGAGAAGGTGGCCGACGAGGCAGGCTTCTCCAAGGGCGCGGTCTACTCGAACTTCCGCAACAAGGACGAGCTCTGCCTCGCGGTCGTGGACGCGATTCGCGCCGATCAGGCCCACAAACTCGCGCAGGCGCTCAAGGGCGCCGCAACGCTCGAGAAGATGCTCGAAGGCTTCCAGCACTGGGCCGACACGACGATCGGTGACGTCGGCTGGACGGTGTTCGAGGTCGAGTTCTCGACCCGGGCGCGGCAGGACGAGAACCTGCGAAAAGAGCTTGCCGAGCGCAACGCGGCGATCCGTAACGCGGCCGCGCTGCTCCTGGGCGCGCATGCGCTGGAGTTCGACATCACGCTGCCGATGCCGGCCGCCGACTGTGCCACAGCCCTGCTGAGTCTCGGTGTCGGGCTCGGCGTGCAGCGCGCGATCGACCCCGGGGTCGGCGTCGACGTACTGCCCAGTGTCATCCGGCTGCTCGCGGGCCGTTGACAAGGTTTTCCCTTGCCGCCGCAAGTTGCCGGGAAGTTCTGCTTCCCACCGGGTACCGAAGCGAACTAGGGTCTCGACGGATCGTAGTGGTTGCGTCACGCAACCCTGACGAATCGCCGACTGTGGGAGGGAATGTATGTCGAACCGCCGTAAGGCGATCGTGGCCGTCACCGCCGGGCTGGCCACCATCTCGCTCGGTCTGTCCGTCACCAGCGCCGCGGGGGCAGCGCCGGAGGCCACCACCCTGGGCAGCCTGAAGCTCGTCAAGACCAAGACATCTTTGCTCGGCAAGCACTACTGGTACCAGCAGACCTTCAAGGGCCTGCCGGTGATCAACGGGTACTACGCGAAGCACGAGACCAAGAGCGGTGTCCAGATCGCCGACGGCCGGGACGCCGTACCGGCGAACCTGGATGTGTCGGCGAAGCTGCCGGCCGCGACCGCCAACACCAAGGCGAGCGAGGCGATCAACGCCAAGGCCGCGCGCGCCCGGATCGCGGGTGCGGACAAGGAGGCCGAGAAGGTTCCGGCCGCCGGCCGCAGTACGGCGCAGCTGGCCGTCATCGGTGGTCCGAATGCCCGCCTGGTCTGGGCGGTCACCAGCCGCTCCAACGAGGGCTCGACCCGGAGCCTGGTCGACGCGGACAGCGGTTCGGTCGTCGAGTCGAAGGTGCTCAGCGACAACGCCACCGGTCACGGCTCGGTCTTCGACCCGAACCCGGTGGTCAGCGAGCAGAACGAGCAGCTGACCGACGAGAACGACAAGAACACCGACGCGCTGTTCCTCGCGCAGAAGAACGTCCTGCTGCGCAACCTGGACGGCGGCGGCAAGCTCAACGGCACCTACGTCAACATCAAGGAAGCCAAGGGCGGGGTCGCCGAGGACGAGGACAACAGCTTCCTCTACCAGCGCAAGAGCGACAAGTTCGAGCAGGTGATGGCGTACTACCACGTCAACCAGACGCAGGAGTACATCCACAAGCTCGGCTTCACCGAGGTGAACAACGAGTCCCAGGACTTCTCCATCAACACGTTCTCCGGGGACAACTCGTTCTACGACCCCTCGGTCGACATGATCACGATGGGCGAGGGTGGTGTCGACGACGCCGAGGACGCCGAGGTGATCTGGCACGAGTACGGTCACGCGATCCAGGACGACGTCGTACCGAACTTCGGTGAGTCGCTCGAGGCAGGGTCGATCGGTGAGGGATTCGGCGACTACTGGGCCGTCACGATGTCGATTCCGGTCAGCAAGGGCTTCGAGCTGCCCTGCGTGATGGACTGGGACGCGACGTCGTACACGTCCACCGAGCCGCACTGCCTGCGTCGTACCGACACCGGCAAGACCACCGACGACATCGTCGGTGAGGTGCACGACGACGGTGAGATCTGGTCGAACGCGCTGTGGGACATCCACCTGGCGCTCGGCCGCCAGAAGGCGAACAAGCTGATCCTCGAGGGCACGTTCTTCTACGCCCCCGACACCTCGTTCGCTGACGCCGCCCGCGTCACGGTGCAGGCCACCCGCCTGCTCTACGGCAAGGCCGACGCCCAGAAGGTCACCGACGCCTTCAAGGCCCGCAAGATCCTCAAGTAGTAGTAACAGGTCACGCGCCCACGGCTACTGTGGGCGCATGACCTGGAGTACGGCGGACATCCCGGACCTGACCGGACAACGGGCGCTGGTCACCGGCGCCACGAGCGGACTCGGCTACGAGACGGCGAAGGTGTTGCTGCAGCACGGCGCCGAGGTGGTGCTGGCGGCGCGCAACCCGGAGAAGACCGCGGAGGCCGCGCGTCGGCTGACTGTTGAGACGCATCGCGTGCCGATCACCGTGGAGCTCGACCTGGCCGACCTCGCGAGCGTGCAGCGCGCTGCCGCGGAGGTGGCTGACCGGTACGACGCTCTGGACGTCCTAGTCAACAACGCCGGTGTGATGGCGACGCCGTACCGGCAGACGATGGACGGGTTCGAGCTGCAGATCGGAACGAACCACCTGGGGCACTTCGCGCTCACCGCCCGGTTGATGCCGCTGCTGCGAAAAGGCCGAGTCGTCACGGTCAGCTCCTTCATGCACAAGTCGGCCAGCGGGATCCGGGAGTTCGATCTGCGGCTGCCGGCGAACGGCTACTCGAAATGGCCGCAGTACAGCAGGTCGAAGCTGGCCAATCTGCTCTTCATGTTCGAGCTCGGCCGCCGGGTGCCAAGTGTTTTGAGCGTCGGCGCGCATCCGGGCTACGCCTCGACACATCTGCAGGCAGCCGGGCCGGAGCTGGCCGGAGCGAAGCTGCAGGCGCGCATCTGGCAGGGGATCAACCTGTTCGCGCAGTCCGCGGCAGCGGGCGCCTGGCCGAGTCTGTACGCCGCCACTCGGCCGGATCTGCAGCAGGGGGCGTACGTCGGGCCAAGCTTCTTCGAGTATCGAGGGGCTCCGAAGCTGGTGCAGGCGACGCGGGCGGCCCAGAACGCAGAGCTGGCGCGGGAGCTGTGGGCGTGGTCGGTGGAGGCGACCGACGTGGATCCGGCACTCAGCGTGCGGAGCTAGTGACACAGCGGCAATCTTGTGGTTACCCTCGGGTAATTTCCGAGCTGGAGGTCCGCCCGTGCGCAAGCTTGTCGCCGTAGTCGCAGCCGTCGCCCTGACTGTCACAGCCTTCGGGACCCGGGCCGACGCTGCTCAGCCCGGCTTCGCCATCAAGTACGAGCGCATCCAGGGTGCAGGTGGTATTCAGATCGGTGCCGTCGTCCTGACCCCGACCGGTCAGGGGAGCGGTCCGTTCCCGCTGGTGGTGATGCCGTCGAGCTGGGGCGTCCCGAACCTCGAGTACGTCGGCCAGGGCAGCAAGCTGGCCAAGTCGGGCTTCCAGGTCATCTCGTACTCCAGCCGCGGCTTCTGGGACACCGGCGGCGGTATCGACGTGGCCGGCCCGCCGACCGTGGCCGACGTCTCCAAGGTGATCGACTGGGCCGCCCTGAACACGCCCGCCGACACCAGCAAGGTCGCCGCGGTCGGCATCTCGTACGGCGCCGGTACGTCGCTGCTCGCGGCCGCCGAGGACCCCCGCATCAAGGTGGTCGGCGCGCTGAGCGGTTGGGCCGACCTGATCAAGTCGATCGACCCGAACGAGACGGTCTCGCTCCAGGCAGTCGCCGGACTGCTTGCCGTCGGCAACATCACCGGCCGTCCCGGACCGGAGATGCAGTCGCTGCAGACCAAGTTCCTCACCGGCCGGTACGACGAAGCGATCGCCGAGGCGAAGGTGCTCGGCCCGGTGCGCTCCGCGCAGACCGTGGTCGGCAAGATCAACGCCAACAAGCCGGCCGTCTTCCTCGCGAACGCCTTCGAGGACTCGATCTTCCCGCCGACGCAGTACACCGACTTCTTCACCGCTCTGACCGGTCCGAAGCGGCTCCAGTTCGCCCACGGCGATCACTCCACTCCCGAGGTTCCTGGCGCGATCGGTCTGCCGAACGAGACCTGGGACGAGCTCGTCGCCTGGATGCGCCACTACCTGACCGGTGCGGACAACGGCGCCGACACCGAGAAGCCCGTGCAGTTGAAGTCCCAGCGCAACGTCTGGCGCGGCTACGGCAACTGGGCCGCGGTCGGTCAGCCGCGGACGACGTACCTGAGCAAAGGAAGCCTGCAGACTAGACCTGCGACCGGCTGGGAGAAGGGCATCGCGGCGGGCGTGCCGACCGTTGCCGACAGCGGCATCGCCTTGGTTTCCGGCGCGCTTCAGGGGCTGCTCTCGATCCCAACGGGCGTCGCCACCCCTTTGATCGATCGATCATTCGCCGGTGTCTGGTCGGGAGAGGTCTATCCCAGCCCCACGATCGTCAACGGATCCCCAGAACTGTCCTTCACAGCAACACCCTCTGTGAAGGACACTTCACTCTTCGCGTACCTCTATGACGTCAACGCGCTAGGAGTCGGATCCTTGATCTCGCACAAACCGCTCACACTGCGAGGGGCAACCCCCGGCAAAGCCGTCACCATCGATCTGCGCCTGGAAGCCACCAGTTGGGAGGTCCCGGCCGGTCATCACCTGGTCCTCGTCGTCGACACCGTCGACCCGCGGTACCTCGGCCGGAGCTCCGTCGGCAGTTCGGTCACGTTCAGTTCGCCGGCAAGCGATCCGGCCCAGCTCACCGTCCCGGTGGCCGCGTGACCACGACGCGCCGGGGATTCCTCGGCCTCACCGCTGCCGCCATCGCCGCCGCTCCGCTCAAGGCTCAGGCCGCCGCGCCGAAGTACCTCTACCACGGCCGGTACGGCGACGGTGTCGGCATCGCGTCGTACGACGCAACCGGCAAGATCACGTCGACCGGCGCACTGAGGGGTGTCGGCGACCCGTCGTTCATCATCCGCTCGGGCAACTTCCTGTACGCCGTCAATGAGCAGGAGACCGGGGCTGTCAGCGCCATTGCGATCGATGCCCCCGGCAAACTCCGGCTGCTCAATCGTCAACCCAACAAGGGATCCGGTCCGTGTCATCTGGCCGTTGCCAACGGCTACCTGTTGAGCGCGAACTACGGTTCCGGTGATGTCGCCGTACACAAACTGAAGGTTGACGGGGGCGTCGGCACCCAGACCGACCTCGTCAAGCACGCCGGCGACGGGCCGCACGCACACCAGATCGTCGTCGCAGGCAACTACATCCTGGCCGTCGATCTCGGCACGGACTCGGTCTACACCTACACGCTGACGAGCGGGAAGCTCGCGCTCAAACACCAGTTGACGCTGCCGGCCGGTGCCGGTCCCCGGCATCTCGCGTTCCACCCGTCCGGCAAGTTCGCGTACGTGGCGAACGAGCTGAACAGCACGATCACCGTCTGCAGCTTCGCCGACGGCAAGCTCACCGCGCTGAACACCCAGAGCACGGTCCCGCCCGGTTCGCCGACGAACTACCCGGGCGAGGTGATCGTGTCCCCGGACGGCCGGTACGTCTACCTCACCAACCGCGGTCACAACAGCATCGCGGTGTTCGCAACCTCCGCCACCGGTGAAGCGCTCACCCTCAAGGCGACGCCGAACGCCGGTGGCGTCTGGCCGCGGCACTGCATCATCGATCCGACCGGCAGCCTGCTCTTCGTCTCCAATCAGAACTCGGGCAACATCGTCACCTTCGCGGTCGACCTCGCGTCCGGGAACCTGACCCAGAAGAGCTCGTTCAGCACCCCGACTCCGGTGTGTGTAAATGTTTGAGGTCTTGCGTTTTTGAGATGAGAACGTTTCCATGGGAACGCCTTCCTCCGCCCCGAAGGAGCTCCCATGCTGAAACTTGTCGCCGCGGCCGCCCTTGCGGCCGCGGCCACTCTCGTGCCGACAGCCCAGGCCGCACCGGCTGAATGGCAGCGCGGAACCCCGCCTCTGAGCACCCCGTGGACCGATGACGTCACGCCGTCCAACGCTCTCCCGGAGTACCCGCGGCCCCAGCTGACCCGCCCCGAATGGCGCAACCTCAACGGTCTGTGGGAGTTCGCCGCCGCAGCACCGGGGGAGCAGCCCCCGATCGGCCGCACGCTCGGCGAGAAGGTCCTGGTGCCTTACCCGATCGAGTCCGCGCTGTCCGGGATCCAGCGGCACGAGGACCGGATGTTCTATCGCCGTACCTTCACCGTCCCGCAGCAGTGGAAGGGCCAACGCCTCGTCCTGCACTTCGGTGCGGTCGACTACGACGCCAAGGTCTGGATCAACGGCCGGCTGGCCGGCACGCACCGCGGCGGGTACGACGGGTTCGACGTCGACGCCACCAACTATCTGCACAGCAGCGGTCCGCAGGAGCTCATCGTCTGGGCCGAGGACCTCACCGACGAGACCTTCCAGCCGATCGGCAAGCAGCGTGAGGTCGGCGATCACGGGATCTTCTACCAGGGCAGTTCCGGCATCTGGCGCACGGTCTGGATGGAGCCGGTGAACACGTCGGCCATCGACCGCCTCCAGCTCACCCCCGACCTCCCCGGTAAGGCGCTCAAGGTCACCGCGGACACGGCCGGTCCAACGGGCCTCGATGTCGAAGTGACGGCGTACGACGGCCTTCGTCAGGTCGGCAGAGTCCGCGGCAAGGCCGACACTGAGCTCCGCGTGCCGATCCCGAACCCGAAGACCTGGACCCCCGACAAACCGTTCCTCTACGACCTCAAGGTCCGGCTGATCGATCGCCGTGGCAAGACCGTCGACCAGGTCGGTTCGTACGCCGGGATGCGGTCGGTCGGCCTGGTCAAAGGGGCCAACGGCAAGCTTCGGATGGGGCTCAACGGCAAGGTCCTGTTCAACCTGTCCACGCTCGACCAGGGCTTCTGGCCGGACGGCCTGAACACGGCGCCGACCGATGCCGCCCTGCGCTTCGACCTGGAGCAGCACAAGCGGCTCGGCTTCAACACCGTCCGCAAGCACATCAAGGTCGAGCCCGATCGTTGGTACTACTGGGCCGACAAGCTCGGCCTGATGGTCTGGCAGGACATGCCGGCCTCGAAGACAGCGGAGATCCCGGAGCCGTGGCGGGCGCAGTTCAAGTCCGAGCTGCGCGAGATGATCGAGGAGCACAAGAGCTTCACCTCGATCACCGTCTGGGTCCCGTTCAACGAGGGCTGGGGCGAGTGGGACAAGACCGAGACCGGCCAGATCGCCGACGCGGTCAAGGCCCAGGACCCGTCCCGCCTCGTCAACGCTCACAGCGGCGTCAACTGCTGTGCCTCCAAGGGCGATTCGGGCCGCGGTGACCTCCTCGATCACCATGCCTACCTCGGCCCGGGCACCCCGTCGCCGGCCGGTGAGCGGGCCGCGGTCGACGGCGAGCACGGCGGATTCGGCCTCAAGACACAGGACCACATGTGGTTCGGGGACGGCTTCGCGTACGAGATGACGCCGGACAAGGCGACGCTGACCAGACGGTACGTCGAGAATCAGCGCGACGTACTGAAGTCGGCCAACCAGTGCGGGATCAGCGGTTCGGTCTACACCCAGATCACCGATGTCGAGGGTGAACTGAACGGCTTCTTCACCTATGACCGGCAGGTCCCGAAGATGGACTTCGCCCAGGTCCGGACGATCAACGAGCAGATCATCGCGCAGGCGGACGGAACCGGAACCGGTGGGCCGAACCCCGGTCCCGGCACACCAGGTGCCGACGGCATCCACTTCTACCCGCTCGACGGAACCACCGAAGATGCCGTCGGCAACAACGACGCCACCCTGCAGAACGGCGCGATCTTTGCCCCGGGCAAGAACGGCCAAGGCGTTGCCCTGAACGGATCCAACCAGTACGTCGACACGGGCGCCGCGCTGCTGGACACCAGCGGCAACTACTCGGCCAGCGCGTGGGTGAAGCTGAACAAGGTGGACGGTTTCCAGACCTTCGTGAGCCAGGACGGTGATCGCGACAGCGCGTTCTTCCTGCAGTACTCCGGTGCCGACCAGCGGTTCGCGATGAGCTTCCCGGGCGTGCGGGCGCTCGCGCCGACCAAGCCGAACGCCGGCCAGTGGTACCACGTGACCGGTGTCCGCGATGCCGCCAAGGGCGAACTCCGCCTGTACGTCGACGGTCAGCCGGTGGCCGCGAAATCCGCCTGCACCCTGGACTCGACCTCGACCGGGAACACGGTGATCGGCCGGGCCAAGTTCGGCGGTAACCAGGTCGACTTCCTCGACGGCACCGTCGACCAGGTGCACGTCTACGACCGCGCCCTCACCGATCAGGAGGTCAAGACCCTGTACCAATCCGGTCGCTGACACTCGGATCCGAGATGCGAGCACGTCGCAAACCACCGATCCTTGACACTACATACTGACGAGGAGGAGGTGGGTGCGATGGCAGCGCCAAGCCACCTGCTCGCGCCTCAGGCCGTCAACAAGTTCCGGCCACCCCGTTTCGGCCTCGGTGGTTCGCGTCTCGGCGAACCACCCGGTCCGGGCGGCGACGCACCCGCGATCGCGACCGTCGACGCGGCGTACCAGGCGGGGATCCGGTTCTTCGACTCCTCACCGGCGTACGGCGACGCCGAAGCCAGACTCGGTACGGCGCTCAGTCGCCGCCCGCGCGGTGAATTCCTCGTCTCCACGAAGGTGGTCGGCGCGGACGCGGAGGAGTCGGTCCGCGGAAGTATGCAGCGCCTCGGACTGGCCGTGGATCTCGTGCTCGTGCAGGACTCGGGTGCGAGCGAGGCTGCGCCCGGGCCGGCGGCGTTCGAGGCCGCCCTCCCCGTTCTCGACGGTTTGCGGCGGGAGGGCCTGATCAAGGCGATCGGCGCCGCTTCGACCGACTGGCAAGCGCTTGATCGGCTCGTCCGCGACCACGAGCTGGACTGTGTCCTGCTCGCCGGGCGGTTCTCGCTGCTCGACCAGAGCGCGCGTCCGCTCCTCGATCGTTGCCTTGCGCGCGGAGTTTCGGTGATCGTCTCCGGCGTGCTGTCGCCGGAAGTCCTGCACACCGACAGCGTGCCGGCCCGGCGCATCTCGGCCGTCTGCGAGCGGTACGGCGTTTCGCTGCCGCAGGCCGCGCTCGCGTTCCCCGCCCGGCACGCCGCGGTCACCTCGGTACTGATCTCGGCCGCGAGCCCCGCGGAGATCCGGGCCGACGCGGCTCTGGTCCGACAGCCCGTCCCGGCGAACCTGTGGCGGGACCCGGAGTTGCTCCGTTTGCTAGCGTAGGGAGCAGGTCCTGCGCTACTGCGGGCCCCGGACGAGTGACGTCGTACCCGGTTGGCGAAAAGACGACGTCCGCCCCCAGGAGGGGCAGTTCCGATGCATGTTGTCGATGTTCTCGAGATCGCCGGTGCGCTGACCATTCTGATCGCCTTCGCGGCCGCCCAGGCCGGGCGGCTGCGGCAGCGCACGCTCACCTACCAGCTGCTGAACTTCCTCGGCTCCGCCCTGCTCGCCGCGATCGCACTCCAACAACGGTCCTGGGGCTTCCTGCTACTGGAAGGCAGCTGGGCCGTCATCAGCCTGATCGGCCTGCTCACACTCCGCCGGAAGCCCGAACCGCAACACGTCTAGAACTTGTCGCCCGGGTTGGTCGAGGACGGGCTGGGCTCACCAGGCGTCCCGGTCGGGAGACTGCCGCTGGGATCCGGAGTGGTCGGCGTACCGGGGCCTGTGGAGTCTGGCGGCGGGGTGGTCGGCGTGATCGTCGTGGTGACGGTGTTCGTCGGGGTCGGGATCACCGGCGGCGGGTTGAGCGGCGGGGAGTCCTTGAACAGCAGCCAAGCCAGCAAGAGCGACAGCGCCATCAGCAGCAGCATGGTGGCCAGCGCGTACCAGATCGCCGCCCAGGAGGCCGGCCGCAGCGCGGTCGGCCACGGCAGCGGCCAGATCCGGAACAGACCAGGCCGCCGACGGCCCTCCCAGTAGTGCAGGAAGTCGGGCCCGCGGCGCCGCCCGGGCTGCGGGACCCGGTCCATCAGGACCGCGGACAGTACGTCCTCGCCGCGGCGCTCGGCCAGCAGCCGCTCGTCCGTCGCGGCGCTGGACCCGTCGTCCTCGCGGATCGGCCCGAACGCGGCCCAGAGCGCGAGATCGTCGTCGTCCTCGTCGTTGTGCGCCAGTACGACGTCCTCGGGCAGCGAGTCGACCGCGAACACGAACCGGTCCCGGGCGGCCGCGTCGTCGGCCGAACCCTCGGTCATCATCGCGACCACGGCGTTCCGGCCGCGCTCGTCACTGGCTGTGTACAGATAACCGGCGGCATTCGCGCCCAGCCGCCCGCGCAACCAGAACTCGCCGACCCGCGGCGGGTCCTCCGGCTGCAGCGGAAGCGCGGCAGGAATCAGCGACACAGGCGCGTCCACCGGCCGCTCGGCCGGCTGCACCTCCGTCTGGGATTCGGTCGCAGTCATCGCCCCAATCCCACCACATCCCTGGTAGCACTGCCCCGGGGGTGTGTCTCTTAGCTCCCCGCCTACTGCGCTGCACTCGGCACGGCGCCTCGCCGCACTGGAGGAAAGGCCACGATGGAACAACATCGAGGCCTCCCCTCCAGCACACCGAGCCACCGCACCGAGCACATGCTCGCTACGGCGTGGAACCAAGAGACACACCCCACTCCCCGTGATTTGAGTCGCCGGGGAGGATGGGCTCGGTGGGCCGTGGAGCGGCGGACCCGGGGATCTGATGGAATGGCCGGTGTCGAACGCATCGGGGAGTGACAAGGTCCGCACTGTGGACCCCGGAAGGACAGGCATGACCGAAACCACTGTGCCGGCTGCAAGCGTGGCGCAGCAGTCCCGGCTGATCGGCGAGGCACTCAGCGAGGTCAAGCGAGTGATCGTCGGTCAGGAGCACATGGTCGAGACGCTGATGGTCTCGCTGCTGGCCAAGGGTCACTGCCTGCTCGAGGGTGTGCCGGGTGTCGCCAAGACGCTCGCCGTGCGGACCTTCGCGAGTGTGGTCGGCGGCACCTTCGCCCGGATCCAGTTCACCCCCGACCTGGTCCCGTCCGACATCGTCGGGACCCGGATCTACCGGCAGACCCGCGAGGCGTTCGACATCGAGCTCGGCCCGACGTTCGTGAACTTCGTGCTGGCCGACGAGGTGAACCGGGCCCCGGCCAAGGTGCAGTCGGCGATGCTCGAGCTGATGGCCGAGCGGCAGGTGTCGATCGGCGGCCAGACCTTCCCGATGCCGAAGCCGTTCATCGTGATCGCGACCCAGAACCCGATCGAGTCCGAGGGCGTCTACCCGCTGCCGGAAGCGCAGCGGGACCGGTTCCTGGTCAAGATCGACGTGCCGCACCCGCGTGGGCACGAGGAGTTCGAGATCCTCCGCCGGATGAGCGTGGACCCGCCCGAGCCGCGGCCGGTGCTGCAGCCGGAGACGATCATGGAGCTGCAACGGACGGCCGAGCAGGTCTTCGTGCACAACCTCGTCGCGGAGTACGCCGTACGTCTGGTGATGGCGACCCGGACACCGACCGACTTCCACCTGCCCGACCTGGAGCCGATCATCGAGCTCGGCGTCAGCCCGCGGGCGACGCTCGGCCTGGTCTCGGCCGGCCGGGCGCTGGCGCTGATCCACGGCCGCGACTACCTGCTCCCGAGTGACATCCAGACCGTCGCGCTGGACGTGATGGGTCACCGGATGGGCCTGACCTTCGACGCGGTTGCCGACAACATCGACCCGCGCGCAGTCGTCGAGCGCATCCTGGCCACTGTCCCGCCGCCCCAGCCGGTCTGGCGCGACGGCAGCGACGGCCAGGGCCGCCCGGAGTTCGTGTAGTGGCAAACCGTCAAGACCCGCGAGCTGCGATGACGATCTCGCAGCTCGCGCCCGAGCGGGCGTTGCGGCGGCTGGAGCTGACCGTCGTACGGCGTCTCGAGGGGTATCTGCACGGTGAGCACATGGGCCTGTTGCCGGGGCCCGGCACCGAGCTCGCCGAAGCACGGGCTTACCAGGTCGGCGACGATGTCCGGCGGATGGACTGGGCGGTGACCGCGCGGACGACGATCCCGCACGTGCGGGATCTGATCGCGGACCGCGAGCTGGAGACGTGGGCGATGGTCGACCTGTCCGGCTCGATGAACTTCGGTACGTCGACCTTGGAGAAGCGCGAGCTCGCGGTCGCCGCGGTGGCCACGGTCGGGTTCCTGACCCACCGGCTGGGCGACCGGTTCGGCGGCCTGATGCTGCGCGACTCGTCATTGCGGCGCTGGCCGGCGCGTTCGGGTCGCCTCGCCTTGTACGGTCTGCTCCGCGCGTTGCTGGCCGAGCAGTTCACCGCCGAGCAGTCCGCGCATCGCAGTGACCTGGCCGCGGCGCTGGAGTCGATGGCCCGGACGCAGCGCAAGCGTGGTCTGCGGGTGATCGTTTCTGACTTCCTCACCCCCGAGGACGGCGAGATCGACAGTCGGCTGGAGCCTTCCTGGGAGCGTGCGATGCGCAAGCTGACCGCACAGCACCAGGTGCTCGCCGTGGAGATCGTCGACCCGCGCGAGCTCGAGCTGCCGAATATCGGCGTCGTCATGATCGGCGATCCGGAGACCGGCCAGGTCCGCGAGATCGACACCCGCCGCCGCAAGGTCCGGGAGGCCTTCGCGACCGCCGCGCTGGCACAGCGGGAACGAACCCGGATCGCCCTGCGTAGGGTAGGTGCGGGCCATCTGGTCCTGCGGACCGACCGCGACTGGGTCGCCGACACCGTGCGCTTCGTGCTCGCCTACCGGCGGATGGCACCGCGTCTGCACCAACCGCCGAAGGGAGTGGCGCGCTGATGGAGTTCCTGTCTCCGAGCAGGTTGTGGTTCCTGCTGCTCATCCCGGTGGTCGTCGCGGCCTACCTGTACCTGCAGCACCGCCGCTCGCAGTACGCGCTGCGCTTCACCAACATCGCGCTGCTCGACCGGGTCGCGCCGCGCCGCCCGCAGTGGCGCCGGCACCTCGCGGTCACCTTCGCGCTGCTGGCGTCGATCTCCTGCATCGTGGCGTTCGCGCAGCCCAAGGACAAGGTCAAGGTGCCGCGCGAGCGGGCCACGATCGTGGTCGCGATCGACGTCTCGCTGTCGATGATGGCCACCGACATCGACCCGAACCGGCTGGAGGCGGCGAAGAAGTCGGCGAAGAACTTCGTCAACCAGCTGCCCGGCAAGTTCAACGTCGCGCTGGTGAACTTCGCCGGGTCGGCCTCGATCATCGTGCCGCCGACCACCGACCGGGCGACCGTGCTGCGGTCGATCGACGGTCTGGACCTGGCCGAGTCCACGGCGACCGGTGAAGGCATCTTCACCTCGCTGCAGGCGCTCACCCAGGTCCCGCCGGACCCCGACCACCCGAACGACCCGGCCCCGGCGCGCATCGTGCTGCTCTCCGACGGCAAGCGGACGGTCGGCCGGACCGCGCAGGAAGGCGCCCAGGCGGCCAAGGCCAAGAAGACGCCGGTCTACACGATCTGCTTCGGTACCGACTCCGGCTTCATCGAGATGGACGGGATCCGGCAGCGGGTCCCACCGGATCGGGCCGAGCTCCGCAGCGTCGCCGAGATCAGCAACGGCAAGGCCTACACCGCGGAGTCGGCCGGTGAGCTGGAGGACGTCTATAAGGACATCGGCTCCTCGGTCGGCTACGACGAGGTGGACAAGGAAGTCACCTCACGGTTCGCCGGGATCGCCATGCTCTTCACGTTGGCCGCGGCCGGTGCCTGTATCGCGATGGCGTCCCGGTTCCCCTGATCGACGAGCGCTGACAGCAGGCTGTAAGTGAACTGAAACCGCCCGTGGGTTCGATGGACGAAATTCCATTCCGAACCTTCGGAGGTTTCACTCATGAAGACAGTTCTGCGTTTGGCATTGACCGGACTCGGATCGGTGGCCCTGCTCGGCGGTGGGCTGGCGACGGCTTCGGCGGCACCTGTGTACGACGACGCCGAAGCGGGTCCGCTGACGGTCGCAGCGACCTCGTCGTTCGTCGCCTACTCCGGCTCCAGCTGGAGCGGTTTCTCCAAGGACATCAACGGCTGTGGCCTGCACCGGATCCCGTACAGCGGTTCCTACCGCTGGTACGCCCGCGGCCAGAGCGGGCATCTGTTCAACAACACCACGGGAACCGGCGTTCCGCACACGCGGCTGCCCTCAGATGCCAACAAGTCGTCGGCCAGCGGGTTCGGGTGGAAGAGCATCCTGATCGTCTGCTGATCACCAACACGCCGAGCCCGGCCCTGCACCAGGGCCGGGCTCAGGCGTTTCTCAGACCTCGTCCGCGTACGTCGTCAGCCAGGCCAGCGCCGAGTTCCAGTTCACCGCCACCTCGTTGGTCGAGTACGAACCGATCTCATCGATGTAGCACTTCGCCGGGGCGCAGCCGACAAGGTTGCGCTGGGCAACGGGATCCTGCAGCCCGGAGTTCGCGCCGCCGGCCAGCGAGCCCGGGTACGGCGAGGGATACGCCGGGTTCAGCGAATGGGACCAGAACCGGTGGTGCTGGTTATGGCTGTCCCGCTCGCCGTACCCGGTCACGTAGGACTGGTTGATCGCGTTCCGCCCGAGCAGGTAGTCCAGCGACTCCAACGCTGCCGATCGGTAGGACGGGCGCCCGGTCAGGCCGGCGGCGATCGCGAGAATCATCGCGTTGTTCGCCGTACCGCTGTTCGATCCCCACACGTATTGGCCGTTGGCCGGCTTGTACGGATTGGCGTAGCCCTGGGACCGCAGATCGGCAAGGTAGCTGTCGGCAACGGTCGCGATCCGGCGGATCAGCTTGAGCCGCTCGATAACCGACAACCGCCATGGCACCCGCGCGAGCGCGAGATCCGCGAGCCCACCGGTCTCCTGCCACGAGAATCCATCGGCCGCCTTCAGCACAGTACTGATACGACGCTTGTACGACGCCTTGCCAGTCGCGGCGAACAATTCGGCCGCGGCCCACGAGAACTCGTCGGTCACCTTCACATCGTCGTACGCGCCGCCGCCCACGCCGCCGGTCGGCGCGTAGATCGTCGGGTGCAGCTCAGCGGCCTTCCAAGCGGTCTGCGCGGCCGAGAGGCAGCGAGCAGCCAGTGCGTGGTCCCAGCGGGCGTACACGCGGGCGCAGCGGGCGCCGATGGCAGCGAGGTTGAGGGTCGCGGCGGTCGACGGCGGGTAGAGGTAGCGCTGCTGCGGGTCGGCCGCCGGGGCGAGCGCCATACCGGTCCACGCTTCGTCGTGGATCTTGTGGTGGACCATGCCGGCCAGTGGCTGACCAGCCGGGACCTGCATGCGGAGCAGGAAGTCGATCTGCCACTTCGCCTCGTCCAGCACATCCGGCACGCGGTTCGCGTTCTCGGGGATCTTCAGGCTGACGTTGCGGTCCGACTCCTCGTACAGGTCGAGCAGCTGCCACGCCGCGAGCGCCCCGTTGACGACGTACTTGCCGTGGTCGCCGGCGTCGTACCAGCCGTCGCGGACGTCGAGGCTGTAGTCGCAGCTGCCGGGAACGCAGGGGACCGAGGTGTCACCCTTGTTCGGCGCGACGCCGATGTGACCAGCCGCGCGGGCCCAGGCGTCGCCGACGTACTTCGCCTCGATCGGGATCCCGCTGCGGTTGTTGTAGAAGTACTCGAGCGAGTCCTGTCGCAGGGCGGAGTACAGGTTCTTCGCGATATCGAATGGCTCACTGACGTCTTCGCCGACGACGAGCTTGAAGCCGGTGCCGGTCGTCCGGAAACTCCCGAAGTCGATCAGCTGCACGCTGTCACCCGACAAAGCATCCGGCCCGTACGGCGTGGTCTTGCCGACGGCAACCGTCTTGTTGCCGGAATCAACGAGCTTCCAGTCCAGCGGAGTCGTCGCCGACGTCACGTACGTCGCCCGATGCGGACCGCCTGGCAGATACCCGACCTGGTTGACCCGAACTGGTGAGCCGAAGTCCCGGATCCCGCCCGGCGGCAGGATTCCGCCGGTGATCGAGATGTTGTCCAGGCAGAGCGTGTACGCCTCGGCCGCGCCACCGGCCTGGAACGACATCTGACCGTGCGTGTCGGTCACTGGCGAATTGTTGGTGAAGCTGAAACTCTGCATCGTCGTACCGGCCGTGACGGTCTGGCCGATGACCGTGCCGTACGGCGGCCCCTGCTGCTGCAGAACCGCCTTGAACTGGATTGGTTTGCTGGCCGACGCGTCGAACTTGAGCGTGTAGGGCTGACCCTGCTCCAGCGGTACGTCGTCCTGGCCGATCATCGAGTCCCAGGGATTGACGGTGCCGGCCGGGATCTGGGCGCACAGCCGCCCGTTGGTGACCGCGGACGGTGTGGTCGAGCTGGACCACCAGGGTTCCCGCTCGGTGTCGAAGGTCCCGTTCAGGATCCGCTCGTACGGCGGATCGGCCGCGGTGGCCGGGGTTCCGATCAGGGTCGCAGCCAGGACGGTGAGCGCGGCGGAACCGGCGATCAGGGCGGATCGTCGTGCTGAGGGCATGGGCACTGCCTCCGGGAGAAGCTGGGAGCGGTTGCAGAACCGGGCGGAAGCTGCAGCCAGACGTGGCGCCATGCTCCCCAGGCAACGGTGCCGTGTCAAGACTCAAACAGGGGGTTCACAAACGTTCAGCCATCGCTTACCTTCTGCTGGAAGCGCTCCCAGCTTCTTCCAGTCGAGGAGAGTCAAGGATGTCGGCAAAGTGGTGGGCAGCAGCAGCGGCGATCGGCCTGGTGGCGGTGGCCGGATGTGGAGGCTCGGGGAACGACGAGGCGGCCGACGGCACGATCACGCTGACCGTGAAGACGTTCAGTGAGTTCGGCTACGAGGACCTCTACAAGCAGTACGAGGACTCGCACCCGGGGATCAAGATCAAGGCCGACAACATCGCCAAGCTCGCGGACTACACGCCGAAGCTGCAGCAGTGGCTGACCGCCGGTAGCGGCGCGGGTGACGTGGTCGCGCTGGAGGAGGGCATCCTGGTCAAGCTGATGGCCAAGCCCGACCAGTTCGTCAACCTGCTCGACCACGGTGCCGGCAGCCTGAAGGGCAACTTCCTGGACTGGAAGTGGAACCAGGCGCTCACCACGGACGGCTCGAAACTCATCGGTCTCGGGACCGATATCGGTGCCCAGGGCATGTGTTTCCGCAGCGACCTGTTCGCCAAGGCCGGGTTGCCGACCGACCGGGAGAAGGTCGGGGCTTTGTGGCCGACCTGGGACCAGTACCTTGCCACCGGCAAGAAGTTCGCCGGTGCGAACACAGGCGCCAGCTTCTTCGACACCTCGGGTGCGATCTACCAGAACATCCTCATGCAGCAGGGCGATACGACGTACTTCGATCGCAGTAACAAGCTGATCGTCGACAGCAACCCCGGCGTCCGCAAGGCGTGGGACCAGACCGTGCAGATGGTCGACGCCGGGCTGTCCGGCAAGCTGCAGATGTGGAGCCCGGCCTGGAACGCCGGTTTCAAGAAGGGCACGTTCGCGACCATCCCGTGCCCGGCGTGGATGCTCGGCATCATCCAGGACCAGGCCGGTCCGGAGAACGCCGGCAAGTGGGACGTCGCCCGGGTACCGGGGGAGGGGGCGGTCCGCGGTGGCTCGTTCCTCGCCGTACCGGCGCAGAGCAAGCACCAGAAGGAGGCCGCCGAGCTGGCGAAGTTCCTGACCAGCCCGGAGGGGCAGACCGCCGCCTTCAAGGCGAAGAACAACTTCCCGTCCGCGCCGAAGGCGATCGACGACCCGGCCGTGGCCGGGGCGAAGAGTGAGTACTTCAACAACGCGCCGGTCGGCAAGATCTTCGGTCAGTCCGCCAAGGAGCTGAAGCCGGTCTACCTCGGCCCGGAGAACCAGCAGGTCGGTGACGCGATCGGCGATGCGCTGACCGCGATCGAGCAGGGCAAGCTCAAGCCCGAGGAGGCCTGGTCGAAGGCGCTCTCCGACTCTCAGCGGGCCGTCGGCAAGTGAATCGGCTGAGTCGCTGGAACCGCTTCGATCTGCACGGATCGCCGTACGTCTTCATCGCGCCGTTCTTCCTGCTCTTCACCGTCTTCGGTCTCTTCCCGCTGCTCTACACCGCGTGGGTGTCGTTGCGGTCCTGGGATCTGACCGGAGACGCCGGGTTCGTCGGGCTGGACAACTACACCCGCCTGCTCGGCGACCCGGACTTCTGGAACGCGCTCGTCAACACCCTTGGGCTGCTCGTCCTCGCGACGGTTCCGCAGTTGATCCTCGCGCTGATCGTGGCAGCCCTGCTCAACCGGCCGTTGCGAGCACTGCTCTTGTTTCGGCTCGGTGTTCTCGCACCGATCGTCACGTCGGTCGCCGCGGTGGCGATCGTCTTCGGTCAGCTCTACGGCCGCGACACCGGTTTGGTGAACGGCGTCCTCGGGCTCTTCGGTGTGGACGCGATCGACTGGCAGGCCAGCAAGGCAACGTCGTGGATCGCGGTCTCGAGCATGGTCAACTGGCGCTGGACGGGGTACAACGCGTTGATCTACCTGGCGGCGATGCAGGCGATCCCGCGTGATCTCTACGAGGCTGCGCAGATCGACGGTGCCGGCGTGGTCCAGCAGTTCCGCAAGATCACGGTGCCGCTGATCCGGCCGGCGCTCATCTTCACCGTGGTGATGTCGATCATCGGTGGGATGCAGTTGTTCACCGAGCCGCTGCTGTTCGGGCAAGGTGATGTATCCGGTGGCAGTCTGCGGCAGTTCCAGACGATCGCGATGTACATGTTCGAGCAGAGCTTCCAGAACTTCGACTACGGGTACGGCTCCGCGGTCGCCTGGATGATCTTCCTGCTCACCGTGCTCGTCGGCGTCGTCAACCTGCTGATCGGCCGCCGGATCCGGGGAGGCACGCAATGAGACAACCCCGCAACACACTCGTCTACCTGACCCTGCTGGTCAGCCTCGTGCTGTCGGTGTTCCCGCTGTATTGGCTGTTCGTGGTGGCGACCCGCTCGAACGATGTGGTCGGCCAGTTCCCGCCGCCGCTCGTCCCGGGTGGCAACCTCGGCGACAACATCCAGCGGCTCTTCGGTCCGGAGGCGGAGGAGGCGCACTTCGCGCGCGGTCTGCTCAACTCCGCGATCGCGTCGGTCTGCGTCACGATCTCGGTGGTGTTCTTCTCCTCGCTGGCCGGGTTCGCGTTCGCCAAACTGCGGTTCCGCGGCCGCAACGCACTGCTGATCTCGGTGCTGGCCACGATGATGGTTCCGGTGCAGATGGGGATCGTCCCGCTCTACATGGTGATGGTGAAACTCGGCTGGCAGAACCACCTGCAGGCGGTCATCGTCCCGTTTCTGGTGTCGGCGTTCGGCGTGTTCCTGATGCGCCAGTACGCCGAACGCGCCGTACCGGACGAGTTGATCGAAGCAGCCCGCCTGGACGGCTGTACGACGTTCGGGCTGTTCGTCCGGGTGGTGTCGCCGGCGTTGCGGCCGGGCGCCGCCGTACTGGGGCTGTTCACGTTCATGGGGACCTGGAACGAGTTTCTCTGGCCGCTGGCGGTGCTGGAGGCGGACAATCCGACCGTCCAGTTCTCGCTCAGTCAGCTGGCCTCGCAGTACTACACGGACTACACGCTCATGTTCACCGGCACGCTGATCGCGACCGTGCCACTGCTGCTGGTCTTCATCCTGTTCGGCCGGCAGCTGATCAGCGGCATCATGGACGGGGCTGTCCGGTCCTGATGCCCTAATCTCAAATGCACTGAGCCTCTCTATCCACTCTCATGTTAAGGACCACCAGGTGACAGACCCGCACAAACGCCAAGTGACGCTCGACGAAGTCGCCGAGCGGGCCGGTGTGTCGCGGTCGGCCGCGTCCCGGGTGATCAACAACGCGCCGCATGTCAGCAAGGCCAAGCGGGACGCGGTGCACCGGGCGGTCAGCGATCTCGGATACGTGCCGAACGCAACGGCCCGCGCACTGGCCACTCAGCAGGTCGGGGCTGTCGTGCTGGCGATCTCGAGCGACAACCCGCAGGTGTTCACCGACCCGTTCTTCGCCGACGTCGCGGTCGGGGTGAACTCGGTGCTCGAGGAGACCGATCTCGAGCTGATCCTGCAGCTCGCGACCTCCACGCGCGGGCAGACCCGGCTCGAACAGGTGCTGCGGACCCGGCAGGCCGACGGCGTGATGCTGATGTCGATGCACGGTGACGATCCGCTCGCGCAGATCGCCGAGAAGTCCGACGTACCGGTCGTCTTCGGTGGTACCCCGGTGAACTTCGAACCCCGGTACTACGTCGATGCCGACAACCGCGGTGGGGCCCGGCTGGCCACCGAGCACCTGGTCACGACCGGGCGCACGCGCATCGCCACCATCACCGGACGAATGGACGAGGGCGCCGGCACCGCGCGGTACAAGGGTTATCAGGAAGCACTCGCGGTGGCCGGCCTGGACGCGAGCCGCGTCGTGTACGGCGACTTCAGCGAGGAAGGCGGTGGCCACGCCATGGAGCAGTTGCTGGCCGAGCACCCGGACCTCGACGCGGTCTTCGTCGCCTCGGATCAGATGGCGATCGGCGCGATGCGGGTGCTGAAGGATGCCGGGCGGACGATCCCGGGTGACGTCGCGGTCGTCGGCTTCAACGATGTCGTGCTCGCGCGGCACACCGAACCGCCGTTGAGCACGGTCAGTCAGCCGATCCAGTCGCTCGGCCGCGAGATGGCGCGGATGCTGCTCGCGCTGATCGCGGGGGAGTCCCCGACGCCGTTGATCCTGCCGACGCGACTCGTGGTGCGGGCGTCCAGCTGACAGACGCACGAAGGGCACGGACCCTGAGATCCGTGCCCTTCAAGTGGTGCGGCCGCTGTTTGCTACCACCGGGGGTGTCCCGACACCCGGTGGCCCAGCGGCCACGGCCCCTCCACCCTTGTGGAATGTCTGATGCTCACTCTGCCGGAAAAGTTCGATGTTTGTCTGTGCCCTTTAAGGCTTTCTTCTCAAGTTCTCAGCAAGCACTCAGACGACCTGGTGCAGCCAGCGAACCGGAGCGCCGTCTCCGGCGTACCGGAAGGGTTCGAGCTCGTCATCCCACGGCCGGCCGAGCAAACGCTCGACCTCCTCGGTCAGGTCGGCCTCACCGGTCGCAGCCTTCAGCATCGCTGCCTTCAGCCGCTCCTCCGGCACCATGATGTCGCCGTGCACCCCGGTGGTCGCGTGGAAGATCCCGAGCGTCGGCGTGAACGAATAACGCTCGCCCTCGACGCCGTTCGTCGGTTCCTCGGTCACCTCGAAGCGCAGCTTCTGCCAACCGCGCAGAGCAGACGCCAGCTTTGCCGCCGTACCGGCCTCGGCCTGCCACGACAGCTCAGCCCGATACGTGCCCTGTGCTGCGGGCTGCGGCGTCCAGTCGAGTTTCACAGGCACGCCAAGTACGCCGCCTGCGGCCCACTCGACATGCGGACACAACGCTGACGGCACCGTGTGGACGTACAAAACGCCACGAGTCGTCGCCACCGGGACCTCCTGTGTTCGAGGGGCGCCTTCCCCAGCGATCTCGAGCACAACTCCGGCCATCCCAGCAGATGACTGGGTCCATCTTGCACCACGACCCCCACGAACACCAGTAACCTCGCCGTGTCAACCACATCACGGCCGTGTCGTGACATCACGCCCGCACCTTTGGCAGGTGCGGGCGTGCTGAGGGGTGGGTCAGACGGTCTTGAAGGCGATCGCGGCGTTGTGGCCGCCGAAGCCGAACGAGTTGTTCAGTGCGGCCAGGTCGCCGTCGGCCAGCTCGCGCTGTTCGGTGGCGATGTCCAGCTCGATCTGGTCGTCGAGCTTGTCGAGGTTGATCGTCGGCGGTACGACGCGGTGGTGCAGCGCGAGCACGGTGGCGATCGACTCGACTGCGCCGGCCGCGCCGAGCAGGTGGCCGATCATCGACTTCGGTGCCGTGGCGATCGCGTTGTCGGTGGCGCTGCCGAGCGCGAGCCGGATCGCCAGCGACTCGGCGATGTCGCCCTGCGGGGTCGACGTGGCGTGCGCGTTGATGTGCTTGATGTCGGTCGGGCTGAGGTCTCCCTCGGCCAGCGCCCGCTCCATCGCCCGGCGGGCGCCGGAACCGGTCGGGTCGGGCTGGGCGATGTCGTGACCGTCGGCGGAGATGCCGGCACCGGCGACCTCGGCGTAGATCTTCGCGCCGCGCGCGACCGCGTGCTCGTAGGACTCCAGCACAAGTACGCCGGCGCCCTCACCAAGCAGGAAGCCGTCGCGGTCGGCGTCCCACGGCCGGGAGGCGCGCTCGGGCTCGTCGTTGCGCTTGCTGAGCGCCATCATCTGGCCGAACGCGGCGAGCGGCAGCGGCATGATCGTGCCCTCGGTGCCACCCGCCAGTACGACGTCCGCGCGGCCGAGGCGGATCTGATCCAGGCCGAGGGCGATCGCTTCGTTGCCGGAGGCACAGGCCGAGACCGGGGTGTGCACACCGGCCTTGGCGCCGAACTCGAGGCCGACGTACGCGGCGGAGGAGTTCGGCATCAGCATCGGGATGGCCAACGGAGAGACGCGGCGCGGGTTCTTCAGCAGCGCGTCGTAGTTGGACAGGGTGGTGTGCAGGCCACCGATGCCGGTGGCAACGGCCACACCGAGGCGCTCCTTGTCGAGCCCGGAGTCCTCCAGGCCGGCGTCGGCCCAGGCCTCACGAGCGGCCACCACGGCCAGCTGCGCATTGCGGTCGAGGCGGCGGGCCTTCACGCGCTCGATGACCTCGGTCGGCTCGACGGCCACCGGGGCGGCGATCTGGACGGCCAGGTTCTGCACCCAGTCGTCGGTCAGCCGGCGTGCGCCGGAACGTCCGGCCAGCAGGCCTTCCCAGGAGCTGGCCACATCGCCGCCGAGCGGGGTGGTGGCTCCGAGCCCGGTGATCACGACTCGGGTCTTCGACATCTGTACCTCATCCTTCACGAGATCTGGGGGAGTTTTGGGAGGGCCGGCCGGTGGTGCTCATCGGTTCTGAGCCCGACGAGCACCGGCCAGCACGGGAACGGCCTGGATCAGCCGTTCAGGCCACGCTCGATGAACGCGACGGCGTCGCCGACGGTCTTCAGGTTCTTGACCTCGTCGTCGGGGATCTTCACGTCGAACTTCTCCTCGGCGGCCACGACGACCTCCACCATGGAGAGCGAGTCGACGTCGAGGTCGTCGGTGAAGGACTTGTCCAGCTGGACGTCCTCGACCGGGATACCGGCGATCTCGTTCACGATCTCGGCGAGGTCGGAACGGATCTCTTCGGTGCTGGCCATTGCGGTGTTCCCTTCGAATGAATTTGATTCAGCCGGTGCGGCCACCTGAGCCGCCCCGGACAACTATGTCCGACTACCAGTGCAGCCGGCTGGCTAGGGCAGTCGAATGACCTGGGCGGCGTACACGAGGCCGGCGCCGAAGCCGATGACGAGGGCGAGGTCGCCGCTCTTGGCTTCGCCGGACTCGCGCATCGCGGTGATCGCGAGCGGGATCGACGCGGCGGACGTGTTGCCCTGCCGTTCGATGTCGCGGGCAACCTTCACGTGCTCGGGCAGTTTGAGGGCGCGGCGCATCGCGTCGGTGATCCGCATGTTCGCCTGGTGCGGCACGAACAGGTCGAGCTCGTCGGCCGCGACGCCGGCCACGTCGAGCGCCTGCTGGGCGGTCTTGGCCATCTCGAACGACGCCCAGCGGAAGACCGGGTTGCCTTCCATCGTGAGGTGCGGCCAGTTCTGGGTGCCGGCCGCCTCCTGCCAGGATTCCTTCTGACTGATCACCGCGTGCTGGGTGCCGTCGGAACCCCACACCACCGGACCGATGCCCGGCTCGTCCGCCGGGCCGACCACGGCCGCACCCGCGCCGTCGGCGAAGATGAACGCCGTACCGCGGTCGTTGCGGTCGGTGAGGTCGCTGAGGCGCTCGACGCCGATCGCCAGCACGTACTTGGCGCTGCCGCCGCGGACCATGTCACTGGCCAGCGCGAGGCCGTAGCAGAACCCGGCGCACGCCGCGGAGACGTCGAACGCCGCCGCCGTCGGGGCGCCCACCTCGACGGCGATCCGGGTCGCGATCGCGGGCGTCTGGTAGAGGTGCGTGACAGTGGAGACCACGACACAGCCGATCTGGGCCGGATCGATCCCGGACTCCTTCAGCGCGTCCGTGGCCGCCTCGACCGACATCATCAGCACGGTCTCGTCGTCGGAGGCCCAGCGGCGCTCCTTGATCCCGGACCGGGTCTGGATCCACTCGTCACTGGAGTCGATCTGATCGACGATCTCCGAGTTCGGCACGACCCGCCGCGGCCGGTACGACCCGATCCCCAGAACCGCGGCGTACTGCGAGCCGGTCGGTGAAGTGATTGCAGTCATGCGGTGCCTCCGTGCTTTGCGACGAATGCGCGGGCGTCGTCGAGCTGGTCCGGCGTCTTCAGGGCGAAGGTCTCGACGCCCTTCAGGTTGCGCTTGGCGATCCCGACCAGCGTGCCGGCCGGCGGCAGCTCGAGGATGCCGGTGACACCGAGGTCGGTGAAGGTCTGCATGCACAGGTCCCAGCGGACGGGGGAGTTCACCTGGGCGACGATCCGCTGCAGCGCGTCCTGGCCGTCGGTGACGACCTGGCCGTCGCGGTTGGAGAGCAGCTTGGTGGTCGGCTCGCCGGTCCCGATCGCCGTCGCGTACTTCGCGAGGGTCTGGACGGCCGGCTCCATGTGCTTGGTGTGGAACGCGCCGGCCACCGACAGCGGGATCAGCCGCGACTTCGCGGGCGGGTCCTCGGCGAACGCGGCGAGCTCCTCGACCGTGCCGGCCGCGACGATCTGGCCGGGGCCGTTGTCGTTGGCGGGCGTCAGCCCGTACTCCGCGAGCTTCGCGAGCACCTCGTCGCGGTCACCACCGAGGACGGCGGTCATCGAGGTCGCGGTCAGCGCGGCCGCACCGGCCATCGCCTTCCCGCGCTCGCGGACCAGCACCATTGCCTGCTCGACGGTCAACGCACCGGCCAGCGCGGCAGCGGCGAGCTCACCGACACTGTGACCGGCGAGCGCACCGACCTGCGCGGGGTCCGTGAACAGGGCCGGCGCCGTGGCCAGCCCGGCCGCGACCAGCAGCGGCTGCGCGATCGCGGTGTCGCGGATGGTGTCGGCATCCGCCTGGGTGCCGTAGTGGGCGAGGTCGAGACCGGCGACCGCGGAGAGCCAGTTGAGCCGGCTCTCGAACGCGGGATCGGCGAGCCACGGCTCGAGGAAACCTGGGGTCTGGGCACCCTGACCGGGCGCGACGATGACGAGCACGTGACTACTCTCCCTGTTCCAAGCCGTTCGCGGGCCGGAAAGCAGCACGAATTCTGACCGGCCCTGTTTGTGGAGATCCTACAAAATGGGGTTTCCCGGTTCCGGATTGAGCAGGCGGCCGAGGGCGAGTGCGACACGCAAGGTGAAAGCGTCGCGGGGATTCAGCGGCTGGTAGCCCGTGAGATCGGCCACACGCTTCAACCGGTACCGGACGGTATTGGCGTGGATGAACATCGCCCGGGCCGTCGCCTCGATCGAACCACCGGAGTCCAGGTACGCCGAAACGGTGTCGAGCAGCACACCTTCGCCCACTGTGAGCGGGCCGTAGACCTCATTCGCCAGTTGCCGACGGGCATGACCGTCTCCGGAGAGTGACCGTTCGGGGAGCAGTTCGTCGGCCTGGACCGGCCGTGGAGCCGCGGGCCAAGCCGGTACGGCGCGGAGTCCGGCGACCGCCGCCCGAGCCGACGTCACGGCCGCCATCAGGTCTTTCACCACCGGTCCGACCACGATCGGGCCGGGTCCGAACCAGTGGGCGAGCCTTTGTACGATCTCCACAGGTTTGCTGGTACCGCCGAGCACCACCACCAGCCGATCGCCCTGGATCGCGCACAGAGCGTCAGCACCCGCCTCACGAGCGGCGTGCCGGACGGCGTCGGCCACGTTCGCGTTGCCCTCAGCCGCCGGTGCGCGGCCGACGACCACGGCGACTTCGGCGGATCCCGTCGTACCGGCGGCTCCGGTCCAGCCCAGGGCGGACGCGCGCGAGCGAACCGAATCGTCGGCCTCGCCGCGGATCACCGAGTCCACCACCAGCGCTTCCAGCCGGGCATCCCAGGCGCCACGCATCTCGGCGGCCTGCGCGTAGACGGTCGCGGCCGCGAACGCGACCTCGCGCGCATACCGCTGCATCGCCTCCCGCACCGCCGGTACGTCGTCGGCCGGCAACAGGTCGTCGAACGCCGTCTCCATCATCTCGATCGTCGTCCGAACCAGATCGACCGTCTGGTGCAGCGAGATCACCCGGGTGAACTCGCGCGGCGCCGACCCGAAGATCCGCGTCGGCATCGACGAGTGCTCCTCAGGATCCCGGAACCAGTCGACGAACGCGGTGATCCCCGACTGCGCCACCAGCCCGATCCACGACCGATCCTGCGCCGACAACCCCCGGAACCACGGCAGCTTCTCCTCCATAGCCGCCGTAGCCGCAGTAGCCAGCGCCCCCGTCTGCCCCTGCAGCCGATCAGCCCGCGCCAGATGCGCCTTGGTATCCCGCTTAGCCACACCCCGACAATACGGTCCTCCTACGCAATGATGGGGGGATGACGGACAAGGCTGGGGTGGATGCTGCCGTTGAGGCGTTGCGGGCTATTGGGTATTACCTGGAGCGGGATCGGCAGCCTACGCATCGGGTGAAGGCTTATCGGCGGGCGGCGGACACCATCGAGGCGCTGCCGGCGGCGGAGGTGCGGGCGCGGCGGCGGGCCGGGACGCTGACCGAGTTGCCGGGGATCGGGCCGAAGACCGAGGCGGTGATCCTGGAGGCGATGGACGGCGCCACGCCGTCGTACCTGACCAAGCTGGAGGGGTCGGCCGGTGAGCTGACCGACGAGGGTACGGCGATGCGCGCGGCACTGCAGGCCGATCTGCATCTGCATTCGGAGTGGTCCGACGGCGGCAGCCCGATCGAGGAGATGGCCCGTACGGCGCATCGTCTCGGGCACAAGTACATGGCGCTCACCGATCATTCGCCACGCCTCACGGTCGCGAACGGGTTGTCGCGGGAACGCCGGCTGCAGCAGCTCGAGGTGGTTGCCGAGCTCAACAAGAAGTTGTCCAAGGAGCTCGACGGGTTCACCATCCTGAACGGGATCGAGGTCGACATCCTCGACGACGGTTCGCTCGACTGCGACTCCGAGATCCTCGCCCGCCTCGACCTCGTCGTGGCCAGCGTGCACTCGAAACTCCGGATCGCGTCCGAGCCGATGACCGAGCGGATGGTTCGCGCGGTCGCCAACCCGCATGTCGACGTACTGGGGCATTGCACCGGCCGGTTGATCACCGGTGACCGCGGTACCCGGCCCGAGTCCGAGTTCGACGCCGAGGTTGTCTTCGAGGCCTGCCGCCAGTTCGGTACCGCGGTCGAGATCAACTCCCGCCCCGAACGCCTCGACCCGCCGAAACGCCTGCTCGCCCTGGCCGCCGAGATGGACTGCGTGTTCAGCATCGATACCGACGCGCACGCACCCGGTCAGCTCGACTGGCAGGTCTACGGCTGCGAACGCGCCGAAGCCTGCGACATCACCCCGGAACGCGTCATCAACACCTGGGACCGCGACGAACTGCTGGCCTGGACCGCCCAGTGACCTACCTGCTTCCCGACCTGCCCACGTCGGGCGGGTGCACTGTCACCCCACTGATCGACGGCGCCGAACACTCGGCCGCGATCCGCGAGGCACTGGAATCCGTCGGCCCGGGCGGGTTCGTGTACCTGACCGGCTGGTGGCTCGGCCTCGGCCGCGGTGGCTTCGAACTCCTTCCGAACGGCGATGCCCGGCTGACCGACGCGCCGCCGTACTGCGTTGATCCGTGGCCGAACGGCGAGCCTTTCGTCGACCCGGCCAACAAGGAGTCCGCGCTGGTGAAGTTGCTGGCGGCAAAGATCGCCGCCGGGGCCGAAGTCCGCGCACTCGGCTGGGTGTCGGCCTCGGCCGTGCGCCACCCGCGGGTGACCAAGCTCAGTGGCGCGGCGCACGTGACGGCGATCAACACCCTCACCCTTCGCTCGCTCCGTGAGCTGCGCGCGGTGGGTGCAGAGGCGCTGCCGAGCACGATCGGCCACCTGGCCGGTTCGAGTCACAGCAAGCTGGTGCTGATCTCGGACGGCCGGAACACCGTCGGGTTCACCGGCGGCCTCGACCTCGAGCTGAGCCGCTGGTCGCGTCCGGAACATCTCGGCCAGCAGATCTGGCATGACATAGTCGCTCGCGTCGAGGGCCCAGCAGTCCAAGGCTTCTACGACCACTTCCGCACCCTGTGGGAAGCCAGCCGCTCAGGCCAGCCGCAGAACCTCCCGCTCGACAACGACCGGTTCGTGTCGATCCCATCCGGTACGACGTCGCTCCCGCCGCGCGCCGTCCCGGTCCGCGCGCCCGACGGAACGCAGTCCGTGCAGAACCTCCGCACCCTGCCGTCGACCAAGTACCCGTGGTACGTCCCGACCCGCCCCAAGCCGTTGCCCGAGGCAAACGTCTTCGAGTACCGCGATGCGCTACGGCACGCGATCGGACAAGCGGAAAAGTACGTCTATCTCGAGGACCCACTGATGTGGTCCGGCGAGGTGATGACCTGGGTCCGCGACGCCGTACGCCGGTCCCCGGACCTGCGCGTGATCCTGCTGACCGCCGGTGTCGACGACCCGAACGACCCGCCCCTCCCGCATCCGGAGTACTTCTGCCAGGCGGTCAACCACGCGCTCCTGGCCGGCCTTGACGACACCGAGCGGGCGCGCATCTCGGCGTACCGGCGTCGTGGTGTCGTCGTCCACGCCAAGACCGTGCTCGTCGACGACGAGTGGGCCTGCATCGGTTCCTGCAATCTCGCCCAGCGATCGCTCTACACCGACATCGAGCACGGCATCGCCTTCACCGGCGACATCCCGTCGTACCGCGAGAAGCTCTGGAGCCACCACCTCGGTACGACGCCCGCCGGGCCCCTGCCGACCTGGCTCGACGCCTGGCCAACCGCCGAGCCGCTCGACCCGATCGCGCTACCGGTCGAGGAGGTCCCGTTCAGTGCCCGGCAGCGCCGGCGCTATCAGGACTTTCATGATCCGGATTCCCGGGAGTGGCAGGTCCGGATTCTTTGACCAGCCAGTCGACGTAATCGACGTGGCGGAAGCGGTAGCTCGCCCCCGACTGTTGCAGGATGCCGCGGCGGCGCGCGTCCTCGAGGAACGTGAGCAGCCGCCAAGGAAGGTCCACCGGGGTGTGCGAGCGCCACAGCAGCTTGGCCAGGAAGAAGCGGAACCACGCGACCGCTCCGGCTGAAGGATCGACGTCCTCGGACTTGAACAGCAGATGCACCACTGCCCAGGGCAGGCCGTTGAACATCCCGCCGGACAGACCGGCGAAAATGCCGAGGGAGAGCGCCAGCACCGGTCCGGACAGAATCCAGCAGGCAATCGCGCAGGCGAGACCGTAGGCGATGAAGTACGCGAGCACGAACATGCGCTCGCGCTTCAGGACGCCGGCCGGGCTGACCGCGTCCTCGACCTTGACCGTGCTCGTGAGGCCGTAGACGATGCCGAGCGGCAGGCCGAACCCGGCCAGCGCCCAGACCGCGGACAGGTCGTGCTGCAGGACGAACACCGCCCCACCGCCGACCAATCCGACCAGCAGCCCGCCTGCGAGCCCGACCACGAAACGACCTCCGAAGCGGAACTCGACCGTGGTCGGCTTGAGCCGCGAGTGCGCCGCACTCACCCCGATGACCGTGCCGACCGCGACCCCGAAGAAGAGTCCGATCTCCGGGCTGAACAGGTAACCGACTCCGATTCCGACGCCGACACCGGTGGTCAGCAGTGCGGTGAGCGCGGCCAGCCGGCCGACGACCGGCTCAGCGGCGTCCGCGAGGCGCCACCAGGAGATCAGGTCGTCCGCAGTCTCGCCGGAAGTCTTCGTCCGGCGCCGCCGGTCGACATCGCGGGCGAGGTAGGTGATCCAGCGCGTGACGGCCTGCACATCCCAGGTCCGGGCATTCGGTCCCCACCGCGGGTGCTTGGTGAACCGGGCCGGGATCAGGGCTTTGAAGACCTTCTCCTTGATCTGCTTCGCGGTCACCCCCTGCCCGGTCAGGGCGCCCGGATTGCCTGCGAAGGTGACCGAGGCGAGCCACACCATCAGCGGGGTCGACAAGGCGTCGGCGAGCGGCTTGTGCTCGCGCAGTTCGGCCGCCCAGGCCTCGGGCGCGCTGTCCCGGACATCGCGCAGATACTTGACGATGTCGTCGACGAGCAGTGGCTGGATCTCGACCACCGCGGTCCCGGCCACGCCGAGTCGGCCGTGCCTGCCGCGCACGGCGTCGCCGTACTCCTCCGGCCGGCTGGTCAGCACGAACTGGAACTCCCGGTCATGCTCCGACAGCAGTTCCAGCGCTGTGACCCGCCGCGGCGCGGGCATCTCGTCCAGACCGTCGAACATCGGCAGGACGCGTTCACGGACCAGCCGGATCAGATCGGCGCGGCGGTCGTCCTTCTTCCGGCCGCGCGAGAACTTCAGGCCGGAATAGGTGTCGAGCAGGAAGTCGGCCAGGAAGTCGTCGACGTCCTTGCGGACGTCCCAGGCCGATAGCGGGACGAGCACCGGAACCCGGCCGCCGATCCTGTCCGGTGCCTTGAGCAGCTGCTGCATGAGCTCCAGCAGCAGGCCGCTCTTGCCCGCACCACCTTCGCCGAGAATCACCCAGCGACGCCGCCGCAGGCGCAGGAACTGCTCGGTGACGTCGTCCCAGTCTCCGGCCAGCGAGCTGCGCATGACCTTGCGTCCGTCGCTGTCCATCAGATCCACGGCCGCTGCCGACCAGCGCACCGGCAGGTGTTCCTCGTTCAGCTGGTTCGCCTTCCGGTCGCCGTTGTTCTGGCCGTCCAGGCGTCCCCTGAGTTGTTCGGTGAGCGAATCGACGTCGGAGGTCGCCGGAGTGCCTGGGGTCAGCCAGAAGCCGGCGATCGCGAACCCGATAGTGGCGACCAGGCCCAGGATGTCGACGATCGGACTGGCCGTCAGCTCGCGCAGAACCAGCACGCCGGCCGCCATCAGCACCGCGCACAGGAAAGCCCCCAGAACTTTTCGTGCCATGTGTGATTGTCCAATAACTCATGGTCACCACGCCACTCGGGCATGTCGGCGTACATTTTCTGCATGAGCGACTTGGAGAAGAATCCGGCCGAGGTCGTTTGCACCGGGTCGGAGCAGGGGCCCGTGTTCGAGTTGCTGGAGCCGCGTGAGGTCGTCCTGGGCCGGTCGACCAAGGTGCGGCGGTTGCTGCCGAACAAGAACCGCCGGATGGTCGGCGCCTGGTGCTTCGTCGACCACTACGGGCCGGACGACCTGGATCGGCGAGTCGATTCGTACGACGCGCCGGGGGAGCGCGGCATGCTCGTGCCGCCGCACCCGCACACGAGTCTGCAGACGGTGAGCTGGTTGTTCGAGGGCGAGATCGAGCACCGTGACAGCGTCGGTTCGCACGCGTTTGTCCGCCCTGGCGAGCTCAACATCATGACCGCCGGCAACGGCATCGCGCACTCCGAGGTCTCCACCCCCGACGCGCCGCCCCGGCTTCACGGCGCGCAACTCTGGGTCGCCCTCCCGGACTCCGTCCGCACGACAACCCCACCGGCCTTCAACGCGTACGCCGACCTTCCGCAACTCGACCTCGACGGCGCCCACCTCACCGTCATGATCGGCACCGTCGCCGGCGCGACCTCCCCGGCCCCCGCGTTCACCCCACTCGTCGGCGCCGACATCACCATCCAGCCCGGCCGAACCCTCCCGCTCCCACTAACACCTTCCAACGAGTACGCCGTACTGGTCGTCGAAGGTTCAGTCACCGTCGGACACCTCACCGCGGGATTCGGTGAGCTGGCCTACCTCGGCGCCGGCCGCGACACCGTCGACTTGGTTGCCTCCGACAACGGCGTACGCCTGCTCCTGCTCGGCGGCGAACCCTTCACCGAAGAACTCGTCATGTGGTGGAACTTCATCGGCCGCACCCACGAAGACATCGTCGAAGCCCGCGACGCCTGGCAGTCCGCCATCACCACCACCGGCAACGCCCGCTTTCCCGAAGTCCCCGGGTACGACGGCGACCCGCTGCCGGCCCCGCCGCTTCCCGGTACCACCCTCAAGCCCAGGCCGCGGGCGAGGTAGGTCAGAGCAGGTCGTGGTCGCGCGCGTAGGCGACGGCTGCGGTGCGGGAGGGTACGTCGAGTTTGGCGAAGATGTTGGTCAGATGCCTGGCCACGGTCTTGTCGCTCAGCACCAGGGTGCGCGCGATCTCGGTGTTGCTGTTGCCGATAGCAACCAAGCGCAGGACTTCGAGTTCGCGACCGGTCAGGCCGCCGGCCGAGTCCCGGCTCAGGAGCCGCTGCGCCTCGAGCCGGGCCGGCGCCGCGCCGAGCTCGGTGAACGTTCGGCACGCTGTCGTCAGAGCTGTGGCGGCCGCGTCCTCGTCGCCGAGCGACAGCATCGAGCGGCCCAGCAGGACCCTGGCGCGGGCGGCCTCATAAGGAGCGTGGAGCTCGCCCCAGAGTTGTGCAGCGGCCCGGGCCTGCCGGGCAGCCTGATCGGGGTTCTCGGCGACCAGGCCCAGGCAGTACGCCGCCGACGCGCGCAGGCCCGTGCAGCCGAAGGAGTCCGCGATCGTGGCCAGTTCCGCAGCCGCCGCCTCGGCCTCGGCGGTGGCCTCTGCGGCCAGCAGGACCTCGACGGAGCCCGCGAGCAAGCGTGAGCGGTGGACCGGATCGACGGTTTCGGCGAGCAGACGCCGTACGGCGACGACGGCACCGGCCACCCGGCCGCGGGCGATCATGAGTAGCGCGCGGCCGGGTTGCGGCTCGTGGCCGTAGCCGGCGGCTTCGTCGTACGACGCCTCCGCGGCCGCGTAGTCACCGCGGATCCGCAGGACGTCGCCACGTTCGCTCAACGCGAGTCCCGCCGCGGCGGCGGACCCGGCCGCGACGTAGCGCCGACAGGCATCCTCGAACTCGGCCAGCGCCTCCGGGTACGCCGCATGCAGCCGGAGGATCTGACCGCGATGTACGGCGCACTGTCCGGTGAACGGGACCAGATCCGGCTGACTGTCGCACCAGCGGGTCAGGGCCGTCGTCCAGGATGAGGCGCGGGCGAAGTCGAGGACCTCCTGGCAGGCCTCGATCATGGCGCAGTACACGTTGCCGGCGAAGATCGGTGAGAGCTCACCGACGGCGACCCCGACCATGGCTTCGTCGAGCAGGGCCAGGCCTTCGGTGACCTGGCCGGTGTACATCAGCATCCGCCCTTTGCAGACGAGTCCCTGCGCGAGCAGGTCCGGGTCGCCGTGCCTGCGTCCGACGACCGCGATCTCGTCGCCGATGGCCAGTGCGCCGGTGATGTCGCCGTGGTCGAGGCAGGCGAAGAAGTCGTGGATCCGCAGGTATCCGCGCTCGACCACGTCCGGCGGCTGGTCGGCGAGGAGCCGTTCGGCCCGGGCGGCCCAGCCGTTGCCCACGGCCCCTTCGCCGCGCATGGCGAGCACGAGCGAGAGCCAGAACGCGAACCGTACGGCGCCCAGCACCTCGCCGGTGTCGATCTGCGACCGATAGCCCTGCTGCAGGGCGCGGATGCAGGCGTCGGTGTCGCCGAGCAGGAAGGCTGCGGTACCCAGCGTCAGCAGTTCCTCCGGCCCGAGCTCGCCGTCCAGCGCGGCCAATCGGTCGTAGGCGACCGCCCAGTCGCGCTGCTCGAACGCGCTCCTGGCTCGCTGCAGATCATCGACTATCCCCATCACCTGCCCCCACAGGCGAGCATGCGCCCCGGATCACGCAGCGGCAAGAGTCCGGGACCGCGCTGCGATGCGGCGAGCGACGTACGCCGCATCCCGTCCGACGCCGGGGAGCACCATCGAGGAGAAGGCGTACTGGAAGCACAGCCCGCAGAAGAACAGGCCGGGCGCGTCCTCGGCCACCCCGCGGTACTCGCGCGGCCAGGCGTCCGCGCCCACCACCGGAACCTTGATCCAATCGAACACCTGCCGGAACCCGGTGGCCCAGACGACGTTCGCGACGTCGAGCACGCGGCCGTCGCTCAGCATCGGTTGTCCGTCCTGGACACCGGTGACGCGCTCGTGGACCCGCTCGACCCCGCGCGCGAGCAGGTCCGCGCGCTTCACGCGGATCATCGGGCCGCCGTGCTGCCGCAGGTCTTCCATCGCCGCCTTCGCGAGCGGCGACCGCCGGGTGATCACGTGCCGCCCCACGAACAGGAACACCGGCCAGAACACCTTCTGCCCCGGACGGCCCGGCGTGAACGGGATCTGCCCCGGGTCCCGCCCACACAGCACCGTCTCGTGGGTCTGCGCGACCTCGTAGGCGATGTCGGTCCCGGAATGTGAGCCGCCGACGACGAGCACCGGACCGTCCTTCAGCTGGTCCGGACGGCGGTACTCGGACGAGTGCAGCTGGCGGATCGACGGGTCGAGGTCGGCTGCGCAGTCCGGGAGGTACGGCGTCCGTCCGAACGTGCCCGTGGCGACGACGACGTTGTCCGCGGTGAGCGTCTCGCGGCCGACCGTGAGGACCCAGTGGTCGTCGACCCGTTCGAGCCGGTCGACCCGGGTGTTGTGGCGGATCGGCAGCTGGAAGTGATCGGCGTACGACGTGAGGTAGTCGGCGACCTCGTCCTTCGACGGGTAGTTCCACGGTTCACCCGGGAAACCGAGGCCCGGAAGCCCGTCGTACTTGGCCGGTGAGTACAGCCGCAGGCTGTCCCACTGCGCCCGCCACTGGTCGCCGATCCGGGCGCTCCCGTCCAGGATCGTGAACGACTCGCCGAGCCGCTGCAGGTGATAGCCGGTCGCGAGGCCGGCCTGTCCCGCGCCGATGATGATGGTGTTCATGTGAGCCTCCGCTCGTCCGTTCGGACGCTGCGAAACCGCAACCACCACAGCAACATCAGCGCCGACGTCAACACGTAGAAGCCGTGCAGGAACCAGATCGGCCCGGCCGGCAGGTGCACCACGTAGATGCAGTGGACGGCATTCCCGACGTTGGCCAGGACGAGATTCGCCGGACTGTACGACGCCAGGTCGCGCGTCCGGATCGCCTTCACCACCATCGGCAGCGCGCTCGACGCGAACAGGACGGTTGACACCGTCCCCGCCACTAGAGCAACGCCTCCGCCAGTCATGTCACCGACGGTACGAACTACGGCCGCCCGCTCGCGTCGGACGGAATACGCATCTTCCGCGGCGTCCGGCGTACGAGGTTTGTCGTACGACGGCGGTGGTAGGCCCAGGTGACGGCGAGGAGCGCCGGACCCCAGAGGTGCAGGAGGCTGTAGCTGCCGACCATGAGGTACTGCCAGAAGGTGTTGGTGAAGTAGAAAAAAGCCCCCGAGTAGGCGTCGCGCATCCCGTAGCTCCAGATGGCGATCAACGACAGACCGCCCAGCGTGGCAGGGACGATCGCGGCGTACGGCGCCACCCGCCGCCCGCCGATCCACGGGATCCAGCGCGGCACGACTTCACCCCACCCCTGGACCAGCCCCAGGCTGGTGAGGGCAAGAGCCTCCGAGACCAGGGACAGGCCCACGATGTACACCTTCAGGCCGAAGCCTTCGGCGTACGCCGGTTGTCCGTTCGCGTCGAGCATGCCCATCGAGGAGCCGAAGACCAGGCCGAGGCGCCAAAGGCTCGACGGGAGGACGAAGAACGGGATGGCGTGGGCGAGGCGGTAGGCCCAGCGGGGGACGGGACGGGCGGTTGCTTGCATGGTTCGAGCATCGCCCGGTGCGGGCTGATGGGCTTCACCCACGGGAGTGAAGCCCATCCCTCCTAAGAGCTGTGGTCCTGCTTGGTGTGGCGCTTGATCCAGGGGGCCAAGGTGTAGAGGGCCAGGGCGAAGACGATGGTGACGATTGCGAGGCCGCCGAAGTAGGCGGTGTCGGAAGCGCCTTCGGTGGCCTGGACCAGTTGGGCGGTGATCGCCTGGCCGGCGGCGGGTGCGAGGAACCAGAGCGCCATCATCTGGCTGAGGAAGGCGCGCGGTGCCAGCACGGTGGTGGCGGCCAGGCCGACGGGGGAGAGGAAAAGCTCGCCGAGGGTCTGGATGACGTAGACGAGGACGAGCCAGAGCGGGGATGCGAGCTTGGCGCCGGCGACGTTCGAGGCCAGGGCCATCACGGCGAACGAGATACCGGCCAGCAGCAGGCCGGTGGCGAACTTCTGGCCGATGCTCGGACCGCGATCGCCGAGCTTGATCCAGATCACCGCGAAGACCGGCGCCAGGATGATGATCGAGAACGGGTTGATCGACTGGAAGAACTCCGGCGAGATGTTGGCGCCGAACAGATCCAGGTTGGTTCGGTCCGCGGCGAACGAGGTGAGCGTGGTCGCGGCCTGCTCGAAGACCATGAAGAACAGCATCGCCGCGATGAACAACGGGATGTACGCGCGGACCCGCTGCCGCTCGACCGGCGTCACCAGCGGGCTGCGCAGCAGCATGGTGAAGTAGGCGATCGGGGCGAGGAAGCACAGGTAGGAGATAGCGTCGACAACCGGCTTCGGGCCGAACCCACCGGACAGCCACGCCGACAGCAGGAAGACGACCACGAGCAGACCCAGTACGGCGGCGCTGACCTTGATCATGGTCGGTCGGTCCGCCGCGGTGAGCGGGTTCGGCGGGGTGTCGCCACGGCCGTGCAGGGTGCGCCGGCCGAGCAGGTAGGCGACCAGCGCCAGCGACATCCCGACTGCAGCGGCCGCGAACGCGACGTGGAAGCCGAACTCCCGGCGCAGGAACCCGACCACGAACGGCGCCGAGAACGACCCGATGTTGATCCCCATGTAGAAGATCGAGAACGCCGAATCGCGGCGCGCGTCGCCTTGTGCGTAAAGCGTTCCGACCATCGTCGACACGTTCGGCTTCAGCAAACCGGTGCCGAGGGCAACGAGCGCGATGCCCGCGTACGCCGTACCGTTCGCGGGCAGCGCGAGACAGAGGTGACCGGCCACGATGACGGAACCGCCGTACAGGACGGTTCGGCGGGCGCCGAAGACGCGGTCGGCGAACCAGCCGCCGAGCACCGAGAGCAGATAGACCGAGGCGCCATAGATCGACACCACGGCCTGGCCGAGTGATTCACCGAGGCCGAGTCCGTGCGCCTTGTCGGTCAGGTACAGCAGCAGGATGGCGCGCATCCCGTAGTAGCTGAACCGCTCCCACAGTTCGGTCGTGAACAGCGTCATCAACCCACGCGGATGCCCGAAGAAGGTCTTCTCCGAACTCTCGGCCGACTGCGATACCGACACGATTCACTACTCCCTGTTCACCTGGTTGCGCTGTGCACCTTCTTTCGGGCACCGACCGTAACCCGTCCGGTCCCGAACCGCCAGCCGGGGACCCTCGGAGATGTTACGTTCCGCTCCAGGTCAATTCCGCCCAGTCACCAAGGTTCTCGCCCATGCCCGCTCACCGCCGCCTGCTCGCGCTGGCCACTGCCTTGCTGCTCGCCACCACCGCCGTACTGTCCAGTGCGACCCAAGTCACGGCGGCCGAACCCACCGGACGCGGCGGCTCGAACTTCACCTGGTTCCGCCTCGACGGCTGCAATCGCGAGCCCTATTCGACGATCAGCGCGTTCAACCAGGCCGAACCGGAGATCCGCTCGGTCCTGAAGCAGTTGTACGACGGGGGTCAGCGGCGGCTGCGGATCGGCATCTTCCATCAACGTGGTCACGCTCCCGGCGGCACGGTGATGGACTCGGCCGGCGGGGACCTGTCCGCGCAGAACCGCGCCAACCTGAGCGGGTTCCTGGCGGCGATCAAGCAGGCCGGTTTCCTGGAGATCGAGGTGGCGTTCCACCCGATCGGCGTGAACGACCCGCATGGCTGGAAGAGCTTCAGCGCTAGCCACTACGCGGAGAATCGGGATCTGATCGGCAACCTCCGGCCGCTGATCGCCGCGGCCGGTCTGCCGTACACGATCGATCTGCTCAACGAGGGTCTGCCGATGACGACCGAGCCGATCCTGCAGGACTACTCGACCCGCCTCTGGGCCCACTACACCGGGCGGTTCGGCAAGGGCGACACCGTCGGGTTCTCGATGACGGTGTGGATCGCCAACCGGGTCGAGACGATGGCGAGCGTGTACGGCGGCAATCTGCCGGACGTGTTCGACGTCCACCTGTACGGCGATGATCGGGGGAACGGCGACGAGTACGAGCAGTTCGTTGCCGCGCACCAGGCGATGGCCGAGCGCGGGTACAGCCAGGGGTGGATCATCGGCGAGGTGCATTACGCCGATGCGGCCGCGGCCGGCAAGATTCGGCGCGCAATGGCTGACACCGGGCGGACGGTTTTCTACCTCACCCAGTGGCCGTGGACTCGCGCGAAGCGGTGTCCGGACGTCGATGTCGCGCCGCCGACAGACTTTGCGGCGTACCTGGCCGAGGGGTTCTGAGCCGGGGATCGGTGATGGGGACCGAGGCCAGGAGCTTCTGCGTGTAGGTGTGTTGCGGTCGCTCGAACAGGTCCTCGGTGTCGGCCTCCTCGACGATCTTCCCGCGGTACATCACCGCCACCCGATCGCACAGGTGCTGCACGACGGACAGGTCGTGGGAGATGAAGACATAGGTCAGTTCGAACTCGTCCTGCAGGTCTTCGAGCAGGTTCAGGATCTGGCTGCGAACGGACACATCGAGCGCGCTGACCGCCTCGTCGGCGACTACCAGGCGTGGCTGGGTGACGAGCGCGCGGGCGATGCCGATCCGCTGCCGCTCGCCGCCGGAGAACGCGTGCGGATACCGGCGCATGAGCTCGGGACGCAGGCCGCAGCGTCGGAGTGCGTCGGCGACTTGGTCGGTGAGTGCGCTGCCCGACGCTAGCTTGTTGACGATGAGTGGCTCGGCGACGATCTGCTGGACGGTCATCCGTGGATTGAGTGACGAGTTCGGGTCCTGGAAGACGGTCCGGATCTCCGTTCGCAACGGGCGCAGTTCGGCGCGCGACAGTACGGCGAGATCGACCTCGGAGCCGTCGGTACGGCGGTAGTGCAACTGACCGCTGGTTGGCTGGTGAGCCCGCAGGATGCACCGCCCGAGCGTGGTCTTCCCCGAGCCCGATTCGCCCACCAGCCCGAGCGTCGCACCCCGCCGTACGACGAGACTCACGTCATCAACCGCCTGCACCGACGTCCGCCGCCCGAACAGCCCAGACCCACTCGAGAACCGCATCGACAGGTTCACCACCCGCAGGATCTCGTCACCCCGCATGAGCAGGCTCCTCATGCCCATCCCGAATGCTGTCGGCAGTCGGGTAATGCACACAGCGAACTTCTCTATCACCAGTGTTTACAGGGGGTGGGGGTTGTTGGTCGCACATGCCCGGTACGGCGTGGTCGCATCTCGTGCGGTAGGGGCAGCCGGTGGGGCGTTGTTGGGGGTGGGGGACCTGGCCGCGGATGGTGGGGAGGCGGCGGCGGACTCGGCGTTCGATTCGGGGGACGGCACGGAGGAGTGCTCGGGTGTACGGATGGCGCGGATCGTGGAAGAGAGAGTCGACATCGCATTCCTCGACGACCGTGCCGAGGTACATCACGGCGACTCGGTCAGCGAGTTCGGCGACGACGCCGAGGTCGTGGGTGATGAACAGCATCGCCATCCCGCGGTCCTCCTGCAGCGAACGCAACAGGTCGAGGATCTGCGCCTGCGTGGTGACGTCCAGGGCGGTGGTCGGCTCGTCGGCGATCAGTAGTTGCGGGCGGCAAGCGAGTGCCATGGCGATCATCGCGCGCTGTCGCATACCGCCCGAGAGCTGGAACGAGTATGCGTCGATCCGCTGCTCCGGTTGCGGGATGCCGACACTGCGCAGTTCGTCGATAGCGCGTTCCCGGGCCTCGCGTTTGCCCAGTCGCTCGTGCAGCAGCAAGGTCTCGGTGAGTTGGCGACCGATCGTGTGGACCGGGCTGAGCGCGGCCATCGGTTCCTGGAACACCATGCCGATCTCCTTGCCCCGGATCCGCCGCATCTCGGCACCCGTCGGATCCAGCGCAGCCAGATCGACCGCCGCACCTGCCGACTGATAACGGATGCTTCCAGCAACGATCCGCCCCGGCGGATCGATCAACCGCAGAATCGACCGGGCGGTGACGCTCTTCCCGCAGCCGGACTCACCGACGACACACACGGTCTGCCCCGGCTCGACCCGCAGGCTGACGTCGTCGACCGCTCGCACCAACCCGTCGGCCGTGGCGAAGTGGGTGCTCAACCCGGCGATCTCCAGCAGACTCATCAGCGGCCTCACGACTCATAGGGGTCGGCGGCGTCGCGCAGTCCGTCGCCGACGAAGTTGAGTGCCATCACCGCGATCACGACCGCGACTCCGGCCGACAGCAGCCACGGCGCGGCGGACAGCACCCGGATGCTCTGGGCGCTCCCGAGCAGCACACCCCAGCTGACCACCGGCGCCTGCAGACCGAGCCCCAGGAACGACAGCGCGGTCTCGCCAAGGATCATCCCCGGTACGGCGAGGGTCAGCGACGCGATGATGTGGCTCGTGAACGCGGGCAGCATGTGTCGCCCGACCACCCGATGCCACCGCGCCCCATCGAGTTCCGCGGCCAGCACGAAGTCCTCGCCCCGGATCTGCAGGAACCGGCTGCGAATCACCCGCGCCAAACCCGTCCACCCGATGAGCGACAGGATCAGCGTGATCGCGAAATACGTCTTCAACGGACTCCACCCCGGCGGTACGGCGGCGGCCAGGCCGAGCCACAACGGCAGTGTCGGGATCGACATGAAGAACTCGATCACCCGCTGCACGATCCCGTCCGTCAACCCACCGAAGTACCCCGAGATGCCGCCGAGCAGCAGCCCGAGCACGAGCGCGGCCGCCACCCCGATCAGGCCGACCGACATCGAGATCCGGGTGCCGTAGATCAGCCGCGAGAACTGATCCCGGCCCTGCTCATCCGTCCCGAGCAGGTGGAACGGCGCGGTCGCGTTGCGAGTGCTGATCAGATGGCGGTCGGCCGGGATCAGCCCCCACAGCTTGTACGAATCACCCTTCGCGAACAGGCGTACGCCGTACCGCTGCGTTTTTTCGACGGTGTAGTCGCGGAGCAGCGTCTCGGGGTTCGGTGTGCCTTGGTAGCCGTTGACGTAGAGGTGTGGGCTGGAGGTGAGTGAGACCTTCAGCACCTGTGGCGGGGCGAAGGCGCGGTCGGCGGCGTAGGTGTCCTGGGCGTGCGGGGCGAGGAACTCGCAGAACACGGCGACGAAGTAGATGAAGCCGACGATCCACAGCGAGACCACAGCGAGCTTGTTGCGCTTGAACCGCCGCCAGACGAGCGTGCGCTGGGACGCCAGGGCGAGGGTGGGCGCGGTGTCAGAGGCGGCGGGCAGGTCGACGAGTGACGGTGTCCCGGTCATCCGACGTACCCCACGCGGACTCGTGGATCGACGACGGCCAGCAGCAGGTCGGACAACAGCGTGCCAATCACCGTCAGAATGCAGGCGATCAGGATGATCCCGCCGGCCAGATACATGTCCTGACTCTTCAACGCATTGAGCAGCAGCGGCCCGGTGGTCTCCAACCCGAGCACGGTCGCGACCAGCACCTCACCGTCGAACAGCGCGGGAATCGTCCAGCCAATGGTGGCGATGAACGGATTCAGCGCGACCCGGGTCGGGTAGCGCAGCAGGAGCCGCCGCTCGGTCAGCCCGCGGGCGCGTGCGGCGGTCACGTACGGCTTGTGCAGCTCGTCCAGCAGATTGGCGCGCAGTACGCGAACCGTGCCGGCGATACCGCCCGAGGCGAGCACGAGGACGGGCAACCACAGATGGCTGACCAGGTCGAGCAGCTTGCCGAGGTTCCAGGCCGCGCCTTCGAACTCCGGCGAGAAGATGCCGGACACCGTCCGCCCGAACAGCTTGAACTGCAGATACACCGCGGTCAGCGCGATCAGGAAGCCAGGGATCGCGAGACCGAGAAAGCTCAACGTCGTGATGACGTAGTCGAGTTTCGAGTACCGCCTCGCCGCCGAATAGATACCGGCGGCCAGCGCGATACTCCACCCGACGATCCAGGTCACGAGACCGAGCGCCAACGTCAGTGGCAGCCGCTCACCGAGCAGGGTCGAGACGGGCTTGTTGTACTCGAACGACGTACCGAAGTCGCCGTGCAGCACGATGTTGGTGATCCATCGCCAGTACTGCTCCAGCGGCGACGCGTCCAACGCGTACTGCTGCCGCAATGCCACCAACTGCTCGGGCGGCAGCGTCTGCCCTTGCGCCTGCAGCTTGGCGACCACCGTGGTCAGGTAGTCGCCAGGCGGCAGCTGGATGATCAGGAACGACACCAGTGAGATCAGTACGACGGTCGGCAGCATCGCGAGTAATCGGCGTACCAGGTAGCCGCCCATATCAGCTGTGCTTGTCCGGGTTGTCGAAGTACATCTGCTCGGGGGCTGACGCGTTCTCGTAGTGGGTGCGGAAGCTGGCGATCGCGTCCGGTCGGACGTTGCGCAGGTCGCCGGCGGAGATCAGCGGCTGGAACGGCGTTGCGACCGTGCCGATGATCCAGACGTTCTCGTCGTGCAGTCGGAGGATCTGCCGGCCGAGGTCGAGTCGCTTGGTGTCGTCGGCGGTGATCAGCAGCTCGTCGTAGATCGTCTGCAGCTTGCGGATGTCACCGCTGGGTTCGAGGGCGAACTTGTCCTTCGGGTTCCCGTACCAGTTGCCGTACTTCGGCGCCCAGTAGGTCAGCCCGCTGGTGGGGATGTACCAGAGCGAGTCGATGTCCCACAGGATCGTGGCCGGGGGATAGGCGACCAGGTCGTAGTCGCCGTGCGGGATCTCCTCGTACCAGAGGTCCAGCGACATCGGCTTCGCGACCAGGTCGATGCCGACGGCTTTCCAGTACCGACGCGCGTACTCGAGGACCGTGATGGCGGCGATACCGACACCGACTTCGAAGCAGCGGCCGACCAGTTGGAGCTTCTTCCCGTCCGGCCGCAGCCGCATTCCGTCGGAACCACGCCGGGTCAGGCCGGCCGCGTCCAGGCGCTTGTTGGCCTCGGCGACGTCGTACGAGATGAACCGCTGGCCCATGCCGTCTTCCCAGTACTCGTCCTCGGGCTGGGCGCACGGGTGCCGGACGAACCCCTGGCCGGCCAGCAGCGCGTCGTTCATCTCCTTGCGGTTGATCGCGTGCGACAGCCCGGCCCGGAAGTCGATCTTCTGGAACAGCTCCCGCAGAACCGGATCGGGATGGCTCTGGTTGAAGTTGAGCGAGGTGTTCGGTTCTGCCACCCAACGGTTGACCTTGTAGCCCTTGGACTGCTGGTTGCGGATCAGCAGCGGCAGTTGCTCGGCCTGGATATCGGTCACCTGGAGATCGAGTTGGCCGTTCGCCGCGCGCAGCCCGAGCGTCTCGGCCGGCATCACCGTGTACTGCTGACTGTCGATATACGGCAGTTGGCGGCCCTGCTCGTCGACCTTCCAGTAGTACGGATTGCGCTCCAGTCGGGCGGTCACGCCGGAACCACGCAGTGGCGCGACGAGCTTCCACGGACCGAGGACCGGCACGTCGGCGTTCTTCCAGATGTTCCGGCGGGCGGTGAAGAAGTCGGCCCAGGTCGAGGCCGGATTCTGCTTCATCGCGGCCTGGATCTGCGCCGGAGTGGCGAACTCCTTGTGGAACTGTTTCAGGTAGTGCGCCGGCAGCAACAGCGCCGAACTGGAGCCGAAACCAGTCAGCCCGATGAAGCACAGATAGCGAAGCAACAACCCGTGCGGTACGGCGAACTCCATCCGCAGCGTGTGGTCGTCGACCTTGACGAACTTGCCGGGTTTGCCGCCCGGGCTCAGCCAGCCGGGGAAGATCGGGTTCAGCTCTTTGTTCAGGAACGACTTCTCGTAGGCGAACATCAGATCGTCGGTCGTGAACGGCTGGCCGTCGGACCACTTGAGGCCTTCGCGGAGGTGGAAGACGTAGACCTTGCCGCCGTCCAGCACCTCCCACTTCTCGGCCAGGCCCGGACCGACCTTGGCCGGAGTCGTCGGCGTCCACTCGACCAGGCCGGCGAACTCGACGTACCCGTTCTGCGCGGCGTTGCGGTCGATCGAGCCGCGCTGCAGGACACCGCCGTACTTGCCGGCGGACTGGATCGGTTTGAGCACCATCGGGTTCTTCGGCAGCCGTTGCTCGAGTGGTGGCAGCTTGCCGTCCTTGACCAGGCGGGCCAGTGCCGGTGACTCCTTGGCGCCCGCGTCGGCGGTGGCGCCAGAGGCCGTGGTCTTCTTCGCGTCGGTGGAGAAGAACGAGCACCCCGTGACGGCGGCGGCGGACAGGGACAGACCGGACACCCGGAGGAAGGTCCGGCGGTTCAGGGGTTCGGACATCGATTTCCTCCTTTCTCCGGAAGGTTGCACGATTCTGGAGTGACTTCAAGATCTGAGATAGATTTCTGTGATTCCGTATATACCAATTGGCGCAGAAGGCTTCGGGGGAGGAGCTAGACTGCGGTTCCGAGCGAAGGGTGGGAGAACAGGATGGACAGCACTGAGGAGCGGTCGCCGTCACCGGCGGTGGCGCGGGCGCTGACGGTGCTCGAAACCCTCGTCACCTCCGACGAGGAGCTGACGCTGACCGCGCTGGCGAAGAAGGCGAACATCCCGCTCGCCACCTGCGCGTCGATCGTCTACACCCTCGAGCAGCGCGACTACGCCAGCCGCCGGGTGGTCGGGCGCAGTCACTTCTGGCGGCCGACCCTACGGCTGTACGGGCTGGCCACGCAGCTGATCCGCAAGGTCGACCTGTCCTCGGTCGCGAACCGCGAACTGCGCGAGGTCGCCGACCGGCTCGGCATGCCGGTGCACATCGGCGTCCTGACCGGCACCTCGATCGTGTACGTCGCCAAGGCCGCGATGCCGGGGTTCATCCAGTTCGACACCTACCCGGGCAAGGTCTCGCATTTCAACCTGACCGCACTGGGCAAGGCGATCGCGGCGTACCTGCCGGATGAGGAACTGACCCCGCTGCTCGGCCACCTGGAGCAGGGCTACGGGCCGAAGGCGAAGCCGGTCAACGAGGAAACCTTCCGGGCCGAGTTGGCCAAGGTGCACAAACAGGGTTTCGCGGTCGAGGATCAGGAAGAGCAGGCGGATATCGCGTGTGTCGCGGCGCCGTTCTTCACCGCTGGTGAGCATGTCGCCGGCGCGGTCGGCGTGACGTCGTTCGCTCGCGATCTGACCCGCGAAAAGCGCAAGCAGGCACAGACCGCGCTGGTCCAGCTCGCCGCGACGATCTCGGAACGCCTCGGCGCCGAAGTGGTCTAACCGAACTTCCCCTCCCGAAATGGAGTGGTTCTCGATGGGTTCGTATCCAGTCCCGGTCGGCGGCATCAAAGCGACCCTGACCGGTGGCAACACCGTCGGGGCCGCGCTGCGGGAGCGTGCACCGCGCGCCGACGGCTACCGGCACCTCGACACGCCCGCCCTGATCAGCCGCCTGCTGCAGTTGCGGGTCAACACCTACCTGTTCTGCATCTGGGACTCACCGACCGACTTCGACGACCTGTGCAACGAGTTCCTGCCCGCGGCCGCCGTCGCCGGGATCGACGTGATCCCGTACATCGTCCCGCCGAGCGAGACCTCCGACTACGGTCGCGCGTCCCGCCCGTACCGGCTCGACTACGTGGGCTGGGCGAAGGCGTTCGCGGAGCTCGCGGTCAAGTACCCGAACTTCAAGGCCTGGGCGATCGACGACTTCGAGGTCGGCGCCAACGCCGAGTTGTTCAGGCCGTCGTACATGCGCGAGTTCCTCGACGCCGCGAAGGCGATCAGCCCGGAGCTGCGGTTCTACACCTGCGCGTACTTCGGCCGAGCCACGGATCCGAAGTTCCTCGACAAATACGCGCCGTACGTCGACGGGATCATCTACCCGTTCCTCGACGGGCACCACGAGAACACCACGGTCGCCGGCTCGCTCGGTGCCTGCCTCGACGAGATCCTCGGCCACACCGACCCTCGCGGTCTTGAACTGATCCCGCTGATCTACACCGGCCGCTTTCTCGACGCGCCGCTGCACGCAACACCGGCGTACTGCACGGCGACCCTCACCACAACGGCCCAGTACGTCGCTGCCGGTCGGATCCCCGGCGTGATTGCGTACGGGACCCAGCTGGACGACGGGCCGGCGCCGTCTGCGGACAACAAGGCGCTGTACGGCACGGGCCGGCTCGCGCTGGTCAACAATCGGGCTCGGACACCGGCCAAGTCGTACGCCTCGGCCTCGCAACGGGTGCGGGTCGATCCGCGGTTGAACCGGTATGAGGTGTCGTTCTGGTACCACCGCTGGTTCCTGGCCGGCGGTATCGAGCCGGGCGTCTATCAGCTCGAGTTGCTGATCGACGGCGCGGTCGTGTGGACGATGGATCTGCACGAGCAGCGCTGGCCCGTGTGGACCAATGGTGATGGGATGGAGGGGCCGGTCGACGTCACTCGTTATGTTGCCGATCGCAACGACATCGATCTGACATTTCGGCTGCGGGTGCTGAAGGACGCGGTGGGGCAGTACATCGACGTCGGGGTGGACCACGTGGAGACCATCGGTCTGGACGTGCGGAACGGCGGCTTCGAGGAGAGCGGCGACTGGATCCTCCGGACCAGTGGTCCACTCGTGTCGGTGATCGACCATTACCTCGCCGACCGTCCGGCACGTATCTTCGCAGCGATCTCACGCAGTTTCGGGGCGACGTAAGGAGCGACGATGGCCGAGCACCTCAAGACCGGTTGGCCGCAGCAGGTCGAGCGGCAGCAGGAGGTGATCGACACCGTCAGCCGGATCCTTCGCGAGGTGGAGCACGAGGGCGAACCCGCCATCCGGCGATGGTCGGCGCAGCTGGACGGCTGGGAGCCGCCAGCCTTCGTCGTACCGGTGGAGCAGATCAAGGCTGCTGCCGAGACGGTTGACGACGAGCTCGCGGAGCAGTTGGAGTTCGCGCGGAACCAGGTCGAGCGGTTCGCGCGGGCACAGCGGGACACGTTGCAGGACCTCGAGGTCGAGACGCTGCCGGGCGTCGTACTGGGGCATCGGCATCTGCCGGTCGCGAAGGTCGGTTCGTATTCGCCGGGTGGCCGGTATCCGTTGATCGCGTCGTCGATCATGACCGTGACCGTGCCGAAGGTCGCTGGGGTCGACATGGTGGTCGCAGTCGCGCCGCCCCGGGACGGCCAGGGCATCTACGGTCCACAGCTCTACACGATGAACCTCGCCGGTGCGGACGTCATCCTCTGCCTGGGCGGCGTACAGGCCTTTGCTGCGCTCGCCTTCGGCGTCGAGGACGTCGCGCCGGTCGATCTGGTCGTCGGTGCCGGGAACGCGTACGTCGCCGAGGCGAAGCGGCAGCTGTTCGGAACCGTCGGCATCGACCTGCTCGCCGGACCGACCGAGGTCGCGGTGATCGCTGACCAGACCGCGGATCCGCGACTGGTCGCCGCCGATCTACTCGGCCAGGCTGAGCACGGTTTCAACAGCCCGGCGTTGCTCGTCACCACCTCACACGACTTCGGTACGGCGGTGATCGCGGAGGTCGATCGCTGGTTGGCCGGCGACTGGCCGACGGTCGAGGTCGCCGGAACAGCCTGGCGTGAGCACGGCACGGTCGTGGTCTGCGAGTCCCGCGAAGAAGCCGTTCAGGTGTCGGACGCCTATGCGCCCGAGCACCTCGAAGTCCAGACGAGCGACGACGACTGGTACGCGGCCAACCTGCGCAACTACGGTTCCCTGTTCATCGGCCCCGAGTCGACGGTCGCGTTCTCCGACAAGTCGATCGGCACGAACCACGTACTGCCCACCGGCCGTGCCGCGCGCTACACCGGAGGTCTCTGGGTCGGCAAGTTCCTCAAGACCGTCACCTACCAGCGCCTAACCCCAGGAGGCGCACGCGTAATCGCGCCCTCGACCGCCGCCATCGCCGACGCCGAACTCATGTACGGCCACGCCCTCACCGCCCGCCTCCGCCTGCCCTAACCCCTGAGGCTCCTCAGAGGTATCGATCATCCGAGGTGGGGGAGGAGGTCGGCGAAGTCGGCCAGGGCTCGGTCGACCATGTGGATTTCTTCGGGGTCCAGGTGGTGGGCGGGTTCGCGGCAGTAGGGGGAATCGAAGAGGCCGCGGCGGACGGAGATGAGTTTCTCGGCGGCGATGATGCGCTCGGTGTCGAGCATCCAGTACGAGATGTACGGGAGCAGGCGGCGATGCAGTTCGACGCCGCCGGCCTCGTCGCCGGTGGCGAAGCGGCGCCAGATCTCCACGTAGACCTCGGTCAGCGAGCAACCCGGCTGGGTGCCGACCGCGCCCCGGCGGATCGCGTCGGGCAGCTGGACCCCGGCGTACCCCTCCAGGGCTGCGAGGGACGGCGTACCGGCGGCTAGCTCGGCGATCAGCGGGCCGGGCGGGCTCGACTCGACCTTGACCAGGCGGAGGTTCGGGTGGTCCTGCGCGATCGAGCGCAGCAGGTCGGCGTCGAGGCTGGTACCGGTCTCGCTCGGCGCGTACTGCAGCACCATCGGGATCGGGTCGATCGCGGTCAGCACCGTGCGCACGTGATCGGCCAGCGCGTTGCGCGACGGCGACAAGAAGTGCGGCGGCAGCAGGTTGATCAGGTCGGCCCCGGCCTCCACCGACTCCATCGCGCGCAACGCCGCGAGCCGCGTCGCATGATCCTGTACGGCGACCACCGCCGCCACGTCGTCGCGGTCGCGCGTCTGCGACAGCAGGATCCCGGTCAGCTTGCGGCGTTCGGCCTCGGACAGTTTGTGGAACTCCGAGGCGAACCCGGGGAACATCACGCTGGTGACGCCGGTCGACAGCACGTACCCGACGACCCGCTCGAAGCCGGCGTAGTCGACCTCACCGTCAGCGGTGAACGGGACCTCGAGCACGGGGGAGACCCCGCGGACCAGGAGTGAAGCGTCGGTGGGTCGCTCGGACCCGATTGCTGTGGTGGCCATGTCGTCCTCCTTGAAGGTCACCGGGCGAGCAGCCGGGCGAGGTTGCCGCCGAACACGGCGGACTTCTGGTCGTCGGCGATCGGCCAGTCGCGGATCCGGTCGACTTCGGCGAACGGCACCGTGTACGGCGAATCGGTCGAGAACACCAACCGGCCGGCCCCGATCCCGGGCTCGGCCAGGAAACCGTTCAGCACGGTGTCCCACGGTGCGTACGACGTATCGCCGTACAGGTTGGGGGCGTGCAGTAGGGCGGGGACGGCGTCGATCCAGAAGTCGGTCGCGCCGCTCTTGCCCATCAGCACCGGCAACTCCGGGCGGCGCCGGGCAAGGGTGGCCAGGGGGAGCGGGAGCGCGGTGGCCGGCGTACCGGTCCGGACGTAGACGAACCAGCCGGCTTCGGTGGCGAAGTCGAGCAGCGGATCGAGGAGTCCGTCGAGCAGGTCGAACCCCTGCAGGGTCGAGTCGACAGCCAGCGCCACGGCTCCGGCGTCCCTGGCTCGGTCGAGCTCGTCGATTGCGGCTCGGCCGCGCCACGGGTTGGCGACCGCGTAGGCGAGCAGACGGCCGTCCGACTGTACGGCGGCTGTCGTGGTGAGCTCGTTGCCTTCGCGATTGTCGTACGCGGTGCAGCGTTCGCCGGGCGCGATCATCGCGCGATCGATGCCCAGGGCATCCATCGTGGCGATCAGGTCGGCCGGATTCAACGAGACCTCGCGACCGTCACCGATCCGGCAGTGGGCGTCGATGATCATGAGGGCACCTTCAAACCAAGGTTGCCGAGGGCATCGGCATGGATGATCCCCTCGATGACCTCGTCCGGAACGCGCGGCAGTTTCGTGCCTTCGAGCATGTCGTTGACCGTGCGCAGCCCGGCGATCGCCTCACCGGTGTTCGCGATCGGGAAGTCCGATCCGAGCAGCAGCTTGCCGGCCGCACCCCACTCGACGGCGTTGATCAGCGACTGGTAGAGCACCCACGGACGCAGGTAGATCGACGAGACATCGGCGTACACATGCGGGTGTTTGCGGATCGTCACGACCGTCTCGCGGCTCCACGGGTGACCCATGTGCGCCATCACGATCCGCAGCTCCGGGTACCGCAGCGCGATCTCGTCGGTGACGAGCGGATAGGTGTAGCGCAGCGGGGCCTCGCGGATCGGGGATGCGCCGGAATGGAAGAGGATCGGCAGGCCGTGCGTCTGGCAGTAGTCGTAGAACGCCAGCGCATGTTCGCCGAGTGGGTCGAAGTTCTGGTAGTTCGGGCCGAGCTTCACGCCGACCAGACCTTGCTCGCGGCAACGATCGGCTTCGTCGAACGCGCCGAAAACGGTCGGGTTCACCGACATGAAACCGATCCGTTTGGACGGATTGTCCCGGACGAACTCGATCGTGTTGTCGTTGCAGCGCTCCGGCGGATACGGCAGCCCGGTCGCGGCCACCGGGTCGTCGACGGCGATGTTGAACACGATCGACACGTCGGCCGCCGCCATCGCCTCGTCGTACTCGGCCCAGGTGTTGGTGGTCACCACCGGCCGGTCGTTGCGCCAGTTCGTATACACCTGGCGCTCGTCGTCCGGGACCGCGTCGCGGTGGGTCGGAGTGTGCGCGTGGACATCGACGATCATCGGAACTCCCGCAACAGGTCGGCTCGCAAGGTCACTCCCAGGCCGGGTTCACCGCTCAACCGGACCAGCCGGCCGTCACTGTCGAGCGGCTTCGCCAGCACGTCTTCGGTGTAGTAGTGGGCGCCGATGATGTCGCTCGGGTACGCCGACAGCCGGGGCAACGCGGCCGCGACGTGCAGCTGGGCCGCGGCGCCGATCCCCAGTTCGCCGTTCGAGCCGATCAGTACGTCGAGGCCGTGCGCGGTCGCGAGTTGACCCATCTGTACGGCGCGACCGGGGCCGGCGGACTTGCCGACGTACAGGCTGATGACGTCGGCGGCACGGGCCTCGATCACGTCGACGAGGTCGTGGAGGCCGAACACGGACTCGTCGGCGATCACCGGGAGACCCAGTTGTCTGAGCTCGTGGAGACCTCGCAGATCGCGGGGTTCCAGCGGTTGCTCGACGAAGTCGACGTTCAGGGCGGCGAGCTCGGGGATGATGCGGGAGGCGTCGGCGCGGGACCAGCCGCCGTTCGCGTCGGTGCCGAGGAACGCGTCGCCGACGAGTTGGCGGGCCTGGCGAACCCGCTGCAGGTCGTTGCCGACGCCAACCTTCACCTTGAAGGCGCTGAACCCTGCGGCGGTCGCGGCTTGGTACGCCCGTTCGAGGTGCTCGCCGTCGCCGGAGAGCGAGAGCTTGATCGGGATCTCGGTGCGGTAGGCGCCGCCGAGTGCAACGGCCAGCGGTACGCCGAGGGTGCGCGCGAACGCGTCCCACAATGCGATCGAGACGCCGGCCTTCGTGAACGGGTTGCCGTGCAGGACCTTGTCCATGAGGTCGTCGGCTGCGCCCACCGGGGTGAGTGGCGTGCCGATCAGGGCGGGGGCGATCACGGTTCGGATGAAGTGGTCGGCCGAGGTGCCGTCCTCGCCTGACCACAGTGGGGTGGCGCTGACTTCGCCGTACCCTTCGATGCCGTCGTCGGTGATGACGCGGACGAGCAGGAAGTCCGAGCGGTCGTGCGCGCCTCGGGCGCCGCGGACCAGTAGCTCAGGATCGGCTTCCAGGCTGATCTTTGCGGTTTGGATCGCTGCGATCATGGCTTTTCCAGGAGGCGGCGGGGGTTGTCGATGAGCATGGCTTGGCGTTGGGCGTCGGTGATGCCCCAGCCGTCGATCTCCTTGGCCCGGGCGACCGCGTAGTCCTGGCTGGCCTTGTCGGACAGGCCGGCGTCGGTACCGAAGAGGACCTTGTGCGGCGGCGCTTCGGCGAGGATGCGACGGGCGGCGTACGGCGGGGTTCCGCACAGGCAGAGGTAGAGGTTCTCGGTCTCCTGGGTCATCGCGAGCGATTCGCGCCAGAGGTCGTGCAGGCCGCCGTGACCGAGGACGACGCGCAGCTTCGGGTGCCGGCGGGCGAGGGCGGCGATCTGACCGGCGGTCGAGTACGGCGGGGTGCCGTCGTGGCTGAGGAGGACACCGCCGACCGACGTGATCACCTCGCAGATCGGATCCAGCACGCGTTCGTGCATGCTGAAACCCTGCAGCCACGGGTGCAGTTTGAGACCGCGCAGGCCTAGCTCGCCGACCATCCGCTCGGCCTCCTGTACGGCGGATTTGCGGCGGACGGCGACGGTTCCGAAGCCGGTCAGGCGGTTCGGGTACTTGTGCACGAACTCGGCCAGCGCGTCGTTCGACTCCGGGGTCGGGTCGAACAGGCCGTCATGGCTGAGGACGACCGCTTGCTCGATACCGGCGGAGTCCATGAACGCGACGAACTCGTCCGCGCCGAACGCCGCACCGCCCAGCCAGGTCGACGTTTCCCACGCTGGTGTGTGGGTGTGGAAGTCGATCACAACGCCTCCGCGAGTTCGAGAATGCGATCGCCGAGGGCGGTCGCGAGTTGGTCGAACCAGGCGCGGCCGGTGTCGGCATCGGCGCGCTCCGGGTGGTCGGTGTAGCCGTCGATCCGCCGCCAGCTTTCGGCGGTGTGCAGCTGTACGTCGTCGATCGCGGGACTGCTCGGGGGATCGGGGCGCGGGTGGCGTTCTGCGACTAGTCCTTCGTCCTGGGCCAGCATGAGCGCGGTCTCGAAGGCACCGGCGTGACCGGGGAGCGGGGTGTCGCCGGTGTCCCGGGCCAGGCGCCAATAGTCGAGGTGCGCGACATTGACGTCGTACCGGCTGGAGGCCGCTGCGGCGGCTGCGTGACAGACGCCGATGTTGCCGCCGTGGCCGTTGACCAGGAGCAGTCTGCGGCCGCCTGATGCGGCGAGTGAGCGGGTGAGGTCTCGCAGCACGGCGAGAAGGGTCTCTGGGGTGAGTGACAGCGTGCCGCCGAAGGGCAGGTGGTGGTCGGAGGCGCCGTACGGGAGGGTCGGTGCGAGGACGAGCGGGCGTTGGGCGCGGTCGTGGATGAGGATGGCGGCCTGGTGGGTGACGGCTTCGGCGAGCATCCAGTCGGTGCCGGTCGCGAGGTGCGGGCCGTGTTGTTCGGTGGCGCCGATCGGGAGAATGACGATTGCCTCAGGCAACAGCTCGTTGAGCTCGGAGCGGTTGGTTCGGTGACAGTGTTTGAGGGTCATGTGGTTTTCCCTGCGATCAGCTGGGCGGTGTGGAGCGCGGCGAGCCCGTCGTCGAGCGACGGTTCGGCTGCGCGGGTACCGTTGTAGAGGGCAACGAACCGGTCGAGCTGCCGGTCGAAGCAGCGCGTCATCCGGTCGCCGGGGAAGCGGACCACCTTCTCGCCCTCCGCTGTCGTCAACGTGAGATCGAAGGTGAAGCCGTCCAGTACGGCGAGGCCGCGGTCGCCGAGGACGGTCAGTTCGCACCGGGGGAGTGCGCCGGTGAACCAGCCGAACTCGACCAGAGCCTGGTGGCCGCCCGGGTAGGTGAGACGGGCGCCTGTGAGGTTCGGCGCGGGGAGGCCGGGGCGGGTGTGCACCGCCCAAGCGTCCTCAACTGTCGGCTGGCCGTTCAGCAGGCAAGTCAGCCAGTCGAACACATGTGCGCCCTCGTGGACCACCGGCGGACCGTGTTCGAGCGTGGCGGTGATGCGCGCGGTGTGCTCGGTGTCATCCGGGCGGAACGGTTCGTCGTAGATGTGCGCGCGAACCAGCACGGTCTCACCCAGCGTCCCATCCGCGATCCAGCTCGCCAACTGCCCGATCGCCGGATCATGCCGGTACGTGAGCCCCACCTGCACCCGCCCCCGCTCGTCCGGGTTGAGCCGCCCATAAACCCCCGCAGCCTCGATAGAGGTCGCCACCGGCTTCTCCGCCAGCACGAACAATCCGGCCTGCGCGTAGCTGATGGTCAGCCCGGGAGTCACCCACGGGGGAGTGGCCAGCACGACTGCATCGACGGTGGTGGGATCCACAGCAGCCGAGAGTGGAATCTGCAGCTCGGCGACTGCTGTTCGGCGGGTGGGGTTTGGATCTGCCAGTTGGACGAGGTTGATGTCTGGGTGTCTTTGGAGGGCAGGTAGGTGTGCGGAGAGACCGATGTCTCCGAGTCCCACGAGCGCCACCCGCATCGCTTCATCCTTCGAAATCTCGTAGATAGTTTCTGAGTTCTGAAGTTTAATGGGTCAGGCCGCCGTCCGGCAATGTCGGCGCGCGACTTCGCGTAGACCAGTCAGGTGGCGATCCAGTAGCGGCGGGTGGTTCCCAGCCAGGTCTCGCGGACGTCTTCCAGTACACCGCCGTTGCGTTCGATCGTCTTGGCCGACGCGAGATTGGCGTCGTCGCAGCTCACCATGACGCGCTCCAGACCGCGCTCCCGCGCGTGCTTCACGACCTCGCCGAGTGCCCACGCCGCCAGCCCGCGACCGCGTGCAGACGGGCGAACGCCGTACCCGACGTGTCCGCCACCCTCGAGCAACTTGTCGGTCAGGCTGTGCCGCAACGTGATCGCCCCGAGGTATTCACCGTCCTCGACGATCCACCAGTGCGTCGCGTGCACGAACCCCGGCTTCATCGGCGTACTCGGGTCGCTCCGCGCCCACAGGTGTTTGACCCAGGCCTCAAAACCCTCGGCGCTGTGGACGTCGAACTCCTGGTAGTTCCCGGATCCGTCCTGTGTGGCGGTTCCCCACTCGGCCAGCGACTCCAGCCAGGACTGGTGCAGCGCCGCGTCCGGCGCGATCAACTCAGGCATGGCTCGAGGTTAGGTCCACCGGTTGAGACGCGCCACGGGCTGGTTGACGAATGTCTACTTAGTCAGTCGACAATGGGACTATGACTCGCGAGTTGATCCTGGTGCAGCGCCGCCACATCGACCTGCTGCGCGTCGCCTCCCAGGCGTGTTGATTCCAGCGGCCGGCCCTCACCCCACCCCATCCGGAATCCCCTGGGAAACAAGGAGTTTCAGACTCATGTCAACCTCATCGCTTCGCCCTGCCCTGTCCGAAATCACCCCGTCCACCCCGCAGGAGTGGATCCAGCGTGCCGCCGAAGTGGCCGCGATTCTCGCCGTCGACGCGGCGGAACGCGATCGCGCCGGCGCCACGCCGTACGACGAAGTTCAGTTGCTCAAGGACTCCGGTCTCGTCACGCTGCTCGGTCCGGCCGAACATGGTGGCGGCGGTCAGACCTGGCCGACGGCGTACCAGGTCATCCGGACGGTCGCGACGGCCGACGGGTCGATCGGCCAGCTGCTCGGGTACCACTTGCTCTGGTTCTGGGCCGCGCGGCTGGTCGGGACCAAGGAACAGATCGCCGCGGTCGAAGAGCAGGCCACGACGGCCAAGTGGTTCTTCGGTGGAGCAGTGAACCCACGAGACGCGGATGTGGTCGTCACCGACGAAGGCGACACCATCAGCTTCAGCGGCCGCAAGAGCTTCTCGACCGGCAGCAAGGTCTCCGATGTGACCGTGCTCGAAGGCACGCTGCTCGACAGCGGCAACCATGTCTTCGTCATCGTGCCGTCCGATATCGAAGGCCTGACGTTCCACGACGACTGGGACAACATCGGCCAGCGGCTGACCGAGAGCGGCAGCGTCAGCCTCAACCATGTCCGCGTCGGCTGGGACCAGGCGGCCGGGTTCGTCGGCAAGACCTTCCAGCCACGCGTCTACAACACGCTCAACGTCCCGACCATCCAACTGGTCTTCGTGAACTTCTACCTCGGCATCGCGCGCGGCGCGCTCGAGACCGCGATCACCTACACCCGCGAGAAGAGCCGCTCCTGGCTGCACGGTGGCCATGCGTCCGCGGTCGACGAACCCGCCGTCATCGACGCGTACGGCGATCTGCAGTCGAAACTGTGGGCTGTCGAAGCGCTGGCCGACGCGGTCGCGCTAGAAGGTCAGGTCATCCACGAGAACGCCTGGGAGGTGACTGAGCAGCAGCGTGGCGAGCATGAAGTACGCGTCGCGGCGGTCAAGGCGCGGGCCACCGAAGTCGCGCTGGAGGTGACGAGCCGGATCTTCGAGGTCACCGGCGCGCGGTCGACCGCCACGATCGAAGGACTCGACCGGTTCTGGCGGAACGTCCGGACCCACACCCTGCACGACCCGGTGGCGTACAAGCGCCGCGAAGTCGGCCGGCACCTGCTCGTCGGCGAACTGCCCGAGCCGACCTGGTACAGCTGATGTCGACCGAACGCGTCGCGGACGAGGTCAAGTTCGCCTACTGGGTTCCCAACGTCAGCGGTGGCCTCGTCACCAGTGACATCGAGCAACGGACGAGCTGGGACTTCGAGTACAACAAGAAGCTGGCTCAGACGGCCGAGCGGGTCGGGTTCGAGTACGCGCTCAGCCAAGTGCGCTACACGGCGAGCTACGGTGCCGAGTTCCAGCACGAATCGACGAGCTTCAGCCTCGCCCTGCTGCTGGCGACCGAGCGGCTGAAGGTCATTGCCGCGGTTCACCCCGGGCTGTGGCAACCCGGCGTACTGGCGAAGTTCGGTGCCACTGCGGACCACCTTTCAGGTGGGCGCTTCGCGGTGAACGTGGTCAGTGGGTGGTTCAAGGGCGAGTTCACCGCGTTGGGTGAGCCGTGGCTGGAGCACGACGAGCGGTATCGGCGGTCGGCCGAGTTCCTGCAGGTGCTGCGCAAGTTGTGGACCGAGGACAACGTGGAGTTCGCCGGTGACTTCTACCGGATCCGCGACTTCACGCTGAAGCCGAAACCAGGCGTCGTACCGGAGCTGTTCCAGGGCGGCAACTCGACCGCGGCCCGGGATAACGCGGGGAAGCACTCCGACTGGTACTTCTCGAACGGCAAGGACTTCGACGGCGTCACCGAACAACTCCTCGACGTACGGCGAAGCGCGGCCGACGTGGGCGGTCGCGAGGTGCGGTTCGGGCTGAACGGGTTCATCATCGCCCGCGACACCGAGAAGGAAGCCCGGGACGTCCTGCGCGAGATCGTTGCCAAGGCCAACAAACCGGCCGTCGAAGGGTTCCGGGACGCCGTGACCCAGGCCGGCCGGTCAGCGCCTGATGGCAAGGGGATGTGGGCGGACTCGTCGTTCGAGGACCTGGTTCAGTACAACGACGGCTTCCGGTCGCAGCTGATCGGTACGCCGGAACAGATCGCCGAACGCATCGTCGCGTACCGGCGCCGCGGGGTCGACCTGATCCTCGGCGGCTTCCTGCACTTCCAGGAGGAGATCGAGTACTTCGGGGCTCGCGTCCTCCCCCTGGTCCGCGAACTGGAAGCCGCCGAGCGCAACGCAGAACTGGAATTCGCGGCGGTCTGACGACCCGCGGTACGGCCGGACGACGTTGCCGCCCACAGTCGCCAGCGGCGGCGTCGTACCGGTCCCAGGAACGGGTTCGGCCGGGGTCACCAGGCCCGGCCGCACCCTTGCCGATCGGCCCACCGGCCGATCGGCGCACCACATGACGAGAGGGTCCAGCCCGGGGCGGGGTGGACCCTCTCGTTACGGTGCTAAGCGGCGATCAGGCGCCGGCGCCTTCCTGCTTCACGCCGGCGACCGCGGTCGGGTCGTCGATCCGGTACTTGCGGGCCGCCTCGGCCGCGACCTCCGGCTTGACGTCACCGCGCTTCGCGAGGATCTGCAGGGCTGCGACGACGACCGACTCGGCGTCGACCTGGAAGTGCCGCCGGGCCGCGGCCCGGGTGTCGGCCAGGCCCCAGCCGTCGGTACCGAGCGAGGTGTAGTCGTTCGGCACCCAGCGGGAGATCTGGTCCTGTACGGCGCGCATGAAGTCGCTCACCGCGACGACCGGACCCTTGGTGTCCTTCAGTTGCTCGGTGATGAACGGCACCTGCTCCGGCTCGTCCGGGTGCAGCAGGTTGTGCTCCTCGGCCGCGATCGCGTCCCGGCGCAGCTCGTTCCACGAGGTCACCGACCAGATGTCGGCGGCCACCGAGTACTCCTCGGCGAGGATCTGCTGGGCCTTGCGGATCCACGGCAGCGCGACACCCGAGCCGAGCAGCTGGATGCGCGATACGTCGTCACCCGCGGCGGTCTGGTACTCCTCGAAGCGGTACATGCCCTTGAGCAGGGCCGCGACGTCCAGATCCTTGGGCTCGGCCGGCTGCGCGACCGGCTCGTTGTAGACGGTGAGGTAGTAGAAGATGTCCTCGCCGTACGGCTTGTCCTTGTCCAGCCCGTAGCCGTACATCCGGCGCAGGCCGTCCTTGACGATGTGCGCGACCTCGTAGGCGAACGCGGGGTCGTAGTGCACGGCCGCCGGGTTCGACGAGGCGAGCAGCGGCGAGTGGCCGTCCGCGTGCTGCAGACCCTCACCCGTCAGCGTCGTCCGGCCGGCGGTGGCGCCGACCACGAAACCGCGGCCGAGCTGGTCGCCGAGCGCCCAGAGCGAGTCACCGGTCCGCTGGAAGCCGAACATCGAGTAGAAGATGTAGAACGGGATCATCGGCTCGCCGTGGGTGGCATACGCCGTACCGGCTGCGATCATCGAACCCATCGCGCCGGCCTCGCTGATGCCTTCGTGCAGCAGCTGACCGGCCGAGGACTCCTTGTAGGCCAGCAGCAGGGCGCGGTCGACGGCCTCGTAGGTCTGCCCGTGCGGGTTGTAGATCTTGGCCGTCGGGAACATCGAGTCCATCCCGAACGTGCGGTACTCGTCGGGCGCGATCGGGACGATCCGGTGCCCGATCTCCGGGTCCTTCATCAGGTCCCGGAAGAGCCGGACGAGCGCCATCGTGGTCGCCACCGGGGTCTTCTCGTTGCCCTTGCTGAGCGGCTTGTAGACCGCGTCACCAGGCAGCTTCAGCGTCTTCGGCTGCACCCGCCGCTCGGGCAGGAAACCACCGAGCTGGGAACGCCGCTCCATCATGTACTGGTACTCCGGCGAGTCCTTGCCGGGGTGGAAGTACGGCGGGTTGTAGGCGTCCTCGAGGTCCTTGTCCTCGATCGGCAGGTAGAGCCGGTCGCGGAAGGTCTTCAGGTCGTCCGAGGTCAGCTTCTTCATCTGGTGAGTCGCGTTACGACCCTCCAGCGCCTCGATCGTCCAGCCCTTGACGGTCTGGGCCAGGATCACGGTCGGCTGGCCGACGTGCTCCTTCGCGCTCTTGAAGGCTGCGTAGACCTTGCGGTAGTCGTGCCCACCGCGGGGCAGCTTGCGCAGGTCGTCGTCGGACAGGTTCTTGACCATCTGCTTCAGCCGCTGGTCGCCGCCGAAGAAGTTGTTCCGGATGTAGTCCCCGGACTCGACGGAGTAGGTCTGGAACTGGCCGTCCGGCGTGGTGTTCATCTTGTTCACCAGCGCGCCGTCGTGGTCCTGGGCGAGCAGCGCGTCCCACTCGCGGCCCCAGACCACCTTGATGACATTCCAGCCCGCACCGCGGAAGAACGCCTCCAGCTCCTGGATGACCTTGCCGTTTCCACGGACCGGCCCGTCCAGCTGCTGCAGGTTGCAGTTGATCACGAAGGTGAGGTTGTCGAGCTCCTCGCGGGCGGCCAGGCCGATCGCGCCGAGCGACTCCGGCTCGCCCATCTCGCCGTCACCCAGGAACGTCCAGACGTGCTGGTCGCTGGTGTCCTTGATGCCGCGGTGGTGCATGTACCGGTTGAAGCGCGCCTGGTAGATCGAGTCCAGGGCGGCCAGACCCATCGAGACCGTCGGGTACTCCCAGAAGTCCGGCATCAGGCGGGGGTGCGGGTACGACGACAGACCCTTGTGCGGGCCGCGCGACACCTCCTGGCGGAATCCGTCGAGCTGGTCGGCGGTGAGCCGGCCCTCGAGGAAGGCGCGGGCGTACATACCGGGGGAGGCGTGCCCCTGGATGAAGACCTGGTCACCGCCGCCCGGGTGGTCCTTGCCGCGGAAGAAGTGGTTGAAACCGACCTCGTACAGGCTGGCCGCGGACTGGTAGGTGGCGATGTGACCGCCGACCTCGAGCCCCTTGCGGTTCGCCTTGCTCACCATCACCGCGGCGTTCCACCGGATGAAGGCCCGGATCCGGCGCTCGATGTGCTCGTCGCCGGGGAACCACGGCTCACGCTCGGGCGGGATCGAGTTGATGTAGTCGGTGCTCCGCAGGGCGGGCACTCCGACCTGTCGCTCCCGGGCTCGCTCGATCAGCTTGAGCATCAGGTAGCGCGCTCGCGCCTTGCCGCGTTCGTCCAGCACGGCGTCGAGCGACTCGACCCACTCACGTGTCTCGTCGGGGTCGATGTCGGGGAGCTGGGTGGGCATCCCCTCGGTGATGATGGCTGGTGGTTCGTGTCCGGAAGCCACGGTGTCCTGCCGTTCTCTCTGGTTGTCTTCACCGCAATCCTGTCACCTGTTCGGAATGCGTTCTACTTCGGTCTCCTCTCGCGCGAGAATACGGTTGCCGGAGCGTGATCTGAGCGGACACGGACAGTACCCGCCGCGCGGATACCGGACACGTCACGGATACCTCGTGCATACTTGCGCGACGCGGTAGGTCACGATGGACTACTGCTACTGACGCATACCCCCGCTCCGACGGGGATCACCGAGGAGGACACGTGAGCGCGACCGCGGACCACGCGGACGGTAAGGAGCAGCCGAACATGGCGGCCCGGCTCGGCCTGGAGGCCGGCTGGATCGTGCAGGAGATCGGCTACGACGACGACTGCGACGACGACCTGCGGGATGCGATCCGGGCAGTCACCGGTGAAGAGTTCGTGGACGAGGACACCGATGAGGTGGTCGACGTCGTCCTGCTCTGGTTCCGCGAGGAGGACGGCGACCTGGTCGACGCCTTCTTCGAGATCCTCACCGACCTGAAGGCGGGCGGAGTCGTCTGGCTGATGACGCCCAAGGTCGGCCGGGACGGGTACGTCGAGGGCAGCGAGATCGCCGAGGCCGCTCCGACCGCCGGGCTGTCCACCACGAGCACGCTGAGCGTCACCGACGACTGGTCGGCGACCAAACTGGTGGTTCCGAAGTCGGGTCGCCGGGGCTGAGGTGACAGCTGCTGTCGGCACCCGGGCCCCCGACTTCAGCACCCGCGACCAGCACGGCGCGGAGATCCGGCTCGACCAGTACGCCGGGCGTCCCGTCGTACTGGTCTTCTATCCGTACGCCTTCAGCGGGGTCTGCACGAGCGAGCTGACGGCGCTACGGGACCGTCCGGACCTGCTGGCGACGGCCGATTTCCTGGCGATCTCCTGCGACCCCATGTTCACCCTGCGGGCCTACTCCGACGCCGAGCGGCTCGGCTTCAGCCTGCTCACCGACTTCTGGCCGCACGGCGCCATCGCCTCGTCGTACGGCGCCTTCGACCCCGACCGAGGCTGCGCCCGCCGAGCCACCTTCGTGATCGACGGTTCCGGAGTGATCCGCTGGTCGGTCGTCAACGCGATGCCGGAAGCACGAAATCCGGACGACTATGCCGAGGCCCTGGCAGGTCTGAGGTCCTGACAGTGATACGGTTTGCCGTCGCAAGGGCTGTTAGCTCAGTTGGTTAGAGCACCTCGTTTACACCGAGGGGGTCGGGGGTTCGAGTCCCTCACAGCCCACCCGTTTCTGTTTCGTCACGGCGCCGTATCCCGGCGCCCCGCCACTCGTTGTCATCATGTCGGCGAGGTCGTGGAATTCTTAACTCTTTGCTGGCCGGAACGGGCTGCTGCTGGGGCCGGGACGGCTGGTAGGGTTCACGGCTGTCGGTCGGCACGATGACGCACCGGGGCTGCCTGGTGACGGTATCGGTCCGGCTGTCCGAAATACGGGGCTTCTTGTCGGTGAGAGCGAGACGGGTGTGCCCTGAGCCCGGCTCCGTCCAGTTGGGGAGGCGCTTGTCCGTGGGTCACCGACCGACTCGCGTCATCGTGATCGCCGCCCCTCGCTGTGAGACACCGTTGGTGGTGCTGACGGCGTGGTGAGGAGCAGTGCGGACCGGCCGGCGATCAGTACCGGGCCGGCGTTGATGATTCCCGCCGGGTACCCGCGCGATCTGCCGAGTGCCCTGCTGCGGGCGGCCCGCGACTTCAGCGGCGCCGGCGTGGTCGAGATCGGCCCGGACGGCCGCGAGACCAAGCTCGACTTCCCGACCCTGCTCGAGCTCGCCGCGCGGATCCTCGCCGGCCTGCGAGCGAACGGCGTACGGGCTGGTGATCCCGCGGTGGTGCACTGCACCGAGCCGGTCGGGTTCTTCGCCGCGTTCTGGGCCTGCACGCTGGGCGGCATCCGCCCGCTGCTGATGGCCCCGTCGCCGGAGGGCGACCGCACCGAAGCCGGCCGCGAGCGACTGCGGACCGTGACCGATCTCCTCGGCTGGACCGTCCTGATCGGCCGTCCGTCGGATCTGCCTGACGACCTCGGTCTCCCGGTGCTCGATCCGGACGCGTTGGCCGGCCACGAGCCGACCAACGAATTCCACCGTCCGGCTGCGGACGACATCGCCATACTGATGTTGTCGTCAGGCACCACCGGTACGCCGAAGATCGTGCAGCTGACGCATCGCGGGCTGGTCGAGTTCGCGGCGGGGACGCCGGCGATGCTGCCGGTTCGGCCCGGGCAGACGACACTCAACTGGCTCCCGCTGGACCAGAGCGGCGCGTTCCTGCTCTACCACCTGCTGCCCGTCTTCACCGGCTGCACCAACATCCACGTCAACACCGGCTGGGTCCTCGCCGACCCCCTCCGCTGGCTAGACCTGATGGACCAGCACCGCGTCAACCACTCCTGGTCCCCGAACTTCGGCTACCGCCTCACGACCCAGGCCATCGCGGGTGAACCCGACCGCCACTGGGACCTGTCCGCCCTGCGCAGCCTCGTCAGCGGCGGCGAGCAGATCACCGTCCCCGTGATGACCGAATTCCTCCGCCTCACGAACCGCTTCGGCGTCGTACCCGAGACCTTCGTCGCCGCCTGGGGCATGACCGAAACCGTCACCGGCATCACCTTCGCCCGCCCCGGCCTCACCCCCAACGTGCACCGCGTCCGCGTCCCACCCACCGGAATCGTCGAGTGGGTCGACCAGCGCCCGTCGTCCGGCAAGGTCGCCGTCGCCCGCCCCGGCAAGCCTCGTGCGGAAGCCCCCGGCGTACTGAGTCTGGTGTCTGTCGGTGCGCCTGCCCCCGGTACGACGGTCCGGATCGTGGCACCGAATGGCGCCGTACTGCCCGAGGGCCGCATCGGCCAGCTCCAGGTCGCGTCGGCCCGCGTCACCCCCGGCTACCTCGGCAACCTGGAAGCCGACCGCGAGGCGTTCCCGGTCGGCAACTGGCCGATGCGCAAATGGCTCTCGACCGGCGACCAAGGCTTCATCACCGGCGGCCAGGTCGTAGTCACCGGCCGAGACAGCGAGCGCATCATCATGCGCGGCACGCTGTACTACGCCCACGACATCGAAGCCGTAGCCGCCACCGTCGTAGGCGCTGAGCAGGGCCTGGTCGCCGCCTGCGCCGTCCCCGACGTCGAGTCCGGCACCGACCGCCTGGTCGTCTTCTACGCCCTGACGCCGGACTCCATCCCCGGCATGGACCAGGCCATCCGCAGCCTCATCCAAACCCGCCTCAACCTAGTCGCCGAGGTAGTAGGCGTCCCGCGCCGAGACTTCCCCACCACCCCCGGCGGCAAGATCCTCCGCCCCCTCCTGAAACAACGCTGGCTCGACGGCACCCTAGAAACCCCGCCCCACCCGTACGTCGAGCCCGCCGGCGCCACCTCCTACTCAGGCCCCACCGGCGAAGGCCCCGAATCAGCCACCGCCGACACCCAAATCTCCGCCGAGGAAGACGCAGGAGAACGCACCACCGAACTCCCCACCGTCCGCCTAGCCTGGCAACGAACCCTCCAGCAATCCATCCCCACCCCACCCCAACGCCCCACCCTAGGCGCCCCCACCACCCCAGCCGACCCCGCAGACGCCCCGTCGTCGCTGGCCGAGCCCGACCCCACAGCCGACCACCTCCCGTCGTCGGTCATCGAGGCCGAGCCCACAGCCGACCGCCTCCCACCGTCACCGCTCGAGGCTGAGCCCGCGGCCGAGCCGTCCCAGCCGCTGCTCAAGGGTGATGCCCTCACCCAACGTGCCGACGACGACGCCCCAACCCTCGCCACCCCGGGCGAGCCCGCCGTCGCGCCTGCCGACGAGGACGCCCCGGCAACTGCCGAGTCGGCCGCACCGGACGCCACCGAGCCCGTGGTCGCGCCTGCCGAGGAGAACGCCTCGGCCCCTGAAGCGCCGGTACCAGGTGAGCCGGAAATGGCCGCTGCCGACGAGGACCCCTCGGCAGCACCCGAATCCACGGACGCCCTCTCGGCGCCGGCCGACCCCGCTCTCGCGATCCCGGCCGCCGAGCTCATCGAGTCTGCCGAGCCCGCACCAGCAACTGAGCCCACCTCAGCCACCGACCGCGCCTCGGCTACAGACTCCACCTCCACCTCCTCGACCGCGTCCGAGCACGCGTCGTCCACGGAGTCCGCCCCCGCGACCGAGCCCGCTTCCGCGATCGAGCCTGCGACCGTGTCCGAGTCGGTGTCGGCGTCTGACACCGAGCTCGCCGCGGCGGTCGAGTCGGACTCCGCGGCTCCCGCGCCGACGACAGAGCAGCCGGCAGATGCTGATGACGCCGCCGCCGAGGTTGGCGTCGAAGGGTCCGTGTCGGCCGAGCCCCAGGTCGTTCCCGCTGGCGAGCCCGCGGACGAAGACGCACCCGAGGGCGAACTCGCGCCTGGCGCCATCGAGCGCCCCTCGGTACCCGAGTCGGCCTCGATCTCCGAGCAGGCTGCAGCGACCGAGCCCACCTCGCCGACCGAACCCACGACGGCGACCGACTCCGACTCGACGACCGAACCTACGTCGGCGACCGAGTCCGACTCGCCGACTGAACCTACGTCGGCGACCGAGCCCGACTCGACGACCGAGTCCGCTCCGGCGACCGAGGCCGCATCTGTCACCGAGCAGGATTCGGTGGTCGCGACGGACTCCGCGGTCGAGGCGGGGTCGGCGGTTCCGTCGGACTCCGAGGTTTCCGCGGCTGCGACGGCCGAGTCGGCTGATGCTGATGAGGCTGCCGCCGAAGTTGACGGCGACGGGTCCGCTTCGGTCGACGCCGGGTTCGACCCCGCTGGCGAGCGCGCGAACGACGACGTACCCGAAGGTGAGCTCGCGCCTGCCGCCGCCGAGTCCTCCGAGGCAACCGGGTCAGCCGCGGCGATCTCATCCGCCGAGTCCGACGCGCCCATCGAGTCCGTGTCGGCCACCGAATCCAGCGCGGCGACCGAGCTGGTGCCGGCAACTGACTCAGGTGCGGCGACCGAACCCGCCTCGACGACCGAACCCGCCTCGACGACCGAACCCGCCTCGACGACCGAACCCGCCTCGACGACCGAACCCGCCTCGGCGTCCGAGAACGCTTCAGGTACCGAGCCCACCGCAGTAGTCGAGGAAGCCTCGACCAGCGAGCTTGTCGAACCGTCCGAGGACGGTTCAACTACTGAGCCTGCTGTGCCGGTCGACAACGCTTCGACTACCGAGCCTGCCGCCGCAGCCGACTCGGACTCCACGGGGTCAGCGACTGCGGAGTCAGCCGAGGTTGATGAGGCTCCCGCTGAGGTTGGTGCCGAAGAGGTCGGCGCTGCTGGTCCTCAGGTCGTGGCTGCTGCCGGGAGCGATGACGACGCGCTCGCGGATGAGTCCGCGTCTGCTGCAGCGAAGCCGGCCTCGCTGTCCGAGCACACCCCAGCACCCGAGAGCGCGGCAGCAGCCGAGTCCGCGTCGCCGACCGAGCACACCTCAGGAGCCGAGTCCGCCCCGGTGGCTGAGCTCGCCTCAGCAGAGCACGCGTCAGCAGCCGAGAGCGCCTCAGCACGAGAGCACGCGTCAGCACCCGAGCTCGCGTCAGCACCCAAGTTCGCCTCAGCACTTGAGCACGCCTCGGCGACCGAGCCTGCCTCGGTAGACGAGTCTTCCTCTGCGAACGAGCTCGACCCGGCGGTCGAGGTTGATGGGGCGACCGGTGAGGTTGGCGCCGATGAGGTCGGGCCTGATCCTGAGGTCGCGGCGATTGCCGAGAGCGCGGACGACGCGGCGCTCGCGGCTGAGTCTGCGTCTGCTGCCGCCGAGTCTGCCTCGCCGACCGAGCAGGCCGCAGCAGTCGAGTCCGTCTCGGTGGTCGAGGATGCGTCTGCGACTGAGTCGGCCTCGGTGACCGAGCACGCCTCTGCGGCTGAGTCGGTCTCGGTGGTCGAGGATGCGTCTGCGGCTGAGTCGGTCTCGGTGGTCGAGGATGCGTCTGCGGCTGAGTCGGTCTCGGTGGTCGAGGATGCGTCTGCGACTGAGTCCGCCTCGGTGACCGAGCCTGCTTCGGCGTCCGAATCCGCGTCTGCAAGTGAGCTGGTGTCGCCAGGGGAGTCGGACTCGGGGGTTGAGTCGGGCTCAGAGAGCGACGTTGCTTCGGAGGTGGGGGCTGCGGGGGCCGCGGCGGAGCAGGTGGTTGAGGTTGATGAGGGGGCGGCTGGCGCTGAGGGGGTAGCTGCTGGGGAGTCGCGGGTTGTCTCCGGTGCTGCGGTGGTGGACGACGGGGACGGTGCGGCTGCAGTTGCAGTTGTGGCTGAGTCTGGGGCTGGGGGGTCTGGGGGCGGCTCGGTGGACGAGGCCTCCTCGGCTATTGAGTCTGCTTCGGCTGCTGCGCTTGCTTCGGCGGCTGAGTTGGGGTCTGTGGTTTCGGCGCTGGCGGCGGCGCAGTTGGGTGAGGCATCCGCGGGGGCGTCTGTCTCTGACGATTCCGCTGGGCTCTCGGGAGCCGGTGGGTCTGTGGCGGCGGAGTCCGGTTCGGCGGTTGGATCTGGTTCTGCGGTCGACGTGGATTCGGCTGACGAGTCTCGCGCGGTTCCCGCTGGTGAGTCCGTTGTCGCGAGGGCTGCAGAAGCCGATGCAGGGACTGGTGTCGCGGCGCGGGCTGCTGTTGGGGTGCGGGAGCCGGTGGTTGAGCCGGTGGCTGTGGTGGGGGTGGCTGGGCGGTTCCCGGGGGCCGAGACGCTGGAGCAGTTCTGGGACAACCTGGTGGGTGGGGTCGAGAGCGTACGGCGGTTCCCGGCTGACGAAGCTGATGAGATCGCCGTCAGTGGGGTTCTCGAGCATGTGGAGTCGTTTGACGCGAAGTTCTTCGGGTTGAGCGATCGTGAGGCCGAGTTGATGGATCCGGCTCAGCGGTTGTTCCTCGAGGTTTGTCATCAGGCGCTCGAACACGCCGGCTACGGCGGCACCACCAACCGGGTCGGCGTTTTCGCTGGCTCCGGCATGAACCTTTACAACCGTCAGCCGCAGGCCCGCGATTCGCTCGCAGCGCGGGTGGCTTACCGCCTCGGTCTGACCGGCCCGGCGATTGGTGTGCAGTCGGCTTGGTCGTCGTCGCTGGTGGCGGTCCACCTGGCTTGCCAGGCGCTGCGGTCCGGCGATGCGGATCTCGCGCTGGCGGGGGCGTCCGCCGTACAGGTGCCGCAGGCAACGGGTTACCAACCCTCGCCCGAGTCGATCCTCTCCCCGTCCGGTCACGTGCGCGCGTTTGATGCGGCCGCGGATGGCACAGTTGGCGGCAATGGCGTGGCCGCCGTACTTCTCAAGCGGCTCGACCAGGCGGTCGCCGACGGCGACACCGTGTACGCCGTCATCCGCGGTACCGCGGTCAGCAGCGACGACACCGCGAGTGGCAACCAGACGTTGATCGAGCGCGCGCTCGAGCGGGCCGGGTTCGCCGCCGACTCCCTCAGCTATCTGGAGGCGAACGCGATCGGCAGCGCCACCGCAGACGCCGCCGAGGTGCAGGCGCTGACGTCCGCGCTGCGCCGGCACACCGACAAGGTCGGCTTCTGCACGATCGGTTCGGTCAAACCCAACATCGGTCACCTGGACAGCGCCTCCGGCATGGCGGGCCTGATCAAGACCATCCTCATGCTGCAGCACCGCACGCTGGTCCCGACGATCAACTACACCGAGCCCAACCCCGAGCTCGCCCTCGACGACAGCCCGTTCGTGATCGCCACCGAGGCTCGCGACTGGGAGGCCGGTACGACGTTGCGCGCGGGCGTCAGCGCCTTGGACGCGGGCGGTACCAACGCGCACGTGATCCTGGAAGAGCCGCCGCGACAGGTACGCCGGGGTGACGACGGCCCAGTCGTACTGCCGCTGTCCGCCCCCGACCCCGACGCGCTGACCGACCTCGTCGAGCTCTACCGCGCCGACCTCGGCCACGGCACTGGCCACCGCCTGATCGACCTCGCCGGTACGGCGGCGCTCGGGCGACCGGCGCATCGCCATCGCATCGCCGTTGCGGGTGCGTCGGAGGCCGAGCTGGTTGACGCGCTCGGTTCGGCGCAGGCGACCGAGATCCCGCGCGGTGGACCCGGTCCGCTCGGCTACGCGTTTACCGGACAGGGCGCGGCCCGCCGCGGGATGGCGGCCGGATTGGCTGCACGCTTCCCGGTCTTCCGCTCGGTGCTCGACGAGTGCGACCGCGTGTACGCCGAGGAGACCGGCGGCAGTCTGCTCGACCTGCTGCTCACCCCGGCCGGTCAGTCGGAGGGTGTCTGGCCGACTGAGACCGCGCAGCCGGCGCTGTTCGCGTTCGAGCTTGCGCTTGCGCGGTTGTGGCAGTCGTTCGGTGTGCAGCCGGCACTCGTGGTTGGTCACAGCGTCGGCGAGTACGCCGCTCTGTGTGTGGCTGAGGCGTTGTCGCTGGCGGACGGCGTACGGCTGACCGCCAAGCGCGGTGAGCTGATGCAGCGCGGGACGGCGCCGGGCGCGATGGTGTCGGTACGGGCGGATGCAGACCGGGTTCGCGAGCTGGCGCAGACGTCTGGCGTGGAGATTGCCGCAGGCAACGGTCCGCAGTCGTTCGTGCTGACTGGGTCAGAGGTGATTGTCGGGCAGTTGGCTGAGCAGCTTGACCAGCTGCAGGTTGCCTGGCAGCGGTTGGATGTGGATCGGGCGTTCCACAGTTCGCTGGTGGATCCGATCCTGGCGGACTTTGCGACGATCGTTCGTGGGATCACGCTGCGGCCGCTGCGGACGCCGATGGTGTCGAGCTGGTCGGGGGAGTTGCTCGAGTCCGGGACGGTGCTCGACGGCGACTACCTGGTCGGACAGTTGCGGCAGCCGGTGCTGTTCGGCGATGCGGTCGAGGCGGTGACCGCGGCCGGGTGCCGACGGTTCCTCGAGCTCGGACCGGACGCCGTACTGAGCCCGGCCGGACGGCGGATCGCGCCCAACAGCACGTGGATCCCGGCGCAGCGCCTCGGGCAGGACCCCGTGCTGGCGACGATGAACGGTTTGGCCGAGTTGTACGAGCAGGGCACCGAGATCACGTGGTCGAAGGTGTACGCGTTCGGCGGCCGAGTGCCGTTGCCGACGTACCCGTTCCGTCGCGTGCACCACCCGGTCGACCCGTCGTCCGCCGTGCCGGCGACCGTGGCGGACGGGGCTGTGCGTGGGTCGGTGAGTGCCTTCGAGCGGGCTGCTCGGGCGCAGGGCGTTGGGTTCGCGCCGTCGAGTGCCGCGGTGAAGCGGATCCCGCTGGACCCGCCGGCCGAGGTCGACGAGGTCGCTGCGGTGGACGACAACGCCGAAGAGGAATCGCCGTTCGCGTTGCCGGCCGAGACGCATTCGATCGACGCGGACTACCTGGCGCAGGCCGGGTCGCTGTCGGGTGACGAGGTGTCGGCTGAGCGGTACCGCGAGTCGCTCGATGCGGTTCTGGATCTGACTTGTGATGCGTTGCGGCTCGACCCGTACGACCTGACCGTCGACCACACCTTCGCGGAACTCGGCGGGACACCGGAGTCGATGACGCCGGTGATTGCCCGGATCAACGAACAGTTCGCGGTCGAACTGTCGGCGGAGACGCTGTTCTCGACGTACACAACCCCGCACAAACTAGCCACCGCCGTCGCGATCCAGACGACCCGCGCCGACGACGTTGCCGAAAGCAACGAAGCGTCCGAAACCCCTGTGGTAGTAGAGGAAATCGTCGAGGAGCCGGTGCAACCCGAGGAGCCGGTGGAGATCGCCGTCTCCCAGGTCGACTCCGGCACCGAGCCGGTCGGTGAGCCCGACGCGCGTGTCGCCTTGGCAGTCCTAGGTACCGGCCTCGCCGAACTGGCCACCCGAGTCGAGGAAGCCGCCACCGCCACCGGTGCCGCCGACCTCCCCGGCAGCGGAGTAGCCGCCCTCATGTCGCAACAGCTCCGCGTAGCCGGCCAACTGGTCGACGGCGTCACCAAACTCATGCGCGAACAACTCGCCCTCCTCACCGAAACCACACAGGCCGAGGCGGCCGCCGGTACGTCGGACGAGACCACTCCCGCTGAGACGCCAGCCGGCACGACGGGCGAGACCACGCAAACCGAGTCAGCCGACGACGACGCGCCAGCTGCCGACAGTGCGACGGACGCCGCCGCCAACACGTCTGTGCCCGGCGACGCCCGCGCCGCCAACACGTCCGAGGCCGACGACGCGTCCCCCGCCGACACCACGTCCGCGCCCGGCGACACCCGCGCCGCTAACGCGTCCGTGTCCGACGACGAGCTCGACGCCAACGCGTCCGAGCCCGATGACGAGGCCGCCGGCGCCCCCGTCGACACGACCGAGGGTCCGGCCGACACCACCGCCGCTCGTTCTGCGGGCACCACCGGTGGATCCGACGGCGCCGTCGTACCGGCAAGCGTCAGTGGGGCTGCGGATGGTGGGGTTGTGGCTGCTGTTGAGATCTTGCATCCGGAAGGTCGGGTGGGGGAGTTGCGGCGGGTTGTGGTTGAGGGGGAGATGGCACCCGCGCTCGGTGGACGGCGGCGGGATGTCGGGTACTGGCAGGTGGCGCTGGCTGGCGCGGAGCCTTTGGTGCTGCCTGCGGATGGCGGCCGACGGAGTGAGATTGCTTCGGTGAAGCTCGAGCTGGAGGAGGAGCTCGGCGATACCGTGTTCGTTTTCAGCCGCGAGCGCAAGGTCAGCCCGCTGATGACGATGCTGGCGGCCGTGGGCACTGTGCTCGGGCGGTTCACCGCGCAGGACGACGTCACGATCGGCTCCGCGTTGATCCGGCCGCAGGGCGACACCACTGCAGCGGTACGCCGGGCGTTGCCGATCCGGATCGACCTGTCGGGCGAACCGGATCTCGGCGAGCTCGCACACCGCGTGCGCGACGTGACCACGGGCGCCTTCGACCACGCCGGTACCGACCTCTCGATCCTTCAGCGCGACCCGCTCTTCCAGGTGCTCGTGGAGTTCGAGGACGGCGACGAAGAACTTCCCGAGCCACTCGACCTGCGGTTGCGTCTCACGCACCACGGCGCCGGAATCACCTGTACGGCGGACTACCGCGCCGGCCTGTTCGATCGCAGCACGATCGACCGCCTGCTCAATTACCTGCAAGCTGTGTTGCGCAGGGCAACGGCTGAGCCGCGGCTTCGCCTTCCGCAGTTGATGATGCCGATCGCGGCAGATCTCGAAGCCCTTCGCAGGCTGGAAGGTGACCTCGAACCGGTCGGCCCGATCGGTCGCGGTCGCCGCGATGCGGTCGTCGCCGGTGAGCTGAGTGGACTGCACACGCTGTTCGAGCAGCAGGTCGCGCGGACGCCGGATGCGGTCGCGCTGATCCAGGGCGAGCGTGAGCTCACGTATGCCGAGCTGGAGCGCCGGTCGAACGCAATCGCCTGGCAGCTAACGGATCTCGGGGTGAAGCCCGGTCAGCTGGTCGCGGTTCGAGTTGCTCGCGGCACCGAACTCGTGGTCGCCGTACTCGCGGTGCTGAAGTCGGGGGCGGCATACCTGCCGCTGGATCCCGGCGTACCGGAGTCGCGCTGGGCCTTCATGGTGAACGACGCTTCCGCGGTCGCGCTCGTCGGTGACGACGCTGCGCTGGCCGACCGGCTCGGGGTGCGGCTCGTCCCGGTCGCGGCGGTCGACGGTGACCCGAGAGCGCGGCAGGCGCCGCCGGTGCGGGCTGCGGCCGATGATGTTGCCTACTGCATCTACACCTCCGGTTCGAACGGGAACCCGAAGGGTGTGCTCGTTCCGCATCGCGGTCCGGTCAACCTCGTGAGGCACTACCTGCGGACGCGTAGCTCGCTGCGGACACTGCAGTGGACGTCGTTCGGGTTCGACGTACATGTCCAGGAGATGTTCACCGCGCTGGCGTCCGGCGCTGCGCTGGTGCTGATCGGTGAGGACGACCGGTACGACCCGGACGCGGTCATCTCGGCGCTGCGGGACCACGGGGTCGAGCGGCTCTTCATGGCGTTCAGCCCGCTGACCGCCTTGCTGGCAACGATGCGTCGGCTGCCTGAACTGCCCGCGCTGCGCGAGATCGTCGCGGGTGGTGAGGCGATGGTGCTGACCCACAAGGTGCGGGACTTCCTCGATGCGCACCCGGAGTGCCGGTTGTTCAACGAGTACGGCCCGGTGGAGGCGTCGATTGTCACCACGATCCACGAGGTCGACCCGGCCGAGGACCGTCCGTCGATCGGGCGTCCGGTCGACGGCGTCGCCGTACGGCTGCTGGACCAGGCGCTGCGGCCGGTGCCGGTCGGCGGGGTTGGCGAGATCCACCTCGGCGGCGCAGCCGTTGCCCAGGGCTACCTCGGCCGCGCGGAGGAGACCGAGCGCGCCTTCGTCCCGGACCCGGCCCACCCCGGCGGACGGCTCTACCGCAGCCGCGACCTCGGCCGCTGGCGCCCCGACGGCACGCTGGAGTACCTCGGTCGCGCCGACGACCAGGTCAAGATCCGCGGCCACCGCGTCGAACCGGGCGAGACCGAACACGTCCTCGCCGACCAGGCCGGCGTCATCGACGCCGTCGTCATCGCGCTGTCCGACCACGGCGGCGACACCTGCCTGATCGGCTACGTCGTACTGGAGGACAGCGACCCCACCGTCCTGGCCCGCCTGATGCTCGACCTCGGCAAGGAACTCCCGCTCTACCTGGTCCCCGCCGACCTGATCCCGATCGAAGAGCTCCCCCTCGACGACAACGGCCGCCTGGACCGCACCCGCCTCCCCGAACCGGAGTGGCTGCACCCGTAGGTGGTCGGCGGGCCCGGAGTGGTGGTGAGCGGTCCTCCACCCTCCTGAGGACCGGTCCCACTGCGGGCCGCCGGCGGTACTCCATCAGCGGCCTTGAACGCGAGGGCGGCGGAGAGTTTCCTCTCCGCCGCCTACGCGTTCGGTCGGTCCACGGCCCCCCATCGACCGACCTGCCGGTTGGTCCAGGCCCCCCTTGACCAACCTTGGATGACGTGCCCCCACCCCATCCATCCGTTGCATCGCGTGGGGAGGGGTCGTCGTTACACAGATCCAGGCAATTGCGTAAGAATTGCGCAAAGATGCGCAGGAGAAGCCTTCCCTGCGCACGGCGTCGTACAGAAACGCTGCCTGATCAGGCAACTCGATCGGGCAGGGCTAAATCAGCGGATCGAGGACCACGCCTGGTGGGCCGCGCCGAGCAGGCCGGCGTTGGCGAGTTGCGCCGGTACGACGGTGAGGTCGGCGACGAACGGCAGTTGCGCCAACCGCTTCACCCAGGCCTGCACCGGATCGAACAGCACCGGCCCCGCCTTCGACACCCCACCACCGATCACGACCGTGGTCAGGTCGACGGTGACCGCAGTCGCGACGATCCCGGCCGCAAGCGCCTGAGCACCGTCGTCGAAGGCCGCGAGGGCGAGCTCGTCCCCGGCAGCCGCGTCCGCAGCCAGTACGGCGGCATCCACGCTCTCGCCGGTTCGCCAGCCCCGCCGTTGCGCCCGGGCGACCATCCGCGGGCCGCTCGCGTACGTCTCGACACACCCGTACGAACCGCAGGCGCACGTCTCGCCGTTCTGATCCACGACGACGTGGCCGATGTGAGCGGCGTTCCCGGACTGCCCCTTCAGCGGCCGCCCATCCACCACCAGCCCACCGCCGACACCGGTCGACACCACGATGCCGAGCAGCGTCTGCACGTCCCGCCCGGCGCCGGTCCAGAACTCACCCAGCGCGAAGCAATGCCCATCCACCCCAAGAGTCACCGGTACGTCGACCAGCGCGCGAACCCGGTCGACGATCGGGAAGTTCCGCCAGCCGGTGATGTTCACCGGCGACACCAGTCCATGCGTGGCGTCGAGCGGACCCGCCGAACCGATCCCGACCGCCAGTGGCGACGCATCACCGAGCACTCGGCCGACCAGCTCACTGAGCGCTGCGAACACCTGGTCAGCATCCCCGGTCGGCGTGGCGATCCGGTCCTCGATCACGATCGTCCCGTCGTCGGACACGAGAGCGGCGGCCATCTTCGTGCCGCCGATGTCGATCCCGAGAACCGTGCTCACCGTGTCGTCGCTCATCGTCCCCCCGCCAGTAGCCGAACCAGTGCCCGATCAACCCCGTCCGCCCGCTGTGATTCCCGCAGCCGATCCAGCCGGGCAGAGGGGAGTTCCGCACGGACGGCGGAAGCCGGCGTGGCGGGGTGGGGGTTCTGCTCGGTCACGTGTCGGGCTCCGTCGGGGCGGTCAAGGTCGAGAGACAACGTTATCTGTAGACGACCGGATCTGCGAGGGGTGATTGAGATCAATCTGCGCAGAACCTGCAGGAACGAGCGTGCGCGAGGCCTTGACACCGTTTGACAACGATACCCCTCAAGGGGGTTTTCAGGGTTCAATCCGGCCTCCGCTCGGCCGGGTAGCATGAGCCCGCGGGAGGTCGGATGGCCGAGGTTGCGTTGACCACCGAGGAGCGTGAACTCCTCGACGGTGCGGGCGGTCCTGCGGTCGCGCTGGCCATGCGGCTGATCACCGGATTGGCGCGGACCCTCGGCGCTCGCTCGCTGATCCCGATCACCTCGGCTCATGTCGACGGCTGCCTCCACCACGGTCAGGCCGGGCTCGACTTCGCGGAGCGACTCGTCGCGCTGGGCGGACAGGTCGCCGTACCGACGACTCTCAACGTCGGTTCCCTGGACCTCTTGCACCCCGGCCTCGTCCGCCTCGCCGGGACCGAACGCCGCGACGCCCGCCGGCTGATGGACGCCTACACCGCCCTCGGCGCCGCGCCGACGTGGACCTGCGCGCCGTACCAGGACACCCAGCGCCCCGCGTTCGGCGAACACATCGCCTGGGCCGAATCCAACGCGATCGCCTTCGCGAACTCGGTCCCCGGCGCCCGCACCGACCGGTACGGCGATTTCGTCGACATCTGCGCCGGGCTCACCGGCCGAGCGCCGTACGCCGGCCTCCACCTGGACGAGAACCGCCGCGCCCGGATCGAGCTCGACCTCAGCCCGCTACCCGCCCACACCCTCCGCCTGGCCGCAGCCTGGGCCGCCCTCGGTCACCTCACCGGCAAGCTCGCCTCGGACCGCGTCCCGATGCTGACCGGCTGCCCCGAACCTGTCCCCGAAGACCACCTCAAGGCCTTCGGCGCCGCAGCCGCCTCCCGCGGCGGCATCGGCCTCTTCCACGTCGTCGGTACGACGCCCGAAGCTGCAACCGAATCCGACGCGACCCAGGGCGTTCCGGTCGAGGAGGTCCACCGCATCACCCCGGCAATACTCCGAGCCGCCCGCGACGAACTGTCGAGCCCGAACCCAGGCCGCCTCGACGCGGTAAGCCTCGGCACCCCGCACCTGTCGATCACCGAGTTCGCCGAACTAGCCGCCCTGGTCCGCACCGGCCCGCCCATGTCGCCCACCGTCGAAGTCTGGGCCGCCACCAACCGCACCACCGCAAAAGTTGCCGAAAGCAACGGTTGGCTGACGGACCTCGAGTCAGCCGGCATCCGGGTCCTGGTAGACACCTGCACCTACGTGACCTCGGTCCTCAACCCCCAGACCCGCCACGTGATGACCAACTCCGCCAAATGGGCCTGGTACGCCCCCGTCAACCTAGGCGTCGCCGTCACCTTCGGCACCCTCCCCGACTGCCTAACCTCCGCCCGAACCGGAACCGTCACCCGAGACAACACCTTCTGGCACTAGCCGTTAGCCGGCAACTTTGGGCGCCATGTGAGAAATGGTTACCGTCCCGCGCAGACACCCACCCACACGACCCCGCGGTGAAGGTGCCTCGCCATCCCGTCCAGCCACCGCATCGCCTAGCCACCCCTTCCTTTAGTCGGCCGCCGCGGCGAGCAACGACTCGCGGACGTCTTCGGCCGAGCCCGGCGCCCACTCGACCGCTAAAGCGGCCGACAAACCAAGAGGGCGGGCCGAGCGGATGGCTGAGGGGGATGGCGAGGCTGGCTACCGCGGCTCACGTTGCCTGGGGGCTGACGGGCTGTGGCTGGGGTGCGGACCCCAGCCACTCACCAACTCCGCTCAGGTCGCCCGCCGCACGCTCAGGTGGGTGCCCGTCGAGCCCGATTCCGGAGGTTAGTGAGTGGGGGCGGTCCGCCTGGAGCCACCAAAGGAGACGTGCAGGGGCGAACGGCGGTGGACAGGTGCTGCGGCCGGACACCTGGTCGGATTCCGCGTTCCCCGGTAGGTGATGCGGGTGTGCTGGCGGCGGGTGTCCTGGGTTGTGGCGGGGTTGGCCTCGCTGGTGGGAGTTGTGGGGGTGAGCGTCGGGGCCGCCGTCGCGGCGTACTGGAGGTCGCTCGGTGAGTCACGCTGAGCCCCCCACCGACCGACATCTGATAGGTCAACCCATCAGGTTGTGGGTTCTATACCCGTATGACGGGTGGGGAACCCACAAGCCGGTGGGTGAACCCCAAGGCCGGTTAGTTAAGGCGGGTTGGGTGGTGTCAAGGGGCGTGTTGAACGTAAAGCAGCGGAGCTCTGTTGGGTAGACAG
>NZ_JBHUQZ010000011.1:0-234959 GCF_042674205.1 Kribbella sp. NPDC056951
TGGAAGTTAAGCCCTTCAGCGCCGATGGTACTGCGACCGGGAGGTCGTGGGAGAGTAGGACGCCGCCGGACTTTCACACTGTTAAGGGCCACCCCACTCGGGGTGGCCCTTAACATATGTCTAGGCACAAAAAAGCAGATCAGCCTTCCGGGGCGATGCCCACCAGCGCTGCCGCCGCACAGATGTGCACCGGCGTGAGGTCAGCCGGCGACACCGGCGCCTGGAGCAGCGTTCCCCGCTCGAACGGCGTGAGTTGGATGTCGATGCCGTGAGCGCCGGCGACCATGCCGCGGACGTACGTGAGCCACCCCATCATCGGGATCCCCCGGCGGAAGACTCCCGCAGCAGCCGCGAGCTCGGTATCGGCGATGCTGGCCCACTCCGGCTCCCAGATCGACACGACCGCACGCAGGACCTGCGCGAAGCGGTCCGACTGCACGAGCGCCTCGTCGTCGCTCCAGTGCAGCGTGACCTGGTCTGAGACCGTCGTGAGCGTCCCGCCCATCGACAGGTCGAACAGCCACGGCAGCTCACCAGTGCTCTGGAGATGCAGCCGCGTCGTACTGGAACCGTTGGCGAGCACCTTCGTGGTGGCCTCGACCATCTCCTCGAGCGGAATCGAACCATCCGCCTCGAGGACGTGGTACCCCCACCGCTCGTCCTGCGTCCAGGCATGGACGTCGGGGAACGCGACCGCGACAGCAGTCAGCGTGCGGTCCACCCGTAGTGCGCGTTGCTCTACGGTCTCGTCACGGTGAGCCCACTGGGCGCGTAGCAGCCATGATGCCATCACGCCCTCCGATCGTGAGCCGGCCGATCCTGCGCAGCAGACGGTACGCCGGTGTCCGGATGGTTGGCCAGAGTTCCGCCTACCCGGCGTACAGAGCCCGTGCGGTTCTCTGGAAGTTCCACCCGACCAGTCTGCGGCACCGGTGGTTCGGAGGTGACCACCGGGGTCCGGTTTTAGTAAACAAGCATCCGAAGTACCTCAGCTCTTCGGCGTCGCCGCGAGCAGTCCACCAAGCCCACTGGCCTGCGTCCGCCAATCCCGGACGCCGCCCGCGGCCCACCGCTGCCCGAGCCGGTTGAGGCTGTCGCGGCCGTTCTGCCAGATCGAGTCGGCTTGCCGCTGGGCATAGGTCTTGTACGACGCATCGCCGGTGCTGTCCGCCAGATCCATCAGGTACCGCATGAAGATTCCCTTGAACTGCTTCTGGTTGTCATCACAGTTGCCTGCGGCATCACACGACTCCGTCAGGATCCCGCCCGGGCTCAGCAACGTCGACGACATCGCCGCATCACCCAACTGCCGAGCCTTCGCCAGTACGGCGGCATCCCCGGTCGCGCGCCACAATTCGAGCGCCCCGCCGATCGCCAGCCCCTGGTTGTACGTCCACACGGTCTGACCGTTGTTGGTGCACGACCCCGTCAGCCCGTCGTTCACCAGGCCGGCGGAGTTGATCATGCCGCTGTTCGTGAACCAGTTCCAGCTGGTCGTGGCTCGCTGCAGCCAGACCGAGTCGCCAGGCAGCCGGTTGTGCAGCGCGGCCGTCATCCGGATGTAGAGCCCAACCGTGACCGCGTTCTTGTACGTGCGCTCACGGTCCCACCAGACACCGCCGCCACACGAGCCGGTGTCCCAGTAGCCGTGCACATAGTTCGCGATCGTCACCGCCATATCCAGGTACTTCCGCTCGCCAGTCAGGTCATACGCCTGGATCCACGCGATCGCCCACCACTCCGTGTCGTCGATCGCCCGGCTGATGAAGTTGCCCTCCAGTGCGTCGCCGCTCTTCACCCCGGCCGGGAACACACCCTTGTTCTTGTCGAACATCTCGTTGACCATCCAGCGCAGATCGGTACGCCGGGTCCGCTGCTGATAGTCCATCACGGTGGTGAGTGCGACCGCCGAGTTCCACCAGCTCGACAACCACCAGGCGGTATAGGGCTGGTACGAATACATCAGCGCGTCGGCTGCTGCGGATGCCCGGTCCGAGGCGGGCCGGGCCCACGCCGTACAGGCTCCGTTTTGGCCTTCGACCGCGCGGCCGCACGCGCGGACGGCGCCGCCGTACAGCTTGGAGCGCGGGTCGGCGGTGGCGTAGAGCTTGGTCTGGGCCGCGGCAGCGCCGGAGCCAACCCCAACGCGGCCGAGGGAGGAGCCGCCGGGCCAGGAAGCGCCTTCGTTCCAGGAGCGGTCGAGCCAGACTTCGTCGCCGGCGCGGCCGGTGTCGATCGTGCCCCAGGCCATCCCGCGGTTGTCGATGTGCAGTGCGATCCGGCGGCCGGACAGCGTCGCCGATGGGACCGGCTGGTTGTCGCCGGACGGGCCGTCGCTGCCGTCGCAGGCTGCAGCGCAGACAGCCGAGTACACCCAGGCGGTGCAGTCGACCCCGGCCGCGTCGCCGCAGGCCCGGATCATGCCGCGGCGGTGGCCGCCTGGGTCGGCCAGGTTGTACATGAGCGTGCGGGTACCGGTCCAGCCGCTGGGGATAGAGGCCTTGCCGAGCAGGCCCTCCCAGGTCGCACCGCCGTCCCAGCTGCGGTCCAGCCACACCGCGTCGTTGGTGACGCCGTTGTCGATGCTGCCCCAGGCCATCGAGTCCTTGTCGGACACGTGCAGTACGACGCGGCGTCCGTTGATGACCTTCTCCGGTACTGGGAAGGTCTCCTCCTGTGCCCGCGACGGATCGAGCGTGTCACACGACACGGAACAGACCTGCGCCAGTGGAACGGCCTCGGCCTGGGCGGAAGTCGGTACGGCGAGCGTCGTACCCAGCAACGCCAGTACGACGAGCAGCGAGCGCATGTCAGCCTCCTAGTCCGGACTGGTCTGTCCAGGTCGCGTCGGCGTTGTAGCTGCCGCCACCGTCCCACGCGTTCGGTCCACTGACCGTGGCGATGTACACCAGCTCACTGGCGTGCCGCACGTAGTAGGACGGGTAGTTGATCGACTGCAGCGACACGTTTCCAGCACCACCAGCCAGCGGCGGCTGCGCACAGAACGTCGCATCCCGCCGGAAGGTGTCGCCGCCATCGCTAGTGGCCTTCTGCAGCCGGTAGTTGCTGTGCCGCAGGTACTGACCAGGGAAGTTCACCGACTCCAGCGAATAGCAGGTGCTCTCAGCCAGACCAGCCCGTACGACGAAGGTCGCGTCCTGCCGGTCCGCGAGCGCGGATCCGGCGTCGACGACATCTGTCCGGGCGAGGCTGTCGCGGTGTCGCAGTACTCGGTTCGTGTAGCCGGGGGTGGTCACCCGGAACGTACGAGCCTGACCGATGCTGAGCGAGGCACCGCTCTTCCACCACGCCGGTACGAGGTTCCACGTCGAGTCATCGCGGAAGGAGCCACCGGTGTCGGCGTCGATCCACACCTCCGAGTTCCGATGCCGCAGGTACTGACCCGGTCGAGCTGCGCTCTCCAGCGACGTACCGCCGCCGCTCAGCCCCGGCCGGGCGCAGAAGGTGGCATCGGCCGCGAAGGTGCCGCCGGTGTTGGCCTCCTTGTAGACCCGCTGGTCCCGCTGCCGCAGGTACTGACCCGGGAAGTTGCGCGACTCGAACGAGAAGCAACTCCCATTGGACAGCCCGGAGCGGACCCAGAACGTGGCGTCCTGTTTCAACCCCTGACTGCTCCCACCATCGACTACCTCGGTGTTCGCCACTCCATCGATATGGCGCAGATAGCGGTTGGTGTAGTTCGGCGTCGTGACCCGGAACGACACCAGCTTCCCGGTCGGCAGCGCCGTACCGTTCGCGGCCGCGAGGACCTGTTGATGGACGGCCCGCACTCGAGCGAAGTCCATCTTCTGCACCTGGCGGTCGTAGGTGAAGAAGCCGTTGATCTCGTCCTCGACATCGGTCGGCTCGGTGTAGACCGAACCCGACAGCCCGGAGCCGTTGATCAGATCCGGCAGCTGACTGGTGATCTGGACGTATCGATTCGTCAACGCATCGCTGGTCGGCAGCATCTCGTAGGCGAAGCTGTTGCCACTGGGCCACTCGTGACCGGGGACGTGCAGGCCCAGCCCGCCGTACTCGCCGAGCTGCAGCACCCGGGTACTCGAAGGAGCGCGGGCGATCCCAGGACCGACGTACATGTGGTCGTCGATGATGTCGCCGTTGCCGGGGTCCGGATCGGAGTCGCAGCAGTTCGATCCGGAGTTGTGGTTGACCAGCCGGGTCGGGTCGAGACTCTTCACCAGGTCGGCGATGCGGCCGGCCTGGAACTCGCCCCAGCCCTCGTTGAACGGGATCCACTGCACGATCGACGTGATCTGCTTGTGGTGGTCGATCATCCCGCGCAGCTCGGTCTCGTACCGCGCTTCACCGGTCGCGGAGGCGTTGCGGCCGGCCACCAGCGAGGGCATGTCCTGCCACACCATCAGACCGAGTTTGTCCGCCCAGTAGAACCAGCGGGCCGACTCGACCTTGATGTGCTTGCGGACCATGTTGAAGCCGAGCGACTTCTGCTGTTCCAGATCGAAGCGCAGTGCCGCATCGGTCGGCGCGGTGTAGAGACCGTCGGGCCAGTAGCCCTGATCGAGGGTGCCGAGCTGGTAGACGAACTTGCCGTTCAGCGTCGGCCGCAGGAAGCCGCCGATCATCGCCTTGCCGACCGACCGCATGCCGAAGTACCCACCGACGGAATCGCTCCCGAGCGTGACGCGCAGGTCGTAGAGGAACGGATCGTCGGGCGACCACAATCGGGCGTTCGGCACCGGCACCCGGAACGACGTACCGCTGACGCCGGTCGCCTCACCGACGACCTGACCGCCGGACAGCACTTGCGCGCGGACGGGTTGACCAGCCGATGAAGCCTGTACGGCGAGATCGAGCCCGCCGGCGGTGATGTTCGGAGTGGTGTCGAGCCGCTTGATCCAGGTCGCCTCGGTCGGTTCGAGCCAGACGGTCTGCCAGATACCGGACGACGGCGTGTACCAGATGCCACCGCGGTCGAGCCGCTGCTTGCCGGACGGAATGTCCTCGGCGTCGACCGGCGCCCAGACGCCGACGATGATCTCGTTGCTCCCAGCGCGAAGCGCCGAGGTGATGTCGTACGAGAACGCGTCGTACCCACCCTCGTGTGTACCGAGCAGGACGCCGTTCACCCAGACCTTGGACTGCCACATGACCGCGCCGAAGTTCAGCTGCACGTGCCGACCGGACCAGCCGGCCGGGACGGTGAAGTTCCGCTTGTAGTACATGCGGTTCTCGTGCCGCATGATGCCGGACAGCGCTGACTCGATCGGGTACGGCACCAGCACTTCCTCGGCGAGCGTGCCGCCGATCGGCGGAGTGTTGAGGTTGCTGGTCGGGGCGAACTGCCAGACGCCGTTGAGGCTCTGCCACTCGGTCCGGGTCAGCTGCGGCCGCGGGTACTCCGGGAGCGGGTTGGTCACCGACACCTGATTGGTCCATGGCGTGGTCAACGGTGGCGGCTTCGGCGCGAAGGCGTCGGCCGGTGCCGCCACCAGGGCAGCGCTGAGGATCGCGAGAACGATCAGCAGAGTGAGCCGTACGGAGGCATGACGAAGCAGGCCGGAGGTCATCTGTAGTCTCCTCGGGGCGGTAGGAGAGAGCGCTCTCACCCGTCAGTATGGAGACTCAGCCGACTAAATCAAGACTCTGGATGATTGTTTCTGTCGGAAAGCGTTTGTCTACGTCAAGGTCGGCGAAGCCAGCTCGAGCGTCGGCGTCTTGCCCCGGTAGGACTCGAGCCACGACCGCAGCAGCTCGACGCGAGCGGCGTACTCCTCGTTGCCCTTCACGACCGGCGCCTGGTTGTAGGCCATCGTGTCCGAGCTGCGGCGCAGCTTGACGTACAGCCTCGACGACGCGAGGGCGTAGCGCTCCATGTCGTCCTGAAGTGCGCCGATGACCGTGATGTTGCGGTCGCGACCGATCTGCTCGAACAGCGCCACGGCCTCCCGGCGGTGCTGCGAACCCAGGTTTCGACCGAGCTCGTCCAGGATCAGCAGCAGCGGCCGGTCGGATCCGCCGGCCAGCGCGGCGGCACAGACCAGCTTCACCGCCTTCTCGTCCATCTGCGCGGTGTTGCCCTTGACGTTGAACGCCGAGAACGGCCCGCCCTCCGAACGTCGCCACTTCGGGGTGACCGTCCATCGCCACGGCTTGTCGGGCTCGGCGGGCGGATCCGGCTCGGGGAACTCGAGCTTCGCGCCGTACCCGCCGTACTGCTGGTCGAGCCGGTCGAACTCCTGCGATACCAGGCGAAGCCGGGCTTTGATGCCGTCGGCAAGGGATGCGCGGTGGGCGCGAGCCGTGCTCTCGGCCTCGCCAAGACCCTCGCGGGCCCGCTCCAAAGCGGCGTTGCGCTCGGCGCGCTGGTTGGCGATCTGCTGTTGCTGCAGGCTGTCGAACGTCTCGTGCTGAGCGAGATGACTGCTCAACGTCCGCTGCAGTGCCGGGACCAGGCCGACGCGCGCGCCGAGTGTCCCGCCCGTCCAGCCGTCCGGACCGTTGAGGATCTCCCAGAGCTCGGCCGGGATCTCCTCGCGGGAGCGGGCGTTCGGGAAACAGCGGCGGATCACGTCGTCGAGCTGTGTGCAGGCGAGGTGATTCCAGTCCGCCGTCGTACGGCGCTGGGCGTCGTCGGGCAGTTCGAGCAGGAACTCGTTCGCCTCGGCCGGCGTCGTGCCCCAGGCGGTGATCCGGGTGGTCAGGTCGAGCGCGGTCTGCTCCTCGAGCAGTCGCAGCCGACGCCCGGTCAGGTCGTCGAGGATCCGGTCGTGGTCGCGGCGGGTGGACTCGAGGTTCTTCAGTCGTTCGTCGCGGACCAACTGCTGGCCGGCCGCAGCCTCTGCGGATTCCTTGGCTGCTTGGAGTTGCGGGGCGAGCGAGTCGCGATCGTTCTCGTGACGGTCGATCGTTTCGCGCAGCGCGAGGATCTGCTCCTGCACCGATTCCGCGTCGGCGAGCGCCCGGGCGGCCGCCGTACGGCGCTCTGCTTGGTCGACGCGGGCGCGAGCCTGCTCGAGTGCCGTGGATGCTGCGGCGCGTGCTTCCGCCGCGGCCTCGACCCGGCGGCGAGCCGCCTCGATGCGCGCGGTCCGGCCGGTCAGCGGCTCGTCGAACTGGCCGACCGCGACGACACCGGCGACATCGTCGATGTTCTCCTTGGTGGCGCGCTCGGCCAGCGTCGAGAAGAAGGTGTCGAGGCTGAAGCGTTTGTCGGCAGAGGTCGGAACGCCCTTAGCGCCCTTGGAGCCGGGCCGATTCGCCAGCACCAGAAGGAATCCGGCGTACCCAGCGTCGGCCAGCGCCGCCGAGGCGACGGCCGCATCACCGGCATCGATGACAACAGCTTCCCGGTACGGCGCCAGTCGCGGCTCCCACTCGGATCGCGCCGACGCGGGCAGGTCGGTGATGTCGGTGAGCGCGCCGCATTCGAGCCCGGCGTTCTCCAGGACCTGTTGCTGTGCAGCGGAAACGGTCTGGCCGCTCTCCGCTTCACGCAGCTCGGCGGTCGCGACATCGACCGCGGACCGGGCCGCATGGTCGCGCCCGATGTGCTCCTCCAGCGCCTCGCGCGCCTCGGTCTGCTCCTCACCAGCCGCCGCCAGATCGCGCCCGTCCGCGGAGCGACCGGCGTCGAGCAGTCGACGATGCTCCTGCCCGAGTCGCTCGAGTTGTTCACGCACGGAACGCTGGGCCAGATCGAGATCGCGGTCCCGCGCATCCAGCTTGTCCCGCTCCTGGCGAGTCAGCTGAACATCGCGGAGCAGCACCTCTTCGTTGCCAAAGGCATCGATCGCGGCATCGACCGCCTCCCGGCGGGCCTCCTGCTCGGCGACCCGCTCGTCGAGTTCGCCGAGCTCGTGCAGGATCTCGCCGTTGCGGGCGTCACCGTCGATCAGGTGCCGCGCGTTGCGCGCCTGCCAGGACTCCTTCGCCGCGGCCAGCGCATCGCGAGCCGCACCTCGCTGCAGGATGCCGGCCTCGACCGCGGCCATCTCCTGCTCCCAGCGCTGCAGGTCGGCCGTCGCCTGCTTGGTCGCCTCGCGCTGCGTGTGCTCGGCCGATCGATGCGCCTGCTCCTGCTCGAGCTCGTGATCGAGACCGGTGAGAGTGGCGATCGCGTTGAAGATCCGGGCCGGGCCCAGCTCGTTCAGCGGTTCGGCGAGCAGGTTCGCGGTCGGGCTGGACCGAACCGAGGTCGACAGGAACGAGACGCAGCGGACCTGACCGCCGTACAGGACGGTCGAAAGCTTGTTGGCGTGGAAGTCCGTGCGGCCGTTGGAGTGCGGGAGCGCGGCCCACAACGCGTCGGCCCCGGCAGCCCGCTCGGCCTCGGTCGCGCCGTACGGGACGTGCAGGCCGTTCTTCCAGCGCAGATCGAGGTACGACGCCTTGCGGTTGATGCGGATCCAGACGGTGATCGCGGCCGCCTCGATCTTGTCGAGCTCGGTCAGGTCGGGGTCGGAGAAGACGCCGACGATGTAGCCGCGGTCGACGTTCGACCAGTTGCCCTCCTGGCCGGCCGCCTCCGCGGTGAACAGGAGCTCGGCCGCACCGGGCGCACCGCTGGTGAGCCGCCACTGGTCATCGGCGTGCAGCAGACTGAGCGCGGCGATCCAGGACGACTTGCCGGCGCCGTTCGAGTCGGTCGGGCCTTGGCCGGCGACCGTCACGAGACCCTGGCCGACCATCGGAATCGGGTGCGTGGATAGCCGGGACAGGTCGACGACCTGGACACCGAGCAGCACCTTCGACCCGAGGATGTCGAACGGACCGTCCTCCACCGTGCTGCTCATGCGACTCCTTCTTCTTGTTCCGTACTGCTCGATGCGGTCGCCGATCCGTTGCGGGCCCGGATGGCTTCGGCGATCGGACTGGCCGGGGCGGCGGCCAGGATAAGTTGGTCCTGTAGCCGGCGCCGGGCCGCGGGGGTCAGGCGTTGCAGCTGCGGACCGGGGATGTAACTGGGACCACCGGAGTGGTCGCCGGACAGCTGAATCAGCCCGGCCGCCCGCAGTCGTTGCAGGGCGAGCCGTCGCTCTTCACCACTGATCTTGGTGGTCCGGAGCTCGTCGACTGTCGTCGGTCGCGCCGACTTCCAGCTGTCGCCGGTCAGGATGCCTTCGCTGCGCGGGATCGCGACCGAGTGGATCAGCACAAGCACCAGCACGGCGCGGTCGACGACCGAGAGCGGTTGCCACCCCTGCGCGGTCAGAGCCGCGGCGATGTCATCGGCGTACCCGGAGGTCCAATGCGTGCCGTCGACCTGCACCAGCACCCGGCCGATCAGCTTCAGCATCTTCTGCACCTGGCGTCGCAGCGTCACATCCCGCAACCCGGCCAGCTGCACCTCAGCCACCGGATGCGCCGCATACTGCACCGCACTGAACGCCGCCAGCACCTCGTCCCGCGCCCGGTCGCTCAGATCCTGCAACAACGGATCGAACAACGCATGCTGCAGTTCACTCATCCACAGCCTCCAGTACGTCGTCCGCGGGCGAGGCCGGCTCGTCAGGTGTGGTGGTGAGGACTGCTGGTGGTGGGTCGGGGAGGTGGCGACACAGGTCTCGAAGCATCGCCTGGTCCGCGGCGTTCCAATTGATCACGCGCGGTCCGAGACGAACCTCCGCGGCCTTCTCGTTCCAGCGGATCCAGTGGGTCGCGTGCAGGCGGCGCAGGCTGCCGATGATCAGGGTCAGGTCGCTCGACTGCTCGGCCCGCCCCCGCATTCCGGCGTACACGGCCCTGACCTGGGTGAGCGTGCCGATCGCACCCGGCCAAGCCGAACCGCTGCGGTCGGTCCAGCAGCAGGCGACCACGATCGCCAGCACGCGGGCTGTCTCGTTGGGCTGCTCGACGGCGACCGGGGGAGTGCCCAGCTCATCCAGTACGGCGTGGCCCGCGCCCGAAGGCATCGTCGGCACCAGCCAGACCGTGGAACCGTCCGGCTCGGCCGCGCGGGTCAGACCGGCCACCGCCGGCGTATCCGGGTCCACCGCGAGTGGACCGGCCGACTGCACCTTCGCCCACCACAGCGCGTTGTAGAGCCGTCGCTCGACGGCCTCAGACGGCGTACTCATCGACTGACCCTCCGGAACACGCCTTCGGTCGCCCACGGCGTCCCGGCCTCCGGGTCGATCCGCATCCCGTCCGACCAGACCAGCTCGTAGTCCAGCTCATCGTGCAGATGTGCAGCCGTCAGCTCAGCCAGCACGCGACGCGCGGTAACCCAGTCGCCCGCGTCATCGACCACCTCGACGATGTCCACTGACGGCCGTCCAGCCAGCACCCGCTCAGCCTCGGCACGCAATTCCTCGCGATCGGTCGCAGCGGCCGACTCGGGCGCGTCCACATCCGCGGTAGGCCGCGGCGGCGCCATCCTCGCCGTACCGGACCGGCGACCTGTCTCGACCGCCTCGACCATGGTCTGCGGCGAGAAGTCTGGTGAGGCCGCGTCGAACAGCAGACCGTCCAGCACTGCGGCCAGCACGTCCGGCTCGCTACCGCGGGTGAACGTCACCCACGTCTCGATCGGCAACAGCCCGAGCGCACGCGTCGTACCGGCTCGCTCCACCAGACGACCCGCGGCCAGCTGCACCGCATCGGCGTACGCGGCCAGCGACATCCGCAGCGACGTGCACGCGCGGTGCAGCACCGGCCAGCGGCCGAGAACGATGCGGTGGACTGTCTCGGCCTGCTCGATCAGACGCTCGTTACCCCAGGCGAGCTGCGCATTCTCGCGGAGCTGGGCGCTGGTACTCGTCGCGACCAGGATCGCCAGCTCGTTACCGAGGAGACGGAAGACCTTGGTGAGGCGCTCGATCGAAGCGAGCCCGTCGTCCTCCGTGGACTTCGGGTCGCTGACGCTGTGCGCCTCCAGCGTGAGCAGCTGGTGGAGCTCTGCCTGACCGCCCTGCACCGACATCCGCCGCAGGAACATCAACATCACGTACGGCGCGAAGGCCGCCCGGTGGCGCAATTCGTTCGGACGGTCGACCAGCTTGGTGATCGCGCCGTACTGCCGGAGCACCTCGAAGCGGCGGACGATCACGTCGTGCGGGTAGGCGCGGCAGGCGAGCGTCGCCTGCTCGACGGTCAACCCGTCGCTCCCGGCCTCCGCGAACGCGTCCAGGATCGCCTGATCGGCGTCCAGCAACTCCGGATCGACGATCATCGCCCCGGCCTCGCGGGCGAGCACGGCGAACACCTGCCGGTAGACGCGCAGTACGGCCGCTTCGGCCTCCGCGTCCAGCAATGTCGCGTCCATGCTCACTCCTCCCGTGTGCCAGGGACTCTAGTCACGGACTCCGACAGACCAAAACCAGGCCCGCCGAGCCTGTGGAAAACCTGGTGACGACCGCGGCCGGCCCTGCCTACCATCGCGACTATGAGACAGCCTCACCGTGGCTGACGCGGTCCAGGTAGACCGCGTCCGAACCACAACGTCGCTTTAGTGACGTTCACACACCGGTGTGCGACCCGCGACAGGGTCCCCGGTGCGCTGCTCAGTTCTCCAGTACGGAGTCCCGCACATGACTGTGCACAATGCTGCGCCGACCGTTGGCGCCCAGCACCCAGCCGTCCGTGACCTGCTCACTGTCCGCAAGGACGCCGCTCCCGGCCGGATCCTCGTCGAAGGCGCGTGGGAACACGACCGCCTGCTAGCCACCGACACCGAGCTCGAGGCGTTCTTCTGGTGCCCCGAAGCCGGTACGACGTACCCGGTCGACCGGATCGCGGAGCGTGCCGCTGCGGTCTACCGGATCTCGGCCAAGCTGCTCGGCCGACTCTCCCGCAAGACCCGCTCGGACGGCCTGCTCTCGATCGCGCGACTCCCAATCTGGGATCCGCGCGCCCTCCACTTCACTGCGGAGTCGCTGGTCCTCGTCGCGGACGGAGTCGAGTACGCCGGCAATCTCGGCACCCTGATCCGGACGGTCGACGCAGCTGATGCCGACTGCCTGGTCCTGACCAGCAGGCGGGCCCGCCCGAGCCATCCGGCCGTGTACTCCGCGAGCCGGGGGACCATCCTGTCCACACCGGTCCTGGAGTTCGACGAGATCGGTTCCGCGGCCGAGTGGCTGCGCGACCACGGCTTCCGCGTGCATCTGGCGGATCCGGCGGCTCAGGGCAGCTACCGGGAGACGGCGTACGACGGACCGACGGCGTTCGTGGTCGGGTCGGAGGGCTCGGGCCTGTCGGCGGAGTGGCATGCGCAGGGCTTCGGTGCCGTGTCGATCCCGATGCTCGGCCAGGCCGATTCGCTGAACGTCGCACTGTCCGCCGGGATCCTGCTGTTCGAGGCGCGGGCCCACAAGAACGGGTGGTGAAAGAATGGCGGCCGCAACCGACTAACAGGGAGTTCAGACGTGCCGTTCGAGCCGGGTGAAGTTGTAGCCCCGTCAGACCCGCGGATCGTGCTGGAGGGGCAGTGGGGCCACCAGCCCGGTGTTGCGATCACCGTCAACTCCGGTTCGCGGCTGTCGTTCTCCTTCGCGGGGGAGCAGGTCCAACTGCTCTTCGACACCACCGGTCTGACGGTTGCGCCGCACCTATGGGTCACGCTCGACGACGATGAGCCGGTCCTGCACGTGATCGAGGACTCGGTCGTCGAGCTGACCGCACCGACCGGCCGGCACAAGGTCGAGGTGGCGGTCAAGGACGTCAACGAGCACGCCAACCGGTGGAACCCGCCGTTCGAATGCGCGGTGGTCTTCGCCGGTCTGGTGCTCGACGTGAACTCCCGCCTGCGGCTCAGCGGCCGCCCCGACGGACCGCGGCTGGAGTTCTACGGCGACTCGATCACCCAGGGCGTGCGGGCGCTCAGCCCGGAGATCGAGTCGGTGGGCGTCGACGGTACGGCGTCCTACGCGTACCTGACCGCCCGCGCGTTCGGAGCGACGTCGTACCAGGTCGGTTTCGGCAGCCAAGGCATCGTGAAGCCGGGGAACGGTGAGGTGCCGTCGGGGCTGGAGTCCTTCGGCTGGAACTTCGCCGGCTCGCCCGCCTCGCGGGTCGAGGCGCCTGACGTGGTGGTCGTCAACCTCGCGGTGAACGACGAGACGCTGACGACGGAGCAGTACGCCGAGTACGTCGGCCGCGTGCGATCGGCGTACCCATCGACGACGGTCGTCGCGCTCACCCCGTTCAACGGCAAGCACGCGGACACGATCGCGTCTGCGGTCAAGACCCTCGACGATCTGAACGTCGTACTGATCGACTCGACCGGCTGGATCACCGAGGCCGACTGCACCGACAACATCCACCCCTCGGTCGCCGGTCACCGCAAGATCGCCGACCAGCTGATCCCGGCACTCGCAGCCGCCACCTCGCTGCGCCTTCGCTCTTGATCACCCCGGACGATCTCGACACCGCCGTCACCTGTGTTGTCGACGCCCTACGCCCGACCGTCGACCAGGACTGGTCGGCACTCGCAGGTTCACTCGACTGGACCTGCCGCGCCACCGCCGAACACCTCGGCCAAGCTCACCTGCACTGGGCAAGCCAACTAGCAGTCGCCGCACCCACGCAGTACGTCCGCTGGTCAGCCACCGCCCAAGAACTGGCCCCACCCGCCGGCGTCCTCGACTTCGTAGAAGCCGCCGGCCGCATCCTCGCCCTGGTAGTCCGCGCAACCCCACCAGAGACCCGCGCCTACCACCCTTGGGGCATCGGCGACCCCGAAGGCTTCACCGCCATGGCCTGCGTCGAGTCGCTCCTCCATGGCCACGACCTCACCACCACCCTGGGCGCGGCGCTCACCCCACCCGCTGACCTGACCAGCACCCTAGCCAACCCGCTAGACCCACCTGCTGATCTCTGCGCCCGCATCCTCGCCCGAGCCTTCCCCCACGAACCCCGCCCCACCGACGACCCCTGGCTCAACCTCCGCTGGCTCACCGGCCGAACCCAAATCCCCGGCACCCCGAACCCAGCCACCTGGCGCTGGCGCCCCACCCCACTGGACGAACCCTGGGACCGCGCCCCGACGCCCGCCCCCATGCCCTTCACCCCACTAAGCGTCGGTAAGGACACGTAGTAGTCCCCGCCAGGGCCAGCCCGCCGCCTCCTTCACGCCTGAAACCCGAACTGGCAGCACACCACTACGTGTCGTTCCCGACGCCGAGCGCCTGCATCGAGCGCCGACAAGTGGGTACCGGCGCCATCAGTGGATCCGGCGGGTGGCCGAGCCGCGGGTAAGTAGGAGCCTCACAGTCACGACGGCAACGCCGACTCGTGGCGAGGGTTTTACAGCAGAGCGCGGCTGGACCCACTCCTCACCACCCGCCGGATCACCGCCGTACCGGTTGCTACCGCTGGATCCCGGTCGATCCGCGGCCCTGGTCACGCGCACCGGCAGCGCGTTCGCCCGCCGAGGTCGATCGTTCCTGGCCCGCCGTCTGGCCTCCTGGGATCACCCGCATCTCATCGCGCATCGTGTCGCGGAAACCCTGCTGGTCCCGAACCATGGCGTCCAGATCGACTCCCTGCGGCACAACAGGAGCGGCGTCGAACACCCGGGCATGTGCCGCAGCCACGAAAACCCGCATCGTCGCGTCCGTCCCACGCCGGAACTCCGGCCCCTGGAACAGGCAGTACGTCGCGTCCGCGAACGCCTGGCGATTCTCCGGATCATGAGGATCCAGGCCACCGGCCTCAGCCCGCTTGGTCTCCAAGCCGGCCAGTTGCTCGAACGCCGCGCGGCGCAGCACCTCGCGATCGTCCAGCGAGGCAGTGACCGTAATCGTCTCGTCGAGCGCGACAGCGGGCGCCGCGGCGGCCATCTCCTCCGTACTACGGCCGAACACATCCGCCGCCTGATCGCCGAGCGACTCGGTCCGCATCAACAGATTCCCGTTGACCGTGCGCCCATCAGGCAACGCGACCTGATGCTGCACCCGATCCGCAGACCCGGAGAACTGCTCAAGCGCGACCCGCTCCATTTTCGTCAACGCCCGATGCGCCGGCGACCCGCTCTCACGACCAGCGACCGACGGACTGAGCCGATAAGACATCGACCCCTCGCCGATCGGCGTACGAATCGTCTCCGCATTCGACGAAGGCCGAGTCACCCGCCCCTCAACAGCCAACCGATACCGCCACTCGGCCGACTGCCGATACAAACCCTCGAACGCCGCAGCCCGATCCTCAACCGTCGAAGCCGACGCGAGCCGCTCACCCAGCGACTCAAGCGCCCCATTCGCCGCCTCCGCCTGAACCGCCGCAAACCGGTCGAGCTGATCCCACTGCGCAGGGTTGTTGGTCGTCTTCACCAAGTCAGGCGTAGGAAAACTCGACGCCGAAATCCGCACGGTCACACCCGCGAAATTACCAACCCAACAGGTCTTGAGGATTGGGCGATGGTGGGCGACTGAGGGTCCAGTCGCCGAAGTGTTGGTCGAAGCGGTACCAGAGGTTGTCGGGGCCGAGGCGGAGTTGGAGTTTGCCGGCGGTGACGCGGTTGGCTGCGACAGTCGCCTTCGGTAGGAGGGCGGCGGCTTCGGCGAGGGCGTCGGGGTCCGCGTCCGCGGGCATGTCGAGAGTCGCCGACAAACCACCGGCCCCACCAAGGCGCCACGCAGCGGCCCAGCTGGTCAGCTGACGAGCCGGTACGCCGGATCGATGCGCCAGCTCGGCCAATTCCGCCGTACCGACTCCCGCAGCTCGACGGGCAAGGTCCTGGTCAAAGGTCAGCTCCGACCCACCATCACCCGAGGCCAACTCCCAAGCCCGCTGCGCCGCATCGGTCGCCAACGCAACCAAATCCCGTACGTCGACCTCCGACGCCCGAGGCGGATCCAGCGCCTGCACCGCTGCCGGTGGTCGCGCCGACCGCAACGGTCGGGGCACAACCGGCAGCACGCCGATCCGACCGGCGTAAGCCTCGCGCGCCGGGATGCCCGGGGGAGCGGCCTTGACGACCGGCGCGGTGTCGGAGGTCCCGCGGCGAGCGCGGAGGGCCGCCAGAAGATCGTCTTTGGACCGACCGCGAAGCAGCAGCAACGAAAACGGATCGCTGTCGAGAGCATCAGTGATGACGTAGCAAACAGCCGCGGAGTGTTTGCACGGTACGGCGAAGTCGGGGCAGTTGCAGTTCGTCCGGATCTCGCCGGCACCAGGCAGCAGATCCAGTCCGGCCGCACGGACGTCGTCAACCACCTCAGGCGGCAGCTCCCCATCCAGCAGCGCCGCCACACGCCCAATCTGAGCCGACACGACGTCGAGCACGGCATCCCACTCAGCATTCGAGAACGCCTGGACCCGCACAGCCACCTGGTACGGCGTCGTCCGGCTGCCCTGCACAACCGCGTCGACCTCGCCAGGCGTGACCGTCAGCTCCAGGACGCTCCCACGGCGCGCGTACGAACGCCCGCGCGCCAACCGGTTCGGATCCAGCCGCGCCCGTTGTTCCAACGCTTCCAACCACGCGCGCCCCCACCAGGTCGCACCGAACGGCCGCCGACTCCCCGGCCCTCGAGCCGCCGGAAGTCCCGCATCGTCACCCTTGTCACGCCACCCCTGCCAGGGCACCCGCTCGTTCAAAGCGCCCTCCCCACCGCAGAAGGGTTGTACGCACTGGCCGAACCCGACCGAGCCGGTCCGGTCGACAGCTCGACGAGTTCGCTCAGCTCCGCATCGGACAGCTCACTCAGCCAGGCCTCACCCGAACCGACTACCGCATCCGCCAGATCGCGCTTCGCCGCGATGACCGTGGCGATCCGATCCTCCAGCGTGTTCTCCGTGACGAGGCGATGCACCTGCACCGGCCGATCCTGCCCGATCCGGTACGCACGGTCGGTCGCCTGATCCTCGACCGCCGGATTCCACCAGCGGTCGTAGTGCACGACATGTGTCGCCTGCGTCAGCGTCAGCCCGACACCGCCCGCCTTGAGCGAGAGCAGGAACACCGGAGACTCACCAGCCTGGAACTGCTCGACCATCTGCTCCCGTTTGCGCACCCCGATCCCGCCGTGCAGGAACAGCGACTGCACACCACGTGTCGCCAGATGCGCCTCGATCAGCCGGCACATCTCGACGTACTGGCTGAAGATCAGCACCGATTCGCCCTCGGCGAGGATCACGTCGAGCAGTTCGTCAAGCGCAGCCAACTTCCCGGACCGCCGCTCCAGCGGACCTGGCTGGTGCAGGAACTGCGCCGGATGATTGCAGATCTGCTTGAGCTGCGTCAGCAGACTCAGCACGAGCCCGCGCCGTTCGATACCTTCCGCAGCCTCGATCTTGGCCAGCGTCTCCTTCGCGACTGCCTGATAGAGCGTCGCCTGCTCCACCGTCAGCGGTACGACGAGGTCGTGCTCGGTCTTCGGCGGTAGCTCCGGCGCGATCCCCGGATCGATCTTGCGCCGCCGCAACAGGAACGGCCGCGTGATCCGCGCCAGCCGAGCCGTCGCCTCTTCGTCGTGATACCGCTCGACCGGTACGGCGATGTCCTGCCGGAATCGCTCGAGTGAGCCGAGCAGCCCCGGCGCGGCCCAGTCGAGGATCGACCACAACTCGGACAACCGGTTCTCCACCGGCGTCCCGGTCAGCGCGATCCTGGTTGCTGAAGGCAACGTTCGCAACGCACGAGCCGTCCGGGACAGCGGATTCTTGGCGTGCTGCGCCTCATCCGCAACGGCCAGCCCCCACTGCACTTCGCCGAGCACCCGATGGTCCTGGCGGACAACGCCGTACGTCGTCAGCACCACCTCGTCCGGCGCGATGTCGCTCAAGGTCCGCCCCGCCCCGTGGAATCGGCGAGTCGGCACATCAGGAGCGAACCGCGCGAACTCCCGCTCCCACGTGCCGAGCAACGTCGACGGGCAGACCACGAGCGTCGGCCCACGCCCGCGCCGCAGCAGATGCAACGCGATGACCTGGATCGTCTTGCCCAACCCCATGTCGTCGGCGAGACATCCACCGAGCCCGAGATCAGTCAGCTGCGCCATCCAAGCCACACCGCGCCGCTGATAGTCCCGCAGTGTCGCCTGCAACCCCGCCGGCTCCGCGGACACCGGTGTCTCTTCACTCGACCGAAGCCGAGCCAGCATCGCCGCCAGCGAGCCGTCCGCGTCGAACGCGACCAGCTCACCATCGACCTCGATAGTCCCGGTCAGCGCAGCCGCCAGCGCCTCAGCACCGGTCAGCTTGTGCGTCCCGCCGCGGCGCAGTTTCCGAACCAGGTCGTGGTCGACGCGCACCCAGCGCCCACGCATCCGGATCATCGGCCGCTTCGCCTCGGCGAGCGCAGCCACCTCCTGCTCGCTGAGCTCCTGCCCGTCCAGCGTCGGCTGCCAACGGAACGCGACCAGCTCGGTCAGGCTGAAGTCCGGACCGGTCACTGCCCCCGGCGTCGGTGTCCCGGCCGTCCCGCGCACAGCAAGCTCACCCGCGAAGAGCTCAGCCGGCCACAGCACCTCGATACCAGCGCCCTCCAGCGCCGTACTGCCCTCGGCCAACTCCTCAAGCGCCTCGTCATCGACCTCAACCGCAGCCGGCGCCGCGTCCCGTAATGCAGCCGACAGCGGCGGCCACACCCGCGCACCACGCCGCAGTGCCAGCAACAGGTCGGTCTCCGCCCGCTCACCGAGCGCCGCCAGCACTGCCGCCGGTGCGGTCCACACATCGGCCACATCGACCAGCAGGCTCGGGTCAAGCTCACTCCGCAGCTGCAGCACAGCCTGGAAGTCCAACCCCTCCAGCGCAGGCGGCTCGATCCGCAGCACCAGCCGAGCTCCGGCGTCCTCGCTCTGTGCAGTCTCGGCGAGCCACGCGGTCGGTCCGGTCACCGCCACCGGCTCCACCGCCGCGAACGCCGCGGCACCAGCACGTACGGCGACGGCAGCGGCAGGCGTCCGCACCAGCGTGTCCGCGATCGCATCCCAGAACGCCCGAACCAGCTGCTCCGGATCGACCAAGCGCACCGGCCGCGTCCCCTCGACCGGCAACGCATGCCCGTACGGCGGCATCGCGGCGACGAGTTGCTTCAGCCAGCCGCGGTCGAGCGGATCCAGCGGTGCGACCCGCCAACCGCCGTACCCACTCGGGGTGAGATCCGGCACGAGCCGCCCACGCGCGATCAGCCCCAGACCGGCCAAGGCAGCAGCCCGCCACGCCTCCCAACTCGCGGCGCCCTGCACCGGCGACGACGCCAGCGCGAGTGCCTCCGAGATGGTCAGCAGTCGCGCCGGAACAGTCCGCCGCCGAACCTGCGATCCCTGTGGGAGCACGAGTGTGACGCTGTCGTCGGCCGCGTCGAGCTCGCCGTACAACGCCAAGCGGCCCGCACGTGGCGGGTCGGCTGGGATGAAGACGGCGTCGAACATGCCCTGCAGAGTACGCCGGACCCCGGACAACTTTCGCGTCGCCGGATCCGGCCTGTGGACAACTTCGGATCGGCTTGACCTCAACCGTGGTTCAGGAAGAAGGCTGGAGGCACTCTCGACGACGAAGGAGCAGGAATGCGTGCAGCAGTGGTGACCGAGTTCGGCGAACCCTCGGTGATCCGGATCCAGGAGTGGCCCGACCCGGTCCCGGCCGACGGGCAGGTCCTGGTCGAGGTCGAGGTGGCCGACATGATCTTCGTCGAGACAGCGATTCGCCGTGGCCTGCACGGCGGGTTCTTCGACGTGAAACCGCCGTACGTACCGGGCAGCCGGTTTGGTGGCCGAGTGCGGGCGACCGGGCCCGGCGTACCGGAGACGTGGATCGGTAAGACCGTCATCGGACGCGGTGTGGACTTCGGTGCGCATGCCGAGCTCGTACTCGCGGCAGTCGACACCCTGACCGAGGTACCGGCCGGTCTGAACCTGGAGACCGTCGTCGCCGTGACCGGAGACGGTTTCACGACCCTCCTGCTGGAGCAGCTGGCCCCAGATCTGCGCGGTAAGGACGTGCTGATCACTGCGTCCGCCGGAGGCATGGGACTGCTGCTGACCCAGCTAGCCCATCGTGCCGGGGCGCATGTCATCGCCGCTGCTCGTGGGCAGGCCAAGCTGGACCTCAGCAAGGCACAGGGCGCGGATGTGGTGATCGACTACTCGCAGCCGGGCTGGGAGAAGGCGGTGCTCGAAGCAACCGGCAACCGGGGCGCCGACGTGGTCTGCGAAGGCGCCGGTGGTGAGCTGGGCGCGACAGCCTTCGGCGTGGTCAAGGACGGTGGCTGGTTCTCGGCGCACGGTGCGCCGAGTGGCGGGTTCGCTGCCTACGACCCGGCTGACGCGGAGCGTCGGGGCATCACGGTGAAGGGGATCGCCGACCTGCGCGTCGACATCATCTCCACGCCTGTGACCGACGCGCTCGTACTGCAGCGGGCCGCAGCCGGTGACCTGGTGCCAGTGGTCGATCGGGTCTTCGACCTGGACCACGTGGCTGACGCACACACGGCCATCGAGCAGCGCGCACTGCTCGGGAAGGCCCTGATCAGAGTGCGCTGACCCTCAGTCGACCGGCTGGTCGGCGTGGTCAGTGACAGCAGGTGGGTTCGGCCGGGCCGCGACGATGCGGTTCCGGCCGTCCCGCTTGGCGCTGAGCAGTGCATTGTCAGCCGCGAGCACCAGCTGATCCATGGTGTTCGCGACGTCCGGGTACACCGCCGTACCGATAGACGCCGGTACGCCGCTGATCAGCGCGGTCTCGTCGGCCGTGGTGTCGACCGACACGGTCAACGTGCTCAGGCGGTCGCGAATCCGCTCAGCGACCTCCAGCACCTCGGTCTCCGACGCGCCGGGCAGTAGCACCGCCAGCTCGTCGCCACCGACACGTGCCACCAGATCGCCCTGCCTGACCTCGGCACGCACGCTCTGACCGACAGCCTTCAAAGCTTGGTCCCCGGCCGGGTGGCCGTAGGTGTCGTTGATCTCCTTGAACCTGTCCAGGTCGAGCATCAACAGACCCACTGTGCTGCGCAGAGTCTCCGCACGCGCCAACTCCACCGGCACTGCGTTCGCCCAGTACGCCGGAGTGGCGAGACCGGTCTTCACATCGGTTCCAGCAGCACGCTGGAACTGCGGTAGCAGCAGATCGCGGTGCAGAGTCAGCACCGTCACCATCAGGATCGGCACAACCCACGGGTACGACGCCTGGAGCGCACCCACCGCCACGCCGAGCCCCAGACCCGCGACCACCACCAGCTGATCGGAGAGGTCACCCAGCGCGCCACGGGCAGTGGCGTCGGGGGAGGACAGCAGAATCGCGCCGATCACCAGCGCGAAGTTCACCAGCCACCACGTGGTCGCCGCACCCAGCACCACCAGCAGGGAGAACGGGCCGGTCGGTACCCGCGGCTCCGCGATCAGACCGCCCCCACGCAGTACGGCGGCGGCCGCAGCGCTGGCCAGGATGAACGTGCTCGCGGAGAACACCTTGCGGTGCGCGATGGTCCGTCCGTAGACGCGGATCCAGGAGTACCCGTACGAGACGACGATCAGGGCGATCACCAGGCTCAGCGGGAGCAGCAGCAGGCCGGCGAACACCCACAGGCTCTTCAAGTTCGTGTATGGCGAACTGTTAGCTGCCATCTCGCGTCGCCGCTCGATTCCGCGGGCAGACTCCAGGTGCAGGACCGAGGCGGCCGCGAGCACTGCGAACGCGGCCCACTCGGAGGGCCTGACGCCGGTACGGGCACCGGAGATCGTCGAGGCCAGAGCCAAGGCGGTGATCGTGACTGCGACAGCGTCGACACCGAGCACATAGCTCAGCGCCGGACGTGGCAACGACCAGAGCTTCCATCGGCGGGGTGGCACCCACTTGCTCCGACCGATCAGAATCATGGTGGCCTCACACGGATAGACCTGAGCGGTTATTCCTGAATAGTAACTGCCTGTTCACGCGAGGTCATCCCGGCCCGCGCGTTATTCCATCTGGCGGATGGCGAAGGAAGGATCCCCACCATGTCCAAGATCAGCACCGGCAACGAGTGGTTCAGCGGTTCCAGCAAGCGTTCGACCGGCGGCGGCAACGAGTGGCTGCACGGCGGGAACGAGTGGTTCCACGGCGGGAACGAGTGGTTCACGCAGAGTGGCAACGAGTGGCTGAACCGGCCGGCCGGGGGCGGCAACGAATGGTTCACCAACGGTAACGAATGGTGATCCACGAGACCTCCCGAGAATTTCTTTACCGATAATTTACCGAGGGCTGTCCGGAGGTAATTCCCTGAATCTCCGGCCGGCTTGCCGAGCAGTGCACAGAAGCGAGCAGAAAGTCATGCGGGGCTCGTTCCCGCGACTTCGGGCCCGGGGCGGCGGGCACGTGACCAGGCGGCGCCCGCCGCCACGGCGGCACACAGTCCCACGGTGCCCATCACCCCCAGGGCGAACGACGGGGACGAACCCTCGGCGACCAGGCCGGCCAGCAGGATCCCCAGGCCCTGACTGCCCTTGAGAGCCGTGCTGGCGACTCCGAACGCCTGACCGCGCTGTGAGTCCGGCACAGCCTGGACGAACGCCGCACTGGTCGGCAGGTGGTACGCGGACGCCATCCCGGAGATCCCCCACAGCAACAGTGTGGGCACCAGACCCGGTGTGAGGAAGCACAGGGCCAATGGGATGCACGCAAGTGCGGCCAACGGCCCCAGGAGTCGCATGCGACGCTCTGGCGGCCAGAGCGTGATCAGCCACATCCCGGCGACCGCACCGGCCGGACTGGCCGCCAGCAGGAGCCCTGCCGCGGTCGGCCCTTGACCGATCTCATGCGCATAGGGGATCGCCAGACCCTCCACGGTCACGTAGAACCCGGCGATGGTGGCCAAAATGACCAGCGTCCGGAGCTTCGGCGTACGGGCAACCAGTGAGAGGCCTGCGGACAGGTCTTTGAAGTAGCTCCGACGTGGCGCATCAGTGCCACCCGTCGGAGCGGGTCTGCGATGGACTCCGACTGCCAGTAGCGCCGCGGACAGCAGGAAGGTTGCCGAGTCGAGCAGGAGGCCGCCGGACGTGCCGACAGCCACCACGATCGCGCCACCGGCGCCGAAGCCGAGCACCTGACTGAACTGCACGACCATGTCGTTGGCGGCCTTGCCGAGGACATAGTGATCCCCAGGCAGTACGGCGGGCAGTGTCGCCGCGCGAGCCGCGTTGAACGGTGACCCGAACGCCTGGAGTCCGAGCAGGAGCAGGATCACCGCGAGCAGTGGGAGACCCTCGATCGCCATAGCAGCAACGAGAATCGCCCTGGCCAGATCGGTGAGGATCATCACCGAACGCCGCGGGTAGCGATCCGCGAAGCCCGCCAGCAGCGGACCGAACAGCAGATCGGGGATGTAGGTCAGCGCATACGTCAGCGCGGTCAGCCCGGCCGACTCCGTCCGGTCGAAGACCAGCACCGCCAGTGCCACGCGCGCGAGCTGGTCACCGGCGACGGACAGCACCCCGGCCACGAACAACGCGCGGAACTCGGCATGTCCGAAGACATCCCGCCAGCGCGCACGCTCGACCACCCCACCCTCCATGAGAGCAGTTTTCACCACTATCCGTAGTCCCACACCTTCCCCGCGTGATCGGAAGGGTTTCCCTGCGCGAAAGGGGGTGAATCAAGGGTTTGCTGGCGGCGCATCAGTGCCATCTTGCGGCCAAAACGGCTACCCGGTGGCGTCGGGTTTGATCAAAGGTTCTATATTTGTGAGTGTTCCGGTACCGGGGTCTGGGCGGGGCGGCCCCGACCCTGGTACCGGACTTCTCATGTTCCGGCGCGGAACCGTCAGAAACTGTCGGTGGAGCCCGGTAGCGTTCTTCTTGCCAGGGGCGGCTCCTGGACGTGCTTCCTTCTCCTTCACCAGGCCAAGTAGCGCGTCCGCTCTCCGCCCCTGGCGCCCTCATCTATGACGCCTTGCGGGGAGGACGCGATGCAGGAGGCTGCGGCCGTGCTGTTGCGGCGCCGACGGCTGGTCGACGCGGTGGCTCTCACTCCGCCCGTGCGCCGGTCGGCGTGGCAGTGGGTGCGGCGTCCGCTGACCATCCAGGCCGGCATGTCCGCGCTGCAGGCCGACCTGATCCAGCGCGGCTTCCTGCTCTCGGTCAGTCTGTACCGGCACTGCGCCGGCCTGTCAGCTCCCGCACTGGCCGGTCTGGGCAGTGCGCTGCTCGAGCTGCTGGACGCCGACTCGGGTCACGACACCGAGCACATCCCGCTGTTCCGCGGCTTCCCGGACACCGTCCCGGCGGACACCGACACGTTCTACATCAACCGCGTCTTCGCCCGACTACTCCAAGAGCCCCAGCAGCCCTGCGTGCTGTGTGGCGACACCAAGTCGGTGCATCCGGTCTCACCGTGTGCGCATCTGGTCTGCCGCACGTGCTGGGACGGCGCAGACCTCAGCGCCTGCCCGCTGTGCTTGCACCGGATCGATCCGAGCGACCCGTTCCTGCAGCCGTCGTTCGACGGGGTGCCGCAAGGTCAGGTCCGTTCCGACCGGCTGCGCCTGCTCTCGCTGGCCGGTCCGGACGCAGTCCGCGCCACAGTCGAGTCCCTACTGGTACGGCGTACTCCGCCGGCGGCCGTGGATCGTGCCGACCTGCAGGTGCTGTTGCCGCTGACCGAGCTGTCCTGGCTGCCGAGTGAGATCCCGGTCCGCGAGACCCAGGCGGTGGTCATCGCACACTTCCTCGCTGACGAGCCCGAGGTGATCGACCGCGCCCGGACAGCGACCGACGTACTGCGACTGCTCTACACGCTGATGGACGCCGACCCCGGTCTGCGGACACCACCTGTTCGCCGTACGTCGCTGTCTCGCGCCACCCGGCGTCTGTTGCTGGCTCGGCTGGACCGGTTGCCGGCGGACACGCTGATCGAGGACATGCTGCGGCACGAGCGCGCGTGGAAGCGGATGGGTGAGGTGCTGCACCCGTTCGAGTTCGCGACCCGGCATCCGCGCGCGGCGCTCGCCTTCGCCGTACTGCGGCGATCCGATCTCGAAACGCAGTCTGCGGTCGGTCAGGCGATCCTGAGCGAGGCGGCGGGACATCCGTTCGTGCGGCTCGAGGAGGGGCGGCTGGTCATCCGCACCTTCGCCTCGCGCGTCGAGGGTGCGTTCGTGGACGGCCGTCCGGGGCTGGCGCTCGATCTGCTGCGGCAGCGGCCAGGGGAGCTGCTCCGCAGACTGGTGCAGCTCGCCCGCGAGCTACCGGCCGACCAGCACGCCGATCTGGTCGGTGCGGTCGGCACTGCGGTCTCGGATGTGTCCCCGGCTGTCATCACGGCAGCGCTCGGCCAGGTGCGGACGCCGCCAGGTGACCTGCGCCTGTTCTTCCCGCGCGGCGGCAACACGCGAGTGTGGACGACAGTCGACGCCCGGGAGCCGCTGCCATCCCAGCTCGCGGCCGCACTGTCCGGCGTACTGGTCGGAGAGATGCTGCGGCGAGCCAGTGACCTGCCGCGGTGGAAGCGGGCGTTCCTGGACGAGGACCTCGCCAGACTCGCCGCACCGGGCTCGGAGCGCGGCTCGTCGGCGTCACTGCGCCGGATCACGCGGGGGAGCGCCGTACCGATCCCGCCGCAGGACCTGCTGCGGCTGTTCCTGCACTGGGTCGAGCCGCGCGGACAACGAGTCGACCTGGATCTCTCGGTCGCAGTGTTCGGCGAAGAGTGGGACTTCGTCGGACTGTGCGACTACACCCAACTGCGCTTCGACCAGGAGGCGCTGGTGCACTCGGGTGATCTCACGTCTGCTCCTGGGCCCGAGGGCTCGAGTGAGTTCGTGGATCTCGACCTGCGCCAGCTCCGTCGAGCGGGCGGGCGCTACGTGCTGCCTGTCGTGTTCAGCTACAACAACGTCCCGTTCGACCAGTTGGAGCGTGGTTTCGTCGGAGTGATGCGGCAGCCGACCGGACTGTTCGATCCGGCCGCGGTCGAGGAGCGGTTCGACCTGTCCGGCCCGGCGAAGATCCTGCTCCCGTTCGGCGTCGACCTGCACACCAAGGAGCTCCGCTGGTACGACATCAACCTCAGCGCGGCTGGCTACGGTCACAACATCGCCCGGTACGGCGGCCACCTCGCGCTGATGTCCGCTGCACTCGAGGACGTGTACGGCTCGGGCGATCGCGTCAGCCTGTGGGAGGTCTGCTGCTGGCACGCAGCGGCCCGCGCCGACGAGATCGCCGTCCGCTGTGATGACGGCTCGGTCGTCGGCTACCTGCGTGATCCGGCCGAGGACGTGACGACGTTCGCCCGGCGCCTGATCGCCAGACTCGAACCGGACCGCGTGTGGGACGAGGACGCGGCATCCCGCGCCGATTTCGTCGGGGTGCTCCGCGGCGACCTCACCCCACGCGCCGGCACACAGGTCTACGCGCTCCACCCGCACCTGCTCGACGCAACCACGCTCGCGCTCGTCGACGCGTCGTACCTGCTCAGTGCACTCGCACCGGACAGCCGGGCGCACGCACCGGTCAAGCTGTGAGAATCCTGAGAGCAGTTTGACAATTCCGTGACGCTGCCGCGCCAAAAGCTTTGGACTGGTCGGGGACAGGAGTACAACGGAAAGTGACTGCGAAGGGAGCCACGCATGACCTACGACGTGGTGGTGCTCATCGAGCGGGAGATGAGTGAGGGCGACGCGCGCCGCGTTGCCGCCCTGCACGCAAGGTACGAAGAAGCCGTCAACTACCACCTGCTCGTCTCCAGCCATCCGGAGCGCGGGTTCGGTGGACCGATGGCACTACTGGGTACGACGTTCGACGATGTGGCTGGTCTGAGCAGCCCACCGGGGAGCGCCCCGTCCGCAACATCCACAGCGACAGCACTTGCCGATCCAGATCTCGACATGGCTTCGGTCATCGAGCACAGCTCGCGTCAGCTACGTCTTGCGAGTCGTTACCCGGTGCACGTCTCCATCACCCACGGCGAGGTGTTGCTCGCCCTGAAGTCGCTGGTCATGCGCACCGGCGGCCAGGAGGTCGTGGTGGTCGCCTGGCCGGAGACCGCGGCCAGTTTCCTGTGCTCCGACTGGGCCGCCAAGGCCCGCAAACTGCTCAAGGTGCCCAGAGTCCGCATTCTCGAGCACGATAATTAGTCGGTGAGTGCCCGGAGTGCAGCACGTTCGTCTTCGGGCACATAGCCGGCGTAGTAGTCGTACATGTTCTGTCGGGCGATCCGTGCCGCGGCATGCCCGTCGCCGGAGCGGATCGCGTCGACCACCTCAGCGTGGTGCTGCAGGGACTCCAGCATCAGCGCCCGGCTGTTCGACGCGTGCGCGATCTTGTCCGAGATCAGCGTCAGGACGACGCCACGGACGACCTCGTTGCAGGTCTCGATCAGCGAGTTGCGGGCGATCCGCGCGATCAGGTCGTGGAAGGTCAGGTCGGCCTCGCTGAACGCGGCGAAGTCGACGTCGATCGCTGCGCGCATCGCGACCAGCGTGTCCTCGAGCTCGGCGAGTTGTTCCGCCGTCCGGAGCTTGCACGCGACCTGGATCGCGGCGCCGTCCATGATCATCCGGAACCCGATCAGCTCGGCCAGGGTCAGCTGATCCACTCGCGCCAGCCGGTCCACCTGCTTGCGCAACGCGGTCGACGAGAACGGCAGGATCTCCGGCCCATTCGGATCCCCGGGCCGCGACCGTACGACGCCGTTGCTCTCCAGCACGCGCAACGCCTCCCGAACGGTCGACCGGCTGACCGCGAACTGGGCGACGAGCTCCCGCTCACTCGGCAGCCGCTGACCGGGCGCGAGATCGCCCCGGACGAGCGCTTCCTCGACCTGTTCGACGATCCGCTGGTACGCGCGGACGGGCTGGACCGGCTGGAACCGTGGTCCCTCGGCCATTCGGTCACCCCCTTTGCCTTGACAGACCCCTGCGTAGCGACAAACCTAGTGGCCCAGTGACACCTAGTCCACTGGTCGGACCAGTCACAGCTGGACGGCGAACACCGCCGTACTGCGTGCCCGCTGCCGGCCGGAGTGGGCCGGGTCGGCAGAATGCGGCGAGAGTCCGGTGATCTGGAGGAGTTCGCGTGAAGTCGTACACCACCCGAGCGGTCGCGTTCGTCGCCTCCGCCGCCCTGCTCGCCCTCACCGCCTGTTCGGCGGGTTCGAGTACGTCGGGCGGTTCGTCCACCGGCGCTGATCAGTCGCTGTCGCTCGGCCTGGTCGCGGAGCCGGCCAGCCTCGACTTCACCACGACCGATGGTGCGGCGATTCCGCAGGTGCTGCTCGGCAACGTCTACGAGAGCCTGGTCAAGCAGGACGAGTCCGGCAAGATCGTGCCGTCACTGGCCAAGTCGTGGACGGTGTCACCGGACCGCAAGATCTATACGTTCGATCTGGTCGACAACGCGAAGTTCACCAATGACAAGCCGTTCACGGCGGCCGATGCAGTCTTCAGCATCAACCGCGTGAAGACGGCCTGGACGACCTCGCTGAAGTCCGCGATGGACGTCGTCGCGGACGCCAAGGCGTTGTCGCCGACGCAGCTGCAGGTGACGCTGACCAAGCCGAGCAACGGCTGGCTGTTCCGGATGACGACCCGGATCGGTGCGATGTTCTCCGAGACCGGGGTCGCTGCGCTGGCCACCGCGCCGATCGGCACCGGCCCGTACAAGTTCTCGAAGTGGAACCGCGGCGACTCGATCGTGCTGCAGCGCAACGACGGCTACTGGGGGACCAAGCCGCACTTCCAGCAGATCACGCTGAAGTACTTCAAGGACCCGACCGCGCTGAACAACGCGCTGCTGACCGGCACCATCAACGTGATCACCACGGTGCAGGCGCCAGAAGCGCTCACCCAGTTCACCAGCAACGCGAAGTACCAGGTGATCGAGGGAACCACGAACGGCGAGGTACTGCTGTCGTTCAACAACTCCAAGCCGGTCTTCCGCGACATCCGCACCCGCCAGGCGATCCGGCAGGCAATCGACCACAAGGCCTTGCTGGACACGTGTTTCGCCGGTCGAGGCAAGCTGATCGGCTCTATGGTTCCGCCGACCGACCCGTGGTACGAGGACCTCACCACTGTGGCGCCGTACGACGTGGCCAAGGCCAAGGCGCTGCTGCAGGCCTCTGGCGCGGCCGGTGCCACCCTGCGGCTGCGACTGCCCACCCTGCCGTATGCGACGTCGTGTGGTCAGGTGGTCAAGAGTCAGCTGGAGCAGGTCGGGCTGAAGGTGCAGAGCGACCAGCTGGAGTTCCCGGCGGCGTGGTTGACCACGGTCTTCAAGAGCGCCGACTACGACATGTCGATCATCGCGCACGTCGAGCCGCGTGACCTCGGTGCGGTGTTCAGCCCGACGTACTACACCCGCTACAACGACCCTCAGCTGCAGCAGTACCTGGCCGCGGCCGATGCAGGTGACGAGGCGGCGCAGCTCGACAACATGAAGAAGGCCGGCCGGCGGCTGTCCGAGCAGGCGGCGGGCGACTGGTTGTTCCTGCTGCCGAACCTGATCGTGGCGGACAAGAACCTGACCGGTCTGCCGCAGAACGCGATCACCGAGAACTTCGACCTGTCCCGCCTCGCCCGGTCGTGACACCGTGATTCTTCGCCTGATCGAGCGCACCGCTGTGCTCTTGGTCAGTCTTGGAGTCAGCTCGGTACTGGTGTTCGGATTCATGGCCGTGCTGCCCGGCGACCCGGCCCGGGTCGCACTCGGCGTCAACGCGTCGGACGAGGCAGTGGCCGAACTGCGACGCCAGTTCGGCCTCGACCGCCCACTACCGACCCAGTACGTCGATTGGCTCGGCGGACTGCTCCGTGGCGACCTCGGTACGTCGTACGTGTCGAAGGCGGAGATCGGACCGCAGGTGTTCGATCGGCTCCAGGTGACGCTGCTACTGGTCGTCGCCGGGATGCTCATCGCGCTGGTGCTCGCTGTACCGGCTGGCACGGTGATGGCGGCACGACACCGGCGACTGTCCGGGGTAGCGCTCTCTGCGCTCTCTCAGGTGGGCGTCGCCGTACCGGCCTTCCTGGCAGGCATTCTGCTGATCATGGTGTTCGCAGTGAAGCTCGGCTGGCTCCCGGCGAACGGGTGGACTCCACCGGCTGAGGATCCGGTTCAGTTCCTGCGGCAGCTCGTGCTGCCGGCACTGTCGCTCGGGTTGGTCCAGGGCGCCGTACTGACTCGGTACGTGCGCAGTGCGGTGCTGGACGTGTTGCGGGAGGACTACCTGCGTACGGCGCGTGCGAAAGGGCTGCGGCCGTTTCCGGCGCTGTGGCGACACGGTCTGCGCAACGCCGCCGTACCGGTGGTGACGGTGCTCGGTCTGCAGCTCGCAACGCTGCTGATCGGCGCTGTGGTCGTGGAACGCGTTTTCGTCATCCCTGGTCTCGGCAGCCTGCTATTGGATGGGGTGTCCCAGCGGGACCTCATCCTGGTGCAAGACGTAGTCATGGTGCTGGTCGTCGCCGTACTGCTGGTCAACTTCCTAGTCGACCTCCTGTACGTCGCTCTGGACCCGCGACTCCGGACGGGGTCGCGATGAGGCGGCTGAACCCGAGTCTGGTCGTCGGCGGCGTCATCGTCGCTGTCATCGTGCTGATGGCGCTGCTGTCCTTCGTCTGGACGCCGTACGACGCGACGCTCGTCAACCCGTCGGGGCGGTTGGCGTCGCCGTCGTGGGAGCACTGGTTCGGGACGGACAAGTTTGGGCGGGACGTGCTCAGCCAGATCATGGTCGGGTCGCGGACCACGCTGTTCGTCGGAGTGGTCGCAGTGGGAGTGGCCGCTGTGATCGGTGTACCGCTCGGGGTACTGGCCGCGATGACTCCGCGGTGGCCGAGTGAGCTGATCATGCGCACCAACGATCTGATGCTCGCGTTTCCGGCGCTGTTGCTGGCGATCATGTTCGGCGCGGTGTTCGGCGCGAGCACACTCACCGCGATGGTTGCCATCGGCATCGCTTCGGTGCCGAGCTTCGCGCGGGTGATCCGGAGCGGAGCCTTACAGGTAATGCGGACCGAGTACGTGCTGGCCGCACGTGCCGCCGGCCGGAAACCGCTCCCGATCGCCGCCCGGCACGTCCTGCCGAACGTGACGAGCCTGATCACCGTCCAGGCGTCGGTCTCGTTCGCGATCGCCGTTCTCGCCGAGGCAGCGCTCTCCTTCCTCGGCTACGGAACCCCGCCGCCCACGCCGTCTTGGGGTCGCATGCTTCAAGAGAGCCAGGAATTCCTGTTCAGCGCGCCACGGCTGGCGGTCTTCCCCGGTATCGCCATCGCCGTGGCCGTCCTCGGCTTCAACCTGCTCGGCGACGGCCTTCGCGACCGCTTCGACCCTAAGTTAGAAGACCGCCGATGACCTCCTCCGACGTACTCAGTGTCCAGGGGCTCAACGTCTCCGTTGGCGACACCCAACTCGTGTCCGACGTCGACCTAACTGTCGGTCCGGGGGAGCGAGTCGGTCTGATCGGCGAGTCCGGCTCAGGTAAGTCGCTCACGGCCCTCAGCATCCTCGGCCTACTCCCGGACGACGTCGTCCCGTCCGGCTCGGTCCGCCTGACCGGCATCGACCACGACCTGATCGGCGCCGACGAGAGAGCGCTATCTCGGATCCGCGGCCGCGATCTCGCCATGGTCTTCCAGGAACCCATGACCGCGCTCAACCCCACCATGCGCATCGGCGACCAGATCGCCGAGTCCATGCTGATCCACCACACCCAACCAACCCGAACCGCCGCCCGCACCGCAGCCGCCGCCCTCCTGGACCGGGTACAACTCCCGCTCGACCTGCTACGCGCCTACCCCCACCAACTCTCCGGCGGCCAACGCCAACGCATAGTCCTAGCCATCGCCCTGGCCAACGACCCAGCCCTGCTGATCTGCGACGAACCCACCACAGCCCTGGACGTCACAGTCCAAGCCCTGGTCCTGGACCTCATACTCCAAGGCGTGCTGGCAAGGTCATCAGCCCTCCTCTTCATCACCCACGACCTAGCCGTCGTAGCCACCATCTGCGAACGAGTCCTGGTCATGTACGGCGGCCGAGTAGTCGAGTCAGGCCCCGTCCACCAAATCTTCACCACCCCCCGCCACCGCTACACCCAAGGCCTCCTAGCCGCCTCAAACCTCGACAACGTCCCCGCTTCCGGTAGCACGGCGCCGCGCGCCGGCACCCCGTCCCGCCGGCGCCTCACCACCATCCCCGGCACGGTTCCCGCGGCCGGCCATTTCCCCTCCGGCTGCGTCTTCCGCAACCGCTGCCCGCACGCCACCGACCGCTGCGCCACCACCCCCACCTGGTCCGGCACCCCCACCACCGGCTACGCCTGCCACCACCCCGCCGGAGCCCCCCATGCCTGAGCAGCCCGAGCACCCCACACCACCCGCCGCGGTCCAAGTGATCGACCTGGTCCGCGACTACCCCCGCCCCCGTACGTCGCTCCTTCGCGCCGCCCCCGTAGTACACGCTCTCCGCGGCGTCAGCCTGGAAGTCGAACAGGGTGAACGTTTCGGCATCGTCGGCGAATCCGGCTGCGGCAAGTCAACCCTGCTCCGCCTGATCGCCGCCCTCGACCACCCGACCTCCGGCCAGATACTTGTCGAAGGCAACGACATCACCAACCTCCCCGAACGCCGCCTGAGCTTCCTCCGCGAGAACCTCCAGCTCGTCTTCCAGGACCCGATGAGCTCACTCGACCCCCGCATGCGCGTCCGCGACATCATCGCCGAACCCCTCGTCGTACAAGGCCATCCCGCCTCCGGAGAGCGCGTTCGCGAGTTGCTGGACGCCGTCGGACTCTCACCAGACGCAGGCGATCGCTACCCGCACCAGTTCTCCGGCGGCCAACGCCAACGCATCTCCATCGCCCGCGCCCTGGCCCCCCGCCCCCGCATCCTCATCGCCGACGAACCAGTGAGCGCTCTCGACGTCTCCGTCCGCGCCCAGGTCCTGAACCTGATCTCCGACCTGGTCGACGAACTAGACCTCACCCTGATCTTCGTTTCCCACGACCTCTCCGTCGTCAAGCACGTCTGCGACCGCGTCGCCGTCATGAACGCCGGCCAGATCGTCGAAACCGGCCCCACCACCGACGTGTACGCCGCTCCCCAGCACCCCTACACACAACGCCTGGTCTCCGCGATCCCGACCCTGGAAAGAGCGCTCTCCGGCGCCACCACCGCAGACCTGCTAGCGAAGGGAGAAACCGCGTGAAGTTCCCATCCGGCCTGCCGATCGGCGAATCCTGGGTCGAGGCACCCGCAACCGCCCCGGTGGTCTTCCCGTACGACGGTTCCACGATCACCGAGGCCCCAGTCGGCAACATCGCCCTCGCCCGCCAGGCCCTCGACCACGCGATCGCCGTCAAGGACAAGGTCGGCCGCCTCCCGTCATACGTACGCCGAAACGTCTTACAGGCAACGCATTCCGCAGTCCGAGCCGAACGTGACGCCTTCGTCGACCTCCTCGTCCTGGAAACCGGCAAGCCGCTGATCGACTGCCGAGTGGAGATCGATCGAACCCTGCTCACCCTGGAGACCGCAGCCGAGGAGGTCGCCCGCCTGCACGGCGAGACCGTCCCGCTGGACCTCCTGCCGAGCGGCGAGGGCCTACGCGGCTTTTGGGTCCGCAAGCCGATCGGTGTCGTCGTCGGCATCACCGGCTTCAACTACCCGCTCCTCCTCGCCGCCCACAAGATCGCTCCAGCCTTCGCCGCCGGCTGCCCGATCATCGTGAAGCCGGCACCGCAGACCCCGCTCGCAACTCTCTGGCTCGTGCACCTGATGCGTTCTGCGCTTCTCGAAGCCGGAGCACCAGAGAGCGCTCTCCAGTTGCTCACCGGCGGACCGGACGTCGGCGCGACCCTCACCACCGACAGCCGGATCGGAGCCGTCTCCTTCACCGGCTCCGCAGCCGTCGGTCACCAGATCGCCCGCGACGCCGCACCCACCAAGGTCCTCCTCGAACTAGGTTCGAACTCAGCCCTGGTAGTCGCCGAGGACGCCGACCTGGACGCAGCCGCCGACGCCATCATTCGAGGCGGCTACTACGCCTCAGGCCAAGCCTGCATCTCGGTCCAGCGAGTGCTCGCGGTGGAGTCGATTCGCCAACCCCTGCTGGAGAAACTCGGCGCTCGCCTGCCCACCGTCGTAGTCGGCGACCCCAGAGACCCCGCGACCCGGGTCTCCGCTCTCATCGACCCGCGCTCGACCGCCCGGGTCCGCGAGTGGGTCGAGGACGCGGTTCACGCCGGCGCCACGATCGCCTGCGCCGCCGAGGGCGACATCCTCGGCCCGATCGTGTTGACCGACGTACCGTCCGGACAACCGGCGTGGGATGAAGAGATCTTCGGCCCGGTGATCGCGGTGCGCTCCGTTCCGGACCTAGAGAGCGCTTTCTCCGTCGTCAACGCATCCCGCTACGGCCTGCACGCCAGCGTCTTCACCGCGTCACTCGACACCGCGTTCACGGCGATCGACCAACTTGATGTCGGGGGAGTGGTCATCAACGAGGTCCCAGGCTTCCGGTCCGACGTGATGCCGTATGGCGGCGTCAAGGACTCCGGTATCGGCCGCGAGGGCCCACGCTTCGCGATCGAGGAACTGACCACCACCCGAATGGCGATCATCCGCCCCCGTCCCTGAGAGGTGAACCAGCTGTGACGGACTACGCGAACCTCTTCCGCCTCGACGGCAAGCACGCCCTGGTGATCGGAGCCGGCAGCGGCATCGGCCGAGAAAGCGCTCTCGCCCTAGCTGCCCACGGCGCTCAGGTGACCTGCGCCGACCGCGATCTCGCCGCCGCCGAAGCCACTGCCGCAGGAACGGCGTACGAGCTCGACATCCTCGACGACGACGCGATCACCAGAGCCGTCACCGAACTCGACCCCGTCGATGTCCTGGTCTTCACCGCCGCCACCAACGTGCGCAAGCGGATCCTCGACTACACCAGCGACGAGTTCGACCGCGTGGTCTCGCTCAACCTCCGGGCGTCCTTCCAGCTGATCCGTGCCTTCGGCAAGGACATGGCCCAGCGGGGGAGCGGCAGCATCATCGGCTTCAGCTCCATCCGCGGTACGACGGTCGAGCCCGGCCAATCGGTCTACGCAGCCACCAAAGCCGGTCTCGTCCAACTCCTCCGAACCGCGGCCGCAGAGCTCGGTCCCTCCGGCGTCCGCGCCAACGCAATCGCCCCCGGTGTCGTCGAAACACCCCTCACCGCGCAAATCAAGGCAGACCCAGCCTGGTACGACGCCTACGCCCAGAAGGGAGCGCTCTCCCGCTGGGCCCAACCAAGCGAACTCGCCGGGGCAGTCGTCTACCTAGCGTCCGATGCAGCCAGCTTCGTCACCGGCAGCGTCCTAGCCGTAGACGGCGGCTGGACCGCAGTAGACGGACGCTTCGACCCACCAACCTGACCGCCCGAATAACCCGATTCCTGAGCAGTTGATTTCTGAGGAGCGTGGATGAGTCTGGCCGACCTGACTGCGACCGAGCTACTTGCGCTCTACCGAGAGCGCTCTCTGTCGCCCGTCGAGGTACTCGAGGACGTACTCACCCGCGTCGACCAATTCGAGCCACACCTCTGCGCCACCTACGCCCTCGATCCCGACGGCGCCCGCACCGCGGCCCGCGCATCCGAGGAGCGCTGGCGCGACAACACGGCAGGCCCACTGGACGGTGTACCGGTCACCGTCAAAGAGAACATCGCCACCCGCGGAACCCCAGTCCCACAAGGAACAGCGGCCACCGAACTCATCCCCGCCACCGAAGACGCACCAGCAGCCGCGCGCCTCCGCGCAGCCGGCGCCGTCATCTTCAGCAAGACGACAATGCCGGAGTACGGCATGCTCTCGTCCGGCGTCTCGACCTTCCACCCCCTGACCCGCAACCCCTGGGACACCTCAAGAACGGCCGGCGGTTCAAGCGCCGGCGCCGCAGCCGCGGCCGCAGCCGGGTACGGCCCCATCCACATCGGCACCGACATCGGCGGCTCGATTCGACTCCCAGCCGGCTGGTGCGGCCTCGTCGGCCTCAAACCGACCCACGGCCGAATCGCCGTCGGGAACCCCTACCCAGGCAGGGCAATCGGCCCCCTCACCCGAACCGCAGCCGACGCAGCCCTGGCCCTCTCGGTCATGTCCGACTACGACCCCCGCGACCACACCTCATACCCACCCCCACCTGACAACGCACCCGAGAACGCGGCAAGATCGCCAGAGAGCGCTCCCCGCCCCGGCCTCCGTGTCGCTCTCCTCCTGGACGCCGGCCTCGGCCTCCCGGTAGACCCCGAGATCACCGCAGCCGTCATCGCAGTAGCAGCCGTTCTCGAAAAAGCCGGCGCCATCATCGAACCGATCGAACCGATCATCACCCGCGAGATGCTCGACGGCCTCGACCGTTTCTGGCGGATCCGGTCCGCGACCGACATCGCCGCACTCCCCGAAGAACGCCGAGCCAAAGTTCTCCCGCAGATCCGCGACTGGGTCTCCACCGCCGGCGAACTCACCGGCTCCGACGTCTTCCACGGCTACGGCCAAATGGGCGCCATGGCCGCCGCAGTCACCGCCGTCTTCAAGTCATACGACGTGATCCTGTCCCCAGTCGCCCCGATCACCGCGTTCCCCGCCGAGCTCGCTTATCCCACCGACGACCCGGCCAAGCCCTTCGAGCACATCGCCTTCACCGTTCCCTACAACATGTCCGCCCACCCGGCGACCACTCTGAACGCAGGCTGGTCCACCACCGGACTCCCCATCGGCGCCCAGATCGCCGTACCGCACCACCAGGACATGACCGCTCTCGCCCTCGCGGGCTACATAGATAGCGCTCTCTCACACCACCGCCCCTGGCCGACCCAGCTCTAACGCTGGGCGGCCGGGGGAGACAGCCATCGCTCTCGCTGCCGATCGCTCCGGAGGACACGGAACGCAGGACAGCGGCATCAGGAGTCAGCGAGGACTACGGATTCCGTCGATGATCCGGGTCCAGTTGTCGCCACCGTCGCCGTCCTCGATCGCGCGACGGTAGTGCGCCGCGACCGCCCGCGGCAGCCCGAGGTCGATCCCAGCCGCCTCGCTCGCTCCAACGATGTGATCCGCAGTCGCACCCATCATCGTGATCGTGCTCAGGTCCCCAGGATGCTTACCGGCATCGATATCCGCCCCGGGATTCTCAGCACCAGCGTCCAGCATCTCCGGAATACCGCGCACCGTCTGAAGCAGCTCCGGCAAGGCCTCGGCCGCGGAAACCCCCGCCGTACCGAGTAGTGCCGTCGCGTGCATCAGCGACGAAAGTGTCGTCAGGAACACATCGAGCTGAGCCTGGTACATCAGCTGGGCCAGACCCGGATCCTCGCCCAGATACCGCGGCGCTCCGATCTGAGAGAGCGCGATCTCGTGTAGCTCAAGAACCTCCTTCGGGCCGCTGTAGTAGACGTACGCCTGATCGGTCCCGACCATCGGCGCGGGGATCATGACTCCACCGGTCAAGAACGTCGCGCCATGCGAGGCCGCCCACGAAGCCGCCGACCGCGTGCGATCCGGAGTATCGGAGCTGAGGTTGACCACGGTGCGGCCGGCCAGCGAACCAGCGGCAGATTCCAGTACGTCGTACATCGCCTGGTAGTCAGTCAGGCTCAAGATCACGAGCTCGCTGGCCTCGACGGCATGGAGAGCGCTCTCTGCGAGTACAGCGCCGTCGGCCACGACGCCGGCGGCGCGGGAAGGGGTCCGGTTCCAGACGGTCACCGGGTGTCCGGCCGCGAGCAGCGTGCGGACCATCGCCTGTCCCATCGGCCCGAGACCGATGAGTGTGACGGGAGTGCGGGGCATGAGACTCCTTGGTTGTTTGGTGTTCACCTCCATGCTTGACTGGCACTTAAGAACGCGGAAGTACGCACTAATTACTGCGGTACTTACTTTTTGGTTAGTGGGGGTTTCGCATGGTGAGGTCAGCGCGGCAAGGCCCGTACATCTGCGGTATCGACGCCGCGATGGACGTCGTGAGCGGCAAGTGGAAGGGCCTGATCCTCTGGGAGCTCGACGAGCACGGCATCCGCCGCTTCGCCGAACTGCGGCGCGGACTCCCCGGAGTGAGCGAGAAGATGCTGACCCAGCACCTGCGCGAGATGGAGCAGGACGGCCTCGTCGTGCGCACCGTGTACGCCGAAGTCCCGCCGCGCGTCGAGTATTCGCTCACCGACGAAGGTCGCTCGCTCAACGCCGCCCTCACCCCGCTCGGCGCGTGGGGATCATCGCGGATCCGCAGCCAGCACATCCAGATGGTCGATCACCAGGACGCCGCAGCAATGCCCCGCCCCTGACGCGGATGGACCTCTATCGATTCGAGCCGGCCGGGGGCATCATCACGCCGCTCGGCCCAGCCGTCACCGGTACGCCGCTCGCCGGTGCAATGAATGGCGGTCCCGCTCGGGGATACGTGGTCAGCCGCGGTCTCGCACCGTGCACTGTCGCGGAGCTCGAGCTGCAGGAAGGCCACCGGGTACGGCGACGTGTGCGCTTGCCGAACGGTCACGGCGGCTGGGGAATCGCCACCTCCGACTCGGCAGTGTTCGTCGGCACCTACCCGACCGCGAACGTGCATCGCTGGGATGTTCACTCCGGCGCTGTCTCCACCTTCGGCCGACTCGGCGAGGAGGAGTTCGTCTTCGCTCTGACCCAAGGTCCCGGCGATCGGCTCTACGCCGGAACCTACCCCGGCGGCAAGGTGTACGAGCTAGACGACGCCACCGGGATGATCCGCGATCTCGGCTCTCCCTTGCCGTCAGCAACCTATGTCCGCGCTCTCGCGGCCGATCCGGAGCTGCTCCACGTGGGGACCGGCTGCCCGGCACGCCTTCTGACACTGAACCCAGCAACGGGCGAGACGCAGGAGATACCGATCCCCGAACTGGCCCGCGAAGACTTTGTCTACTCGCTCGCAGTAACCCGCGACTTCGTTGCCGTCGGCACCGAGCCTGGTGGCTTGCTGATAGTCCTCGACCGCCAGACGCCCGGCCGCTACGACGTGATCGAAACGGACGAACGAACCATCGACGCGATCGCCATCGATGGTCAAGTGCTGTGGTGCACCGGCAGGCCGAGCGGTTCCCTCTTCCGCTACGACATCGCAACCGGCCAACTAGATCGAGTCTGTACGCCGCTTCCGGGCCAAGAAACCCGGAGTCTCGCGGTCAACCCCGACGGCGTATCCGGAATCTCCGGCGGTGGACAATCCTGGCGCTGGGCAGGCGAAAGCACGACAGTCGTCGACCTCGGCCAGCAAGGACTCCCGGCCCACGTCGAGCCGCCGCAATCCGTGTGCACAGTGCAGGACGACGTACTGGTGGGCGGCAACTTCGGGCTCTGCGTCCATCGGCCGGCCGAGCGGACCATGCGCCGGTACGTCGTGGATGGCGAACCCAAGGCGATGGTGTCGACCGGCGACGCCGTCTACCTCGCGCTGTACCCCGGCGCCGGAATCTGCCGCTACGACCGCGAGACGCAGAAGGTCACTCCCATCGGAAAGATCGGCGGCCTGTCGAACCGCCCTCACGACATCGCCTGGTCACCCGACCGCGACCTCATCCTGGTCGTCACCCGAAACCAGTACGGCCATCGCGGCGGCGCGCTCGCCGTCCTCACGCCGGCAACAGGCACGATCGACCGGTACGACGATCTCCTCGGAGAAAGCGCTCTCTCCTCTCTCGCACTGCGTTCCAGCGGCCCAGAATCCACGACCGTGATCATCGGCAGCGAGACGATCGCCGACGGGCTGCCTGCGCAGAGCGGGAACGCGGTGATCGCCGGATTCGACCTGATCGAGCGAAAGCTCCTGTGGACCTGGCAGCCGCTCGACGAAGTCACGCAGTACACGAGTCTCGCCTGGCACCGAGACCTCTTGTACGGCGTCACCCGCGACGGTCGCCTGTTCGCAGCCAGACCCGACACCCAGCAACTCGTCGCACTCGGCCACGTCGGCGGATCCGAGCCGGGCCGACTGGTGTCGGTCGACGATCACCTCTACCTCGCGACCGAAGACGCAGTACTGCAGGTCGAACCAGATCTGTCGACCACAACGATTCTGACCGGCCTGGCCAGCGAGTGGCACAACGCACCACAACTCGCCGCAGACCCGACCACCGGAGCGCTTTACGTCTGCGGCAGTGCGGGTCAGCTCCAGACGAACTTGCCGTAGACCGACACCGTCGTACCGATCGGGGTCTCGTCGAAGATCTGGTGGATCGCCGGCCGCAGCACGCGCACACAACGGTGGCTGGCCGGGTACGGCTTGATCAGCGAGTTCACGCGAGATCCGTGGAGAGCGATCCCCGGGCGATCTTTGAGGAAATAGAGCGAGTCGTACATGTACGCGTCGTCGTACAGGCTGCTCTCGTGCGCGCCGGCCCACTTGCGCCACACCTTGCCGGTGCGGTTCGGGGTGTCGTAGCCGGGAGCGCCGGTCGAGATCCAGACGATCCGCTTGTACTGCTTGCCGACGATCTGGTACATGATCTGGCAGGTCTTGTTGACGTAGATGCCGTCCGCGCGGCTCGGCGTCGGCTTCGCGGTCGCGTTGATCACCGAGTAGGCGTCGTCCAGCGTCAGACCCTTGCGGCTGATCGGCAGACCCTGCGTCTCACGCCAGGCACACAACGCCTGCCGGGCCCGCACGGTGATCTTGCCGTCGGCATCGCCGACCGGGTAACCGAGCTTCTCCAGCTTCTGCTCCACCTTCAACGCGTAGTACTGCGCATTGTGCGGATTCTTCGGCTTCGTCGTGGGCTTCACCGTCGGCTTGACCGTGGGCTTAGCGGACGGAGTCGGCGTGGTGCTCGGGGGACTGGTCGTCGTACCGCCGGCTTTGGGAGTTGGCGTGGTCGCCTGTGTCTCGCTGGCAGCCACATCGGCGCACCCGGCCAGAACGAACGACAGCACGACTGCACCGGCCACCAGACCATGTCGACGAGACATGATTCCCCTCTCCCTCGAGCACCTTCAAGAGTTGCAGAACCACGCCGAGTGAGCGCGCAGCGACCCGCCGAGATTAGTCGGCCGGGGAGGCATCGTCGTGTGAATGCGCTCTCCCGTCACCGAACCGTTGTCAAGGCAGCCATCGCGAGCCCTCGCCCTGCCAGACTGGGCCGATGGAGTTCCGCATCCTCGGCCCGCTCGAGATCGTCGTCGACGGACGTGCGATTCCCGCGCTGGCGCCGCGCCTGCAGACTCTTCTCGCGACCCTCCTCCTGCGCCCGCACCGCGTCGTCTCCGTCGACGAACTGATCGACCGCCTGTGGCCGGAGGACACCCAGCCCGCGAATCCCAAAGCCTCACTGCACACCTATGTACGGCGCCTCCGCGAGATCGTCGGTGCGGACGTTCTCCGGACTCGCGGTCAGGGTTATCTGCTGGCCGCTGAGCCCTGCGATCTCGCGGTCTTCCGCGCTGCCGTTTCCGAGGCCGCATCTGATCCCGCGCGCCAGATCGAGCATCTGCAAAGGGCTCTTGATCAGTGGCGCGGGAGAGCGCTCTCTGTCGATCCGCACGTTGCTGTGGGGCTGAACGAAGAACGATTGGCCGCGACCGAGCAGTACTACGACGCCCGGCTGGCTCGCGGCGATCACGCCGACGTACTGCCGGATCTCCAGACACTCGCCGCTCAAGAACCGTTGCGCGAACGCCTCGGCGGTCAGCTGATGACCGCGCTCTATCGCTGCGGACGCCAGGTCGAAGCCCTCTCGGCGTACGACGCGATCGCCGCTCGGCTCGCGGAGGAGTTCGGCCTCGACCCCGGCGACGAACTCCGCCAGCTGCGGCAGGCGATCCTGACATCCTCCTTGACAACGGCCGCGACTCCCGACGACTGGCATCCGCAGAACCAGCTCCCGCTCGACGTCCGTCAGCTGATCGGCCGGGACGACCTGGTGGCCGAAGTGTCGAAGCTGGTCTGCACGACCGACGGCGTACCGGTCGTGGTGCTGTCCGGCGCCCCGGGAGTCGGAAAGAGCGCTCTCTGCGTTCGCGCCGCGCATCAGCTGGTCGAACAGTTCCCTGACGGTCAATGGTTCGTGCGGCTGCGAGGCGCGTCAGGACAGCCGCGGCGCCCAGGCGACGTACTGGCCGAGCTCCTGCGTTCGTCGGGCGTCGAGCCTTCCGTGATCCCCGACGATCTCGACGACCGGGCCGCGATGTTCCGTGCGCGGCTGGCGGATCGCAGCGTTCTCCTGGTACTCGATGACGCGCGAGACGCGGCTCAGGTCCGTCCGCTGCTGCCCGGTCGCGCCGGAAGCGCCGTTCTCGTGACAAGCCGGAGCGCCCTCGGCGGCCTGATCGCGCTCGACGGAGCAATCGGTCTGCGCGTCTCGACGCTGACCGACGACGACAGCACGGTACTGATCCGTTTGTTGCTCGATGCACCTGATGATGGCGCAGTTCGTTCGCTGGTTGCGGCCTGCTCCGGCCTACCGCTGGCTCTGCGAATCGCCGGTGCCAACGCGGCCCGTGGTTCAGTCGCCGAGTACGTCGCCCGAATGCGAACCGCCGGCGCCCTGCCGACACTGACCATCGACGACGAAGTCGCAGTCAGCGCTGCCTTCCAGACGTCGTACGAACTCCTAGAACCCTCGGTCCAGCGCGGCTTCCGCCTGCTCGCCCAGTTCCCCGGCGCCGAATTCGGCCGCGATGCGGCAGCGGCTTTAGTCGGCGCCGACCACCAACACGTCGTCACCAGCCTCGAGGCCGCGAGCTTCCTAGAGCCCGTCGGCGACGGCCGCTACCTGATGCACGACCTAGTCAGGGAGTACGCCGGCCTACTCGCCCCACCCGACCTCAACGCCTGGAACACCTTGTGCAGCTGGTATGTGCACACGGCAGACGCCGCGATCAGCCGCTTGTTCCCAACCGCAGTCCGACTGCCATCCCGCCGTACGACCCCGTCGCCACCGGCGACCCGCAAACCAGGCAGTCCGAAACCCGGCCCGCGGAAAGCTGGCTCGAGGGGGAGCTCGCCAATGTCGAGGCGATCGCCACCGAGGCGCTCCGGATCGGACCGCCCGAGACCGTCTGGCTGCTGGCGGACATCGTGCGCCCCTACCTGTACGAGCACAGCCTGATCAGCCTGTGGCGCAACCTCGTCGAACTAGGCTCAGCCGCCGGGCCCGACACCCGCGGCCGCGGCGCGATCGAGCACGCGCGCGGCGTGCTCGCGCGGATCACCGGCGACGCGGTGAGCGCCACAGAACACAGCGCGCGAGCCATCGAGCTGTACCGAGAGAGCGGTTTCGCACTCGGCGAAGCCGCACTCCTCTGCAATCTCGGCGTCGCCTACAACGACCGCGGCCAACTGCGGAAGTCGTCGGAGCTGCTCGCCGCGGGGATCGCTCTCTTCCGTTCTCTCGGCGAGCCCTCGCGGTTGCCCGTCGCCTTGCTGAACCAGTCGCTGAACTACCTGCACCTCGGCCGGTTCCACGAATCCATCGACTGCGCGACGGAATGCCTCGACCTGTCCAACGGGAGCAGCTGGATCGCCCGAGTCAACCGAGCGGCGGCGTACACCGACCTGGGGGAGTACGCGAAGGCCGAGGCCGACCTAGCCTTGATCCCGGGAGAAAACCGCCTCGACGTGATCGGCTGGCGGTTGTCACTGGCCGAACTCGACCGCAACCGCCAGGATTACCCGGCCGCCCTCGCACACGCCGCCGAGGCACTCGAGAGCAGCCTCGAGATCACCTCGCGCTACCACGAATGCTTCAGCCGACTCGTGATCGGCGAAATCCACGTCTCGGCAAGCGACATCCCGTCCGCTCGCTCGTCCTTCGACCAGGCCGAAGCGCTGGCCCACCAGGGCGGCTTCGGCACGATGCTGGCCGAGGCCCACAGCTGGCAGGCGTGCTGCATCTTCCGCGCGGGAGACCCAGAAAGCGCTCTCGAACTAGCGCTCACCGCCCTGACCGAACTCCAGGCCGTCGAATACGGCGTCGGCCAGTACCACGTCAACGCCCTGATCGCCGACTGCTACCGCACCCTCGGCAACCCCGAACAGGCCGCCGTACACCAGTCTGCCGCCGACGAATTCCGGCAGCAGAGCGGCTACATCCCGGTCTAACCGTCAGAGACCGAGGTCCCGCAGAAACTCCGGCTTGTACGCCTGCAGTACGACGTACCGCGGATCCGGCACCTCCATACCAGCGTTCTTCGCCTCGTCACTGGCCTCGTCATGCGCCCCCACCGGCACACTGGGATCCGTCCACTCCTGCTCGGCCGCGTTCCACCGAGTCACCGTGTACTCAGCCGTCAGGTTGTCATCGGCAACAAGCTCCTTGACGGTCCGCTCGGCCTCCTGAGCATCCTCCAGAGTCTGCGTGTACAGCAGCATCCGGTTCCCGTCCCGCGTCACCGTCACCAGACTCCCGAGCCGCTTCCGCGCATCGTCATCCAGATCCAGCGCCCGCAACCGATCCCAGAACGTCAACCCGTGCTCGTCACTCCCCAGCACGACCTCAACCCGAAACTCATCCGCCATGATCACACCCTACAGACAGCCAACCCCGCCCCCGCACGCAACCAGATAAGTCCCCAGCCTAGGTCGCCGTTGCTCTGCGACGCCGCCGCGCCACAGCATCTCTTGTACTTCACCTCGGACCCACACCAGCACGGTTGATTGCGTCCTGGCGGCCAGGCAACCCCAGTCGCATCGTCCCGTGGCCACTTGATCGACATGAAGGTCTGTCCAGGCTCCTCCAGCAGTGGCTGAGCCTCTTTCACCCGGTCGAAGAAGAAGCGAACAGACCGGTGCATGACGAGGACCGGCGAGTTGTGCCGGCGCAGTCCGCGTTCGACCTCGTGGTAGTAGTCCCGGATGCTGTCGAGACTGATGCGCACAGGCCAGACCTCGTGGGCGCCAACGAGCTCGGACCGGCTCCAGACGTGGACCTGCCCGTGACTGACCTCCGGCTCCCGCAGGATGTCCAGCGCGTCGAAGTACAGGTTGGCTCGCTCGACCGATCCCATCTCACCCGTCCGGTCGAGGCTGTCCAACTCGATGCCCAGCGCATGCTTCATTCGCCGCCGGGCGTTCACCAGCAATCGCGCCCACCTCGAGCAGCGGATCTCATCCTCGCTCAGTAGATCGAACCCTTGTGAGTACAAGATCAGCGCTTCCACATACTCACCCCGTCGTTCGTGCGCATCCGCTGCCCACCACCGCGTCATCACATCGGAGGCACCGCCAGGCGGCAGGTCGTCTTCCTCGTCGTCGCAGTCGAAATCGTCCGTCAGTAAGTCATCCATACCTGGAACATATTGAGAACGCCCACCCGCCGAACCACCACTTTCACACCTGTGGATAACCCTCAACGCGGCGGATCGACAAGCACCGGCACCGCTTCGCGCACCTGCAGCGGAGTCGAGGGCCCAGTAATCGGCACCGGCCCGACGAATTGCGGTCCGGTTGAGGCAACGTCGAAGCTCGCGTCATAGTTGACGGTGACCGACAGACTCAGGTCGCCGCGCTTCATGTACTTGTGGGTGATCTCCTTGGAGGGGTACGGCCTGCCTGGAGAATCTGTTGTCTTGCTGGTCCCATCACCGAAGTGCCACGTGTAGGTCGTAGGCACCGCCTTCACGATGACTGGGAACCCGAGAATCACTACTGGGACAGTGGTCACGCCGTTGTCATCCGTGTAGACGATTGTTTCCATGTTGATCAGCGTGCGGTCCTTGGGCTGCACATGAACCGTCAGCTTCGGAAACAGCACGTCTTTCGACTCGGCCAGTACCTGGTTCCACGTGACATCCTCGGGCCGCGGTTGCACAACCGGAGGCGGCGTTTCCGGCCGTCCAGGCCGAGGTTCGATCGGACCGGTCGGCTGGCAGCGAGTCGGTCCTGGGATCGTTCCGTCGGGTCCCATGCGACCGCAGACTCCAATGTTCAGCCGGAACGGGCGGCGCGGTTTCTGCGATGGAGGAACGACTGTTCTGGCTCGGGCCGGCTTGTGGCCGCCCTTGCTGACGGCCGGGTTGCGCCGAGGAGGCTTGCCCTTGTTCTGCCGTTGCCGAGTGGTTGCCCTGCCATCGAGAGTCACGCCCCACCGGGAGTGCCGACCCTTGACGTCCGGTTTCGGCTTGTTCGTGACGACGGCGGACGGGAACGACTCTGCCTGGCCGAACGCCGAGTCTGTCGCCGCGATGGCGATGAGGCCGGAGCCGAGCACTGCTGTCGCAGTGCAGATTGCCCCGAGTCGTGCCGTCCGCACGTTCATTCGTCGATCTGCATTTCGTACATGACCCAGTTGTCGCCGCTCCGCGAGAGCGTGAACTCCATGGTGCCTGTGCCCGCCGCCTGCGGTACGGGGCTGCCGCCTGGAGATTGGATCTCCTCGTAGGCTCCGGTCTTGAGTGTCGCCGAGCCGCCGAGGTGGTCCTTCTCGCCCTTGTGGATCTCCTTGACGTCGACCAAGCGATCCTGGAAGTCGCCCTTGAGTGTTCCGTTCCTCGCGTTGACCTTCTTTACGTAGTCGGCCAACGCGTTGCAGCCGACGCACCCCTTGTCGCTTTCCGCAAGGAAACCGGCAGGGTCACCTGTGACATAGGAATAGTTCAGAAGGTCTACGTAGAACCCGATAAATGCTTCGCCGGCCGCCAGGTTCGAGCCGACTGCGGGTGCTGGGCGGGTCGGTGGTGCGGTGGGCGTGTCCGTCGTGGGAGCGCTCGTGCCAGGGCCCGACGTGCTGCCCGATGGCTGGCTCGGCGGCGGCGCAGTGTTCGGGCGGCCGGCTTCGGGGCTGCCGGGGCCGCAGGCGGTGAGGAGGAGCGCGCCGAGGCACAGGGCAGCGCCGAAGGCCGGTTTGTTGCGGGTTGTCACCGAGTTCACCTCTCCGTAGTCATCTCTGATCGTAAACGGAGTAGGTACCAGCCGGTGATGTCAGTTGATGCAGCTGTGGATAACTCGGCAACATTTCGCACAGCAGAATGACCTTGCGGCGATCGACTAGAGTTCTTAGTCATGGAGCTCAGGCACTTGGAACACTTCGTGGCCGTCGCCGAGCAGAAGCACTTCACGCGCGCGGCTGAGGCGATGTCCATCTCGCAGTCCGGCCTGTCCGCCTCGATCCGCGCGCTCGAACGTGAGCTCCGCGCCTCCCTCTTCGTCCGCAACACCCGCAGCGTCGAGCTCACCGAAGCGGGACGCGCGCTCCTCTGCGAAGGCCGCCGTACCCTAGCCGCCGCCGAAGCCGCCCGCGACGCAGTAGCCGCAGTACAAGGCCTCCTCCGCGGTCACCTAACCGTCGGACTAGAGCAGTGCCTCGGCGTCGTCGACGTACCGGCTCTCCTCGCCAAGTTCCGCTCCGCCTATCCCGGCGTTGAGATCGAGGTCCGCCAAGGCGGCTCCACCCCGATGCTCGACGAGCTAGCCTCCGGTCGCCTAGACCTCGCCTTCGTCGCCACCGCCGGCGACCCCGTCGAAGGCCTGGACCTCCGCTCGCTATCCCGCGAACCAATGGTCCTCGTCTGCGCCCCAGACCACCGCCTATCCGCCGGTCGCCCCGTATCACTCGACGACCTAGCAGGCGAGTCCTTCGTCGACTTCGACCCGACCTGGGGCGCCCGCACCATCTCCGACCGAGCGTTCACCACCGCCGGCGTCGCACACCCGGTCACGATCGAGGTGAACGACGTACACACCCTCTTGGCCCTGGTCGCTCACAACCTCGGCGTAGCCCTAGTCCCCGAGCGCATCGCGGCCAAGCGCGGCGACCACGTCACCGTCCCCCTCACACCAGGCAGCGCCGCCGACTGGCAGGTCTCGGTAGCCGTCCCCACCGGCACCGCCGCCTCCCTAGCCGCCGACGCCCTCCTCGGCATGCTCCCCACCACCGCAGTCCACAACTGATCGCAGCAGCGGCGGCGCTAGAGTTTGCCGCTGTGGCACGCAAGCAAGAACCCTATCTGGATGCGGCTGCTGCCTTGCTTGGGCAGCTCCACGCGCACATGTCCGGGACGAGTGTCGACGACCCGAGACCGGTGATTCCGGATCTGCTCGGAGCGGGACTCGATCCGTTTGGGCAGCGGCCGCCAGGCCCGTCCTGTCGAAGTCCACGCCGCAAGACTGTGGTCACCTACCAGGTGCGGGTCGAACTCGAGGGGACCCGGTCCCCGCTGTGGAGGCGGTTGGAACTTGCGTCCGATCTCTTTCTGGACGAAGTCCACCACATCATTCAGGCCGCGTTCGGTTGGACGGACAGCCACCTGCACGAGTTCGCGGCAGGTCCGAGCTACTACAGTCGCAAGAGCGAGCATTACCTGTGCCCGTTCCAGGTTGAGGAAGGCGCGGCCGGCGTACCGGAGGACGAGGTGCGCCTGGACGAGGTGCTGGCGAGGCGTGGCAGCAAACTGTTCTACCTGTACGACTTCGGCGACGACTGGATGCATGTCATCAAGATCGAAGCCGTGCTGCCCCGCGACGAGTCAGCGCCAAGAGCCATCTGCGTCGCCGGTGAGCGTCCGGGACCGGGGGAGGACTGCGGAGGCGTGTGGGGCTACGAGGTGATCTGCGACGCGATCGATCATCCGGACAGCGCAGCCGCAGCCGCCGCCTATGCTCGCATGTTCGGCGATGACGCTGAGCTCGACGATTTTCCGCCGACGCCGTTCGATCTCGACAGCATCAACGCGACGCTGGCAATGTCCACTGGCAACGACGCAGAATCTTTCGGTCTGCTCGAAGCGCTCGCCCACGCGATCGACTCGGCGGCTGATCGACAGCACTTCCAGCAGATGGTCGCCATGGCAGATCTGGACACGCCGGTCGACATCGACGCTGACATCGCAGCCCAGATGGTCGCGCCGTACAACTGGCTGCTGAACCGTGTCGGGACGGACGGCATAAAGTTGACCGGTGCCGGCTACCTGCCGCCCGCCCACGTCGAGGCCGCCATGGCCGAGCTCGGGCTGGGCGAAGAGTGGATCGGCAAGGGCAACCGCGAGGTGCAGACAGTTCCCGTTCTTGCCTTGCGGGAATCCGCGCAGGCGATGGGTTTGCTGCGGAAGTACCGCGGAGCGCTCGTCCTCAGCAAGCTAGGACGCAAGCTCCGCAACGATCCGCTCGCCCTGTGGTGGCACCTTGCTGAACAAACGCCGCCAGACATGGACGACTTCTGCGAGATCCATGCCGGACTCGTCCTCTTGCTCGCCCTTGCCGGAGGATCAGCGGATGACCCCTACCCGTCGGTCGCCCGGATTCTCGATGCGATCGGTTGGAGGGACATCGACGGAACACGCATGACGCCGGTGATGGCCCGTCTTGCGGCACGGGAGACCAGCTTCGTACTGCGTCGGCTCGGCGCCTTCACCAATGAGCCGGGTATCCATCGCTGGGACGACAACCCCACGCCGCAAGGGACGCTGTTCGCCAAGGCTGCCCTGACTACCTGGCTGCCGACGGCGTAGCCCCAACGCAAACAGCCGGTACGCCGAGCGTTCGGCGTACCGGCTGTTTTCCGAGCCGCTCAAACCAACGGTGTTACCAGGCGTAGTCCTCCGGAGCCGTCTTGTACCCCGGGAAGATCTCGTCGAGCTTGGCCAGCGCCTTGTCGTCGAGCTTCACGTCGACCGCCCGTACGGCGGACTCCAGCTGCTCCATCGTCCGCGGACCAACGATCGGCCCAGTCACCGCCGGCTGGTGCAGCAACCACGCGAGCGCGACATCGCCCGGCTCATGCCCGAGCTCATCCGCAAACGCCTCGTACTGCTCGATCTGCGGCCGCAACCTCTCGAGTGCCTCTTTCGCGCGCCCCTCAGTACGGCGCACTCCCTCGTTCTCCTTGCGGATCACGCCACCCAACAGCCCACCCTGCAACGGCGACCACGGGATCACGCCGAGCCCATACTCCTGCGCAGCCGGCAACACCTCGCGCTCGACATCGCGCACGATCAAGTTGTAGATCGACTGCTCGCTCACCAGCCCATTGAAGTTCCGGTTCGCCGCAGCCGCCTGCGCCTGCGCGATGTGCCAACCAGCGAAGTTGCTGCTCCCGGCGTACAGAATCTTGCCCTGCTGTACGGCGACCTCGATCGCCTGCCAGATCTCGTCCCAGGGCGTCGCCCGGTCGATGTGGTGGAACTGGTACAGGTCGACATAGTCCGTCTGCAACCGCTTCAGACTCGCATCGAGCGCCCGCCGAATGTTCAGCGCCGACAGCTTGTTGGTGTTCGGCCAATCCGAACCCATGTCGCCATAGACCTTCGTCGCGAGCACCGTCTTCTCGCGGTTCTTGGGATCCTTGGCAAACCACTCGCCAACGATCTCCTCAGTACGCCCCGGGTAGATCGAACGCCCGTACCCGTTGGCGGTATCGAAGAAGTTGATCCCCTTCTCATGAGCCACATCCATGATCGCGTGCGAGTCGTCAACGCTCGTGTGCGGCCCAAAGTTCATCGTGCCCAAACAGATACGGCTAACAGTCAGGCCGGTCCGGCCAAGATGAGTGAATTCCATACCCTCCAACCTCCTCCTAGCCGGTGCAAGCTGTCCAACAGGAGAATCCACTCAGTCCCATCACCACACGTTCTAAGTCCCGTACGGCGTGTCGCGCGCCCAGGTCGCGGTCCCGCCGACCTCCTAGGCTCGGCGCATGGCGATCACCAAGTTCGACGTTGGCGGCTACAAACTCGCAGCTGAGATCGCAGGGGAGGGCTCGCCAACCGTCGTCTTCATCTCCGGCGCAGGCAGCGGCCGAAACGCCTGGGACGAAGCCATCGCCGTACTGCGCTCCCCAACAACCCGCCTGACCTACGACCGCCCCGGCATCGGCGACAGCGACACCCCCGACCTGACGTCCCGCACACTAGGCGCCGCCGCAGAAGAACTACGCAAACTACTAGCCGCGTCCACCCTCCCAGGCCCATTCATCCTGGTCGGCCACTCGCTAGGCGGCCTAATCGCCCTCATCTACGCAGCTACCTGGCCCGAAGACACGGCCGGCCTACTCCTCGTCGACACCTCCGACATCCACCTCAACCTGGACGTCGCCACCCCCATCCTCACCGCCAACGACGGCAACCACCTGACTTTCGACATCCCGGCCAGCGTCGCCGACGTAACCCGCAGCAGACGCCCCCTAGCCATGCCCACCACCGTCATAGCCAGCCGCCCCGGCCACTGGCTAGAAGACGAAACCATCGACTTCACCCGCTGGCACCCCTTCACACCCACCGAACTAGACACCCGCTGGCAATCCCACCAACAATCCCTAGCCAAAGACCTAGCCGCCACCCACAAAGTAGCCCGCCACGGCGGCCACAACATCCAATCCGACGACCCAACCATCGTCGCCGACTCAATAGACACCCTCATCGACCTCGCCCGGCGGAGCTGAGGACTTCCCGTCGCCGGTCAGGCAGACGTCTATCCAGATCGCGACGGATGCCAGGAAGGCAACTGTGCTTGGTCGCGGGGAAACAAGCGATGATCCTCGACCAACAGATCTGGGGCCGCCTGCCCGTCGAACGGCGGGTGGTCGTAATCGAAGTCGGCATCCAGTTGCCCTGAGCTGTCGAGGCTCACCCGCGCGTTGTACCAGGTGCCCTTGTCCTCCTGATACATAGCCTCACGAAGCTCGGCTGCGGCGTCATCACCGTCATCGTCCAGTTCGCTGTCGAGATCGACACTGCCGTCCGCGTTGGTGGCGCTCACGGTGGTTGAGGTCACCCGGCCGGCGGCCGAGATCTTGAGCTCCAGCTCCCGCCAGCCGTTAGGCCCCGATCGAGCCAGCGAGCGGCCGACCGCAGTCAGCAGGTCCTGTGCTTCACCGATCATGAGTGGAGCCCTCTCTGCTTCGGGTTGTTGTCGAGGATGACGCCGCTAGCAGCCTTGTGGCGTACGCACCTCACTCCATGCTGAGGACTAATCGCGATGCAACCTTCTCGATCGTCTGGTGGGTCATTGACTGGCCGAAGGAGGGCACCGGTGTCGCCACGAGGTAAGCCCGCACGGTGGGCCGAGCGTTGCGGTCGTGATTCCAGGCCTCGATCTCATTGCAGAGCAGCCCGGCGAGATGTCCTCCGTACGGCCCATGGCCGATGGCGCCGAGCTCGAACCTGCCCTCTTCGACCTTCCTGAAGGCGAGGTAGGCCAGGCTGTCGTCTTCAGCCAAGGCAGGGCTGCGGATGGGGATAGCAGGCGTGCACACCGCTGCGTTAACTGCAGCGCGGTCGGCTGCGATGCGACAGATGCGGCGGTCGTGACCGGTGATGCGCAGCCAGATGCCGTCGAAGGGCTCCTGCGGCCCAACGAGAACCTCGGACCAGATGGTCTCCTTGGGCTGATCGAGGACACCGCTCAGTTTTGCCACGTCGATCGTCTGATCGACGTCCCAGTACAGGGTGACCAGGCCGTCGGCGTCGATGGCGCCGCTGCGCTCACCGTCTTGTCCGATCATGGGGACGAAGCCGCACAGTTCCAGTGAGTCCGAAACGAGCGCGTCGCCGTCTCGTACGAATGCGACGCTGCGGGTTTGACCGCGCCAGCGCAGCGGCACGACCAGGCGGCCGCCGGGAGCCAGCTGTTCCCAGAATGCCGGCGTCAGATCCCATGCCCCGACGGTGAAAATGATGCGGTCGTACGGCGCGTTCTCGGGCGCGCCGAGCGATCCGTCGCGAGTGATGACGTCGACGTGCTTATTACCTGTCGCGTCAAGTCCGCGTCGAGCACCGGCTGTCACCTCAGGATCGATATCGACAGTTGTGACCGCACCACCAAGACCAGTGAGCTGCGTCAGGAGGGCTGCGTTGCAGCCAGTGCCCGCTCCAATCTCGAGGACGCGATTGCCGGGCTGTACCTGCAGTTGGTCGAGCATCATGGCGACGATGATGGGTGCCGAGGCGCAGCTGAGCGCGACGCCATCCCTGGCACGCTTGGTGATGACGGCAATGTCGGCGTACGCGTCTTCGATGCTGGCCTCGGGCACGAACTTGTGCCGCGGTACTGTCCGCATCGCCTCCTCCACTGTCAGAGCGCCGGCATGGCCGACGGCGCGGATTCTGTCAACCATGGCCGCGCGCAGGATCTCGGGCGAGTCAGTGATGGTACTCATTGGTTCCTTCGCGAAGCCGGGGTCAGGGGACATGGCGGAAGCCCGATCGTAGTTGGGCGGACGGACATTCTCGGGTGCTTGCAGCCCGATCAGGACACCGTGTGCTGGGACTGTCGGAGCGCGAAATCGAGGAGTCGTGTCACATCGCATCAGGACGGGTGCCGGAGTTGTCTGGCAAGAACTTCTTCAGTGTCGCGATCGCTCGTCTTCGATCGCGGAGGCGGTGGCCGGCCATTCAAGGCGGAGTGGGGCGATTGAATGCCAGTAGCGATGTGAGAAGCGGACCATGGCGTCTACACCGAGGGGCGCCGACTCGGGTGAGATGGTACCGATCATTCGCCGGGTAGTGCCTCCTGCGCCTCTGGGTCCTGGGCGGATGCCGTGACCCAGTAGGAGAGTCGCGGTGCGGATCGCGTCCAGCGTTGCTGGTGGCGCAGCATCTGCGAAAGGACCGAAAACAAGATCATTCCAATTGGCTCGGGATCTAGCCCAGGCCAACCGCTCCAGGCCGCTGCCAAGGTCCACGGCCATCCGGTGGGGCTGATCGGCGTTCCACAGGAGGTTGACGTCGCCCAGCGTCAGATCTAGGTGCCTGAAGCGCAAAGTTACGCCCCGAACCGAGGCGCGTTGCCAGGTCGTCAGACGACCGAACAGGCTGAGGTGCCGGGCGTGCAGCCCGACTCGTGCGAGAACGGACAGCCAGATGTCGATTACTTCTGAGAACTCGTCATGGCGCCTGATCGGCTGGATGTGAGAGATGTTGACGAATGAGGTGAGGAACCCATCGCGCAGTTGACCGCCGTCGTCGCGCTGCCCGGTCAGGCGAACGACGGGCTGAGGCAGGAATCCAGACCGATAGACCCAGTCCCGACCGTCTTTGATGAGGGGGTCAAGTGCCTGGACCGCAGACACCGTGAGGTCGGTGTCGCGACCCCACCGAAGCGGCAGAGGTCGTGCGCGGGGCACACCATGCGCCGCGAAGCTGGTCTCGAGTACGTCGACTAGCTCGCTGAACGGCAGGGCCCGTCGCGGCGGCGAGTAGTACTCGGAGTGATCGCGGTGCACGATCATCAGCTGATCACCGTCGACACGGATATCCCACTTTGGCCCAAGAGTCCGATGGAGCGAACCGGGGATCCAGTCCGCCAACTCTCGGATCAGCACCTCCCGGTGGCCATCGCTTCGAAATGACGCGCAGGATCGAATCTCTGTTGCCCGATTGCCTGTACGGTCGAGTGATCGAGTTCCTCGGCTTGGACGATGGCCTCTGCCAGTCGGCGAGACGCCGCCTCATCGTCCTCGGTGGGATCGGCTACCGCAACGACGCCGGTTTGATCACAAGTGGCCGCGGCGGCGCAAGTGCCTCCTCGCCAGGTCAGCGCCGCCACTGGAGTTCCGGCCCGCAGTGTCTCTCCGAAAACGGCGGCACCGGCCTCTACATACGTTCGTGCGTAGGTGTAGACGAACACGGAGCCGGCCTGGAGCGCCGCTATCTTGGCCGGCCCACCCAGTTCGCCGGTCAGGTCGACGTGCTCAGCGCCGAACAGACGTTCATGTGCCCGGACGTAGGACTCGTCAAAGATAGGACCGATGATGCGAATGCGCCGGCCGAGGATCTGCGCTGCCCTGGCAGCAAGGTGCGGGGCCTTGTCGCCGTCGATTCTTCCAAGCCACACGAGGTCATCGCCAGCGGTGGCCTGCGGCTCCTGCTCATTGATGCCGAGGTGGACGGCGAGTTCGGCAATCGGTTGATGATCTTCATAGCGCTCGATCATCTCTGGCGAATAGCAGTAGAGGCGTGATCGCTTGCCGTCGAAGGCGTCCGCGGAGTGTCTGAAGGTCGGCGAGTGCTGAAACGTGGCGACGTCGCAGTCCATCCGATCCCAGGTGCGGACCCAGTCGGGCTGCGAGGGATATTCATGACCGACGACCAGCAGGTCGTACGCCGAGCTTCGCAGCTCCCGCTCCGCCAATGAGCCAGCGGTGATGTCTTCCAAGCGGAGCGGCTTGCGGGTCCACTCGTGATCGAGATCCGAGATCCAGCCTGGCCCTAGAAGGTGTACGTCGGCGCCTGCGGTTCGAGCTCCAACAGCGACCGCCCAGAGCCAGCGTTCTATGCCGCCGTAGGCGGCGGGCGGGAACGGGTAGTCACTAGGGAAGTCGCAGACGCCGACAAGCACTATTCCTCCGGTGATCCGTCCGCCGCGATGCGGCGGAAGCCGAGATAGGGGACAAGGGTTTGCGGAATCAGGATCGAACCGTCCTCCTGCTGGTACTGCTCGATCAGCGCGGCCAGCGTCCGGCCGACCGGGAGTCCGGAGCCGTTCAGCGTGGCCACTAGCGTCGGTTTGCCATCAGCGCCCCGGGTGCGAATGTTGGCCCTACGAGCCTGAAAGCTTCCGAAGTTCGAGACCGAAGAGATCTCGCGGTAGGTGTTCTGGCTCGGAAACCACACCTCGATGTCGTAGGTGAGTTGTGCTGAGAAGCCGGTGTCGCCGGCAGCGAGCATGACCACCCGATACGCGAGCCCGAGTTCCTTCAGACAGGCCTCGGCGTGGCCGAGCATGTTCTCGAGCTCGCTGTCTGCTTGCTCAGGATCTACGATCCGAACGATCTCGACCTTTGTGAACTGGTGTTGCCGGATCAGGCCGCGGGTGTCACGGCCGTAGGACCCTGCCTCAGAGCGGAAGCATGGCGTTTGGCCGGTCAAGGCGACCGGAAGCTCGGCGGCCGGGATGATCTCGTCGGCGTACAAGTTGGTCAGTGGGACCTCGGCCGTCGGGATCAGGAACAGATCGCGTTCGGCGACGCCCGTCTTGAACAGGTCGGCCTCGAACTTCGGCAGCTGGCCCGTTCCGGTCATGGTCTTCCGGCTGACCAGGTACGGGACCGAGTGCTCCACATAGCCGTGGCGTCGGGTGTGCAGATCGAGGAAGAACGTGCCTAGCGCACGCTCCAGCGCTGCCCCCGCACCACGGGTCACCGCGAAGCGTGGTCCGGACAGCTTGGTGGCCCGGGTGAAGTCGAGAATTCCCGCCGCCTCGCCGAGATCTACATGGTCCTTCGGCGCGAACGCGAAGGCGGGCTGAGCTCCGAAGCGCCTGATCTCCGTCGCGAACTCGTCCGAATCACCCTCGGGCGTCCGATCATCCGGCAGGTTCGGAATGCTTAGCAGGAGAGCAGTGAGCTCGTCCTGCACTTCTTCCTGCTCAACCTCGATCTCGCGGATCTGCTCCTTGAGCTTGCGCGCGGTTTCCTTCAGAGCCGCGATATCTCCGCCCTCGCGCGCCGTTTGCTGAACCTCGGCGGCAACCCGCTTCGCCTCTGCTCTCAGCTCGTCGATCGAGTGGATACTCCGATTCCGCCGGGACTGCAGATCCTGCAGCGCGGACAGGTCGAGGTTGTAGCCGCGACGAGCCAGCCGACGAACCGCCTCGGGTCCCATCTCGATGAGAGCACGAGCATCATGCATAGCGAGAATCCTTCATCTCCAGCAATGGACAGGTGCCGCTGAAGTTAGCAGCCACCTGGCGATCGCGATGCGCAGACATCACTGGGCGACGTCGGACGGCGCGATCCGATCGGCCAGCATCGCCAGCAAGTCGGTCAGTTCGTCGTCGGAAAGGACAAGCGGCTCGACGTACGGCGCCTCGGGCAGAAAGAGCGGAAGTGTTTCGTGCCGTGGTGCGTTGACTGCCCAGGTCAGAACAGAAGTCAGGAGACCGTGGCCGACTATCACCCGGTCGCCTGGGTGGTTGAGAACTGCCGAGAGCCCGCTGAGCATTCGCACTATGCCTTGTCGCTGTGACTCTGCTGCTCCTTCGGGCCGTTGATCCGGACCCCGTTGAGTCAGCCAGCCGCCATACGACAGGAAGGGCGTGCCCTCGAAGACGCCGTAGTCCAATTCGTTCAACCGTGGCTCAACTACTGGCTCGGTCGACGACGAGCCCATGAGAACCATGGTCGTTTGCCGTGCTCGGGGGAACTCGCTGCTGATCCAGGTCCGAACGTTCGCCGATGGCATGGACGCCTGTGCTCGCCGGCATGTCTGCCACCCGACGCGACTCAGCAGAACTGGAAAGGAGGGGTCGCCGTTGACCCGGTGCTGCACGCTGTAGTCCGTGTGCCCATGGCGGTAGATCAGGTTGATCATCGCGTACTCCTCTCGCAATCCAGGGCGAACCTGACGGCGGTATCACCAAACAGTGTTGTTCTGGGGTCCTCGGTCTCGAGGTAATACAGCAGTCCGTCAAGGAGCAGGGCAGCGCACCAACGACGAATCTCTCGCTCCGAGAGATTCGACGTCCGTACGGCGAGCGTCATCCGGTCCTGGAACCCACGTTCGACCTCGTAGTACACGACCCAGAACGCCCAGTCGAAGGCGGCTGATCCCACCATGGGAAGCGGGTCCACGAAGATCGGGCCCTGGGCATTTGAGAACAGCACGTTCTCCCGGTAGAGATCCCCGTGAAGCAACGTCTGCCGTCCGTCGCGGCTCAACGGCTCGCCCAGCGCGTCCCCCAGCGCACGCAGACCAACGCGCGCGACCGGATCCCATCGGCCCAGGTCCTGGACTCGTAGTCGTGACCAAACCCTCGGCGTCAACTCCTCCCGCAGGTGATCGGCCAGCCGCGGGAGGTCGGCGAGCGCACCTGTGTCGCTGAGGCCGTGCAGCACGTTCAGTGCCTCCGCGACCTGTTCGAACTCGCATGCCGGACGATCAGTTCCGCCTGGACACTGACCAACCATCTCCAGGGCTGCGACAGCCAGATCGTCTGCGACGTCGATGACCTCGGCCGCCGGGCCGGTGGACCAGTGGCGCAGGGCCGAGACCTCGTGCCGGTACCGGGTCGAATCGGTCCATGCCTTGAGGATCAACGGTCGCCCCTGCTTGCTGGTCGCCGTTGCGATCACAGATGCGTGGCCGACGTCGTGATAGGTCAGCAGGGTGAGCCCCCAACGTCTGGCAGCTGTTTGTAGCAGCGCAGGGGCCCGTGCGATCCAGCTATCCGCACTGGCACCGTAGTGTCTGACCAATCGCTGACGGCAGTCCGCTGAAACCTCACCAAGATCCATCAACTCAGCACGATCCCGTTCGTGACCAGTTCGTCCGTCAGCGCGGGGAACTCCGAGAGCGCATCGGAGACAAGCGCTTGCACCTTGTGCACATCGGCGCTCTCGTTCGAGAGCCGAACCAGAACACGCCAAGGCTGATCCAGACGCTGGCCGGTCAGGCTGACGAGGTGGACCTCAGCGTGATCCCCGGTCTCGTCGGCGAGGCGTTGTGCCAGCCGTTGCGCGACGACGTTGTACAACTTGCCCACGTGATAGACGGGATTCTTGCCGTTGGCACCTTCCAGGTTCATCGGCCGTAGCGGTGTGATCAGGCCGTTCACACGATTGCCTCGACCGACGACCCCTTCGTCCCCCGACTCGATCGAGCTGCCGGTATGGGTCAGGTACAGCTCATCCCGATCGGGTACGTCCCGGGCGTTGAGCCGGAATCGCACGTTGACGCCGGGCAGGCGAACGGCGGCGAGCCGGTGGCATTCCTCGCGCACGACTCCGAGGTTGCGAACGTACTCTGCCCGGCTGCCAACGAACCTGGACTTCTGCGGCACGCAGAGAACAACATCGGCGAGATCCTTGTCCGAGTAACCCATGAGCTTCACGTCTGACCCGCACCAAGGATGCGCGAGCGTGAACTCGCTCCGTCCGGAGAAACGGTTGACGAGCTCCCGCACGAACGACTCGAAGCGGTTTTCAGGCGCCCAGCCCGTTCCAATCGACGTGTCATTGGACAACCGCACCCGCCGTTCGCGAAGGTCCTCGATCGACCGCGGATTGAACCACCGGACACGCTCCGGGACAGAGTCGCCCGTGATCACCGCGCCCGGACTGGAGTTGCTGGTGATGTTGTGAACGATGTCGAGATGGTTCGTCACTTCAGGAAGTCGTTCGGCGAAGAAGCCTCGGACTTCGGCGTCAACAAGCTCCGCCACCGGAATAACCTCGTCGCCACACACCCGCGCCGCCCGACCGTTCACGAGGACTCGTACCGGAGAGGTCATGCGACCACCGCCGTAGCGGACCTCGCATCCACCACCCAAGAGCGCAAGCTTGTCGAAGTTGTGGTGCAGGACCGCCCCGAAATGATCTAGCGTGTAGGAGCTGTAGGCGCGTGACAGGCGTTCTGCGAGATGATCAGCAAGCGTGTCCGGATGTCCCAGACCTTTGCGCTCAACGATTGTCGTTGAATCCGGGCGGGCAACGCCGGTGTCGATAACGACGTGGCTCGGCCCGATCGCCGTACTGGTTCTTGGCATAGCAGTTCCAATCTCAGAGTCGAAGTAGGTAGACGGCCGCCAGTACGTCGTCAGCGGGGGACGCCTTTGGCGCGAAGAGCTGTCATGACTTGCAAGAGCCTGTGACAGGCAGCGGCCGCGTCGGATTCAACAGCGAGTTCAGTCACCTCTCGGGGTGATACGAGAAGAAGATCCTCAGGCCGGCGTCGGTCCAGCCATCGAACCAGTCGCCAGGCCAGGACAGCTCCAGGACTTCCAAGCTCGGCAAGCAAGGCGACCACAGTCGACGGAACCGCGACCCCGTCGTGAATCAGATCGCGAAGGAGATGAAAGACAACGTCGGCATGGTCGCAGGCCACAGGCCCTCGACCGCACGCCTCCCAATCGACAACATGGGCCGCATCCTCGGCGATCAGAAAGTGCTCGGCCTTCATATCGCCGTGAAGATAGACGGTGGGCTCCGACTCGATGATCAGCAGACTTCTGTGGAGAGCGCCCCACCACTCATACGCTCGGCACCGTTCAGACAGCTGCTCAAGCAGAAACTGCCGATGTCCCGTGGGGGCATCGCTAGAGGACTTGGCCCAGCCAGCACCTGGCGCAAGACCGACGGAGTTCGCTCCGAGCGTCTCAACTAACCTGCGCACATCTCGTAGATGCCGGCGGACATCGTGCTCACTGCGCAGCGGCCGTCGTGTCCCTGGCACGACGCTGAAGACGCTCCATGGCCCATCTTCGTGAAGTCCTGTGGCAAGCACCCTCGGAACAGCGATTCCCCACCCAGCGGCCATCCGCACCGCCTCGGCCTCGCGACCGAGCCGCTCGTACGGCTCAAACCCGCGATAGACCTTCCAGACCCAGCCTGGATCACCCCACCGCATGATCGAGAGTGGCTTGACAACCTCCCGCCGCACTCCAGGCAACAACTCGGCCCAGTCGGAAACTCCGATCTGCTTGGAACAGCGGGCAGACGCAGGCGCAGGGACCAGTACGCCCGCCCGCTGGCTCAGGGGACTGCCAGCGTCCCGGGGTGATTGGTCCGTGGGAGCGCGCAGACTTGGCTCGACCTCAGACATCTCGCTTCGCTTCTCCTTGGAGTGGTGGGAACGTCCGCGGCGGTGAAGCAGCTGGCTCGTTGGTAACACGCAGGCTGGAGAAGCGTCGTCGCATCGCAGTCTCGTAGGCGGCAGCTGACTCGAGGTCGGCGACATAGTCGACGATGAGGTGCTCGCCGAACCACACACAGACCCGGCGGTCGGTCGGCAGTGAACAACGAGCACGGCCTTGGACCGGCCAGGAAACAGTCGCCATATCAGTCACTCCAGGTCAGCAATCGGATACCTCATACTTGGCGATGTGACTACGGAGCGAAATCGACTGAACCCGTGGTCTCAGTCCACAGGTTGGTTCCATCCCGCTACGCTCGGTGTGTCATCGGGGAGGGAGGAGGCTGCGTGACCCGCCGCAAGGTGTTCGATCCGAACGCAGTACCGATCTCTTTCTGGCGCGGGAACGACGTGCAGACCGCACTGGCCCGACGCGACATCGGAGCACTCTTTCGGAGCTATCTGGCCGCCTTCGACGACTGCACCCAGACTCAACTCGCCTTGTTGACCGAACATGATCGATCCGACGTGTCGAACTGGGTCCGCGGAGCACGGCACGGCCAGGTGTCGGACATCGGCGTGCTGACGCGCATCGCTGAAGGACTTCGCCTGCCTGACACCGCCCGGATGCTGATGGGCCTCGCCCCTGCCGACGCATTGATGTCGTCAATCCGCGACGAGCGTGAGATGGCGGATTCCGCCAGAATGCCGGCCGACCAGGAGCGTCGCAGACTGGACGGTTCTGAGCCCGGCAGCACCCGGATCGCGATTTGTGGGAGTCGCACGTCGGGCGTTCACGACTCAGTTGTCGACGCCGCCGTCCGCGCGCTGGCCCGACTCGTCATGGTCCGTCGACTGCGGGTCAATCATGGGCCTGTTGGAGTAGGCATCGAGGTCATGACTCACATCGCGGACCACTACCAGCCGCCCGGCCTCCGCGGTGCGGTCGCGATCTTCGGGCGCCGAAACGTCATCTCCGACGCTGAGTACGTCGTAGTCGTCGGAGGTGGATCGGGTACGAGAGCCGAAGCCGACCTTGCCATCGCGCTGGGCAAGCGCGTCCTGCCGTATGGTGCCAGCGGCGGCACCGCTCGAGCCATGTTCCAACAGGTACGGCGTCACCCGCCGCTGACCTCGTGGATCTCGAGTGACCAGCTTGCGAAGCTGGACAGCTGCGCCAGCCTTGATTCCGGGGCAAGCACAATGGACATAGAGCAGATGACGGACGATTTCGTCGAGCTGCTCGACAACGTCGTACACACCGAAGGAGAACCACGTGTCTGATCGTCCCTACGTCCTGCTGTCCGTGGCGGCATCAATCGACGGCTATATCGACGACAACACTGATCAGCGTCTCCTCCTGTCCAACGACGAGGACTTCGACCGAGTCGACGACGTCCGCGCCGGCGTCGACGCCATCCTGGTAGGAGCCAACACGATCCGGCGTGACAACCCTCGCCTGCTCGTCCGCTCGGACGATCGCCGCAAGGCCCGTCTGAATGCCGGCCAGACCGAGTCCCCGATCAAAGTCACGATCAGCGGATCCGGCGACTTGGATCCCTCGTCGAAGTTCTTCAGCACTGGAGACGTAGAGAAGATCGTCTATGTCCCGTCCTCTGCAGCCGCCAAGGCCAACGAGCAGGTCGGCCAGGTCAGCACGGTCGTCGACGCCGGCGAAACGGTGCAGCCCGACCACGTCCTCCGGGACCTCGCGAAGCGAGGAGTCGCCCGCCTGATGGTCGAGGGCGGTGGCACGATCCACACCCAATTCCTATCGGCAGGCCTCGCGGACGAGATTCACCTCGTGGTCGCGCCCTTCTTTGTAGGCGACAGCACCGCGCCTAGCTTCGTAAACGACGCGGCCTTCCCTCAGAACCCCTCAAACCGAATGGCTCTCGCCGAGGTACGGCAGATCGGCGACGTCGTCCTCCTCCGCTACCTCCCCAAGGCCGCAACCGATGCCTGACCTCGACGATCACTACTGGCTGGAGCAGGCGATCGACCTCTCCCGTTCCTGCCCACCATCAACGACCGCCTTCTCCGTAGGCGCCATCATCGTCAGCCCCGCAGGCGACATCATCTCGACCGGCTACTCCCGGGAAACAGACCCCCACGACCACGCCGAAGAGATCGCCCTAGCCAAGCTAGACCCCCAAGACCCCCGCCTCACCACCGCAACGATCTACACAACCCTCGAACCCTGCAGCAAACGAGCGTCCCGCCCCCGAACCTGCACCGAACTAATCCTCGCCACCACCATCCCCCGAGTAGTCCTAGCCTGGCGAGAACCACTCCTCTTCGTAGACTGCGAAGGCGCGGAACTCCTAACCGCCGCAGGCAGAGAGGTCCAGGAACTCACAGACCTCGCAAACGCCGCCCGTCACGTCAACGCCCACCTGTTCCGGTAACTCAGCGCCAGCCGGTATCGATGCACCTCGCGAAACGGCGCTCCAAGCCAGCGCGAAGCTGGCCGTTCGAGCCGAGCAGGCAATTGGATTAACACCCACTATTGGTGCCAATCCCGGTCCACAGCGATGCGGCACTGACAAGGAGGGCAGGCAGGCTCGGAGGTAGTCGCGCGAAGACCACATCGGGCAAGAACGTCAACTGCGTACGGGCTGGGTTGACCCGGTTCGAGGCAGCGTGAAAGGAGGGGGCCTTCACACTCGCTGCTCGTGAGTCGCGTGAGTCGCCAAAAGGTGGTGGGGCTGACATGAACCGGGCTCCGCGGTGCGGAATCTTCAGGTCCGCGCCACGAGATCGGATCCTCGTCGAGATCGACATGATCGCCTCCGAACCAGCGAGTCGTGGGCTGAGTATCGCCCTGCGATCAGGAGGTGCACTAGGTCCCCGTTGGGTACGGTCTGTCTGAACGCTCCGGCACGCCAGTCGATCGTCTGCCTCTTCCAGACGAAGGTTCGGAGACGTCAACTCTGAGAATCGAACTCGGCGCTGATAGTCCGCCCTATAGCCTGACCTAGCTTGATCGGTACCGCATTGCCGATCTGCCTAGCAATCGCGACCTTGCTGCCGCACCATTTGTAGCTGACCGGGAATCCTTGAATCAACGCCGCTTCAAGGTGTGTGATCGCCCGGTTCTCGGTGGGATGTAGATAGCGGCCCTTTTCTGGCTTAAAGAATTCTGTGCGGATCGTAACCGATGGTCGATCCCAATGCAGGCGACCCATCACGTCGCCGGAGCCCGATTTGTGAGTTAGCCAGCATGGTGCCTTTAAATGATCCGGCAGATTGAATCGGTTCCCCCCCGGGGGGATGTGTGAGAATCTCTCCATAGACAGTTTCTCGTACCTTCGAGACAAGTGAAGATCTGATGTCTTGAAGACTCCGCGAATTGACCTGCCGAAGGCAGTTGTCAGCCTGTCAGGTAGGTCAATCGACCTTGCTGATTGTGGCACCTTGGCAAGAACCTCAGATATGGGTACATGATGGTCGAGATGTGTCTTCTGTAGTTTCGCTGGCGCTTTTAGGTCCCGATGCCACCCGATCACAAGTACGCGCTTTCGGATCTGAGCAGCTCCGAAATCCGCAGCGTTCATTACTTCGGCATGGAAGTCGTACTCCTCGAGTAGGCCGCCGGGCGAGGTAGATTCGCGTAGCTGCTCGAATTGCTCGGACTGAAAGAAGGCGGGCACATTTTCTAGCACAAAGTACCTCGGTTTCGCCCTCTTTAAGGTCTCGGCGTAGTGAGCCCACAGGCCGTTCCGTTTGTCGAGTGCATCACGTTTCCCGAGGAGCGAAAACCCCTGACAGGGAGGACCGCCTATCACAACATCAACTTCGGGGACTGACTCGTTGGCGAGCCAATCTTCTATGGCGCCTTGGTATACATGGTCTGCACCGAAATTGGCTGAGTACGACGCAGCAGCTGCGACGTCGCTCTCGACGGCCCTGCTCACCTGGTAACGTTTCGTGGCTGCACGGAAGCCTGACGTGAGGCCACCAGCGCCAGCGAACAGGTCAAGGAGGCGTATCGGCGTGCGTGCGTCAGTCACACCCCGCACACTATGTGCTGGCATCGACAAATCGCACGCCGGCGCGCGAGCGCGGTGCGATTGTAGTGATGGTGCCGCTAACTGTGGTATCGGCGAGGATGGTTGTTGTGAGCGTGGACAGTGGGGTACGGCCCGCAGACGAAGCTGTGTCCCGAAGGATGTCTACGCAACGACGAAGGGATACCGAGCCTGAGCTGATGCTCAGGCGCAAGCTCTTCGCTATGGGGCTGCGCTATCGAGTGAACCATCCCCTTCCAGGCTTGCCGCGCCGCCGCGCCGACATCACTTTCACGCGTGCGAAGGTTGTGGTCTTCGTGGACGGGTGCTTCTGGCACAGCTGTCCCCAGCATGCAACCTCACCTCGGCGCAACTCAGAGTGGTGGGGCAGCAAGCTGGAGGCAAACCGCATGCGGGACCGCGAGACCGACGTTCACCTTGACGGGCTGGGATGGACTGTCATTAGGGTCTGGGAGCACGAACATGTCGCGGAAGCGGCAGCTGTGATAGCTCGAGCAGTGCGGCATGCATCCGCGGAGCGCGGCGCTAGGCGGAAGTAGCATCTGGCGGATAGAGATTCCCCTCTGCATATCGCAGGCTGCGAGCAGCGATGCCCCTGCCTGCGACGACCGATCTCTCGGTCGTGTCAACCGCACGGGGACCCAAAGGAAGATGCGTCCAATCGTTGGGTGCCGCTGGATCCTCGTCTGCCCATCCCAAGGCGGCGATGTGATCATCGACCTGGTATCCAACTTCGGCCTCGGGTGGCCGGCCAGATGTGCAGAGATTGATGACGCGTGCGAGGTCGTTCACCTGATCCGAAGACAAAACAATTGTTCCGTCGGTCGGTGCGATGACCTCGACAATTCCGAGGGCGAGTGACCTGCACCTAACTATAGGTCGATGCAGATAGCTGTTCGGCAAATCCTGACGGATAAAAGCTCGCTCGACAGGCGAATAGTCGGCGCCATCTCGAAATATTTCGGCCCCCCACCATAGGCGAGCCAATGACTGTTTATGGATGGGGCCGTACCACCGGTCTGCAGCAACTCCACCTTTTCCCGTCCATCGCCACTCGGAATAGTCGGAGCAGACCACGAGGGCAAGCCAATGCCACAGGCCACGGTCGGATGCCTGGCTTCTCGTGAGACGTAGCGCGTGGTGCAGCCGCGGAGCAAGCCATCGATCGCTCACGGCGCGGTCTTTGTCCCACTTTCCACTGCGCCGCTCTTGCTCGAATTTCGACATTAGGTCTCGAGTCACATCCAATGAAATCGGTTGGCCGTTGGACCGAGTCACGGGCTCCTCATGCACTCCCGCAGGGATAGTGCCAGTGCGAAATATTCGGCGATCGTCATCGCTTAATTGCCGGGTAAATCGATGCGCATCTCTCCGGTCAGACATGGAGTACCTCCGTGCAAATTCCAGCGATCACCTTTGAGTGATTCGTGAGGCGGTCGATCGCCGAATCGATGTCTGTCCAAAGGTAGGCTCGATCTATGGCTGTCATCCGCGTCTGCCGTGCCAATTCGTCATACAGCTCATCGACAGATGAGACTCGCAGCATCTCCGCAGAGATCGCTTCGCAGAGTTGTCGGCCCAGGCGGTCTGCGGGAGGCGCAGGCGCTTCGTCATCCGTTGCGGACACCTCGCCAGCAGCCGCCCTGAAGAGCGTGCTCGCAGCGTACCGGGCGATTCCTGCGGCGATGCTGTCCCGATGGCGGCGCCTCTCCAATTTTGGGCTCTTGGAGCTGAGCAGGCTATGTAACCCGTCGACTCCGGAGTTGAGCAGCAAGATCGGTTCGGGCGTCGTCAGGTCCATCAGGGCATGGGAGGTCGGCGCCTCGCGGGCCGCTGCTGGGGCACTCGAGTCGTTGAAATTGATCCAGATCGTGCGGAACGGAGGAACGCCTGGAGCAGGTGGCACCTGTGAGCTGTCCACAACGAGGGTCCATGGCTCGGACTGACCAACCAGACGTGAGAGCTCACTGACGCCTACAACCTCAAGTCGGATGTCGATGGTGCCGACGACGAGCGCTCGCGGGATCACGATGATGCCGTTGAAGCGGGTCTGATCTTGTTGATCGAGGGGAACCGGAAGCCGAAGGTTAGTCCCACTGCAAGAAACAAGAACGTGGGCGGCGAGCTCGCCGATGGTAGTCGGGCAGCGCTCCGTCGTCGAGGCCGTCGCCTCCAGTTCGACCTCGGTCCAGTCCGCCACTGCGTCGAGCCTAATCCGACGTCTTTCATTGTCAACTGTTGCCTCAGACGGGCTGCCATCCAAACGCAATACCTCGAGCTGGAGCTGCCATGCCTCGCGGAATTGTGGCCATGCAAACTTGAGCGTCACTCGCCGACTCCCATCGGCTCTACAAGCGGAGAGCAACGACCTATCAGGACATCGACAGAAGACTCCGCGGCGGGAATCGGTAGGTTCCGTCCAGACTTTCCTCGAATCACCGCAGTGAGAGTGCGGCCACGTCGTGCGGGGTATAGGTTGATTCCGTCGTCGTCAACGACAGCCCCGGACAATACATCGAGTTCCTCCCACTTTATTCTGTCGCCCCGACCGTCAAGACCCACGAGGCAGAGATGGGGTTCGATGCTCCAGCCTTCGGGACGATTTCTAGCTCGAATCTCGAATATCACATTCCAACAGTCCTCGACGACTTGCCAATCTGTCACTCGAATCTCTGGGCGTCTGAGTGCTCCACCGGCGCCGCCGATGCCTGCCTCGCCTTGCAGAAAGCGTAGATTGCGGAAGATCGCCTCTGGTCCCTTTTCGTCCGAGGTTGGCACGGTGTCGAAGAGTTCGAAGAGGGCTTTTAGAACCTCGTCGCCAACGCTTTTCAGGTTCGGCAGCCAGGGGGCAAGATATCGTGCAGTCAGGTTGGCCTGTGATATCTGCCCTCGGCCGGCACCCGGAATCCACCGGTCATGAGCTGGTGGCTCAGCAAACCGGAGGAAGTCGTCGGCGCGCAGGTCTTCGGTTGAAGGCGCATCAGGACGGATTGCGGCACCAGCAAGCAGAAAAGCGTGATAAACGCGTCCCTCAAATTCGCGGCCGACGGTCTGTACCACCATCTCCGGCCTGCGAAGGAAGCAGACAGTATTTTCGAGCGTGTCCCGATCATCATCGGACATTGTCACGACGAGCTTTGCAATATGCACAAAAGAGTCATGAGGGTCGCCAGAGTCGCGTCTGGCCGAAACCTTAATCGGTATGTCGCGAACGACGACCGAATTTGGCTCGTCCAGAGTAGGGTCGATAAGACCCCCGTCGAATCTCTGCAGTGCTCGTACCAACTCTGTAAAGGTTTCGCCGGGGTCGACCATCTCATCATAAATGAGACCGTCGTCGATGACCTGAATCTTGACTTTCAATCTTCCCCGGGTGAGGAGTGGCCAGAAGCTTTCCTCGACGCCGCGGCGAAGCTCCTTGGCGAGATCGATCAGCTCGGCTCCGCCCTCAAGACCTTTGTTGGGTTCATCTGGATCGTAGAACCCGACAAGCAACGCTGTGGTTCCCGGCCGCGAGTCCGCACGGGCAAGGTGCAACTGTCCGACGATGTCGCTGTTCGTGTCCCAAAAGGAGGCGACGTCATCTTCGTCAGGGATGCCGAAGTAGCCGCGGCCCACATAGCCTTGTCCGTCGACATGGTGATCAACACCCTGGTTCACGCCGAAGACGCGGTTCTCGGTTCGCCCGGCCACAGCCGACGATTTGTGCAGGACCGAGTTGAACAGCACGGTTTGTAGTCGTGAAAATCGCCAATAGACAGCCTTTCCGAGTCCGAAGGATCCGCCAGCGGCCTTATCTTTGCCGCTGAACAAATCAAGCCTACAAAGTTTGATGAAGTTCCCGTAGTCGTCTGGCATGAGGCCATCGCCGGCGAACTCCGGTCCGGTCAATCCGTGGCAGCCATAGTCGGAGATCTTTAGCAGTAAGAGGGCCTTGCTCTCGTCCAGAGCCTCCAAACCAGCCTTGATTTGCCCGGCGGCAACCGCTCCGCCTGCTGCATCCCCCATGGCCGTCAAATGCGTATGCAGGCCGCCATTCCAGCCGACAGCTGTCTCGAAGTCGCGTCGCTGGTCGCCGGTTAGGCGTACGAATGTGTAGACGAGATCTGCTGGTTGATCATCTCGTCTGGCGTCATTCGTATTTTGTGCGCTCTCCCGTGCTAATGATGAAAGACCAGCATTCACGGTCCACTGATTCGCATTGCCAAAATTTCCGTAGTTTCGTTTCTGCCTATCCCACAGCCAGATCAAGGCCATTGATTACGCCCTCCCTGCGTCGTCAATCCGCTGGATCCACTATTTCGGATTGTCCGCCAGAATCTTGGCGGACAATCCGGACATATCCTGCCGCATCTGCCTCGAATATGCGTCGCCGTCGACGCGTCGTATGAGAGCTCGTTCATGTTGTAGCGCCGCCATGATCCTTGAACACTTCTCCGACCAGGTCAACAACTACCTGTCCCTAGCGGTTGACCCAGTGTGGCCGGCGCGGAGGTCCGGCTGGCCAGTCGGACGTCGCTAGCCGGCCGGCGTAGATCCGGCGTCGTCGCCCGAGCCTGAGGTTGGTTGAAGCCTGCTGACGACCGGATCCCCGGGTCGCGGTGTTCCCGCCTGAGCGTGAGACGGGGCGGGCGCGCGAGGGTGCGGGGCAGGGCTTCGTGCTCCCCTCTCAGCATGCTCGCGTGGAGTATAGTCAGATATATAGCCTCGCAGGGACAGATGGATCAACCTATATACCATATATGCTTGACATACCTGACGGGCTCGGCAAGTATGTTCGGTATAGAACAGCGAAGGAGGTGAGGATGTGGGCCAGTTTGACCAACGAGTCATGCGGATCCCGCTCCCGGTCTCTCTGATCCGCGAGATGGATGCCGTGATCCTCAAGGGTGTGGGTGGGTACACCACTCGCGCGGAGTTCATCGTGGATGCAATCCAGGAGCGTGTCCTCGATCTGACGGTCGAACAGGAGGAGGACTCGGGTCCGCCGCCGGCTAGCCCCGCCGAGCCGTCCCGCGGGTATGTTGCGGGGACGTCGGGTGCACATGAGGTGGCCATCAGCGGGATATCGATGACTGCGCTGCCGCGGCCCGCGTCTGGCGCAGGGGTCTCGCCCGGTGGCGAATTTGCCATGCCGGAGGGGCAGGCCCTGTTCGGCCTCCACAATCGAGACTTTCCCTCGCTGTGGGCCTTGTCGCGCCTTGCCGACCTCACCGCGACCGTTCCGATGCCAGTTCAGGCCTATCTAACTGAGGTCTCCGAGGAGGCGTGGAAGTTTGGCGAACTCTTACTCGAGATCGAGAGGCGTTTTGGAGGTAAGAGGACAGCCTTGTTCCCCACCAACCGGGCGAAGAAGAAGGCTGCGGAGATGGGATTCCAGACGTTTGCTGTCGGAGGCTACCGTTACGACGACCGCGGGAAAGTCGTCACAAGTGGTCCGCTCTTCGAGTGGCGTGTTGCTGCCCTGATTCCTGGCGGAGCTGAGGGACCGCTGATCGGGGTGACTCCGGACGGCCTGTCACTGCTTGCTGCTATAGCGGGGTTGACGATCGCCGAGCCGCATCAGGCCCACGAGTCAGCGGCGTTCCTGGACCACCTTGCCCTGCACGCGCCTGCGGATTGGGCTGGATTCGTGGCGGTGCTCCGGGCCGTTGGGCGCGACGGGGCAAGTCGTCAGGGTGTGCTTGACAGTCTGTCTCGAGGATGGCCGGAATGGACAGAGAGCGAGCTTTCTACGAATGCCGCCGGCTATATCGCTCGAGCGCGGGAGTGGGGACTGGTCGAGCCTAAGCAAGTCAAAGCGAAGTATCACCTCACACCTCTTGGTCTCGATCAACTGAATGGAGTGCACCCATGACTGTCAATAGACGCCGGATCGTCGAACTTGCGCTAGCGGCTCGCACTGAAGCGGAGGCGCTAGAGGTCCAGCGCATGATCGAGGCAGCTATCGGTGCACGGAATCAGCGGCCGCTTGGTAACACCTGGAATAACCAAGGAATTCTCACAGGCAGCGGCGCGAGCTACGATCACAAGGCGCTCGAAGTTGTGACAAATATGCAAGATGCTGTTCTTGAGAGATTCGCTGTTCAGAAGTACAAATCTCGCGCGGCAGCGCCGTTCGCAACGCCGCATGAGGCGGCGCAATCGTTGTTCTCCGGGATGACGAAGAAGGAGCAGGCGGAGTTGTCCTCGGTTTCGATTGATCGAGCCGCTGAGCGGACAGGTAAGAAGCGGGTCACTATTGTGATGCGAGACCAGGGCTGTGGAATCACGCCTGCCGAGGTGCCGCAGGGAATCTTTCGAGTCGGATCGAAGCACAAGGATGGATGCGACTGGCAGCAAGGAACCTTCGGCTTAGGTGGGGCGACTACCTACAGAAATGCAAGGGTCGTAGTGCTGGTTACGCGACGTCACCCGGATCTGTTGAAGAGCAACGAGGCAGACTTGATCTCAGTTGCAATTGTTGAGTGGAATCGAGTTCGAACGACTGTTAACGCATCTTATCTCGTGACGAAGCCATGGGATGAAGACGACCCAGCTACCTGGAGCTCCTCTGTACCCTTCTCAGTTCGGGCTTCTGAGTATCCTTCGTTTGAGCCGGGAACGCACTTGGCCCTAATTTCGTTTGACACGGAAGGGTTTGGTCGGCGCTCTGGTGACGAAAAGTCATTCGATACTATTCTCAACACCCGACTCTACCGTCCCGTTCTTCCGACAAGGTATCGCAACAACATCACGCGAGCGAATCGAGACGAGGTGCTCGGTGGGCTTGAGAGAAGACTGAACGACAACCCGGGTGAGCCAGGTTCGGAAGGTGTGGACACGCTTCCGTTCAATCATGAAGGTCTCACCTATCAGCTGCCGATTCGATTTCGAATATTCGCTAAGAGAAATGATAAGGGGGAGCGAAGGAACTTTGTGGCTCACGGGCACTCTCTTCTTGTCACGTCCAATGGGCAGGCTCATTTTCATTGGACACCGCTGGGCTTTAAGCAGAACACTCGCCTCAATAAGCTCTATGATCGAATTCTCGTCATTGTTGAAAGTGATGCCCTTCCGATCGAGGTGAGGACAGAGCTGTTTACGGCGGATCGCGCGCAGCTCGTCAGCAGCCCAGTGGCGCTGCGTCTGGAGAAGGAAATTGCCGCCTTCCTCGATGAATGGCCGGCTCTCAATGATGCCAACCGAGCCCTCATTCGGGAGGCCATCACCGGCGACAACAACAGCCGCCCGACGATCGCGATCGCGGAGAAGATTGCACGTGCATTCAAGGCCAAGGGCTTCACTATCGGCAGCACTGGAGTCGGAGGGAGTGGCGGGCGGGGTCGGAAGACGCCGGAACCGACGCCACCGGAAGACCTCTATGACGACCCCACGCACTTCGAAGGCCCGACAACGTTGGAGGCTCAACCTGGCAAGGTCAAAGGCCTCTACTTCAAGCTCAATGCAAAGGACGGATTCCTCGGTCGCGATCGCCGCGGACAGCTCGTCGTTACCTGCGATCATCCCGACATTGGGGCCGATGAGATCACTGTCGGCGAGCTACGATCGGGTCGAGTCCGTGTGTCTATCGCCGTGCCGGATGGTGCTGACCTTGGTCCGTACATGATCAACGCCGAGATAGCCCCATGGTCGAAGTCTGCAGGTGGGTTGGGGCCGCGCTTCGACTGGACCACCAAACTAGATATCCAGGAGGTCATCAAGCCGAAGGATAGTGGCGCGACATCTGGTCAGGGCTCCGGCAAGCACGGGTCCGGAGACGGTGGTCTCGTAGCAATGATTTGGAAGAGTGACGCCGAGATGGAGGACTGGACTCCGGCGACTGTCGGCCAGATCGAAATGGTTCCAGCCAAGGATCTCGCAGAGCAGAGGGAGGAGTACAAGGAGCTCGCCTCTGTCGATGGAGACATACCGACCGTCGTGCTCAACCGGACATACTCGCATCTGAAGACATACACCGCCGCACGTGCTGCGGAGCTGACCGACGAGGGGAAGGAGGCGACGCGTGACCGCTACGCCGTCGGCGTTGGAGTTGCCCTCCTTGTTATCGACGAAGATGCACGCAAGAGCCAGAAAGCAGGTAGGCCTATGGATGAAGCGGCGGTTGGCGCTGGCCAACGGGCAGCAGCACGCGCCGTCCTCAGCGTAATGCCGGAATATGACCGCCTGGCCAGAGAGCTGGAGGACTAACGTGATTCCCCACCACGAGCCTTCAGGCTATACCGCGCTCCCACCGCAGGCGACGTTCTGGACACCAAGGCCAAGCGATATCGGCGAGGATGGGTTTGGTTTCTTCCGCGATGTCTGGCCGATCCTCCGGACGCCAGCCGGCGAGGCGAGGTCATACCTCGAGGCAGAACAGAGCATTCTCGCCTCCGTTAGCGGCCTCGCTACGTCCGAGGAACAGTTCGACCTGATAGTTTCGGCGATCGAGGATTATGACGTCGATGGCTCGGAATTCGCGTCTGTCGAGCAGCGAGGTCTCCAGGAACTACTCGGTGACGCCGGGCCGTTCTTAGACGGTCTCGATCTCGGCGTGGGCGGCCTTGTTTATGCACTGTCGGCCATTGGAGCATTCCCAGCCGCGAGTTGCCGTGGTCATCTTGGCTCCACAGCCTGGTCTGAGCGGCCGGTGGTGCTTGTCGCTATCGATGAGTTCCGGGCGCGCGCGCTGGAGCCACTAGTGGCGCGAGCCGGATGTCGCTTCGACATTGACCCTGCCCGGAGCGATCTGTTGGTGATTTGTGCCGGTTCGGTCACATCTACCGTCCAGCTTGCGGACGCGATTCTGGTAGAGCATGCCGCGTTCGGTCGTGGCAAGAGATCCACTGCCTCGAGGGGCAAGCGGTTGCCTCAATCCCAAGATCGCCTGTTCTAGGGTGAATGCGTCTTCACTTGATCAATCTGCTGCCGCTGCCTGGGAGCTAGTCCGTTCGCAGCAGGAGATGTCGGCTGAATAGGTTCGCCCTCCTTGCCTACATCGCGACCACAGTGCGCCGCCAGAGCCCCACCTGCCGATACGCACCGTGAGGATTCGCCAACGACATCAGGTCGTTGGCTCTCTCAGCCACTGCGAGACGACTGCGCTCGAAGATGTATTCGTGCAGCGGCCCGCAATTCGATGACTCGGGTCGGTGGACGAGAGGGCCAGTCTGCGGACATCCGGCGCCACTGATTCGAGACGCTTACGCGGATACGGGAGTTGCGGTTCTGATTGCGGAAGTGAACCTGCCGCGATTGGTGGGATGATTGGGGGATGTTGGAGACGTCGGCTCGGTTGTTGCGGGTGTTGTCGCTTTTGCAGGTGCGGCGGGATTGGGGTGGGGCTGAGTTGGCGGGGCGGTTGGGGGTTTCTACGCGGACGTTGCGGACGGACATGGAGCGGCTGCGGGTGCTGGGGTATCCGGTGGAGGCTCGGCCTGGGGTGGCTGGTGGGTATCGGTTGGGGGCTGGTGGGGAGTTGCCGCCGTTGTTGCTGGATGACGAGGAGGCGGTGGCGGTCGCGGTGGGGTTGCGGACCGCGGCTGGGGGTGGGATTGCGGGGATTGAGGAGACGTCTGTTCGGGCGTTGGTGAAGTTGGAGCAGGTGTTGCCTTCTCGGTTGCGGCATAGGGTGCGGGCGATTTCGGCGGCCACTGTGGCGGTTGGTGGGGGTGGGCCGCAGGTTGATGCCGAGGTGTTGACGGCGGTGGCTGGGGCGATTCGGGATCGGGAGCGGCTGCGGTTCGAGTATGTGGCTGAGGCGGCGGGTGGGGCTTGGGGGACGGCGCAGGACGGGAGTAGTCCGCGCGAGGGGCGGGCCGAAGCAGACGACACAGCGCCGGCGGACAACGTAGCGCCGGCAGACAACGTAGGGCCGGCGGGCAGCGTGGGGCTGGCTGAGGTGGTGGAGCCGCATCGGTTGGTGGCTTGGGGGCGGCGGTGGTATTTGGTTGCTTGGGGCAATGAGGGGTGGCGTTCGTATCGGGTTGACGGGATGCGGATCAAGAGTCCGAATGGGGCTCGGTTCGCGCCGCGGGAGCTCGGCGAAGAAGAGGCGGGAGATCTGGTACGGCGGTCTGTCGGCGAGGCGTCGTGGCATTACCGGGCGCGGGTGAAGGTGGAGGCGTCGAGTCTCTACGTGCGGAACCGGATGCCGATGCCGATTGAGCCTGAGGTGGTTGACGACGACACGTGCATTGTGGAGCTCGGCTCCGACAACCCGCATCAGCTGGCGCTCTGGCTCGGCCTGATGGATGCGGACTTCGAAGTACTGGATGCTCCGGAGCTTGCCGAAGCAGTCCGCGCGGTCGGCGACCGCTACCACCGGGCGGCGCGCAACCACAACTAGCGTCCAAGCTGTGTCAGTGTGGGAAGTATCCACAGGGCTGGAGGACTGGATGGGCGAAGGGCGTTGGGTGTTGGTGCGGGCGGGGGATGGGCTGAAGGGGAAGGCGCTGCAGCTTCTTCGGCAGGAGTTGGCTGAGCAGGACTTGGCTACGCAGGAGATGCCGGGCGAGGCGATTGCGGTGGGGCTTGCGGGTGGGGCGGCTCCTACGGTGGTGGGGGCGTTGCGGGACTGGATTCATCGGCGGAAGAGTCCGGAGCGGGTGGTGCTGACGATCGGGGCGGATTCGCTGGAGGTGCAGCGGGCGACCGTGGATGACAACACGGAGGAGATCGAGGCGTTTCTGGTGGGTAGCCAAGGGAGCGTTTGAACGTTGTGGGGCGAGTTGGGGGCGGAGTAGCGTCGGAGTCGAACGGCGGGGTGACTCGTCAGAGGAAGCTCTGCCCGGAATACCCTCCGGATGGGCGGAGCCCAAAGGAGCCCGGAGTGCCCGGCACCCCGGGCTCCCTCCAACCGAGACTTCTTCCGGCCGGGATCCTCGTGCTTGACAGGGCCGGCCCGAAGGAGATCGGGCATTGAGAAGGGGCCGGTCCGTTGCGGACCGGCCCCTTCTGGTGTTTCTACAGGCTGCGGAAGAACTTGCGCAGGTCGTCGGTCACGTCGGCGGGCCGCTCGAGGGAGGCGAAGTGGCCGCCTTCGGAGAAGTTGGACCAGTGGACGATGTTGGGGTTGTCGCGGTCGGCGAGGGGGCGGATGGTCTTGAAGTCGTCGGCGAAGACTGCGACGCCGGTGGGGGCGAGGTTGGGCTGAGGCTCGGTGCCGGCGTTGGCCTCTTCGTAGTGGTAGCGGCCGGCGGCGGCCGAGGTGTTGGTGAACCAGTAGAGGGAGACCTGGGTCAGGATCTGGTCGCGGGAGACCAGGCTGGTGCCGTTGCCGAAGCTGTTGAAGAGCTCGCTCCAGGCCAGCTGGCCGACGGGGGAGTCGGAGATGCCGACGGCAACGGTCTGCGGGCGGGTGGAGTTGATCGCGTTGTAGCCGCCGACCGACTGGAACCACTTGAGGTGCTCGAGGGCCGCGTAGTCCTCCGGCGTGAACTTCTCGAACTCGGCCGGGTCACCCGACGGGAACGAGAACAGCTGGAGCACGTGCAGACCGAGGAAGCCTTCAGGATTCAGTACGCCGAGCTCCCGCGAGACCATCGCGCCACCGTCGGATCCGTGCGAGCCGTACGAGTCGTACCCGAGCCGGCGCATCAAGGTGTCGAACGTCTTCGCGACCCGGGCCATCGTCCAGCCGCGGTCGACCAGCGGGGTGCTGAAGCCGAAGCCGGGAATCGACGGTACGACGACAGAGAACGCGTCCTCGTCAGATCCGCCGTACGCCGCCGGGTCGGTGAGCGGGCCGATCATGTCGAGGAAGTCGACGAACGAGCCCGGGTAGGTGTGCACCAGCAGCAGGGGCGTCGCGCCCTCGACCTTCGACGGGACGTGGATGAAGTGCACGGTCTGGTCGTCGATCTCGGTCAGGTAGTGCGGGAACTCGTTCATCCGCGCTTCCTGGGCGCGCCAGTCGAAACCGTTGCGCCAGTGGTCGACGGTCTCCCGCAGGTAGTGGTTCGGGGTGCCGTAGTCCCAGTTGTCGCCGGGGGCCGGCTCGGGCAGCCGCGTCCGCTCGAGGCGGGCGTGCAGATCGTCCAGGTCGCTCTGGGCGATGTCGACGGTGAAGGTCCGGATGTTCTCGTTCGTTGTCATGGCTTCACCGTATGATCCGTATAGGAACATTAGGTTCCTAATTACTCGAGGAGTTTGGGAAGTGCTGGAGACGTCGTCGCGGTTGCTCTCGTTGCTGGCGCTGTTGCAGACGCGGCCTGCATGGACTGGGGCGGAGTTGGCCGAGCGGCTGGAGGTGACGACGCGGACGATCCGGAACGATGTCGACCGGCTGCGCGAGCTCGGGTACCCGGTCGATGCGGCGCGCGGGCCGGCCGGTCACTACAAGCTCGGGGTGGGCGCGAAGCTGCCGCCGCTGCTGCTGGACGACGAGGAAGCGGTTGCGGTCGCGGTCGGGCTGCGGACCGGTGCCGGGCTCGCCGGGATGGAGGAGAGCAGCGTGCGCGCTCTCACGAAGCTCGAGCAGGTCCTGCCGCATCGGCTCCGGCGTCAGGTGAACGCGGTGCATCAAGCGACGACGAAGGGACCCGATGACACCGGGACGAACGTCGAGGCGCCGCAGATCGAGCCGACTCTCCTGAGCACGATCGCGGCGTGTATCCGCGACGAGCACTACCTGCGGTTCGACTACGAGATCCCCCAGGGAGCGCTCTCTCGCGACGCCGGATCTGCCCGTACGTCGGATCTTCCGGTGCTCGTGCAGCCGTACCGGATGGTGAGCTGGAACCGCTTCTGGTACGTCGTCGCCCGCGACGAGCACGACGAGTGGCGGACCTATCGCGCCGACTGGATGTCGTTGCGGATGGCAACAGGTATGCGATATGTGCCGAGGCCGATGCCGGGCGACGACTACACCGACTTCGTACTGCGCGATGTCGCGTCGACCGGGTGGAACGTGCACGCGCGGATCACGGTGTTCGCGCCCGCCGAGCAGGTACTGAGCCGGATCCACGCAGCCGTCGGAGTCGTCGAGTCGGTCGACGAAGAGACCTGTGTGCTCGTTACCGGCTCGGATTCACTGGAGATGATCGCGATCTACGTCGGGATGCTCGGACTCGACTTCCGCGTCGACGGGCCGGCCGGTTTGGTCGACCACCTGAAGATCCTCGGAGAGCGCTATCTCCGGGCGATCTCCTAGCTGGCGTCGGTACCCAGGCCGGCGTTGCGGGCCTGGATGATCGCGGTGGCGCGGTCGGCGATGCCGAGTTTGGTGAAGATCGCGGAGACGTTGTTGGCCACGGTCTTCGAGGCGAGGTGCAGGCGGTCGGCGATCGCCGGGTTGGACAGCCCGGCCGCGAGGAGATCGAGGATCTCGCGTTCTCGGCTGGTGAGTTCCGGGAATGGTTCGGCTGCGGGCGCCGGTGCGGCGAAGAACCCGAGCACGCGGCGCGCCACGCCGGGTCCGAAGATCGCCTCACCGGCGGCGACCGCGCGGATCGCCCGGGCGATCTCGTCCTGTTCTGCGCCCTTCACCAGATAACCGCGCGCCCCGGCTCGCATCGCCGCGAAGACCGAGTCGTCGTCCTCGAACATCGTCAACACCAGTACGGCGACCTCGGGTGCCGACCGTGCCAACTCACGGGTGGCCGCGAACCCGTCCAGGTCAGGCATCTGCAGATCGAGTACGGCGACATCCGGCCGGTTGGTGATCACCTCGCGGACCGCTTCCCGCCCGGTCGCCGCCACCCCGACCACCTCGATCCCAGGCAACGACGTCAACAACGCCGCCAACCCGGCCCGAACCACCGGATGGTCATCAGCCAACACCACCCGGATCACCATGCTGATCCCAAGAAAGCGCTCTCTGTGGGCGCGGTGGGGGTCATGGGGTTTCCAGGGGGAAGCTTGCTCGGACTCGGCCGCCGGTGGGGGTTGGGCCGGCTTCGAAGGCGCCGCCTAGTTCGGCGGCTCGTTCGCGCATGGCGTGGAGGCCGACGCCGGGGCGCCAGGCGCCGTTGGGTGGGCCGTCGTCGGTCACTTCGACTTCCAGGTCGTCGCCACAGCGCAACGCTAGTACCGCGGAGGTCGCACGGGAGTGCCGGACCACGTTGGTGAGCGCTTCCGTGGCGATCCGGTACGCCGCTACCTCCAATGCCGCGGGCAGTGTCGGCAACCCATCCGCTGCGACCTCGACCTGAATCGACGCGCCATCGGCGCGGAACGCGAGCTGATCCGCTCGCTGCTGCAAGGCGCCCACGAGCCCGAGTTCGTCCAAGGCAGGCGGGCGGAGGTCGTCGACAAGGCGCCGGACGTCGGCGATCGCCGTGCGGGTATCAGTCCGCAACGTCGTGAGCAGATCGCGAGCCTTGCCGGTATCGGTCTCGATGAGGTTCGCAGCTGCGTCGGCGGTGAACGCGACCCCGGTCAGCGTCGGGCCGAGTCCGTCGTGCAGATCCCGCCGGATCCGGCGCCGTTCCTCTTCGCGTGCCGCGACCAGCTTCTCGCGGGACGACTGCAGTTCGCTCGACAGGCGGGTCGCATGAACCGCGACAGCCAGCGGTACGGCGACCAATGCGAGCACATCACGATCCGCGGCCGATAACGCTTTCTCGCCGGAGCGAACTCCGATCAGCAGTTGGGCGACCGACGTACCGGCGTACTCGAGATCCAGCGGTACGACGATCTGTGGCGGGGTGCCGTCGGCGGCGATGGCTGTGCCGTCGACCGCGAGCGCGGTGTACGGGAACCGGAGGCCGGAACGGATCGCGGCGACGACGCCGGGGAGTCCGGCGGACAGCTGTTCGCCGACCCGGGACGCGATTCGGGCGGGATCGCGGCGATCACCGTAGAGAGCGCGATCTACGAGTTGCTGGAGACGCGGCAGGATCGGGGCGATGATCAGCGCCACGAGAACCGTGACCGCTGCCGAGCGCCCGACCCGCGACGGGATCAGCGAACCGAGGATCGCCGCGATACCCGCATAGGAACCGATCGCCACGAGTGTCAGCAGACCCCAGGTCAGCGCGCGGGACACGACCAGCCGGATGTCGAGCAGTTGGTGGCGCACGATCGCGACTGCGACGGCGATCGGGATCAACGGGATCGCCAGCAGCACGAAGATCGGCGTACCAGCGATCAGGCCCCAGGGTGTGACGAAGAGCAGCGCGATGACCGATGCCAAGAGCAACCAAAGGAGCTGACGGCGGCCGGTCTCGTCGGCGCGGCGGAAGCGGATCACCAGGCAGCTGATCGCCAGTAGGAGCGCGAGCAGATTGCGGATCTCGGTGGCGGTCCACAGTGGCTGCAGGTCGGCGTACGAGGGGATCGCCAGGTACCCGCTCGGGAGACCGTTGGAGATCGATTCGCCGCTTGCGCCCATCTCGATCACGAACAGCGGAGCGGTGACGATGACGCCGAGCGAGACCCAGCGCCAGCGCGGAGAGAGCGCTCTTCCGGTCGGGAACAGCAGCAGCGCGAGCGGCAGGAACAGGCCGATCGACCACGGCCAGGCCCAGAGGGCGACGGTGACGACCAGGCGCTGCGCGGAGAGCGAGGCACCGGCGTCGGCCAGCACCGGAGCCAGTGGGCCGCAGAGGGCGGTCGTCGCGTGGCCGATGCCGTCGGCAATGAACAGCCAGCCGATCGGGTTGCTCGGTCGGGGCCAGGCGATCACCGCGCCGCACAGACCGAACGTGACTCCCATCAGGCCGTTCGTCAGCACGAACCCGTCCAGCATCTCCTGCCAGCCCCATCCGGCCACCGCTGAAAACACCAGCCCGAGCACGACCTCCACGGTCACCAGCGCGCCCAGGCCGCCGGCCAGAACGCGCCGAGAACGCGCTCTCTCCGGGATCACGCCATCTGTCATACCGGCAGTGTGCTCCTGAGAGTGTCCCGGCGTCTCGGGATCACGATCCCGGATCGGCCGGGGAACCGCCCGAGAACGCGGGACAGCGCTCTCAGGTGTTCTCCGGCGAAAGTCGCGACGGTGGTTCCAGACGAACTGGAGGGAGTACTGAAATGTCTGGAATCAACAAGGCCGGTCTCGTAGTCCTCGGCCTGGTGTCGGTAGCGGACCTGCTCACGCCGCTGCTGAGCGACGGAGAGCATCCGCCGATGGCGGTCGCGATCGGTACCGCTGTGGTCGGCCTGATCAGCCTCGTGCTGATCGTGTTGGGCTGGCGCGGTAAGCGCTGGGTGCTCGCGCCGCTGATCACCTTGCGGCTGGCGTCGGCTCTGCTCGCGGTACCGGCGTTCTTCGTGGCCGACGTACCGGCCGGCGCAGTAGCAGCTGCCGGCGTCGGAGTCGCCGCGACGATCTTCGGAGTCATCGCGGTACTGATGCCCGCACGCACCCCGGTCCGTGTGTCATGAGCCAGACGGTCGCAACCGCGCCGCGGGCGGACCTCCGTACGGCGTCCCGGTGGATCGCAGCGCTCATCCTGCCGATCGGCCCGGCGGCGGTCGCGTTGCTGCGGTACTTCCTGCCGTACGACACGGTTGATGATCCGGCGACGATCACGAGCAAGCTGCTGGCCGATCCCGGACGTACGTCGCTGATGCTGTGGCTGGGGTTCATTGCGCTGCTCACGCTGGTTCCGGGTGCGTACTTCGTCGGCCGGCTGATCCGCACGCGGGTGCCTTTGCTGACAGCGCTCTCCCTGATCCTCGTCGTACCGGGGTATCTGGCGCTGCCGTGGATGGCGTCTGGTGATGCGTTCACCTGGTCGGCCGGGCAGGCGGGGCTGGATGGTGGCTCGATCGCGAAGGCTGCCGAGGTGGCGCATGGGTCGGTCGGAGCGGCTGCCGTGATCTTCGTCGTCGGTCATCTGCTCGGAACGGTGTTGCTGGGAATCGCTCTCTGGCGTTCTCGGATGGTGCCGCGCTGGGCGGCGATCGCGGTCGCGATCTCACAGCCGATCCACCTCATCGCGGCAGTTGTCGTGGTCAGTCACACGCTGGATCTGGTCGGTTGGGGGCTGCAAGCAGTCGGGTTCGCCGCGGTGGGGTGGGCGATCCTGCGACTGCGTGACGAGGACTGGGAACCGTTGCCCTAAAGGGCCGACGTACCCACAAGCCGGCTCGTCCGGCGCTAGTCTCGAGCTGCTGAAGGGGGATAGCAGAATGAGCGAGATGACAGCGCCGGGCGAGCCTGGGGCGAAGATTCAGATCGGCAGTTTCAAGATTGCCGACGCAGCGCAGAGCGACACCGCGGGGATGGCGTTCGTGCTCGATCAGATGGCGCTGCAGCCCGCCGTACAGACCTTGAAGGCGTGGGCGTTGGAACAGCTCGCGCCGGTCGCCGGGGAGACCGCGGTCGACGTTGGATCGGGGACCGGCGAGGACGTGGCCGCGTTCGCCGAGCTGGGGTTGCGTGCGATTGGCGTCGAGCCGAGTGCGGGGCTGCGGGCGGAAGCGGTACGGCGTTGGCCGGACAGCCAGGCGGAGTTCGTGGACGGGCTGTCGGACAAGCTGCCGTTCGATGACGAGTCGGTCGATGTCGTGCGCTGTGAGCGCGTTCTCCAGCACGTTGACGATCCGGCCGGCTCGGTGCGGGAGATGGCGCGGATCCTGCGTCCCGGTGGCCGGATCGTGCTCATCGACACCGACTGGCAGACAGCGATCGTGCACCCGGCTGATCCCGAGGTTCTCCAGAGAATGGTCGCCAGCTTCCTCGCTGAGGCGGCGAATCCGTACTCGGGCCGTCTGCTCCGCGGGCAACTCGCCGACGCCGGTCTCGAGATCATCGGAGAGAGCGCTTCCACCTGGCTCGAGCCGCAGTCGGGCGCACGCCAGGGATTCGTGTCGATGATGCACGTCCGCGCTCAGCAGAGCGGCGCGATCACGGCCGCGGAGGCTGAGGCGTTCGCGCAGGGCATTGTCGAGGCTGCCGATCGTGGCGCGTTCCATCTGTCGTTGACGATGTACGCCGTGAGTGCGGTCAAAGCCCCTGTTGCTTGAGGAAGGCAACAGTTCGGCTCATCGAGGTCGGCCAGGCCGGGCCGAACGCGTGCTCCTCGCCGGGATACGTGTACAGCGTTGCCTTCTTCCCGGCAGCGGTGAGCGCAGAGAGCGCTCTCCGCGACCACGCGATCGGGCAGGTCGAATCTGATTCGCCGTGATGGATCAACACCGGTTCGGTGATCCGGTCGAAGAACGTCACGGGAGACACGTTTCGCCAGAACGCCGGGTTCTGCGCAGGTTCGCCGTACGCGCGCAGGATCGCGGTCGCGACAGCACGGTTCGGTCGCGTCCAGCGGTTGAAGTTGTCGACGGTGTCAGCGCTCACCGACGCGAACACGACCGCAGCCTTCACCAGACCGGGCTGGGTGACGAGCGTGTTGTACGTGATCCCGCCACCCATCGATCGGCCGAGCATTCCGATCCGGTCGGGGTCGACGTACTCCGAGGTTCGCAGCGCGAGGACGGCGTTGACCACGTCTTCGGTGTAGCCGAGTCGCAGGTTGAGTTCGGCGCGCGGATCATCGGACGACTGCGCGTGATTGCGGTAGTCGGTGTGCAGTACGACGTATCCGCGGCGGGCGAGGTAGTCCTGCTCACGGGCGAGGCCGCGGCCGTTGGTGTAGACGGCCGGGTCGATGAAGCCGTGGTTCAGGACGAGCGCGGGATGCGGACCCGGCGTACTCGGCACGTTGAGGATCCCCGAGATCGTGAGTGAGCCGCTGGCATACGTCACGTGGTACCGGGTGTAAGCCGGATTCCGGGCCAGGACCCGGCCGAGGCGGAGGTCGCGCCCGTCGTACTTCTTCGCCATCAATGCCGGGAGAGACACCGGGTGAGCGCTCTCCGGCGTTCTCGGCGGCGGTGCCGGACTCTGCGTCGGTGCGGGAGTCGGCGTCGTACTGGCAGGCGGGGTCGATGGCCCGGCGGACGGCGTGGTCCCGGTGATACCCGGGTTGGTCGGAGGGGTTGCCGCGTCTTTGCTGCTGCATCCGACAGCGGCTGCCACCACGAGCGCACCGAGTGTCGTCAATGCCGTCCGCCGCTCCATGCGTTCCAGTCTGCCGCTCAGCATCGAAAACCGGTCGAAAGCGCTGGCCGCAACGCGCGAGCGGTTCCTCGCCTGACGCCGTGGCAGCGCGGCCCGTGGCATTGACGAACCGGGTGTGCGGGAGGAGGGTCGGGGGAAGTGGGCGGGTCTGGGGGAAGACCGGCCGCCTGCCGGGGGGATGCTCAGGGGTTCGCGCTGCACCCGGCGACGACCGATCTGGCGGTGTTGCGTCTGTCGGGCGCGGGCCGCGTCGTGGCATCAGCAGCGACGGTCGGGGAGCAGGTATGAGCACCATCGAGAACATGAGAGAGCGCGTTCGCGGGCAGATCTTCACCGCCGGCGACGACGGGTACGACGACGCACGCCGCGTCTACAACGCGATGCACGACAAGCGGCCGGAGGTCGTCGTGCGCTGCGAGAACGCCGGCGATGTGATGGCCGCGGTCGACTACGCCCGGACGAACGAGTTGGAGCTGGCGGTACGTGGTGGGTCGCACAGCGTGCCGGGTTTCGGCACCGTCGACGGCGGTGTGGTGATCGATCTCAACGAGATGCGGAATGTCCGGGTGAATCCGATCAGCCGAACCGCACGAGCCGGCGGCGGAGCGACCTGGGGTGATTTCAACGCGGCCACGCACGCGTTCGGGCTGGCGACGACAGGCGGCATCATCTCGACCACGGGCGTCGGCGGGCTCACCCTCGGCGGCGGCATCGGGTACCTGGCCCGCGGCCTGGGCCTGTCCTGCGACAACCTGATCTCCGCTGATGTGGTGACTGCGGACGGGCAGTTCCTGATCGCGAGCGAGAAGGAGAACGACGATCTCTTCTGGGCCCTGCGCGGTGGTGGCGGCAACTTCGGTGTGGTCACCGCACTCGAGTTCCGGCTGGCTCCGGTCTCCACCGTATACGGCGGTCCGATGCTGTTCGAGATGGCGGACGCGGCCGCCGTACTGGCGGGGTTCCGGGATCTGATCGAGGATGCGCCGGAGGAGCTCGGCGGGTTCCCGGCGTTCCAGCTGGCGCCGCCGCTGCCGTTCATCCCCGAGGACCGGCACGGCGATCCGTTCACGCTGATCGTGGCTTGCTGGGCCGGCGATCCGGACGCGGGAGAGAGCGCTATCTCGGCGTTCCGGGACTTCGCGCCGGTAGTTGCCGAGCACGTCGGCCCGATGCCGTACCCGGCGCTGAACAGCGCGTTCGACGGACTGGTCCCGGCCGGGCTGCAGCACTACTGGAAGGCGAACTTCGTCACCGAGCTCACCGACGAAGCGATCCAGGCCCACCTGCGGCACGCGACGGGTCTGCCTGCCGTCAACTCGACCGTGCACATCTATCCGATCAACGGTGCGTGTCATCGGGTCACACCGGACGCCACGGCGTTCGCCTACCGCGACGCGAAGTTCGCCACGGTGATCGCGGGGATGTGGCCGGACCCGGCGCAGAACGCGTCCGGTACCGAATGGGTGCGGTCCTACTACGACGACATCGCACAGCACTCCGAGGCCGGCGGCTACGTCAACTTCATGGCCGACGACGACCAGGGGCGGATCCGCGACAACTACAAGGGGAACTACGACCGCCTGGTCGAGGTGAAGCGCAAGTACGACCCGGGCAACCTCTTCCACCTCAACCAGAACATCGTTCCCTAGACAGCTACGGACACAGCACTGCGGCCCGGTACGTCGTACCGGGCCGCGCAGGTGTTGTCAGGACTTCGGTGCGAGCTTGTGGACGACGATGCCGGACTTGAAGGTCGTCGTGCCCAGCAGCTCCAGGTGGTGGATGTCCAGACCCTGCCCGCTGAACATGGTTTCGCCGTCGGCCAGCACCGGGAAGACCCAGAAGTGGTACTCGTCGACCAGCTTGTTGTCCAGCAGCGTCTTGGAGAGCGTTCCGGTGCCGAACTTGAGCAGGTTCCCGCCGTCCTGCTGCTTGAGCTCGCGGATCGCCTCGACGGTGTCGCCCTGCAGCAGGGTGGCGTTCCAGGTCGTTTCGGTCAGTGTGCGGCTGGCGACGTACTTCGGGATGCTGTTGAAGGTGTCTGCCATCTCACCGTCGCGGCTCGACCAGGCCTCGGCGAATCCCTCGTAGGTGCGCCGGCCGAGCAGCAGGGCCTCGGTCTCGGCCATCAGGGCGCCGGAGTAGCCGAAGTGCTCCTCGTCCCAGTAGGGGCCGGAGTAGTCCTGCGGGTCGCTGATGACGCCGTTCAGAGTGACGAAGGTGGACTCGATGAGCTTTCGCATGATGCTTCCTCTTTCTCAGGGTTGGTAGGGACGCTTGGTGCGGGCGTCCCGGAGTGCTTGGGCCCACCAGACGAGCTGGTCGAGCATGAGCTTGGCCTGGGCTTCATAGCCCGCGGACGGACGTGGCCAGTCCCCGTCGGCGGTGAACTGCTCCCAGTAGTCGGGCAGCGTGACTGTATTGCGGATGGTGACGGCCTGCAGTTCGGTGAACACCTGCCGCAGCTGCGCGGTGGCCAGCAGGCCCCCGCTCTCCCGGCCGTAGCTGACGATCGCAACCGGCTTGGCGTGCCACTCCTCGTAGTACCAGTCCAGTGCGGTCTTCAGAGGAGCCGGATAGCCGCTGTTGAGCTCCGGAGTGACCACTGCGAACGCTTCTGCCGCTGCGAGCCTCGGAGCCAGTACTGCGACCTCCGCGGGCGTCGGGTCGTCGGTATCCAGCAGTGTCGTCGGCAGGTCGGCGACGGCGAGGTCGATGAGGTCGACCGTGAACTGCTTTGCCGCCTGCTCTGCCAGCCAGTGCGCGACGGTCGGTCCGAAGCGCCCGTGGCGAGTGCTGCCGATGATGACTGCCAGTCGCATTTCCTGCCTCCTTCCTGTTGACCCAAACTCTGCCGGAAGGCGTTTACGGTTTCTTTCCGGTCAGAGCGGTGACCACCGGAAAGATAGGGTGCGGCCATGCGTTTCGGGGTGCTGGGACCGGTGACGGCCTGGACTGACGCGGGGGAGCCCGTGGTCGTCCAAGGCCTCAAGGTGCGTGCGCTCCTGGCCGACCTGCTCGCGCATGAGGGCCGTCCGGTCCCCGCGGACCGGCTGATCGATGACCTGTGGAGCTCACAGCTGCCCGGCAACCCCGCCGGGACTCTGTCCGCCAAGGTCTCGCAGCTCCGCCGAGCCTTCGAGGACGCCGAGCCCGGTAGTCGCGCACTGGTGCAGTCAGGGCCGGCCGGCTACTCGATTGCGGTCGACAAGTCGTCGTACGACGCACTGGCGTTTGCGGACCGGGTTGAGGCTGGGGCGCTGAGCGAGGCGCTCGCCCTGTGGCGCGGACCGGCGTACGCGGACTTTGCGGATGAGGCGTTCGTCGAGACCGCAGCGGCTCGGTTGACCGAGCAGCGGCTCGCTGTGCTTGAGCGCGCGGATGTGCCGGTCAGTGAGCTGACAGCGCTCGTCGCCGAGCATCCGCTGCGTGAGGGACTTAGGGCGGCGCACATGCGTGCGCTGTACCGCGCTGGTCGGCAGAGCGAGGCACTGGACAGTTTCGAGGAGTTGCGGCAGCTCCTGGTTGATGAGCTCGGCCTGGATCCGAGCCCGCCGCTGGTGGCGCTGCAGCAGTCGATTCTGGCCCAGGCGTTGCCACAGGCCCGCAGCAATCTGCCGGCCCAGTTGTCTGAGCTCATCGGACGCTCGGACGCCCTGGAGGAAATCAACAGCAGTCTGAGCACGTCTCGGCTGGTCACGCTGACTGGACCGGGCGGGGTCGGGAAGACCCGGCTGGCGTTGGCGACTGCTGCCTCAGTGGCTGATCGGTTCGCGGACGGCGTGGTGCTCGTCGAGTTGGCCGCAGTGACCCCGGACGCGATCTCGGTGCGGGACTCGCTGACCGACGCACTGCACGCCGCTCTGGACCTGCGGGACAGCGCGGGCTCGACTGCAGCCACCGTCGAGCGCCTGGCCGCAGTTCTAGGCTCACGGCTCCTGGTGCTCGACAACTGCGAGCAGGTGATTGCTGAGGTCGCTGACCTGGCTGACGACCTGCTGGCGGCCGCACCGGGGCTCAGAGTGCTGGCCACGAGCCGGGAGCCACTCAACCTGGCAGGTGAGGTGGTGTGGGCGGTACCGCCACTAGACGTGCCCGCCGCGGCGTCGGATCCAGGTGCAGTGGCGGACTGCAGCGCCGTACAGCTGTTCGTGGCTCGTGCTTCTGCTGCGGCTCGTGACTTCGCATTGACCGCCGACAACGCTGCGGACGTCGCAGTGCTGTGCCGGCGCTTGGATGGCATTCCGTTCGCGCTGGAACTCGCTGCGACCCGAGTGCGTGCGCTGGGCGTTCGTGGGCTGGTTGCTCGCCTGGATGACCGCTTCCGCCTGCTGGCGACTGGGCATCGCGGTGCTGCGCCACGGCAGCAGACTCTACTCGCGATGATCGACTGGAGCTGGGAGCTGCTCAGCCCCGACGAGCAGGTCGTGCTGCGACGGCTCGCCGTACATGCGGATGGCTGTACGGCGGAAGCCGCGTCGGCCGTCTGTGACGACGACGTGCTCGAGGTGCTGGTTCGACTTGTCGACAGGTCGCTGGTTGTCCCGGTGCACGGGGTGGACGGACCGCGGTACCGGTTGCTGGAGTCGGTGGCGGCGTACTGCACGGACAAGCTGGTTGCGGCCAATGAGTTGGAGTCTGTGCGGCAGCGGCACCTGGAGTACTACGTGCGGCTCGCCGAGTCGGCGCAGTTGTTCGGTGAAGGCCAGGCCCGCTGGCTGCGTGTTCTGGATGAAGACGCAGCCAATCTGCGGACGGCGTTCGATCGGGCGATTGCGACCGGGCAGTCCGGCCTGGCTGAGCGGCTCGTCGACGCAATGGCGTGGTACTGGTTCCTGCGCGGGCGGTTGGCAGAGGCAGCACGGTCCCTGAACGCCCTGCCTGATTCGGAGCGCGCAGGTGCTTGGCGTGCGGGCTTCCTGTATCTGCAGGCGGATAGCGGAGCAGCTGCTGAGCGCGAGCGATGGCTGCCGACGGCAGACGCACGCGGGCAGTGGTGGATCGCATTCACGAGTAGTGACGTGGGCGAGCTCCAGACCGGTCAGGTGCTCTTGGAGCGGTCCCTGAAGACCTTCGAGGCTGACGGAGATACGTGGGGCGTCGCTGCGGTGTTGGTGGAGCGCTCGAAGCACGCACACGTCCGCTCCGACGTAGCTGCGTTGCGAGCGGACGCAGGGGAGGGACTCCGGCTGTTCCAGTCGCTGGGTGATCGCTGGGGCATGCTGCAGACGACGAGTTGGCTTGGTGCGGCCGCTGAGCTCGCTGGCGATTTCGACGAGGCTGCACGGCTGCATGGTGAGTGCGCGCAGATTGCCGAGGAGCTGGAGCTCTGGCCCGAGGTGGCCGGCGCACTGGGGATGCTGGGCTGGACTGCGGTCAGACAGGGCGAGTACTCGGCCGCACGAGCACACGGTGAGCGTGCGCTCCGACTGGCGGCTGAGCAGGGACAGCGGTCGCTGCAAGCGCTCGCGGAAATCGTGCTGGCCTTCGCTGCCCGGCGTACTGGCGATCTGGACGACGCTGAGCGTCGACTGCGGTTGTTGCTGGCGGCTGCGCGATCGCAGAGCGAGGCAGTGCTCTACCTGTCCATGGTGCTCGACGAGCTGGGCTACGTGCTCGAGCTCAAGGGTGATCCGGCTACGGCGCTGAAGCTCCACGCGGAGGCCTTTGAGGTCGCGGCCGGGTACGACGCCGTCCGCAGCCTCTGCTGGGCCCTGGAGGGCATTGCCGCCTGCTTGCCGGACAAGAGTCTCGCGGCCCAGCTCCTCGGCTCCGCCGCCGCCACCCGAGCCCGCGAACAGCATCTGAGCGCTGCGACCGAGGTGGACGATCTGGCCCGCGCGGTCGAGGCCGTTCGCGGCGCGCTCGGCCCCGATGCCTACGAGTCGGCCTACGCGCAGGGCGGTCTGCTGACCCCGCGCCAAGCGTTCGATCTGCTCCAGGATGTTCTGTAGTTGAGATTATTCGCTGTCCTGAGTACTTTTGAGCCATGGACTACGGCCACGAGCTGGTCTTCGGGACCTTCCTGACCCCGGCGATCGACGATCCGGCGCGCGTGATCGCGCTGGCACAACTGACCGAGCAGGTCGGCCTGGACCTGGTGACCTTCCAGGACCACCCGTACCAGCCACGCCTGATGGACGCCTGGACGCTGCTGTCTGTCGTCGCAGCGCAGACCCAGCGCGTCAAAGTCGCTACGAACGTCGCCAACCTGCCCCTGCGGCACCCGGTCGTGCTGGCGCGCAGCGTGGCCACTCTCGACCAGATCACTGGCGGACGTGTCGAGCTGGGTCTCGGGGCGGGTGGATTCCTGGAGGCGGTTGCGGCCAACGCCGGACCACACCTCACGACCGGTCAGAGCATCAGTGCGCTCGAAGAGGCCATCGCGATCATCCGGGAGGTCTGGACGCCGACTGGTGGCGGCATCAGGCTTCCTGGCAAGCACTACACCGTTGCCGGCGCCAAACGTGGCCCGCAGCCGGCGCACGACGTACAGATCTGGCTGGGTGCCTACAAGCCGCGCATGCTGGCCCTCACCGGTCGACTTGCTGACGGCTGGCTGCCCAGCAGTGGGTACGCCGGCCCTGATCAGCTCGCCGCGATGAACAAGCTGATCGACGAGGCGGCTGTCGATGCAGGACGTGACCCAGCATCTGTACGGCGGCTGTACAACGTGTCGGGGCGATTCGCGGGCAGCGGCGGGTTCCTGGAGGGTCCGGAGGAGCTATGGATCGAGCAGCTCACCGAGCTGACCCTGGGCGAGGGGATGAGCACCTACATCCTCGCTTCTGACGACCCGACCGACATCCGCCGCTTCGCTGAGGTGGCGACAGGCGTCCGCGAGGCCGTGGAGGGTGCACGGGCCGGGGCAGCGATTCCAGCGGAGGTGGTTCCGCAGTCGTCCGGGTTCGCCGTCGTACCGACTCCACCGCCAGCTGTACGACGAAGCGCCGTACAGGTGCTCGACGAGTCGGAGCGACCCACGGGGCCGGCGCTTGATCCAGAGCGCGCGTACACGCCGTACCAGCTGTCGTCGGGGCAGCACCTGATCGACGTACACGACCATCTGCGCGCAGAGCTCGAGCAGATTCACGACCTGGTGGAGCAGGTGGCGGCTGGTTCGATCGGCATTGGTCAGGCGCGCTCACACATCAACACGATGACCATGCGGCAGAACAACTGGACGCTCGGCACGTACTGCGAGTCGTACTGCCGGCTCGTCACTACACATCACTCGATCGAGGACGCGTCGCTGTTCCCGCAGCTACGCCGGGCCGACCCGGCGCTGGTCCCGGTCGTGGACCGGTTGCAGGAGGAGCACCTGGTCATCCACGACGTACTAGAGGGCGTGGACAAGGCACTGGTCGCATTGGTCGGCGGATCCGGCAATATCGACGGACTGCGCGCAGCGGTCGACCTGTTGGACGACACGCTGCTGTCGCACCTGTCCTACGAAGAACGCGAGCTCGTCGAGCCACTGGCCCGGCTGGGCGTGATGTAGCGGACTACTTCGCCTCACCCAGCAGTGAGGCGAGGATGTCGAGCAGGCGCAGCGTGGGAGCGTCGCCCAGCAGCCGGGCCGCCGACGTCGGCGGTTCGGCGTTCAGGCGGACCTGCAGCAGTTTGAAGTCGCGCACGTTCGCCGGATTCACCAGATCGGCGTGCACAGCGCCCAGCAGCTCCGCACCGGCAGAGGCGTTCGTGTAGGTCATCCGAATGAAGCTGTCGCTGACAGGGAAGAGATACGGCCGCTTGAGGTGCAGCAGCTTCGACTTCTTCGCCTGACCGAACCCCCGGTGCCCGGAGAACTTCTCATCGAGCTCCATCGCAGCCTCGAACAGCGCACTCCCCGGCGCAGCATCCTCCAGCCGCGCATCGACCGGCACAGCCGCGAACTCCTTCTCGGCATCCACCTCGAGCAGCCAAGGAATGTCCAGCGCCCGCAGGTCGGACCCGATCACCATGGTCCGCGCCAGATCCTCCAGCGTCACCCGGCTCGGGTCACTGCCACCGACATTCGTAAACCCCGGCAGGCCGTCGTAGTACTGCAGCACAGCGCCGTTGCTCTCGGCATAGATCCGAAGCTGGGCGATCGCCTCGTCGACGACGATCTTCCGAGTACCGATGTTCATGGCCACACCCTCACACTCTTGGTGGCAGACCCGCCAGCAGGCGGACCATCATTCCTCACAGCGTTTCCGCAGATCGTAGGCGACCCCACGCTCACCCACACGCCAGGGTCACTTCCCGTTATCCACAACCTGTAACCATCCGCCCCGAAACGCCCCGAATCTCCATAAACTCTCCGTAACAGGCTCACCACCGAACGGAGGCGCACATGACCCGACCCAGGCGACTGCTCGCCCTCCTGCTGTCCGGCGTCCTGTTGCTGGCTCCGATCGGCCCGGCCGTTGGTGTTCCGGGTCCACCTCGGGATTCGGGTTCGTGCTTGCACGTCGACGTTCAGGTGAGCGTCGACGGCGAGGTCATCAGCAAGGGCCCACAGATCTCTCACGACGGTGGCTTCGGCCACGCCGGGGTCGGACAGACCTTCACCTTCCAGGCCCGAACATTTCCCGCGGCCTCCGACATCTGTGCGTTCCCGGTGACCGATGCGCGGTCGTGGAAGGTCAGTGTCTGGCCCTGCGAGAACATGGCGGCGCCGCCGCCCTCCCGGACGCAATCGCTGAGCTTCACGGTCAATCTCCCGCTCGGCTGCGAGGTGGTCGCCTCACCAGGCCTGCTTACCGCATCCCTGACAAACGGCAAGGCCGCAGCAAGTGGCAACGTGCGGATCTATGCCGGAACCCCTGGCTTCGTGCTGCCCGACAAACAGGCACGCGGCCTGTTCGGCCCCTTCGCACTCCAGTCCGACCCGGTGAACTCGCTCACCGGAGCCATGGTCGCTGCCGAGACAGATGCTGCCGTGGCCGGTGTGGGTGTTCCGCTCACGGTGGCCCGGACGTACAACTCCGGCGACCAGTCGTCCGGTCCGCTCGGCCCGGGCTGGCGTCCGTCGTACTCCGATCGCCTCGCACTGGACGCTGCGGGAGCGCGCTACCTCGCGTCCGATGGGCGCGAGATCGGCTTCCGGCGGCAGGGGACGGCGTTCGTCATCGAGAAAGGCGCTGCGCGGTTCAGACTCGCCCGCGACGGGGCCGAGTTCATGCTGACGAGCGTCGATCAGTTGCGAATGCGGTTCACGGCCGCGGGGGATCTGCGCTCGATCCAGGACCGCAGCGGGCAAGGCGTCGTGATCGAGCGGGTGGCAGGTCGCGTTGCCACGGTGACGAACGGGCGGCGGTCACTGTCGTACGACTACAACGAGCTCGGGCTGATCGGCGCTGTCCGGCTCTCCGGGCCGGGAGTCGAGCCGCGCACGGTTCGGTACGAGTACACCGATGGCCGATTGGCCGGGGTGACCTCGCCCGGCGGAGTTTCAACGCGGTACGAGTACGTCGAAGGTCGCCTGAAATCGGAAACTGTCGGAGACGCGGCCAAACCGGCCTTTCTGACGGAGTACGACGCTGGCGGGCGAGTGGTCGCCCAGACCGATGCCAAGGGTGGGAAGTCGACGTGGTCCTGGGAGGGCGCCGGCATTCGGGGAACGTCGACGATGACGGATCCGACGGGCGGGAAGTGGATCAACCAGTACGAGCGGAACTGGCTCGTGCGCCAAGTCGACCCGACCGGTGCGTCGGTGTCGTTCCATTACGACGTCGACGGCAATCTGCTCCGGGTCTTGGACAGTCTCGGCCATGGCGCCCGGCACACCTATGACGCGGCGGGGCGAGTGCTCTCCTCGAAGGATGCGGCTGGCAACATCACTCGGCGGACCTACAACGGCACCAGCGATCTCCTGACAACGACCGATCCGCTGGGGCGGAGAGCGACGTACAACTACGACCAGCGCGGCAACCTGATCAGCGCTGCGTATGCCGGTCGTGGTTCCTCCGTCAGCTACGACGCACGCGGGCTCGTGACAGCATCACGCGACGCGCTCGGCAGGACCACCCGATACAGCTACTCCGCTGATGGCGACCTGATGTCCGTCACCGATCCGGCTGCGCTGGTCACGAAGTACGAGGTCGATGGATGGGGTAGACCGATCAAGGTCACGTCACCCCGGGGTGCTGTCAGCACCATCACCTACACGTCAGACGACCAACCGGTTGAGCAGCACGGACCTCTCGACGTCACCACGCGGCAGACGTACGACGGGCAGGGGCGCCTCTCGGCGCTGGTCGACAGCCGCGGCGGTACGACCAACTTGCGGTACAACGAGGCAGGCGAGCTCGTCGGCGTCACCAGACCGTCGTTACGTGAAGCGACGTCGGAGTTCGACCTATCCGGGCGCCTGGTCAAGAAGGTTGACGCCAGTGGGCGTGCCCAGACCTTCGAGTACGACGGCGCTGGCCGGACAACCAGTACGACGTACGGCGGACGCACGTGGCACTTTGCCTATGACAAGGCCGGCCGGCTGACCCGAACGACGTTGCCCTCGGGCAAGACAGCGACCTTCACGCTGGATCCGCGCGGAGCGGTGACCAAGGTCGTCTACTCGGACAAGACCCCTGCCGTCGGCTTCACCTGGGACGCAGTCGGCCGCCGTACGTCGATGACCGATGCACTTGGGACCACACGGTTCGGGTACGACGCCTTTGATCAGCTGAGCTCGGTCGTCGGTCCGGGTGGCACCGTCACGTACCGCTGGGACGCCGCGGGCAATCTCGCTGCACGGTCCGCGGCCGGTCATACCGAGACCTACACCTGGGACATCGGCGATCGGCTGAGTTCAGCGTCGGTGGACGGCAAGGCTCTGGCGTCATACCGATATGACCTTCGGCGCGGGAACATCACCAGCACTCGCCCCGGCGGCCTGGTCGAGACACGCACCCTGGACGTCCGCGGCCGCACCACCTCGCTGGCAGTGCAGCGCAGCGGTCGACCGCTGCGCACGGCCACCTCGACATACGACAGCGCCGACAACGTGGTCCGCACGGACGACTCGGTCGCCGGGAAGTCGTCGTACAGCTACGACGCTCTGAACCGGCTCACCGCCGTCTGCTACAACGTCGACCAATGCGAGGCGAATGCCAAGGACTACATCCGCTACGACTACGACGGCATCGGCAACCGCATCTGGGAACAACGCCCGCAGGCGACTACCTGGTCGATGTACGGACCGGCCAGCGAGCTAGTCGGCTCGCTGACGACCACACCGGCGTTCCCGGCAAGCCGACCGAAACTCCGTGCCCACAGCTACGACGCCGACGGCAATCTCACGTCGGACGGAACCACCTCCTACACCTGGTCCGCTGCCGGCAAGCCCGTCACCTCAACCACCGGCAACGCCACGACGACCTACACCCACACCGGCGACGGACGCCGTGCGTCCTCCACCACCGGGTCCCAGACCACGAGGTACCTCTGGGACCCGCTCTCGCCCCAGATCCTCAACACCTCAACCGCCAAAGCCCCACCCACCCGCTACCTCTACGGCGCCAGCCTCCTCGCCCACCAGACCGGCCGAACCCCCACCCCCGTCACCGCCACCCCCGACGGCTCCGTCTCCACCACCGCCACTGCAAGTCCCACCCACCACACCTACGACCCCTACGGCCTCCCACGCACCACCACCGAGCCCGCCGCCCAACCCACCCCCGGCTACATCGGTGCCCTCCAACTCCCCTCAGGCAACTACCTCCTCAACCAACGCGAGTACAACCCCACCACCGCCACCTTCCTAACCCCCGACCAAGCCGGCTCCCCAAACCCCTACGCCTACACCTCCGGCAACCCCCTCAAGTCCACGGACCTCCAAGGGCTCTCAGACGCCGAAGGCACCCTCACCGACGTCTCCCACGTCTCCGGCTACGTCTCCACCGGCGCCCTGGCAGTAGCCATCACCTGCACCTTCGTCCGCGCCTGCGCCCCCGCCATCCCCGTAGCCATGCAGGTCTCCGCCGCCACCGGCGTCCTCTCCGCAGGCACCGCCGGCATCCTCGACTCCCAAGCCTGCGTAGTAAAAGGCAACTGCTCAGCCTTCGCAGCGGATGTCGCCGTTGGTCTCCTTGCCAGTCGGCTGCCGGCGCTTGGCGCTGCAAGTCATGCCGCCTCCAACGCGAGGGCCGTGCGAGCCTTCACGGGCTTCGAATCTGTGCCCGGCGCGGGCACCCGAACCATCAACGTCCGGCCGAAGTCCGCAGACCCCCGATGGGGGCTCACGAGACAGCACCTGAACAAGCATGTGTTCGGAAGTGGGAGACACTCACTGCAGACGATTGATCCGGCGGGAAATACCGATCAGTGGGTTGGCTACCTGCAGGAACTGGCGAGTCGGCCCTCGACGGCGCAGCTCAACAATGGAATCGAGGACATCGTCGGCACGTTCCCGAAGGCAAACGGCTCCGGGACGTTCCAGTTGGGGATTCGGATCTCGCCGCGAGGAGACGGAACATTCGACCTCGTGACGGTTCTAACCAGACAGGATAGGTAGATGTACGAATGTCCGGTGTGTGGAGAGAGCTACCTCACCGTGAAGCCCTACGCCCTGTGGCCACCGCCGGAGGGCGCTGAACTGAACCCTCCGTATGAGCTGGTGCTGGGCGCGCCGTCGTACGAGGTTTGTCCTCGGTGCGGGTTCGAGTTCGGGAACGACGACAACCCGGGGACTGCGAGACCTGTTTCGTTCGAGGAGTATCGCACTGAATGGGTCGCCGACGGGAAGCCGTGGGGTGATGGGTCGGTGCGCGAGGCGGGACCGGGCTGATGGCGGCGACGCGAGATTTTCTGGCGGCGTTTCGGGAGACGGCGGAGTCGTCGGGGAGCGGGCGCCGGCTGACGCCAACTGTTGTCGTCGGCAGTTGGCGGCTCTTTGTGGAGCTGTGCGAGGAAGGGTATGACGACAACATCGAGGAGTTCGACAACGACCTCTCGGTGCGGGGGTTGATCGAGCGGATTCTGCAGAGTCCGACGCTTCGGGGGTATGAGCAGATGGGCTGGGTGCGCGCGGAGATCGAGGCGCTTGACGCAAGGTATGCCGCGTTGCTCGTCGACCTCGAGCGTCGAGCCGACGGTGGGTGGTGGGAGCGGGGGATCCCTCGGCTGGCTGGGCCGGAGCTTGCTGGTGACCTCGCGGCGCGATACGGCGTTGACGTTCAGGTCGTGGACTGAGTGTCTGGGCAGATCTGATGGGGAGCGATCGGCTGGCTCGGGATGCGGCGGTCGTGATCGTTGATGGAGACGAGGTTCCTGGGCTTTCGTTTTACGGACTGGTCGAGCGCGGCGGTCTCGGGAGCTTGGTGTTGCCGGCGGATGCGTGGCTGGGCGGTTCGGCGGTCAACCTCTACATGCTGCATGGGATGGCGTGGGAGGTACCGAACTGGGATCTGCCGGTGATTGTTTGGCCAACGGGAGAGCAGTTCGTGCTGGCCATTCGGAAGACTCTCGAGGCAGTGATCTCGGCGGGTTGTCGGGTTGCCTGGGTTGCTGCTGAGGGGTTTCCGTTCTGTGACCCGCCTGAGCTGTTTGACCCAGAGTGCATGTCGGGTGGTGTTCTGGCGTGGATGACCGCCGAAGGAAACTTTGCGTGTCCGCTGGATCCTGACTCGCCGTTGCCGCCGGTGAATGACGAGGACCTGATGATGCTTAGGCGGTACTCGCGAGGGCTGGCTGATGTCGAATAGGCAGCCGGAGCAGGTGAGGGCGTCGTACGACGAGTTGCCGGGGTTTGGGTCGTACGTCCTTGAGGAGTCGTATGTGTTGGGCGTGAACGCGGAGCCTGGTGTCGTGAGGTTTCGGCTGGAGGTTGTACTGACGCCCGAGCATCCGGCCTATGAGGAGCCTGGCCCTGGTGTCTATCTGTGTTACCGGCCTGGGGAGCTCAGGTTCGACGGGGTCACCGAGTTGGATTGGGCAGGGCAGGGTGCGCCGCCTGCGACGGATGCCAGTGGTGATGTCGACTACGGGCATGTCGACACGATGACGCTGCAGGATGGCGTGTATGCGCTGGCGGGTGACTGGGGTTCGATGCGGGTCCGTGCGGCGTCGGCTCGCGTGGCGATCGACGACTGAGGTGGACCGTCGGGACGCCGGAGGTTTTGCTCATTCATGACTTCGCCAGCCCGGGGTACGAACTGAGGGAGACGTTGCCTTCGTTCTATGAGTGGCTATGGCGGGCGGTGGAGTGCCCTACCGAGTTTGAGCTGGAGGGGTGAGGGTGGCGCCGATGTGGGTGGCTAGGGGTGGCGGGAGGGGGTAGGGGCGTTCGTCGGGGAGGGCGGCTTGGGCTGCGGTGGGGTCTGATTTTGTGAGGGTGTGGATGTGGTGCATGACGGGGGTTACGTCTTCGATTTTGGTGATCCAGTCGTTGACGTAGTGGGTGACTGCCTGGGCGGCTAGGCCTATTTGGATCGAGCGGACGGTGGGCTGGGGCTTGAGGGAGAGCGTTTGTTCTGGGTCCCATTGGATGCGGACGAGGGAGGCGGCTAGGGCTGTGCGCCAGGTTTCTTCGGTGGTGTGGTGGGCGGGGTCGTAGTGGGAGAGGGTGCTGTGGGCCAGGGCCCATTCGAAGCCGGGGCGTTTGAGGTGGATGCGGAGGACGCGGGTTTGGCCTGGTTTGGTGGCCCAGCCGGAGCGGTAGGCCATCCAGAGGAAGGACGGCTTGATCCAGGTCATGCGGGAGAAGCCGAAGGGGGCGACGAAGGTTTGGGCTGCGAGGGCCGGTACGGCGATCTCGGGGGAGTAGGCCTGGTAGACGGCGATGGTGTCGTCGTCGTAGAGGGCGCGGATCTGGCGGCGCGGGGCTGACTCCATGGGAGGACGGTAGGGCTGCGGTAAATGGGTTGAGGTGGGTGGGGGTGGTTCGGATGATGGGGGTATGACTACGACCTTTGGAGTGTTGCTGACGAGACCGGTTGCCGACGTGGCGGCTGGGGTTCAGCAGCAGGGTGGTCGTTGGTGGGGGTCTAGCCGCTTCCGGTCGTGATGGAGGTGGTGGTCGCCGGGGTGCTGGCCGGGTATGGGATTGCTGTGCCGGTTGGGCCTGTGGGGACCTATTTGGTGGGGTTGAGTGCGCGGAGTTCGGCGCGGGTTGCGGTTTGTGCGGCGATGGGGATTGCGTCGGCTGACGGGATTTATGCGTTGGTGGCTGCTGTTGCGGGGGCTGCGTTGGCGCCGGTTTTGGTTCCGGTGGTGGTGCCGTTGCGGTGGGTTTCCGTCGTGGTGCTGATTGGGCTGGCGGTGCTGGGCGCGGTTACTGGAGTACGGCGGTATCGGGCGCGGCGGCTGACCGGGGTTACGCGGGAGGCGCCGGTGCGTGGCAGTACGGCGTACTTCGGGATGCTCGGGATGACGTTGCTCAGTCCGATGACGGTGATCTACTTCGCAGCGCTGGTGCTTGGCGGCTCTGGTACTGGGTCGGCGCCGTTATTCGTGGGGGCGGCGTTCCTGGCGTCGGCTAGTTGGCAACTGTTGCTGGCTGGTGGCGGGGTACTGCTTGGGCGCGTGCTGACCGGGAATGTCGGGCGACTGGTGACAGCGCTGGCGTCGAGCGGGGTGATCGTGGTGCTGGCGGTGCGCCTGGTTGTCTAGGCGATCGCCTGTGTCCGCTCGGCCAACTCCATTGCCCTCGGCCTGAAAGCCAAGGGCGAATCGGACCAGCGGGTCTGGTCGCACCAGGTGATGATCTCCTGGGCGTCGGGGCGGTCGTCAGGGTCCTTGGCGAGCATGCGCATGAGTTGGCGACCGACCGCGGGCTCCACGCCTGAGGGGACGGTCGGCACGCCGCTCACGTGGCACCGGAGCACGCCGGTCGGGGTGTCGGCCAGGAAAGGTGGGGCACCGGTGAGCAGTTGATAGAGGACGCAGCCCAGTGAGTAGATGTCGGCGGCCGGGCCGGCGGGATAGGCGCGGGCGCGTTCGGGCGCGACGTAGAAGCTGGTGCCGAGGAGGTGGTCGCGGGTTTCGCCGTCGTCGGTTGTGTCGTCGAGGAAGCGTGCGATACCGAAGTCGGCAATCTTGACGGTGCCGTCGTCGCCGAGCAGGAGATTGGCCGGTTTGATGTCGCGGTGGACGACGCCTTCGTGGTGCGCGGCGAGCAGGCCATCAGCTGTCTGCGCGACGATCCGCACGATGGTCGGCACGGGCAGCGGGCTGGTACGACGCAGTTCGCCCGCGACCGTTGTCCCGTTGACGAACTCCATCACCAGATAGTGCGAGTCGTCGTACGCGCCGAAGTCGTGGACGTCGACCACATGCGGGTTGTTGATCACGGCACCGGCCTGTGCCTCGCGCCGCAACCGCGCGCCGGCTTGGTGGTCAGCGAGGAGTTTGATCGCCACCGGCCGCATCAGCACGGTGTCCGTCGCGCGCCAGACCTCACCCATGCCGCCGCGCCCGACAACCGCCTCCAGCTCGTACCTGTCCGCGATGCGCATGGCCAGCTCCCGGGGTCTATCCGCATCCAGTACCCCATCACGGTACGCCGCCAAACCCGCAGTTGCCTAGGGCAACATGCGGGCCACCGCCCCGGCCGGGTTGAGGAACAGCAGGACCGGTGGGCCGGTGTTGGGCAGGATCTCTGTGTACGCCTGCAATTGCGGGGCGTAGTAGGCGACCCGGCTGTCCAACGCGGCCGCCGGTACGGCGTCGGTCTTGTAATCCACGACCGTGAGTCGGCCGTCGTCCTCGCGGTAGATCAGGTCGACGAATCCCTCGAGAACCGTGCCATCGGGCTGCACGGTGCCGACGTACGACTCGCGCCAGTGGTCACGCGCCGCGGCTCGTTGTACGACCTCCGCGGCGAGGGCCGACCGGACCAAAGCAGTCACGACATCGGTGTACTCGAGGACACCTTCGGCGAGGCACTGGGCCGCGACAGCAGACTCGAGACCGGCACCGGTGGACAGATCGACGACCTGCAGTACGCCGTGGACCGCACGTCCGATCGCGGTTCCGTACCTGCCCTTCGACCAAGGTGGTAGCTCGAGATCGCGCGGAGCCTTCGTCGTACCGGGGTCCGCCTCGGCCAACGCGGGACCGGTGCCTTCGAGGCCGGAGGCGCTTCGGGCCGAGGGTCGGCGACTGGCTTGGCGGGCGGCGGTGATCTTTTCGTCCCAGTCGCGGCGAGTCATCGGCGGCGTTATCTCCGACGTCGACCGCGGGTCGCGATCGGCCGCCGGCGGACCGTCGAACAGCGTGATGCCCGGGACCTCCGCAGCACCGGCGGACGCGAAGAGCTCGGCGTTGCTCGAGTGACGGCGCGTGCCCGACCGGTGCAGCGAGATGACCAGGTGGTCGCGGGCGCGGGTCGCGGCGACGTACAGGAGGCGGCGGCGTTCGAAGTCGTCCATCTGTTCGTCGACGGGCTGGACGAGATCGAAGTCCTCGGTCTGCACCGACGCCTTGAGCTTCACCGCATAACCGCCGTCCGGCGGCCAAAGCACCTGCACACCGCGCTGACGGTTCGGCGCGGCGGTCATGCCGGACAGGATGACGATCGGGAACTCAAGTCCCTTCGCGGCATGGATCGTCATCACCCGCACGGCGTCCGCATCGGTCTCGGGCAGAACGGCCTCGGCAACGCGCGAGGTCTCCTCGCCCTGGTGCGCGGCCCAGGCGAGATACGAGCGGAGACCGCCGTGCTCGACCTCGGACCAGGCGCGCGCCTGATCGACGACGAATCTGATCCGTCGCCACGTGTCGCGAGCGCGCGGCCCGATGGCCGCGACCTCGAGCATGCGGCGGTCGGCGACGATCTTGGCGAGCACTTCGCTCGGTGTGAGCCAGCGCGACGCGTAGTACGTGCGGCGCAACCACTCCATCGCCTCGCCGATCGGATGGGCCAGCAAGTCATCCGCAACCGGCGCGGTCAGCGTGAACGAACCGCCTGAGCGCTTCCAGGTGAACAGGTCGTCGTCGCCACAACCGAAGAGCGGCGAACGCAAGGTGGTGACCAGCGCGAGCTGATCGCTCGGATCGCCGAGCGCGCGGGCACAAGCGAGCAGGTCACGGACCTCGGCGGTCTGATAGACCAGCGAGCTGGCCTCAGCCCGATAAGGGATGTCCGCGCGATCCAACGCATCCTCGAGGAACGGCAGCGACGTCCGCGCAGGAACCAGTACGGCGATGTCCCCGGCCGCCGCCGGTCGCCAGGCCGACGTGCGCTCGTCGTACACGAGCCAGCCGTCGCGGAGCGCCTGCTCGACGGTCGCCGCGACATCGGACGCCTCGCGCTCGCGCAGAACCGAGGCCTGAGCGCGCGGCAGGTCGTCATGGGGGACAGCACCGAGGACTGTGACCGCGGGACCAGAGACAGAGTCGTCGTACGGCTCGGGCTCGGCCGGCGTGGTGTCGCCCGCGCGCCGGAAGGGCAGCACCGTGGCCAACGCAGGCTCCGACGGCTCCGAGGAGTCCAGGAAGTCGAAGAGAGTGAGCTCGTCGTCGGCGTCACGGGTGACGTTGGAAGGGAGCGGACCGGGTGGCGGAGGCGGGGCAGTGGTCGGCGTGGTCGTGCGGTGCGGCGTCAGCGCGTGGTACGTCGGCTGGGCCGCATCCTGAGGCTGGATCAGCGTCGTGAAGACGTGGTTGATCCAGTCGAGGACCGGCGGGACCGTGCGGAAGTTGGTGGTCAGCGTGACGGTCTCGCCGAGCAGGTCCTGCGCGGTCAGGTACGTCGCGATGTTGGCCCGTCGGAACCGGTAGATCGACTGTTTGGGGTCGCCTACCACGAACAGCCGCCCGTCCGGAACCTCAACGTCCCGCCAATCCGACGCGTCGCCGTCAGCGCCGGCCGCGATCCGCACCGCGAGCTCGATCTGGATCGGATCGGTGTCCTGGAACTCGTCCAGCAGGAGCCGCTCATACCGCTCGTGCAGCGCCGACCGAACCGCGGCATCCCGCCGGAGCAGGTTGCGCGCGAGCACCAGCAGGTCGTGGAACTCCAGTCGCCCCTCGGCCCGCCGTACCTCGGCCGACTCCAGCACCCGCTCCGCGATCCAGTGCGAAAGGTGCCGAAGGCAAGCATCGAGGAGCAGCTCGACGAGCGACCCCGCCACCTCGACGACCTCGGTGCAGTCACCGCGCACCTTGGTGATGTCGGGCCAGTTCTCCTTGCGGCCGATCCGGCCGATCTTCAACCCACGCAGCGTCTGCAGCACGGCGAGCTGCGTCTCCTGATCGGTCGCCGCGTCCAGCATCAGCCCCAGCTCGCGGATCTGGTGCAGCTTCGGCAGCAACCGATCCTCGGCATCCAGGCACGACGAGGAGGCCGCGCCAAGCTGGGCGGCGGCAGCGACCAGCCCGGTCAGATCCGGCATCGCGACCAGCTCCGGCGGATCGATCAGGACACGTTCGCCGATGAGGTCCCAGTCGTTGCCGAACAACCTGGCGAGCGATCGCAGGTGTTTCAGCTCAACCCCGACCGCCATCGCGAGCAGCAGCGGCTCGGCGATCGAGTCGTCATCCAGGAGTTGCTGCTGCAGCTCGGCCCATCGCTCCTCGAACGCGACCGACGACCCGACCTCATCCAGTACGTCGATCAGCGGCGGCAGCCCGGCCTCGATCGGATGGGCCAACAGCAGTTGCTGGGCGAACGCATGCAGCGTCCCGATCGAGGCCGAATCCAGATCGTCGAGTGCCTCGTCCGCGAGCGGTCCGGCCGGTCCCTTCCGCGCCTTCTCGAACTCGACCCGCAACCGGTCTCGCAACTCCGCGCCGGCCTTCTCGGTGAACGTCACGGCCGCGATCGTCCGCAGCGGGACGCCGTCGCGCAGGACGAGCGTGGTCACGCGGTCGACCAGCGCATGCGTCTTCCCGGACCCGGCCCCGGCCTCCACGAACAGTGTCGCGTCGGTGTCGGTCTTGATGCGCTCGCGGGCAGGGCCGTCGAGCAGTTGCTCACTCATCGCCCGCCTCCTCGTAGACCACCGGGTCGATCAGTCGCACCAGCCGCTCCAGCGTCGGGTCATGCCGCTTCCGATCCCAACGCGCGCGCACCTCGCTGTGCCCGAGCCCATCCGGGTTGCAGTACGGGCATTGCACCCACAAGAAGTCCGGGATCTCGGGCGCCTTCGGCGGGAACAACCCACCGGCGATCGACGACACGATCACGTCCAACGTCTCGACGTACCGGGCCTCGACCTCGGGGGTGAGCGGCACCGGGATCCGTTTGCCGCCGCGCCGGACGAACCAGTACGACGCCTCGACCGGGGTATCCGGTTCGCCCAGCCGGGCGCGCGCCGCATAGGCGTAGACCGGCAGCTGGAGTTTGGTCCCACCTGCCACCGGGTCGCTCTCGATGCCTTCGTAGCGCGAGAACCCACCTGTCTTCACATCGGTGACATAGATCGTCCCGTCGTGCCCGAGATCCACCTTGTCGGCTGAACCCCGCAGCAGCACCCGCCCCGATGGCACCGGAATCTCCACCGGCGGCTCACCGTCGAACCCGAACCGCAGCTCGCTGGCGACCACCGACGCGTCTCGCGACGCCCGCCACCGGTCATCGTCGGCCAGCAGCACCATCAGGTCACCTAGGATCCGCAGCCGCTCGCGCTGCCACAATCGTGGATGACCAGTCAGCCCCTCGGCCTGGAACTGGTCGGCCAGATCAGCACCGATCGCCAGCAGCAGCTGTCGCTGCTCAGCAGACCAGGGCTCGCCCCATGACGGCAGCGACCCGGCCAACCGGGACACGAACGCATCGAGGCTGTTGTGGATCAGATTCCCGATCTGGATCGGTGAGATGACGAGCAGATCCTCCGGCGCCTCGAGCGGCTCCACCTGAAGCAGCCGCTCGACGAAGTACGCATGCGGGCACGTCGCATACGCCTCCAACGATGTCGGGGACGCGATCCGATCCTCCACCGCATACTCCGGCAGCCCCGGTACGCCGGACAGGTCGCCGTCGAACCGCGTGAACGCCGGCGAACCGCGCCCCCGCAGCATCTCTCGGGCCCGCACGAGCACCCGGTCACTCAGCCACAGACCGGCCGCCGCGGACCGCACCTGCCACTCCTGCTCACTCGCCGGCATGGTTGCCGTCGTCAACGATCCCGCGTACGACGCCGAGGTGCGGAGCCGATCGCCGTACGCGCCCTGGTCCCAGGCGGTCGCGGCGAGCGCGTGGTCGCCACTCAGCTCCCGCATCGAACCGAGCAACCAACGAGTCGGCAACCGGCGCGACGATCGCCGCAGGTCGCCGCGCGGGAAGGAAGCCACCACCTTCTTTGCACCGGCCGAGAACGCGACCAGGAGATGCCGTTGCTTCTCGTCCAGCCGATCCCGGAACGACGCCAACTCCGGAGCCGCCGCCTCCCGAACCCGGTGCGGTAGCAGTGCATCCTCGTGCACGCGCCCCGGATACAGGTCCTCCGACAGCCCAACGACGTACACGATGTCGGCCGCCAGCCCGACACTCGCCGACAGAGGCGCAACCAGTACGCCGGTCCCGAACGTCCCGACCCGTGGCAACGACTGCTGCAACTCCAGATCCAGTACGTCGCGCAGCACCGCCAAACTCGCTGGTGTCCCGAGCTCGTCCAACGTGGACAGCCCGCGCAACGACCCTTCCACGGCCGCGGCGGCGTACTGCTCCTCGATCGGCAGGGACGAGTAGTCATCGCCGAGCAGATCCTGGAAGAGCTCGAGAACTCCCGCGGCCAACGCAGACCAGCTCTCCAGGCCTGCAATCGCCTTCAGCCGACGCCGTAGCTCGGAGGCGAAGCCGTGCAGCCGCTCAGCCCGCTCAGCGTTGGCGATGGCACGGCGGATCGCAGCAGGTCGCGGATCCTCGGCCGCCTCCTCCTGATCGGCCGTCCGGCGCTCCGACTCCGCATACCGCGCCAGCCGGGTGTCCCAGTCGTCCCCGCGCACCACACCGGCCGCGCGCGACATCCGCTCCCACTGCGGCACCGGGATGCGCTCGCCGGTGAAGTCCCGGGTCGGTGCGTTCGCCAGTGCGCGGAACACGTCAGCTCGGGGCAAATCCTGGTCGACGAGCGCGAGCACCTCGAGCAGGGTCCGCGCGATCGCTCGCTCGTGCACTGGCCTGGTCCCCGGCCCGTTGACGGCGATCCCCGCCGCCGCGAGGTGCTCGTGCAGCAAACGCGCGTACGGCGTGATGGCCGAATACAGCACGGCGATCCGGTGGGCCGGAGTCTTCTTCAGCGACTCGACCACGTCCCGCACGACACAGCGGATCTCGTCGTCGGCGTCGGATGCGTTGAGGATTTCGGTCGCGACCGGATAGTTCCGCGAGATCGACATCGGCAGGTCGAGCCCGATCCGCTCCAGCGAACGACGCACGGCCCGGTCGGCTCGCCGTACGTCGGTGAGTCCGACGATGACCGTTAGGTCGGCCGCCGCGGCCCCGAGCGCCTCGACGAAAGCGGCCTCGGCCTGAGTGAGCTCCTGCGGGAGGTAGAGCACGAGTGCGCCGAGCTCGCGGACGATCGCCGGCTCCGCATCGACGCGTGCCGACGCAGCCCGCAGCAGGTCGGTCTCGTCGTACCAATCGGTGCCGAGATCGGACCTGATCTGGCGATGTAGCCGAACGAGATCCGGGCCGAGCACCGAAGCGCCGGCGACCTTGCTCAACGCGGGCTCGGACAGATCGCGCAGCTCACGATGAGCTGAGGCAAGCGCTTGGATGGTGGACGGATGGTCGGCGACATCGGAGAAAATGCCCGGTGCCTTGGACAATGCGGTCCGCCAGGTCGCCGCGACGATCGGGCGCGTGGCCGGCCGGCGCGGTGACAACACACTCGCCGCGAGCTGCTCGGCCAACCGCTCGAGAGTCGCCAGGAACAACCCCGCGATCCCGGTCGTGGCGAGCTGCCGGCGGGCGACGACACCGGCCAGGTTGTTGGGTAGGAGCAGGGTGACAGGGGTCATCGGATCGTCGGCCTTGAGCCGCGTCACGACGGCATGCAGGCGGTCCAGGGCGGCCGCGCCGTACGCCGTACTCTCGATCCGGGTGGTATTCACCACGTCCCCCGATCTCTCGACTGTCACCGCAGACGGTAGACCCTGCCACGGACAAGTTTCGAAACGGCGCGAAACGCAGGAGTTTCTGCAGGGTTCGCAGCAGGCTCCGACAATGAAGAGATGACCAGGCAGACGGCGATCGCGCGGGTGCTGATGGTGGCTGTCTTCGCACCGTCCGGCGGCCTGTCCGGCAAGGGCGTCGCCGAGGCCGCACAGGGCCGGGAGTGGTGGCCGTGGATGGTCGCGGCGCTGGTCTGGCTGATCGTGTCGGGGTCGATCTCGATGGCCGTGACGAACCATTTCGAGCAGCACAGATAATGCTCCGATGGTCGCTGCAGTGCATCACGTCGAAATCTGGGTCCCGGACCTGACACGAGCCCAGAGCAGCTGGGGCTGGGTCCTGAATCGGCTGGGCTGGAAGGACGGTGACGGCTGGCCCGGCGGGATGACCTGGATCGCCTCCGACGGCAGTTACGTCGTGGTCGAACAGAGCCCCGCGATGTCGGCCGACGTCCACGACCGGCTCCGCCCCGGGATGAACCACCTCGCGCTGAACGCCGCCTCCCGCGCCGAGGTGGACGCGATCGTCGCCGAGTCAGCCGCGAACGGCTGGACGCTGATGTTCGCGGACCGGCATCCGTATGCCGGTGGGCCGCAGCATTACGCCGCGTTCCTGCACAACGAGGACGGGTACGAGCTGGAGCTCGTCGCCCCCAACTGAGGCCGCGTGACTGATGCGTGAGACTACTGATGCCTGGAGTGACCACTGGGACTACTGGTGTGACACAGTTGGTCCAGGCAGTAGGGGTCGCGGGGCAGAGGTGGAAGGACGGTGCTCGTGACGGAGAAGCCTGACGGGGAAAGTGCGCCCGGACCGGCCTCGGCGCGAGAGTCAGAAGCAGCACGGCAGAACGATCCGGCACCGGAGTTGCTGGAAGCGCGTATCCGTGGTCTCCAGCACGCATTGGGGCAGTTGCTGGAGCATGCGCGTCGGCTGACCCAGGGCGAACACCAGCGTGCTGTGCAGCAGCACCGGCAGCTCCAGGAGCAGACTGCGATCGCGCGGCGCGAGTCCCGGGCACAGGTCGATGCCAAGACAGCCGAGGCGCTGACTGAGGCCGAGCCGGCCGCACGGCTGCTCGCACACCGCCTGGCGCCCGGACTAGCCTCCATCCCGCCGAACGACGCGCGCTGGCGTTCGCGGCAACTCGTGGGCGCGGGAGCACCGCCGTACATCCGGGTCGGTGAGCTGGACGGCGGCGTACCGGTCGCCGTACCGCTGCTGCGGACCAACGGGTGGAAGGTGACTGCGGACCGCAACGAGTCCGCGCGCAGACTGCTGCAAAGCGTCGCACTGCGGCTGGTCGCGGCGGCCGAGCCGTTCCGGCTGCGCATCGACGCGTTCGACCCGAAGCTGACCGGCACCATGGGGTTGCTCGGCCATCTGACCACCAAGTACCCGCAGTTGGTGCCCAGGGCAACGCACACTGCGGAGCAGTTGCACTCGGTGCTGTCCGGCTTGGTCGATGTGTCGTCGCTGCGCGCCAGCAGGCAGGCGCAGCTCGGGCATAAGCGGTTCGAGGACCTGATCCGGGAGACCGGTCGCGTGACCGATCCGTACCGGCTCGTCGTCCTCTTCGACTACCCGTCTGGGATCGATCAGTTGGCGCAGCGCGACCTGCTGCGGCTCGCTGCGACGGCAGGTGAGCGGGGCATCTGTTTCCTCGTCCACCACGACCCGTCGTCTCCGGCCGAGAGTGACGTCGACACGAAGCAGTTGCTCGACCTGCTCGACGCAGTGGTGGTCACCGGCGACAGGGTCGAGGCTGCGACGCTGCCGGGTGTACCGGCCAAGCTGGACCCGGCCTTCGATGCGAACGTTGCCGCTGGCATCTGTGACGTCGTGGCCGAGCTGGCGGAGATCGCAGTCCTGCCGACCATCGACTTCGACCGGACGCTGCCAGACCGCTCGACCTGGTGGCAGCCGGTCACAGACGAGATCGGCACAGTCATTGGGTACGACGATCGCACGCCGGCGCTGGTGCGGTTGCGCAGTGGCAACCCAGCGCTGCCACATGTGTTGGTCGGTGGTGCGGTCGGTCAGGGCAAGTCGAACCTGCTGCTCGTGCTGATCCACGGACTGGCCGCGCGGTACGACCCGGTCGACCTGCAGATGTACCTGCTCGACTTCAAGCACGGTGTGGAGTTCTCTGCGCTCGGCCCGGCCGGAGAGCGTGAGCACTGGCTGCCCCACGTGCGGGTGCTAGGGATCCACAGTGACCGCGCGTTCGGTCTCGCCGTACTACGGCATCTGTCGGATGAGCTCGCGCGGCGGAGCGAGATCTTCAAGTCGCACGGCAACGTGGCGGATATCGCTGAGCTGGCTCCCGGACCGGACCGGCCGCCACGGATCCTCGTGGTGCTGGACGAGTTCCAGGTGCTGCTGGAGGACGACGACGAGCTGGCGGACGAGGCGGCCAAGCTGCTGGAGCGGTTGGTGCGACTAGGACGCGCGTACGGCGTCCACGTCGTACTGGCGACTCAGACGATCGAAGGGGTCAAGCGGCTGTCGACGCGGCGCGACTCGATCTTCGGACAGGTGCCGTACCGGATCGCTCTGAAGACCACTCCGGCGGACTCGCAGGCGATTCTGCGCAGTGGGAACACTGCGGCGGCAGAGCTGCAGTTCCGCGGTGAAGCGGTGCTGAACGCGAACTTCGGCTCACCAGATGACAACCAGCACGTGCTGGTCAGCTTTGCGGACAAGTCCGTGCTGGACGACCTGCGACGTGAGCTATGGCAACGAGCCGGTACGGCGGTGCATCCGCCGCGGGTGTTCCACTTGGCGGAGCCGGCGCGGTTGACGGACACGGCCGCTGCGGTGAAGCCGGAGCTCGGACGACCGTGGACCGGTCTGCCGATCGCAGTGACCGAAGAGCCGGTGCAGGTCGAGGTCCGGCCCGAGCCGGGAGCCGGCGTACTGGTTCTGGGCGACGGTCCGGCAGACGCGCTCGGCGTACTGAGCGGGCTGGCGTTGTCGACGGCTGGGGCTGCGGTGGAACCGCCGCGGTTCATCTTCATGGATGGGACCGACTCGTCGCCGGCTGTTGCGGACGGCAAGGGTGCGCTGATCCATGCGCTGCGGTCGCTCGGTTGTGACGTGGAGACGATCGACAAGCACGACGAGATCGCGCCCCGGCTGTTCACACTGCGGAACGCGCTACGGGACGGGCAGGTCAGCGGTCAGACGTATCTGCTCGGTTTTGGCTTCCATGGCGTGCCGCGGATGCAGCTGCATGCGGAGGGGTTCTTCGAGAGCCCGGCCAACGCGCTGCAGGACATCGTGCGCGACGGTCCGGCGCAGGGGCTCATCACCTTCGGCTGGTGGAACAGACTGCACGTCTGCACCGAACACCTCGGCTACGGCCGGGCAAACGTCGCCACGCACCTGTTCCTGCGGCATCCGCAGGACGGTGTGCGTGCGGTGTGCGGTCCGCTGGTCCGGTGGGCTTCGGAACCACATCGTGGGTTGCTGTGGGACGGACTGCATCCGGAGGCGCAGGTCGTCGTACCGTTCGCCGCGCTGCGGTCTGACGAGGTAGAGCGTGCAGTGGAGTTGGTGCGGCGATGAAGACGGAACAGCAGCAGTGGTCCGAGTACGCACGCGCCCTCAGGATCGTCGCAGGCGCCCGTACGGACGCACAGCAGGCGCAGGACCGGTTGACCGCCACCAAGTCCCGTGCCGAGGCCGCAGCGCAGGCCGAGGCCGCTGCGATGGCAGAGCGCGGGCGGCAGGTCGAAGAGCGGCTCAATGCGCTAGCTGAGAAGGCTGCGGTCAGTCTGCAGCGCGCTGGGCTGCCTGCTGACGGGCGGCGAGTGAACATCCCGTCGCCGGAGATCCGCGGTCTGACTGACCTGGAATCGGCAGCTGCTCGGCTGACCAAGCAGTTGGGCGAGGCGGTCGACCAGCTCGAGGAAGTCCGAGCACAGGGGCGTGCGCTCCAGGAGCGACGCAAACGACGTACGATCAGCGCCGTCCTGACGCTGGTCGGGTTCGTGCTGGTGTGGATCCTCACCGGCTCGTTCCTGGCCGGTGTCGAGGCTGCGGCGATCGGTGCGGTCACCATGCTGGCCGCATCACGAGTGCTGGGGCTGCCGAGGCTGCCAGGTGCTCGATGGTGGGGATGGGGCGGTGCGGGCGTGGTCGTGGTCGCGATGGCGGCAGGGCTGCCCTGGTGGCTTGCGATCCTGGTACCGGTGGTCGTGGCCGGTACGGCGATCGTGCTGCCGAAAAAGCGCAACTGACATAGGAGTGGGTTCAGGTGTCCGACGTACAGCGGCTCAAGGAACAGCTGTTTCAGGTCTCGATGGAGGCCAAGCAGGCAGCGGGCGGGCTGGCCGGGTTCAAACTGCGGTTCACCCAGCACAGCCAGCAGGTCGAGAGCCTGATCGCTGGTACGGCGACCGGGGTGGACCGCGACATCTCGGAGATCCTGGATGCCGCCGGCAAGGCCGTGGAGCAGGCCGCGGAGGCGCTGGAGATCGCCTCGGCCGGATGCAAGAGCTACGCCGACCAGATCTGATCTCACATGCCCTCGGACCTGCAGCGGGTAGCCCGTGGGCTGGTCGACTGCCTGGACGAAGTACCGCAGGTGCTGCTGCATCTGCAGCGGGTCGCTGTCCGTTGCCGTGAGAACGCGGCGGTAGCGGCGCAGGGTGGTGCGACTGTGGCTGCGCATCAGTTGGATGCTGCGGCGCGTGCATGTGAGGCGGCCGCGCACTACCTGTCGATGGCGCCGCCCAAGGCGCGGGTGTGGGCTGACCGGTTGGTCGGGGGTGGGTCGGGTACGGATCGGCCGTCGTCGGACTCGGCGGACCGCAATCGCGCGACTGGTGGTACTGGTGACGTGGTCGAACGCGACACCCGCGGCCGCACCAAACGCCTCACCGCAACCTTCGAGGACATAGAAGTTGCCGACGACAACGAACCGCCCCTGATCGCGGTCGCCCGCAAAGCCTTCGAGAAGTTCCGCAAGGACCACGAGAAGGACGACGAGCAGAACCCCAACCCCGAAGAACCCCTCGAGGTCGAGATCCTCGTCACCGAAACCGGCGAGTTCGAGATCGAAGAACGCACCGAGAAGGAAAAAAAGGAAGAGGAGAAACGCCACGAACGCCTCCTCGCCGACCACGAATTCCTGATCGACCTCGAAGAACCCGTCAAACGCCTCCTCGAAGCCATGGCCGAGTCCGCTGAGCAGTCCTGGGACCACGCCACCTTCACCATCACCCCCACCACCATCGAAGCCACCTTCGACTACCCCGAACACGACAAGCCCCAACCCCTAGTCGTAGACATCAACCTCCCGCCCCTCAAGCCCGACGTACCCGACTTCGACCCAGCCTTCGACCTCCGCCCCCTGGAGTTCGACTTCGCCCCGGGAGTCCACGATCGGCATGGGCAGTTCCTGCCGAAGGAGCGTTACCTCGCCGAACGGCTCGTCGAAGAAGGGTGGCGAGTGGATGCCCGTCCCGAGGACTACACCGTGAAGGGGAGGGCGAATCCCGACGCCACCCTTCGCCGCCATCGCGCCGACGAAGGCCACATCATCGAGTTCAAGACCCTGCGGGAGGCGTCGACGACGGCCGTGAAACGTAGCATCCATACTGCGCTCAAGCAGCTCAAGGACATCGACTCCGGTGGCGAGGTGTTCATCGACGGCCGGGCAGTCGACCTGCGGGAGGCAATCGCCGAGCAGGGATTCCGGCGCGCCTGTGGTCAGCCCGGCACCTCCGTTTGGGGCCCTATCCATGTCATTCTCGGTGACGGTCGCATGGTCACCTGGACAAAGGAGCAGTGATGTCATCCGACGACAACGTCTTTCTCGACGTCGCAGTTGAGGACGTCGCGGTCTGGCTGCCTTCGACCCTCGGAGCGGCACCGGTCGAGGATTCGTCGCTGGACCCGGGGGAGCAACTGTTCGTCGTGGACGCCGTCACGGTGGATCGGCAGCTGGCGCTCCTGCTGGCGCCGAACAACTACGGGGACGTCGACCCGGAGCCCGAGGACATCTCGGCGATCGACGACTACGCCGCTGACCTGCATGTGCGGCTGGTCGGGCCGAAGGATGAGGACGTCCAGCGCCGCGAGTGCCGGGCGATCTTCGACCGCCTCGTAGCCGCTCACCCCGAGGTTCCCATGCTCCTCGTCGAGAACCTGTCGAGACTGTCTGCGGCCCACCTGCCTGGAGCGGGCACCCACGACTTCAAGGAGTCCATCAGTCCCGACTACCCGCACCTGGAGACTTGGCGCCCTTGGGTGCGTGGCTGGCGCGAGGGGCGCTAGCGACCTCGGTGGGGTGGGGCGGACGTGTGCCACTCACCAAGTCCGATTGGGGGCGGGTGGTGGCGGGTTGGTGAGCGTGGGGGAGTTGGTGGGGCGGAGGTTGGTGAGTGGGGGCGGTCCGCAGGACGCGGGCGGGGCGGGTTCGAAGGGGTGTTCGGGTGGGGTGGTTGAAAAAGATTTGGGGGATCGCGTCATAAAGCTGTGTGGGGGCCGTCACTTCCTGTGAACCCATCCCTCCAGGGAAGTGGAAGTGATCGACGTGAACCGTAGGTCTTGGAAGCCGCTGATGGGAACGACCTTGACTCGCCGGGTGCATTGAGATGGCCGGCGATCCTGGTCCGCAACGGTGTCGCGTGCGGGTGTGGTTCGGGGACCACGTCGTCGCGGATTACAGTGCCGAGGCCGAGTTGGCCGAGCGGTATGCGGAGGCTATGGCGCGGCGGTTCGCTGGGTTGAAGGTGACCAGCGATCCGATTCCGGTGGCTGATCCGGGGAAGTACCGGGCGTTGCCGGGGGAGCGGTTGTGGGAGGTTGCGCCGAAATGAGCTCTCGTCGGTTTCGGCTGATTCGGCATCATGATGTTTCCGGGGTGAGTGGGACCGGGCCGGTTGCCGAGGGGGTGCAGTTCACCGACGGGGCGGTGGCGCTGCGGTGGTACGGCGATTATCCGACCACGACTGTGTGGGACGGGATCGAGTCCGTTGTCGCGATCCACGGGCATGGCGGGGCTACTGAGGTCGAGTGGCTTGATGACGAGTCGGGGCCTGATCCGGGGCCGGCGCTGCCGCCGCGGGAGACGCTGGCGGCGCGACCTTGGCCGGATCTGCACTCGGCGCCTGAGCCTGAGGACCCTGACCCCTTGCACCACGAGCGCGACCAGGGCTCGTACGGCGGTGCGCCGCCGGGCAGCTGGTCGTCGTACCGAGTCTTTCGCTGAACCCACAAAGCAAGGTCCGGGTCCGGCGCCGCGGATCCGGGCCGGTACCACCGCCCCCAGTCTCGGGCCCAGCCGAATGCGAGTCCGGCTGGGCCCGAGCCCTTCAGCTGAAGTTGGCGTCGCGGACGATGTCGAGGTCGTAGAACGTCGTCGGACCGTCGCACAGCTCCATCAGGCCGGCGGCGAATTCGCCGGTGTCGGAACGGGCCGAGTTCTCCATCGCTTCCTCGTACGACGCGAACTCGACGACCGCGAAGTAGCGTCCGGACTCGTTGCGGTCCGAACACATGATGGAGCGGATCGGGCGCGGACCGTCGCCGCCCGCTTCGCGCTTTGCCTGGTAGTCATCGGCCAGCGCCGCAACCTCGTCCGGTTTCGAGGTCCGGTACTCGATGATCTGAACGAAACCAGCCATGTCTCCCCCTTGCCCAAGGCACCCGTTCTCGGATGCCGCTCACTGCCGACACTGCGCCCGGATCGGGCCGTCGGCAAGGGTTCGGGCCTTACGGCATGCTTTCTGCCCTCGGCTAAGGGACTTGGGAATTGTCGGCGGGGCCTGATTGGCTTACCTGCATGGAGATTCTGATCCTTGGCGGGACGGCATGGCTGGGGCGTGAGCTCGCGACGCAGGCGCTGGCGCGTGGGCATTCGGTGACCTGTGTGGCACGGGGTGAGAGCGGCGGGGTGGCCGAGGGGGCGGAGTTGGTGGCCGTCGACCGGAGCCTTCCGGACGCGTACGACGCGGTGCCGGCGCGCGAGTGGGATGCCGTCTTCGAGGTGTCCTGGCAGCCGGGGTTCGTGCGCGGGGCGCTGGCGGCGTTCGGGCCGCGGGCGAAGCACTGGACGTATGTGTCCTCGGTGAACGTGTACGAGAAGTTCGATACACCGGGAGCAGATGAGAGCGCGGCATTACGGGCGCCCTCCGAGAGTGACGTCGTCGAGCGGGAGCAGTACGGCGAAGCGAAGGTGGCCTGCGAGCTCGCATCGGTTGACGCGGTCGGGGATCGCCTGGTGATCGCGCGGGCGGGGCTGATCGGTGGGCCGGGTGACCAGAGTGATCGGTCTGGGGCGTGGGTGGCGCGCGCTGCGCTGGAGCCGTCGGAGCCGCTGCTCGTCCCGGACTCACCAGACCTGCCGACGGCGGTGATCGATGTGCGTGATCTCGCCGCGTGGTTGCTGGACTGCGCCACCGAGGGTCGCACCGGCACGTTCGATACCCGCGGCCCGATCGTGCCGTTCGGTGAGTGGATCGAGCTTGCGCGGGAGGTCGGCGGTCATACCGGGCCCGTGGTCCTCGCGAAGCCGGAGTGGCTGGAGGAGCGGAAGGTCGAGCAGTACATGGGGCCCGAGTCGCTCACGATGTGGATGACCGACCCCGAGTACGCCGGTTGGTCCTGCCGGAGCGGGGTTGCGGCGGAAGCGGCCGGGCTGGTGCATCGGCCGCGCCGGGAGTTCCTGGCCGACGCGCTCGCCTGGGAGCGCGAGTTGGGTCTGGACCGGGAGCGCCGCGCCGGTCTGACCCTCGGACGGGAGAAGGAGTTGATCGCGGCGCTGGAGGAGTAGAAGGTGTGGGGATGCGCCTGGTGCTGATTTCGGACACTCACCTGCCCGTGCGGGCGAAGCGGCTGCCCGATGCGGTGTGGGAGGCGATCGACGGGGCCGACGTGGTGATTCACGCCGGTGACTGGGTGAATGTCGCCCTGCTCGACGAGCTGGAGGAGCGGTCCGCCCGATTGATCGGCTGCTGGGGTAACAACGACGGTCCCGAGCTACGCGCGCGGCTGCCGGAGGTCGCGCGGGTGACGCTCGACGGGCTGTCCGTGGCGGTCGTGCATGAGACCGGCGCGTCGAAGGGTCGCGAGGAGCGGTGCGAGCGGGCTTACCCGGGAGTAGACCTGCTCGTCTTCGGCCACAGCCACATCCCCTGGGACACGACGGCTCCAGGCGGGCTGCGGCTGTTGAATCCGGGATCACCCACAGACCGGCGCCGGCAGCTGTACTGCACGTTTCAAACGGCCACCATCACGGCCGGTCAGCTCAAAGAAGTTGCCCTACACAACCTTTAGCCGAAACGCGCAATCAGGACCGTGATCCCAGGCCCGGCGTAGGATCTGGACATGGCTTCGGCCGGGCGCGGAGGGGTGTCGCCGTACCACCGAGTTACGGCGTCCTCGCGCCCGGCCGATCGTCGTACCGGGTTCTGAGCTGCTGAGTCAGGCGTGTGCGGACTGCTTGACGCGCTCCTTGAGGCGGTCCCGCACCTCTTCGGGCGTGTAGGCGCGACGCTTCCGCTCGCCCCGTGCAATCACCACGCCCGTTGCGGCCACGCCGACGAGCCCCGCAAGTCCTACGACCTTCCATACCTTCATGGCGACTAATCTAGCGACGTGGAAAGCCGGATTTCACTGGATGACGCTACGGATCTGACACGAACAGGTGACATTTGGCTGTTCCGCGGTGAGAGTGCCGCCGATCGAGCGATCCAGACGATGACCAACAGCCCTGTCAACCATGTCGGGATGGCGATCGTGATCGACGATCTGCCGCCGCTGCTGTGGCACGCGGAACTCGGCCGCTCGCTACCCGACATCTGGACCGGTACGCATCACCGCGGTGTGCAGCTGCACGACCTGCGGGACGCGGTGACGGTGTGGGCGCGCAAGTACGGTCAGCGCGGCTGGTTGCGGCAGCTGGACCACCCGGTCACGCACGACATGGAGGACGCCGTACTGCGGACTGTCGCGCGCCTGGACGGTACGCCGTTCCCGTCGACGGCTCGGCTTGCTTCGCGGTGGGTGCGTGGGCGGATCCCGGCGCTGAAGCGCGGCCGGCGCGAGCTCGAGCTGGAGTTCGCGTACTGCGCCGAAGTCGTGGCGGTCACGTACGAGGAGATGGGACTGCTGATGCCGGGGCGGCGGCCGAACTGGTACGACCCGGGCCGGTTCTGGAGTGGTGACGAACTCGCGCTGATGCACGGTGCGAAACTGGGCGACGAGATCGCGGTCGACGTTCCGGCGGAGTAGCCGCGCGGAAACTGTCGGTGGCATCTGATTGGCTTGTCGTGGGTCGGAAACCGAGTTCGAGGAGGCCCGCGATGTATGCCGTGATCGACACTGAGACGACCGGCCTGTTGCCGAGCCATCGGCACCGGGTGATCGAGATTGCGGTTGTCCTGCTGGACGCGCGTGGGCAGGTCGAGGACGAGTGGGTCACGCTGCTGAATCCACAGCGCGACCTGGGACCGCAGCACATCCACGGGATTCTCACGGCCGATGTGCTGGGTGCGCCGGAGTTCGTTGCCGTGGCGCGGCGGTTGGGGGAGCTGCTGGCGGGGCGGATGGTGGTCGGGCACAACGTCGAGTTCGATCTCGGGTTCTTGCGGGCGGAGTTCGCGCGGCTGGGTGTGGTGGTGCCGTTGATCACCGAGCGGTCGATGTGCACGATGGCGCTCGCCGGGCATCTGTATCCGGGAGCTAAGCGGACCCTTGGCGCGTGCTGTGCGGCGGCTGGGATCTCGCTTGAAGGTTGGCACTCGGCGCTGGCCGATACTCGGGCTACGGCTGAGCTGTTCGGTCAGTATCTGCAGGCGTTTCCGTCACCACCGCCGTGGCAATGGGCGTACGAAGAGATCCGCGGGTTGCGGTGGCCGGAGTTGCCGGGGAGTGAGTTCACACCGACGATTCGTCCGGTGCATGCTGGGGGTCGGCATGGGTGGATGAGCCGGCTTGTCGACCAGCTGCCGCGGGTTCCGGAGCCGCCGCAGGCCGATTCGTATCTGGCGTTGCTTGACGGGATTCTGGCGAACCGGGAGATCACGGCGACCGATGCCGATCAGTTGGTGCAGGTTGCGACAGAGCTTGGGTTGACGCGGTTGCAGGTTCAGGATCTCCACTGTGACTACGTTTCCGGGCTGGCCGACGCGTCCTGGGCGGCCGGTGGGATCACGCCGGAGCGGCGCAGTGATCTCGACCGGGTGGCCGTGATGCTGGGGTATCTGGATTCCGACGTGGACGATGCGTTGCTCAAGGCAAGCTGCGGGGAGTACGTCGTACCGTCGCGACCCGGCGCGGATGGGTTCCCGGTGGGGAGCACGCTGGTGTTCACCGGCGACATGATCGAGCCGCGCGAGGTGTGGTGGGATCGCGCGGTCGCCGCCGGGTTTGCGCCGCAAGAGGCGGTGCGGCCGGACACGACGTTCGTGGTGGCGGCGGACCCGGACAGTTTGTCGGTGAAGGCACGAGCGGCCCGGGAGTTCGGCGTACCGATCATCTCGGTGGATGCGTTCCGGCGACTGTTGCCGCCGGAGGAGATACCGCAGCAGCACGCGAGTTAGGGTGCGCACGTGGAGACTGCTGACCTGGGGCGACGGATCTATCAGACTGCGCATCTGACCGGGGAGTTTCTGCTGCGGTCGGGACAGACGACGGGGGAGTACTTCGACAAGTACCGCTTCGAGGCCGACCCGGTCCTACTCGATGAGATCGCCGCGGCGATGGTCGCGCTGGTCCCCGCCGACACCGAGGTGCTGGCCGGGCTCGAGATGGGCGGGATCCCGGTGGTGACCGCGCTCAGTCGGCACACCGGGTTGCCGTGCGCGTTCGTGCGGAAGCGCGCGAAGGAGTACGGCACCCGCCGGTTGGCCGAAGGAGCCGACGTAGCGGGCCGCCGCGTGACGATCGTCGAAGACGTGGTGACGACCGGCGGTCAGATCGTCCTCTCCACCCAGGACCTCCGCACCGCAGGAGCCACCATCACCCACGCCATCTGCGTCATCAACCGCAACCCGACCACGCCAACCCCGCTGACCGAAGCCGGCCTGACTCTCCACCCACTCCTCACCCCTGCCGACCTCAGGAGCTGATGGTCGGAGCGCCGGACGTCCCACCCATCCGGCCGAACAGCCATCCCGTACCGAACTGGCCGGTTGCCTCCAGCGAGCGCGCCGGAGGCGGCCAGGTGCCCGGAGCGATGAACGGGCAACTGGTTAGTTGGCTTCTTCTATTTCGAAGCGGAGTTGTTTGCCGGAGCGGATGCGTTCTACGGCGGCGAGGCAGGCGGCTTCGCTCATGTGGACGCCGATTTCGGCGAGTTTGTGGAGGAGGACGCGGGCGGCGTCCTCGGCGGAGCGGGCGCTGGACTCGTTGATCGCCTCGATCGTGGTGGCGGTGAGGCGTTCGCGGATGTCCGGGTGGGCCTCGTGAATCTCGTGGGTGATCCTGAACTCCGTCATGCGATCAGTTTAGTGGGCGGTCAGGCAAGGACTCGCGTGACGAAGGTGTCGAGGCGGGTGGTGAGGCGGTCGGCGCGGAGTTCGGGGGAGATGGTTTCGCCCTGGGGTACTTCGGGGTCGCGGAGGCCGCGGAGGTAGAGGGAACAGGCGAGGTCGGCGCAGATGTAGGTGCCGACGGTGTTGCCGGCTCGGCCTGCGGGGCCGGCGCGGCGGGCGGCGAAGAGGGCTACGTCGGTGATCTGGTGGGCGGTGTTGCAGAGGTCGCAGAGGCCGGTGCCGCGGCGCGGTTTGCTCGTTGCCTGGGTGTTGAGGGCGATCCCGGTGACGCCGGCGTCGCGCCGTACGACGAGGTAGCCGCGGTTCGGGGCCTTCGGGTCGCGCCAGCCGAGGTAGTCGAGGGACTCCCAGGGGAGTTCGGTGAACCCCGGTGGCGGGGTCATCGCCTTGACCAGGCTCCTGGTCGAATTGACGAACGAGCCTTTGATCTCGTCGATGCTGAGCGGTTCCACCTCGGTCCTTCCGTTGTCCCGGCCATCCATCAGACCCGGCCGGGGACCCCGCGCGCAACCGAAATAAACAGTTGCCTAAGGCATCAACTGTCGAGATAGCCGGTACGGCGGGTGCCGTCGTGGTTGCGGAGGTCGACGCCGAAGTCGACCCACGCCTTCAGTCGCAGCAGCATCGAGATGTCGAGGGGCCCGTCGGGGCCGGTGACGGTGAGGTCGGTCCCGCCGACCTCGTCGACGTCGAGCGTGAAGGTGAGGACGCGGTCGTCGTACCAGGTGAAGCGGTAGCGGCGGTCCTGGACCGCTTCCTCGATCCGGGCCTCCGTCGTGGAACCGTCGGGGAAGGTGAAGGTGATGGTGCCGTCCGTCTCGGGCGCGTCGGCCCAGTACCGCGAGCGGCCGCCCGGGGTGCTCAGGGCGCGGTAGACGTCACTCGGGCCGGATTTGAAGTGGAGTTTCCAGGTGGGCAACCGGGGCACCTTTCACGAGCGGGCGGGGCGGGCAATCGATTTCGCAACGGTCTAGACCAAGATTAGACCCCGTTGTGTGGCGGTGCGATCACGATCGGAGTGGCCGGGTTCGGTCCGCGGTGCGGCTGGGGAGACTGACGATGAGTGCCGACGAGGTCGAGGGGTCCGCCGATGATCGACACAAAATTCACCCGTTGGCTGTTCGGTCACAGCCGGCCAAGGCGTCGTACGCCGGAGCGTTTCCGGCCGCGCGGGACGAGCTCCAAGGTGAGCCGGCTCGCCGACCGGTACGACGCGGAGGTGGATGCGGCGCTGCAACGGCTCTGGCCGAAGGCGCGGATCTACCACGACCGTGAGTTCACCCGGGATCGGGCCGACTTCCTGCTCGTGATCCGCGGCCGCGGGGTGATGGTCGAGACCAAGGTGAAGAGCGATCCCGGGGTGTTCCGCGGCTCCACGCTGCCGCCGCTGCTGGATCGGTTGCAGCGCGATGGGCGGCGGCTGGTCGTCGTCCTTAACCAGGGTGATCCCACGCCCGCCCGCGAACTCGTGGCGGAGATGCTCGGCGACAAGGGTTGTGTCGTCGTCTGGTCAGGCCCGCATCACGACGCCGACCTGCACGGCGCCGTCGAAGCCCTCCTCCGGCAGATGGTCCGCCACCAGTGACCGGGGGCTGTGTCAATTTCTCTAGGGAAGCAGCGCGGAGAGGGGCGTCTCCGCGCTGCTGGCTTCGGGACGCGAGGTGTGCCGAATGGCGGCGAACCGAAGGACTAGGGACCCGCTAGCAGGAAGTCGCGGCAGTGCTGCCGCCGTCGACGATCCAGCGGGAGTTCTGCTGCTGGACCCGCATGTGGTCGAGCCAGCGGGTGGGGGTGCCGGCCGGGAGGACCTTGCGGCCGGTGGCGTCCACGGTGCTGGCGGCCGTCGTGTCGTAGCAAGCGGTCACGATGACGCCGTTGGAGGCGAGGGTGCGCTTGGCCCAGAGGACCGTCGTGGTACCGGTGTTGCGCAGCTTCTTGGTCCGGTAGTACTTCGCCTGGACGCTGATCGACTGGAAGAGCTTCGTCGTCATCAAGGGTTTGAGTTGCGCGGTCTGGACACCGCCGCTGCGCATCATCTCGTCGAGAGCGGTGCGGTAGTCGTAGTACGCGTTGACGACGGGGTCGGCGGAGCCGACGGCGGGCCCACTGACCTGCTCGGTGAGACCGGGTTTCGACGCCTTCTTGGCGCCCGGGGACGAAGCGGCGACGTCGGACGACGCCCCCTCGGTACCGCACCCGGCGAGGACCATCACCGGGACTAGAACGGCGGAAACTGCCAGACTCCGAATGCGCATGCCGAACCTCCACTCTGGCCGCGCGCCGCCGACGCAGAACGTCGTTCGGCACTGACCGTGTAACGCGACGGCACGGACCGTGGTCACTGTGACCTAGGTCACACGTCACCCCCTACCGGAGTACCGGGTTCAAGTTGGCTCCCTGGCCGGAGGTGCACAACGTCAGAGATTTCTAGGCTCGACGACATGACACAAACGCTTGCGAACCACCGGATCCAGCCGCTGCGCAGGCGCGCCACCACGGTCGCCAGACAGTTCTGGTACGTCGTTCGGCTCGTCCCGACCGGTATCCAGGCGATGGCGGACGCGATCATCGGCCGCCCCGATGACGCGACTGCCCGTTGGCAGCAGCTGCCCCGCGAGCGCAAGGCGAGCGGAGTCGCGGTGTTCGGCGCCGGCCTGGCGAGTTCGGTGCTGGGACTGATGAGCTGGTTCCTGCTACTCCTCCTCGTGACGGCCATCATCCGCGGCCCGTTCTACGGCTTCGTCGAACCAGGCCCGTACGGTCCCGGCACCTGGGGTGGCCCGACCAGAGCCGGCGCTTGGGCGGTGCACGCGGCGGTGTCGATCCCGATCATCGTGCTGATCCCGTTCGTCCTCCGCGGGATCGCGGCCCTGCACGCCGCACTCATCCGCAAGCTGTACGGCGTCAGCACCGCGAGGTGGGTGCTTCCGGCAACCATCGTGGTCTGCGCCGGTGGCATGTTGTTCTTCTGGTCGTGGATCCAGCAGCTGTGAAAGAGTCCGATCGTGACCACTGAACAGGGCTCCTGGCCGCAGGGCAGGTGGTATTGGATAGCTGCCCTGGGCGTAGTGCTCCTCTTCGGGCTCTCGTCGCTCGACCTCTATCAGCACTACACAATCGGCTACGGTTCGCTGGCCGCGGCGTTCGGCTTCACCGCGGCCAGTGGGTCATTGGCGCTGGCGCTTGGTCTCGCTCGGGCGATCAGCCTGGCGCTGGCCTGGTCCCGGCCCCGGCTGGGCCTGGGGATTGCGCTCACGACCACGGCGGTCACGGCGGCGACGGGTGAGGCGGTCAGCTCGAGTGAACCCTGGCCGTGGGCAGTCACCGGCGTCTTCGGCTACGCGGCCATCCTGGCGATCGCCGGCGCGCGGGGTATGCCGAGACGCCAGCTCATCCGGTGGTGGACCGCTGCCCAAGTGCTGAGCGTCGTCGCCTACGTGCCGGGCTGGGCGCTGGCCACCACCAACTTCGCCTCCGGGATCGTGATGGCCCTGGTGTCGGCGGCCGGTGTAGTGGTTGGCGACCTACTCAGGTCGCGCACCGAGGCCAGACGAAGGCTGGCCGAGCAGGAGGTCATCAGCGAAACCGAACGCGGCGAGCGAGCACGTCTCCAGGAGCGGGCCCGGATCGCCCGTGAGCTCCACGACGTGGTGGCACACCATTTGTCGGTGGTCGTCGTCCGGGCCGACAGTGCGCCGCACCGGCTGCCCGACGTACCGGCGGACGTGCAGAAGGAGTTCGCTGAGATCGGGGAGGCGGCACGTGCGTCGCTGACCGAGATGCGACGGGTACTGCGGCTGCTGCGGTCCGAGGAGCACCAGGAGCTCGAGCCGCAGCCCGGTCTCGACCAGCTGCCCGACCTCGTCGAGACCGCTCGGCAGGCTGGTGCTGTGGTTGAGCTCAATGCCGAGTGGCTCGTGGAGATCGACCCAGCCGTCCAGCTGACTGCATACCGAGTCGTGCAGGAGGCGCTGAGCAATGCGGTCCGCCACGCGCCAGGCTCCGCCGTACGGGTTGAGGTACGGCGTGCTGACGCGCACCTCCAGGTGAAGGTGCGGAACGGACCCAGCGCAACTCCCGCGTCCACTGGCGGTGGGGGGCACGGTCTGATGGGGATGCGCGAGCGGGTCGAGCTGGTAGACGGCGCGGTGTCGGCCGGGCCGACCCCTGATGGCGGTTACCTGGTGTACGTCGCCATACCGGTAGGAGAGGAGGTGGCTGGTGCCGATTCGCGTACTGGTCGTTGACGATCAGGAGATGGTGCGCGCTGGGTTCGGCGCACTGCTGAACGCGCAGCCCGACATAGAGGTGGTCGGTCAGGTAGGTGATGGCGCGCAGGCGATCACCGCAGCCGCCGAACTCAGCCCGGACGTGATCCTGATGGACGTGCGGATGCCGGTCATGGACGGACTCGCCGCCGCCCGCGAGATCCTGGCGGGTCCGGATGCACCACGCGTCATCATGCTGACCACGTTCGACCTGGACGACTACGTGTACGCCGCACTGCGGGCGGGCGCGAGTGGCTTCCTGCTGAAGCACTCGACGCCGGATGAGCTGGCCGGTGCGGTGCGGGTCGTCGCTGCCGGAGATGCCTTGCTGGCGCCGTCCGTGACGCGTCGGCTGGTGGAGGACTTCACGCGGGCCCAACCGGTCGCCACGACCCCTCCGGACAAGCTCACGCCACGGGAGGCCGATGTACTGCGGCTGGTCGCGCGCGGACTCGCCAATCGGCAGATCGCGGCCGAGCTGAGCGTCGCGGAGCAGACGGTCAAGTCGCACGTGAGCAACATCCTGACCAAACTCGATCTGCGGGACCGCGCGCAAGCGGTGGTTTACGCCTATGAAGCGGGCGTCGTGGTCCCGGGTCCGCGACACTGAGGTCATGGACGTACTCGAGCGACTCAGAGCCCTGTGCCTGGCGATGCCGGAGGCGACCGAGCGGCTGAGCCACGGCGAACCGACCTGGTTCGTGCGGGACAAGAAGGTGTTCGTGATGTTCGCCAACCAGCATCACGACGACCGCATCGGCCTGTGGTGCGCGGCGCCGCCGGGCGTGCAGGAGTCGCTGGTCGCCGACGACCCCGAGCACTTCTACCGCCCGCCGTACGTCGGCCATCGCGGCTGGCTCGGGGTCTACCTGGACGTCGAGGACGTGGACTGGGACCACCTGGCCGACCTCGTCGAGAACGCCTTCCGCCAGATCGCCCCCAAAACCCTGATCGCCCAGCTGGACGCCTAGGGCGGATGTTGTGCTTGCATGTGGTCATGCACCCACGCGCAGGCCAGCCCGCCCAGCCCGGCGATCTCGTCGACGTCGACGCACTGCTCACGGCGTACGACAGCATCACGCCGGATGTCGAGAACCCCGCTCAGAAGGTCGTCTTCGGTACGTCGGGCCACCGCGGCTCGAGTTTGGACGGCGCCTTCAACGAGGCGCACATCCTGGCCATCACCCAGGCGATCTGCGAGTACCGAGCCGGTGAGGGGACCACCGGTCCGCTCCTGGTCGGTCGGGACAGCCACGGCCTGTCCGAGCCGGCCTGGCGGACGGTTCTCGAGGTGCTCGCGGGGAACGACGTCCAGACGCTGGTCGACAGTGACGACCGGCTGACGCCGACGCCGGGTGTCTCGCACGCGATCCTGCGGCTCAACCGCGTCGAGCGTGCAGGTGCGGACGGCATCGTCATCACCCCGTCGCACAACCCGCCGCGGGACGGCGGTATCAAGTACAACCCGCCGCACGGCGGACCGGCCGACTCCGACGCGACCGGCTGGATCGCGAACCGGGCGAACGAACTGATCGCCGGCGGCAACCGTGAGGTCCACCGCAAGCCCTTCGGGGAGGCGCGCCAGCACGCGGGTTCCTACGACTTCCTCGGCCACTACGTCGACGACCTGCCGTCGGTGCTCAACCTGGACGCGATCCGCAACGCCGGGGTCAAGATCGGCGCCGACCCGCTCGGCGGTGCGAGCGTCGACTACTGGGCCGCGATCGCCGAGCGGCACGGGCTCGACCTGACCGTGGTCAACCCGCGGCTCGACCCGGCGTGGTCGTTCATGACGCTGGACCACGACGGCAAGATCCGGATGGACTGCTCCTCGCCGTACGCGATGGCGTCCCTGGTCGCTCAGAAGGACCGGTACGACGTCGCCACCGGGAACGACGCGGATTCGGACCGGCACGGCATCGTCACGCCGGACGCCGGACTGATGAACCCGAACCACTATCTCGCGGTCGCGATCTCGTATCTGTTCGCGAACCGCAAGTGGGGTCCGGAGGTCGCTGTCGGCAAGACGCTGGTGTCGTCCTCGCTGATCGACCGCGTGGTCGCGGATCTCGGCCGGCGGTTGTGGGAGGTTCCGGTCGGCTTCAAGTGGTTCGTGCCGGGCCTGATCGACGGGTCGGTCGGCTTCGGTGGTGAGGAGTCGGCGGGCGCGAGTTTCCTGCGGTTCGACGGCACGGTGTGGACGACGGACAAGGACGGCATCCTGCTCGCACTGTTGGCCAGCGAGATCACCGCGGTCACCGGCGAAACCCCGTCCCAGGCGCACGCGAAACTCGTCGAGCGATTCGGAGCATCGGCGTACTCGCGGGTGGACGCTCCGGCGACCCGCGATCAGAAGGCGCGGCTGTCGGGGCTGTCGGCCGATGCGGTCACCGCGACCGAGTTGGCCGGTGAGCCGATCGTCGACCGGCTGACCAGCGCACCGGGGAACGGCGCCGCGATCGGTGGGTTGAAGGTGACGACCGAGTCGGCGTGGTTCGCGGCCCGGCCGTCCGGGACCGAGGACCTGTACAAGATCTACGGCGAGTCCTTCAAGGGCGCCGAGCACCTCGAAGAGGTCTTCGTCGAGGCCCGCGAGGTCGTCTCGAAGGCCCTCGGCTAACAGCTCCGGCTAACGGACGAACGCTTCAAGCAAACGATCCAGATCCGCGGCGGGCGCGTTGGTGAGCCCGCTGTGGATCGGACTCGGATGTACGACGGTACTGCGCGGCGCGGCGAGCCAACGGAAGCGCTCGCCGATCCGGGTCGCCGCCGCGGGACCGCCCGCGGGATCACCGGCGCAGATCGCTCGGATGTGCTCCAGTGACGCGCACACCACGTCCACGTCGACGGCCGGATCGAGTGCGCGCAGCCGGGTCGGCTCGACGTCCCAGGCAGCGCCGAGGAAGTCGAGCGCTCGGCAGTACAACACCGCGCCGACGTTGACGAACTCGCCACGATGGATGCGCGGCGCAGCGCGCAGAATCACGTAGTCGAACGGAACCAAGTCAGTCACGATGCACCACCCGGCTGCCATGCGGACCGATGTTCCAACCGCGCCAGCAGGTGTCCGAGATAGCGCTCACGATCACCTTCACCAAGCCACTCGTCCGGGACCAGCGCGATCACCTCGGTGAGCAACTCGGGCGTGATCGCCGCGGCCAGCTCATCCGCCACCGCCGGTACGCCGGGTGCTGCGATCGAGAACACGTGGTCATCGGCGTCGTACGCGAGCGTCGCGAACTTCTCGGCCGACATCCAGGAGTGGTGGAAGTACAACGCGGCACCGTGGTCGATCAGCCAGAGGTTCTTGTGCCAGACCAGCAGATTGGTGTTGCGCCAAGAGCGGTCGACGTTCGCAACGAACGCGTCCAGCCAGAGGATCTTGGCCATCCCCGCATCACCGGGGTTGCCGGCCGAGCCGTCGTACCCGAAGGAGCCGGGCAGGAAGTCGACCGCGAGATTCAGGCCGGCGCTGTTCGTCAGCAGCGTCTGCACTTCGTAGTCGGGCTCCGACTTGCCGATCACCGGATCGAGCATGATCCGCTTCAGCTCGGGCACCCGCAGACCGAGCCGCCGGAACAACTCGCCGACGATCACCTCGGCGACCAGCGCCTTCGGTCCTTGCCCGGCGCCATGGAACTTGATCACGTAGGTGCCAAGGTCGTTGCCCTCGACAACTCCGGGCAGTGACCCTCCCTCACGCAACGGCAGCACGTACCGGGTGGCAGTGACGATCGGCAGACTCACGCGGACGAGGGTAACCCGTTTCTCCCAGGGGTACCGGCAAGGGGTGAAGCATCCGTCCATCGGTGTCGAAGAAGAGCTTCTTCTGGTCTCCGCCACCGGTAACCCGTTGCCCCGTAGCCAAGCCGTCGTCGACGACCTGCCCGATCTCGATGTCACGCTCGAACTCACCCGCGCCCAGGTCGAGATCAACAGCCCGGTCTGCGACTCCGCGGCCGAACTGCATCAGCACCTGATCAGCATGCGTTCCGAGCTCGCCGGTGCGGCGCACAGCGAGGGTGCCCGCCTGCTCGCGATCGCCGTACCGCCGGCCGGGAAGGCCGCCCAATTGGTGACCAAGAAACCGCGGTACCGCGAGATGGCCGAGAAGTTCGGTCTGCTCGCCCGGGAGCAGGGCATCTGTGGGTGCCACGTGCATGTCGATGTGCCGGACCAGGACGCGGCGGTTCGGGTCTCCAATCACCTGCGGCCGTGGTTGCCCGCGCTGCTGGCGCTCACGGCCAACTCACCGATCTACCTCGGACAGGACACTGGGTTCGCCAGCTGGCGGTGGCTGATGTGGTCGCGCTGGCCGAGTGCCGGACCGCCGCCGTACCTCGAGTCCGTCGAGCACTACGAGGCGCTCGTCGCGATGCATGTCGCGGTCGGCACGGCCATGGACGAGCAGATGATCTATTGGGACGTGCGTCCGTGTTCCCATCTGCCTACGATCGAGGTGCGGGTGAGCGACGTCCCGTTGACCGTCGACGAGACCGTACTGCTCGCGACGCTGAGCCGGGCGCTGGTGATGACCGCCTTGGAAGCGAGGGACCTCGGCCCGACACTGCAGCCGGAGATCCTGCGAGCGGCGTACTGGCTGGCCGCTCGCGACGGTCTCACGGCGGGCGGCCTGGAGGTGACGACGGGGGAGTTGCTGCCGGTCGCGGAAGTGCTCAAGCGGTTGCTGCAACACGTCGGTCCCGCACTGCAGGAGCTTGGCGATGAAGACCTGGTCGCCGACGGGATTGCGCGAGCGCTCTCCGACGGGAACGGCGCGTTGCGGCAGCAGCGGATGTTCCGTGAGGGCGGTGATGTCATCGCCCTCACGGAAGTCACCTAGTTAGCGGTCGCGGAGGAAGTCTTCGAGGCCGTGCAGGTCGTCGGTGTTGAGGTGGTCGACACCGGCCGCGGTCAGTTCGGACCAGAGCGCTTCGCGCGCCGCACCGCGAGTGTCCGGAGTAGCCCAGAACCGGACGCGGTATCCGGCGTGGTGGGCGGTCTGGACGATCTCACGCAGCTTCGCCTGCTCGGCGGCCGGCATCGGGCCGACACCGACCCAGGTGAAGTTGTTGGTCCAGTTGTCGCTGACCAGCGGCATCAGCGACGCCGGCATCCCCGAGCGGAGATCGCTCAGGCGGCCGTCGTACCCGGCGTACCGGATCTTCTGTGCCTTCAGTACGTCGAGTGGACGGTTGCCGCTGATCACCGAGGTGACCGCACCCTTCAGGACACGGCCGTTGGCGAAGATCGTGCTGATCCCGCGGTACTTGCGCAGCGCCGCATCGACAGCCGCGTACGTCGACGGGCCGTCGCTCTTGATGTCGATCAGCAACTGGAAGTCGCGGCCATGCCGGTAGACCTGGCCGTGGTTCGCGCGGACCCGATCGGCCAGCGGCTTCAGGTACAGACTCTCCAGCGTGCGACCCGGCTTGGCGTCCTCCAGATCATGCGCGACGAGCAGTTCGCCGTCGACCAGCCAGACGTCCGCCTCGACACTGTTGAACCCACGGTCCAACGCATCCTGCAACGGCCGCCGGTGCTCGTAGTCGTTGTGCGCGTGCGCCGACGGCAACGCGCGGACAGCAGGCGCGTCGTACGTGCGCGGCAACCGGAACCCGTTGTCCCGTACGACGGAACGCAGCCGATCGGGGTAGTCGGTGATGATCCCGTCGACGCCCTTGTCGATCAGCGACTGCATGGTCGCCGGGTCGTCGATCGTCCACGGGACGACCTTCATCCCGGCCTGGTGTGCCGACTTCACCATGTCCGCGGTCACGTATGGCTTGTAGTTCGGGTCGGTGATCTTGCCGTTCTGCGGGAACCCGTGCACCGGCGAGATCGCCGACGCGCCGAACGACTTGGTCGCCTTGACCAGGTCACCACCGAAGTCGTCGATGTCGATCCCACCGAGCCACGGCGACTTGCCGGGCTGACCGGTCTGCAGGAAGTCGTAGTTCGTCAGCGCGACCAGCGGTAGCTCGGGCGCGACCTGGCGCATCCGCATCAGTGCGCCCCAGTCGAAGCTCTGGATCGTCACCTGGCGAGCGATCCGCGCCTTGCGGATCTCCTGCGCGACGACCTGGACGAACTCCTCGCGCGGTGCGGTCTCGTTCGGCGCGCCGGCCTCGACCTTGGTCTCGATGTTCAGCTTCACGTCGTTGGCGTGAAAGCGGTGCACGAGCGCGAAGACCTCGCGCAGTTCGGGCATCCGGGCGCCGGGGTCAGGCTGCTGGGCCGGGTGTTCCGGCTGCGTCAGCGAACCGCAGTCGAGCTGCTTGACCTGGTTCAGGCTGAGCGTGTTGATGTACTTGCCGACATACGGGTACTCCGGGTCGTTCGGCGTGTACGGCGCGGTGTCGCGGCACTTGTTCGCGCCGATCTTGCGGTCGTGGGTGACCACGGCGTGGCCGTCCTGGGTGATCTGCACATCGAGCTCGAGGGTGCTGACACCGACCTCGAGACCGTGGGCGAACGACGCGATCGTGCTCTCGACCGTCAGGCCGAGGCCGCCGCGGTGTCCCTGGATGTCGAAGCTGCCGCGATGAGCGGCCGCAGGCGCGGCCGGCAGCAGCAGGCCGCCGACCAGGGCAAGCGGCAGCAGCGCACGGGGAAGGCGGTGCATGAGGGATTCCTTCCGAAGGGAGGGCGGACTCCCTGAGGCTTGCGGCCGCAGGGATACCTGTGCCTTCGTGAAGGTAACCGACAAAAGGCCGACGGGTAACCGTCAAACGTTCACGGAGTCGAGACGATGTCGCGGGCGGACTGCGCCTCGCCGATCACGGAGCCTTCCTTGTACGCCGGGTCCAGCGAACCGGTGGTCGTCCGGATCACGGTGATGCGGACGTTGCAGGTGGTCGAGCTCTGACCGGCCGGTGACGCGGTGGACGGCGGTACGAGCGTGATCTTGCCGCCCGGAATGACGACTGAGCTTGCGCCGGACGGCACCTGGATCTCGCCCTGCTGCACGCAGATCCCGTCCCACTGCACCTTCGTCTGCTGATCGGTCGGCACGGTCTCGAAACGCACCGGGATCGCTGCGCGGCGCGAGTACGTCGTCCCGTTGGCCGGTGCGGTCAGGAGGACCCGCTCGGGGAGCGAGACGACCGAGCGTGGAGCGGGGTCGTTCTCGCTGTTCCGCTGCAGGTCGAAGGTGACCTCGGTACCGGCGTTCAGGGTGCCGTCGAGCCGGCCGGAGTAGTTGGTGACGCCGAGAGACTTGTGGCGCTCGAGCTTGACCGACCCACCGCCGCCCGACGCGCTGATCGACTCGCCGTCGTTCAGCTTGACGAAGGTCAAGGTGCCGGCGCGCAGAGTTGCGAGCACGTCGGCACGCTGCTCGTGGTCCTTGACCGTCACGTGCAGACCGGCCTTGATTCCGCTCGTGCGGATGTCCTTGGAATCGGCCGTCGAACAGCCGGTCACGATCAGACCGGCGGCGACCACACCTGCGATAAGCCTCACTCGCCGGAAGCTAGCACCGCAGGGGCTCACCCGCCCGAGCACTCGAGCAGCATTCCAGCAGGGTGAAAAGTAGGGGTGCCGGACCGGGAAGCGCCTCACGGCGCGTGGCCGCTCGTAGCGGCTTTATTTGGGACCCGGGGCTTGCACCGGCCCGACACCTCGAACAGTGTAACCGGTGCCCAAATCCCTTGTCCTGTTGAGTTCTCGGGGCGCTGGACGCCATAACATCTTGCGCCGCACTATGCAACCACCGTCGGGGCAAACACTCGCGGGTAGCTACCAGAGTTGGCCGGCGCGTTCGGCGCGCGCCGAGGTTTGCAACTGGTCTGCCATCTCGACCAGCTTCGACGCCGACAGCACCTCGTCGTGACCGTCATCGGCCAGATGTGCCCGGCCGGTCGCGATGATCCGCGCGAACGCGGCCGCCCGATCCAGCGTCGTGGCGAAGTCTCCGGTCGCGACACCGCGCAGTACGGCGTCCACCATGTCGCGCACCTCGGCTGGCCCTGGTGGCTCAGCGACGCCGGCGACGACCGCGTGCACCTCCGCATACTTGCGGCCGGTGCTGAACTCGCGCGACACCTGATCCGCATTCCCATGCACCCAGGAACGCAACAGGTACAGCCGCCACAGTGCACCGGGCAACGAATCCGACGGCGCGTCGGACCACAGCTCGGCGAGCTCGTCGAGACCGTAGTCATCGGCCAGCTTCACGACCCGCGCGTGCACCTCGGCGTCCTCGGACGACCGCACCCCGCGGACCAGCAGCTCGGCGGTCCGGTGCGCGACTTCGGTCACGGCCGCCGGGTCGGCAGCACCCGGCAACGACTCGAACAGCTTGTTGCCCGGCATGATCGGTCGGCGCGGATTGGGAGAGCTCACGGCCTCCATGGTGCCTGACGCGAGAAACCCTCGCATCTCAAGCTGGCTCGTCCGACAGGTCGCTACTGAACCAACGTCTCGGCTCGACTGTGTAGAGCACGGGTGCGGACTCCGGATGGGCGAACTCGTTCTGCACGAAACCCTGCGCGTACTCGCTCGGCATGTACCGCTCGGCGATCTTCTCCATCTCGTCCGGAGTGGCCGGGCCCGACTTCACGACCGCGCCTTCGATGGTGACGTACTTGTACGGCATCTCCTCGGTCTGCACGGTCACCGACAGCGCATTCGCGGTGGCGAGAAGGTCGGCCTTCCGGGTCTTGCGGCCGAGGGTGTTGGTGAAGAACGTCAGCTCGCCGCCGGGCTCGTAGTGGTAGAAGACCGGCGACGCCAGCGGCGGCCGCCCGTCCGGCTGGGCGATCGACAGGATCGCGACATGGGACGCGGCCAGGAAGGCCTCGCGGCCGGCGCTGCTCATCGGTCCGGGCATTCGACTACTCCTCACGCTTGGCATACACTTTGCTTGTCCAAGAGTTTGACTCTCAAAGTCTATGATTGTCAAGGAGGGATCGTGGCGGATTCCGTCGAGGTCGAGCTCGACCACCACCTGGCCGGGCACGATGCGGCCGATCGGGTGATCGAGGCCGCGCTCTACCGGATCGTCGAGCTCGCGCGTCTGCACCGGGAGTGGCAGCGGGCGGTCGCCGCGGAGGCGGGCCTGTCGCTGGCCGACTGCGAGGTGATCCTGCGGCTGGCTCATCTCGAGGCTCCCGAGAGGACGCCGAGCCAGCTGGCCCGGATCTTCCACATCACCGCGGGCAGCATGACCGCCCGCCTCGGCCGGCTGGAGTCCGGCGGCTACCTGACCCGGACGGTCCAGCCGGGGAATCGCGCCCAGATCCAGGTCGACCTGACCGGCAAGGGGAAGGTGCTGCACCACCGGTTCGCCGACCAGATGGTCGAGATCCACCACCAGATGTTCGCCGGCGCACTCCCCGCCGAGGACCGCGAGACCCTCAACGACCTCCTCCGCCGGCTCCTGACGCATGTGGAGGCCACCACCTGACCAGTAGGCTCAAGTCATGGTGGCTGGGCGAGGCCAATTGGCCAAGAACTTGATCAAGTACGGCGTGCGCTACGGACCGCTCGTCGCCGAAGCGGTCAAGCACGGGCGCGAACCGGCCCAGCAGGCGGTTCAGGCGGCCGTGGCTCGGCGGACCGCGCGGAAGAAGGCGCTCGAGCACGCGTTGACCGTGCGCGAGGGGTCGCTGCTCAAGGTGATCAAGGACGGCCAGTCGATCTTCTTCGTCTTCTCCGGCGACGCGATCGTGACGACGTACCCGTCGGTGCCGCAGGCGACCTATCCGGAGTTGCTGCGGCACGCCGACCTGGACAAGCGGGAGTCGGCCGAGCAGTTGGCCGCCGCCCGAGCAGCCCGCCGGCCGCGGATCGGCGCCCGGCTGCCGAAAATGATCCGCCGCAAGTAGGTAGGGCGAAGGTTGACGCGGGCGTAACATTCGCGACCCGGCGAGGCAACAGGCCGACCGCAGAGTAGAAGGACGAAGCTCCACGAGGGAGGGCGTCCGCATGCTCTGGAAGATCAGGACCGAACTCGCCGACCGGCCCGGTGCCTTGGCCGAACTCGCTGCACGGTGTGGTGCGGACGACATCAACATCCTGAGCCTGGAAGTCTTCACCGCCGAAACCGGTGCTGTCGACGAACTGGTCGTGTCCACCGGAGTGGGCTGGTCCGCCGAGGACCTGACCGCCCTGGTCGCCGAGGCGGGCTGCGTTCGAACCACGGTCCAGCCGTGTCAGGCCGACGTCCTGAGTGATGCTCCGACGCGGTATCTGCGGGCCGTACTGCGGCTCGTCGAGGACCCGCTGTCGGTGGACGACGAGCTCGGCGCGCTGCAGGGGTTCGGCGAGTACACGCCGGCCGAGTGGGCCCGGGCCGATGTCCTGGTCGAGATCGCGGGCCGGCTGGCCGAGCGGTTGCAGGAGCCGGTGGTCGACGGCCCGCGGCCGGGGAGCGGCGTACCGGAGTTGCGTCGCGCATCCGTCGAGGACGCCGAAGCTGTGGTCGCGATGCACGAGCGTTGCTCGCACGAGAGCCGCACCCGGCGCTATCACGTGCCGATGCCGCGGCTGACCACTCGTACGGCGAGACACTTGTCGGCCCCGGCCGGTGGCGTCTCGATCATCGCGGGTGTCGGTGACGCCGTGGTCGGGATGGCGACGGCTGCTCCGTGGGAGGAGCTCGGCGGTACGACGATGGAGGTCGCCGTACTGGTCGAGGACGGCTGGCAGGGCCGTGGTCTGGGAGCCCAGCTGCTGCGGCAGTTGATCGGCGCGGCACGGGATCTGGGCGCCGATCGGGCCGTCTGTGTGGTCCAGCCGGAGAACGCGGCGATGCTGCGCACGATCGAGGGTTTGCGGATGCGAACCAGGGTGGTCAACGACGGCGACAACCTGACTGTCACCGTCGCACTGTCGCCCGAAAGCCTGTCGCATGCAGTGGATCGGCCGTCGGTGCAATATGGTCGATCCCGTGCCATCCCTGCCCGGTCGCAATCCGCACGGCCTACTGGTCAACCTGCCCGCGAGCACACGCTCGCCGCTCTTTCAGCTCTTCAGCCGATTGCTGATCGCGCTCGGGCTGCTGACGTTGATGGTGCTGATCGTGGTGGTCGACCGTGACGGCTACAAGGACAGTTACGACGGCTCTGTCAATCTGATCGACAGCATCTACTACGCCACCGTCACCCTCACCACCACCGGGTACGGCGACATCACCCCGGTGACGCCGACGGCCCGGCTGGTGAACGCCTTCGTGGTCACGCCGCTGCGGATCTCCTTCCTGGTGGTACTGGTCGGCACGACACTGGAAGTCCTGGCCAACGAAGGTCGCCGCATCATGCGCGACACCCGATGGAGGAAGCGCATGAAGGACCACGTCGTTGTCGTCGGCTACGGCACCAAGGGACGGGCAGCGGTGCAAACCCTGCTCAGCAACGGGGTCAAGCGCGACGCCATCGTCGTGATCGACCCGCGCGCACAGGCGGTCGGTGACGCGGGCAACGACCAGATGGCCGCGTTCCACGGTGACGCCACGAACCGCACGGTCCTGCGCCGGGCCGAGGTGATGACGGCCCGCGAGGTGATCGTGACCACGGACCGCGACGACTCCGCGGTCCTGGTCACCCTCGCCGTACGGCAGCTGAACCCGACCGCACACATCGTGGTCGCGGTCCGCGAGGAGGACAACGTCCCGCTGCTGCGCCAGAGCGGCGCCGACGCGGTCGTCACCTCGTCCGAGGCAGTCGGCCGACTGCTCGGTCTGTCCGCGGTCAGCCCGAACCTCGGCGAGGTGATGGAGGACCTGCTCACGTACGGCGAGGGCCTCGAGGTCGCCGAACGCCCGGTCCTCGGCCGCGAGGTCGGCAAGCCGCCGTCCGCGCTGCCGGACCGCGTCGTCTCGGTCGTCCGCGACGGCAAGGTCCACCGCTACTACGACGCCAACGTCTCGGTCCTGGCCGCCGGCGACAAACTCATCGTCGTCCGCCCCGCCAAAGAAACCCCCTGGGCCGAACGCCCCGGCGCCGACGAAGACGACGACTAAGTCGCAAACGGTACGGCGTTCTGGCGGGTCGACCGGTCTCCTGCGGGGTGGTGCCAGCGGTTTTCGCGGGCCAGGAGGGGGAGGACGGATTCGCCGAACCAGTAGGCCTCTTCGAGGTGGGGGTAGCCGGAGAGGATGAATTCGTCGATGCCTAGGTCGGCGTACTCCTTGATGCGGTCGGCGACTTCGCGGTGGCTGCCGACGAGCGCCGTACCGGCGCCGCCGCGGGCGAGGCCGACGCCGGCCCAGAGGTTCGGGTAGATCTCGAGGTCCTCGGGGCGGCCTTCGTGCAGGGCGAGCATGCGCTTCTGACCCTCGGATTCGCTGCGCCGCAGGCCTTCCTGGACACGGGCGATCGTCTCCGGCGGTAGTGCGTCGAGCAACCGCCGTGCCTCGCGCCACGCATCCTCGGACGTGTCGCGTGTGATGACGTGCAGGCGGATACCGAAGCGGACGGTACGACCGGCGTCGGCGGCGAGCTTGCGGATCCAGGTGAGCTTCTCCGCGACGGCGGCCGGTGGTTCGCCCCAGGTCAGGTAGACGTCGCTGTGGGCGGCAGCCACTGGTCCCGCGGCTGCGGAGGAACCGCCGAAGTAGATGGGTGGTGTCGGGTCGGGGACTGACACCAGTCGTGCCTGTTCGACCCGCAAATGCTTGCCTGCATAGTCGAACGGGTCACCGTGCTCCCACAGCTTCCGCACGATCGCCAGGAACTCGTCCGTCCGCGCATAGCGCTCGTCCTTACTGAGGAAGTCGCCAAACGCCTTCTGCTCGGTCGGCTCACCACCCGTCACCACATTGAGCAGCAGCCGCCCACCGGACTGGTTCTGGAACGTCGTCGCCATCTGCGCAGCGAGCGTGGGGGAGAGCAGCCCCGGCCGGAACGCGACCAGGAACTTCAGCCGATCGGTCGAGTCGAGCAACGATGCCGTCGACAACCAAGCATCGTCACACCACAGCCCGGTCGGTGTCAGCGCGCCGACGAACCCGAGCTCCTCGGCCGCGGTGACGATCTGCCGCAGGTACCGCGTCGTCACCCGACGATCCCGGTGTACGACGTCCGCCCCGTGCCCGCCGCCGACGATGTGGCGCGAGTCGCCCGACGTCGGCAGGAACCAGTGGAAGGTCAAGGTCATCGAGCTGCTCCATCCAGTGCGCGGTTGTCGGAGTCGAGAGAACGGCCGAGAGTCTCGGGGAGCGCTCTCGCGGAGAGCAGGCTGACGATCGCGATCAGCACGTTGTACGTCGCCAGCCACCACAGATCGCCGTCGCCGAGGCTCACCAGCCAGGCCGCGATCAACGGCGTCAGCCCGGACGCGACGATCCCGGAGAGCTGATAGAGCGCTCCCAGCGCCGTGTACCGGACCCGGGTGCTGAACAGCTCGGCCCAGAACGCCGCGAGCGGTCCGTAGATCACCCCGTCCAGTACGCCGACGCCGACCGCGAGCGCGATGAACACGGTGACCGACGTACCGTGCTGGACGAGTGCTGCCGCCGGGAACGCGAACAGCAACGCGGCCCAGGTCCCGGCCCGGTACACGGGTTTGCGGCCGACGCGGTCAGAGAGCGCTCCCGCGATCGGGATCAGCGCGACACCGATCAAGGCGCCGACCACGATGCCGTTGAGCGCATAACTGCGAGGCAGCTTCAGATCGTTGGCGACGTACGAGAGCAGGTAGACCGAGAACAGGTTGAAGGTGAAGCCCTCGATGTACCGCGTACCCATCCCGAGCAGCAGCGAGCGCGGGTGCTGCTTCAGCAGGTCGACCAGCGGGACGCTGGACACCTCCTTGCGTTCACGCACCTTCGCGAACGCCGGCGTCTCGAGCACCGACAACCGGATATAGGCGCCGATGGCAAGCAACCCGGCGCTGACCAGGAAGCAGATCCGCCAGCCCCAGGCCAGGAACGCGTCCTCGGGCAGCAGACCGACCAGCGAGAACGCGGCCGATGCCAGGAACAACCCAGCCGGTACGCCGATATGCGCGAAGCTGCCGAAGAATCCGCGCCGGCCGGGTGGCGCGTACTCGACCGCGAGCAGGACCGCGCCGCCGTACTCGCCGCCGACTCCGATGCCTTGCAGGATCCGCAGCACGACGAGCAGGATCGGCGCCCAGACGCCGATGCTGTCGTAGCTCGGCAGGACGCCGATCAGCGTGGTGCCGACGCCCATGATCACCAGCGTCAGCAGCAACATCTGCTTGCGGCCGATCCGGTCGCCGAAGTGCCCGAACACCAGCCCGCCGATCGGCCGGGCCAGGAACCCGACCGCGAAGGTCGCGAACGACGCGAACGTGGCGGCCGAGCCGCTCAGGCCGGTGAAGAACAGTTTGTTGAAGACGAGTCCGGCGGCGGTGCCGTAGAGGAAGAAGTCGTACCACTCGATGGTCGCGCCGACGCAGGCCGCGATCGCGACCTTGCGCGGCGAGGGCGGTGGTCGGTCGGTCATCGCGTCTCCCGGGCGGTGGGCAAGAGGTACTAAGTCGATGAGGTTAGTTGGGTTTCGCTGCGTGAGGTGGCGATCCCAGCATGTGAGCTGTTGACGGCATCGCCGCGGCGCTTTATGGTCGGCCTGTAAACGATTACAAGAACGATTACAGGAGTCCCTGGTGAGCCGTCCTACGATTGCCGCGGTCGCTCGGGCAGCCGGGGTTTCGGTGGCGTCGGTGTCCCGGGTGCTGAACGGTTTGCCGGCGACCGACGAGATGGCCGAGCGAGTACGGCGGGCTGTCGACGAGCTCGGGTATGTCCCGGACGCGCGGGCACGGTCGCTCAAGGTGGGGCGGACGTTCCAGCTGACCCTGGCGGTCGCGGACGTCGGTAACCCCGTCTACGTGACGATGATGCGGGCCGTCGAAGAGGTCGTGTCGGCGGCGGGCTATCGGTTGGTGGTGACGACGACCGGGCCGGAGATCGTCGACGAGGTCGCGCTGGTGCGCGGGATGGCGCGTGGGTACGCCGACGGTCTGGTGATCAGCCCGCTGCGGGTCGACGACGACCTGATCAAGTCGATCCAGGAGTGCGACGTACCGGTGGTCGTCGCCGGTAACGTCCCGGCGAAGGCCGGGGTCGACACCGTGCGCGCCAACTCGCCGAAGGGCATGGCGCTGGCGGTCGAACACCTGGTGTCGCGCGGACGGCGGCGAATCGCCTTCCTGAACGGCCCAGCCGACACGGTTCCCGGCGAGGCGCGCGCGAAAGGTTTCGCCGACGCGCTGCGAGCACACAAGCTGCAGGCAGTTGCGCAGGTGGAGGCGGAGGACTTCACCTTCGCAGCAGGACGCGAGGGTGGGCGGGCGCTGCTGGAGTTGGGGCGCGGGACTGTCGCTCACGAGGTGGCGGCCAGGGCCGACCGCGGTGCGGCGGCTGCTCGGCCGGCGTTTGACGCGGTGATTGCGGCCAACGACCTGCTGGCCGTGGGGCTGATGCACGAGTTGGCGGCGGCGGGGCTTGACGTACCGGGGGATGTTGCTTTGGTGGGGATGGATGACAGCGAGTTGGCTGAGCAGTGCTTCCCGCCGTTGACGAGTGTGAACCTCGGGTCGGCCGAGCGGGGGCGGCGGGCGGCCGAGTTGCTGCTCGCTCGGATCGAGGACGGAGAGCGCTCCCCGAAGCGGATCATCGTGCATCCGTCGCTGAGCGTTCGGCGGTCGACGTGAGCACAACCACGGTCACGAGACCGAAGCAGAACAGGGAGGCGATCTTCCTCTTCCTGCCCGCGCTGCTGCCGGTTCTGCTGCTCAGCGTCTACCCGCTGATCCGGGGAATCGCTCTCGGGTTCACCAACGCCCGCGCCGGGTTGCGCGTCGACACCGACTTCATCGGGTTCGGCAACTTCGGGAAGCTGCTGCACAACGACCTGTTCTGGGAGTCGTTCCGGATCGGCGTGATCTGGACTCTCTCGGTGACGATCCTGCAGTTCGTCGCCGCACTCGGTCTCGCGTTACTGCTCAACACCAACCTCAAGTTCCGCGGTGTCGCCCGGACGCTCGCGCTGATCCCGTGGGCGATGCCGCCGGTCGTGGTCGCGATCATGTGGCGGCTGCTGCTGCACCCGACCAACGGTCCGGTGAACAAGATCCTCCAGGACCTGCACCTCACCGATCACCCGATCAACTTCCTCGGCGACTTCAGTACGGCGCTCCCGGCGGTGATCGTGGTCGGAATCTGGGTCGGGATGCCGATGACAACCGTGACCCTGCTGGCCGGGCTACAAGGGATAGACCGCTCTCTCTATGAGGCCGCGGCGGTCGACGGCGCCAGCGCCTGGCACCAGTTCCGGCACATCACACTGCCGCAGCTCAAGACCGTCATCGTCGCGATCACCAGCCTAGACCTGATCTGGAACTTCAACTCGTTCGGCCTCGTCTACGTGCTTACCGCCGGCGGGCCGGGCGGCAAGACCATGCTGCCGATGCTGTTCGCCTACAACGAGGCCTTCCGCTACGGGAACTTCGGTATGGCCGCGGCGATGGGTGACGTGATGGTCGTCGTCATCATCGTGTTCCTCGCCTTCTACCTGCGCAACCGCCTCCGGAGCCAAGCATGAGGACGCGACCGTTCGCCCGAGTCCTCCAGTACGTCGCTGTGCTCGCGTACCTGGTGTTTCTCGCGTTCCCCCTGCTGTGGTTGATCTCCAGTTCGCTGAAGTCGCCGCGCGAGTTCGCCGCGATCACGCCGACCCTGCTCCCGAAGAACATCGACTTCTCGAACTACACCAACGCTCTCGAGGAGCAAGGTCTGGTCCGATCGCTCGGCAACAGCCTGCAGATCTCGATCCTGACCACGATCCTGGTGCTGATCGTCGCGCTGCCCGTCTCTTACGCCCTGGCCCGGTTCCGCAGCCGGCTCCGCCCGATCACCAACGGCTGGATCCTGGTCAGCCAGGTGTTCCCGGTGATCCTGATCGTGATCCCGCTCTTCATGATCCTGCGACCGCTGCACCTGACGAACACGATCCCCGGCGTCGTACTGGTCTACCTGGTCTGGTCCCTGCCGTTCGCGTTGTGGATGCTCCAGGGGTACGTCGCCGCTGTCCCGCGCGAGCTGGAAGAAGCCGCCTCGGTGGACGGCGCGAGCCGGATCCGCACCATCATCGCGATCGTCATGCCGCTGCTGCGGCCAGGTCTGATCGCGACCGCCATGTTCACGTTCATCTCGGCGTGGAACGAGTTCTTCTTCGCTCTGGTCCTGCTGCAGGACCCGGAGCTCAAAACCCTGCCGCTGGTCCTCGCCCGCTTCGTCGGCGCCGAGGGTCAGGTGCAGTTCGGCCCGCTCGCCGCCGCGTCGGTGCTGGCGACGGTGCCCAGCCTGGTCTTCTTCGCCTTCCTGCAACGCCGGTTGACCTCCGGCCTCATGAGCGGCGCTGTCAAGGGCTGACGATTCCCCTGAGGAGAGACAGATGAGGAAACTAGTGTCCTGCGCCAAAGGTTCTTTGGCGCTTGCGATGCCCAGGCACGCACCTCGCGGCACCGGAGGAACAGCCACGATGGAAAGGCATCGAGGCCGCCCCTCCGGCACCCCGATGCACGCACCTGAACACCGCAATCACTCAAACAACCTTCGGCGCAGGACACTGGCAACCACGTTGCTCGCGGCAACCGCTCTGGTGGCGCTTGCGGCGTGCGGTGGCAACAGTGACAACAACTCCGGCGGCGACTCGAACGAGAAGGTGACGCTGAAGTTCCAGAGTCTCGCCTTCCAGAAGACCACGGTCGCCGCGACCAAGAAGATCGTCGCGGACTGGAACGCCGCCAACCCGAACATCCAGGTCGAGTACGTCCAGGGCAGCTGGGACTCCGTGCACGACCAGCTGGTCACCCAGTTCCAGGGCGGGACCGCGCCGGACATCATCCACGACGAGTCCGCCGATATCACCGGGTTCATCAATCAGGGCTACCTCGCGGACCTTTCGCCGTACCTGAGTCAGGCGACGAAGGACGCCGTACCGCAAGGGGTTTGGGACACCGTCTCCAGCGATGGCAAGGTGTACGCCGCTCCGACGCTTCTGCAGTCGTACGTCGTGTTCGCGAACACCGCGGCGCTCAAGCAGGCGGGGATCGCCGCGACCGGGGACTCGCTCAGCTGGGACGACCTGGCGGCCAACGCCAAGAAGCTCACCGCCGGTGGCAAGTACGGTCTTGGGTGGGGTTTGAAGAGCCCGACCGCGACCGTGCTCAACCTCGGGATGAACTTCGACGGTAAGTTCTTCGACGGCACCGGGCGCGACGCCAAGGCGTCGATCGGGGACGCCGAGCTGGAGGTGCCGAAGCGGATCCACGCGATGGCCTATACCGACAAATCGATCGACCCGACCTCGTTGACGCAGAGCGGATCGGACGTGCTTCCGGGCTTCTACGCCGGCAAGTATGCGATGGTTGTTGGTGGCAACTACGCCGCGCAGCAGATCGTTGCCGAAGCACCTAAGGGCTTCCAATGGGAGGTGCTCCCGCCTCTGAAGGGTACGTCCGCCAAGCAGGCCGCCAACCCGCAGACGCTGTCGGTGCCGGCGGAGAGCAAAAACGTCAAGCAGGCGGCGCAGTTCATCGACTACTTCATGAAGGCGGAGAACCTGGCCGCCGTCGGGCAGGGCGACTGGCTGATCCCGACCACGCAAGCGGCGCGGGACGCGATCCTGAAGACGACCGGCGGCAAGGATGGTTGGCAGCAGACGCTGGCCAGCGGGGCCGAGCTGACCAAGGCGCCGTTCCAGAGTGTGGAGAACTACCCGAAGTGGAAGGACCAGATCGCAACTCCGGCGCTGCAGGAGTACTTGGCGAACAAGACGGACTTGAGTGCCCTGGGCAAGAAACTGAATGACGGATGGGGTCAGGTCAACAGCTGATGCTCGAAGATAAGTCGACAGGTGCCCTTGTCGGTTCCGCCGTCGGTGACGCGATCGGCGGTGCCGTCGAGGGCTGGACCCCGGCGGCGATCCGGGAGCGGCACGGCGGCTGGGTGACCGGGATCGTCGGTCCCTGGTACGACGACTGGCGCACCGCGCGCCCGATTGCGCCGTACCACAAGGGCGATGGGCACATCACCGACGACACCTTGATGACGCACGCGCTGGTCGAGGTGTACGACGAACGCCGTACGCACCTGGATGCGTACGCGATCGCCGAGTCGCTGGTGCCGAAGATGATCACCGGCCGTCGTTGGGTACCGGAGCTGGAGGCGGACGCGTTGTTGCTGCAGCGCGTCTTCCTGGCCGAGAAGTGGCTCGTCGCCCGGCTGCATTACGGACATGTCGACCCACGCGAGGCCGGTGTCGGCAACATCGTCAACTGTGGTGCCGCGATGTACATGGCCCCGGTCGGGATCGCCAACGCCGGCGATCCCGAGGGCGCGTACGCCGAGGCGATCGACATCGCCGGTGCACATCAGTCGAGCTACGGACGGGAAGCGGCGGGCGTGTTCGCGGCCGCCGTCGCCGCCGCGATGGTGCCCGGGGCAACAACTGCCACCGTGATCGAAGCAACGCTGGCACTGGCCAAAGACGGTACCCGGAAAGCCATCCAGGCTGTGGCTGAAGCGGCGAGTGGCGTGACCGACTGGGAAGCAGCGATTCCCTTGCTACGCAAGGCGATTGAGCCCTTCGACAGTGTCGGTCCGGACTATCGCGACCAGTCCCTGGATGCCCGTCGGCCGAGCCGGACGATGGCGATCGAGGAACTTCCGGTCGCGCTCGGGTTCGTGATGGTTGCCGAGGGCGACGTACGGCGGGCTGTCCTCGGCGGCACGAACTACGGCCGGGACGCCGACTCGATCGCGTCGATGGCCGGCGCGATCACCGGTGCCCTCAGCGGACTGAGCGGCGTACCGGAGGAGTGGGCGAGCGAGATCGCCGAGGCGAGCCGGACCGACCTCGTGCGACCGGGCGTGCTGATGGCATCGGTGGCTCGCGAGCTGCATGAAGCCGATACGCGTCGGTGGGCGCGACGGGCCGAAGTACTGGAGAATCTGACCTGATGAGATTGACCTGGGTGCAGCCGGAGGACCTGCTGCCGCATCTGTTGGTGCAGTCCCGGTCGGAGGGCGTCGAGGTCGCGGATGTCGAGCGACGCTGGCGGGCCGCCGGTGGGGCGACCGAGGCTCCGGTCTCGGGCGCATCCGACAAGCCCGCCGGTTCGGAACTGCGCGCCTTGGCGCGAGACCTCCTGGCGGAGCTGGACGCGCGGACTCCGGAGTGGATCGAGCCCAAGATCCCGGAGTTGCCGCAGCTCGGCCGATCGACGGATCGCATCGCGGCCGCCTGGCTGGGCCGGGCCGCTGGGAATCTGCTCGGCAAACCTGTCGAGAAGATCCCGCGCGAGGGGATCCGCGAGATCCTCCAGTCGTCCGGCCAGTGGCCGCTCACCCGGTACGTGACGGCCGTCGGCGTACCGGACGACGTACTGCGGCGTTGGCCCTGGAACCGGACCTCCGCGCCGACCAGCCTCCGCGAGGTCATCGACGGGATGCCGGAGGACGACGACCTCAACTTCGCCCTGCTCGCGCTGCGGATGCTCGAGCAGTACGGCGACGCGCTGACCACCGAAGATGTCGCCCAAACCTGGTTGCGCGATCTGCCGGCCGCCCGCGTCTTCACCGCCGAGCGCGTTGCGTACCGCAATCTTCTGAACGGCGTCGAGCCGGCGCGGGCCGCCGTGGTCGGCAACCCGTTCCGCGAGTGGATCGGCGCGCAGATCCGGACCGACGTCTACGGCTGGACGCACCCGGGCGACCGTACGGCGGCCGCCCGGCTCGCGCTGGTCGACGCGCGGCTGAGCCATACCGGGGCGGGCGCGGACGGCGCGTTGTGGGTGGCCGCGATGTCGGCCGCGGCGATGGTGCTCGACTCGCCGATCGAGGCGGCGCTGGCCGGTCTCGAGGTGATCCCGGTCGACGGTGCGATCTCGCGCGCGGTCCGCTTCGGCCTGGCCCTGGGGGATCACCCGCTGGACGACGCACTCGATGCCCTGCACGAGGAGTACGGCGGTCTGCACTGGGTACATGCTGTGAACAATTCGGCACTGACCGGATATGCGCTCACGGCGCCCGACTTCACGACCGCGATTGGCCGCTCGGTCATGGCAGGGTGGGACACGGACTCCGTGGGTGCGACGGTCGGTGCCGTAGTTGGTGCCATCCGGGGAGTTCCGGCAGAGTGGTCTGTACCACTGAAGAACCGGTTGGCTACCAGCCTGCCGGGGATGGACCGAATCGCATTCGACGAGTTGGCGGACAGGACTGTGGAGGTGGCCCGGGGTGGAGCCTGACGTTGTCGTCGTGGGCAGTGCGAACGTGGATCTGGTGCTTCCGGTGCAGCGCATCCCGCGCCCCGGTGAGACCGTGCTCGCGGGCGTGCTGACCCGAGGCCCCGGCGGCAAAGGTGCCAACCAGGCCGCTGCCAGCGCGCGAGCCGGCGCGCAGACGGCCATGGTCGTGTCGCTCGGCGCCGACGACGGTGGCGCGCTGCTCCGCGAGACGCTGACCGGCGCCGGTGTTGACCTGTCGCTGGCGACGACCTCAGACGCCCCGACCGGTACGGCGATCATCACGGTCGAGGAGAGTGGTGAGAACTCGATCGTCGTCGCCCCGGGCGCCAACGGCGAGCTCGCGCTGACGCCGGAGGCCGCCCATGCCATCGGCGGCGCCAAGATCGTGCTCGCCCAGCTCGAGATCCCGATGGAGACCGTGCAGGAGGCTGCGGCGACCAGTTCGTACTTCATCCTGAACGCAGCCCCGGCAGCCGGATTGCCGGATGCGCTGCTCGCCGACATTGATCTGCTCGTGGTGAACGAGAGTGAGGCCGAGGTGATCGCTGGTCCGGACCGGAGCGCGCTGCTGAAGCTGGTTCCCGCCGCGGTGGTCACGCTCGGCGGGGACGGCGCGGTGATCCTGACCCGCGGCAACGACGAGATCACGGTTCCCGGCGTACCGGTCGACGTGGTCGACACCACCGCCGCGGGGGACACCTTCTGCGGGGTGCTCGCGGCAACTTTGTCTGCGGGGTCAGCGATCGAGCCGATCACCCCCCGCGACCTGACGAACGCGGTCCGACGCGCTAACGTTGCTGCTTCACTGAGTGTTCAAACCGCGGGAGCTATTGCCTCGGTGCCTCACGGGGATGCGATCGACGCGCGTTATGCGGAGGTGTATCTGTGAGTCCGCTCGAACCGCGGCCCATCGACCTGCCCGCCCGGGTGGATCTGGGGCTCCGGGCCGACCTGTCCTTTCTCGACGACGCGAAGATCCTCGGTGCGCCCGACGACCCAGCGGATCTGCCGCGTTGGCGCGCCAAGCTGGCCGAGTGGCTGATCGGTTCGTACGAGCGCACGCCGTACAACGGCTCCCAGTACGAGGTTCCCGGTCGCGAGTGGACCCAGACGGCGTACTCGGTGGCGCTGGTCTGGCTCTGGGACGACCTGCTGTACGACGTGTCGACCGGTCGGTTCACCCCGGAGAAATTCGTCCGGCACGGAGTGGAGGAGTTCGGCGGACACGACGCGATCGTGTTGTGGCACGCCTACCCGGTGATCGGGATCGATTCGCGGAACCAGTTCGACTTCTATCGCGACGTTCCGGGCCTTCGGCAACTGATCGATGACCTGCACCGGCTCGGGCTGAAGGTGTTCTTCGACTACAACCCGTGGGATGTCGGGACCCGGCGGGCCGCGCGCTCGGACGCCGAGGAGTTCGCTTCGCTCGTGACGGACTATGCCGTCGACGGCGTCTTCCTGGACACGTTGAAGGAAGGCGACCCGGTCTTGACGCGGGCGTTGCGGGCAGCCAATCCGGCGATCGCGCTCGAGGGTGAGTCGCGGTTGCCGATGGCAAGGGTCAGCGATCACGCGTTGTCCTGGGCGCAGTGGTTCGCCGACACACCGGCGCCTGGTGTGCTGCGGGCGCACCTGTTCGAGCGCCGGCACATGATGCACCACACCCGCCGCTGGAACCGCGATCACAGCGCCGAGCTGCAATCCGCGTGGATCAACGGCGTCGGCATCCTGGTCTGGGAATCGGTGTTCTCCAGCTGGGTCGGCTGGAACGCCCGCGACCGCGCGACCCTGCGCCGGATGGTGGCCGCGCAACGTGCGTTCGCACCGGTACTGATCGACGGCGACTGGATCCAGCTGACCCCGGAGATCCCGGACAAGGCCCGGGTGCACGGCATCTACGGTTCGCGATTCGACCTGCAGGACATCACGTTCTGGACGCTGATCAACCGGCACGAGGACGACTTCGAGGGCATCGTGCTGCGGTCGGAGGATCAGGTCGGCGACTGGTACGACGTGACGTCAGGCGTACCGATCACGGCGAACGACGACGGCGTGCACCTCGTCGTACCGGGTCGTGGCGTGACCGGCATCGTCCGGGTCGGCGCGACCGCGGGAGCGAGTTGCCGGACGACCGCGCGCATGCTCGGCACTCGGCCGCGACCGCACGTCTCCGACTCCGCCTTCCCGCTTCGGCCGGCGGAACGGCTGCCCGTTTCCGCGGTTCCCGGTACGGCGTCGATCGGGCCGGTGGTCGACGTACCGGCTGGGCCGCAGGTGCTGACCGTGCGGCACCGGCGGCGCGAGACCGGTCTGTACGACCAGGCGCCGTACGTGGAGGAGTGGAAGCCGCTGCCGCCTCGCCTGCATGACATCCGCACGGTGACGCGCGAGGTCTCCTTGCCTGGGATCTCGGTGGCGGTGTCCGAGGTGACGAACGCGCAGTACTTCGAGTTCCTTGCCAGCTCGGGGTATCGACCAATGATCGCGAACCGCTTCCTCGCGCACTGGGTTGATGGTGCGCCGGTGGCCGGGACTCTCGATGAGCCGGTGACGTACGTCGATCTGCCGGATGCGCGGGCCTATGCGGCTTGGCGGGGTGGGCGGTTGCCGACCGAGGACGAGTGGCAGGTCGCGGCCGGGCTCGACGGTTTCGTTCGCGCCTCGCCGTTGGTGTGGAACCTGACCGAGAGCGAACACCGCGACGGCCGCAGCCGGTTCTGCATCCTGAAGGGCGGCTCGCATTATATTGCCCAGGGCTCCGATTGGTACGCCGATGGTGGCCCGCAGGAACCGGAAGTGAGCTTCAAGTTGGTCCTGACCGGTGGCGGTCTCGACCGGTCGGAGACCATCGGTTTCAGGTGTGCGGGATGAGGCCTGCTCCTCTTGACGGGGTGAAGGTGCTGGAGGCGGCGACGCTGTTCGCGGGCCCGCTGGCGGCGACGTTCCTGGGTGACTTCGGGGCGGACGTCACCAAGATCGAGCACCCGTTGCGACCGGACGCGGCGCGGACCCATGGTGCGTCGAAAGACGGTGTCGGGCTGTGGTTCAAGACGCTCGGCCGGAACAAGCGGCTCGCGACGCTCGACCTGTCGTCGGGCGCTGAGGTCTTCCTTGAGTTGGTGCGGCGGAACGACGTACTGGTGGAGAACTTCCGGCCGGGGACGTTGGAGCGCTGGGGGCTCGGGCCTGACGTGTTGCTGGCGGCGAATCCGCGGTTGGTGATCGCGCGGGTGACGGCGTTTGGTCAGGTCGGGCCTTGGTCTCGTCGGCCTGGGTTCGGATCGTTGGCCGAGGCAATGAGTGGGTTCGCCGCGGTGACCGGTGAGCCGGATGGGCCGCCGACGTTGCCGCCGTTCGGGCTCGCGGACGGGATCACCGCGCTGGCGACCGCGTACGCCGTACTGGTGGCTTTGCGGGAGCGGGATCGGTCGGGGGCGGGGCAGGTGATCGACATGGCGATCATTGAGCCGATTTTGATGATGCTTGGTGGCGGGATCACGGCGTACCAGCAGACCGGGTACGTGCAGCCGCGGCTGGGGAACCGCTCGTCGAACAATGCGCCGCGGAATGTGTATCGGACCGCGGATGGTCGGTGGGTGGCGGTGTCGACGAGCTCGCAGAGCATTGCCGAGCGGGTGGTCACGTTGGTCGGGCGGGCTGATTTGGTGGCCGAGCCGTGGTTCGCGACCGGGCGTGAGCGCGCTGAGCATGCGGACGAGCTGGATGAGGCGGTCGGGTCGTGGATCGCTGCGCGACCGCTTTCTGCGGTGATGGATGCCTTTGAGAAGGCCGAGGCCGCGGTCGGTCCGGTGCACGACATCCGGGGGATCATGAGCGATCCGCAGTACGCGGCTCTGGAGACGATTGTTGCCGTTGACGACGATGAGCTGGGCGGGCCGGTGCAGATGCAGAACGTGCTGTTCCGGCTGTCGGAATCACCGGGGGCGATCCGCTGGGCGGGGCGGCGGCATGGGGCGAACACCGATGAAGTGCTGGCCGAGATCGGGGTCTCGCCGGAACAGCTTGCTGCGCTGAGGGCAGCCGGCGTGGTCTAGGTTTCTTGGGGGATGTTGTGCTGACAGGGTTGTACGTGCCGGCCAATCGGCCGGATCGATTCGCCAAGGCCGTTGCCGCCGGCCCCGATCTGGTCGTGTTCGACCTGGAGGACGCCGTACCGGTCGACGCGAAGGCCTCGGCGCGGGAGTGGGCGGTCGCGTGGGTCGCGGCGCATCAGGCGAGCTCAGAGCTGAGGGTGAACGCGCCGGGGACCCCGTGGCTGGCGGACGACCTGGCCGCGGTGGCCGCCGTGCCGGAGATCCGCTTGCGCGTGCCAAAGGTGGAGAGCGCCGCAGACGTCCTGCGCGTCCTCGAACAGGTGCCGTCGGCAAGAATCACCGCCCTGATCGAGTCACCCCTCGGGCTGGAACGCGCCTTCGAGATCGCCACGGCTGATCCCCGGGTGGTCGCAGTCGCCCTAGGCGAGGCCGACCTACGCAGCTCCCTCGGTGTAGACGGTCCGGAGGGCCTGGCCTGGGCACGCGGCCGCCTCGTGTCCGCGTCCCGAGCCGCCGGCCTCGGCGCCCCCATGATGTCGGTCCACCCCCGCGTCGACGACCTCGACGGCCTCCGCCGCACCAGCCTCGAAGGCCGAGCCCTCGGCTTCGTCGGCCGAATGGCCATCCACCCGCGGCAACTCGCGACAATCATCGAGTCCTTCACCCCAACCGCCGTACAGCTCGCCGAAGCCCTCGAACTGCTAACCGCAGTCGAAAAAGCAGGAGTCACCACAGGCGGCGTAACCGTCCTCCCAGACGGCCGAATGGCCGACCCCGCCATGATCGGCCGAGCCCAAGAACTCAAAACCCTCGCCACCGAAATCAAGCGCCGCGGTTAACCCCACCCGCGACCGCGGTTGAGGGGCGAGTGCGGTCGACCCCGCCCGCGGGTGCGGTTGAGCGGCAGGGGTGGCGTTGCCCGCCCACAGCCACGGCTGGGGTTGGCGCCCGGGGAGCGATGCCGCGTGCGCGATCTGCGCAACGACAGGACGTATAGGTGTACCAGGCGATATCTGCACGCTCAGTGTGGGTGGTGACTGGCGCAGTTCGGCATATACGTCCTGTCGGTCGGGTGGTGACTGCCGTCGCCTGACACGTGACCGCCAGGTTGGGGTCGCCCTGCCTCGCTCAATTTGCTCCCCAACCCGGGTGACGGCAGGACTTCGACCCGGCGCACCGCCCGACCCAAACCGGATCGGCAAGAGCTGCACGACCGACAGGAGGTGTCTGCCGAATCGCGGCTAGCGGAGCTGACGGCAGGCGTGAGTCGGCGTGTACGTAGGCACCTACGTCCTGTCGGTCGGGTGGTCCCGGGCTGTGGCTGGGTAGGTCGGCTGCCGTCGCCTGGTAGGCAGCCATCGACGACGTGCAGGGGTGGGTGGGGCGATCACATGCGTCTGGTTCGGCCAAGTCCTCGGGTGGGTGACGCCAGACCACGCCTCGATCACGTGCACGGGTGGGCGAACCGCCTGCGCCGTCGACCTCGCTGGTGGGTGGGGTAATCGCACTCGACTGGTCGACCGCGTTCACGGGTGGGCGACACCACATGTACGGCTCGATCACGTGCAGGGGTGGGGGATCACCTGTATCCGGTGGGGAGCGAGTTAAGGTCGTAGGCATGTTGCCGCGCAGTGTTGATGCTGTGGTGATCGGTTCGGGGCCTAATGGGCTGGTGAGCGCGATCGGGCTGGCTGATGCCGGTTGGGATGTGCTGGTGCTGGAGGCTGCGGACACCTTTGGGGGTGCTGTTCGGTCTACGGCCAGTGACGGGTGGGTGAGCGACCGGTTCAGTTCGAACTATCCGCTGGGTGTTGCGTCGCCGGTGATTCGGGCGCTGGAGCTTGAGCGGTTCGGGCTTAAGTGGGGGCATGCGCCGTTGCCGTTGGCGCATTTGCTGGATGCGGACGAGGGGACGGCGGTGGCGATCCACCCTGATCCTGAGGACACGGCGAAGTCGGTTGGCGCTGAGCATCCGGGTGATGGCGAAGCGTGGTTGCGGCTGTACCAGCAGTACGTCGCCATCCGCGAGCCGCTGCTGAAGTCGTTGCTCACGGCGTGGCCGCCGGTGTCGCCGGCGATCAAGCTTGTGCGCAAGCTCGGGTCGGCCGGTGAGTTGCTGCGGTTCGCGCGGTTCATGGCGATGCCGATGCATCGGATGGGTAAGGAGCTGTTCGCCGGGCCGCGCGGTGCCGCACTGCTGGCCGGGAATGCGCTGCATGCGGACGCGCCGTTGTCGGGCAGTGTCAGCGGGACGATGGGGTGGTTGCTGGCGATGCTCGCGCAAGACGTCGGGTACCCGGTGGCAGTCGGCGGATCGAGTTCGTTCTCCGGTGCACTGGTGGCGCGGGCCGAGCGGGCGGGTGTGTTGTTCGCTGCGTCGATGCCGGTGACGTCCGTCGAGGTGAGCGGTGGGCGGGCGACCGCCGTACTGACTGCTTCGGGGGAGCGGGTCGCGGTCGAGCGGGCGGTGATCGCGGACACGTCGGCACCTGCGCTGTACGACGTACTGTTGTCGGGGGCAAGTATTCCGGCCGGCTTGCGGCGGGATCTGGATGAGCGGTTCGAGTGGGACTACCCGACCGTGAAGCTGAACTTCCGGCTCAGCGGGCCGGTCCCGTGGAAGGCCGCCGAGGCGCGGTCGGCCGGGGTCGTCCATCTCGGTGGGACGGCTGATGAGCTGGTGCATCTGTCGGCCGACCTGGATACCGGGCGGGTGCCGACGCAGCCGTTCCTGCTGGTTGGGCAGACCACGAAGTCGGATCCGTCGCGATCGCCTGCGGGTACCGAGGCGGTCTGGGCGTATGCGCACCTGCCGCGCGGGATCGCGGACGATGAGGCTGCCGGGAAGCTGGCCGGGCGGATGGAGCGCGCGATCGAGCGGTTCGCGCCGGGCTTCGGGGAACTGATCATCGATCGGGAGTTGCAGCGGCCGAGTGTTCTCGAGGAGGGAAACGCGGCCCTGGGATTCGGTGCGCTCGGCGGCGGCACGATGCAGCTCCAGCAGCAGCTGATCTTCCGGCCGACCATCGGACTCGGCAGTCCGCGTACCTTCGTCACCGGTCTGTACCTCGGCAGCTCGGCGATCCACCCGGGTGGCGGAGTCCACGGTGCCTGCGGTCACCTCGCGGCCCGTACGGCGTTGCGCGACGCGTCCCTGCTTGGTCCGGTCACCCGGTCGATCCCGGCTGCCGCACTGCGCCGCCTGCAGAAGTGAAACTGCCCGAGTCGACCTGCCGCACCCGGTTCTCCGCCGCGCGGGTGGCACGGCTCGCGACGGTCGGGGCGGACGGTGTACCGCACCTGGTTCCGGTCACGTTTGCGGTCGCCGGGGACGAGGTGTTCATCGCGATCGACCAGAAGCCGAAGACGACGCTCAACCTGCGGCGGCTGCGCAACATCGCCGCGAATCCAGCCGTCACACTGCTGGTCGACGAGTACGACGATGACGACTGGACCCAGCTGTGGTGGGTCCGTGCCGACGGAACCGCCCACGTGCAGGACGAGGCGGTCGAGTTGCTGGTCGCGAAGTATTCGCAGTACGTCGACGATCCGCCGCGCGGACCGGTGATCGTCGTACGGGTCGATCGCTGGAGCGGCTGGGCGTTCGCCTGAGCGGGCGGAAATTGCCTATACATCCGGCGATCGGACCTTGAATGATGAGTCGGGTGACTGGATTCAGATCGGCTCGGGAGCTCAGTGCGGCGTTCTACGAGGACGTGATTCGGCCGGTGGTCGACGTACCGCATGCTGCCGGGTTGCTCGGGTGGGGATCGGATGTCCTCGGGTACGACACCGAGCGGTCGATGGATCACGGGTGGGGACCGCGGCTGCATGTGTTCGTGGACGAACCGGACTTGGTGCGCGATGTGATCGAGAAGGCGCTGCCCGACGAGTACGACGGGCATCCGGTGCGGTTCGGGTGGGATACGCAGGAGCCGATCCACCACATCACGGTGACGACGATCAGCTCCTGGCTCACCGATCTCCTCGGATTCGATGCGTCGGCTGGAATTGACGCCCAGGACTGGTTGATCACGCCGCAGCAGATGTTGCTGGGCGTCGTCGCCGGACCGGTGTACGCCGATGATGGGCGGCTCGACGCGGTTCGTGCGAAGCTGCAGTGGTATCCCGACGAGATCTGGCGCTGGTCGATGGCGTGTCAGTGGTCGCGGATCGGGCAGGAGGAGACGTTCGTCCAGCGCACCAGCGAGGTTGGTGACGAACTGGGCTCACGTGTGCTCGCGGCTCGGCTGACCCGGGACTTGATGCGGCTGGCGCTACTCCAGTCGCGGGTGTACGCGCCGTACTCGAAATGGTTGGGTACGGCGTTCGCCCACCTCGGCCATGCGGATGGGCTCGACCGCGTGCTGGCGAATGTGCTTGCCGCTGACAACTATCCGGCCCGCGAGCAAGCGCTGACGACCGCGTATCGCTTGCTGGGCGAGCGGCACAACGCGCTGGCGATCACACCACCGATCGATCCGGCGCCGCGGCCGTTCCATGAGCGGCCCGCGCTGGTACTCGACGCCGGCCGGTTCGCAGCCGTCTGCCTGGCGACGGTGAGTGACACGGCGTTGCTGGGGTTGCCGTCGATCGGGACGGTGGATCAGTTCGCCGACAACACCGATCTGCTGAGCGACCCATCGGCGTACCGGCGGCTGATCGGGGCTTATGACCGGGTGGCAGAATCGGCGGAGTGAGCATGGAGGAGTTGCTGCGTGAGCTGACGCCACAGGTGCTTGGGTTCCTGACTCGGCGTTACGGGCAGTTCGATCTGTGTGAGGACGCTGTCCAGGAGGCGCTGCTGGCGGCGGCGACGCAGTGGCCGACCGACGGCGTACCGGCGAATCCGCGCGGCTGGCTGATCACGGTCGCGACGCGGCGGCTGACTGATCAGTTCCGCAGTGAGAGCGCGCGGCGGCGGCGCGAGGACTCGGTCGCCGCGATGGCTGGGACGGACGAGCTTGTCTCGCCCGGTGCCGACTCGGTCGAGACTCCGGATGAGGACGACACGCTGACGCTGCTCCTCCTGTGTTGCCACCCGGCCGTCACGCCGGCGTCGCAGGTCGCGCTCACGCTGCGTGCGGTCGGCGGTCTCTCCACCGCCGAGATCGCCCACGCGTTTATGGTGCCTGAGGCAACGATGGCGCCGCGGATCAGCCGCGCGAAGAAGAGCATCAAGGAGGCCGGGAGCTCCTTCGAAATGCCACCAGCGGACGAACTCGCGGACCGGGTGCGCGTCGTACGGCAGGTGCTCTACCTGATCTTCAACGAGGGCTACACGGCGAGCTCCGGTGAGTCGCTGCAACGCGTCGAGCTGACCGCCGAGGCGATTCGCCTGACCCGGATGCTGCGGAGTGCGTTGCCCGACGACGGCGAGGTCGCGGGTCTGCTCGCGCTGATGCTGCTCACCGACTCCCGCCGTACGGCGAGAAGTACGGCCGACGGTTCGCTGATCCCTATTGACGAACAAGATCGCGCTCTCTGGGATCGCGCTCAGATCGACGAAGGCACCACGCTGATCCTGTCCACGATGGCGCGTGGGGGAGTCGGCCCGTACCAGGTGCAGGCCGCGATCGCCGCCGTGCACGCCGAGGCGCCGAGCGCCGAGGAGACCGACTGGCCGCAGATCCACGCTCTCTATCTGATCCTCGAGCAGCTGACGCCGAACCCGATGATCACGCTCAACCGGGCCATTGCGCTGTCCCAGGTCGAAGGCCCGCAAGCCGGCTTGGACCTGCTGTCCACCTTGGATGGCAACAAGAGCCTCACCGAATCGCACCGCCTGGACGCCGTCCGCGCCCACCTGCACGAACGCGCCGGCAACCTCACCGAGGCCCGAGACCTCTACCTCGCCGCCGCCCGCCGTACCACCAGCCTCCCCGAGCAGCGGTACCTAACCGCCAAGGCTGACGCCTGCACGATCTAGTACGCCGGCGAGGTCGAACAGGTCGGTCAGTGTGAACGACCCTGACTCGTGGCTGGGCAGGGTAGGACGCCAGTCGTCCGGCACGGTGAGCTGTGCGAGCAGGGCTTCGCCGAGCAGACGGCTGCCCAGCGGCCCGAGCGTGGCACCGGCGGTCACGACCTCGGCTTCGGCGAGCAGGTAGTACCACAGGGGAGTGGAGCGATCGAGGCCGTAAGGCTGGAGCTCTGCGAGGTCGGCGGACGCGAGGACCGGTATGCCGATTGTCTCGGCGATCGCCTGGCCGGACGGTACCTGCCAGGTGAGGTGGCGCAACAGATCCCGCTGTGGCAGCGAGACGGGCGCATCGCCGCTCGGCAACGCCTCCCGCGGAAGCTGGAACAGCGGGGTGCAGATGGAGCGATCCAGCCGCTGCCCTCGTGCGGCCTGCAGCTGTCGCCAATCGACGAAGCGTTGTGGATCGCTGCGGCCGCCGCGCAGGTCCGACCCGTCAGGGTGGAAGAGATAGCAGGCCAGGTCGTCATTCACTCGATACGCCGGCCGCAGCTGGGCATGGCCGATGCGGAGCGCGATCTGGAGTTCGATCGGCAGCGCATCGGCCGGTCGTCCCGAGACCGGAGCCCAGCTGCCGGGCTGGGTCAGCGCTGGCAGATACTCGTGCCGGACGATCCACTGGTAATGCCAGACGACCTCGCGGCGGTACTCGGCGAAACTCCCGGCACCGGCAGACCGGAGTCGATCGACGACGTGGTTGTGGAAGCGCAGCACCGCGGCATGCAGTCCAGCGAGGATCACGGTGTCGTCGTTCCGCAAGTCCACGGTCATCGTCGTACCGTCCGGAGCGCGCGGCACGTCTTCGTACCGACCGCCGTGCCCCACCAGCAGTTTGCCGGGGTCCGCTGGGTCGAACTGCAGTCCGGGCGGGCCGTCGGAGTAGACCGAGTCGAGGTCCAGTCCCGGCGTGCGCTGGTTGGTGACCACACTCGGATCGGCGGGGCGGCCGAGCCGGGAGCGCGGATCGAGCGACAGGTCGTGGCTGATGAACTGTCCGAAGAAAGCGCTCTCTGCGTTCTGAACGCCCGTTCCCGGCTGGTCGGCGAGGACCTCCGGGCTCAGGGTGAGGTCGTCGCGGGCGTCCAGCGGGCCGTTCGGACGGCCGAGCTCGAGCAGCGCCGCGACGACTTCAGGCGTGTTCTCCGCGAATGGCGGCAGAGCAAACGCTCTCTTGTATGGCGTCATTCAGCCGCAGTGCCCGTCGCAGTGGTACGACCAGGCGTCGCCGCAGCCGAATCTTGTCCGCGTGCAGTTGTTCGCCCGGAACCAGCACGTGCCGTCGCACCAGTCGTCCCAGGTGGAGCACGAGCAGTCGCCGGCGGGCGCCATCCCGGCGTTGTCGGACGGACCGAGGGTGCGGAACAGCTTGCCGGCCTCGCGCCTCTCGTACGCCGAGTTGACCAGCTCGCCGAAGCGGTCCCGGCCGGCGAAGTCCTCGGCGGGGTATTCGAAACCGCGTCGTACGAACGCCTCGAACTCGTCCAGAGCGGTCGCCTGGTCGCGCGACACGACTCGGGCGGCCGCGCGGTGGCGGCGGGTCTGCTCCAGCCAGAGCTCTTGGCGGACGGACACGGGCAGCTCGCCGTACACGGCCTTCCGATAGGCCATCGGCAAGCTCGTGAACCTGTCGTAGCTGCGCGGAAGTTTGTCCTTGTTCGCGGCGATCCAGGCGGGGATGTCGGCGGCGCGGCCGGTCGCGAACGCGGGGGCGCGGCCGGTGAGCACGATGCCGGCAGCCATTCCGGCACCGGCCCCGAGCCGCAGGAACTGCTTGCGGTTCAACCCCGCGGCGGGTCGCGACGACTGCTGCAGCTGACCGAGACCGCGGAGTACGGCGAGCGTCGCCCGGACGCCGAGCGCGCGAACCAGCGGCCTGACCAGGGCAGGTCCGGTCCAGGCGGTGGCGGACTCCCGGCCGGCTGCCGTCCGCACTCGGAGCAGCGTCGGCCGCCACGGCGCGTCCGCTCCCAGCGTCTCGTTCCGCCAGCGGGTCACGTCGTCGTTCTGCAGCGGCAGTACGTCGAGCCGGCCGGCCGAGGCTTCTTGAGCGGCAGTGGCGATGGCTCGGCAGTTTCCGCAGGACGCGTCGAAGGCGAGGATCCAGCGTTCGTCGGGCATCGAGGGCTCCATCCGATCTCATTGTGGAGTAGACCAGACCACCGTGGCGGCCCGGCCGGGGAGGCGGCAAGGCGTTCGACGAACGCCGAACCGCGGCTTCGGGGAGTCCCGAAGGGGACTGTGGTCTGGGTCACGTGACTCCGGTTGTAACTTCGGTTTACAGTGGCGGGTATGAGCCTTCTGGAGCGGACGCGTGGTCGGGAGCGGCGGCGGGATGTCATCGGGGTCGGGGTCGCCTGGCTGAACCGGCTGGCGAAGTCGCGCACGATCGACCGGTTCGGGTGGCGCAAGCAGACCGAGCGCGTGGTGTTCGAGGCGACGAAGAGCGGTTTCAGAACGGCGGGAGCGCTCTCCCGGAGTTTCTCGGCGGCCTCGAAGCTGGCGAAACCGTCGCGGTTGCCGGCCGCGCGGGGGACCGGGAAGTTCGACCTGACGCCGACCGAGGACCAGCAGACGGTCGTCGAGGTGGTGCGCGAGTTCGCAGCCGAGGTGCTGCGCCCGGCCGCCGCGGTCGCGGACAGCGACTGCGCGACCGAACCCAAGGTGCTGTCCGCCTCGGCGGATCTCGGGCTGAGCCTGATCGAGGTCCCGGAGGAGCTCGGCGGCATCGTCACCGAGCGATCCGCGATGACCGGCGTACTCGTCGCGGAAGCGCTCTCTCACGGGGACATGGGCCAGGCCGTCGCGTGCCTGGCACCGGCCGCCGTGAGTACGGCGATCTCTCTGTGGGGAGACGAGACCCAGCAGGCGACCTACCTCCCGGCCTTCACCGGCGAATCGGCCCCGGCTGCCGCGCTCGCGATCCTGGAGCCGCGTCCACTCTTCGACCCGTTCGACCTCCGCACCCGAGTGACCGGCGGCAAGCTGACCGGCGTGAAGTCGCTCGTGCCGCGCGGAGCCGAGGCCGAACTCTTCGTCATCGCCGCCCAGGTTGAGGACCGCGGCCCGGCGCTGTTCCTGGTCGAGTCCGGTCATCCCGGTGTCACGATCGAGGCTGAGCCGTCGATGGGCCTGCGGGCCGCCTCACTCAGTCGGGTGATCTTCGACGACGTACCGGCGGTTCAGCTCGGTACCTTCGACGACTACGTCGAGTGCGTCCGGCTCTCGCGACTCGGCTGGTGCGCGCTCTCCCTCGGTACGGCGAAGGCCGTGCTCGACTACGTCACGCCGTACGTGAACGAGCGCATCGCCTTCGGTGAACCGATCAGTCATCGCCAGTCCGTCGCCTTCATGGTCGCGAATATCGCGATCGAGCTCGAAGGGATGCGCCTGGTGACCTACCGAGCCGGATCCCGTGCGGAACAGGGACTCCCGTTCGCCCGCGAGGTCGCGCTGGCCCGTCGACTGTGTACCGACAAGGGCATGCAGATCGGCACCGACGGCGTACAACTCCTGGGTGGGCACGGGTTCGTGAAGGAACATCCGGTCGAACGCTGGTACCGCGACCTGCGCGCCATCGGCATCATGGAAGGCACGGTGCTGGTCTGATGATCAACCTCGAGACGCCCCGCAAGTTCCGGGCCTTCGTCAACCAAGCTCACCAGGTCGCCGCCGAGATGCTCCGGCCGAACTCCCGCCGCTACGATCTCGCCGAGCACGAGTACCCGGTCGAACTCGACATGCTGGCCGCGATGGTCGACGGGTTGGGGGCCTCGGGCACCGGTTCCGGCGCCGGTGCGGCGGGCGTCCGCCGTACCGAAGGCACTGAAGACACCGGCGTGAAGAACGGTTCGAACCTCTCCTCGGTCCTCTCCATCATGGAGATGTCGTGGGGCGATGTCGGGCTGCTGCTGTCGATGCCGCGCCAGGGCCTCGGCAACTCCGCGATCGCCTCGGTCGCCTCCGACGAACAACTCCGCCGCTTCGAAGGTGTCTGGGCGGCCATGGCCATCACCGAACCCGAGTGCGGTTCGGACTCCGCCAGCATCCGCACCACCGCCCGCCGCGACGGCGACGACTACATCATCGACGGCGAGAAGATCTTCGTCACCGCCGGCGGCCGCTGCGACGCCGTCGTCGTCTGGGCCACCCTGGACAAGTCGGCCGGCCGCGCCGCCATCAAGTCCTTCGTCGTCCCCAAGGACACCCCCGGCGTCACAGTCGAACGCCTCGAACACAAACTCGGCATCCGCGCCTCAGACACCGCCACCATCCGCTTCGACAACTGCCGCGTCCCGGCCGCCAACCTCCTCGGCTCACCCGACATCGACCCCGGCAAAGGCTTCGCCGGCGTCATGCAAACCTTCGACAACACCCGCCCCCTGGTCGCCGCCATGGCGGTAGGCGTCGCCCGAGCCTCCCTGGAACTCACCAAGGACCTCCTGGCCGAAGCCGGCGTCGACATCGACTACGACCGCCCCACCCACCGCCAGCCAGCCGCCGCAGCCACCTACCTGCAACTGGAAGCCGACTGGGAAGCCGCCCACCTCCTGGCCCTCCAAGCCGCCTGGATGGCCGACAACGCCCGCCCCAACTCCCTCGAAGCCTCCATAGCCAAAGCCAAAGCCGGCCGCACCGCCAACGACATCACCCTCCGCTGCGTAGAACTCACCGGCACCCTCGGCTACTCCGAGAACCACCTCCTCGAAAAGTGGTCCCGAGACAGCAAAATTCTCGACATCTTCGAAGGCACCCAGCAGATCCAGCAACTGATCGTCGCCCGCCGCCTCCTGGGAAAGACCTCCGCCGAACTGAAATAGCCTTGCAGGCAAGAGATTCAGGACAGGTTGGTCCCAGGGTGCCGGCCGTGGCGGTAGACGCTGACTACGACGCCGAAGCGGGGCTCGGGTGGGTTTGCCGGCTCGAGGCTGTGGATGAGTTTGTCGAGGTGCGAGGTCAGCGCGGCGGCTTGGCGTTCGGTCAGTCGGAGGGTTCGGTGATTCAGTAGTGCCTGCTGGTCGCCGGCGATCTCGTTGGCCAGGTTGCTCATCATCGCGAACAGTGCGGCATTGTCCGGTCCGCCCTCGAACTTGATGGCTCGGGCCGGACGGACGTAGTACTGCTCGGTGCCGCCGCGCACAGTCCGCGTGGGGCCTTTGCGGACCAGGCCGGCCTGGACGAGGACTGCCAGGTGGTGCGCGACGTTTCCCTTGTTGATCATCAGGCGGTTGGTCAACTGGCTGACGGTTGCCGCGCCCTCTCCGAGCTCGAGCAGCAAGCGGTGCCGGGTCGGATGGCTCAGGGCGCGAGCGTGGGTCGCGCTGGTGGCGTCGAACAGCTCTGGCGGGTTCACAAATCAAGCGTCAAGAGCAGTTGTCGCTTTGTCAAGACCGCTGCTGGACTAGGGGTATGACGAACCTGAACGAACGCATCGCCGCCCTGGTCAGCGAGAACTACGTCTTTCCCGATGTCGCCGAAGCCATCGTGGCCGGGCTGGCCGATGTCGACACGACCGCGGCCGACACAGACCCGGCCGAGACCGCTGCCCGACTGACCGAGCGCTTGCAGGCGGTCAACCAGGACCGCCACCTCCGCGCGCGATACCGTCCGTCCGGTGCTCTGTCCCGCCCCGACGACTGGGAGCAGCATTACGCTGCCGAAGCGGTCCGCATCGCGGGCGGCATCAACCGGGTGGAGCGGTTGGCCGACAACACCGGCCTGCTGGCGATCGCGCCGTACACGTCGCCGGTGCACATGGCCGAGCGGTACGTCGTCGCTGCCTTCGAACTGCTGGCCGGCGTCGACCGGTTGATCATCGACCTCCGCGCCGGTCGCGGCGGCGTCCCCGAGACGGTGGCCCTGATCTGTGGCTACCTCCTTGGCAACGAGCCCGTGCACCTGCAGGATCTCGTCTCGCGCGACGGCACCGTGCGGCAGTTCTGGACGAACCCCGCCGCCGGACGGCTGCCGCTGTCGGTCCCGATCTGTGTGCTGACCAGCGCCAACACCTTCTCCGGCTGTGAAGAGCTGGCCTACAACCTGCAGGCGCACGGCCGCGCGACCGTGATCGGCGAGCGAACCGGCGGCGGCGCACATCCGGTCGACATCTTCGAGTTGACCGACACTTTGGAGCTGACCGTGCCGATCGCCCGTTCGGTGAACATCGTCACCGGCACCAACTGGGAGCAGGTCGGCGTGATCCCGGACATCGAATGCCAAGCTGAGACCGCTCTCGACCACGCCCTCAAGACCCTCGGGACCCCGCCGATCGAACCCTGAGGCTCGGGCCGGTACTGCGCTGGTCTCGTCGCCCCGAGGATGGCGCCAAGCCGATGACGAGGCCGGCCACGACGATCGCAGCGCCGGCCAGCTCACCGAAGGTTGGGAGTCCGAGGCCGACGACAGCCGAGGTTGTGATCGCCCCGATGGGGATCATCCCGGCGAAGAGTCCGGCGCGGTCGGCGCCGAGACGAGGCATGGCGCTGTACCACAGCAGAAAGGCGCCGGCTCCGACCACCACGGCCAGGTAGGCGAAGCCACCGATCTCGGCAAGGGTGGGCTTGCGAAGGAGTTCTTCCGGTTCGACGACCGCGCCGACCGCGAGAAACAGCGGAACGGCAAGAGTCGCGGTGTAGGCGGAGACCCGGATCGGGCCGAGCCGTGCGAGCAAAGGGATGGCGAGGAGGGTGAAGCAGGCCTCGCATGCGAGTGCTCCAATGGAGAGCAGGACACCGGCGACGTCCGTCCGGCCGAGGCCGGACGTGACCGCGGTTCCGGCGACCACGACGGCTGCCGCAACCAGCACCTTCGGCGATGGTCGTCGCCCGGCCACTGCAGGCCCTACAGTCGCCAGGACCAAAGGCACGCTGCCGATGATGGTGCCGAGAGTAGCCGCGCTGGTGTGCCGGGTGGCGTACACGACGAACACGTTGAACAGCACCAGGCCGGTGCCGGTCAGTGCAAGGAGCAGTGCCAGCTCGCGCGATGTCGGCCGCACATAGCGCAGTCCGTAGAATCTGCTTGCTATCAGCAACAGTATCGCCGACAGCAGATACCGGAATGCTTGTCCGCCGAACAGGGGATACGCGTTGACGATTCCGGAGACGGCGGCCAGTGTTCCCACGAGGAACATGGCCGCCGCTGCACTTGTTGTCGCTGTCCGCATGCGTACGAACATAGGCTGGTGGAGCTCCCCTGCAGAGGTCCAAAGCCGTCGAATCAACAGGACCAAACGCTGATCGGTCGGTTCCGGCGTTGACTACTTGGCGTAGGTGAGGGTGCCGAAGCCGGTTTGGTCGTAGCCGCCGCTGGTGGTGCCGTAGTCGCCGCCGCCTCCTTCGGGGCGGAGTTTGGCGGCCATGGCGGAGATGTTGGGGGTGGTCAGGTTTTTGCGGCGGGCGTAGTGGTAGTGGAGGATTTCCCAGACTGGTCTTAGTTGGCCGCGGCTGGCGGGGGAGATTGTGGTGTGTTCGTTGGGGGCGCAGTTCTGGCCGCTGCCCCAGGTGTACTTGGTGAAGGGGACTTCGTGGCCGAGGTTGTATTTGGCTACGTATTCGGCGGCTTTGAGGAGGCGGTTGTCGTCGTAGGCGTAGAAGTCTTCGCCTTGGTTCCAGGCCATCTCGCAGAAGGCGCCTAGTTGGCCGATGCCCATCATGGTGTGGCCCTGGTCGCGGCCGGATTCCTGGTACTGCGCCAGGTTCTGGCCGGGGTAGACGAAGGGGATCGCGTTGCGGAGCGAGCCGTTGCCGGGGCCGGTTTTGAAGTAGGTCACGGCCTGGTCGTACTTGGCGGCGTCGTCGCAGAGGATGCCGATCGCGAGGATCGAGTTCATCGTGCAGAGGTCCCAGTTGGACCAGTAGTTGGTGATGCAGGCGTCGTTGTGGTCGCGGAGGAACTGGTTGTTCAGGGGATAGAAGACGGTGGTCATCATGGTTTTGAAGCGGGCTAGGTCGAAGCCTGGGTAGCCGCGCATCAGTTCGGCGACGTTGGCGAACTGGTAGCCGTAGATGCCGGCTGCCAGGAAGCGGTCTGCGTTGCCTGTCACGGTGGTGAGGGTGGCTGACCAGGCGTTGAGGATGTTGCGGGCGCAGTCGCCGTGTGCGCTCGTGCCTTGGATCGACCAGCGCAGGGCGTTCTGGTAGGCGGCGTGCAGGTCGTTGTAGAGGATGCCGTAGTTCTCGCCGGTTCCGCCGCGGATGATGGTGGCCTGGGGGTTCGGTCGCCAGGTCGACTGCGAGTGTGAGTTGGCGGTCAGGCGGTTCCAGCCGGAGAGCCAGGGATCGTTGCCGGCGGCAACTCGGACCTTGGCGCGGTTGAGGTCGCCCCAGTTGTGCAGGCCGCCTGGATGGGTGAACGTGGCTGGTGCCGCGTCCGCCTGCCTGATGAGTGCGCCGAGGCCGGCAGTGGCCGCCAACCCGGCGGCTGCGGTGAGGATGGTACGTCGATGCATGGGGCGGATCTCCTTCGGTGGAAGGTGCTATCGGTCGAACTGCAGGAGCTGTACTTCGGCGACGTTGGTGTTGCCGCCGTGCTCATCGAGGATGCGGATCATCGGAGCCGCCACGTGCTGCGGCAACGCAAAGACGTACCACTGCTGGTCGGAGGTCACTCCGTTGATCGTGGCGAGCGTCTGCCAGGTGGCGCCGCTGTCATTCGAGGCCTGCACTGTGGTGCCGTTCGCGCGGGCCGGGAAGCCGACGCGCGGCCGAACCCGAATCGCGTCGAACTCCAGCGGGGTCGCCGGCGTGACCGTCACCCACCCGTTCGCGCTGGTGGTGTCGGTGGCCGTGGCGAGGTTGCCGTCGAACATGCGCCAACCGTTGTCGGCCGTGCTTCCGGTGCCGGGCCACGCGGGCGTGGACGCGTTCACCCACGCCCGGTCGACCGGCATGATCCGAACATGGTTGTTCCACAAGGCGAGTGCCGACCCGTCCGTGGTCTGGAAGACAGTCGCGCCCGGCCGGCCATCGGTCGTGTAGTCGGCACTGAACCGCAGTGCGCGCCCGTAGTCGACGTCGTCAGGCAGTACGGCGGTCGCTCGCCAGTGCTGGTTGTCACTGCTGGTGACCTCGGCCTCGACACCCTCGATCGCGACGCTGACGGCGTCGATCGCCTGCGTAGCAACAAGATCGAGCGTGACGGTGTCGCCATTGACCGCAGTCGACGGGTCCGGATTGCTGCTGGAGAGCGTGGCCGTCGAGATCATTTGGGCCGTTTCGAGGCGCGTGCCGTGGATCCGCAGTTCGCCGAAGGACGAGAGACCTGGGTACGCCGGATCGGTCGGTACGCCGGGGTGGTCGACCTGCACCTTGAAGAACCGGAAGGTCTTGTCGCGGACATCGTCGCGGACTGGGATCGTCTCCATCGCGAACCCTTGGGCAGTGGTGTCGGTCGTCTCCCGCGAGGTCAGCAGCTTCCAGGTCGTGCCGTCGTTCGAGCCATACACGTTCGCACCCTGCGACCGGTTCCCAAAGTTGTACCGGGCTTGCAGACCAAAGGCATCGGCCCGGACCGCGAAACCGGCACCGAAGTCCAGCGTGAACGGCGCCCGAAGGTCACCCGAAGTGGTGTTGATGTCGTCGTCGACCAGGTTGGCGAGCACAGTGGCCGGCAGGGTTGAGCTGACCTGCAGCGGATAGTCGAGTGAGCCGTCCGCGAGGTGTGGGTTGAGCAGCCGGAGCTTCGACACCGCCTTCTGGAGCGTGGTCAGCCCGGCAAGGAAGGTCGGGTCATCGGCCGTCTCGATCGAGGCCTCGACCGCGGCCCGGGTGCTGGTGAGTTCGTCGAACGTCGCCTTCACATAGGTCTCGCCCGGATCGAACCCCTGGAGTGCCGCGGTGACCGCGCGTCGACGATCCGCGGCGACCACGATGGTGACGTCGAGCACCGAGTTCGTCGTACCGTCTGATGCCACCACGGACGCCGTGTGGGTCCGGACCTGCTTGCTGGTGGGCTTCCACCGCAGTACGCCGGTCGCCGCGTCGAGCGTCGTACCAGCCGGAGCCGATTGAGCCTCATAGGTCACGGTCTCGCCGGGCTTGTCGGTCGCGGCCAACGATCGCGCGAGCTGAACGCCGGCGACTCCGATGATCCTGACCTTGCGGCCGTCGGGGAACACCGGAGGGCTGAGCTTGGTCTTGGCCTGTAGCTCGACGTGATCGATGTCGACGTCATTGCCGAGGACCGTGAAGTACGCGAGGTTCTCGCCACCGCTGCTGCCCGGCAGGACGGCGTAATCCATGTCGTAGGTCAAGTAGCGCCATTCGCCGTGCGTGTCCGGCAGCGTCAAGGAATGGTACGGCGCGAGGTCCCGATCCTTCCTGATCTGCAGAGTCGCCCGGCCGTTGGTGCGGATCCGGATCCCGACCGGGCTGTAGCCGTTCCGGTTGTCATACAGCAGAGTCCGTACGGCGATGTTGCCCGCGGCATGCATTCGCACGAAACCGAGGTCCGGCTCGCGAATCACCGCCGAGCGCTTGTCGAGGAGGAGGCTGCGATCCTCGACCTGGACCAGGGCGTTGGCCTGGACCGGGCGGGCGTTTCCGGCGACAGCCGCCGGAAGCGACAGCCAGCAGTCCGGGTTGTAGTCGGGATTGCTGTTCCAGAAGTTGTACGCCGATGTGCCCCAGAAGAACTTCGGTCCGTCCGCCTGCCGGCGCATCGCCGCGACGTTCGGCGCCTGCCGCTCGACGTCGACGCCGAGGCTGTACTTGTAGACGTCGTACAGCTCGTCACTCGGCTCGAACTGCCGGCCGCGATAAGCCTCGGACAGCTTCCCCGGTCCGCCTGTCGTGTCGATCCAGGGAATGTCCTTGCCTCGCATGTAGGCGAAGAACGCCTCGTTGCCGGCGAGCAGCCGGTCGTCACCGAACCGGTACGGCGAGACCGCGTTGCGCCGGGTCGACACGGTCCCGGCAACCGGGTCGAGCCGGGTGCCCTGGATGGTGAGCATCCGGGCCGTCGTGGTCAGCGCGTTGACGCCGTCCCACGCGTGGGCCTGGTCGCGCCCCATCTCCTGGACCTGCACGTACGAATAGCCGAAGTGGTTCAGCGGGTCGCGCTTGTCGATCCGGCGCATGTACGCCGACAGCGCGCCGTTGGTGTGCGGGTTCGGAGCGGTGGAATTGACCGAGAACCACTCAACGCCTTCGCGGTACCGCGGGAGATTGTCGGTGAAGATGTAGCCGGCGATCGCACCGACATTCGCATAGGCCTGCTGGTTCATGAAGTAGCCGTTGTTGTGCAGGAACGTGTCGGTCAGCGGTACGACGAGGTTCGTGGTCAGGTTCGCGGTATCGGACGAGTGCCATGCGAGGTCGTACCCGGACTCGCCCGGATTGACGCTCGAGTAGCGGATGAGCTCCGCGGCTGTCAGCAGCCGCATCAACGGAATCGGGCTGTGGATCCGGGCATCCGGATAGACCGCGAATTTCGCCGGGTCCATATGACTCCAGATCCGCACGATCCGCAGCGCGTTCTCGCGATACCCGGGATCGCCGGTGATGACGTACAGGATGGCCTGCGTGTAGGCGGCAAAGGCATCCTCGATGAACTTCGACTGGATGGCCTGCGAGTTGAACGCGTCGTTGGCCGGCCGGTCGGTCTCAGTGCCCTGGTTGGCGGAACGAACAGTCCGCGCCGCGAACCTCGTCTCGGTCATCGCCGCGTAGTACGACGCCCAGGGTTCGGTACCGGCGAGGACCTGCTGACGCGCGTTCACCAGGTTCTGCGCGCTGACGCCGATGCCGGGATGGACGAATCCCTCGCGACTGGTGACCTGGTTCAGCGTCACCGTCGGGTAGGTGGCTTGTGGGCCTGCATCGGCCGCGGGGGAGGTGATGATGGAGCAGGCCAGGACCGACAAGACGGCCAGCCATCTGACTGGGACATGCATGATTAATCTCCGATCAGTGCAGGCGGGTCCGGGGAAATCGCTATCATCCCTGTATGGCAACAACTTCGCGGAGCAAGCGCGCACCCGTTCTGAGCGACGTGGCACGGCTTGCGGAGGTATCGGTACCGACGGTTTCGCGGGTGCTGACCGGATCCAAGCCGGTCAGTGCGGAGGTGGCGGCGCGGGTACGGCGTGCTGTCGAGAAGACCGGCTATCGGCCCAACGGCGCGGCCCGGATGCTGGTCTCGGGACGGCGGTCGCTGGTCTCGGTCATCGCCGGAGCGACGTCGGGCTACGGCTACGCGCGCACGATCGAAGGGATCGAGCAGGCCGCCCGGAAGGCGTCGATGGACATCGGGATCACGGTCATCGATGCCGCCGACCCCGAGGTGGTGTCGGCAACGATCGACCAGGTGCTGGTGCAACCGGTGGCCGGCACGATCGTGCTCGAGTTCGACCGGCCCGGGCTCGCCGTGATCGAGGCGATGCCGGCCACGGTTCCGACCGTCGTCGCCGGTGGCGGATCCCGCCGTACCGGTCCGCGGGCCTACGCGTTGATCGACGAGCGCGCGGGCGGTCGCGAGGTGACGTCGTACCTGCTGGGTCTCGGTCACAAGACCGTGCATCACCTCGCCGGTCCGACGATGGGCAAGCACTCCGGCCGGACCGAGGGCTGGCGCGTTGCGCTGAAGGCAGCGGGGGCAACTGTCCCCGAGATCATGCATGCCACCTTCGATCCGCGCAGCGGCTATGCCTGGGGACAACAGATCGCCACGCAGCGCGAGGTGACGGCGGTGTTCTGCGGCAGCGACGAGATCGCCGTCGGTGTCCTGCGGGGACTGTTCGACAGCGGCGTCCGGGTGCCCGAGGACGTGTCGGTCGCAGGCTTCGACGATCAGCCGTACGTCGAGATGCTGCGACCGGCGCTCACCACGGTGTACCAGGATTTCAACGACCTGGGCGCCCGCGCCTTCGAAGCGCTCGCCCGCATCCTGGCTGGTGATCGCGGCGTACCGACGTCCGTCGCGACGCCGTCCCTGGTCATCCGGGAGTCCACTGCGGCCGCCCGGAAGGGCCGCCGCCGATGACCAGGGCACGGCTGCTGTTCGTGCACGGCTGGGGAGCGGATCGCCGGTCATGGGATGACATCGCCAAGCTGGTCGAGCCCTGGGCCGACGTGCTGGTGCCGAATCTGCCGGGTCATGGCGAGATGGCGGCGGACGACGGTCTGACGATCGACAAGGTGGTGGATGAACTGGTGGTCGACGGCGGACCGATTGTTGCCGTCGGCCACTCGATGGGTGGACAGATCGTCGCCCGGCTCGCCGTGCGGAATCCCGAGCTGGTGCGGGCGATCGGCGTCATCGACCCGGCGTACGGCGCCGATGACGCCGAGATGGCGGGAAGTCCCGGCGTACTGGCGGAGCTGCGGCACCGGGGCACCGCAGCGGGTGTCGAATTCGTCGAGCGAGCGCTGGCGGGCAACGCCCTGTACGACGAGGTTCGGGCCCAGATGGCGCGCACGCCGGGCCCGGTCCTGGCCGACCTCTACGAGTCGATGTATCTGGCGCCGGGCAGCGTCGGTGCCCGCCCGGCGACCAGAACCTTCCTGGCAGGGCTGAGCACACCCTGCCTCAGCCTCTACTCCAACGAGTACGCCGCAGACTTCGCGCGCACACTCACCTGGCCAGCGGGCTCCGCGATCGAGGTCTGGCCCGGCACCACGCACTATCTGCACCAGGAGCACCCCGACCGGTTCGCGAAGCTGCTCGCCGACTGGCATCAGCGGCTGGCCGCGAGATAGGCGTTGGCCTGCTTCTCCATCTCGGCCAGCACCTTGTCCAGGCCGGCCGCTGACACGGCCTTCTTCAGCTTGTCCAGACCGGCGTCGACGTCCACCGCGCCGAAGAACAGCGGGTTCCCGAACTGCGTGAAGGCCTGCGAGATCTGGGTGTCCTCGCGCTTCACCGGAGTGACATCGGGGATGAAACCGGCGAACGTGTCCACCGTGAAGTTGTCGTAGTCCTGCGCCCAGCTGAACCAGTCGGCCTCGGACTGGGTCATCTTGGCCGACCGCCGCTCCAGCGAGGTCCGCCAGCACAGCGCGAACCCCGGGAACGCGTACGTGCTCAGTTGCTCGAACTTGTCGTCGCCGACGGGCTTCCAGTCCTTGCCTTCGACGCCGTACGAGAGCAGGTCGTGGTTCGCCTTGATCGACAACCAGTCCTGGAGCTGCAACGCGTGCTCGTTGCTCGCGCCTTTCGCGTTCAGCACGGTGAAGTTGTCGGACTGGAAGGTCTGGTTCGGCTTGCTGGCCTTGCCACCCTTCAGCGGTACGACGTTCGCCATCGCAGCCGACTTGACCGCCTTGAGCAGGCCGGGCAGCAAGCCCGTGGTCGACAGACCGTCCGTGGTCGCCCACGCACTGGCCGTCTGACCGTTGGTGAACAGCCCCTTGCTGGTCGCGGCGTCGGCGTTGAGCGCGTCGCGGTTGATGATCCCGTCCTGGTAGTACTTCCGGATGGTGCGCAGTGCGTCGACGACTCCGGGCTCGTCCCAGAACGGGATCGGCCGGGAACTGCCGGTCGACTTCGCGTCCGCAGCCAGGAAGAACGGCATCGAGTTGCCGCTGAAGCTCTGTCCGATCCGGTTCGGGTTCTCCCACGCGTGCGCGTTGAACATCGCCACCGGCCCGGGAACACAGGTCAGGTTCGACTGGTTCTGGCTGAGCGCGATCGGGACGATTCGCGAGTCGCGCTGCTTGACGTCGTACCAGAACTTCTCGAGCGCCGCGTAGTCCTCGATCTGGCCGCCCCCGTACTTGTCGGCCAGGTCCTGCCGGATGGCGAAGTGATGGATGCGGCCGGCGCTGTTGACCTGCGGGATACCCCACAGCTTGCCGTTCCACTTGTTCAGCTGCAGCAGCTTCTCGTTCAGCGTCTTCTTCAGGTTGGGGTACTTGTCGATCAGCGGAGCGACGTCGACGAGCGATCCGCTGCCGGCCAGTTGGGACATGTTCAGCCAGCGCGCCTGCAGGGCGGTGTCGAAGTTCTCACCGGCGGTGAACTTCAGCAGTGCCTGGTTGCCGTAGTTGTTCCAGTTGATGAACTGCGGCGAGATCGTGAAACCCAGCTCGTCCTGCAGCTTCTTGTTGACGGCGGCCAGTACGCCGTCCCAGCCGTCCGGCACGGCACCGGGCAGCAGCAGCTTCTGATTCTTCGCGGCGCCGCCGGCGGTCTGGCCGGCGCCATCGCCACACGCGGAGAGGCCGAACAGCGCTGCCAACGAAGCGCCGCCGGTAGCGCCGAGGAGGGCGCGACGGGACATGAGATGTGGTGCGGACATGTGTGCTCCTGCTTCGGGAATGCTCGGTCAGCCTTTGGTGGCGCCGAGGGTGAGGCCTTTGACGAAGTAGCGCTGGGCGAACGGGTAGGCGAGGAGGATCGGGCCGATGGTGACGGCGGTCAGCGCCAACCGGATCTGGTAGACCGGGGCAGCCTGGGCGGTGGTCTGCGGCAGGGTGGCCGCGTTCGTGACACTGGAGATGAGGTTCTGCAACAGCAGCTGCAGCGGGTACTTGTCCGCGTCGGAGATGAACAGGAGTGCGTGGAACCATTCGTTCCAGTACGTGACGGCGTAGAACAGCCCGACCACTGCGAGGATCGGCTTCGACAGCGGCAGTGCGATCTGGAAGAAGATCCGCAACTCGCTCGCACCGTCCACCCGGGCGGACTCGAGGATCTCTTCGGGCAACTGCCGGAAGAAGCTGACCTGGATGAACACCAAGAACGGCGCGACGACCAGCGGCAGGATCACCGCGAACAAACTGTTCTGCAGTTTCAGGTACTGGGTGACGAGCAGGTACAGCGGGACGAGTCCACCGGTGAATAGCATCGGGATGTAGGTGAAGATCGCCAGCGGCTTGCTGAGATACGGCAACCGGCGCGCGATCACCCACGCGATGCCGGAGGTCGCCGCGAGCGAGAGAGCGGTCCCGACGACGGTGATGAAGGCGCTCGTCCGATAGGCGCTGAGCACCGCCGGTCCGGTGAAGATCGTCTGGTAGGCATCGAGCGAGAACGGCTTGGGGAACAGGCTGTAGCCGCTGACCGAGAGTTTGGACTCCGCGGTGAACGAGCCCGCGATGATCATCCAGAACGGGATCAGGCAGACGATCGCGAAGATGGTCACGCCGATCACGCTGACCACGGTGAACGGTTCGATCGAGCGCTGTCGTACGGCGGTGCTGGTCACAGGATGCTCGTCTCTTTGGCGTAGCGACGCTGGACCAGGACGGCGGCGACGACCAGAACGAATCCGACGACGGACTGGAACAGCCCGATCGCGGCGGTGGTGCCGAAGTCGCCGGCTTGGCGCAGCGAGCGGAAGACATAGGTGTCGATCACATCGGTGGTCGGGAACAAGGTCCCGTTGTCGCCGACGATCGCGTAGATGGTGCCGAAGTCGCCGTAGAAGATCCGGCCGATACCGAGCACCAGCAGTACGGCGGCGGTGGGGCGCAGCAGCGGGACGGTGATCCGCAACGCCATCTGGGCGCGGGAGGCGCCGTCCATCATCCCGGCCTCGTACACCTCCTCGGGGATCGCGGTGATCGCCGCCAGGAAGATGATGCTGAGGTAACCGCCCAGCTGCCAGATCTTCACCAGGGTGAGGATCCAAGGCCACGGACCGGGCTCGGTGTACCAGCTCACCGACGGCAGATCGAACACCTTGAGCAGGTCGTTGGCCGCGCCGCCGGAGCCACCGACCCCGGCGAGCAGGACCTGCAGGATGATGCTGATCACGATCGGCGAGACGAAGTACGGGAAGAAGATCACCGACTGGACGGATCGCTTGAAAAGCTTGTGCCGGACCTCGTTGAGCATCACGGCCAAGGTGATGCCGGCCAGCAGGGTCGCGGCCAGGAACAGGATGTTCAGGAACAGCGTGTTCGCCAGGATCCGCGGTGCGTCTCCGGAGCTGAAGAAGTACCGGAAGTTGTCCAGTCCGGACCAGGGGCTGCCGAAGATGCCGAGGTTGACGTCGAAGTCCTTGAAGGCCACCACCAGGCCGGCCATCGGGGCATAGCAGAACACGACGAAGAACACGACCGCCGGAACCGCGAGGATCAACAACGCGATCCGCTGCCGGTTGCCGGCCTGGTCGCGAGACCTCCGGGTCTTCTGCTCGGACGCTCGGTGGAGCACGAGACCTCCTTCAAGGGGTTGATAGGCAAACGCTTTCCCGCAACGTACAAGTGCGAAACGGCGTTGACAAGTCCTCGCGATCGAACCGTTGCCGGCTGCCCGGAGCGAAAGTTTCCATCGGTCTCAGTGTCTTGACCGGGGCGATGGTGCGATTTAGCGTCCTGGACAGGCAAACGTTATCCCGTCAAGTATGGCTGGATTCCGGACCCCGAGGAGGGTTAGTGAGAGCTCGTCGAGTCGCGAATGACGAGCTCGGTCGGCAGCTCGACGCGGTCGCCGACCAACTCGCCGCGCATCAGGCGAGCGAGGAGGTCCAGTCCGGTTCGGCCCATCTCGACCAGCGGTTGCCGGACTGTGGTCAACGCCGGAACCGTCACCCGGGCCTCGTCGACGTCGTCGAAGCCGACAAGGCTGATGTCCCGGCCGACCTCGAGACCGCGGGCGCGGATCGCGCGGCCGGCACCGATCGCCATCAGATCGGACGCGGCGAAGACGGCGGTGGGCGGATCGGCCAGCGCCAGCAACCGATCCATCGCGGCGAACGCGTCAGCTTCCTGGAAGTTGCCATCGAGCACATAGTCCGGCGGTACGACGATGTTGGCCTCCGCCAGCGCGGATCGGTAGCCGCTGAGCCGTGCGCGGGAACACAGTTTCGGTTCGCTTCCGCCGATGTGGGCTATCCGTCGGTGGCCCAGTTCGAGCAGGTGGCGGGTGGCGTCGTACCCGCCTCGTTCGTTGCTCGAAGCAACTGTCGGTACGCCGTCGGGCGGGCTGGTGATCGGGTCGACGATGACGCACGGGATGCCGAAGTGGGTGAGCCACTCGTGCTGTGCGGAGGTCGTCTCCACGAGGACGAGCAGGACACCGCCGGTACCGCGGTCGATCAAGTGGTCGAGCCAGCCACCACCGGGCGTCTCGCGCCGGTGCAGTTCGGCCTCCGAGGCGGTGACGACAACGTCGAGACCGGTCTCGCGGGCCGCGGCCTCGATCCCGCTGAGCACATGGGCCGCGTAGGTGCTGCGCAGGCCGTGCATGACGACGTCCACGAGTCGTGCGGCGCCGCGCTGAGCGGCCGGCGTACTGGGTTCCCGGAGGTAGCCGACCTCCCGGAGCGCTGTCGTGACACGCTCCCGGGTCGCTGTGGCGACTCCGCCGCGCCCGTTGATGACCTTGCTCACCGTCGGTACCGAGACGCCGGCCATCCGCGCGACGACCGCCATCGTCGGCCCGGAGCGGACCCCCTCGGCCACGTGTTCCACCTCTGATCGACAGCAAGGACGAAATGACCAACGCAACTCTACGGAACCCGATCCTGCCGGGATTCCACCGCGTCGGACACCTGCCCGCCGACTTCGCCTTCTTCGAGATTGCTGGACGTGTCGAGGGTGCGGCGGAAAGTTATCGGCTGCCGGGTGATGAGATCCAGGGCTGGCGGGCGTAGCGTCTTAGCGCGGATCCAGGTGTCGCGGATCCATAGCTGGGGGCGTGGGGGTCGCGCTGTACGCACTGGGGTTGAGCGCGCCGGTTCCCGGCGCCTCGGAGACGTGGGCCGGTCCGGTCTGGACCGGCGACCCGATCTCCTGAGGGGGAGAGATGTTCCAATCGCATGGGTCCGGCGTGCGTGCCGGACAGGGCCCGACGCGACGCGCGGTTGCGCTCGGCGCCGGTGCGGTGCTGGTGTTCAGCGGGTTGCTCGCGGCCGTTCCGGCCGTGGCATCGCACCCGGAGGTCAGCCTGGCAGGCAGTAACTTCGAGATCGACACCAACGCCAACCTCAAACAGGACGACCCGAGCCCGTCGATCGACTGGGCGAGCGTCAGCGAGATCCGCAAGCAGGACTCACCCAGTGGCCAGAACGACGAGTCGTTCGGCAACGGCAGCAAGGAGGACACCGCCGTACCGTCGGTCGTCGACGGTGGCGTTCCGCCGAACAAGAGCGACCTGAAGTTCTTCGGGGTCCACCAGGAAGGCACCGGCTCGGCCGGCTTCCTGAACCTGTTCTGGTCGCGGGTCCAGGACCCGTCCGGTACGACGAACATGGACTTCGAGTTCAACCAGAGCCAGACCGCGTCCGGCAACGGGGTGACGCCCGTCCGGTCGGCCAACGACCTGCTGATCCAGTACGACCTGTCCAACGGTGGTGTCAACCCGACGATCTCCATCTCCAGGTGGGTGACGTCCGGGACCAAGGCGGACTGTGAGGCGTCGAATACGCTGCCGTGCTGGGGCAAGAAGACGCTGATCGGCGGCAGCGACGCGGCCGGATCGATCAACTCCAGCCTGATCGCAGCCGCGGACGCCGACGGTCTCGGCAGTCTGGACCCGCGCACCTTCGGCGAGGCCCAGTTGCGACTCTCCGCACTGTTCCCGCCCGGCAGTTGCTTCGCCTTCGGTTCCGCCTACCTGAAGAGCCGCTCGGCCGACACCTTCTCCTCGGCGCTGAAGGACTTCGTGCCGCCGACCCCGGTGAACATCACCAACTGCGGTTCCGTGCGGATCGTCAAGACCGACGACCTGAACGCCCCGCTGGCTGGTGCCGAGTTCACGCTCTACAAGGACAACGCACCGATCGGCGGCACCCGCGGCGCCGAGGACACCATCACAACCCAGAAGTGCACCACCATCGCCGACGGAACCTGCACGATCGGCAGCGTGCTCGCCGGTGAGTACTGGGTCGTCGAGACAGTCACTCCGCCCGGCCACGACACCGCAGCCGACCAGCACGCCACGGTAGTCGGCGGCGTGACAACCCCGGTCACGCTGACCTTCGTCGACCCGCGGCAGCGCGGCGCGATCCTGGTCACCAAGACCCGCAAACACGCGGCGTCCGGCTCCGGCAACCACCCGCAGTCCGGCGTCACCTTCACCCTCACCGGAGGCACAACGGGAGTCACCGACGCGAACGGACAGGTCTGCTTCGGCAACCTGCTCTTCGGGAACTACTCGGTGACCGAGACAGTACCCGCCGGCTACACCGCCGACGGCGCAACAGCCAAGACCGTTGCCGTCAACAACAAGGCCGCCTGCGGAGCAACGCCGTACGTCGGCGAAACGGTCGCCTTCGGCAACACCCCGCTCACCAACCTGTCGGTCTCCGTCGACTCCCAGATCGACGGCGGTACGGCGTCCACGATCGTCTGCACCGGCCCGAACGGCCAGGTGGCCACCGGCTCCACCGGTAGCACTGGAGACGGCTCCGCCACCGCCTCCGACCTGAAGCCCGGCATCTACACCTGCACAATCGACATCGACCCGTAAACCCCGGGCACCCCGAACCCGCCGGCCAGACCCCCGACCGGCGGGTTCCTGCCGAGCACCCCCGGCTACCAGTTGGTGAAGGAGCCGTCGAGGCGTCTTAGTTGGGGGGTTCGGGCTGGTGTGCCGGGTGTTTCGGTTTTGGTGGGGGTGAGTTCTACGCCGAGGCCGGGGAGGCGGGGGGCGGTCAGGGTGCCTTGGGTCAGGGAGTGTGGGTGGTTGATGGCCTTGTGGGCTGGGGTTGGTGGCATTTCTTGGATGCCGAAGTTTGTGCAGGCGAGGTTGAAGTGCATGGCGGCGGCGGTGGAGACCGGGCCCAGGGGGTTGTGGGTGGCGATCTTGATGTGGTGGGCCTCGGCCATGGCGGCGATTTTGCGGGCTTCGGTGAGACCGCCGGCGATGCCTAGGTCGATGCGGGCGTAGTCGATCAGGTCGGCTTCGATCAGGGGGCGGAACTGCCATTTGGAGGTGAGCTGTTCGCCGGCCGCGAGGGGTACGCCGGTGCGCCAGCGCAGCATGCGGTAGGCCTCGAGGTCCTCGGAGCGAACGGCGTCTTCGACGAAGTATGGGCGGGCCGACTCGATCTCACGGCACAGCGTGACGGCCTCGGGCGGATCGAGTCGGGTGTGGGCGTCGATGATCAGTTCGATGTCGTTGCCGACGGCATCGCGGACGGCGTGGAACTGGTCGATCGCGACTCGCATTGCCTGCCGCGGCTCCAGTACGTCGCCGGCTGTCGGGACCACGAGCCGGAGGTGACGCCAGCCCTCCTCGACGAGCCGGCGGGCGCCGGCCACGACCGCGTCCGTGTCGTGTCCCTCGGGATGAACGTGGGTGTAGCAGGTGACGTGGTCGCGAACCCGGCCGCCGATGAGTTCGTGTAGCGGTACGCCGAACGCCTTGGCGCGGAGGTCCCACAAGGCGATGTCGATCGCCGAGATCACTGCCGCGGCGGAGCGGTCGGCGGGGAAGAAGTCGCCACGGCTCAGCACCTGCCACAGGTGTTCGATCCGGCTCGCGTCGGTACCGATGAGCACCTCGTACAAGTGCCCCAAGGTGGCTCGGGAGACGGCCGACGACGTACGAACGCCGACCTCGCCCAGACCCTTCAGGCCGTCGTCCGTCTCCACGACGACGAGCAGCATGTCCTGCCCCCGACCGGGGATCGCGGTCAGCCATGCGTCTGCGATCTGCAACTCAGCCTCCTCGAGCGGTGCAACTAGTCTGTCGTGTTGCAGCAACTTTGCCAAGAGTTTCCGGAATGCTCTTGACTCGCTGCCAGCGCCGGTGCAGGCTCTGGGGCAAGAGGAGGTCGGTATGGCGGTGACCATCGCGGATGTCGCAGTCGAGGCTGGGGTGTCCAAGGCAACGGTGTCGCGGACGTTCGGCATGCCCGATCGGGTGAATGCCGCGACGCGCACGCATGTGCTGGAGGTCGCGGAGCGCCTGGGCTACATCCCGGATCCGATCCCGCGGTCGACGCGCACCGGTTCGATCGGGCTGATCGTGCCGGACATCGTCAACCCGTTCTTCCCACCGATGATCAAGGCCGTGCAGCGACGTGCGCGGTCCCGCAACTACGGAGTCTCGCTGGCCGACAGCGACGCGCATGCCGGTGAAGAGGCCGAGGCAGTTGCCGAGATGTCCAGGCAGGTCGACGGGCTGATCTTCTGGTCGTCCCGGCTTCCGAGCGAGACGCTGGTCGAGGTCGCGAGCAGGGTGCCGACAGTGCTCGTCAACCGCAGCGCCGGTGGTCTACCGACTGTCGTCGCTTCGAGTGAGGACGGGATGCGGCAAGCCGTCGAACACCTGTATGCGCTAGGCCACACGCGCTGCGCCTACGTCAACGCACCGCGCAGCGTGTGGTCCAACCAGCACCGGCGAGCCGCAGTACGGCGTACCTGTAAGTCGCTCGGTATGGAACTCGTCGAGGTCGGTCCGTTCGCCCAGTCTGTCGAAGGCGGTGTGCAGGCGGCCGACATCGTCGCCGCACATGGCGTCACCGCGGCGATCGCCAACAACGACCTGACCGCCATCGGGCTGATGCTCCAGTTGGTCAACCGCGGGCTGTCCATCCCCGACGACATCAGCGTCGTGGGCGTCGACGACACGTTCGTCGCCACCCTGACTCGTCCGCAGCTCACCACCGTGCGCATCCCCGTCGAAGAGATCGGCTCGCTCGCGGTCGACCTGCTGCTGAGCATCCTGCAGTCCAGGGACAAGGCGGACACCGGGCCGATCGAGGTCGACACCCAGCTCATTGTCCGGGGTTCCACCGGACCTGCGACCGCCAAGGTCCACTGGCCGGCTCGGCCGCTGCCAACCCAGGACTGATCACACCACTCCGATCACCACGCGCCCTCGGCGCGTGGCAGATCGGCCTGCCCTCATGCGCAAACGGGGTGCGCGGAAAGTGATGCCCTCATGCCTCATCAGGTTCAGTTCGTCATGCTCGCGTTGTCCCTGGCCATCGGCCCGGTGACGGCCGCGCAGCCGACGGAAGCAGCAAACCTCGTTCTGCCCCAGCCCCGGCGCGACCAGCCGGTGTCGTCCGAGCGGGTTCGCGACATCGCGGTGGCCTTCGTTTATCCGGCGGCCGCCAACCTCGACGCGTCATTGGACAAGATGGCCGAAGCCGGCGTACGGCGTGCGCAGGTCGTCGCGTCCTGGACCGGTCTCTGCCCGCGTCGTGATTCCTGCGACTACTCGGTACTAGATGCCTATTTCGCGAAAGCGGATCAGCGCGGCATCAGCACCGCCGTACACATCAACTCGACGCCCGACTGGGTGCACCCGGATCTGGTCGAGACAGTGCCGGACTACGGCCGGCGGATCTGGTACCCACCGACCCGGACTGCCGCCGAACTCCAGGAGTTCCAAAACTTCGTCCAGACCCTCGCCGCTCGCTACCGAGGCCAGGTGGAGAGCTACGAGATCTGGAACGAGGAGAACTGGCGCGACTTCTACCAGCCGGTCGAAGATCCCGCGGACTACGCGAAGCTGCTGCGCACGGGCTATCTCGCTGTGAAAGCGCAGGACCCGGCCACTGACGTGATCTTCGGCGGCACCACGCGAACCGACCCCGGCTTCGTCCGAAACGTGTACGCCGCACTTCGCACGTACCCCGATGCCGCGGGCAACGATGATTTCTTCGATGTGATGGGTGCGCATCCGTACACCGACGACCGGCATCCCGACAATCACGATCCGGCGAAGGTGCGTGAGAACGCGGCCGGTGGTGAGTTCGACGACAACTTCCTCGGCATCGATCGGCTCCGCTCCGAGATGGTCCGCCAGGGCGATGCCCACAAGAAGATCTATCTGGGGGAGTTCTCGTACTCGGCGATCCAGACCTGGATGGGGCTGGTCCCGGACGACCGCCGCGCGTACTACCTTCGCCGTACCTATGAGCTAGCTGCACAGCGTTCGTACATCTCCGGCCTGGCCTGGTTCGTGTGGTCCGAGACGAAGCCGGACGACGAGTGGCACGGGTGGACATTGCTGGAGTATCCGGACAAGCCGACCCGCACGTACGGCGAACTCGCGCAGCTGACCGGCGCAGCGACCTCGGAACGTCGACCTGCCCTCCGGCTCGCAGCCGGCGCGGCAACAGTCGACAAGCTGCCAAAAGCTGTACGGCGAGCCGAGCTCTATCTCGACGGCATACAAGTTGCTAGTGGCAATCAGTTGCCGCTCAGCTATCCGCCGCCGACTGCCGGCCGCACGGCATTGGCTCAGTTGGTCCTGTACACCGACGACGGCCGAACCATCGAGACGGCTCCCCGCTGGCTCGCCACCGGGCAGCAGGTCACGCAGGTCTCGCATCCACAGGTGAAGGCGAAACGAAGCGTGGATGTCGGCACAGGCGTCGCAGCCGCTGGACCTGTACGGCTCCGGATCACCAATGCCAGCGGCGCGATCGTCTCGACGACGACTCTGGGCGTCGGACATGGGCGACTCGAGCGCTTCGACGCGCTCGTCGCGCTGGATCGTCCTGGCACCTACCAACTCTCAGTTATCGACATCCGCGGCCACCAACTGGCCGGCGGAGCGACCCTGGAGGTTCTGCCATGAAGTACCGCAGCTGTGCGCTGCTGGTCGCCGCAGCCCTTGCCGTGACCGGATGCACCGCGGACGCCAAGCCCGTCGTCCACTCCACAACCAGCGCCCTGGAAGGCAAGGGCCCGATCACGTTCGTCACCGGCAAGGACTCCAGCGGCGTGCTGCAGGGCCTGCTGGACAAGTGGAACGCGGAGCACGCGGACGAGAAGGTCACGCTCGTCGAGCTTCCTGCCCAGGCCGACGGTCAGCGTCAACAGCTGATCCAGAACGCCCAGACGAAGTCGGCCTCGTACGGCGTAGTTGCGCTCGACGTCGTGTGGACCGCGGAGTTCGCGGCGAACGGCTGGGTCGACGAGCTGCCGCAGAGTGAGTTCCAGCTCTCGCAGATGATTCCGTCGCTGGTCGCGGGAGTGAAGTACTTCGACAAGATGTACGCAGCTCCGTGGGGTGGTGGCACGGGACTGCTCTACTTCCGCACCGACCTGCTGGCCAAGGCCGGCGTACAACCGCCTAAGACCTGGGCCGAGCTGACGGTTGCCTGCGACAAGGTCCTGAAGTTGCCGGAGGCAAAGGGTGTGGACTGCTACGGCGGTCAGTTCAACAAGTACGAAGGACTGACGGTCAACGCCTCGGAGGCGATCAACTCCGCCGGCGGTTCGGTGGTCGGGCCGGACGGCAAGCCGAACCTTGCCACCAGTGAGGCCAAGCGGGGCCTGGACTTCCTCGTCCAGGGGTTCGCGTCCGGGCACATCCCGAAGGCCGCGATCACGTGGGATGAGGAGGGCGGCCGCCGGGCGTTCCAGGAAGGCAAGCTGCTCTTCCACCGCAACTGGTCGTACGTCTACACGCTCGCCAACCGGACCGACGGCTCCAGCAAGGTCGCGGGCAAGTTCGGAGTCGCCCCGATTCCGGGCCTGGACGGACCGGGCAAGGGCACGATCGGCGCCAACAACCTGGCGATCAGCAAGTACACGAAGAACAAGGCGACGGCCCTGGCGTTCATCCAGTGGATGACCGGCCAGCCGACCGCCAAGCAGTTGATGGTGCAGTCGTCGCAATCGCCGTCGTACACGGCCCTGTACGACGACCCTGAGCTCGTCAAGCAGTTCGCCTTCCTGCCGATGCTCAAGGCGGGTCTCGTCAACGCCGCTCCGTGACCGTCGATCGTCCGGTACGGCGACGGTACGGCGGCGATCCAGGAGGAGATGAGCAGCGCGCTGACCGGCAAGAAGTCGTCCGAGCAGGCGCTGGCCGACCTGCAGCAGCGCCTGACCGAGATCGTCAACCGGTGAAACGTCCTGGCTGGTCGACCGCGCTGATGCTGTCACCGACCCTGCTCACCCTTGCCCTGGTGGTCGGATACCCGGTGGTGGCGGCGATCCGGCTGGCCTTCGTCGAAGTCGCCGATCGCGTCAACCCGCAGACCGGGATGCTCGAACGAACGGAGTCGATCGGGCTCGGCAACTTCGCGGGCATCTTCACCGGTGAGTCCAGTGAGGCGTTTCGCAACGCCTTCTGGAACACGACGCTGTTCACCGTCGTCGGGGTGGTCGCCGAGATGGCACTCGGCGTCGCGATGGCACTGGTCATGAATCGTGCGATCCGGACCCAGGCGCTGGTCCGGGTCAGCGTCCTGGTTCCGTGGGCGATCCCGACGGCGATCTCCGGACTGCTGTGGCGATGGGTCTTCGAGAGTGACGGCATCGCCAACGCCGTACTGCGGACTGACGTGGTCTGGACCGCGGACGATTCGACGATGCTCGGGTTCCTGTCGGCGCCGTTCACCGCGGTACTGATCGCCGACATCTGGAAGACCGCCCCGTTCATCGGCTTGCTAGTACTGGCCGGCCTGCAGGTTGTCCCGAAGGAGGTCTACGAGGCCGCGAAGATGGACCGCGCCGGGAGCTGGGCGACCTTCTGGCGCATCACGCTGCCGCTGGTGAAACCGACGCTGGTCGTCGCGGTCCTCTTCCGCATCCTCGACGCACTGAAGATGTTCGACCTGCCATTCGTCCTGGTCGGTGCGCACAAACACTCGGTGGAGACGCTGTCGACGCTCGCGCAGTACGAGATGTCGAACGTTCGGTACGGGCCGGCGGCGGCGTACTCGACTGTTCTCTTCCTCTACATCGCGCTGATCGCGTTCGTGTTCGTCAAACTGCTCGGCGCCGACCTGATCGGGCGCGGGCTGAAGGAGCGCCGATGACCAAACGTCTCCAGCTTGCCGACATCGGGTCCGCGTTGATCGTGCTGTTCTGCCTGGTCCCCTTCTACTGGATGATCGTCAGCGCGCTGCGGCACCCGGCCGACCAGTTCGCGACGACGCCGTTCCCGTTGCCGGTGTCGTTCCAGAACCTCGCGGCTGCGTTCGCGGAGCGCAACGGCTTCGGGCGGGCGCTGCTCAACAGCCTGATCGTCGCCGGTACGACGACTCTGCTCACGCTGGCGATCGGTATCACCACGGCCTACGTCATCGCCCGGGTCGAGTTCCGGTTCAAGAACGTCGTACTGGCGATCATCGTCGCCACCTCGATGTTCCCCGGTGTCACGTTGCTGATCCCGCTGCTGAAGCTGTTCGTCGGGCTGGACTGGATCAACACCTACCAGGCGCTAGTGCTGCCGAGTCTCAGTTTCGGGCTCCCGCTCACGGTGTTCAATCTGACGGCGTTCTTCAAGCAGTTGCCGTCGGAGCTCGAGGACGCTGCCCAGGTGGATGGATGCAGTCAGTGGCAGGCGTTCCGCGCGGTCATCCTGCCACTGGCGATGCCGGGGGTTTTCACGAGCGGAATCATCACCTTCATCGCGGCCTGGAACGAGTTCATCATCGCGTTGTCGTTGACGAACGATCAGAAGATGCGGACCGCGCCGGTGATCACCGCGCTGTTCACCGGCCAGTACAAGTTCGACCAACCGTTCGGAACCCAGATGGCGGCCGGTGTGGCCGTCACCGTCCCGTTGGTGATCGGCGCGCTGCTCTTCCAGCGCCGGATCGTCGACGGCCTGACCGCTGGAGCGCTGAAATGACAAGAGCACTCGCCGTCTTCGCCCATCCCGACGACGTCGACTTCAATGCCGCGGGCACGATCGCGCAGTGGATCCGGGAGGGAATCGAGGTGTCGTACCTCGTCGTCACCCGTGGCGAAGCCGGACAGGGGGAGCCCAGGGAGACGATCCAGCAAGTGCGGGAGGCCGAGCAGCGTGCCGCCGCGGCGGCCGTCGGAGTCCACGATGTCGAGTTCCTGAACGGCTACTCGGACGGCAGACTCACAGTCACCCTCGAACTGCGACGAGACATCACGCGCGCGATCCGGCTCAAACGGCCGCAGCGCGTGCTGACCAGCTCGCCGGACCGGACCTGGCGCCTGCTGGATGCGGATCATCCCGACCACGCGGCCGTCGGTGAAGCGACGGCTTGCGCGGTCTATCCCGACGCCCTGAACCCGTACGTACACCCGGAACTCGCCGGCCTCGGGACCTGGCCGGTGCCGGAGGTCTGGTTCAGCGAGCCGCCTGAACCCCAGCACTACGTGGACATCACCGACACGTTCGGCCTCAAGCTGGCCGCCCTGGCCCAGCACATCAGTCAGCCAGGCACGGAGGCCGACTCGGTGCGGAAGCGTTGTGCTGCGATAGCGGACAGGGGACAGCTGCAGCCAGATCGCCTGGCCGAGTCCTTCACGATCGTCCGACGCTGATCAGGTCACCAGGGAAGGCCGCGCAGGTCGATCGGCCGACCTGCCGGGAAGCCGTCGCCCAGCACCATCGCCGGGTGGGTGTAGGCCGTGATCTTCTCGCCGGTGTAGACGTTCGTCATCGTCACACCGGGTGCGACCTCGACCCACCCTGCGGCTTCGTAGAAGCCCTGGACAGCGCGCGAGCAGGTCAGGAATCCGAACGGAGCCGGGAGGACCTCACGGAGGTGCGCCATCAGTTCGACACCGAGACCGCGACCCCGGTACGCCGGGTCGGTGCAGACGTGGCCCACGCCGGCGACGTACAGGTCCTCATCTCCGACGCCGATCCGTCTGCGCTCGATGCCGAGGTGCGCGACCGGCACGCCACCGTCACTCAGGATCAACCGCCACTGCGGCCGCGCGAGCCACCACGACTGCTGACGGAAGTGGTCTGCTCGTCCCGGGAAGGCCTTGGCCAACAGCTCACGGAGCGGTTTGTCCTGGTCCTCGGTGAGCTCGGTCTCGGGAATCATTGCGATCGTCATCAGTCTGCTCCCTGACAAGGTGCCCATTGGGGATCATCGCTCACCTGAAGCCGGTACGGCGAGGAGTCCCGGCTCGGACGGTAGCCGATGGTGTTGGCGGTCGACCAGCGGCTCCCGGTGTTCGCCGAGACGCCATGCACGATGGCGAATCGCACTGGTGCCTCCAGAGCTCGGATGACCAGCTGCTGAAGATCTTCCGGCGCAAGCCAGTGATCCAACGCCTGTTGGGCAGGTGGCGTCGGCGTACAGGCACCTAGTCGTAGGCAGATCACTGATCCGCCGGAGCTGTACGAGTGGGTGCGCGCCGCGGCCTCGGCGAACGCCTTGGTGGCGCCATAGGCGCAGCAGGGTGCTGTCGGCAACTGAGTGACGACGGGTCCGTGCCGGTATTGGCCGACGGCATGGATCGAGCCGGCGAGCACCACTCTGGTCGTGGCGGCGGCGGTCAAGATGTTGGCGACGGCAACGACATTCGGACCGAGCAGGCTGTCCCAGCCGGAGTCGGGATGTGGATTGCCGGCCAGGTGGACGATCGCATCGACTCCGGTCACCGCGCGCCGGGCGACCGCGGCGTCGCTCAGGTCGCCGTCCGCCAGGTCGACCGGCCGGACCTCGTAGCGCTGCTCGAGTGCCGGAAGTACCTGCTGTGCAACATGTCCTGCCGCACCGGTCACGAGAATCCGCACCGCGTCTCACCTCCACAAGGCCCATCAGATGCTGGCACATCTGTGGAATCCGTGGCAAGCTGTTGCTGCATCGTTTCCATGAGTTGCCAGAAACAATGCAGTAGCCCGTGTGCCCGCCCCCTCGCCGGCCTGCCCGGCGCAGTCACAAGGAGATCGCTGATGTTCCAACGAAGAATCACCGTGCCGGTGGTAGCCGGCCTGCTCGCGCTGTCCGGTGCGCTGGTCGCCACGCACGCGACAGCGGCCGACGAGGCAACCACTTCGCGGGTGCTCGCGGACGACCCGCCGGCCGGTGTCCAGCCAGTCGGCGGCGGCACCGGGTGGGGCATCAAGTGGTGGGACGAGTTCAACGGAACAGCGGTCGACTGGGGCACGAAATGGAACGGGCACTCCAGCGCGCTGGCCGACGCGGGCCGGGGTAACAAGGGCAACCAGCAGCTCGAGTACAACCTGGATCGCAACTGCAGCGAGTCCAACGGCGTGATGACGATGACCGCCAAGCGCGAGCGTTACCAGGCGCCGTCCGGGACGACGTACGACTGGACGTCCTGTCTGCTGAGCTCGACGGGCAGCCGAGGCTTCACGTTCAAGTACGGCTTCATGGAGTCTCGCGCCAAGCTCACGTACGACGTCCTGAACGCCCAGGGGAGCCCGGTCTCGGACAAACGAGGCTTCTGGCCGGCGTTCTGGACCTGGCAGGCCGCCGGCGTGAACTCCTGGCAGGAGACGGATGTCTACGAGCAGTACAGCGACAATCCTCGCCGTCTCTACCTGACCTCGCACGCCAACGCCGGTGGTGGGTGCCAGGTGAACCTCGCCTTCGATCCGGGGGCTGACTTCCACGTGTACGGCGCTGACATCTCGGCGCAGGGCACCAAGTTCTACATCGACGGGAAGCTGGTCTGCAGCGTCGCCGGCGCCCCGTCGGAGAACACGAACATCATCGAGGACCTCTACGTCTATTCGCGCTCGGGCTACGAACCCAACCCGGCGACGGCATCAGGCAAGAAGGCCGTCGACTACGTGCGGGCCTGGCAGCGCTGAGCGTCAGTCACAGCATGAGGGCGGACGCGAAGGCCCAGCCGGTGCCGAGAGGTTGTCCGGTCGGCCAGGGGTTCCCGGTGGAAGCGTTGTGTGGGTAGAGAGTCAGCTGGCCGGCGGTGTTGCGGGTGACCAGGTCCGGCCTGCCATCGCCGGTCGCGTCGCCGGTGGTCAGTGCGACCACGCCTGACCAGTTGCCGACGACGCGAATCGGTGAACCGGTGCCGGTGGGATAGATCCAGAGCGAACCGTCCTGCTCGAGGTCGACCAGATCCGCGATCCCGTCGGCGGTGACGTCGGCCAATGTAAGCAGCCTGGCGGTGTTCCAGCCGGTGCCGGCCCATTTCCGACCGACGGTCCAGTGGTTGCCGGTGGCAAGCTTGTTGTGTGGGTAGATCCAGAGTTCGCCGGCTCGGTCGCGAGAGATCAGGTCGGCCCAGCCGTCGCCGGTGAGGTCGCCGAGCAGCAAGGCGGTGGCGGTGTTCCAGCCGCTGCCGCCCCAGGTTCGTGGAGCGGTCCACGGATCGCTCGTGGTGGCGCCGGTGTTGGGATAGACCCACAGATCACCGTTCCCGGCTAGCGGATCGCGAGCCAGTACGTCGGGCCGGTGGTCGCAGGTGACATCGCCGAGCAGCACCTGGTTCTCGAAGCCCCATCTGGTGCCGCCGGAGAACCGGGTCTGCCAGGGCTGGCTGGTGCCGGTGTGCGGGTAGATCCAGAGGTCACCGGCGCGGACCCGGCCGAGCAGATCCGGTCGGCCGTCGCCGGTCAGGTCGCCGGTCATCAGCGCGTTGGCGAAGTTCCAGCCGGTGCCGGCGGGGTAGCGCGCCACGGTGTACGGGTTCGCTGTCGTGGATCCGTTGTGCGGGTACACCCACAACGTGCCGTCCGCGTCGACCACGAGCGCGTCCGGACGGCCATCACCGGTGGCGTCTGCGACGAGCATGACTTTCGCGAGATCCCAGCCGGTGCCGGCGCCGTACCGGCCGATCGTGTAGGGGTTGCCGGTTGTGGATCCGTTGTGCGGGTACACCCAGAGTGCGCCGGAGCCGTCGCGCACGACCATGTCGGGACGCCCGTCGCCGGTCGCGTCCGCCTGCATCATCGTGTCGGCGAGGTTCCACCCGGTGCCGGCCCATTGGCGTGGGGTAGTCCAGGGGTTCGCTTGGCCGCTGGTGTTGGGGTGCACCCACAGGGTGCCGCTCGCGGCGGCTGGGTCGCGGCCGAGGAGTTCTGGTTTGCCGTCGCCGGTGACGTCGCTGAGCAGGATCGTGTTGTACATGTTCCAGCCGCCGCCGGCGGAGACCCGGGTCGTCCAGGGGTTGCCGGTGGTGCCGGTGTGGGGATCGATCCACAACGTTCCGTTTCCGGTGGCTGGGTCGCGGGCTACCAGGTCGGGCCGGCCGTCGCCGATGACGTCGGCGAGCAACAGGATGTCGGCGAAGTCCCAGCTGCCGCCGAGGCCGAGTTGTGAGGTCCACGGGTTGGTGGTCGTCGACCCGTCGTGGGTGAACAGCCTGAGGCTGCCTGCGTCCGGGCCGGGATCCCGTACGACGAGGTCCGGGCGCCCGTCGCCGGTGATGTCGTCCCCGGCAGCGGCAGCGACTGCAGACTTGGCCGCCGACCGCCGCGCTGACAGCGGAACGGAGTCCGGGCGCCACGATCGAGCGGTGGCGGCAGAGCCGGGTGCTGGGCGGGCTGCGCTCGTCGACGAGGCGGTGGCGGTGGCCGCCGTACCAGGAGGTGTTGCGCGGGCCGTGGCGGCGGGACTTGTCAGCGTCGTGGTGGTGAGGACGAGGGCGACGAGCGGTAGATGGAGCGAGCGGGTTCGCATCGGAGCTCCTACAGGGTGATGGGCCGGCCGGCGGGGTGGCTTCGGCCGTTGACGACGATGCGGTGCAGGCCGGGGAGCGGGGGAGTGTGCAGCACCACCCGGCGTGGGCGTTCGGCCTTCGGTCCGGTCCAGGTGACGGTCAGGGTCTTCTGGTCGGACGAGAGCCGGAAGGCGAGACGGACAGCGCCGTACAGCGTCGGCATGCGGTCGAACACGGTTTGACGCGAGTCCGACAGCCAGGCGAGTGGGCACAGGCGGAGCAGGTGCAGTTCGCCGTCGACCAGGCTGTCGTCGATGACCGCCTGGCGGACTGCCCAGGTGACCAGGGGCTGGACGAACAGGTTGCCGTACATGGCGTTGCGATGTTCGCCGGAGATGAAGGTCTGCTCGGAGCAGCCTCCGACCATCAGGCCGTACAGACCTTCTAGGAACAGCGATCGCTGGCCGCGTTGCCAGCTATGAAAGAGGTTCCAGCTGTAGCAGGGCTCGCCGCTGCTCTGCTCGTGGTCGAGCACCACGCGGTCCAGCGCGGTGTGGTGCCACGGGTCGAACAGCTTCGTATTGGGACCGACCCGGAAGAACTCGACGTACGAGCGCATCAGCGGGTCGTCGGCCGGCATCAGTCCGGCCCAGACCGCCGCCAGCGCACCCGAATCGAACGCTTCGAGGTACGGCCACGGGCTGTCCGGGCCGTAGAACTTCGTCGGCAACACCGGATGCGTGGCACCGCTCGGATCGGTCCACGTCGGCGCAGTCTTGGAAGCGGCACGCAGCGCGGCGACGAATGTACTGCGGAAACTCTCGGCGAACGTCGCGAACTCGGCCGCCCGTGGATGAGCGAGCCGCTTGAGCAGCCGGGCGGAGCTCACCAGCCCCTTGTAGTTCCAGACCTGAATCCAGATCGACTGCTGCTCGACGCCGGTGTCGTTCGACGCCGCGGCCGGCATCAGACCCTGTACGCCGGGATGGCCAGTGGACTCACAAGCGCGCTTGATGAAGTCGCAGGCGGCGATAATCGGGTCCAGCCACCGCGCGATGAACGCTTGATCGCGGCTGTACAACGCATGCCGAGCAGCGGCCTCGAGAATCGCGCCGTGATCGCCGAGCCAGTCGAAGGACTGCAGACTGAGCGGGGTCGCGAAGAAGCCCTGACTGCCGATCGACTGGTACGCCGCTCCCGGTGGTTGCCGCTTGCCTTGGACGTCGAGGTACACCTCGATGTGTCGGGCAACGACCTCGTGCCGCCCGAGCAGGTCCAGGAACATATGGCTGATCATCGAGGTCGGCGTACTCCACAACAGGTCGTACCCGTACGACCCGGTGAGGAAGGTGAACTTGCCTGAGTCCGGGCTCTTCTCGGCGATGATCTCGGCCAGCTGGACACTGCGCCGGAAGTAGGCGTCGACATGCGGTTCCGGAGTCTGGATCACGGCGGCGGCCGGTTCGTTGCTCCAGAACGCCTCGCACTGGGCCAGCGCACCATCATGACCGAGTGCCCACTCGGCATTCGCTTCCGCGGCCGGTTGCGGGAGCATCGGCAGCAGGACGTCGATATGGTTGCCTTTGGCCACTGGTAGACCGAGCTTGAGGTCGTAGATGCGCTCCTGGCCATCGGTCGGCGACAGACCGATGGTGCCGCCCTGCGGGGTTCCGACAATCACCCGTACGGCGCCACTTTCGTCGTACACGGGAACTGTCAGGGGACGGCCGTCCGGGTTCCAGATCCGGTCGATGCGCAGCGCCGAGTCGAGTGGTGCCGTGGATGGCACGGCCTGGATGGTGACGAATGCTTCCTGCTGTTCCGGCGGGCCCACATAGTGTTTGAAGTACGCCTTGCTGAGCCGCAGGACGAACTCGAACGTCGTTGGCGCGACCAACGGGTCGACGTGCTCGACGGAGAATCGGTGCCACGCATAGATCGGTTCGCTGGCGGTCTCGACGGGCTTGCCGCCTTTCACATGTGCGAAGACCGACTGACGCAGCACCAGTCCTTCCTGGCGGCGGTAGTCGGTGGTCAGGACCGGGGTGGCAGTGTCGTCGCGCCACCCCTGAACGCCGACCCCGAAGTCGGTGCGATGGAGGTACGTCGGTTCCTTCGGAAATCCTCCGCTGGACGGCATCACGGGGGTGAGCTGGAAGTCCTTTCCCTTGTACTCGTTCAGATAGGGCTTCAGTGTCGCGGCGCCGGACGGTGGCAGGGCGATCGCCGGTTGGCAGATCGTGGCCCCGTTGTAGAACACGTCGAACCGGAACAGATGGCCCTTCCAGCCGACGGGGGTCCACACCTGTCGTTGGGGCGGCCACCAAGTCTTCGCCGTCTGCACATCGGGCTCGCTGCCCGGGATGACGATCGTGTCGGTGTTGGTCTGACCGGCAGCGCCGGCGGCGGCCGGGGCTGCGAGACCTGCCAAGGTGCCACTGCCGATCTGCAGAGCGGCTCTGCGGGAGAAGGACGATGCCATGATGCGACTCCAGGGGTGGATGCGCGCGGCTCGAGGTCAGCCTTTGAGCGCGCCGGCGGTGAGGCCTTTCGTCACCTGCTTCTGCAGCAGTGCGAAGACCACGAGGACCGGGAGGGCGGTGATCATCATCCCGGCGAAGAGCGTGACCCAGTTGGTGCCGTAGTCCGCGGCCTGGCCCAGCTGGAACAAGCCGAGGGGAAGGGTCATCTTCGACGGACTGTGGATCAGCACGAGGGCGTAGAAGAACTCGTTCCAATTGCTCAGGAAGCTGATGATGGTGACGGAGGCCAGGCCTGGTCCGAGCAGCGGCAGGATGACCCGGATGAAGGTCGTGGTCGGGCCGGCGCCGTCCACCGCGGCGGCTTCCTCGAGCTCGCGGGGGAGGGTGCGCAGGAAGCCGACCAGAACGAAGATGTTGAACGGCAGGTTGTAGGTCGCGTAGACGAGGACCAGCCCCAAGCGGGTGTCGAGCAGCGCCAGGTCCTGCAGGGTGAGGTACAGCGGGATGAAGGTCACCATCCACGGAACCATCAGGCCGGTCAGGAACACCGCCAGTACGACGCCGTTGAGCCGGAACGGAATCCGGGCGATCGGATAGGCGGCGAACGCCGAGACCACGACACCGAGGATGGTGGCGCTGATGCTGACTATCACGCTGTTGCCGAAGAACGCACCGACATCCGCGTTGGTCCACGCGTTCGCGTAGTTCTCGAAGTGGAACTTCTCGGCGATGGTCCACGGCCGTGTCCCGAGAAACTCCTGATTCGTCTTCAGGGACACGTTCACCACCCAGGCGAACGCGGCCGCGGCCGAGAAGGCGATGGTGCCGAGCACCAGGTAGATGATCAGGTGATGCGGCCGGTACGACCTGGGGCGGATGTCAGTACTCGAGGTCATCGCGCTTCAGCACCTTGTTGAGGATTGTCGTGACGATCAGCAGTACCGCGACGAGGACCACGCCCATCGCCGCCGCGTAGCCGAACTCGGTCTGGTCGATGGCGATCCGGTACATCAGCGTGCCGACCACTTCGGTCGAGCCGAACGGGCCACCGCCGGTCATGATGTAGACGAACGCGAACGCCTGCATGCTCTGCACGATCCACAGCACCAGCAGGATGCGGAGCAGATCGTGCAGCATCGGCATCATCACCGACCAGAACAGGCGCCACTCGCCGGCGCCGTCGACCCGCCCGGCCTCCAGTACGTCGCGGGGCAGCCGCTCGAATCCCGCCGACAGCAGCACCACCCAGATCCCGATGCCCTGCCAGACGGTGGTGAACGCCACCGCAGGCAAGGCGGTCAACGGATCGCCCAGCCACTCCCGCGCCAGTCCGCCGAGACCGAGCTCCGCCATCGCCGGACTGATCAAACCGAGCGTCGGGTGGTAGATGAACTTCCACATCAGCGCGACCACCGCCGCCGACAGCACCACCGGCGCGAAGACCACGAACCGGAAGAACCGTTCACTGCGGATCGGCTGGTTCAGCGCCCAGGCGATCGCGACCGCCGGCGGAAACAGCATGCAGCCGCCGATGAAGGTGAAGGCGAAGGTGTTCTTCAGCGCGGTCCGGTACTCCGGGTCGGACAGCAGCGCGGTGTAGTTCGCGCCGCCGACGTATCTCGACGCGCCGGTGCGGGTCCAGTCCGACAACGAGATGCCGAACGTCCGCACCAGCGGATACAGGAAGAACAGCGCCAGCAGTACGACGGCAGGCAGCAGGAACGGGATGACGATACGCCGCTGGGCGTTGCGGAGCATGTCAGTTCTTGTGGACTCGTCGGAGGGCGGCGTCCAACCGCTGCAACGTCTCGTCCGCGTCCTGCTCGCCGAAGAGCAGTCGCGCGATCTCGGCGTACACAGGCTTTCCGGCTTTGCTCTGGGAGAGTCCGAAGTCGCGTGGCTGCAGTGCGTCTGCCTGGGACAGCACGGTGTCGATCCCCGGTACACCAGGCGGACTCGGTACGCCGACGACAGCCGAGACCTCGCCGATCTCGGTGGCGCGCTTGGTCTGGGTTTCGACGCTGGTCAGTTTGTCGATCCAGGACAGTGCCAGCGGGATGTCCGGGCTCTTGGCCGAGATCGACACGTTCTGCAGGGCGGCCATCACCGTGCCCTGGTCACCGGCTGCGCCGTCCACCTTCGGGAACGCGACGACCCCGAGCTCGAAGCCCTTCGGGATCACGTCCTTCATCTCGCTGACCAGCCACGAGCCCATCAGGATCATGCCGGCCTTGCCCTGGAAGAACTGCGCCTGTGCGGCGGTGAAGTCGGTGCCCTTGAACCCCTTCAGGAAGGCCTTCTTGTCCCGCAAGTCCTGCAGCATCTGCAGTCCTTTCAGGAAGCCCGGGTCCTCGGTGATGTGACCCTTGCCTTCGGTCAGCACCCCGCGGGCCTTGGCGTAGCCGACGGTTCGCAGCCAGAGATGGTCGCTCCACATCCCCATGTACGGTTCGAACAACCCAGTGAGTGCGATCGGGTCGACGTTCTTCGCCGTCAGCGCGTCCGCGGCCGACAGCAGTTCGTTCCAGGTCGTCGGCGGTTTGATCCCGAGGTCCTTGAACAGCTTCGCGTTGTAGAACAACACGTGCAAGGACAGCTCCGAGGGCACCGCGTAGATCTTCTTGGTCTCCGGGTGCTCCATGAACTTGCGCACGGTCGGGCTGTAGCGATCCAGCCAGGGCTTGCCGCTGGCCGGGTCCTTTTGCTGCAGGTACGGCGTCAGGTCCAGCAGCGCGTCGTCGTCCGCCCAGGCGCGCAGGTCCGGGACGGTGCCGTCGAACATGCCGTAGTCCACATCCGGCGGGGTCCCGGCACGCCACCGCTGTTCGAGGCCCGGGCGCGCCTCGGTGTTGGCGAAGGTCAAGGTCACCTTGGAACCGGGGTACTCGCTCTCCAGCCCGGTACTGAGGTTCTCCAGGAACTTCAGGCCGGGAGTGCCTTTGGCCGGCAGTACGCCGACCTCCAGCGGGCCCGGCTTGATCTGGTCACGCCATGACGTCGCGTCGGGGCCTGCGGCGGTCCCGGGGTTGCTGCTGCCGCAGCCCGAGACCAGCGCCAGTGCGAAGGCGGCTGTCAGGGCCGCGCGCCTCATTGTCATCGAAATGCTCCCTTGGTGGGCCGGAGATCGGCGCGGGGCGGCGTCTGCTGCACTTTTCGAAATAAGAGATAAAGCTTCCGATATGCGGATAATATGAGTTATTGGGGGCTTGATGCAAGGTCCTGGCGCGGTCGCAATGCGACGGCTTCGATCTCCACGAGGATCGTGCCGAGGTGGGCGCCGGCCGTCAGCCGAGCCGGGTAGGGCGCCTCGAAGAACTCCGGGAACACGGCGTCGTAGGCGTCCCAGTCGCGATCCGGATCCTCCAGGAACGCGGTGAGCTTGACGACGTCCTGAAGCGTCGCGCCCGCTTCGGCCAGCACTGCCTGCAGGTTGCGCAGCGTCTGCCGGGTCTGTTCGGCGACATCGCCGTCGCCGACGAGTAGACCGGTTTGCGGATCGACAGGCCCGAAACCGGCCGTGAAGATCAGGTCGCCGGCGATCCGGGCCTGGGCGTAGTGGCCGCGGGGTCGCGGCGCGGCCGTCGTGGCGACGGCCGGTGCGGTGTGCCTGGGGGATGACATGGTGAGCACTGTCCTGTTCTGGAGGGTCGCGCCTATGATCATACGAGAAGCTGAATTTATATCTCGTATATCGAAAGATAGGAAGTGGGCAGCGTGGAGATCCTCAAAGCGGGCTGGCCGGAGCGGGTCGAACGGTCGCCGGAGGTGATCGGCACGGTGAGCCGGATCCTGTCCGACGTCGAGCGGGAGGGGCTGCCGGCGATCCGCCGGTACTCCGAACAGCTGGACGACTGGAATCCGGAGTCGTTCGTCGTCTCCGCCGACCAGATCAAGGCCGCGGCCGCCTCGGTCGACGAGGAGCTGGCGGCCCATCTGGAGTTCGCGCGCGAGCAGGTCGAGGGGTTCGCCCGGTTGCAGCGAGCGACGCTGACGGACCTCGAAGCGGAGACCCGGCCCGGCGTCGTACTCGGGCACAAACACCTGCCGATCAGTCGCGTCGGCTCGTACTCACCCGGTGGGCGGTACCCCTTGATCGCCTCCTCGATCATGACCGTGACCGTGCCGAAGGTGGCCGGTGTGGACACGGTGGTCGCGATGGCGCCGCCGCGGGCGGCGAAGGGGATCTACGGACCGCAGCTCTACACGATGGACCTTGCCGGTGCCGACGTGATCGCCTGCCTGGGTGGCGTCCAGGCGTTCGCCGCCTTGGCCTTCGGTTTCGAGGATGTGCCGCCAGTCGACCTGGTGGTCGGTGCGGGCAACGCGTATGTCGCGGAGGCGAAACGGCAGCTGTTCGGAACGGTCGGGATCGACCTGCTCGCCGGCCCGACGGAGGTTGCCGTCATCGCCGACGAGAGCGCCGACCCGCGACTGGTCGCCGCGGATCTGCTCGGCCAGGCCGAGCACGGCTTCAACAGTCCCGCGCTCTTGGTGACGACCGACCGAGCCTTCGGTACGGCGGTCCTTGCCGAGATCGAGCGGTGGTTGTCCACCGACTGGCCGACCGTCGAGGTTGCGGGCGGTGCTTGGCGTGAGCACGGCACGGTCGTGGTGTGCGACTCGCGCGAGGAAGTCGTCAAGGTGTCCGACGCCTATGCGCCGGAGCATCTGGAAATCCAAACCGCGGACGACGATTGGTATGCGGCGAACCTCCGCAACTACGGATCGTTGTTCATCGGGCCCGAAGCTACGGTTGCGTTCTCGGACAAATCCATCGGCACCAATCACGTCCTGCCGACCGGCCGGGCCGGTCGCTACACCGGTGGTCTGTGGGTCGGCAAGTTCCTCAAGACGGTCACCTACCAGCGGCTCACCGCAGCGGGCGCGGCCTCGATCGCGCCATCGACGGCAGCCATCGCCGACGCCGAGCTGATGTACGGTCACGCCCTCACCGCCCGCCTCCGCGAGTCCTGAACTCTTGTCAGGTCGGCGCGTGGCACTTTACGCTCACCTGATATCCGGAAATTATCTTCGATATCTCGAATTTAGGAGTCCGCGATGCCACGACCGCCCGCCTGGTACCGACGACGTCCAACCGCCCTCGCGCTGGTGACGGCGCTGCTGGCCATCCTCCTTCCGCCTCCGACGGCGATGGCCGCCGCGGCCGCCGTACCGGAGGTGCCGAAAGTCCTGATCGGACAAGACTTCCCGGATCCGGACATCCTGCGCGTCGGTGACACGTGGTACGCGTACTCGACGAACAACTCGCTGCATGTGCCGGTCGCCAGTGCGCCGACGATCGACGGGCCGTGGTCGATGCGCGGGGACGCGATGCCGCAAGGCTGGCACGACGGCTGGTCGGAGTACGGGTACACCTGGGCGCCGGACGTCGCGGCCAATGCCGACGGATCGTTCACGCTGACCTACACCGCCAGGCATACGGCATCCGGCAAGCAGTGCATCGGCGTCGCGCTCGCCAACTCACCCCTCGGCCCGTTCGTGCCGTACGGCGGCCAGCCGCTGATCTGTACGACGTCAATCGGCGGAGCGATCGACGCCAACACGTTCCTGGCGTCCAACGGCACTCGCTGGCTGATGTGGAAGAACGACGGCAACGCGATCGGCCAGTCGAGCACGCTGTGGGTGCAGCAGGCGGTCGACAACGGGGCTCGCCTGATCGGAACGCGGTACTCGATGCTCTCGGCGCCGGCCGGCCAGGTGATCGAGGCGCCCGACATCATCGAGCGCGACGGCCGGTACGTGCTGTTCTACTCCGGCGGCGACTACGGCGGATGCGGCTACCTCACGTCGTACGCGACCTCGACCAACCTCGGTGGACCGTGGACCCGCGCGGCCCAGCCGCTGATGACCACGGGCAACACCGGTCTGTGCGGGCCCGGGGGAGCTGATGTCGTCACCGAGGCCGATGGACTGACCGGTGGTGACAAGGTCGTCCTGCACGGCTGGGTCGGCGGGGCCCGGCACATGTTCTCGATCGATCTGAGCTGGGTGAACGGATTCCCGGTCCAGGGCGGTCACCGGGCCGCGTCGCTCGACGGGAACGGCCGAGCCGAGGTCGCCGAGATCCTGGCCGACGGGACGGTCCATGCCGCCCAGAACTACAAGGGCTTCGCCACGATGCCCTACAGCGCGTCGCTGCAGATCGCCGACAAGCGCCACGATCCGAGCCGGGTCCGGTTCGCCGATCTGAACGACGACGGCCGCAAGGAAATGATCGAGATCCAGGCCAACGGTGAGATCCATGCCTGGCTGAACTCGGGCGGATTCCGGGCGAACGCATTCACCACCGAGATCGTCATCGCCACCGGCTTCTTCGTGCCCGGCCGGGTCAAGTTCGCCGACCTGGACGACGACGGCCGGGCGGAACTCATCGAGGCCACCGAGAACGGCACCGGTGACGTCAAGGCCTGGCACAACGACCTCGCCTTCGCCGCGATGCCGTACGGCGCTCAGAAGCTGATCGCGGACGGGTTCTATGTTGCCGCCCGCACCTTCTTCGCCGACATCGACGGCGACGGGCGCGACGAGATCATCGCCGTACAGGACCAGCCCGGTCACCCGGTCGATGCCTGGCACAACGATCGGGGCTTCGTCGACCGCCCGTACGGCGACATGGTGACGATCGCGGACGGGTTCGACGAGCCGGAGCGGGTGCGCTTCATGGACCTGGACGCCGACGGACGCGACGAGATCGCCGCCGTACAGGACACCGGCGACATCCAGGCCTGGCACAACGACGAGGGCTTCCGCATCCGCCCGTACGGCGACTCCGTCATCATCGGCGACGGCTGGGACGAGCCGGCCCGCACCTTCTTCATCTGAGCAAGGACATGACATGCCGAACCTTCCCCGTAGGGGTTTCCTCGCACTCACCGGCGGTGCCGTCGCCGGATCGCTCGTACCGTCGGCGGCCGAAGGTGCCCACGGCAATCAGGTCGTCGCGGACAGCTCGCCGTACCGGTCGGGGGAGGCAGATCTCGCCACCGCGCGGTCGTGGTGGCCGCCGCAACGACAGGAGTGGACGCCGATCGGCTGGAAGGGTCACCTGTTCCGCTTCAACGTGTTCTACAACGGGATGCTGATGTGCGAGCCGGGTCCGGGGTGGAACACCAAAGAGAACGTGATGAAGTATCAGGGGCAGGGCATGCAGTTGCAGTTCCTGCCGCCCGACTTCCACGGTGGGTTCCCCGCGCCGCCGAATCACGCCCGGTACATGTGGCAGGACGACCTCGGCATCGGCGAGCAGGGCTGGCGGCCGGACACGGTCGCGCCGGTGCTGTGGACCAGATGGCGCCTGCCGCAGGGAGTCGTCGTACGGCAGTCTGTGCTCGGTCATCTGAAGGGCGGCGGTGCGTACGAGGGGGAGACGGATCCGCTGTATGCCTGGGTGCGCCTCGAGGTCGAGCAGGTCGATCCGGTTCGGGCGCCGGAGACGTTGCCGTTCGTGGTTCGGGTCGCGCGTCGGCACCTGTTCTTTCGCGACCGGTACGCCGACGAGAACGGGGTCACGCTGGAGTACGACCCTGCGCAAGCGCCGATGCCGGGGCGGATGCGGGTCGCCCCGGTGTTCAACCCCGGCAACCGCCCGTACGAGCGCCGCATCCAGCATCTCGACAACACCGTCCGGATCGGTACGTCGGCGTTGCGGCAGGACCAGGCGTCGTTCACCGAACTCGCGACCGAGCGGGTCTACGACCTGAAGGTCATTCTCGATGTCACGGCCGGCGCTCACGTGGACTTCCTCGTCGCGATGCGGCCGCAGCCGCGGGAGGAGTTCGACCGTGAACTCGCTCTCGGCTGGGACGGGGCGCTGGCTGAGGCGAACGCGTACTGGACGGCGACGGCCAAGCCCGGTGCGGAGATCCACACTCCAGAACCCTTTGTGAACGAGGCTTTCCGGCGGTTCGTCGAGCTGGCGGAGATCGTCGGTGAGAAGAGCCCGGAGACGGGTGACCACACGTTGCTGACGGGCTCTTTCGGGTACGACGTGCTGTGGGCGACGCCGACGTCGATGGCCTTCCATATGTTGCTCGACCCGCTTGGGCGGCACGATATCGCCCTTAAGCATCTGAAGTTGTTCAAGGCGACGCAGGGGACCCGGAAACCGCCGGGGCAGGCTTACGCCGAGCATCCGGGATACCTCGGCTCACCGCGTCATCTGCAGGCCTTCGACTGGTTGTCGGATCACGGTGCGCTCCTGCACACGATCGCGTACCACGCTCTCCTGAGCGGCGACGTCGAGTTCGTCCGCGACTGGACGGAGGTGGTCGTCAAGGCCTGCGACTTCGTCAAGGACTCGTGCGAGAACACCAACCACGACGGCATCCACGGCCTGATGCCCAAGGCCGTTGCCACCGACGAATTGCTCGAGACCCAAGCGGTCTGGTCGGAAGCCTGGTGCTACAAGGGTTTGTCCACCGCCGTCCGTCTGCTCACCAAGCTGGGGCACCCGCGCGCGGCGGAGTTCGACCAGGCCAGGCAGGCCTTCCAGGACAAGCTGGTCAGTGCCTACCGCGACCTGATGAGCAAGGCGCCGACGTGGCCGCACCCGAACGGATCGCGGCAGCCGGTGCCCAAGGCCGACTACACCGATCGGCCCTTCCACATCTTCCAGGACGCGTTCCTGCTCGACACCGGTCCGCTGTTCTTCGTGTGGGCCGGGGTCTTCGCGGCGAGTGACCCGCTGATGACATCGCATCTCGACTACTTCCGGGTCGGCCCGAACTCCGAGCTGTGGGACGTCCGCTCGAACGCGATCCACCGCGCGACGCTACTGCACGAGGTGTCGAGCTGCGAGCCGTGCTACAGCTGGAACCTGACGCACAGCTGGCAGGCCGGTGATCGAGCCAAGTTCTTGGAGGGCGTCTACAGCCTGTTCGCGGCCGGGATGTCACCGCAGACGTTCATCTCCAACGAGCACCGGCACAGCATGCAGGGACAGCTGTCGTCGTCCGGCCTCGTCACCTGGCATCTGCTCAAAGCCGTCGTCGACGACGCGATCGCCTCCCAGGAACTTCATCTGCTCCGGCTCTGCCCGCTGCCCTGGCTGAGCTCGGACGAGGAGACCGTCTTCAACCGCCTCCCGACCGAGCACGGAACGGTCGATCTGCGGTTCCGGCTGGCCAACCACGGCAAGCGGCTGGACGTCACCTTCAAGCCCACCTGGCGCTGGCCGCACCCGCCCCGCGTCCTGCTACACACTCCGCCGCTTCCCGGCCTCCGCACGATCCGCGTGAACGGCCGCGAACGCCCGGCGTCACCCGGTCGCCCGATCAGCATCTGACCCCCGGAGATCCCATGAGTGCACACCCGCTCCGCCGGCGGACGACTGCCGGCTTCGTCGCCATGCTGACGGCGCTTACCCTCCCTGCCTCGCCCGCCGATGCTCGCAGCGCAGTGGGAACCGCCGATGCACGCACAGCCGGAGAGGCCGCTGCACGCCCTGCGGCCGGAATCGCCGATGCACGCATGGCTGGCGGCACCGGCGCTGCTGCCGTGGGCAGCCCCGAGCCCGGCGACCTCGTGGGGCGCGATCGTGACGGCCGGCTGTGGGTTCATCCCGGTACCGGCGATGCCAGGCGCCCGTGGGACCCCGCCGTACGAACGCTTGTCGGGTCAGGTTGGTCCGGCCCCAACGTCCTTTCGCTGGCCGACGTTTCGCTGGACGGCCAACCCGACCTCTTCACGCGCGACCCGGCGAACGACGGCACAGTCGGCTACCACCCCGCGCCCGGCTGGGACCCCGCAGTACGCGTGCTGGGAATGGCAGGCTGGAACAGTGCGCAGGCGGTCCTGGCAGAAGACGTCGACGGCGACGGTCGCCCCGATCTACTCGCCCGGCAAAGCGGTGGCAACCTAAGAGTCTGGCCCCACGACGGCAACACCACCGCCAGCCCGTGGCTCACCAAACCCGCCTACGACGTAGCCGAAGGTCTGGAACGCGCCGACCTGGTCGCCTTCGGCGAAGTCACCGGCGACGGACTGCGCGACCTCGTGATCCGCGAAGACGACGGCACCGTCTGGGTCCTACCCCACCCTGGTGGCTTAGCCGCGAAGGTTGCCCCAGGCAAGCAGAAGCGAACGCCCCGCTGGCAATGGAGCAAGCAACGCGCAGTGAGCCTCGCCGTCACTCCTCGCACGGTCGGCACCGGAGCGCTCGCCCCCGGCGTGAGCACCGATCGGATCGCGGCCGGCGTCAGCACGAACGAGCTTGCGGGCGGTGTCAGCGCGGATCCGGCGGCGCCGTACAGCGTGGGGACCGGGTGGGCCGAGGATGCCCGGCTCGATTTCCAGGACGTGAACGGGGACGGCCTGGCCGATCTGCTTGCCACCGATCGCGATGGTCGGCTGCGGATCGCGTTGCACACCGGTGCGCCCGCGGGCGAGAACCCTTGGCCGGCGACGGTGTCGGCGGGGGACTGGTCCGCCTACGACTTGGTTGCAGTCCGTCCCGTCGCCAGCGTGCAGTCGGTGGTTCGGATCGAGCCGCGGACGGCTTCTGCAAAGGCTGGTACGACGACCAGCTTCCGCGCGACCCTCGTGTCGCCGAGCGGGAGTCGTGATGTGACGAGCGAGGTCACGTGGTCCACCGCATCATCAACGGTCGCGACGATCGACAGTTCAGGCCGCGCCACGGCGCATGCGGACGGCAACACCGCCGTACTGGCCGGCTTCACCGGAGCAGCCGTCGGTGCAGCCGGACTCAAGGTGGGTGCCGGCGGCGGCTCCTCGCCGGTGCCGGTGCGGTTGGGGGACGCGGTTGGACTCGATCGGGACGGGCGGCTGTGGCACTACCCGTACACAGGCGACCCCGCCCGGCCGTGGAGCCGGATCACCCGGCAAATGGCTGGGATCGACTGGGCCGGACCCGATCGGCTGGTGCTCGGTGATGTGACGCTCGACGGTACGCCGGATCTGTTCGTCCGCGATCCCGCAGGCGACGGCAGCGTGTGGTTCCACCCGCACTCCGCCGCCGATCCGCAGCGACCCTGGAGCTTGACCCGCAAGGTGTTCGGCATGAGCGGCTGGAACAACGCCGCGGCGGTGATCCTCGAGGACGTCAACAGCGACGGACGCCCGGACCTCCTGTCCCGGATGCCAGCCGGCAACCTCCGGTTCTGGCTGCACGACGGCAAGACCGCCTCGAGCCCCTGGCTGTCCGCGGGCCAATGGTCCGACATCGCGACCGGCCTGGAGAACACGACCGTCGTACGGTTCGGCGAGGTCACCGGAGACAACCGCCGCGACCTCGTCATCCGCGAACGCGACGGTTCGGTCTGGGTGCTCCCGAACCCCGGTGGCGTCGTCGGACCAGCCAGCGCACCCCTCTGGCGATGGAACCCCGCAACCGCCGACCCCGCCCCGGCCGACCCAACCAAGCCCTACCGCCTCGGCACCACCTGGGCCGCCAGCACGGCACTCGACCTACAAGACGTCAACGGAGACGGCCGCGCAGACCTCCTCGCCACCACCACAACAGGCGAGCTCAAAGTCCACCTACACAACGGCAACCCCCGCAACCCCTGGACTGCCGCGACAACAGTCCCCGGCAACTGGAACGACGGCCTAACCGCCTTCAGTTCCACCACGTAAGTGATGTCTGCCATGAATTCCGAACTGCCGCGGCACCCGGTGCTCCACTGAGCACAGATGCTGCCGGGCAAAACCGCAGACGACGGGTGCCGCGCCGTCTACGGCTGACGAGCTGTGATTGCTGCAGCCCTGGGCTCAGGTGGCTTGTGCCTGACCCATCGAGCGTGGTGCTGTCCGCGTGGGCTCGGCCGATGACGCGCGCGGTGGTTGTCCGCTGCTGCGGCCGACTAAAAGCAGGGGTGGCTGAGCAATCCGACGGCTGAGCCGGATGGTTGCTGCCGGCGCCCAGTGCCTGCGTCGTCTGAGGCTGACGGGCTGTGCTTGCTGCCACGAGGACTAGGCAGCCTGCAGTTGACCCAGCGCCATGGTTGCTGCCCGGGTCCAGGTGGCTTACGGCTGGTCCGGTTGGGTGGCGCAGCCGAGCGTCGACTCGGCCGACGACGTGCGCGGTGGTTGATCGCCGCTGCGGCCGACCAAAAGCAGGATGGCGGGGCGGTCCGATGGCTGAGCCGGATGGTTGCTGCCGGCGCCCAGTGCCTGCGTCGTCTGGGGCTGACGGGCTGTGGTTGCTGCCGGGGATCAGGTGGCCTGCAGTTGACCCACCGTCGTGGTTGCTGCTGCCCTGGAACAAGTGGTTTGTGGCTGGCCCATCGAGCGGGGTGCTGTCTGTGTGGGCTCGGCCGATGACGTGTGCGGTGGTTGTTCGCCGCTGCGGCCGACTAAAAGCAGGATGGCGGGGCGGTCCGGTGGCTGAGGCGGATGGTTGCTGCCAGCGACCAGTGCCTGCGTCGTCTGTGGCTGACGGGCTGTGGTTGCTGCTCCGGGGATCAGGTGGCCTGCACCTGACCCACCGTTGTGGTTGCTGCCTCGGGACGAGGTGGCTTACGGCTGGTCTGGTTGGGTGGCGCAGCCGGGTGTGGGCTCGGCCGGTGACGTGCGTGGTGGTTGTTCGCCGCTGCGGCCGACTAAAAGCAGGGTGGCGGGGCGGTCCGGTGGCTGAGCCGGATGGTTGCTGCCGGCGACCAGTGTCTCCGTCGTCTGGGGCTGACGGGCTGTGGTTGCTGCCACGGGATTAGGCGGCCTGCAGCTGACCCACCGTTGTGGTTGCTGCCCCCGGGGTCAGGGGATCAGGTGGCCTGCGGCTGACCTATCGGCGTAGGTGCTGCTTGGAAGTCACGGGGTTGGCTGCTGATCCGGTGATGTGGGCGGTGGCCGCGGCTGTGGCGGTTGTGGCGGGTGTGTGGTGGGCGTGGGTAGGTCCGCGGGCCGGTCTGGGGACCGGCTGCCGCGGTGGGGGTGGTGGATTGGTGGGGTTGGTGTGCCGAGGGGTGGGGTTACGGTCCGGCTGTTGGGGTGGCGTTGGTGCCCCACGGGTCGGGGTAGCTGGGTGCGATGGAGTTGAGGCAGGTGCGGAAGGCTTCGCGGGCGGCGGCTAGTGTCGGGTTGGGGAGGCTGCTGGAGGCGGGGAGCCGTTCTGGTTGTTCGTGGGTTGGGTCGCTGTGGGGGTGGGCAGGGGTGATCCAGCCGATGACGTCGGCGAGTGCGGCGGGGTCGGTGCGGGGTGGTTCAGCCCAGGTGGGGCGGGTGACTTGGACGCCTTCGGTGGTGATGGACAGTGTCCATTGGCCGTCGTGGACTGCGCGGTGGTGGACGGCGCATAGCAATGCGAGGTTTTGGAGGTTGGTGGGGCCTCCTGCGGCCCAGTGGATGAGGTGGTGGGCGTGGCACATCGAGGGTGGTGCTTGGCAGATGACGCAGCCTTTGTCGCGTTTGTTCAGGGCGCGGCGGATGTAGCGGTTGACGAAGCGTTGTTCGCGGCCCACGTCCAACGGTTGGGAGTCTCCGCCGAGGACGATCGGCAGGACGGCGGCGTCGCAGGCTAGGAGGCGGACGGCGCCGGCGGATAGGTTGCCGCCGAATACCAACTCACCTCCTCCACCACCCCGACAGGCTGCACCGAGACCCGCCGCACCCGTCGCTCCGGCCGAGGCCGCATCGGCGCCGCTTGCGTCTGGTCCGCTTGCATCGGCCCCGCCCGCGTCTGCGCCGGTGGTGCCGCCGAGGGCGGGTGGGGTGGCGGCGAGGGTGGCGGCTTTGAGGTCGTTGAAGTCGATGGTGACGGTGAGGTGGGGGACGCCGGGGTGGTCGGGGTTGCCGGCGGCGGCGTCCATGACGGTTTTGAAGGCGTCGGCCTGTCGCTGGTCGCGCGTGCGTGGGTCGCGTTCGCCGTCGATGGTCTTGTGTGGCTTGGACAGGGTGTGGATCTGGGTCTCGAGCTGTTCGCCGGCGGCGCCGGCTACGAAGCCGGAGAACCTCACCCCACCCTCGGTACGCCGCAACCGCACGTACTCCTTCGCGCGGGCCTGGTCTTCGGCTGGTTCGGGGCCGTTGGTGTCCAAGGTGGCGAGGACCTTGTGCCTGAACCTGGTGAGCTCGCGGGGGTTGTTGAGGCGGGCGGCTTCGACCATTTGTTCTTCGGCCACGGTCAAGTGTTCGACGGGAGTGGCCGCGGGTGCTTTCTCCAAGGTGGTGACGATGACCTTGGCCTGTTCGACAGACAGCATCGACGGGCGCGTCGGGTCTGTCGGGTCGGGCAGTGCGGCGGTGACGGCGGGGTATTTGTGCAGGGCGGTGGTGAAGGTGAGGTCTTTGCGGACCTCGACCGGGTCGCGAAGGTGCCGTTCCGAGACCAGTTCGACGGTGTCGCGGGCGCCCAACTCTTGGGCGGTGCCCATTTCGTTCAGGCGGCCGATCACCTGGAGTTCGTAGGTTTTCAGGAGGGTGGCGGCGGCCTGGAGGCGGTCGAGAGTGGACAGCAGTTCACTGCCGCTCAGCGACCACACCGGGGGCAACGCCAACATCTCCATACCCAACAGCTTAGACACGGGCACCGACAGTTTTCGAGCCCGGAACCCCCTTATTTACAAGGGATGTGTGGGCTGTTTGGGGGCTGGTTGCGTGCTCAACCTGCCCACACGATCAGAGTCTCGCCAGGGTCGGTCAGGACGCGGGAGCCGGAGTTCCTGAAGTCGACGACGCGGCCAGCCTTTATCGCGACAGACTGGGTCCAACAACCTGCCATCTGGTTCAGAAGTGGCCGCCGTAGCTGTGGCCGCCGGAGTCGCCGCCGTAGCTGCTGGGGTAGGTGGTGACGTGCTGGGTGGAGGTGCGGTCGCTTGGGGATGACGGTTCTGGGGGCGGCCAGGGGTCTCGGCGGCCTGCCCGCCTCGCGACGGCCAAGAAATGCTTGTGCTGGTAGGCGTAACGCTTCTCAGAGAGGGCGGCGCGGAGTTTGGTGCCCTCGGGGTCTTCGTGGTCGTAGCGTTCGAACTGTTCGGTGAGGAAGAGGAGTGGGAGGAGGTCCTCGTCGCGTTCCGGTAGATAGCCCGCGTCGACCACGGCGGCGACTGCTTCGGGGTGGAGGTCGATTGCTTGGTCGAGGATGGCCTTGCGCAGACCGCGGCGGCCGAAGTCGTCGAGCAGGTTGCCGGCGGGAGCGAGGTCGCGGAGGGATCGCCGTACGGCGGCGGCTACGTCGCGGGGGAGGTTTGTTTTCAGGAGCGCCAGGATCCGGTCGATGACGACGTCGGCCGGGACTGTCTGGCCGTAGGGCGAGGTCAGCAGTTGCAGGACCAAAGCGTTCGGGTCGGCCTTGCGGTAGGCCGCGAACTGCTGGGTGAGGAGCAGGTGCAGGGGGATCCAGGCGGGGTCGGTGGGTAGGTAGCCGGTGTGGCGTACGGCGGCGATTGCCTCGTCGTTGCCGCGGAGGGCCTGCTCGCACAAGGCCGCGGCGCCCTCGGCCGGTAGCTCGCGCAAGGCGTGGCGGCAGCGGGCGTGGATCTCTTCCGGCAGCCAGGTGCCGAGGTACTCCAGCAGGCGTACGGCCAGGGCAGCCTGGTCGAAGGCCGGTAGCAGGTCGAGGCGATCCTTCAGCAGTGCGAGCAGAGCCAGGTCGAGGTCGTCGGGCTGGGCTGGCGGCCGCGGCAGGTGCGGGTTGGTGGCGACGATCTGCAGCAGTGGGTGCGGCTCGCCCCCAAGCCACAGTCGGCACCGGGTGTCATGGCCGGGCTCACTGCCAACGTAGGTCGGGCCGAGTCGCGCATGCTGCCGGAACTCGGCTTCCATGGCGTCCAGCAGGCCGGGCTGGTCGGTGACCGATAGCAGGTCGGCCATGCGTTGCCGCAGTGCGAGATCGGGGAACCCCAGCGCGGCGTCGACCAACTGCCGGAACGAGGGATCGCCCAGGTACAGGCCGTTCGCCGGTTCGACGGCGGTCAAGGGGAGACAAGCGGTCAGCCGGTTCTGCGGTTGGTACGGCGACGTCGGGTCCGCTTCGAGCAGAAACTCCAGCACCGGTACGACGCGCGCCGGCCGCTCGTGATTTCCGAACCTGAAGCTTGCCGAGGTCAGCAGGAACCACGCGCCGCGCCACACTTCGTCGCGGTGGGTTCCGCCGGCTGCCCACCAGCGATCGATCCGCTCGCGCGCCCGGCGGTCGTGATCGTAAACAGCAGCAGCCAACCACTGCTGCTTGCTCCGCCGGCGAAGTCTCATCGCTCCATGATCTCACCGGGCTCAGGTCGTCGGCGGGTCTGCGACTCCGGTTTCGACGAGGTAGTCCTCGACGGTGAAGAGGTGGGCGGCCATTCGGGTGCGGGCCCGGTCGGGGTCCTGGGCGGTGAGGGCGGCGAGGATGGAGAGGTGTTCGCGGTGGGCTGTTTCGTCGGCGCCGGGTTGGGAGATGGATCGGCGCAGCCGGTCGCGCATGGTTCGGCCACCGAGTGCGGCGACGAGTGCGGCGAGGACGGGGTTGCCGCCTGCTTCGGCGATGATGCGGTGGAAGGCGATGTCGTTCTCGATGACTGTTTCGTGGTTGGGTTCGTCGAGGACGAGTTCAGACTCGTTGTGGCGTAGGAGTTCCGCCGCTGCGTCGAGTGCCGACGAGCTGATGTGGAGGGCGGCAGCGGCGGCGGCTTCTGTTTCGAGCATCCGGCGGACTGCGTGGAGATGGTGGGTCGCGCTGCCGTCTTGTAGGTCAACAACGAATCCGAGGGGCGCGAGCAGCATCGCCGGGTCGAGTTTGGTGACGTAGGTGCCGTCGCCGCGCCGGGTCTCGAGGATGCCCATCATGGACAGCGCGCGGACGCCCTCGCGGAGCGGCGTGCGAGAGACGCCGAGTGCCGCGGCCAGGTCGTTCTCGACGGGGAGCCGGCCGCCGGGGCGGAGCTGGCCGTCGATGATCATCTTCCGGATGCTCTCGACGACCACATCAGTCTGGGAGACCGTGGGCTCGGTCATGGCTGCGCCCAGTAGGACCCGTTCGGGAACTGGTAGGTCTGAACCGACTCCTTGTGCATCTCGGCACTGTATCCGGGCTCGTCCGGTACGACGTAGGCACCGTTCCGGACCACGCAGGGGTCAACGAAGTGTTCGTGCAGGTGATCGACGTACTCGGTGACCCGGCTCTCGAGGCTCCCCGAGACAGCCACGTAGTCGAAGATCGCCAGGTGCTGAACGAGTTCGCACAACCCGACACCACCCGCATGCGGACACACCGGTACGTCGAACTGGGCGGCGAGCAGGTAGACCGCGAGCACCTCGTTGACGCTGCCCAGGCGAGCGGCGTCGAGCTGGCAGAAGTCGATGGCGCCGGCCTGGAACATCTGCTTGAACAGCACCCGGTTCATCCCGTGCTCGCCGGTGGCGACGCCGATCGGGGCGACCGCCTTGCGGATCGCGGCATGGCCGAGGATGTCGTCGGGGCTGGTCGGTTCCTCGATCCACAGCGGGTCGAACTCGGCCAGCGCCTTGACCCACTCGATCGCCTGCGGTACTTCCCAGACCTGGTTCGCGTCGATCATCAGGTGGCCGTCCGGCCCGAGCACCTCGCGGGCGATGCCACAGCGTCGTACGTCGTCGGCCAGGTCGGCGCCGACCTTGAGTTTGACGTGATTGTAGCCTGCGGCAACGGCTTCCTCGCACAGCATCCGCAGCTTGTCGTCGGAGTAGCCGAGCCACCCGGCGGAGGTGGTGTAGCAGGGGTAGCCGGATAGCTCCAGCTCTTCGATCCGTTGCTTGCGGCCCGACTCCTTCTGTTCCAGCAGCTCGACAGCTTGGTCAGGAGTCAGTACGTCGCTCAGGTATCGCAGGTCGGCGGCTTCGACGAGTTGCTGCGGTGACATGTCGGTCAGGAGTCGCCACAGCGGTACGCCGGCCCGTCGGGCGGCCAGGTCCCAGACCGCGTTCATCACCGCCGCCAGGGCCAGGTGGATGACGCCCTTGTCGGGGCCGAGCCATCTCAGCTGACTGTCCGACTGGAGCTCGCGGTAGATCGCGCCGAGGTTCTCGCACAGTTCGTCGACGTCGCGGCCGATGAGCGGGGCGGCACGCTGAGTGGCCGCGGCGACACACAGGTCGTTGCCGCGCCCGATGGTGAACGTGAACCCGTACCCGGCCAGTGCGGGCTCGTCGGTGTGCAAAACGACGTACGCCGCGGAGTAGTCACCGTCCTTGTTCATCGCGTCGGACCCGTCTCGGGTCAGCGACGTCGGGAAGCGGACGTCGATGACCTCCACCGAGGTGATACGTGGCATGGCGGGGCCCCCTGATCGGTGATAGATATGATCTTTCCTGGATTCAGATGCCGTTCAGTATGGACCAACGGCGACCTCCTCGCTACGATCCCGACAATTCATAGTATGAATTTGGTCGCAGGCTCGGACCGGGAGGGCGCGATGGCAACCCTGTTACGGCGCAGTTTTCAACGGCACTGGACCCTGTACCTGCTGATGGTCGTACCGCTGATCTGGTTCGCCGTCTTCAAATACATCCCGATGTCGAACGCGGTCCTGGCGTTCAAGAGCTTCAACGTCATCAAGGGGATCTGGGGGAGTCCCTGGGTCGGCTGGCAGAACTTCGATCAGTTCTTCGCCAATCCCGTGTTCTGGAACCTGGTGAAGAACACGTTCCTGCTGTCGGTCTACACCGTCGCGGCCAGCTTCCCGCTGGCGATCGCCCTCGCCCTGGGGCTGAACGAGATCCGCAACGGCCTGTTCAAGCGCACGGTCCAGATGGTGACCTACGCGCCGTACTTCATCTCCACCGTGGTGGTCGTGTCGATGACGATCCTGGTGCTGTCCCCGCGCCTCGGCATCGTCAACGAAGGCCTCGGGTTCTTCGGCGTCCCGGCGGTCGACTTCCTCGGCAACCCGGACTACTTCCGCCACATCTACGTTTGGTCGGACGTCTGGCAGACCACCGGGTACTCCGCGGTGATCTACCTGGCGGCACTGTCCGGGATCGACCCGGCGCTGCACGAGTCGGCCCGGATCGACGGAGCGAGCCGGCTGCAACGGATCCGGCACGTCGACCTGCCCGGCATCATGCCGACCGCCGTCATCATCCTCGTCCTTGCCGTCGGCAACATCATGGCGATCGGCTTCGAGAAGGCGTTCCTGTTCCAGAATCCCCTCAACCTGAGCGAGTCCGAGATCATCGCCACCTACGTCTACAAGACCGGTCTGCTGAACGCTGACTTCAGTACGGCGACCGCGGTCGGACTGTTCAACTCGGTCATCAACCTGGTGCTGCTGCTCGGCGTGAACACGATCGCCAAGCGCGTGACCGGGAACGGACTGTGGTCATGAGGGCCCGCCGGATCCGGGAGCCCCGGACAGACCGCATCTTCCTGATCTGTGTCTATCTCCTGCTGACCGTCTTCCTCCTAGTTGTCCTGCTTCCGCTGCTCTACATCCTGGCCAGCTCCTTCAGTAGCCCGGAAGCGGTGTCGTCGGGCCGGGTGCTGTTCTGGCCGGTCGACTTCTCGCTGCGCGGCTACGAAGCGGTGTTCCAGAACCCGCAGATCGTGCAGGGCTACGTCAACTCGTTGTTCTACACAGTGGTCGGCACGATCGTCAGTGTTGTCATGACGATCGCGATCGCGTATCCGATGTCGCGCCGCACCCTGGTCGGCCGCAATGTCGTGATGACGGCGATCTTGTTCACGATGCTGTTCACCGGCGGCCTGATCCCGACGTACCTGGTGGTGCAGTCGGCCGGGCTGCTGGACACTCGGTGGGCGTTGATCATCCCGCAGGCGATCGGGGTCTGGCAGGTCATCATCGCGCGGACCTACTTCCGGACCGCGATTCCCGAGGAACTGGTCGAGGCCGCGCAACTGGATGGCTGCGGTGACCTGCGGTTCCTGTGGTCGGTGGTGATCCCGCTGGCCAAACCGATGATCGCCGTGGTGGCGCTGATGTACGCGATCATGCAGTGGAACTCGTACTTCGACGCGCTGATCTATCTGAAGAATCCGGACCTGTTCCCGCTCCAGCTGGTCCTGCGCAACATCTTGATCCTGAACACCACCGGCGGTGGCGCCATCGACGCGTCCGTCGTGATCCAGCGCCAGCAACTGGCCGACCTGCTCAAGTACTCGCTGATCGTCGTCGCGAGTGTGCCGGTGCTGCTCATCTACCCGTTCGTCGCGCGGTACTTCACCAAGGGAATCATGATCGGCGCCGTCAAGGGCTGATCCTCCGCATCACCCCAACCCCTGTGAGGGATCTATGTCTGTACAGTTCACCAGGCGGAGGCGTGCCGCGATCGCCGGCATCGGTCTCCTGGGATTCGCACTCGCGGCCTGTTCCGGAAGCGGCCAGACCACCGACCAAGGCAAGCCGCTGCCCACGATCACCGGCAACCCGGCGGTCACCCTCGACGTGTTCGCACCACAGTCGGCCGACGCGAACCTGGCCACCAACGACTTCACCCAGCTGGTGAAGCAGAAGTTCAACCTCACCATCAAATGGCAGACCACCACGTTCGACGGTGGGCCGGCCAAGGAGAAGCGGCAGATCTCGCTGGCCAGCGGCGACTACCCGGATCTGTACCTGCTGATCCCGTGGGTCGACCAGTTCAGCACGGCGGACCTGCTGAAGCTGTCCAATCAGGGTGTCGTCACACCGCTGAACCAGCTGATCGACCAGTACGCGCCGAACATCAAGAAGGCGCTGGACGCCACGCCGGAGTGGAAGGCGATGGCCACCGCACCGGACGGCAAGATCTACGGGATTCCGCAGTGGGTCGACTGCTTCCACTGTTCGTACCCGGACAAGCTGTGGATGAACTCGGCCTGGTTGAAGAAGCTGGGCCTCGAGCAGCCGAAGACCACCGAGGACCTGCGCAAGGTGCTCCAGGCGTTCAAGACCCAGGACCCGAACGGCAACGGCAAGGCGGACGAGATCGCGGTCAGCGCGAACCTCCGCGACAACCTCATCCCCTACTTCATGAACGCCTTCATCTACGACCCGCAAGGGCAGAACAACAGCGGCGGCAACAACACCACGCTGGTTCTCAACAACGGCAAGGTCGACATCCAGGCGAACAAGGACGGCTGGCGCGAGGGCCTGCGGTACATCAACTCGCTCTACACCGAAGGCCTGATCGACAAGGGCGCCTTCACCCAGAATCCGGACGCGCTCTCGCAGCAGGGCAACCACGCCGGCTCGGTGATCCTCGGCGCGGGCACCGTCATGCACCCGGGCATCTTCGTCAACAACGGTTCGGCGGACGGGCGGGACAAGCAGTACGAGGCGGTGCCGCCGCTGACTGGCCCGAGTGGCGCGAGCTACGCCAGCTACGTCTTCCCGAGCATCCCCGGTGCCACGTTCGTGCTGACGTCGAAGGCCACCCCGGAGGAGCAGATCCAGGCGATCAAGATGCTCGACTACATCTTCACCGACCAGGGCCAGATCAACGGTCAGTTCGGCTCGGAGGGCAAGGCCTGGACCAAGCCCGGGCCCGGTGACGTGGCGCTCGACAAGTCGATGAAGCCGACGTTCAAGCAGATCCCGCAGAAGCCCGGCTCGAAGCCGCGGAACTCCGGGTGGGGCGCGCTCGCGCAGTACAACAACACCGCGACGTTCCGGAACTCCGAGGTGATCGACACCGACATCCACACGCAGGCGGGGTACGAGCGCAAGCTCTTCGACGCCACCAAGCTGTACGCCGGCCACGAGGACAAGGCGCAGATCTATCCGTTCTGGCGGGTCTGGATCGACCCGTCGCTCGCCAACGAGGTCGCGACGCTGCAGACGAACCTCGAGAACTACATCCAGCAGAACGCACTCCAGTTCGTCACCGGCTCGAAGAAGCTCGACAGCGACTGGGACAGCTACGTCAAGGGACTCGAGGGGCTCGGCCTGAAGCGCTATCTCGAGATCCAGCAGGCCGCGTACGACAAGACCCCCAACAAGTAACCACCACCCCCTGAGGAGCGACCAGTGCCGTACGACGCAACCTTCGAGTCCCTGGCCACGTTCGAGTGTCCGGATTGGTTCCGGGATGCGAAGCTCGGCATCTGGTCGCACTGGGGGCCACAATCCGTGCCCCGGTACGGCGACTGGTACGCCCGGAACATGTATCGCGAGGGCAGCGACCAGTATCGCCATCACCTCCGGACCTACGGCCACCCGTCACAGGTCGGCTACAAGGACATCGTCAAGCAGTGGAAGGCCGAGCGGTTCGATCCGCACGCGCTGATGGATCAGTTCGTCGCGGCCGGCGCCAGGTACTTCGTGGCGCAGGCGGTCCACCACGACAACTTCTTCAACTATGACTCGGCGATCCATGCCTGGAACTCGGTGCAGGTCGGTCCGGGCAAGGACATCGTCGGGCTCTGGAAGGAGGCCGCAGACCAGCGCGGTCTGCCGTTCGGCATCACCGAGCACCTCGGTGCCACGCTCGGCTGGTGGGCGGTCAACAAGGCCAGCGACAAGAGCGGTCCGTTCGCGGGTGTGCCGTACGACGGCACCGATCCGGCGTACCAGGACTTCTATCTGGACAACGAGAAGTACATCCCCGCCCAGGACATTGTGGTCCACGAGCCGTGGTACAGCGACGATCCCGAGTGGCACCGCCGCTGGCTCGTGGCCGTGACCGAGATGGTCGACCGCTACGAGCCCGATCTCCTGTACTCCGACGGTCCGCTGCCGTTCGGTGAATCCGACTACACGCCCGGCCTGCGCGCGGTCTCGCATCTCTACAACACGAGTGCGCAAAAGCACGGGGTGAACCGTGCTGTCTACCAGCAGAAGGATCGCCGGCCCGAGGTGAGCGTGGTCGGGGTGATGGACATCGAGCGCACCCAGACGCCCGGCATCCAGGCGGAGCCGTGGCAGACCGACACTTCGGTCGGCGACTGGTTCTACAACGTTCGCGATGTCTACAAGACCCCTGAGCACGTGGTCGAACTGCTGGTGGACATCGTGTCGAAGAACGGCAACCTGCTGCTCAACATCCCGCAGTTGCCGGACGGCACGCTTGATCTCGAGTGCTCACAGTTGCTCGAAGAACTCGGCGCCTGGATGCGGGTGTGCGGTGAAGGCATCCATGGCACGAGGCCGTTCCGGGTGTTCGGCGAGGGACCGTCGAGCGTGACGATCTCCGGGTTCACCGAGGACCGCGTCGACTGGAAGGCCGCCGACTACCGATTCACTCGGCGCGACAACACCGTCTACGCCTTCCAGTTGGCTTGGCCCGAGGACGGGCGCAGCGTGATCCGTTCGCTCGCGGACCACGAAACGGTCACCGAGGTCCGGCTCCTTGGTCACGGCCCGGTCCCGTTCGAGCAGAGCCACGGAATCCTCGTGGTCCGGCTGCCCGAAGCCCCGCCGGTTGCCGTTGCCAACTGCCTTGCGCTGCGGATCAACTGATGCTGAGCTGGAATACGCCCGACCTGACGCTGCGGTTCGTTCTCGACGACGGTCCGGTCCGAGCGACCGCCGTACCAGCGGGATCGTCGGCCGACGACCTGCCTGCTGGTCCGTCGTTGGTCGAGGTGACGGCTGTCGGCCATGGGCATTCGTCGAGCAGCAGCCGGCACATCGACACGATCCTCGGGCGTCAATTGCGCTACGTCAGTCACGAGGACAGCGGTCGGGTGTTGCGCATCGTTCAGGAGGACCCCGAGTCGGGTCTGCGGGTCACCAGCGTGTTCGAAGCGGGAGCCGGCGTACGGGCCTGGACCGAGGCCTCAATGGTCGGAGACCGCAGGTTGGAGTTGACCTTTCTGTCTTCGCTGGTTGTCGGTCTGGCGTCGATCGATGCCGAGCTGTACTCGGCCGCGAACAGTTGGATGGCGGAGAGCCGGTGGTCGGCGCGATCGCTGCGTTCCGAGTCCCTGGCGGATATCGTCCGGGACGAGCATCGCCATGTCGCCAGGAGTCGGCACGCTGTCACCAGCACCGGTTCGTGGTCGTCCGGCGAGCGACTGCCGGTGGGTGTGCTCGTTCAGTCGGGTACGCCGTCTGCTCTCGGCTGGCAGATCGAGCACAACGGCGGGTGGCATTACGAACTGGGGGAGTGCCGGTACGGCGGCTATCTCGTGCTGAGCGGGCCGACCGATCAGGAACACCAGTGGAGTGCCGAACTCACCGCCGACCAGCCGTTCAGCACCGTGCCGGTCTCACTCGTGGCCGGGGCGGATCGTGACAGCGCCTTCGCCGCCCTCACTCGCCAGCGTCGAGCCGTGCGCCAACGGCGGCCCATCGACGCGCGGATGCCCGTTGTCTTCAACGACTTCATGAACACCCTCGTGGGTGACCCGACGACCGACAAGCTGTTGCCGCTGATCGACGCGGCGGCGGATGTCGGAGCGGATTACTTCTGCATCGACGCCGGCTGGTATGCCGACGGCGACTGGTGGAACACCGTTGGCGCCTGGCAACCGTCGACCAATCGCTTCCCGAACGGGCTCGGCGAGGTGATCGACCGGATTCACGCACGTGGCATGGTCCCCGGGCTTTGGCTCGAGCCCGAGGTGATCGGCGTCCGCTCGCCGATCGCTGAGGAGCTACCTGACGAAGCCTTCCTCACTCGCCGCGGTGTGCGGGTCGCCGAGTCCGGCCGCTACCTGCTCGACCTGCGCAGCGCGGCTGCTCGCAAGCATCTGGATTTCACCGTCGATCGCTTGATCAGCGAGTTCGGCCTGGGATTCTTCAAGTTCGACAACAACACGGTGACCGGTCCGGGGACGGACAAGGACGGTACGTCGCTGGGTCACGGACTGCTCGAGCACAATCGGGCTCTGCTCAGCTGGCTTGACGATCTGCAGGCCCGGCACCCCGATCTGCTGATCGAGAACTGCGCATCCGGAGCGATGCGGATGGACTACGCGATCCTGTCTCGACTGCACCTACAGTCCACGTCGGACCAGGAACATCCGTTGCTCTACGCATCGATCACCGCAGCCGCTCCGGCCGCCGTACTGCCGGAACAGGCCGGCCACTGGGCCTATCCGATCACCGGAACTACTCGGGAGGAGTTCACCTTCGCGCTCGTCAACGGCATCCCCGGGCGGCTCTACCTCGCCGGTCACCTCAACCGGATGACCCCGGACGAACTCGACTTGGTGCGATCCGCGCTCGCCGCGCATCGCGTCGTACTCGAGGATCTGGAAACGCTGGTGCCGTCCTGGCCGCTTGGTTTGCCCAAGTGGGACGACGAGTGGGTCGCCCTGTGTCTGACCGGTCCGACGGTCTCGTACCTCACGGTCTGGCATCGCGGAGCCGGCCCGGCGACCGTCACGCTGCCGCTCGCCCGTTCAGCCGTCGAGCCGCACTTTCCCGCTGAGCTCGGCGACTGGACCTACCGCTGGGACGAGGACTCGCTGACCATCACCGCCAACGCATCCGAACCCTCCGCACGGGTGCTGCGGCTCAGCTGAATCGGGCTCTTGACGGCCGGGACGTTCGCTCAGTAGCGTTCACGGCACCCAATTTTAACGTTCATATTTGCTGGAGGGCGTCGATGAAGAGCCACGTGAGGCTGTTGGCGGCGCTCGTTGCCGGTGTGCTCGTGACGTCCACCGTGACGTCGTCGCCGGCCGCTCCGGCTCCGGCGGCGGGTCCGTTCGTCGTGAACGTGTCGAGCCTGACCGCGGGTAGCGGTACGGCGGGTCTGATGGACCTGACGTCGTACGGCGATCTCGACTGGGTGCACGTGACTGGCGGCGGTACCGAGCGCAAGGCCGGCGTCTCGCCCGCGATCTCGGTCGAGAGTCTTGGCAGCGGAACGGACACGCTCGCCGACAGCCCGCTCAGCTTCTCGTGGTCCGACGGAACCAGTACGGCGTCGACGCCGGGCGTCACGACCGGCGGTGTCTTCCAGCAGGGCGGTTATCGCATCACGGTGCCGGCGTCGGATTCGCTGCGGCGGCTGGTGTTCGTCGCCGGGGCTTGGCAGGCGCGCGGAACGGTCACTGTCGCAGCGACTGATGGTCGTGGCGCGTATCCGATCAAGGTCGCTGCGGACGGGACTGCGGCCGTGAAGCGTTACAGCGTGACGATCCGCCCGGGGGAGGGGATCGTTGTCACGGGCAACCTCACGGAGAAGCTCAATCCGAGCGGCAACCTGTCGCTATCCGCGGCTGCTCTGTCGCGTGAGGGTTCCTTCGCCGCGACCGCGCCGCCGCCCACGATGAACCTGACCGCCGAGGGCACCACCGACTGGATGCACCTCGACGGTTCGACGACCAATCGGCGTACCGTCGGGAGTCTGACAGCCGCGAACAAGCAGGCCGGTGCCGCCATCGGCGCGCAGAACGACAATCCGGTGACGTACTCGTGGACGGACGGCGTGCCGACGAAGACTCAGCCGGGGACGCGGCAGGGCGGCATCTTCTTCGCCGACGGTGCTCCGGTGAACGCCGACCTGACCGGTCCCTACGGCTACGACCTGACGATCCCGGCGGCCGCGAGCGCGCGGACCGTGCGCTTCGTCTCCGGGGCTTGGCGCGCGACGGCGAAGATCTCGGTCTTCCTCAACGGCAGCAGTACGCCGGCCGCCGTGAGTACCGATTTGGTCAGCACTGACGCGCCGGTCACCAGGCTGTTCGAGCTCCCGCTTGCGGCCGGCGACTCGGCCCGGGTCAGCGCGCAGATCCTGCGAAAGTCCCACGACTCCGGCAACGTGACGCTGGCCGGGGTGACCGTGGCTGATACGTCGGCCGATGGCTACCGGCGGCTCGCGGAGAATCTGCTCACGCAGATCGCGGCGACCGACGTGACCGCGGCGAGCGACCCTGCGACGCAGCAACTCGATCGCGAGATCGCGTCGGCTCGGGACGCGCTGGCCGGCGGTGGTGACCTCAGGATCGCGTACCTGTCGCTGAAGGCTGCGTTCGACGAGGCGGTGTCGTCTGCGGCGAGCGCGGAGTACACGAGTGTGACGAACCCGGGGCTGACCTCTTCGTTCGGCTGGGAAGGCGACCTCAACGCACCGATCGCGTTCATCGACGGCAGCTACCGGTTGCGCAGCCGCGGCAACCTGATGGTCACCTTCGGCGTTCCGGACATCCCGGGCAAGATCAAGTGGACCAACGCCGAGGGGTACCTGCCGGCCTTCATCAGCGAGTACGCGAAGGACGGTCTCGCGATCAAGATCGAGAACTTCGCCGACCTGGTCGTTGTCGGCGGCAACCGGTTCGAGGTCGCCTACTCGCGGATGACGGTGACGAACAACACCAGCACCGAAGCGCGGCTGCCGCGGGTGTCAACCGCGCTCACCCCGTTGACCACGGCCGCGACCACGGTCGGGGCCGGGCAGACCGTCGTACGGGACTATGCCATCGCTGCTGATCGGTTCGGCGGTACGTATGAGTGGCCGACTTCGGCGCAGTTGCAGGGGTTGGGTGGGTTCAACAAGCACTACGCGCATATGCGGCAGTACTGGAACACTCGCCTGGCCGCGATCGCCGACATCACGGATCTGCCGGACAAGCGGCTGATCAACGCGTACAAGGCCGGTTACATCTACACGTTGATCATCCGGGACGACATCAACGGCGCGAAGGAACTGCACGTCGGCGAGAACGGGTACGACGAGATGTTCGACCACGACACGATCGGCATCGTGGCGACGCTGCTGACGATCGGCGACTTCACCTATGCGCGGGACTACCTGTCGACGCTGCCGGCTCAGCTGCAGTACGACGACGCGAAGTGGAAGTACAGCTGGCCGTACGCCGTGTACCTGCAGCGGACCGGTGACAAGGAGTTCATCCGGAGCCGGTTCGAGACCATCAAGAAGAACACCCACACGATCGAGACCGACCGGATCGACGGCGGCAAGGGCATCATCAAGCAGACCTTCGCGATCGACTCGCTCGGCTACTGGACGATCGACAACTGGTCCGCGCTGACCGGACTCACGACGTACCGGTATCTCGCCACCGCACTCGGCGAGTCCGCGGAGGCCGCGTGGGCGAAGGCGGAGTACGACGATCTGTTGCGCGTGGCAACGGCCAGAATCGAGCAGACGATGCGCGAGCACAACCTGGACTATCTGCCGATCTCGATGGTCGAACCGAACGAAACCGGGCCGCGAAGTGATCCCCGCGACGCGAACTGGGCCTCCATGTTCCTGTTCGGACGCTGGGCCTGGGACGGCTACCTGTTCGGCGCGGAGCAGACCGGCACGATGTTCGACAAGATCGATGCCACTTACACGCGCGGTTTCGAGCGCCGCAAGGACGTCTCGGACACGATCTACAACTTCGGCGGCTACCCGCACGGCTACTTCTCCAGCGCCTACAACGCCGGCTACGGGAGCGCGGCTCTGCGCGGCGAGCAGTACCGCGACCTCGGGATCAAGGCCTACCAGTTCATGATCGACAAGGCGATGAGCGGTCCGTTCGGCTGGTGGGAAGGTGTCGACTACCCGAGCGCGGACTCGCCGTGGGACATCGACCACGCCCGCGGTGGCGGCGGCTCGAACCAGCACATGTGGGGTCAATCCACCGCCACAAAGGTCCTCTTCGATTCACTGATCGCCGAGAAGTCCGACGGCACGATCATCATCGGCCGCGGTGTCCCCACCGAGTGGATCCGCGACCACCAGAAGATCGCCCTCGACCGCTACCCCGCCCGCAACGGCACCCGCGTCGGCTACCAACTCACGACAGTCGGCAAGCGCGTGACCATCCGCTTCACCGGCCCACCCACGACGTACAGCCTCGAACTCCCGACGCTGCGCAACAACATTGCCAACGTCTCGGTCCGAGGCGCGGTCATCAATCAACCAGCCGGAACCATCAAACTGCCCCGCGGTACTCAGACAGTAACCATCACGTTGACGAACTGAGCACTACGACCTGCGGGTCGCGCGGATGAGCAGTACGCCGGCGGCCGTCACTGCGGTGGCGGCCGCGGCTGCGAGGGTGTTGCGGTGGCGGGAGCTCCAGAACTCGTAACTGCGGGTGGTGGCCCGGTCGTCGAAGGCGCCGTGGGAGCCGAAGTCGCGGTCGGTGTCTGCGGGGTGCCAGAGGTTTTCGGCGTCGGGCTTGGTCAGTTGGTCGGTCTGCTGCGACTTGTAGCCGGTGCGACCCAGATAGTGATCGAGGATGCCGGGCGCGAACTTGTTGGCGATCAGCGTGGCCATGGTCGGACCACCGATCCAGTACTCGCGGCGGCGGGGATGATCGGCGGCGAACAGTACGGCGTCCGCGGCGACCTCGGGCTGGAAGATCGGGGGAACGGGCTGCGGGTGGTGGGGCAGGCGGGACAGGACCCAGGAGAACTGGGGAGTGTTCACGGCCGGCATCTGTACCATCGTGACGTGCACATTCGCCTTGTCGTGCAGGAGTTCCGAGCGCAGTGAGTCGTGGAACCCTTGGATCGCGTGCTTGGCTCCGCAGTACGCCGATTGCAGCGGAATGCCGCGGTAGGCCAGCGCCGAGCCGACCTGGACGATCGTGCCGCGGTCGCGTGGTTTCATCCGGTCGAGCGCGGCCCGGGTTCCGTAGACATAGCCGAGGTACGAAACTTCAGTCGCACGTTTGAACTCGCGCGGTTCGATCTCGGTGAACGGCGCGAACACGGTCGTGAACGCGACATTGACCCAGACGTCGATCGGCCCCAATTCGTTCTCGATCCGAGCCGCGGCCGCCTCGACTTCGTCGTACTCGGCGACATCGACCGCGATCGGCAACGCCGTACCGCCGGCGGCTTCGACGTCACGTGCTGCTGCTCGCAAACCTTCCTCGCCGCGCGCGAGCAGCGCCACCTTCGCACCGCGTCGCGCGAACGCGATCGCACTCGCTCGGCCGATACCTGCGCTGGCTCCTGTCACTACTACAACCTGGGTCATGGCGGACCGGTACCCAGGTGTACGCCGGGAGCGGCCAGGGCACCCGGACTCCATGCGACTGACGGAGACGGCTGATGTGTGGTGGAAGAACGCGGTGATCTATTGCCTGGATGTCGAGACGTACTTCGACACTGACGGTGACGGATCGGGTGATCTGGGCGGTGTCGGTCAACGGATCGATCACCTGGCCGATCTGGGTGTGACGTGTCTGTGGCTGATGCCGTTCTATCCGACGCCGGATCGCGACGACGGGTACGACATCACCGACTTCTACGGCGTCGATCCCCGGCTGGGCACGCACGGCGATCTGGTCGAGCTCATCACGCTGGCCCGCGACCGCGGGATCCGGGTGATCGTCGACCTGGTCGTCAACCACACCTCGGACCAACACCCGTGGTTCCAGAGTGCGCGCGCGTCGCGGGAATCGCCGTACCGGGGTTGGTATGTCTGGCGCGACGAGCCGCCGGCGAACCAGCATGAGGGCATCGTGTTCCCTGATCAGGAGACGAGCCTGTGGGAGTACGACGATGAGGCCGGTCAGTACTACCTGCATCAGTTCTACAAGCATCAGCCGGATCTCGACATCGCGAATGCCGATGTGCGGGCGGAGATCCAACGCGTGATCGGCTTCTGGTCGGAGCTCGGGATCTCCGGTTTCCGGGTGGACGCCGTACCGTTCCTGCTGGACACGACCGGTGCCGTCGACGCGGGCAGTCTGCCCGATCCGCATGACTACCTGCGGGATCTGCGCGCGTTCCTGGACCGGCGGCATCCGCAGTCGATGCTGCTCGGCGAGGTCAATCTGAAGTATCCCGACGTACGGCGCTTCTTCGGTGACGAGGACGGCGACGAACTCACGATGTGTTTCGACTTCATCGGGATGCAGCGGCTGTATCTGTCGCTGGCCCGCAACGACCCGGCCTCGCTGGTGGAAGCGCTACGGGAACGTCCGCCGGCTGCAGAACAGGGGCAGTGGGGCACGTTCGTGCGCAACCACGACGAGCTGACGCTGGACAAGTTGACCGACGCCGAACGGCAGGAGGTGTTCGACGCGTTCGGGCCGGACCAGGACATGCAGCTGTACGGCCGCGGTCTGCGCCGACGGCTGCCGCCGATGCTGGGCAACGACCAGGCCCGCTTGAAGATGGTCTACAGCCTGCTGTTCTCACTGCCCGGCACACCGGTGCTCTTCTATGGCGAAGAGATCGGTATGGGCGAGAACCTGTCCATCGAGGGCCGCGCCGCGGTCCGCTCCCCGATGCAGTGGACAGACGGTCCGAACGGCGGATTCTCCACGGCTGACCCAGAACATCTCGCGGCTCCGCTCACCGAGGGGGAGTTCGGCCCGAAGCACGTCAATGTCGCCGCGCAACGCCGTGACCCGGATTCGTTGCTGAACTGGATCAAGCTGCTGGTACGGCGTTATCGCGAGTGCCCGGAGCTGTCGTGGGGCGAGTGCACGATCCTCGAGCACGAGTCGCCGACCGTGTTCGCGCATCGCTCCGAGCACGAGAACGGTGTCCTCATCACCGCCCACAACTTCGGCGCGGAAGCCGTCCAGGTCAAGCTCCAGGTCGACGCAGGTACCGCCGTCGACCTGCTCCGAGACGGGAGCACCAAGGTCAACGGCGACGGAACTCTGGAGCTGGAACTCGAACCGTACGCCGCCCGCTGGCTACGAATCGTCCGACCGGGAGACCGCTACCTCCTCTGAATCTGAGTTGCTGCGCACAAGAAGCGGGATCAGCCACCAGAAGACCACGAACCAAACCAGGATCCCGCCCACGATGCCGAGGGCAACCGGTCGGGACAGGACGACGTCGAGGGCGAGCAGCACGCCACCCGCCATCGCGACGACCAGGAATGCGAGCCCGAACTGCGTGAGCCGATCGGTGATCGTGACCAGCTGATCGCGGAGCCCCTGGCGGTGCACGATCCGGTGGAACGACACCGGGGCAAGGAACAATGCGACCGCCAAAGCAGAGGCGATCAGCGTGGCGGCGTACACGTGGTGGGTGAACTGGTCGGCCGCCTGGAACTGGCTCTGGAATCCGATGCTCAGCAGGAACGCGAACAGGATCTGCGTTCCGGTCTGCGCGAGACGCAACTCCTGGAGCAACTCGTTCCATTGCCGGTCGAGGCGCTCACCGGAGTCTTCGTCGTCACGCTTGTAGCTGGCGGAATGGCGGCTCATAGCGGTTCCGGTACCCGTCCGCCGCCCGCGTGAAGCCTGCTGTTACGAGGTGGGCAGCAGGAGTGGTTCGGCGGTCATCGGCGTCGCCACCTCGCACGCGCCGGAATCGATGCTGCAGCGGATGATCGCGTTCGGGGTGTTCTCGCCCGTCTTCACGACCATCAGCAGGTGATTGTCGTCCTCGGCTGTGGTACCGACGAACCGCGGTCCGGTCCACTGCCGCCGTACGGCGCCGGTCCGGCTGTCGAGCGCGGTCGTAGAGGGATCGCTGCCCTCGGCGCGGAAGTCCGGGGTCGCGAAGATTGTCTCGCCGTCCGGGGTGAATCCGTTCAGCGAGTACTCACAGGTCCGCCAGATCTGCTTGCCGTCGGCAAGGTTCCGGACCGCGGAGCAGAAGGTCTGGGCGGCCCCCGAGATCTGGTCCACCCCACTCGTGCCCTGGAAATCCACCCCGGACGGAGACGTGAAGGAGCCCAGTTCCTCGACCTGGCCGGACTCGGTCTGCCAGGCGTTCAGCGTCGCGGCCGGATCGTCGCGATCGGTGCCGGCGGCGAAGTAGACGACCGGGCCGGCCACGGCCAGGACGTCGGAGAACCAGTCGTCGGGACGTTCTAGTTGCTGCTGCTCGCCGGACTCGTTCCGCCAATAGAGCGTGTTGCCCTGCCGGCGAGTGTGATCGGCGTTCGTGCGAGCAGTTCCGTACGCGACCGTGTCCTCGCCGACCGACACCACCAGGCTCGCAACCCCCGGGACCTTGCTCCCTGGCACGATTCCTTCACTGCCGCTGACCCGCACGAGCTCGGTGGCCCCGGTACCGACGTCGAGGATCACCAGCGCATCCCCCTCGAACCGGGCCGCGCGAATGATGTCCTGCCGGCCCGGGACGGTGATGTCCGAACCGAGGCCGCCCTTGATCACCCGCCCGCTGACATAGGCCACCTGCGGAGTCCGCCCGGCCGGCAGATCGGCGAGGTCGATTTTCCGCGTCGGACCCGTCGCCGTAGGTGTCTCGACGAGCGGCTGGGGAGCGGTGGCCGACGACACAGCGGGCCCACGATTGGCCACGAAAGCACCACCGGCAACCGCCAGTACGGCGATGGCAGCCAGCCCGACAGCCAGCCGGCCGTTCCCGGCTATCGCGCTCCTGACTGACACGGGCACCACCCTAACCGCCCGTTCGAGACTGCCCGGAGATTGGGTTCAAAGGGCACGACTTCCGGCGCAGCGCCACGAAGAATTGCGGTGAGCACACCGACTAGGGGGTTCTGGTGATCGACCCGTCCGTGGAGACCTTCAACCGGCTGATCCGGACCGAGCTACCTGCCCGTACGCCGCGATTGTTCGACACCGCCTGCGTTCTCGGCGGAAGCATCGCCGGTCTCCTGGCCGCCCGGGTGCTCGCCGATCACGCGCGTTCCGTGGTGATCATCGAACGCGATGAGCTCGAACCGTCCGGGCAGTCGCGGGCCGGCGTACCGCAGGATCGGCACGGGCACGCCTTGCTACCGGGCGGGTTGAAGCAGCTCGAACGCTGGCTGCCCGGAGTGGTCGACGAGGCTCAGGCGCTGGGCGGTCATCTAGCCCCGATCGAACAGCAGACCGTGTACTACGACGGTCGGCCGCGGGCACAGGGCGGCGACGCCAAGTTGTTGCTGGGCAGCCGCCCGTTCCTCGAGGCGCGGATCCGCGACCGGGTGCTCGCGCTCCCCAACGTATCCGTACTCCCCGGTCTGGCGACGGGCCTGAGCTACACCGACGACGGTCGCGTCGACGGGGTGCAGCTCGGTAGCGCCCAGGTGTCCGCGGACTTCGTCGTGGACGCGATGGGGCGAGCATCCAGGCTGTCGACCTGGGTCGAGGAGGCCGGTTATCAGCGCCCGGTCCTGGTGCGGATGCCGACCGGTATCCATTACGTGACAGCACATTTCGAGCGGACCGAGAGCGCCGACAGCATCGAGCAGGCTTGCGTCCTCGGCCTGTTCGCGCCCCGCACGATGCCGGCCGATCTCACCGTCGCCAGCGCTTGCGTCATCGAGGACGACCAGTGGCAGGTGATGATGATGACGTACGAGGACAATCCCGCCGCGCGTTCCGTCGAAGCCTTCCGTTCGGCCTGCCGCGACCTGCCCCCGATCTTCCAGAAGGCGACGACCGGCGAGCTGACCCGCGGCCTCGAGACCTACCATCAGGCCGACAGCCGGCACCGCGACTTCACCGGCCTCACCCACTTCCCGGCCGGCCTGGTCGCCGTCGGCGACGCCGTCGCGTCCTTCAACCCGATCTACGGCCAAGGCATCAGCTCGGCCGCACTCCACGCCTCCTGCCTGTCCGAATACCTGACCACCGACCCCGACCTCACCACCCCGGCGACCGACTTCTTCGCCCACCAGAAAGTCATCACCGACGCCGCCTGGACCCTCTCCGCCGGCGCCGACGCCGCCCGCCACGACGCCATCACCGGTACCCAGGCCCCCGCCGAGGTCGAACGCCAACGCTGGGCCCTGAACCAGATCATCCAGGCCACCCTCACCGACCCCGGCGTCACCGAAGTCTTCGCCGCAGTCACCGCCATGGACGCCCACCCCGCAACCCTCGCCGACCCGGCCTTGCTGGAACGAGCTGTCGCCGCAGCCGGATAGCCCTCTCGGTGCCCTACGATGACCCCGCACATCCGGCGTAGGCCGGAAAACCGGGAGGGGTCCCATGAAGTTTCGCGCTGGGGCGGTCGCTGCCGCCTGCTTGTTCACCGTGCTCACCACGAGCCCTGCGATGGCTGCCGATCCGCCGGTTGCCGAGGGGACTCTGCTCGGCCCGCGACTCGAGGCCGATCCGCCACTGCAGATCCTCGCGGCCACCGGCAAGTACTACTTGACCGACTACGGCTTCCCCACTGATCGCACACCCGCACCGTGGACCATCCGCAGTACGGCGGACGGCAGCGCGCAGGGCGAGTACCGGCGGCTGAACATCCAGATCGAGCGCTCGCCGGAGATCGTCGGCGACTACGCGCTGGAGTGGGACGCGACCCGGGTTGCGCCCCGGAAGCTTGGTACCGAAGAGGTGCAGTTGATCGACGCACCGACCGGCACCGAGATCCGCAACGTCTACCCGGGTGGCGCGCTGCTGGCGCGAGGAAGCGACTTCGCGCTGCGCACCTATGCAGGCGAGGAGACACCCGTCACCGGTGTGCAGAGCGATGCCCAGGTTCTCGACCGGACCGACGCCGCGTTGCTGCTCGGCACCGCGACCGGCCTGTTCGTGCTCGACGTGGCAACCGGTACGGCGAGCCAGGTGGCAACGGTCACTGAGCAGCCGACGTGGGCCCAGCTCATGCCCGGCCGGGTGATCTGGCAGACCGCGTCGACGGACTCGTCGACCACGCTGGCCTGGAAGAACCGCAGCGGTTCGGGCGACGGCACAGTCGTCGTACCGTTCAAGCAGCCGTTGGTCCCGCTCGGTGACGACGTGGCGGTGCGGGTCGCCGACACGAAGGAGCTGGCCAAGGTCGACGTCGAGACCGGGACCGTGACCAGGAATCTCGTCACCGGCGTCCACGACGTCGAGGACCAGGGCAACGGCCGGGTGCTCGTCACCGCACAGTCCCAGGTTGCGAGCGTCGGCGCGGACGGCGTACTGCGGACTGTCACCGAGACTCCGCCGTTCCGCGGCCAGTCGGACGACGTGATGCTGGCCGGCGACCGGGTGGTCACCGCCATGGCCAGGCCGCCCCAGGACGGTGTTGACGACGCCTCCGATCGGCCGCTGGACCAGACCACCGACCTAGGCAGCACCTGGACCAGACTGCCGGTCAAGAGCGACACCCACTACTTCGGCCGGTTGTCGGCCGACGCGATGCTGACCTACCGCCGTACCGCGGACAGCACCATCAAGGCCGTCGTCGTCGACAGCCAGGGTGAGTTCGAGATCGGAAACTGGGAGGGGCGCCTCGGCCGCGGCGGCAAGCTGGCGGCGGCTGCCAGCCCCGGCAGCTCGGCAGTCAACGTGTACGACGTCCAGACGCGGCAGCGGATCGGCACCTTCGACGACTCGGTCGGCTTGTCCGGTACGACGATCTGGCGCGGACCCGACGCGAACGGGAACCTGGAAGCGATCTCCGGCGGCTTCGCCCACCAGGTGCCGGCCGGGACCGGCTGTGGCACGACCCGGCGCATCGAGGCGGCCGGACGGTGGGTCGTCGTCGATTGCTCGGGACCGGACCGGATCGTCGACGCGCAGGGCGTGATTCCGGTCCGGACGCTGACCCTGGAGCAGAACTGGAAGCTGGGCTTCAACTTCCTCGTTCAGCGCGCTCCGAGTGCCACCGAGCTGAAGGTGACCGATCTCAACACGCTGACCCTGCCGGAGCGCCGCTACGGCCCGGTCGCCGGGTTCTTCTGGCCACGGACGGCGTTTGCGCCCGACGACGCCGACACGCAGCGGTTCATCTACAAGGACATCAACCTGCAGCCGCGGATCGCGACCCTCGACTGGGTGCCGGCGCAGCCCAACTTCGACGCCGACCAGACTGCGCCCGCGCTGACCACGGGTGACGCCGGTCCGCGAGTCCGGACCGACCAAGGCGTCACCTTCCGCTGGGCGTTCGCGGACGCGGCCCCGGCCAGTGGGGTTGCCCAGTTCGACGTTCGGTACCAGGAACGGCCGACGCCGACCGCGCCGTACGGGGACTGGGTGGTTGCCTGGCCGAACCTGAACAGGCAGATGAGCGCGGTGCTGCACAGTGGGCCGCGTGGTTCTGACACGTGCTTCCAGGTGCGGGCGCGGGACCACGCGGGCAACGAGAGCGCGTGGAGTCAGTCGTTCTGTTCCGAGTACGACGGGACGGCGCCCAAGCTCGCGAGCGCGTCGGCCGGCGGGCCGGTGCTGCTGGCGGCTAGCGGGAAGTTCGAGTACGGGTTCACCGACAGCAGCGGCGCGGTCTCGTCGTACGACGTGGCTCTGCGAGACGCGCCGGTCGGCCGGGCGGCGGGGCCGTGGCAGTACCCGGCCGGTTGGCAGGGGATGACGTCGACCTCGGTGACGTGGACTCCGGTCCCTGGCGTGGAGCGGTGCTACATGGTGCGCGCCCGCGATGCCGCAGGCAACGAATCCGCGTGGTCGGTGCCGAACTGTGCGATGGCGCCACAGGACGACCGCGCGCTGACCGCAGCCGGCACCTTCACCCGGACCGCGAACTCGACCGCCTACAAGGGAACCGTGACGACACTGAAGTCGACTGGTGCGAGCCTGACGAAGGCGGGTGAAGCAGGCGTGCGGGTCGCTCTGGTGACCTTCAACGGGCCTGGCCAGGGGAGTGTGGACGTCTACCACGCAGGCGTGAAGGTCGGCCGGGTCTCGCTCGCCGCCACGACCGCCAAGCAGACGATCACCACGTTGCCGGTGACGCCGTACCGGGCTGGTGAGATCAAGCTGGTCGCGGTCAGCGCCAGCCCGGTCGTGATCGACGGGGTCGCCGTACTGCGTGGCTAGACGTTTCGGGAGGGGCACTGTGCGGTCTAGTACGGTGCCCTTTTCTCGGAGGAGGTCGAATGGCGGGCGCGGGCAACGATCTTTCGGCGGGGCTGAAGAGCCGTCATGTGACGATGGTCAGCATCGCGGGGGTGATCGGCGCTGGGCTGTTCGTCGGGTCGGGGACGGCGATCACGCAGGCGGGGCCGGGGGTGTTGATCGCTTATGCGTTCGCCGGGGCGCTCGTCGTACTGGTGATGCGGATGCTCGGGGAGATGGCGGCCGCCAACCCTGATACGGGGTCGTTCTCGACGTACGCCGATCGGGCGATCGGGCCGTGGGCCGGGTTCACGGTGGGGTGGTTGTACTGGTGGTTCTGGGTGCTGGTGATTCCGGTCGAGGCGACGGCGGCGGCGACGATTCTGGAGAGCTGGACGGGGGCGCCGCAATGGGTGTGGGCGCTGGCGGTGACGTTGGTGCTGACCGTGACGAACCTGTTCAGTGTGGCGAACTACGGTGAGTTCGAGTTCTGGTTCGCGTTGCTGAAGGTGATTGCGATCGTCGGGTTCATCATCGTCGGGGTGCTGGCGGTGCTGGGGTTCTTCGGGGACACCCGGAGCGGCGTGTCTCATTTGTGGGACACCGGGGGATTCCTGCCGAACGGGTTCGGGGCGGTGGTGGCCGCGGTACTGGTGACGATGTTCAGCTTCATGGGGACCGAGATCGTGACGATCGCGGCGGCCGAGTCGGATCACCCGGACGAGAAGATCGGGCAGGCGACCCGGTCGGTGATCTGGCGGATCGGCATCTTCTACCTGGCCTCGATCCTGCTGGTGGTGGTGATCGTGCCGTGGAACGAGCCGCGGCTGGCGACCGATGGTTCGTACCAGGTCGCGTTGGAGGCGCTTGGCGTTCCGGGGGCCAAGGTGATCGTGGATCTGGTCGTGCTGGTCGCGGTGGCGAGTTGCCTGAACTCGGCGCTCTACACCGCATCGCGGATGATCTACTCGCTCGGCAAGCGCGGTCAGGCGCCGGCGATCGTCACGCAGACCACGCATCGAGGCGTGCCGCGGATCGCCGTACTGGCTTCGACCGCCGTCGGGTTCCTGGCGGTCATCTGCAACTACCTGTTCCCGGACGACGTCTTCGGCGTACTGCTCGCCACCTCGGGAGCCGTTGCCCTGCTGGTGTATCTCGTGATCGCGGTCTCCCAGTTGCGGCTGCGCGCCAAACTCGAGGACTCCGGTACGCCGATGCCCGTGCGGATGTGGTTCTATCCGTACCTGACGTGGGCGGTGATCGTGGTGATCCCCGCGATGCTCCTCTACATGGCGACTCAGTCGGGGCAGCGACTCAACATCGCGGCCACTGCTGTGATCGCGGTCGCCGTCCTCATTGTCGCCGTACTGTCGACCAGACGCACACGTGTGCCCGTTGGCTAGGCTGTCGGGTGATGAACAGGCTGCTGCGCTTCCTCATGGTTCTTGGGGCGCTGCTTGGCGTGTTCGTACTGCACTCGTTCACGGCGGAGACCGCGGCTAGTCCGTCGACGCTGACGGCTGCGATGACCGTGGCACCGAAGACCGCGGACCCGGTCGGTCACGATCACCCGGCTCCGTGCAGCGCTCTTTTGGTGGGTTCGGTGCTGCTGTTGTCGGCGTGGCTGGTGCTGCGTCGGCGGCAGCGGTTCGGCGACCTGCTGCGTGCCGCTGTCCGCGGCGGCGTGACGCCGCTCGCGATTCCCGCTCACTGGACCACGCCTCGCCTGACCCAGCTCTGTGTGCTGAGGACCTGATCTGCGCTGACGCAATGCGCGCTCAGCCCATCCCAGATCAGATCAGCTCAAGCGAGGTTGCAGTAGATGAAGCTATCCACCCCTGCCCGAATCTCGGTCGGTATCGTCGCGGCCTTCGCCGTCGCGGTCGGCGTACTGCTGGCAGCCAACTCCGGCGGTTCCGAAGCCCAACCACCCAACGTCACGAACGACCGGCTCGTGCGCGCCGACAGCCACAAACTCGGTACGGCGGCCGACGGCAAAGCGACCTTTGTCGAGTTCCTGGATTTCGAATGTGAGTCCTGCCGCGCGGCCTACCCGGCCGTCGAGCAACTCCGCAAGGACTATGCCGGCAAGGTCACCTTCGTGGTGCGGTACTTCCCGATCCCGTCGCATTTCAACGCCGAACGCGCCGCGCGCGCCGTCGAGGCGGCCGCTGGGCAGGGCAAATTCGAGCAGATGTACCAGAAGATGTACGAGACCCAGTCGGAGTGGGGCGAGCAGCAGGTCCCAGCCGACGAGCGCTTCCGCGGGTACGCGAAGGACCTCGGTCTCGACCTGGCGGCGTACGACAAGGCCTACCAGGATCCGGCGACCCTCGAGCGGATCAAGAAGGACGTCGCCGACGGCGAGGCGCTCGGTGTCACCGGTACGCCGACCTTCTTCCTGAACGGGCAGAAGCTCGAGCCACAGTCCGCGCAGGACCTGGTTGCGAGTATCGATGCCGCCCTCAAGTAGTCCATTCCCGCGATTGCTGCCGTGGCTCCTCCTGATCGGCGGAGCGATCGGGTTGCTGGCGGCCGGCGTACTGACGGTGGAGAAGATCGCGCTGCTGCGTGATCCGTCGTACGTTCCGTCGTGCAGCATCAACCCGGTGCTGTCCTGCGGCTCGGTGATGACCAAGCCGCAGGCCGAGGTGTTCGGATTCCCCAATCCACTCCTCGGCATCGCCGGTTTCGCCATCGTCACGACGGTCGGCGCCGCACTCCTCGCGGGTGCGGCGTTCCGCCGCTGGTTCTGGATCGGCCTCCAGTTCGGTGTCACCTTCGGCGCTGTCTTCGTTCATTGGCTGATCTTCCAGAGCCTCTACCGCATCCAGGCGCTTTGCCCCTACTGCCTGGCCGTCTGGGCGGTCACCATCCCGATCTTCTGGTACGTCACCCTGCACAACCTGAACCGCTTCACGCGCTATCACCCGATCCCGCTGGCGATCTGGGCGGTCACCATCCTCACCCTGATCACCGAACAGTTCTGGACCTATTGGAAAACCCTCCTGTAGAAATCAAAGGCAGTGACTGACAACTGCGAAAACAAGCGATTGATCCGGGCGCGACATCTTGCGCTTCGCCGGGGAGGGCTCTACTTTCTCGTCAACAGTTAGGAAACTTTCCTAACTGTTAAGGCTCCTTTCCTCCGCCCGAAGGACACCGCTGATGTCGTATCTACTTCGTGGGCTGACCGCTGCCGCGGTTGTCGCCTCTGCTTTGTTCGTTCCACCCGCCCTGAGCGCCTCGGCCGCCGAGACCTTGCTCTCGCAAAACAAACCCACGACCGCCTCGTCGATCGAGGGGAGCGGTTTCGAGGCGGCCAAGGCCGTGGACGGGAACTCGTCCACCCGGTGGGCCAGTGCCGAAGGACATGATCCCGAGTGGATCCGGGTCGACCTGGGGAGCACCGCGAGTATCACGCGGGTCAAGCTGAACTGGGAGGCGGCGTACGGGAAGTCGTACAAGATCCAGACCTCGGCCGACGGCTCGACCGGGTGGACCGACGTCTTCTCGACCACGACCGGCAACGGGGCGGTCGACGACCTGACGGTGTCAGGCAGCGGCCGGTACGTTCGCGTCCACGGCACCGCGCGCGGGACGGCGTACGGGTATTCGCTGTTCGATCTCGAGGTCTACGGCACGACGGGCAGCGATCCCGGCGACACGACACCGCCGAGTACGCCGACCGGTCTCGCGGCCACGGGGACCACGTCGAGCACCGTGTCGCTGGCGTGGAACGCGTCGACGGACAACGTCGGGGTGACCGGTTATGTTGTCTTCCGCAACGGAACCGAGGTCGCCACCAGCCCCGGTACGACGTTCACCGACACCGGCCGTACGGCGTCGACCAGCTACACGTACACCGTCAAGGCGCGTGATGCCGCAGGCAACCTTTCGGCCGCGAGCAACGCGATCACCGCGACCACGCAGCCCGGTGGTGGGGGAGGACCGGCTGTTCCGTTCGGCAGCCACCAGTTCCCGTACGCCGCCGGCATCCTCAAGCCGACGGGAAGTCAGGCCACCCTCGACCAGAAGGTGATCGACTACTACCAGCAGTGGAAGGCCGCCTTCGTCAAGCAGAACTGCGGCAACGGCTGGTACCAGATCATCTCGCCGGACGCCGATCACCCGTACGTCGCCGAGGCGCAGGGCTACGGCATGGTCATCACCGCGACCATGGCCGGTGCCGATCCGGCCGCCAAGACGATCTTCGACGGACTGGTCAAGTACATGCTGGCCCACCCGTCGGTGAACAACGGCGACCTGCTGGCCGCTGAGCAGAACACCTCCTGCCAGAGCGTCAACGGTTCCGACAGCGCGACCGACGGCGACATGGACGTTGCCTACGGCCTCCTTCTCGCCGACAAGCAGTGGGGGAGCAGCGGCACCTACAACTACAAGCAGCTCGCGATCAAGCACATCAACGCGATCAAGGCGAGTGAGCTGAACCCGAGCACCAACCTGCTGACCTTCGGCGACTGGAGTACCTCCGGCGACGCCTACTGGAACATGTCCCGCACCTCGGACTGGATGATCGACCACTTCCGCGCCTTCCGGACCGCCACCGGCGACTCGGCCTGGGACACCATCCGCGCCAAGCACCAGAGCGTAACCACCTCCCTGCAGAACAACTACGCGGCAAGCACCGGTCTGCTGCCCGACTTCGTCATCAACACCAACTCCAGCCCGAAGCCGGCCGCCGGTCAGGTACTGGAAGACCCGAACGACGGCCAGTTCTGGTGGAACGCCTGCCGCGACCCGTGGCGGATCGGTGCCGACGCCGTCACCAGCGGCGACAGCGCCTCCCTCGCCTCGGCCCGCAAGCTCAACACCTGGATCAAGTCCAAGGCCGGCGGCAACGCGAACAACGTCGCCACCGGCTACAAACTGAACGGCACCGCGATCCAGACCGGCAGCGACGCCGCCTTCTTCGCCCCGTTCACGATCCCGGCCATGACGGATTCCGGCAGCCAGGCCTGGCTGGACGCGCTGTGGAACAAGATGCTGACCACCCCGGTCGACACCAGCAGCTACTACGCCGCCAGCATCCAGCTCCAGGTCATGATCACCGCCACCCACAACCACTGGGTCCCGTAACCCCGACGCGTTCGCCCCCTTCCGCGCCTAGAATCCTCGGACGCGGAAGGGGTTGTGACACAGATGCAGTACGCGAACGAGCAGGACCGGTACGACGCGATTCGCGCGGCCGCGGTGGCCAAGTTGCAACCGCGGCGCGCGGACCTCGCCGTACTGGAGGGTGAGGCGCTGGTCCGGAAGCTGACCGAGGAGGCGCTGGCCGAGTACTACACCGACCAGATCGCGGCGAACTACGCGTGGGACTACGTCGAGCGCGAGGTCCGCCGGGCAGTCGACGAGGCGTAATGCAGGACGCGGCGGTCGCGCGGATCCTCGCGCAGCATCGGACGCCCGCGGAGCGGCTGGCGGCGCTCGAACGCAGCCAGGAACCCGAGTTCGCGTACGGACGGCACCCGGGGAGCGATGAGGCGGCCGAGATCGCTGGGGCTGCGAGCTATCTCCAGGTGATGAAGCGCAGTTGGCGGGCTGAGCTGGCGAGCCGCGACGCGGGCAACCCGGAGCGGCGGCCTGGCTGGGAGGCCTTCCAGCGGGAGATGGACGCGTTCGTTCCCGAGGTCGAGCGGACCCAGCCGGTGTGGTTCCTGCAGGCCGACGGCTATCAGGTCACCGGCACGAACCGGGACGAGCTGAACGCGATCGCCGCCGCCCGCGAGCGCGCGCCGCGCGACGACCCGCAGCAGCAACTCGGCATCACTTATCAGCGCGACACCATGTACGCGATGCTGCCCGATGGAGCGATCTCCCGTCATACGGGCACCTTCGACGCCGGTACGACGGCGGAGGGCGCGGCCGGCTGGGCCGACCACGTGGTCCGGGTACACGCGGAGTCTGACGAGCTTCGGATGCGAGTGACCGGGGTCGCCGACGATGGTGCCGGGAACCTGACGATGCACGGGACGGTGCTCGAGGGGCCGGTCGGCAATCGTGGGCTGGCGGTTGGGTCGACCGTTGAGCTGCAGAAGAACCAGTCGACCGGCTCGTTGACGATCGGTGGGGAGGACGCCGGCGACTGGAACGCGTCGTTCGAGACGTTCGGCTATCACCAGGGGCGGACTCGGGTGAACGAGGGTGTCGGTATGCAGGTGGCCGGAGCTGGTACTCCGGAGGCTCGGAACCGCGGGCCGCGTCTCGCGGTCGACGACGTTCTGTTCGAGCGGATCCGCGACACCTACAACAACGTGGAGGACCCGGAACGCGGGTACGCGCGGACACTCGGGCCGACGAGGACCCGGCTGAACTTCAACGAAGCCGGGTGGGATGTGAATGTACCGCCGTACCGGCGACTGGGTGGCGATGCGATGTTCACGGAGGCTGAGCATCCGGAGCCTGCGCCGTACGACGCGAACCTGCCGGTGCCGGGCACGGTCGATGTCAGCAACCCGAACTGGTACTACGACGCCACGAATTCGATGCCGGATCGGTTCGTCGGGGGCCGGTCGAGCAGCTCGACGCTCTATATGACGGCGGCGACGATGCTGGTGCACGAGGACCGGCTCGAACTCGATGAGGCCAAGGACCTGATGGCGTTCGCTGTCGCGGACATGGTGGCCAGTGGGGAGCACAGCATGCCGGAGTGCATGACTCCTGTTGTGCTGGCTGCGGGTAGTTCGGAGCCGTGGAAGGAGACTCCGCTCAACATCTCGAAGGAGACTCCGCCGCTGACCGCCTGGATGCACCTGGTGAGCCCGGAGACCCGGAACGAGATGCGCACCGAGGCTCGTGCGGCCCTGCAGCAGGTCCTCGAGAACCCGGCGCCTGATCCGCAGATGGTCAAGGGCCTCACCATGGTGGTGAAGGCAACGAACGACTTCGAGCGGAACAGCAACGAGTTGACCAAGGCAATGAGCGCTGGTCTGAATCCCACTCCCGCGGCGGCTCAGCGCGTGGCCGCTACTGCGGATCCACGGGTGCGGGCGGCGGCCGCCGTACGGGAGTCTGACCTCGACCGCTAGGTCAGTCGGTCGGTGCGAGGAAGACGAGGATGTCGTTCTCGTTGCCTGGGACGGGGGTCGGCTCGCGCCAGCCGACGCGGCGGTAGAACGCGACGGTGTCGTGGGCCTGGTCCCAGGTGAGGAGCCAGGAGCGGGGGTGCTGCGCGGTGAGGCCCTCCAGCAGGCGTCGGCCCAGACCGGTACGGCGCGCCTGGCGGCGGACTCCGAGCTCGTCGATCTCGAAGGCGCCGACCAGCAGTTGGTCGACCTGCTCGGGGCCGAGTCTGGAAGCGACCTTGCCGTACGCGCGGTCTGTCCGGAACGGGCTCGGAGTGATCCAGCCGGTGATGAAGCCGTCGACCGAGCCGTCATCGGCGTGCTCGACGAGTGCGGTGAAGCCCGGGCGGTGGACGTCACTGGTCAGGCGGTCGCGGAATGCTGCGCGTGTCTCGTCCGGGTCCGGGCCGTCCCACGGTGGGGTCGTGAATACCTCGACGTACGCGTCGGTCAGGTCGTCGAGGATCGACAACACATCTGAACCGTAGGACTTCATGCGGTACTCCTACTCGGCGGTGAGCCACTGGCGGAGTTCGCCCAGGGCGGTGCGGTTGCTGTCAGCATCGATGTCGGTGTCGCCGTCGAGGGCATGGACGACCTCTACCGTGCTGATCTCAGCAGCTGGCCGGGTCAGCAGGTAGCCGCCGACCTGCTGGGTTGCCTGGTCTCCTGACGCTCTTTCTCGTCAGGCACCTCACCAGGGGACCCGATTTGCATCGTCGCGGTGAATGACAGTAATGTTCTTCTTGTTGGGAGCGAGTGCAGGACGCGAAAGCGGCCGGACCTCCTGACCACCCTCCAAGTAAGCGCAGCTGAAACGCGTCTACGGACTCGGATCGGCCGCTGAAACACGGGGTGACTGCGACGAAAGTAGCCGATTTGACCGGCTGCGGACAGAACAGTAAAGTTTGGCGGGTTGCCCCGGAAGCCCTGAACCGTAAGGTTCGGCTGCGGTGTGCGTCCGATTCTTGAGAACTCAACAGCGTGCCGAAAGTCAATGCCGAAATTTAGCATTTACCCCGTGCATAGGCCTTTATGGTCTGTGTTCGGATTCCTTTGAATGTAATTTCTGGATTCAGTCAGTTTGATTGTCTCTGATGTTCAAAGGATCAACTGAAGTTGTCGACTGTCCAGGTCTTCGGGTCTGGTTGTCATATTTTTCAACGGAGAGTTTGATCCTGGCTCAGGACGAACGCTGGCGGCGTGCTTAACACATGCAAGTCGAGCGGTAAGGCCTCTTCGGAGGTACACGAGCGGCGAACGGGTGAGTAACACGTGAGCAACCTACCCTCAACTTCGGGATAAGCCTCGGAAACGGGGTCTAATACCGGATATCATCT
>NZ_JBHUQZ010000012.1:0-234699 GCF_042674205.1 Kribbella sp. NPDC056951
GGACAAACCTGTCTACCCAACAGAGCTCCGCTGCTTTACGTTCAACACACCCCTTGACACCACCCAACCCGCCTTAACTAACCGGCCTTGGGGCTCACCCCAATGCCAGCTAGTCGAGAATGCCGGCTAGTCGAGGCTCGCCGCTGCGGCATCCGGGATCCCCGCTGCCACAACGTCCGAAGAACCCGCAGCCCCGGTCTCACGCAGCCCCGGTCTCCGGATCGTCGGACGTTACCGGCGGCGGAGGTTGCGTTGGTCGGTAACTTTGGGGCGCTATCCCGCGAAAAAATTACCGGCCAACGCATCACCGCACTGCACGCACGACGAGGGGGCGCGGCTTTGGTGGGGCGCGGCGCGGGGTGGTTTGGCGCGGCGCGGGTGGTGAGGGCGCGGCGCGGAGTGGTTTGGTGAGGTGTTGCGTGGTTGATGGGGTGCGGCGCCGGGGCGGTTTGTTGGCGCGGCGCGAAGTGGTTTGGTGAGGCGCGGGGTGGTGAGGTGCGGCGTGGGTCAGCTGCCAGCAGGCTCTTTCCCGCACGGCAACCACAGCCCGGTAACCCCAGGCGACGTGGAGCCGCGGTCACCGGGCCTCGCCATCCGCCTCAGCCACCGCGGCGCCCCGCCATGCTGTCTTTTTGGTCGGCCGGGAGCGGCGATCAGCCACAGCGGACGTCACCGGCCGAGTCCTTCCGCGCCTGTACCCCGACTCGACCACCAAAAGGCGGCCGACAAAAACCAGAGGGTGCGCCGCGCGGGTGGCTGGGCTGGTTGGCGAGGCCCCGCGACCGCGGCTGCACGTGGTCTGGGGCTGACGGACTGTGGCTGAGGTGCGGGATGCTCGAGGTCTTGCGTTAGTCGGAGGAGTTTCGGGTCCAGGCGAAAATGCTCCGACCAACGCGCCAGACACCCCCGACGACCCGAGATCGCTGGCCGGCAACCAGATTGAGCACCCTCAACCACCGTCAGAGGTTTTGGGATTCTGGTACTGGGGTTAGGGCGGTTCCGTAGGTGAACCAGTTGAGGAGGTTCTCGACGACTAGGTTGCCCATGGCGATTCGGGTGGGGATGGTGGCTGAGCCGACGTGGGGCAGGAGCACTGCGTTCGGGAGGGTGAGTAGGTCGGGGTGGACCTTGGGCTCGTGCTCGTAGACGTCCAGGCCGGCTGCGTAGATCGTGCCGGAGCGGAGGGCGTCGACCAGTGCCTGCTCGTCGACGACCGAGCCGCGGGCGACGTTGATCAGGATTCCGTCGGGTCCCAGGGCCTCGAGGACCTCGGCGTTCACGAGGTGACGAGTGGAGTCGCCGCCGGGGATCACCACCATCAGCGTGTCGACGTCGTGTGCCAGCTCGAGCAGGGTCGGGTAGTAGGGATAGTCGACGTCCTTCTGGCTGCGGTTGTGGTAGGCCACCGAGATTCCGAACGGTGTCACGCGGTCGGCGATTGCCTGGCCGATTCGGCCCAGGCCGAGGATGCCCAGGCGGCGGCCGTTCATTGTTGCCTTGGTCAACGGATAGGCGCCGTCCTGCTGCCACTTGCCGGCGCGCAGGTAGCGCTCGGCCTGCGGTAGCTCGCGGACCGTCATCAGCAGCAGCCCGAGCGCGGTGTCCGCGACCTCGTCGTCCAGCACGCCGGGAGTGTTGGTGACGACGACGCCGCGCGCGGCCGCGGCGGTGGCGTCGATCTGGTCGTAGCCGACGCCGAAGCTCGCCACGATCCGCACCGCAGGTAGTCGATCCAGGAACGCGTCGTCGATGCGGGTGCCACCGGTGGCGACGGCAACGATCTCGTCGCGGCGGTCGGCGAGGACCGCGTCGGGGTCGCTCTCCTCCCAGAGCCGGATCAACTCACAGTGACCGCTCAGCCCTTCGGCGACTGCGGTATGCATCGGTTTCGGCATCAGCACCACTGGTTGTCCCATGCGTCCCATCCTCATCGACCGATCCTGCCCGGACCAGGTACCCGGTTGCCCTTTCCCAGGAACTGGACAGGAACTGAACCGGAACCGGACCGAAGTTCACCTGTTCGCCCCTGTTTCCCGGCCACCCCATCGGCGACGATCGAGACCGGGGTGAGGTTCGGGAGAGGGAGGCAACCATGATCATCGACTGCGCCTACTACCAGGACGGCCGCCGTCAGCACGTCGAGACGATGTCGGTCCGCGAGGCCGCCGCGCAATGTTCCAAGGGCGGATTCGTCTGGCTGGGGATGTTCGATCCGACCGCCGAGGAGCTCGCGCAGGTCAGCGAGAGTTTCGGCCTGCACGAGCTCGCCGTCGAGGACGCGCAGACCTTCCACCTGCGGCCGAAGGTCGAACCGTACGAGGGTGACATCCGCCTCGTCATCCTGCGCACCGCCCGGTACGACGAGGAGCGGGAGGAGGTCGAGTTCGGCGAGGTCAGTGTGTTCGTCGGGCCGGCGTTCGTGATCACGGTCCGCCAAGGTGTCGCGAGTGATCTGCACGGCGCCCGGATCCGGCTGGAGCAGCGGTCGGAGCTGTTGGAGGCTGGGACCAACTCGGTGCTCTGGGCGATCCTCGACCAGGTGGTCGACGGGTACGGTCCCGTCGTCGCGGAGCTGGAGCGTGACATCGAGGAGGTCGAGCGGACGGTGTTCGCGGGTGCGGTCGCTCCGACCGAGCGGATCTACTTCCTGCGCCGCGAGGTGACCGACTTCTACCGCGCTGTGCATCCGCTGATCGCCGTACTGGCCACGATCGAGCGCGGTGCTCGTAACACCGAGTTGCTGCCGTACTTCCGCGATGTCCGCGATCACCTGGTGCTGGTGAACGAGGAGGTGGCGGCTCAACGCGACCTGTTGGCGACGGTGCTGGAGGCGAACATGGCAGTCATCTCGGTCGAGCAGACCAAGGTGGGTGTGCAGCAGAACGCGACCATCGAGCAGTTGACCATCCTGGCGACGATCTTCCTGCCGCTGACCTTCGTGACCGGCTTCTTCGGCCAGAACTTCGGGTGGTTGGTCGACCACATCGGTGCGGAGTGGGACTTCCTTGCACTCGGCATCGGTGGCTTGCTGGTGCCCTGTATTGCCTTGTTCATCTGGTTCCGCCGGCAGAGGGCGGCGCGGCAGCCGAATCCGTTGGGGTAGCGGACGGCAGGTGTCCGCCATGGCGGTGATGCTGGGTGCATGAGTGAGCACAACGTCAGCACAGCGACCTTCCATGCGTACTTCGGCTACCGCGACGCGGTCGGCGCACTGCGATGGTTGGAGCGTGCCTTTGGATTCGAGACCACCATGGAGGTTCCGGACGAGCAGGGCGGGATCTCGCATGCGGAGATGCGGTACGGCGGCGTCGCGTTCACGCTGTTCAGTGACAGGGACGGGTATGACCGACCGGTGCGCAAGGGAGACACCGTTGGGCACGGTATGTACCTCGCTTTCGACAGTCGTGAGCAGGTGGATGAGGTGTATCGCTCTGCCCTAGCTGCGGGGGCGGAGTCGATCTGGGAGGCGGATTTGAGCGAGTGGGGCAACTACCGCTGCCGGGTCGCCGATCCCGAGGGCTATGAGTGGACCTTCGGTACGCACCGACCAGGGAGCTAGCCGAGGTTTAGGTCGGCGACGGTTACTGGTTGGCCGGTGGTGAGGGACTGGTTGGCGGCGATGCCTACTGCTACTGCGTTGATGCCGTCGTTGATGTCGGCGGCGCGGGCGAGTGGGTCGTCGCCGGGGCCTTGGAAGAGGTCTGCGTAGAGGAGGCGGTCGCCGCCGCCGTGGCCGCCGGCGGCTCGGGGGATCTCGACCTCGACTGCGGCGGTCCAGTGCTTCTGGAGGACGAGGCGTTCGCCGTCGGAGCGGATGTCGCCGGTGATCAGGTTTCCGGCCGGATAGCTCGGGTCGATGCTGGCGTCGATCACTGCGGCGCGTTCGACGACCTCCAGCTCCGCGCGGCCCTCGGTGCCGTTGACGGAGACCTTGTAGCCCTCCCAGGGGGAGTGGGCGTTCAGCGAGTAGCTGAGGCGGGCGCCGTTCGTGTACTCGGCTATGACGGCCAGGTTGTCCTCGATGGTGATGCCTGGTCCGAAGACGTCCTGGTCGCGGAGATAGCCGTCGTACTTCTCGCTCTCGAAGTAGAGGCGGCGGTTGGCTTCGTCGTGGCGGAGGTCGAGGAGCCAGGGGTCGTCGGACCAGTCGTCCACGGTGCCGCGCGGCGGGCGGGGGCCCAGGCCGCGGGCTGCGGCGTTCTGGTCGCCGTAGAAGGACAGTGCGCCGGAGGCGAAGACGCGGGCGGGTTCGGAGGCGATCCACCAGTTGACTAGGTCGAAGTGGTGAGAGGCCTTGTGGACCAGCAGTCCGCCGGAGTTCTGCTTCTGGCGGTGCCAGCGACGGAAGTAGTCCGCTCCGTGCCTGGTGTCGAGCACCCACTGGAACTCGACGCTGGTGACCGTGCCGATGGAGCCGTCCGCGATCAGCTTGCGTAGTGCGCTGTTGCGGGGTGAGTAGCGGTAGTTGAAGGTCACGACGACGGACTTGCCGGACTCCGCCATCGCTGCGGCGATCTGACGGGTGCCTTCCGCGTCGATGGTGAGGGGCTTCTCGACGATCACATCGGCGCCTGCGCGGAGGAGGCGGGAGACCACAGCTGCATGGGTGTAGTCGGGGCTGGTGACGATGACTCGGTCGACGGACTGCTCCTTGACCATGCGCTCCAGGTCGTCGGCGCCGTACTGCGGGAGTTGGTGGCCGCCGAGTCCTTCGACGTACTGCTGGTGGAAGGCGAGGCGACCGGGGTTCGGGTCGAGGAGGGCTACCAGTTCGGCGTCGGTGGGGTGGTCCTGGAAGATCGCCCGGACGTACTCACGGGCCCGGGAGCCGGTTCCGGCGACGGCATAGCGGCGGGCCATGGCGGCGGCCTCTCTACTCGTGGAGGAATCTACTCGTGTAGATCGAGGCTAACAAGGGGCTTTGCATGCGGTCAACGGTCGCTACGATCGGGGTCATGTCGTCCCCAGTCACGCGTAACGACGTCGCGCGGTACGCCGGTGTCAGTACGGCGGTTGTGAGTTACGTGGTGAACGACGGGCCGCGGGCGGTGTCGCCGGCGGCGCGCGAGCGGGTGCTCGAGGCGATCCGGGTGCTCGGGTATCGGCCGAACGCTACGGCTCGAGCGCTGCGGACGGGGAGCACGCGGACCTTCGGGCTGATCACGCCGGACGGTGGGAACCCGTTGTTCGCCGAGCTGGCCAAGGCGATCGACAAAGCCGCTGACGAGCGTGGGTACGTCGTACTGCAGACGAGTGCTGATGGTGATCCGGGAACCGAGCGCACGAAGGTCGCGCAGCTACTGGCGCGACAGGTGAGCGGGCTGGTGCTCGTGACGCCAACCGAAGCCCCCGACCTGGCCGGCGCCGACGTGCCGGTGGTTGTCGTCAACCGCGTGCTGCCCGGGGTGAGCTCGGTCAGTCCCCGCTACCGCGAGGGTGCCCGAGCCGCCGTCGAACACCTGGTTTGGCACGGTCACACCCGCATCGCCCTGGTGATCGGTGGCCCCGGCGCTCGACGCGGTGGACATGCGGCGGGCAAGGCCGCGCCCACTCCCGCTGATGAGGGTATGGGGTTCCAGCGAGGCGGGGTGCCGGAGCGGGAGCGGGGTTGGCGGGAAGGACTGCGGGGGGCGGGGTTGGCGGATGGGCCGCTAATCAGGGTGGGGTTTAGTCGGGAGGGTGGGTACGACGCGGGGCGGTGGTTGGTGGGGTTGGGGGAGCGGCCTACGGCTGTGTTTGCCAGTTCGGATTTGCAGGCGGTTGGGCTTTTGCGGGCTGTGCGGGAGGCGGGGTTGCGAGTGCCGGAGGACTTGGCGGTGGTGGCGTTTGATGGGACGCCGGAGGCGGAGTGGTGTTGGCCGGGGTTGACGGTGGTTCGGCAGCCGGTGGAGCGGATGGCGGCTGAGGTGGTGAGGCAGTTGGTTGAGGGGACCAACGGTGAGGCGACTGCTTGTCCGACGGAGTTGGTGGTTCGGAAGTCTTGCGGGTGTTAGAGGGTTCCTAGGTCTTCGAAGATGAGGGCTGTGCGGGTGCCCAGGACTTCGGGGATGGCCTGGAGCTTTTCCAGGACTACGCGGCGGAGGCCCTCGTTGTCGGCGGCGCGGACCAGGAGGATGGCGTCGAAGTCGCCGCCTACCAGGGCCATGTGTTTGATTTCGGGGATGGCTTGGAGTTGTTCGCGCAGGGTGCGCCAGGAGCTCTGGCGGAGACTCAGGGTGACGTACGCCGAGGTGGCGAGGCCCAGTTTCAGCGGGTCCACGGTGACTGTGAAGCCGGTGATGGTGTCGGTGCTGGTGAGGCGTTCGACGCGAGCGTAGGCGTTCGCGCGGGAGATGTGCACCTGCTCGGCCAGGGCGCGGATCGAGAGCCTTCCGTCGCGCCCCAGGGCCTCGATGATCTGCCGGTCGATCTCGTCGAGCGCCGGAGCGATGACCATCCGTCCAGGTCCGGCGTGATGCGGGATCTCGTCCTGGGACATTCGCACTCCAATTTCAACCGTCGATGACCAAACGTCTCGGCATTTTCCCAGGTCTGGATCCGAATGGCCAGAAGTACGACGATGTGGCCACCGTCCGTCTCCTGCGCCTGGAGGGCTCATGACTACCGTCGAGGAGCTCTTGCTCCCCTCCACAGAACCTGTCCGGTTGATCGACCAGGACGGGGTTCTGCACGAAAATTCGTCGTACCAGCTGCCGGGTGAGCAGGCGCTGGTCGATGGCTACGTTGAGTTGATCAAGGGTCGTCGGATCAACGATCAAGCCAGTGCGCTGGTCCGGCAGGGCCGGCTGGCTGTCTACCCGTCGTCGCACGGGCAGGAGGCCTGCCAGGTCGCCGCCTCGATGGTGTTGGCCGACGGGGACTGGCTGTTCCCGACGTACCGCGACACGGTCACGATCGTGAGCCGTGGTGTCGACCCGATCGAGACGCTGACGCTGCTGCGTGGTGACTGGCACTCGGGCTACGACCCGTACGCGCGCAACGTCGCGCCGCAGTCCACCCCGCTGGCGACCCAGCTGACGCACGCGGTCGGGGTTGCGCACGCGGCGCGGTTGAAGGGCGAGGACACCGTGGTGATGGCGCTGTGCGGTGACGGTGCGACCAGCGAAGGTGACTTCCACGAGGCACTGAACTTCGCGGCGGTCTTCAAGGCGCCGGTCGTCTTCTTCGTGCAGAACAACGAGTACGCGATCTCGGTGCCGCTGTCCAAGCAGACGGTCGCGCCTTCCATTGCTCACAAGGGCATCGGGTACGGCGTCCCGGGAGAACGGGCCGATGGCAACGACCTTGCCGGGCTGCTCGCCGTACTGGGGCAGGCTGTTGCCAAGGCGCGCGCCGGCGAGGGGCCACAGTTGGTCGAGGCGCACACGTATCGGGTGCAGGCGCATACGAACGCTGACGACGCGACGCGTTATCGGCAGGACGACGAAGTGACACCGTGGCTGGCGAAGGATCCGATCAAACGGCTCGAGGCGTATCTGAGCAGCGCCGGGTTGCTGAGCGACGACCTCAAGAAGCGGGCCGAGGACGGGGCCACGCGGGTGGCGCAGCAGTTGCGCGACGGGCTGATGCCGGAACCGAGTGTTGATCCGGAAGACCTGTTCGCCCACCTGTACGCCGTACCGACGCCGCAGCTGGCCGAGCAGGCCGCGTTCCTGCGGGACGAGCTGGCGCGAGAGGAGGCCTGATATGACACACCAGAAGATTTCGATGGCGCAGGCCTTGAACCAGGCAATGCGGGACGCGATGGCCGCCGACGATTCGGTGCTGATGTTCGGTGAGGACGTCGGGGCGCTCGGCGGGGTCTTCCGGATCACCGACGGGCTGACCGCGGAGTTCGGCGAAGATCGCTGCTTCGACACCCCGTTGGCCGAGTCCGGGATCGTTGGAATGGCGATCGGGCTGGCGATGAACGGGATGCGGCCGGTGGTCGAGATGCAGTTCGACGCGTTCGGGTACCCGGCGTTCGAGCAGATCGTCTCGCATGTCGCGAAGATGCGGAACCGTACCCGCGGCCGGGTCGCGTTGCCGATGGTGATCCGGATGCCTTATGCCGGTGGGATCGGCGGGGTTGAGCACCACTGTGATTCTTCGGAGTCGTACTACGCGCACACGCCGGGGTTGACGGTTGTTGCTCCGAGCACTGTTGCGGACGCGTACACGTTGTTGCGTAGGGCAATCGAGTGGCCGGATCCGGTGGTGTTCATGGAGCCGAAGAAGCTCTACTGGGCCAAGGAGGAGGTCGATCTGACTGAATCTGTGCCGGGGATCGGGAAGGCTGTTGTACGGCGGGAAGGCGCGGACGCGACGCTGATTGCGTATGGGCCTTCGGTGCCGGTCGCTCTCGAGGCCGCGGAGGCTGCTGCGGCTGAGGGGCGGCAGCTGACGGTCGTGGATCTGCGGTCGGTGGTGCCGTTTGACGACGAGACGGTTTGTGCTGCAGTACGGCGTACTGGGCGGGCTGTGGTTGTTGCCGAGGCGAGTGGTTTCGCGAGTGTGTCGTCGGAGATCGTTGCTCGGGTCACCGAACGGTGTTTCCATTCGCTGGCCGCGCCGGTGCGGCGGGTGACCGGGTTCGACATTCCGTATCCGCCGCCGAAGCTGGAGAGGTTCCAGCTGCCGGGGGTGGACCGGATCCTTGACGCTGTTGACGATCTGCAGTGGGAGGACTCGTGAACACGTTCCTGCTCCCGGATCTCGGTGAGGGGTTGACCGAGGGCGAGATCGTGCGGTGGTTGGTGGCCGCTGGTGATGTCGTCGCTGTGGATACGCCGGTTGCTGAGGTCGAGACGGCGAAGTCTGTCGTGGAGCTGCCTTCGCCGTATGCGGGGGTGGTTGAGGAGCTGCATGGTGAGGTTGGGACGGTGATCCCGGTGGGGAAGCCGCTGATCACCATCGGGGCTGAGGTCGGTGCGGCCTATCGCGAGGAGGAGCGCGCGGGGTCCGGGAATGTGCTGATCGGCTATGGGACTGGGGAAGCCGCCGGTGCCGGCCGTCGGCGGAAGCCGCGTGGTGCTGCCGTTGCTGTTGAGCCGCGGGTTGTGCGGGTGATTTCACCGCTGGTACGACGGTTGGCTCGCGATGCCGGTGTGGATCTCAAGGGGTTGGTGGGGTCTGGGGCGGACGGACTGATTGTTCGGCGGGATGTGGAGCTGGCTATCGCACGCCGTGTTGGACCTGCGGCGGACGAGGTCGTGCCTGGTGCCGCCGAGAATGTTGTTAGTCCAAGCCTGGCGCCTCGGGCTGAAGTGAGTGGAGGGTTGCCGGCCGGTGCCCCAGCTGCCGTGACTGGAGTCGACTCTCGGACTGGGCTTGGGGAGTTGAAGCGGGAACAGATGAGTGGGTTCCGGAAGGTTGTGGCTGCGACTTTGAGTCGGAGTCGGCGGGAGATTCCGGAGGCTACTACTTGGGTTGATGTTGATGCGACCGCGTTGCTCGAGTTGCGGGAGTCGTTGCGGTCGGCAAGTGATTCGGGGCCGGGGTTGCTGGCTTTGATGGGGCGGTTTGTGGTTGCTGGGTTGGTGAAGTATCCGGAGCTGAACGGGTTTGTGGATACTGAGCGGGATGAGCTTGTTCAGTTCGATGGGGTGAATCTCGGGCTGGCGGCGCAGACTGAGCGTGGGTTGGTGGTGCCGGCGGTTGTCAACGCTCACCAGTTGAGTGCGCGTGGGTTGGACGTGGAGATTCGGCGGTTGATGGAGACGGCCCGTGCTGGGCGGTTGACGCCGGAGGAACTCAACCGTGGGACGTTCACGTTGAACAACTACGGGAGTTTCGGGGTGGATGGCAGTGCGGCGATCATCAATCATCCGCAGGTGGCGATCCTGGGGGTTGGGCGGATCATTGATCGGCCGTGGGTGGTGGACGGCGAGCTGGCGGTGCGGAAGCTGACTCAGCTGTCGTTGGTGTTCGACCACCGGGTGTGTGACGGCGGGACGGCTGCGGGGTTCCTGCGGTTCGTGGCCGATGCGTTCGAGAATCCGGTGTCGGCGTTCGCAGACCTGTAAAAGTAGAGTGGCCGGCCCCCGTGGGCCGGCCACTCCAGGTGTGACTAGTTGTTGATCTGGGTGGTCAGTGCGCTGTAGTACGAGGCGACCTCGGCGTACACGCCCGGGTTGCCGGCGTCGGCGCAGCCGATGCCCCAGGAGACGACGCCGAAGAGGCGGCCGTTCAGGACGAGCGGGCCACCGGAGTCGCCCTGGCAGGAGTCCTTGCCACCGGCCTTGTAGCCGGCGCAGATCTCACCGTTGGCGACGTAGCCCTCGCCCGCGTACTGCTGCTGGCAGTAGGAGTCACCGAGCACCGGGGTGAGCACCTTCTGGAAGCGGTCCGAGGGGCCGGTGCCCTCGGTCTCGCCCCAGCCGTACACGGTCGATTGCGCGCCGACCGCGTCGGCAGCCCGGCTGGACTCCAGCGGCAGGGTGGCGATACCGGTGAACGGCGTGGTCAGGGTCAGTACGGCGACGTCGTGGCCGGACTGGACGCCGTACAGCGGGTCCTTCCAGATCTTGGAGATCTTCGAGGTCTTACCGACCGTGGTGCGCAGGTCGTCGCGACCCTGGACTGCGGTGTAGGTGCTGATCGGCTGCGTGACGCAGTGCGCCGCGGTGACGATCTTGTTCGCCTTCACGAGAGTGGCGCCGCAGTACTGGTCGTACGGGTCGGACGAGCGGGTGTTGTTCAGCGCGATCGCCCACGGGGTCTGCGCGGTGCTGGCCAGCGTTCCGCCGACGATCGGGGCCGGCGGCTTCGACTTGGCGGCCTGCGCCTGACCCACTGCTCCGGCTGATGCTGCCACCAGGATGACGGCGGCGAACGCGGCACGGGCGAGCTTGAGCTTTCCTGTCATGCCTCACACTCCAGGGTTTGTTTGGGACCGCAGGGCGGCGCGGTCCCATCACCGTGAAGAGTTGTACGACGACAGGGAGTAGCACAAGCGATTGACCGGGCACAGTGGTGACGGGTCATCCCTGTGTCACAAGCGTCAGGAAAGCTGCCGTGGTCGCAGTCCGACCAGAATCACCCGGAGTCCCGCGGAAAACCGTGCTTCCGGACCGGCGCGGTTGGCGCGGTTGAGGTACGCGGCCAGACTCTCCGCGCCGACGCCGAGCTGGTCGCCGGCCTTGTTGGCCCACTGGCGCTCGGTCAGTCCGCTGCGACGGACCATCGCGGACCAGGCGGAGTCCGTGACGGCCGAGCCGATCAGGTAGTGGAAGACAGCCGAGACCGCGGAGTCGAGGTGCTCACCCTTGAAGCGGGCGCCGGCCAGGATCGAGACGAGCTGGTCGGTGAACGCCTGGTAGTTCGGACCGAGACCGGCGTGGGTCGCGAGCAGCTGCGGCGCCCAGGGGTGTTCCCACAATGCCCGGTACGCCGCTGTGCACGCGAGGGTGAGGTGGTCCCGCCAATCGCCCGGGCCGGCGTCGGCGACCGCCGTACCGAGGATTTCGTCGACTGCCAGCTCCAGCAGGTCGTTCTTGTTGGCGATCCGCCAGTAGAGGGCGGAGGTCGCGGTGGTACCGAGCTCGGCCGCGATCTTGCGCATCGAGAAGCCGTCGAGGCCGTCGCGGTCGAGGAGCTCGATCGCGGTGCTGATGATCTGCTCGCGGGTGAGAGGTGCCCGGGTCGCCTCGGCCTCGGTCCGGAGCCATACCGAACCGAGTGCCGTCCGTTCGTCTGCTGCTCGCACTGAAACAGTGTGTCAGATTTGAAGACGATGTGTTAGCAACCAAAGTCGCACGACCGGGGACGGAGGGTGGACGACTCGGTCGCGCTGTCGGCGAAGACTCGGGGTATGAGCGAATCGCGGATGGATCGGGCGCAGTTCCTTCGACGTGCGGCTGCTCTCGGGCTGGTCGCGGGGGCCGCCCTGCCACCACCCGCCGCGGCCGCCGTGGGGAGTGAGACGCAAGCCCGGTCCCTGGGTGGAGGTGGGCGGCGGCTGGCGTTTCGGGGGGTGGCTTATGACGTGGGGACGGGGTTCCTGGGGGATGACAGCCGGGTGCGGTGGAGTCGCGGGTTGATGCAGGGGGAGGTTCGGGCGATTCACGATCGGCTGCACGCCAACTGGGTGAGCGTCTACGGGAGCGATGTGGGGCGGTTGGTGGAGACGGCGACCGAAGTGCTGAAGCAGGGGATGGCGGTTTCGGTGCAGCCTCGGGCGTTCGATGAGCCGCAGGCGGATGCGTTGGGGAAGTTGCGGGAGGTGGCGATCGGGGCGGAGCGGTTGCGGCGGCGGTTCGGGGCGGAGGTGATCTTGGTGGTCGGGTGCGAGTTCATGTTGTTCACGCCGGGGATCGTGCCGGGGGCGGACTTCTTCGAGCGGGTCGCGTACCTGGAGAAGGGCGACTACGACATGACCGAGTTGCAGCGGAAGTTCCGGGTGTTCACCGCGCAGATGGTGAAGGTTGCCCGGCGCCACTTTCACGGGCGGATCACGTACGGCGCCGCGCACGATCTGGAGAGCGTGGACTGGTCGTTGTTCGACATCGTGGGGCTGGACTTCTACGGAACTGATCCGAAGGAGCTGGCGCCGTTTCGGCGGTGGGGGAAGCCGATCATGGTGCTGGAGTTCGGGTGCTGCACGTTCACTGGGGCGCCGGAGCTGGGTGGGATGGGCTGGGACATCGTCGACACCAACGGCGAGATTCCGCCGCAGTACATCCGTGATGAGCAGACCCAGGCGGATCACCTGGTGAAGATGCTGAAGGTATTCACCGCCGAAGGCTTGCTCGGTGCTTCGATGTACACGTTCATCTCACCGGACGCGCCGCATCGGCCGGACGACCGCCCGCACGACGAGGACATCGCGGCGTACAGCCTGTGCAAGGTACTGCGGAAGGATCCCGACGACCCGGCGTCGTCGTACCGCTGGGAGCCGAAGGAGTCCTTCCATGCTGTCGCGAACTACTACGCGAACTGCTAGACCGCGTTGAAGGTGTCCGGGTGCGGACCGGTGCGCTCGTCGCGGTCTAGTGGGGTGATCGTGGCGAGGTCCTCGTCCGACAGTTCGAAGTCGAAGACGTTGAGGTTCTCCTTGATCCGGGCCGGTGTGACGGACTTCGGGATGACGATGTTGCCGAGTTGGAGGTGCCAGCGCAGCACAACCTGCGCGGGAGTGCGCTCGTGCTTCGAAGCGAGTGCCTCGATGACCGGGTCGGTCAGCAGCGAACCGCCCTTGGCCAGCGGGCTCCACGCCTCGGTGCGGATGCCGAAGTCGGCGCCGTACGCGCGCACCTCGTCCTGCTGCAGGAACGGGTGCAGCTCGACCTGGTTGACCGCCGGGGTGATGCCGGCGAGTTCGTTGAGCCGATCCAGGTGGTGCGGCTGGAAGTTGGAGACGCCGATCGCGCGAACCCGACCGTCGGCCAGCAGCTTCGAGAGCGCGCGCCAGGTGTCGACGTACAGGTCGAGGTCCGGGGCGGGCCAGTGGATCAGGTACAGGTCGAGATAGTCGAGACCGAGCAGGCCGAGGCTCTGGTCGAAGGCCGTCAACGCCTTGTCGTAGCCCTGATCGGCGTTCCACAGCTTGGTTGTGATGAAGAGCTCGTCGCGGTCGATGCCAGAGGCAACGAGTGCTTTCCCGACACCGGCCTCGTTCTGGTACGCCGTCGCGGTATCGATACTGCGGTAGCCCGCCTCGAGAGCCGCCGTCACGGCCGCCGTGGTCTCGTCGTTCGGGACCTGGAACACGCCGTACCCGAGCTGGGGCATCTCGACGCCGTTGTTGAGCTTCACGGTGGGAATCATCGGTGGATCAAATCCTTCAGACTGTAGTGAGAACAGGTTCGGTGGCGGTGCGGCGGCGGTGGTCCAGTGCCCCGGAGAGCACGGCGACACTCAGGCCGGCGAGGGCGAGTCCGGCGCCGACCCAGTTGGGGGCGGTGTAGCCGAGACCGTGCGAGATCGTCAGGCCGCCGAGGTACGCGCCGATCGCGTTGCCGAGGTTGAAGGCGGCGATGTTGGCCGCGGAGGCCAGTGCCGGAGCGCCGGCCGCCTTGTCCATGACTCGCTTCTGCAGCGGAGCCACGGTCGCGAAGCCGGCCGCGCCGAAGAGCGCGATGGTGATTGCCGCCGGCAGCTTGGCGTGCGCGGTGAAGACGAACACGACCAGTACGGCGGCCATGACTGCGAGGGCCAGGTACAGACTCGGCATCAGTGAGCGGTCCGCCGCCTTGCCGCCGAGCAGGTTGCCGACGACCAGGCCGCCGCCGAACAGCACGAGCAGCCAGGTGACCGCGCCGGCCGAGAAGCCCGCGACCTCGGTCATCATCGGCGCGATGTAGGTGAACGATGCGAACACTCCGGCGAACCCGAGCGCGGTCATCGCGAGCGCGAGCCACACCTGCACGTTCTTGAACACGGCCAGCTCGACCCGAAGACCGGGGCCTTCGGCAGTGTCCTGCCGCGGAACCAGGAAGACGATCCCGAGCAGCCCGATCACACCGAGCGCGGTCACCGCCCAGAACGTCGACCGCCAGCCGAACTGCTGACCGAGCGCCGTACCGCCGGGGACGCCGAGCACGTTGGCCACGGTCAGCCCGGTGAACATCAGCGCGATCGCGCTGGCCTGCTTCGCCTTCGGGACCAGCGACGCCGCGACCACCGAGCCGACGCCGAAGAACGCGCCGTGCGCCAGGGCGGCGACGATCCGGCCGGTCATCAGTACGCCGTACGTCGGGGCGAGCGCGGCGAGCAGGTTGCCGGCGATGAAGACACCCATCAGCGCGATCAGCACGGTCTTGCGGGACACCTTGGACCCGATCGCGGTCAGCAGTGGGGCGCCGACGACCACGCCGAGCGCATAGCCGGAGATGAGCAGCCCGGCCGACGGGATGCTGACCCCGAAGTCGGTCGCGACCTCGGGCAGCAGGCCCATGATCACGAACTCGGTGGTGCCGATCCCGAACGCACCGATCGCCAGAGCGAGTAACGCCGCAGGCATAGTTTCTGGTCTCCCTCGAATGTAGTCTTGTGACTGTTACCAGCGTCCGCGATAGTTGCAGACGCCGACTATTGCACAAGCGCTATGATGGCGTACGCAATCGTGGATTTCAAGTGGAGGAGTCATGGGACTACCGGACGACGCTGCGGAGGCGCGGGCGCAGGGCTGGCGGACCCTGGCTGCTCTGCACGCCCGGATCGAGGACGAGCTGGAGCGCGCGCTGCAGAAGCAGCACGGTCTGTCCGTGAGTGAGTACGGCGTGCTCGACGTGCTGGCCCGCCAGGACGAGCACCACCTCCGGATGAACCAACTGTCGAACGCAGTCGTGCTCAGCCAGTCCGCGACCACGCGTCTGGTCAGCCGGCTGGAGGACCGCAAGCTCCTTGAGCGCTACCTCTGCCCGACCGATCGCCGCGGTATCTACACCGAGGTCACGCAAGCCGGTCGCGATCTACTCGACCAGGCTCAGCCGACGCATGACGCCGTACTGACTTCCGCTCTGGAGAAGGCTGCCGAGCTGCCGGAGCTGTCTCCGCTGGTCAACGCTTTGGACAGGCTGACAGTCAGCTGAGGAGGTCGATGAAGGCGGCGGCCAGTGGGTCCGGGCGGCCGCGCGTGTACGCCGTCAGTGCGCGGCTGATCGGGGGATTCGGGCGGAGGATGTGACCGTCGAAGCTCGCCGGGAGGATGTTCTCGGGGACCAGTGCGGGGCCGAGGCCGGCCGCGGCGAGAGCTGGTGCCGCAGCTGTCTGTTCGGTACGGATGGCGATGCGAGGCTCGAAACCTGCTTGTGCACAAGCGATATCGAGTACGTCGGACAGTCCGTGGCTCGGCGTGTAGTGGACCCACGAACGGTCGGCCAGGTCGGCCAGGCTGACCGTGTCGCCGATCGCTGCCGGGTCGTCGGCGGCGACCACGACCACGAAATCCTCGGTGCCGAGTGGTTGCAGCGTTCCCAACCAACCGGTTGGTTGTGGGCCGATCGCGAGGTCGGCCTGGCCGGCGTACATCGCTTCGGTGAGCTCGTCGGTGTGCCGGTGCTCGAAGAGGCGGATGCCGACGTCAGGGTAGGACTGTCGCCAGCGTCGTAGCGCGGTCGGTAGGACGCCCAAGGTGATCGAGTAGAGGGTGGCGATCTGCAGCTCGCCGACTTCGAGACCTGCTGCTTGGCGGGCTGCGCATTGGGCGCGGTAGGCGTCGGCCAGGGCGGCTCGGGCGTGCGGGATCATCGCGCGGCCGGTCGAGGTGAGGCGGACATTGCGCGGCAGTCGTTCGAGCAGCGGGCCGCCGGCCGAACGTTCGAGAGCGCGGATCTGGTGAGACAACGCCGGCTGGGTCACGTGCAGTTGCTCGGCCGCCTTCGTGAATGAGCCGGTGTCCACGACGGTGACCAGGTACTCGAGCTGCCGCAGCGTCGTCATTACTTCAGCTTATGTGATCGGTGACAACTATGCCTTGGCTTTATCTGCGCAGGTCAGGAAGGCTGTGAGGCATGGAGAACGTGGCGTTGGTGGTCGGTGCACGAGGTGTGATCGGGACGAATCTGGTCGATCACCTGGCCTCGCTGGAGGATTGGCGAGTGATCGGGTTGTCGCGGCGCGGGGGTGTCGACGTACCGGGGAAGGTTCAGCAGATTGCGGTCGATCTGCTCGATCCAAACGACACCCGGGACAAGCTCGCCGGGCTCTCCGAGGTGACGCACGTGTTCTACGTGGCCTATCAGGATCGGCCGACCTGGGCCGAGCTGGTTCCGCCGAACCTCGCGATGCTGGTCAATGTCGTGGATGCGATCGAGCCGGTGGCGCAGGGGTTGCGGCACATCAGTTTGATGCAGGGCTACAAGGTGTACGGCGCTCATCTTGGCCCGTTCAAGACGCCGGCCCGGGAGGACGATCCGCCGCATCTGCCGCCGGAGTTCAATGTCGATCAGCAGCAGTTCCTCGATGCACGACAGGTCGGCAAGGCGTGGAGCTGGTCGGCGTTGCGGCCGTCCGTGGTCGGTGGTGTTGCCTTGGGCAACCCGATGAACCTCGCGGTCGCGATCGCCGTCTACGCCTCGCTGTCGAAGGAACTCGGCGTACCGCTGCGGTTCCCGGGTAAGCCGGGCGCGTACGACACGTTGCTTGAGGTGACCGACTCCGGGCTGCTCGCGAAGGCCACGGTGTGGGCGGCGACCGCGCCGGCCGCGGCGAACCAGGCGTTCAACATCGCGAACGGCGATCTGTTCCGGTGGAACGAGTTGTGGCCGAAGATCGCGCGCTGGTTCGAGATGGACGTTGCGCCGCCGCTGCAGATGTCGTTGCAGGACGTGATGGCAGACAAGGCGTCGGCGTGGAAGCAGTTGCAGGCGACGCACGGGTTGGCGGAGACGTCGTACGACGAGGTGTCGTCCTGGCCGTTCGCGGACTTCGTGTTCGGGTGGGACTACGACTTCTTCGCCGACGGGTCGAAGGCGCGGCGGGCGGGCTTCCACGAGTACGTCGCCACCGACGAGATGTTCTTCCGGATCTTCGCGGAACTCAGGCGGCAGCGGGTGATCCCTTAAGCTCCCGGTGTGGCGGCGATGGGTGCGGGACGGGTGCTGGGGGCCAACCTGCGTGCGCGCCGGGACGAGCAGGGGATCTCGCTGTCCGAGCTGGCCCGGCGGTCGGGGATCGCGAAGGGCACGCTGTCGCAGCTGGAGTCGGGAGGCGGGAACCCGACCATCGAGACGGTGTTCAGTTTGTCGAACGCTCTCGGCGTACCGGTCTCGGCGCTGCTGAGCGATGCCCCGACGGCCGATCTGGTCCTCGTGCGGGCGGCGGAGGTCGACGTACTGTCCGGTGAGGCGATCGATCTGCGGATGGTACGGCGGCTGGAACCGGCCGGCGGGTTGTTCGAGATCTACACGCAGGACGTGCGGCCGGACGCCGTACAGCACTCGGACGGGCACCCCGGGATCGAACATCATGTGGTGTTGAGCGGGCGGCTGCGGGTGACTTCGCGCGGCCGGACCGAGGAGCTCGGGCCGGGGGACTACCTGGCGTTCCGGGCCGGTGGGCCGCACGAGTACGCGGCGGTGGACGGGCCGGTGCGCTCGGTGCTGCTGCTCGAGTACCCGCCGGACGCGGCGCCGCCCGGGCCGGGACCGCATCGCAGTTGAGACGTTGACCGCGGGCCGGTGCGCGCCGTACTCTCGAAATCGTTCAGTTTAATGAACGGTCATCGAGGAGGTCGCCGTGCCGCAGCCCGACGTGGTCGTCGTGGGCGCGGGCGTGATCGGCGCGGCCTGTGCCGAGGCGTTGTCGGCGGCCGGGGTCCGCGTGCTGGTGATCGACCGCGACGGACCTGCATCCGGTACGACGGCGGCCGGCGAGGGCAACGTGTTGGTCTCGGACAAGGAGCCGGGGCCGGAGCTTGAGCTGGCGGTCGCGTCGCGGTTTGAGTGGGAGACGGTGCTTGCGCGGCTGCCGGCCGCTGACGTCGAGTGGGAAGCCAAGGGCGGCGTGGTTGTTGCGACTGGTGATCCGGTGCCGTTGAAGGCGTTCGCGGCTAAGCAGCAGGCGGCTGGAGTTGACGCTCGGGTGATTTCGGCGGCTGAGGCTTTTGAGTTGGAGCCGTTGCTGACGCCTCGGGTGACGGTTGCGGTGCACTACCCGGATGACGCGCAGTTGCAACCGGTGCTGGCGGCAACTGCTTTGCTCGCTGCGGTGCGGGATCGCGGTGGTGAGGTTCGGTCGGGGGTGACCGCGCTCGGGGTGCGGCGATCGGCGTCTGGTCGGGTGATCGGGGTCGAGACGACTGACGGCGTGATCGCGTGTGGCGCCGTACTGAATGCTTGTGGGCCTTGGGCTGGTGGGTTCAGCGCCGAGGCTGGTGCGCCGATTCGGGTGTTGCCGCGGCGGGGGATGATCTTGGTGACGGCGCCGCTGCCGGCCTGTGTTCGGCACAAGGTTTATGACGCGGATTATGTGGGCGCGGTGGGGAGCGGGGACGCGGAGCTGCAGACGTCGACGGTGGTTGAGTCGACGCGGGCGGGGACGGTGTTGATCGGGTCGAGTCGGGAGCGGGTTGGGTTCGACTCGGCTCTGCGCGTGCGAGTGCTGCGGGAGTTGGCTCGGAAGGCTGTCGGGTTGTTTCCGTTCCTGGCTGAGGTTGCGGTGATGCGGACGTACGGCGGGTTTCGGCCTTATGCGCCGGACCATCTGCCGGTGATCGGGGCTGATCCGCGGGTGCCGGGGTTGTGGCATGCGACCGGGCATGAGGGTGCGGGGATCGGGTTGGCTGCTTCGACTGGGCGGTTGGTGACTGAGCTGTTCTTGGGATTGACGCCGCATGTTGCCGCGGAGCCGTTTCGGGTGGATCGGGAGGCGGTGATCTCCGGATGACTTCCTTCCTTGGGCCGGTTGGTATGGCGGACGTCGTACCGGTGACTGTGGACGGGTCGCCGGTGGAGGCGGTTGCTGGGCAGACTGTGGCTGGGTTGTTGCTGGGGCGCGGGCAGGACGCTTGGCGGACTACGCGAGGTGGTGGGCGGCCGAGGGGTGTGTTTTGCGGGATCGGGGCTTGTTTCGACTGCTTGGTTGTAGTGAACGGGGTTCCGGACGTGCGGGCTTGCCAGCGGACTGTCGCGGCGGGGGATGAGATTCGTTCGCAGGCTGGGGCTGTGCTGCCTCGTGGGGGTGTTGGCGGGTCTGCTGGTCAGACGGTTCGGGCTGATGTTGTGGTGGTGGGTGCTGGGCCGGCGGGGATGGCTGCTGCGTTGGCGGCGGCTGATGGTGGGGCGTCGGTGGTGCTGGTTGACGCTGGGCGTGCTCTGGGCGGGCAGTTCCATCGGCAGGCCGCGGCGGAGTTCGGCGTACGGCGGAAGGCGTTTGTGGGTGATCGGGTGCTGTCGCATGAGCTGATCACGTATCTGCCGGAGTCGTCGGTGTGGGCGGTCGAGGGGACGCGGCTGTGGGTGCAGAGCGGCGCGGCGGATGCTGCCGGGCGCTCGGTGTTTGCGGTTGATGGTCGGGCTGTGGTGCTGGCGACTGGTGCTTACGATCGGGTTTTGCCCTTCCCTGGTTGGGATCTGCCCGGGGTGTACACCGCTGGTGCCGCGCAGGCGCTCGCGAAGGGCCAGCGGGTCGCGGTCGGTCGGCGAGTGGTGGTTGCGGGGACCGGACCGTTCCTGCTGCCGGTCGCGTCGTCCCTGATCGGGGTCGGTGCTGCGGTGGTCGGATTGTTCGAAGCCAACCGGTTGTCGACAGTTGTTCGTGGGTGGGCGCCGGACGCATTAGTTGCTATTAGCAAGCTTGCTGAGGCCGCCGGGTATGCGCGCACGCTGGCTCGACACCGTGTTCCGCTCCGGCATGGTTGGACTGTCGTCGCAGCCCACGGAACCGACCGGGTGGAGGCAGTAACCATCGCCCGCCTCGACGCGGACTGGACCCCAATCCCAGGTACCGAACGACGCTTGGAGTGCGACGCAGTCTGCGTAGGCTTCGGCTTCACACCCCAACTCGAACTAGCAGTCGCCGCCGGCTGCAACCTCACCGACGACGCCCTCGCAGTCGTCGTGGACTCCAACCAACAGACAAGCACCCCCGGCGTATTCGCCGCAGGAGAACTCACCGGCATCGGCGGCGCAGACCTGTCAGCCGCCGAAGGCCAAATCGCCGGCGCAGCCGCAGCACGACACGCAGGCACGGTGGATGGTGTTGCACCTGCGGGTCGAGAGCTGACGCGGTTGCGGCGGTTTGCGGTTGCTTTGGGGCGGGCTTATCCGGTTCGGGGTGGGTGGAAGGGGTGGAGTGGGGACGACACCGTGGTTTGTCGGTGTGAGGAGGTTTGTCGGGGGGAGGTTGAGGCGGTTGGTGGGGTTGGGCGGGCGTTTCGGTTGAGTAGTCGGGTGGGGTTGGGGTTGTGTCAGGGGCGGGTTTGTTCGCGGAACGTGGCTGAGCTGGTTGGCGACAGTCCATTGATGAAACGGCCGATCGCCGTACCGGTGCGGTTGGGTGATTTGGCAGAGGCTGAGGAGACGTTGTGACGGAGAAGCTGGATGGCGTGATCGTGGCGACGGCGTTGCCGTATCTGGAGGATGCGGGGGCGCCGGCGGGGTTGCGGCCGGATCTGGATCGGTATGCGGAGCACTGCCGGTGGCTGGTGGACAACGGGTGTCGCGGGGTGGGGCCGAACGGGTCGCTCGGGGAGTACTCGTCGCTGAGCGATGACGAGCGCCGGGCGGTTGCGCGAACGGCTATTGATGCTGTGGGCAACGATGGTGTGGTGGTTGTCGGGGTGCACGGGGTCGGGGCGCATCAGGCGCGGGCCTGGGCGGAGAAGGCGGCGGAGGACGGGGCGGACGGCGTACTGTGTCTGCCGCCGACGATGTACCGGGCGAACCGGGGTGAGGTGCTGCACCACTTCAGTGAGGTGGCCAAGGCCGGGTTGCCGGTGATGGTCTACAACAACCCGATCGACACCAAGGTCGACCTGACGCCGGACTTGCTCGCCGAGATCGCGCAGATCGAGAACGTGGTCGCCGTCAAGGAGTTCTCCGGTGATGTCCGGCGGATCCTGGAGATCCGGGAGCTCGCGCCGGACCTCGCGGTCATCGCCGGGGCAGACGATCTGACGCTCGAGGCGCTGCTGATGGGTGCGACCGGGTGGTTCGCCGGGTTCCCGAACGTGTTCCCGGCCGAGTCGGTGCGGTTGTTCGAGCTCGCCGTACAAGGCAAGCTGGAAGAGGCGCGCGCGTTGTACGAACCGCTGGTCGCGGCGTTCCGGTGGGACTCGCGGGTGGAGTTCGTGCAGGCGATCAAGTACGGCATGGACTATGTCGGCCGGTACGGCGGCCCGTGCCGTCCGCCGCGTGGGCCGCTCGTGCCCGAACACGTCGCGCAACTGGAGCAGGACATGAAGAAGGCTGTGGAGTCTTTGCGATGAGGTCCGTCCGGACGATCACCGCGATCGACTCACACACCGAGGGGATGCCGACGCGCGTCGTCACGGGAGGGGTCGGCGTCGTGCCTGGTGCGACGATGGCTGAGCGGCGCGAGTACTTCATCAAGCACCTGGACGACCTGCGGCTGTTCCTGATGAACGAACCGCGCGGGCACGCCGCGATGAGCGGGGCGATCCTGCAGCCGCCGACCCGGCCCGACGCGGACTGGGGTGTGCTCTACATCGAGGTCTCCGGCCTGCTGCCGATGTGCGGTCACGGCACGATCGGGGTCGCGACCGTGCTCGTCGAATCCGGCATGGTCGAGGTGCAGGAACCGGTGACCGTCGTCCGGCTGGACACCCCGGCCGGCCTGGTCGTCGTAGACGTTGCCGTGCGCAACGGTCGCGCGGAACACGTGACGCTGCGGAACGTCCCGTCGTACAGCCATTCCTTGGATGCCGTGGTCGAGGTGCCCGGGTTGGGGCCGCTGACCTACGACCTCGCGTACGGCGGGAACTTCTACGCGATCCTGCCGTTGGAGCAGCTCGGGATCCCGTTCGACCGTGCCTACAAGGACCAGATCCTGGCGACCGGCCTGTCGTTGATGGACGCAATCAACGCGACGGATCGCCCGGTCCATCCGCTCGATCCCGGCATCAACGGGTGCAAACACGTGCAGTTCACCGCACCAGGTCTCGACGGCGCCCACTCGCGCAACGCGATGGCGATCCACCCCGGCTGGTTCGATCGCTCCCCGTGCGGCACCGGTACGTCGGCCCGGATGGCGCAACTCCACGCCCGTGGAGAACTCGCCCTCGGCGAAGACTTCGTCAACGAGTCCTTCATCGGCACCCGCTTCACCGGCCGCCTGCTCGAGGAAACCACCGTCGGCCCGCACCCAGCCGTCGTACCAACAGTCACCGGCCGAGCCTGGATCACCGGCACCGCCAACTACCTCCTCGACCCGGACGACCCGTTCCCGACCGGCTTCGTGCTGTAGACCGCTAGTTGAGGTGGTTCTGCCAGTCGGTGGGGACGTTGCCGGCGGGGCCGGGGACTGGTTGGTCGGCGGGGCGGGACTGGGGGTCGGCTAGGGCGGGGCCGTCGTAGTACTGGGACTCGCCGTAGTGCCAGAACCAGTCCTCGCCGGGTTCGAAGCTGCGGACGATCGGGTGGCCGGTCTCGGTGAAGTGCGCCGAGGCGTGCTGCGCCGGTGACGAGTCGCAGCATCCGATGTGACCGCATTCCGCACACCGCCGCAGGTGGAACCACCACCCGTCGTTGCTCAAACACTCCGCGCACCCGGTACCACTCGGCGGAACCGCGCTGTCGATCCCAGAACTCTCCATCATACCGCACATCCTTACCCGCCCAGGTCCCCCGGACAAGCAAGCTCCGGTCGGTAACGACACGTAGTGGTGCCGCCGAGGCGGTCCGGCAGGTCATCCGCAGGCGTACGCCGCAGTCCGTACGTCGACTACTACGTGTCCTTGCCGACGGATCCTCCGACGAACAGGAGGTATCCGCCCGACGGCCTTGGAATGCTGGGTGGTGAGCGTGGCGGCGGCGGGCGGTGGGTCTATACGTCCTGTCGTTGGGGTGATTACTCGGGCCAGGGGGAATTCTGGATGACCTCTACGAAGTCAGTGGGGTGGAAACCGGGGTGGTAGTGGCGGAGGACGTCGGATTTGACGTTGCCGAAGGTGGTGGTGGGGCGGTCTACGAGGGCTTCGGTGAAGGCGGCGAGGATTTGGGGCTTGAAGTTGGGGCGGGGGTGGGCGGCGACGACGGCGGCGCGTTGGGTAGCGGGGAGTAGGTCGTAGCCGACGCCTAGGACGTCGTATTCGACGCCTCGGGTGACGAGGGCGATCTCGGGCGCCATGTGTAAGGGGATCTCGGGGGTGGTGTGGAGGGCGATGGCGGTCCAGACGCGGTCGGCGTGGGGAGTGGGGACGCCGTGGGATTCGAGGAAGCGGCGGGCCTCGTCGGCGCCGTCGAGTTCGAAGCGCTGGTCGGTACGGCGGTAGTGCTCGGTGAGACCGAGGTCGTGGAAGAGGGCGCCGACGTAGAGGAGCTCGGGGTCGAACGCGAGGTCGTCGGCGAGACCTCGGAGGGCGCCGAACAGGTAGACGCGGCGCGAGTGGTGGTAAATGAGTGGTGTCGCGACGTCCTGGACGAGGGCGGTGGCTTCGCGCGCCAGGATGCTGTCGGGGATCTTGATACCGGCGATCTCTTCGGTCATGGGTCCAGGTTGGTCGGTGCGGTTACGCTGCTGCCATGTCCAAAATGCCAGGACAACCACAGATTCGGACACACCGCGTCGCGTTCATCGTGTACGACGGGGTGACGCTGCTCGACGTGAGTGGTCCACTCGAGGTTCTCCACCAGGCGAATCGGGGAACGCCGCGGTACGAGACGGTCCTGGTCTCGCCGAACGGCGGCACCGTGCCGACCGCCGCCGGACTGAGCCTCGCTGGCACCGTCAAACCGAACGAAGTCGACGAGCTCGACACCGTGGTGATCGCGGGTGCCGACCAGCTCGCCGAGCAGGTACCGGACGACGTTCGCCAGACTGCCGCCGTACTGGCGGACGCCGAGCGGGTCGCGTCCGTGTGTACCGGCGCCTTTGTGCTGGCTGCGTTAGGCGCGCTCGATGGCAGGCGGGCGACCACGCATTGGCGGCACGCGGAGACGCTTGCTCGCAAGCATCCGCAGGTGAACGTGGAGCCCGACGCGCTGCACATCACCGACGGTCGGTATGTCACCTCGGCCGGGATCAGCGCCGGGATCGACCTGACCCTCGCGCTGGTCGAGGCTGATCACGGTCCGGAGGTCGCGCGGGAGGTGGCGCGCGAGCTGGTCGTGTTCATGCAGCGCCCGGGCGGTCAGTCGCAGTTCTCGACGGCCATTGCGACACCGCCCGCCAAGAGCGATCCACTCCGCGAAGCGACTGCGGCCGTCGTCGCTGACCCGGCGGCCGACCATAGTCTGCCGGCGTTGGCGGCGTCGGTGGCGGTGAGTCCGCGGCATCTGACCCGGCTGTTCCAGACCGAGCTGCAGACCACGCCCGGCCGGTGGATCGAGCGGGTTCGGCTGGATCGCGCCCAGCAGCTGATTCTCGACGGGCACAGCATCACGGCAGCGGCCAGGCGCAGTGGTCTCGGGAGCGACGAGACGCTGCGCCGCGCGTTCGCCCGGCATCTTGGCACCACGCCGACGGAGTACAAGCGTCGCTTCCAGCTGACGGGCTGATACAGGCTGGGTCGAATGGTCTACCCCGGTTGCTGGACCATTTCGGCGGTACCCGTAGATCGTGGTCGGCAGAAACGTGGCCGCCCCCGAGAGGACCTCGCCATGCCGTCCGTCCGCCGTCTCGCCATAGCTGCCGTGGTGGCTGCCCTGGCGTTCGCTCCGAATGCCCAAGCCAGTACGCCGCCCAAGGCCGTCCAGGCCGCGCCCGGCATCGACTACTGGACCGAACCGTCCAGCACGAGTGTCTTCCAGGATTCCCTGCCCAGCAAGGAGTCCGGCCGCTCGATCGCTCTCGACACAGCGGCGAACGAGGAGGAGAGCGCACAGATCGTCCTGCGCTCGGCCGCCCCGCTCGCCGTCGATGGCGTGACCTTCGGCAACCTCACCAGCGGTTCGCAAACGATCGCCGCCGCCAACCTGTCGTACAACTTCGTCACCTACAAGCATCTCAACGCGAACACGAAGTTCGGCAACCAGCCGGTCTACCCGGTGGTGCGCAAAGCTGAAGCCGACTTCCCGGATCCGTTGTCCAACGCCCGTACGGCGAGTGTCGGCCCGCGGACGGCGTTGTCGATCTGGGTGACCGCCGCCGTACCGAAGGGGACCCGGCCCGGTGTCTACACGGGAAAGGTGGTAGTTGCCACCAGCAACGGTGATCTCGAAGTGCCGGTGTCGGTCGACGTCCGCGACGTACAACTACCGGATCCTGCGGACCAGACGTTCGAAACCGTCTTGTGGAACACGTTCTTCGGCGAGATCTCGTGGGGCCCGGACGGGCAGACGATCGAGGAGACGTACGACTACCCGCGGTACAGCCCGCAGTACTGGGACCTGCTGGAGAAGGTCGCGGTGCAGATGAAGCGGCACCGGACGAACACGTTGACGCTGCCGCTGGTCAACCTGATGCTGGACGGCAACACGACCGTCACCGACAACAGCAACGGGACCGGCCGTTACACCTTCGACTGGAGCCGGATCGACGAGCTGGTGAAGTTCTTCGTCGATCGCGGTGTGGTCAAGCGGCTCGAGGGATTCTGGGTATCGGCGGACACCTCCGGCTGGCCCGGCCCGAGCAACGAGATCCGTGATGTCGAGATCATCGACGGCACCGGCGGCAAGGGCAGGCGCAACTACGTGGACTGGAACACGAAGAAGGCGAACAACTTCATCGACCAGTTCATCCCGGCGCTGAAGCAGCACGTGCAGGACAAGGGCTGGGACACCGACCTGAAGTACTGGATGCACGTGGGTGACGAGCCGGGGATCGGCGATGACCATGAAGAGGAGGAGCGGGCGTGGCGCGGCATCCTGGACCGGATGCGGCTGACGTGGCCGGACGTTCCGGTCGGCGACGCTGCCTTCCACGAGCCGGTGGCCGCCAGTGTCTCCCAGGAGATGGCGGTCGTCATCCCGAACCTGCTGAACTACGACCAGAACCAGCAGACGTACGACGATTTGCGGGCCGATGGCAAGGATCTGTACTTCTACAACTGCAACATCCCGGTCGGCAACTATCTCAACCGCTTCATCGACCAGCCGCAGTTCAACCAGCGGCTGACCCCTTGGTACGCGTATTCGCGCGGCGCCAACGGCTACTTGCACTACTCGATGAACGGCTGGCTGGCGGAGCTCGACAAGGAGGAGCCGAAGGGCGATCACTACATCGTCTGGCCGGACAAGGACAACAACACCATCGAGTCGTCGATCCGGTACGAGTCGCTGCGCGACGGTATCGAGGACTACGAGGTGCTGAACATCCTCGGCAAGACGGATCCCAAGCTGGCAAGGGATCTGGCGACGGCACTGACCCAGAGGGCGGACAAGTACAGTCCGGACACGGGTTACCAGGCACGGATCCGCAAGATTGCGCTGGACGCCGCAGCCGGCAAGCCAGTGTTCGCCACTGACCTGGCCGCGGGGAAGACGGTGAGCGCGTCGAGTGCGGCTGTCGGGCACGAGGCCGCGAAGGCGGTCGACGGTAGCGACGCGACGAGCTGGCAGCCGGTTGACTCGGGCAACCAGTGGTTCCAGGTGGACTTCGGGCGGCAGATCCAGCTCGACGGGATCCGGCTGAACTGGTCCGGTACCCCGGCCGCCGACTACACGGTCAAGGTTTCCTACAACGGCACCCGCTGGAGTACGGCGTACGAGGGCGGTGGCGGTGCGTTCGCCGGGATCAACGGGAAGGCGCGGTTCGTCCGGATCGAGTTCGGCAGTGGGGTGTCCGGGCTGAAGAGTCTGGAGGTTGCCGGGAGCCCGCTGGCGAAGCAGAACCTGTTGGGCGGGCGCAACTACACGCTCAACCCGACTCCGAACAACCTGCCGGACACTGGATTCGAGTCGACCGACGGTGTGCTGGCCGACGCGCATGACGACGGGCGGACGTATGGGTTCGGAGCGGGGCAAGAGACTGCCACCATGCAGTTCGATCTCGGGTCGGCGCAGAAGATCGACGAGGTTCGGCTGCACGCTTACGAGGAATACCCGGCGTACCGGCCGGACCGGTTGACGATCGCGACGAGTACGAATGGGACGACCTGGACGCAGAAGGGCTTCTTGCCCGGTACGCCGAATGATCAGTCGAAGATCTGGTTCCAGTTCGACTTCCCGGAGACCAGTGCGCGCTATGTCCGGGTGACGCTGACGAAGGCGTTCACGGACGACGCCTCGGTGATGCTGGTCGACGAGATCGAGGCCTATGCGAGTAATGGGCCGGCCAACCTCGCCGCAGGCGCGTCGTACGCGAAGAGCACGCCTCCGCACGGCAACTACCCGGATACCGGCGACAAGGAGTCGACCGACGGGGTGATCGCGGGCCACCACGAGGACACCTTCAACTACGGCTACACCTTCCCGGTCGGTACGACGGGTCGGGCGAGTGTGACCGTGGATCTGGGCGCGGCGAAGCCGATCGGGCGGATCGAGGTGCACGACAACTTCGATGGGGTGACGAAGTACTCGCCGGACACGGTGCGGATCTCGGCCGGCAACAGTCCGGATGCGCTGACGCCGATCGGCTCCGCGGGAGTCTCGTCGGCGCAGTGGTTCCGGTTCCCGGTGCAGACCACGGCGCGGTACGTGCGGGTCGAGTACGAGAAGTACTCGCAAGGTATCGCCGCCGACTGGATCTTCGTGGACGAGATCGCGGTCTACCCGAACTGAGCCCGGCGGGATCCCAGTCGGCCGGTCACGACACATACCCGGTGAGAACCCCCGATGGGGGACGATCTGGAGGTGGTGACGTGACGATAGCGCCGGCTGGGATACCCGAGGGATTGCCGAGGACAATGAGCGATGCGGAGCTCTGGCGACGGTCGGTCGAGGGGGAGACGGAGGCGTTCGGGTCTCTGTTCGACCGGCATGCCAAGGCGGTCTACAACTTCGTGTTCCGGCGGATTGCCTCGTGGAGTGACGCCGAGGACCTGACGTCACTGGTCTTCCTGCACGCCTGGCGGCGCCGGGCCGAGGTGGTGCTGGTCCACGACTCGGCCCTGCCCTGGCTGCTGCGGACAGCCGACTACGTACTGCGGAACGAGTGGCGCAAACAGCACTTCCGGCGGCTCAATCTCCTGCGTCAGGCACCGGCCGCCAATGAGCCGGACCACGCAGAGTGGGTCGCGGCGCGGATCGACGACGAGCGAGAGGCCAAGCGGCTGCGCGCGTTGCTGCGCAAACTGCCGCGACACGAGCGCGAGATCGTCGAACTCTGCTTCTGGTCGGGTCTCGACGCAGCCGCGGCCGCCGTCGCCCTCGACATCCCGCTCGGCACCGTGAAGTCCCGGATGTCGCGCGCCCGCAAACGTCTTCGCGACCTGAGCGTCGCCGTCGGTACTGAAGCTTTGGAGGACCTGTCATGAGAGAGCTGCTCAACCGCCGTCCCGACCGGTCGATGCCGCTCGGGCAGCACGAAAAACTCCGCACCGACCTGCTCACCGCGATCGAGACCGAGGAAGCCCGTACGCCGCGCCGCGTCCTGGTCCCGGTCGCCGCAGCGGCCGCCGTACTGATGGTCGCGGCGGGCCTGGCCGTCGCCGTACCGGCGCTCAAGAAGGACGACACCGGTACGTCGGTCGCCGGCGGAGGCCAGCTGGTCGTGCGGGACTTGTCGGCGGCGGACACCGCGGAGCTGCAGGAGCAGTGTCGGGCCGAAGCCGACCGGATCACGGTCAAGCAGCTGCCGAACCCGTTCCGCGGGTACAAGCCGGTCCGCGCGTTCGAGTTTGTCGGTGTGGAGGACCCGAACGTCGTCACGACCTGGCTGATCGCCAAGGGGAAGGAGGATGAATGGCAGGACGGAAAGCCTTCCATCATCCCGCCGGGTCAGGGCTACTGGCTGTGCAGCCGGACCGCGGGCGGGGCGATCAGCGAGTCGAGCATCCGGCACGGTGTCGAGCCGGAGGTGTCGGAGGAGGTCTGGCGGGTGGCGCGCAACGCGGGCACCTTCGCCGGAGCGGTAGCGCGGGTGACGATGCAGCCGAATGGGCAGCCGGAGCGCGACGCGTACCTATGGAACGGGTTCTGGTTCGCGCCGACTGTCGGCCGGGTCGGCTGGGGTCCGCACCACGACGACGAGGACCCGAACCTGGCCGACTTCGTCTACCGGGCCTACGACGCGGGCGGTCGCAAACTCTACGACAGCACCGAACCGCCGCGGGCGAGGAACTGTGCGATCCAGTTCACACCGAGTCACCCCAAGGTGGGGTCGGTGAAGGTCACGCCGAGTCTGCCGGCCTGCCCGACGTACAAGTGGCCGTCCTGATCAGGCGGTGAAGCGGACGGGCTGCCCTGGGCGGAGTTGAGCGCAGGCCGGCAGGGACGCCGCCGAGACGTAGGCGATCACCGGGTAGCCGCCGGTGACGGGGTGGTCGGCGAGGAAGATGACGGGGAGGCCGGAGGGCGGGATCTGGATCGCGCCGAGGGCCATGCCTTCGCTGGAGAGTTCCCCTTCGCGGGAGCGCTCCAGCGGGGTGCCGTCGAGGCGGACGCCGACGCGGTTGCTGTTGCTGCTGACCTGATAGGTCTGGTTCAGGAACGACGACCAGCCGGTGTCGGTGAACCAGTCGCGGCGCGGGCCCGGAGTCACGCGGACGGCGACTGTCCCGGCGGAAGGGTCCGCGACCGGGGCGACGTCGACGCCCGGCATGGGACCGCACGAGCGGCCGACCGGCAACGAGACGCCAGCCTGCAAGGGTTCTGGGCCGAGGCCGGAGAGCAGATCGGTCGAGCGAGAACCGAGCACAGCCGGTACGTCGATCCCGCCGCGAACCGCGACGTACGTGCGCAGCCCGGATCGCGGCGGGCCGAATCGCAGTACCGAGCCGGCTCGCACGATGGACGGCGCATTCAGCGGTACGCCGGTGCACGGGGCGCCGGTGATGGCGATCGTCAGGTCGGTGTCGGCGTGCAGGACGAGACCGCCGAAGGTGATCTCCAGCGCGGCGGCGCCGGGGTGGTTACCAACCAACCGGTTGGATAGCGCGTACGACGCGGGGTCGCACGCGCCCGAGGCCGGGACGCCGAGGGCGGCCTGGCCGACTCGGCCGGCATCTTGAATCGTTGCCAAGGGCCCCGTTTCCAGCACGGTGATCATCCGCGGGCCGCCTCGACGAAGCGGACCCGACGGCCGGGGTGGAACAGGGCCGCGGGATCGCGTTGCTGGTCGAAGATCTTCAGGTCGGTGCGCCCGATCAGTTGCCAGCCACCGGGCGACTCCCGCGGGTACACCCCGCTGAACTCACCGGCGAGGGCGACCGCGCCGACCGGAACCTTGGTGCGGGGTGACGAACGGCGCGGGATGTTCCAGTCCGCCGTACCGGTCAGGTAGCCGAAGCCGGGGGCGAATCCGCAGAACGCCACCGTCCACTCCTCACCGGTATGGCGCTCGACGACCTCGGCAGCCGTGCATCCGAGCAACTCGGCCACGTCCTGCAGGTCCTCGCCGTCGTAGACGACCGGGACTTCCAGCAGGTCGCCTGAGCTCCGGGCTGTGGTCAGCGGCTGCACCTCGAGAAGGTGGCGGTTCAGCGCGCTCAGACTGCCGGTGGTCGTGACGAGCACGGTGCGCGCGGCGGGGACGATGTCGACGGCGTTGGGTGGCCGGTCAGCCAGTAGCGCGGCGTAGTAGCCGAGCACCTCGTCGAGGTCGTCGAGTTCGACCAGGAGCGCCCGGTCGCCCGCGGGCAGGATCTGCATCAGCGGCCGAACGGGCTCAGCGTGACGCCGGCGTCCTCCAGCGCGGTGCGCACCCGGCGCGCGATGTCGACCGCGCCGGGGGTGTCGCCGTGCACGCAGATCGAGGCGGCCTCGACGGTCAGCGCACCGCCGGTGTGGTCGGTGATCGGCCGGCCGGTCGCCATCGCCGTACAGCGGGCTGCGATCTCGTCGGCATCGTGCAGCACTGATCCGGCCTCGCGGCGGGAGACCAGCGTGCCTTCGGGTGTGTACGCGCGGTCTGCGAAGGCCTCGTGGACCACGGTGAGGCCGGCCTCGGCGGCGAGGCGGAGCCAGGCTGATCCGGGCAGGCCGAGGACTGGGAGCGTGCGGTCGTAGTCGGCGACCGCGCCGACGACGGCCGCGGCCTGAGCCTCGTGATGGCCGATCGTGTTGTAGAGGGCGCCGTGCGGCTTCACGTAGCGGACACGGTCCCCGGCGATTCGCGCGAACGCGTCCAGCGCGCCGAGCTGGTAGACGATCTCGTCGCGCAACGCGGCCGGCTCGATGTCGACGAACCGCCGTCCGAAGCCGGCCTTGTCGGCGTACCCGACGTGGGCGCCGATGGCGACACCGCGCTCGACCGCCTGGCCGGTCACCCGGCGCATGATCGAGGGGTCACCGGCGTGGAAGCCGCAGGCCACGTTGGCGCTCGTGACGACGTCGAGCAGTGCGCTGTCGTCACCCATCGGCCACGAGCCGAAACCCTCACCCAGATCCGCGTTCAGGTCCATACGCAACCTTAAGAGATTGTTGAACAATCCTGCAAGAGGTTTGTTCTATGATTCGCCCATGAGTACGGGTGCGGCCGACGGAAGCCGGCAGCAATGGTTGCGGACGGTGGCCGCCGATGTGGCGCGGCTCGACCGCAGCAGCTCTGCCGAGCGCGCTGCTGACATCCTCCGTCGCAGTATCACCGAGGGCGCACTCCCGCCCGGTGCCCAGTTGTCCGAGGTCGAGCTGACCGAGGTCCTGGAGGTCAGCCGGAACACGCTGCGCGAGGCGTTCCGGCTGCTCACCCACGAAGGCCTGCTGATCTACAAACTGCACCGCGGCGTCTTCGTCCCCGAGCTGGACGAGGCGGACGTGATCGACCTGTACCGGTTGCGCCGCGTGCTCGAGGTCGACGTCGTACGCGGTCTGGCCGATCGCGACCCCGAGTTGCCGACCGCACGGCTCGAACCGCTGGCCGATGACGTCGAGGCGGCCGAGGCTGCGGCCCTCGCAGACCGCTGGCCGGCCGTCGGTACGGCGAACATGCGCTTCCACCAGCACCTGATCGGCCTGGCCGACAGCGCGCGGATGGACGCGATGACCGGTCGGCTGCTCGCGGAGTTGCGACTCCTCTTCCACGTCATCGCGGCACCGCGCGAGCTGCACGAGCCCTACATCGCCCGCAACCGCACCCTCTTCGAGCTACTCGAAGCCCGCCAGTACGACGAGGCCGCGGCCACCCTGCACCAGTACCTCCTCGACTCCGAAATCGCCATCCTCGAAGCCTTCCGGACACGCTGATACTTAAGGGGTTGCGCGCCCCCGGTGCGACCTGAGTTGATGAGTGTATGAGCGACGAGCGGACCGATCAGACGCCCAAGTCCTACCGCCCCATCGACGCCAAAGGTTTCCGCGAGTCCATCGCGCGGGGCTGGGGACCGGTGGACCGTTCCGTGACTGTGCCGGAGGGGCTGGCCGAAGCGGCCGCCGAACATCGGCGCAAGCTGTCTGCGGCATTGCCTGGGCGCCGGATCGCGCTCGGGGCCGGACATGCGCCGGTGCGTTCCAACGACACCGACTACGACTTCCGCGCCGACAGCGACTTCGTCTGGCTGACCGGCTGCCAGGCGCAGGGCGCCGTACTGGTGCTGTCCGCCGATGGTGACGCCACGCTCTATCTTCGCGAGGCGGCCGGGCCGGAGGAGGCTGACTTCTTCGCGAATGCGCGCGACGGTGAGCTGTGGATCGGCCCGGTGCCGGGTCTGAAGGACTGGTCGGACGCGCTGCAGATCGCCTGCCGCCCGATCGAGGAGCTGCCGTCGGCGCTGCGTGGCGCGGTTCCGTTCATGCTCTCGGTGCCCGGGGTCGACCCGATGCTCGACGCGCTCGTGCAGACCTCGCCGCACGACGGGAACTCGTTGCGCCAGTCGATCGCCGAGCTGCGCCGGATCAAGGACGACTGGGAGCTCGACCAGCTGCGGGACGCGGTCGCGGCGAGTGTGCTCGCGTTCGAGGACGTGGCGCGCGAGTTGCCGGAGGCCATCCGTGGCGGCGGCGAGCGTTGGCTGCAAGGCACCTTCGATCGGCGCGCACGGACGGCCGGCAACGGCGTCGGCTACGCGTCGATCGTTGCTGCTGGCAAGCATGCGCCGGTGCTGCACTGGGTCCGCAACGACGGGGCCGTGAACGAAGGCGACGTGATCCTGCTCGACGCCGGGGTCGAGACCCGCACGCTCTACACGGCTGACGTGACCCGGACGTTCCCGGCCACCGGCGAGTACACCGCGGCTCAGCGGCAGGTTCACGACCTGGTGCACAAGGCACAGCTCGCGGCACTCGATGCTGTGAAGGCAGGAGCGCCGTACCGGGCCTTCCAGCACGCCGCGATGGTCGTGCTGGCCGAAGGGCTGCGGGACTGGGGTCTGCTCGACGTGTCGATGGACGAACTGCTCGGGCCGGACGGCCAGCAGCATCGGCGGTTCATCGTCTGTGGGACCGGCCACTACATCGGTCTCGACGTCCACGACTGCGACGCGGCCCGGCCGGAGACGTACTTCGCCGGTGAGATCGAGGCCGGTATGGCGCTGGCGGTCGAACCGGGCCTGTACTTCCACCCGAACGACGAGACCGTCCCGCCGGAGCTGCGCGGCATCGGAATCCGGATCGAGGACAACGTCGTGGTGCACTCCGACCGCCTCGAAATCCTCACCGAGGCGCTGCCGATCGATACCGACGGCCTCGAGAAGTGGACCCGCAAACACCTCAACAGAGCGTGACTGAGCGATCACTGAAAATTATTGGTCACCTGTAGTAACGAAGACCGGCGTCCACACGATGTAGTCGTCGGGGAGGGTCGAACTCGGCCCGGCGCGTGACAGTGGGGGGCCGCGGTCACGCGCCGGCCGAATTCCGACACCGGATCAGGGGAGATCCACGGGGGTGGGGTCATGAATCTGCGAGTGAAAGTCATCCATTACGGCCAGGCGCACTGGTACGCCGACATCGACGATGCGGACGATCCGCAGCCGGACGACCCGTTCTGGTACCTGGACCACTGCCGCACCCAGGCGCAAGCCCTAGAGGCCGCCTGCAGCGAGCTGACGGCCCTGTCGAGCCGAGCCCGCCGCGGCGACCATCTCTACCGCGTCCTCGAGATCAGCGGCGTCGCGGTCTGAGGCGTTGGCTGATAGGCGAGACGGGCGCGGATGCAGGGATCGGCGCACCCGCCTCGCCGGTCTAGTGGATCCAGATCGCGCCGCCGTCGTACTCGACACACTCGATGTGCTCACACCGCCAGTCGTTCGAGGCATCGAGCCATTCGACGGCGATCCGGCGATCGGTGCTGAGCAGCTCGTCAAGCGACGCCCAGAGCGCAGTTGTGGGCGGCCGCCCTGGCCAGTGCAGGGCCACCAACCCGGTCGACCACAAGGTGCCCTCAGCAACAATCCCGTCGGCGCCGGACCTGGCCTGCCGGCGAACGAGCCAGAACCGACGAGGTACGACGCGGTCCGGATCGAGGTCGGCGTTCACATCAGCTCCTTCCGGCCGACTCATTCTGACTCACAGGGTCGAGAGTGCCTCGCCGTGCGCTCTGTGTCAAGCGCTGATTACTAGGGGTTGACCGCTGTGCCGGTGGGTGTCAAGGTGAAGGCTGACTCATTTCGAATCAGCGGAGGCGGTATGCGACTCATTCACCGTGTGGGGTCCTGCAAGGACGGCTCTTGCCCGAATGTTTTCGACACCGACGTCGAGGGCTTGGTTGCTATTCAGGGAGCGGAGCTCATTGATGCCGAGGCACTGGGCCAGCTAAGCCGGATGCCGGCGCACGAGACCGTTGTACTGGTGCCACGAGATCTGCTGATCGAGTATGCGCAGAAGGTGCAGGCCGGGAGCGACTCGTGAACTACGAGGAGTTCGACGCTCACTTCGATCGCTTCACGACTGAGGTGTTTCGGCTAGAGAATCTGCAGCGCTACTCCGTTTCCGGCGAGGAAGAGGAGTTTGCCGCCTTCAGGCGAGGGGATCCACTGCCGGAGCGGTCGGTCCGCACGTCTCCGTGGCTGGCGCGGATTGCGGTGACGACTATCGGCGGCAAGCGCTGGGAGCGGGTTCATGTCGTCGACCACCCTTTGTCGGAGTACCTGCGTTACGAGCTTGTTGGGTACGTCGAGAATCAGGTAGCCGGGGAGCAGATCGGGATCGCGGATCGGGCGGCGGATGCTTCGCTGTCCGCGCTCGGCGAGGACTTCTGGCTGTTCGACAGCGAGTCGCCGGACGCGTACGCCGTACTGATGCACTATGACGAGGCCGGTCACTTCGTCGGCTTCGACCACACCGTTGATCCGGCTGTGCTGGACAGGTGCCGGCAAGAGCGCGACATCGCACGGCAGCATGCGGTGGGCTTGAATACCTATTTGGCAGAACGGAAGGCAGACGTCGTACCCGAGTGAGTGATGACAACCGGACCCCGCGAACTCCGAGGCAGCGTCTCGGTGCTGAATTGCGACGTCTGCGCATGCTTGCTGGCCTGAGCGGCCGTCAGCTTGCACTTCGGACGGGGCTGAGCCAGTCCAGGGTCAGCAGGATCGAGCGCGGCGATGTGCTCGCCTCGGTTCCTGAGTTGACCCAGTGGCTCGAGCAGGCCGGTGCAGTCGACCGACTCGAGCAGATGGTTGCTGCCACCGAGGCGGCGCTGAACGACACCGACAGCTGGCCAGAGTTCATGCGGGCCGAGAGCTTTGCGGCGATGCAGCAGCGGGTCCAGGAGCGGGAGGCTGTCGCGAGAACGCAGCGGTCGTTCTTGTCGGCTCTGGTGCCTGGCTTGCTGCAAACGGCCGAGTACGCGCGTCTTGTCTTCATTGCGTCCGATCTCACGGGCACACAGGACTATGCGGCTGCTGTTCAACGGCGGATCGACCGGCAGCAGATCCTGTATGAGCAGGGGCACTCGTTCGAATTCATCCTCACCGAGGCGGCATTGCGCTGGCGTCCCGGTCCGAAGCAGGTGCTGATCGCCCAGCTCGACCGGATCGCGAGCCTTGCCACGCTCAGCAATGTCTCCATCGGCGTGCTGCCACTGAATGCCGAGACTCGGGCGATTCCGTGGCACGGCTTCACGCTGAACGAAGACGTCGATGACGAGAACCCGTACGTTCAGGTCGAGACGATCCACGCCTACCTGACTGTCAGTCGGCCCGACGACGTCGAGCTGTACCGCAGGCAGTTCGCCGTACTGAAGAAGGCGGCTCGCACCGGACAGCAGTTCTCCGATTTTCTCAACAACCTTCGGAGCGAGCTGCTGTCCGGCGACTGATCCACTACCCAACCGGCGGTACGGCGGCGCACGTCGTACCGGGCTTGGGGACGTTGCGGTTGATCAGGTAGTTGTCGATGGTGTCGGTCATGCACGGGCTCTTGTTGTAGCTGCCGTGGCCCCAGCCTTCGTAGGTGAGCAGGACGCCGTCGCGGCCTAGCTGGCGTTGGACGTTCTGAGCCATCGAGTACGCCGTGGCTGGGTCGTGGCGGGCGTTGGAGAGCAGGATCGGCGTCTTCAGGTGGTCGACGTCGAGGCGGTGTTGCGGGTTGTTCGCCTTGGGGGCGCCCAGGCAGAGCGAGATGGCCATGAACTGACCGGGGTACGGCATGTCCGGGTTGTTGCGAGCGAGCCGCGCCAGCAGGCCGGCGTACTCGGGGTAGGTGCCGACACGCAGGTTCCAGTCCTGGCAGAACGGGACGAGGGTGTTGGCGACGAGTTCTGTGGTCGGCGGTGGCGGGGTCGGGATGACGCCCTTCTGGAGAGTGGTGGCGAGTGCGTTCCACTGCGGGCCGTAGAGCATCCGGAACACCGCGAACGAAGCCATGAACGGGTTGTCCGATTGCTTCCGGAGCTCGGCCCAGCGGGCGCGGACGTCCTGGCCATGCAGGGCGCACGTCGTCGTGCGGTCGCACCAGTCGACGAACTCGTCGAACGAGTCCTGGACCGATGCGGCCTGCGGATCGAGGAACTGGCGTGGCGTCGCGAGACTGTGGTCGAGCACGCTCTCCAGGACCATCGCACGCACGCGCTGCGGGTAGGTCTCGGCGTACTGCGCTCCGAGCGGGGTGCCGTATGAGCTGCCGTGGAAGGTGATCTGCCGCTCACCGAGTGCCCGGCGAATCGCGTCGACGTCGCGCACGGTCTGCCACGTGTCGACGTGGTCGTAGAGCGGACCGGTGTGCTTACGACAGTCATCGGCGAGTCGGCGGTTGTAGTCGATCAGCGCGTCGAACTCGGCCTGGTCGCGGACGAGCGGTGACGGCATCGCGGCGTACAGGCTGCTCGTGCACTTGATCGGGTTGCTGCGCGCGATCCCGCGCGGATCGAAGCTGACGATGTCGAAGCGGTCCTGCAGTTCCGGGCTGAACCGGCTGATCCCGGTCTTGATCCGGTCGACGCCGGAGTCACCCGGGCCGCCCGGACCGAACACCAGTACGCCGACGCGCTCGGCCGGTTGTTTCGCCGTCCGGCGGGCGATCTCGAGGTTGAAGGTCGGGCCGCTCGGGTTCCGCCAGTCGACGGGGAGCTTCAAGGTGGCGCACTCCGAGCCCTCGACCACGGCCGGGTCGTCCTTGCCCTCCGGCTTGCAGTCGGTCCACTGTGTCGCGGCCGACGCCGGGAGTACGGCGAGACCGGCCGCGGTGACGGTCAGGACCACACCCCACGCGGTGGTCCTGACAAGTTGTCCTGGTTTCATGACCCGATCCTTCGGCAATCGCTTGCTGCCGCACATCGGGGAGCAGCCCTTAGACCACCCCGGGGCGGGCTTGGGGGACTTGTTAGGGTCGGGCGCGATGACACACTCACGGTGGTTCCGGGCAGTGGCGATCACCGAGGCGATCTCGTGGACCGGCCTGTTGATCGGCATGCTGTTCAAGTACGTGCTGTCCGACAACGAGATCGGGGTGAAGATCTTCGGCCCGATCCACGGCGGCATCTTCGTCGCGTACGTCGTGACCGTGCTGCTCGTCCGCGGCCCGCTGCGCTGGTCGTGGCCGGTCACCCTGGCCGCGCTGGCCGCGAGTGTTCCGCCGCTGTTCACCTGGTTCTTCGAGATCTGGGCAGTGCGGACCGGCCGGATTGACGGCAGCCAGCAGGCCGCCGTACCGTCGCGTCCGGAAGCTAACTCAACAGCCGCATGAACCCGTGCGGGAGAGACCCGGGCCAGTGAGCCGGGCGCCGTAGGAGCAACTCTCCCCAAGAATCTCTCAGGCACCTTCACCGCACGGGCGAGGCACCTCTGAAAGGCAGCAGCCCAACAGAGTGGGGAGGACACCACTCTCGGTCAACGACGACCGGAAGGGACCTCCAGCATGGCGATCAGTGTCTTCGACCTGTTCAGTATCGGGATCGGCCCGTCGAGCTCACATACCGTGGGACCGATGCGTGCGGCCCGCACGTTCGTGCTCGGCCTGCAGGACGCCGGTCTGTTGACCGCGACGGCCCGGGTCGAATCGCAGCTGTTCGGCTCGCTCGGTGCGACCGGGCACGGCCACGGCAGTAACAAGGCGGTGCTGCTCGGCCTCGAGGGTGAAGACCCCGAGACCGTTGCCACGCACTCCGTCGACGCTCGGGTCGAGACGATCCGCGAGCTCGGCCGGCTGCGGCTGGCCGGGACCCACCAGATCGCGTTCGACGAGAACACCGACCTGATCATGCATCGCCGCAAAGCCCTTCCGTACCACCCGAACGGGATGACCTTCCTGGCCCGCGGGGCGGACGGCGCCGTACTGCGGGAGCGCACGTACTACTCGGTCGGCGGCGGTTTCGTGGTCGACGAGAACGCCGCGGCCGGCGACCGGATCGTGCCGGACAGCACGGTCCTGAAGTACCCGTTCCTGACCGGTGCCGAGCTGCTGGATCGTTGCCGCGAGTCCGGGTTGTCGATCGGCGACGTGATGCTCGCCAACGAGCTGGCTTGGCGGACCGAGGACGAGATCCACAGCGGCCTGCTCAAGATCTGGCAGGTCATGCAGGACTGCGTCAAGGAGGGCTGCGAGACCGAGGGCGTCCTGCCCGGCGGCCTGAAGGTCCCGCGCCGGGCGCACGCCCTGCACGACAAACTGACCCGCGACCCGTGGTCGGTCGACCCGCTGAAGGTGATGGACTGGGTCAACCTGTTCGCCCTCGCCGTCAACGAGCAGAACGCCTCCGGCGGCCGCATCGTCACCGCCCCGACAAATGGTGCCGCGGGCATCATTCCCGCCGTACTGCACTACTACCGGCGGTTCATCCCCGGCGCGAACGACGACGGCGCCGTACGGTTCCTGCTGGTCGCCGCGGCAATCGGCGTTCTGTACAAGGAGAACGCCTCAATCTCCGGCGCCGAGGTCGGCTGCCAGGGCGAAGTCGGCTCCGCCTGCTCAATGGCCGCAGCCGGCCTGTGCGAACTCCTCGGCGGCACCCCCGAACAGGTCGAGAACGCAGCCGAGATCGCCATGGAACACAACCTGGGCCTGACCTGCGACCCGGTCGGCGGCCTCGTCCAGATCCCCTGCATCGAACGCAACGCCATGGCCGCGGTCAAGGCCATCAACGCCGCCCGGATGGCAATGCACGGCGACGGCGTCCACGTAGTCACCCTCGACAAGGTCATCAAAACCATGCGCGAAACCGGCGCCGACATGAAGATCAAGTACAAGGAGACCTCCCGAGGCGGCCTAGCCGTCAACGTCATCGAGTGCTGAGCATCCTCCTAAGCACAGGACGTATACGGCAATCAGACGTCGCCACCACGCCCGCCGTCAGCAGTCCGGGGGCCCAGCAGACGTATACGTCCTGTCCGACGGAGGATCTACCTCCTGTCGTTGTGCAGGTCAGGCCTGCGTGGTTTCCAGGATGGTGCCGGCTACCAGGGCTGGGGCGTCGTTCATGGGGACGTGGCCGCAGTTGAGGAGGGGGATCATCCGGGCTTGGGGGAGTTGGAGGTGGGCTCGGGCGGCTTGGATCGGGAGGAGGATTCGGTCGTGGGTGCCCCAGGCGATGGTGACGGGGACGTCGGGGACGTCGCCTTCGAAGGTGGTGCCGCGGCGGGCGTGGGTAAGGACGCGGTCGAAGGCTACGCAGTCGCGGAGGGCGCGGGATTCGGCGACTACTGCTTCGGGGGCGCGCAGCGCCGGGCGGTGGTAGATGGTGCCGGTGAGGACGCGGCGGCCGGCGGGGGTGCGGGACAGGCGCTGGACGGTGGGTTCCGGCGTACGACGGGCGATGCGGCGGAGGTTGGTGAGTACGCCGACCGCCCAGCGGTTCTCGCGGGGTGACCAGAAGCCGGCCGGGGAGAGCGCGGTGACCGTGCGGGCCAGGCCGAGTTGGCCGAGGCGGAGGGAGACCAGGCCGCCGAGGGAGTTGCCGACGACGTGCGGCTGGTCGAGGTCGAGGGCCTTGCAGAGGGCATCGACGGTGTAGGCGAAGCTGTCGAGCTCGTTCGGAACACCCAGCGGTACGTCGGGGGATTCGCCGAAACCGGGGAAGTCGAGGGCGATCACGTCGTGGTGTTCCGCGAGCTGGTCGACGATCGGGTCGAAGGCCTGCCAGTGGTGGCCGATGCCGTGCAGCAGCACGAGCGGGTCGCCCGAGCCCTTGCGGTAGTAGGCGACCTCGACCCCAGGAACCCCGGCCACGGTGACGCTCGCGGTTGCACTCATGACCTCATCGTGACCCCGGTACGGCGTTCTGTCATCGTGACATGGTCGATGTCACATAACCTCAGTAAGCTTCGACCTCACTCGTCGATGCGTTCCCGGTGACTGTCGGGCGGAGATTGATCTTCCACGCCTTGTCCGCACCGAACGCCTGGTCGAACTTCAGGAACGAGCAGCCGATCGCGAACTGACGCCGCGAGGAACTCCAGTCCGCACCACTCTTGTAGTACAGGTGATACGGCCCGCCGATCCGCGTGATCGCGGCCGACTTCCCGGCCCGGATGTACGTCATCACGTGCGGTTCCCGCGGTGGCTTCCCGTCCGTGACCACCGAGATCACGACATCCTTCGCCGTACCGTTGGTGATCGACAACCGCCCGATCCCGGCGTCCCCACGCCGTACGACGGTCTCGCCGCTCTCCGGTCGGACCACCTTCGGAGCCGGTCCCGGGTCCGGGAGCGTACGCCCGAAGGCGAGCTTGAGCTTCGTCAGCGCCGCCAGCGCCGGCGCGAGGTCGGTCCGCAACTGTCGCTGGACCTTCTGCGACGTGTACGGCCCACCGCCGCACCGCGCGTCGAGCTCGGCCTGCTCCGGATCGGACAGCTTGTACGCCGCCACCCCGATCCGGTCCTGCAGCAACTGATGTACGGCGGTCAGTCGCCCCTCCACCGTCAATGCGGCCAGCTTCCCGGAGGCGGTGTTCAGCGCCTTCGACACGTCACCCATCGCCTGGGCCAGCCCCTCGGCCGTCTGGGCCCCAGCCAGCGCCCTCAAGCTCGTCGCCAACGACTTGTCAGCCTTGGCCAACTCACCCTGATAGGCCGCCTGACCCAACGGTCCCTGTGGTCCCGAGGGCGCAGCAACAGCCGTCCCACCGCTCGGTGTCGGCTCCGAGCCACCATCGACCAATGGCGCCGCACACCCCACCAGCACGCACAGCAGCGCCCCACTTACCGCAACCTGCCTCATCAACCCCGCCCCAGTAGCCCCAACCCCGCGCCCTGCTCCAGGCTACGGGGCCGACCAACTGGAGACGACCCAGCGCAGTGTTAAGAATCTCGCGAAGCCGGCCTGACGAAGGGGAACGCGAGCGTCGAGCGGATGTTCTGCCCGGTCAGCATCATCATCACCCGGTCGACCCCGATCCCCAGCCCACCGGTCGGCGGCATCGCGTACTCGAGCGCACTCAGGAAGTCCTCGTCCAGTGACATCGCCTCGGGATCACCGGCCGCGGCCTTCAGCGACTGCTCGGTGAGCCGCCGCCGCTGCTCGACCGGGTCGACGAGCTCCGAGTACGCCGTACCGATCTCGGCCCCGAAGGCGACCAGGTCCCAGCGTTCGGCGAGCCGGGGCTCGGTCCGGTGTGTCCGGGTCAGCGGTGAGGTCTCGAGCGGGAAGTCGGTGTAGAACGTCGGCAACGTGGTGTGCGGTTCGACAAGCTCGTCGTACAGCTCGAGGACCAGCTCACCCGCGCTCAGCTCGAACGTCGTGTGCACACCGTGCTTGACGCACAGCTCCCGCAGCGTCTCCACCGAGGTGCCGGGATCAATCGGTACGCCGGCCGCGCGGCCGACCGCGTCGTGCACACTGATCACCGGCCAGTCACCCGAGATGTCGATCTCGCCGTCCGGCCGCTGCACCACCGGCTTGCCGAAGACCGCGGTCGCCGCCTCGATCAGCAGCTCCCGGGTCAACTCGCGCATCACGTGATAGTCGGCGTACGGCTGGTAGGCCTCGACCGACGTGAACTCCGGGTTGTGCGTTGCGTCCGCACCCTCGTTGCGGAAGTTGCGGTTCAGCTCGAAGATCTTGCCGAGCCCACCCACGCTGAGCCGCTTCAGGAACAGCTCCGGCGCGATCCGCAGGAACAGATCGGTGTCATAGGCGTTGATGTGCGTCTGGAACGGCCGCGCGTTCGCGCCACCGTGCACCGCCTGCAGCATCGGCGTCTCGACCTCGATGAACCCACGTGTCTCGAACCCGTTCCGCATCGCCCGTACGGCGGCGCTGCGGTGCCGCATCATCCGCAGCGAGTCCGGGTTCATCACCAGGTCGATGTGCCGCTGCCGGACCCGGGCTTCGGGGTCGGTGAACCCCTTCCGCTTGTCCGGCAACGGGTGCAGGCACTTGGCCGCCATCATCCACTCGGTGGCTGCGATGGACAGCTCACCGCGCTTGCTCGTCACGACCTCGCCGGTGACGCTGACGTGGTCGCCGATGTCCACGAGCCGCCGCCAGTGATCGAGCGCCGCCTCGCTGCACGCATCGGCCGACAACATCACCTGCAGCTGGACCAGCCCGTCCTGCAGTTGGGCGAACGACAGACCGCCGTGGTCCCGCATCCGCAGTACGCGGCCGGTCACGGAGACCGTCTCGCCGGTGCGGTGATCGGCGGGCAGGTTCTGGTGCAGCTCGCGGATCCGCTCGATCGTCTCCGTCCGCAACACCGTGACCGGGTACGGATCGATGCCTGCGGCAACAAGTCCGACCAGCTTCGTACGGCGGATCTGCTCCTGCTCGGTGAGTTTGCGCTCCGGAAGCGCCGGCCGCAGCAGGTGTTCCTCCTGCTCGCGAACCGTCGCCGCGAACTGGTCGCCGTCGCCGGCCTGGATCGCGTGCCGCTCGCCACCGGTCACCCGGTCGACACGAGTCCACGGCCGAGGCGCGGGGAGGAAGCCCTCCGCCGTACCGGCCGCCAGCAGCACCTGGGCCAGCGAGGCACCGCGGGCGTAGCAGATCAATCGTGGTGACCAGCGCGGCAGATACTTCTCGTTGGACTGGTAGAGGCTCTCTAGCTGCCAGAAGCGGGAGGCGGCGGTGAGCAATGCGTTCGTGAGTCGCAGCACCGGGCCTGCACCGACGCGCTCGGCGTCGCTGAAGATCTCGCGGAACATGGCGAAGTTCAGCGAGATCCGGTGCAGACCGAGGTCCCCGCAGGCCTCCACCAGCGACGTGACCATGAACTCCATCAGACCGTTCACGGACTCCGGATCGCGGCGCATCAGGTCGAGTGAGACACCGCGCACACCCCAGGGCACGAAGGACAACAGACCGCGGACCTTGCCATCGGAGTCCCGCGCGATCACCATCACGCAGCGCGCGTCGGCCGGATCGCCCAGCCGGCCCAGCGCCATCGAGAACCCACGCTCCGTTTGGGCACCGCGCCACTTCTCGGCCAGCTCGACATAGCTCGCCAGAGCCTCGGGGGACAGGTCGCCGTGCCGAACCACCTCGGCGCGGTAACCGGCCCGCTGGGCCCGCGTCACCGCCTGCCGAACCGGACGCATCGTGCGGCCCTCAAGACTGAAGTCGGCGACATCGATGATCGCCTCGTCGCCCATCGCGAGCGCCCGCAACCCGGCGTCGACGTACGCCCGGGCGGCCTCCTCGCTGGCGGACAGGACCGCTGGCGACCACCCGTACAGGCGGGCCTCCGCGGTCCAGGCCTCGATCGCCCCGGGCCAGGCCGCTGGTTCGCCGAGGGGATCACCGCTGGCCAGACTGACCCCGTTGACCACCCGATAGGCGATCGCCGAGTCGCCGGCCGCGGAGAAGATGACCGCCTTGTCCCGGCGAGTCGCGAAGTACCCGAGGGAGTCCCGCTCACCGCTCTCGAGCAGCAACCGCCGTACGCCGAGCTCCTCGGGCTGCGTGAGGTATCGGACCCGGCGCGCGGACCGGAGGAAGATCGCGAAGGCGATCACCAGCGACGCGGCCGAGATCGCGCTGACGACCAGGCCGACCCAGGTGTGTCCCTTGTGTCCGTCGAGTTTGCTGTGCTGCTGACCGAACGCGGCCACGACCGCCCAGCCGATCTTCTGCCGCTGGCCGGTCAGCGTGTTCGGGAAGACCTGGGTCAGCGAGATGCTGACGGCAACCGAGATCAGCATGCCGGTGATCAGGGCGCCGATGGCGAGCCGTCGGCTACCGGGGGCCAGCCGCGCCGGGAACGCGCCGCGGATCTTCCACAGCAGCACGATCAGCGCGCTCACCACGACAACCTGCAGGATGCCGAACTCGAGCTTCTGGATGGTGATCCGGTCCAGGTCGTCGACCAGGGCGGTCTCCGGGTTGTTCAGCTGCACGCTGCCAAAGGCGACGTACGCGATCAGCCCGAGCAGCCACAGCCCCTCGAACACCCAGAGCACCCAGAGCAGCGCCGCGCGTTTCCCGCGCAGCAGTGCGCTGCCGACGACCGCCAGGTAGACGGCCGGGAAGAACGTGTGCCCGGCCGGAATCCCGAAGAAGTCGAACGCCTGGTCGACCCGTCTCACGTACGCCGGGGCGAACAGATGCAACACAATCGCAAGGAACGACCACACCGCGGCGAGCATCACGATCCGCCCGACCCACACCGCAGCGCGGTGCTGCCACGCCGGAATCACCTTCGCTTGTTCAGACACCACCTTGCGATCATCCCACTCCCCAGGACTAACTTTCGGTCGTGCTAGCTCCACCTTCTGGGTATACCTGCCGCGACAGCCAACGCCTTGGCCGGTATGCGAGGCTTACCGCCATGCTCGCCGTACCCAAGGGGTTCCCGTACCGCCTGACCAGGAACCTGATGATCGCCGCGGGAATCCTCTACTGCAGCCTGCTGCTGGAGGCCGCCGCCGGCTATCCGCTGAACATCCACACCTCGTTCCTCAGTGAGCTGGGCGCACGAGATCAGTCGACCAGCCCGTATGCGCGGGCGATGGACCTCGGGGCGAGCGTGCTGGTCCTGGTCGCCGCGATCCTGGCCCGGCCGGCAGCGCGGATGCATCGGGACGTCAAGGGCTTGATGATCAGTACGGCGGTCTTCGGGATCGGCACGTTGTTCGACTCGTTCTTCCCGATGGACTGTGCTCCGTCGGCCAGCGAGGCCTGCCGGCTCGCGGAGGAACGCGGGCATGAGGGCGCGGATCTGGTGGTGCACGAGGTCACATCGACGCTGGCGGGGCTCGGGACCATGGCCATCGGCGTCTTCGCCGTCCTGGTGCTGCGCCGGATCGGGTGGGGCGGCGCGTGGGGCCGGGCGGTCGCCGTACTGGCTGGAGCCGTCTTCGTGACGAACACCTGGCTCGGGCTCGAGACCGGGCTGGAGGTGCTCAGCGGTGATGATCTGCACCCGCCGGGCGTCCTGCAGCGGGTCGCGATCTTGCTCGTGTGTGTTCTGCTGGGGGTGTTGCTTCCCGCCTTGAAGCGAGGTTTCCAGCGATGACCACTTGGATCGTGTTGCCGGGGATGGCCGAGACCGCCGAGGAGTTCGACGGCCTCCGCGCGTTGCTACCGGGTGTCGAGCTGCACGTGATCGACCCGTGGCAAACCCCGGTGAACTCCGACCCCGACGTACTGCGGGCTGCGGTCGGGGCTCCTTCCGGTGTCGCGATCGGATTGATCGGGCACTCGATCGGCGGGCTGGCGGCGATGCGCTGGGCACTGACCCGGCCGCAGGAGGTCGCTCGGCTGGTTCTGGTCGACACCACCCTGCCTTCGGAAGACGGTCGTCGCTGGCTCTATCCCGGAACCGGTGCGGAGCGAGTGGTCCGCGCGGTCCTGAGTTTCTACGGCCTCGTGGGGCTCCCGCGACTCGTCGGCCCACTGGTCCGGCGTTCGATGGTGCGTGTCGGTAGCGTGAGTAAGCGCGATCCGTTGTCAAAGGCAACAGTGCGTGCGCGGTACGGCGATTCTCGTTCCTGGCAACGCTTCTGGGTCGAGCTCACGTCCAGCTGGACTACCGCTCGTGAGGTCAGCAAGTTGCTTCCGGCAAGCGGCGTACCGACTCGGTTGCTCGTGGCAACCGGTGGTAGCTCGCGGGCGGGGGCTGACACCTGGCTGGCTGGACAGCGTGAATTGGCCGCGGCCTTGTCCGGAACGGTCGACGTACTGACCGACTCCGCGCACCTCGTCCATCTCGACCGCCCCGACGCCATCGCCGAGGCGGTTCGCGGTTAGGTCGTGCTCGTCAGCGTGGGGGTCGGCAGCTTGCGCTGCCAAACCTCGTCGAGCGCCATTCGCATGGCGCCCGTCACGACCGCGTCCTCGGCCAGGGCGGACAGCTCCAGCTTCGGGTGGTTCAGCGTGAGCAGCCGCAGCTGGTCGGAGATCGCGTCCAGCAGCACCGCACCAGCGCGGGCCACACCGCCACCGATCACCACAGCCGTCGGGTCCAGCACCAGTACGGCGGGCGCCAGCGCGCGGGCGAAGTCTCGCGCAACCTGCTGCACGACCGCCTGAGCCACGGGATCACGCTCGGCCGCGGCAGCGAAGACGTCGGCGGTGTCGAGCTGGTCACCGCCCAGCTCGGCCAGTCGGGAGTCCGGGTTGTCCAGCGCGGCCTGGCGGCCAAGGGTGGCGATCGCCTCGGAGCCCACTGCGCGCTCCAACGGCCCCCGGCTGTCCTCGGGGTTGATGACATCATCCGGTGCAGTCGCGATGAAGCCGATCTCACCGGCCGCCCCGGTACCGCGGTGCAGGCGCCCGTCGATCACGATGCCGGCGCCGAGCCGCTCACCCCACTGAACCGCGAGCAGCGTCCCCGTCCCACCCCGAGCCGCCGCGATGGCCAAAGCGGCCAGGTTCGCGTCATTGTCGAGGATGACCGGGCAGTCGAGCAGGCTGCGCACGTGCTTGATCAGGTCGATCGCCGACCAGCCCGGCACACTCGGAACCAGCTGAACCCTGCCGGTGTGCTCATCCACGATGCCCGGACTCGCCGCGACAGCCGCGGCAATGTCATCCGCCGGCACCTCGGCCTCCGCGAGCGCCTCGGTGATCACCTCGCTGATGACCCCGAGCAGCTCCTGAGCAGTCCAGCCCGGACCAGAACGCCGTACCAGCGAAAGCTTTCGACCGGCCAGATCGGAAACCCCCACAGTCACCCGGTGCGGACCCACATCCAGCCCAAGCACCGGCGCCGCCCGCCCCCGCAACGACACCCGGATCGCCGGCCGCCCCAGCGACCGATCCGCCGAATCCGGCCCGTGCTGCTGCAACCACCCCGCATCCAGCAGCTCGTCAACAGCCTGCGCAACGGTCGGCCTGGCCAATCCCGTCCGCTCGACCAGCTCGGCCACCCGCAACGGCGCGGGCGCGGACCGGCGAACCGCGTCCAGCACCGCGGCGACGTTGATCCGCCGCAGCATCGTCGTACCGCCGCCGCCGACCGTTCCCTTGCTCATGTCCGACCCCTTGCCTGCCACTCGCCCACTCTATATACAAAGCGAGCGTTCATAAATTACGTTCCGGGGTCAGTCTTGCAGCACGGTCCGCGCAAAACTGCTCAACGCCTCCCGGTCGGGCTGTTGGGTCTTCGTCATCAGGCTGGCCACATGCTTCTCCACCGTCCGCGGCGAGATGTGCAACCGCGACGCGATCGACTTGTTCCCGATCCGATCCACCAGCAACCGGCACACCTCGTACTCCCGCGTGGTAATCCCCAACCGCCGCAAATCCGCCGGCACCAAATCACTCCCCGACCGCCGCTGCGACACGGTAGCCCCCAACTGCCGCAACAAACTCCGGCAAGCACTCGACACCGGCTGAATCCCAGCCCCGTGAAAATACTCCTCAGCCTGCCGCAACCACCCGACCGGATCCCCCCACCCATCCGCATGAGCCGACTCAGCCACCAGCCGCATCCCGAGATGCCGCGCCATCGGATACAGCGAGGAGGTTTCGAGTGCCTCCGTCATCTTGGCGCCGGCCTCGTCGACCTGCCCATCGCGGCCGAGGAGAATCGCGTGCGCCATCTGCACGAACTGCTTGTTCCACCGCATCCCACTCGCGGCCGTAGCGGTCACAACCTCGAAATGCGGCCAACTGTTCCGCCCTGCGAGCACGCCGAGCAGGAGTGCGAGACCGTTCTTGCCTGAGGTGTGGAACATGGTCGGATTCTGCGCGTCGTAGGCGAGCGCCTGAGCCATGTCGGCCTCCGCGAGCTCACGGTTCTCCTCCAGCAACGCGCAGAAGGTCCGGCCGAGCCCGTACGAGACCGGCAGTTCGTACGGCGTGTTGTCGCCGCCCAAGCCGGTTGCCTCGTTGAAGGTCTGCTCCATCGCGGTCCGGCGGCCCCGATGGGCTTCGAGGATCGCCTTGTAGGCCAGGAAGAATGTCGCGGTGCCGTTGAGCCGCAGCCGGCGGGTCATCTGGAAACCCTCGTCGACGGCCGTGGCCGCGAGACTGTACTCCGCGCGCAGAACCGCCTGCAGGGCGAGGATGCAGTCGATGTCGTAGACGACCGTGATCGCGCCGATCCGCAATGCCTGCTGACGAGCCCGCTCCAACTCGACGACACTGCCGGTGGCCAGACAGATGCTGCCGCCCTGGTAGAAATGCGACATGACCCGTTGCAGGGCCATACCGTGTTCTTCGGCCACCTGGCGAGCGCGCTGGAAGTAGTCGATCGACTCGTCGAGATCCCGTTCGCGAGCCAGCACCCCGAGCATCTGGAACGCCTCACACGCCACCTCTGGCAGGTCGGCCTGCTCGGCGGCAGCGGCGGCCCGCGTGGCCAGTTCGGTGCCGGTCCGCAAACGATCGGGATGCGTCCGGGCCAGCTCGAGATACGCCGCCAGAATGTCGACCGGCGCCGTATCGGCGGGGTCCGCCTCCCTGCCGAGCAGCGACCGCGCCTCGGTCAGATGTGTCCACGCAGGCGTTCGATGACCGGCCGCGTGCTCGGCGAAGGCCAGCTGGACGTGCAGCCCGGCCAGCTTGCGGCGGTCGAGGTTCCGGTCGGACATGTCGTCGACCGCGGCCGCGTGAACGGCGAGCTCGTCGAACTGCCCGACCGTTCGCGACGCCACCAGCAGCAGCCCCAGCACCTCGGCGCGCCGCTCGAGATCGGCGTCCGCGGTCAGCAGCGTGTTCGCGCGACCGAGGAGTTTGACCGCAGAGCTGGTGGAGCCTTCGTCGAACGACCGCCGACCGGTCAAGGCAAACAGCCGGCCCGCCCGGCTCAGGTCGCCGCCGGTCTCGGCCAGCTCGGCCACCATCGGGCACCACTCGCCGGGCAGACCGGGATGAAGTTCCTCGATGGCGTCCGCGCAGCGCCGGGCCAGCTCGGCGCGCTCGGTCGGCGTCAAGCCGGCCAGCAGCGCGTCCGCGGTCAGCGGATGGCAGAACGCGTACCAGTCCGGAACCGGCTCGTCCGGCCCGACCAACTGCGCGGCCACACCCGCCCGAAGAGTGGCCAGCAGCAACCGTTCGTCGGTACCGGTGGCTTGACGGACGACGCTGAGCGGAAACCGGTGTCCGATCACCGCGGCCAGAACGAGAATGTCGCGAGACTCGCTGCCGAGTTGGCCGGTGCGGCTCGTGATGCTCCGGACCACTGCGGCCGGCACATTGGTTCGCAGTCCGTCGATCACCTGGAGGCTACCGTCCGGCCTGGCCAGGAGCTGCCCCGACCGGGTGGCTTCCTGCAGCAGCTCCTCGACGATGAACGGGACACCGGCGCTGTCCTGCCACAGGCGTTCACACAACTCCGCCGGCAGACCGTCGGCCGGTATCTCGAGGCAGGCAGCCGCGAGCTCGACGACCTCGCCCGGCTGGAGTGGCTGCAGTTCGAGGACGCTCGCCGAACCGCGTTGTGCGGCGATTCGCGCCAGCTCCGTGGCCTGACAGTGGTCCGGACGCATCGTCGCGACCAGGGCGATCGGCTGGTCCTCGAGGTTGTCGAGCAGGTATTCCACCACAGCCATCGTCTCCGGGTCCGCGTCGTGCAGATCCTCGAGGACCAGGAGGCAGCCGCAACCGCGGCCGACTACCGCGAGCAGACGGAGGATCGCCTCGCCGAGCACTACCGGCGAGGCGGCAGCGTCATGGGCGGTGCCGTCGTCCCAGTCCGGGATCAGCCGGCCGAGCACCTGCCGGTACGGGCCGAGGCTGTCCGGCGCGGGCATCTCGCCGCGGCGTATCAATGCCAGCAACGCTTCGGTGAAAGGGCGGAAGGCCACGCTCGTTCCCAAGGCGCCGACCCGTCCGCGCAGCGAGGCCATCTGATCGTCGAGTGCGTGTGCCGTCGTGAGCGAGGCGAGGCGACTCTTGCCGATTCCCGGTTCACCGACCAGGAAGACCGCACCCCCGTGCCCGGCGCGTGTCGTGATCAGTAGCTGAAGGAGCTGGTCGATCTCCTGGTTCCTGCCGACCACCCTGGGCGAACGGGTCTGCATGGGAGCCACTGTAATGACGGATTGCTGATAGCGCAGCGTCTTCGGCGAGGTCGGCCGGGTGAGCACCCGGCCGACCAGGGTGGTTCAAACGCTCGCTGGAACAGGTCGATTACTGGTTACTGATCGTCGAGGTGGGAAAGGTGCTGGGATCACACGTTCCGAGGGCGACGGCGATGGCCGACAATCCGACCACGCCGCTCAGCGCCAGCGCCCGAGCGCCGATCCGAAGGCGGGTGGGCATGGCGATCGGACCCAGCGGGTCGGTCTCGGCCGCGGCCTGGTCAGCTTGGTCGCGACACTCGTCGTTCTGGAAGGTGTTGTTCTGGGCGGTCATTTGGTTCTCCCCTGGTGCTGTGTGGATGTCAGCGGCGGACAGCTCGCTTCCATCCGGTGGTTGATTCCAGCAACAGCACGGACGGGACGCGTTCTGGGAACGCCAGCCGGAGCAACCCGTAGCCGATTCCCGCCAGACCGGTCAGCAGACCTGGAGATGGAACCGAACGAGGTGTACCGCACTGTGGTCCGTACTGCTGTACTGCCGCGAGCACCAGCCGGATACGGCGTTGCCGCACCCCCTCTACGGCTTGGTGTTCACGTTCGGCCAGCCACGCCAGTGGCTCGACCGCGCCGAGCTCGCCATGACACAAACTGAGGTCTGCGAGTACCGGACGTTCGGAGGCGGCCCTCAAATACACTTCAAGGTCCACAGATTTTCCGGCCGCGAGCCGGGCCAGGGTCGTTCCGCCGTCGCCGGAACACCAACCAGGGCTGAAGTTCGGGCCGTTTCGGTCTAGATCAGCTGCGGCCGAGGCCGCAACCTCGTACTGGTCACCGGGGGTGCCGTACCGGCCGAGTGCGAAGGCGATCCCCTGATAGCCGCGGGTGAATCCCTGGCCGGGTGCGGCCCGCCCGCTGGCCACGACCTGGACCAGCTCATCGGCGTACCGCTGAGCCAGCCGAACGGCGGCTGGAATGCCTTGGATCGCTTGCATTGCGGCGAGCCCGCCGGCTGCGCCCTCGGCATAGGTTGGGAACTCAGTGGGGTCCGGTGTGAGCCGGCCGGCGAGATCGAGTGACGCCTGCAGCCAGGCCGAGAGTTCCGGATCGCCTAGCAGCGAGGACATGCGGTCCAGTCCGTAGCTGATGCCACCGAGGCCATGGAGACCCGGACCGATCATCTGCGCCGATTCAAGGTCCGAGCTGAGCGCCTGCAGCAGATGGGGGATCGGGCGGATCACGTCGCGCGCCAGCTCGCCGTACTTACGCTCTCCGGTCAGTGCACCGACCTGCGCGAGGAAGAGTGCCGTACCGGTGTAACCATTCGTGAGTCCGGCGCCCATCGGTCGCACTGCCCAGTGATTGTCGTCCAGAAGTTCCAGACCTACCCAGTTCGCCGCACCGCCCGTCTCACCGATGACCTGTGCAACGATCTCATCGGCGATGTCGGTAGCGGCTGCCAGTGCGCTGTCCGGATGCGCCCCTGTGGTGCCCAGTGGGGGCCGGGTTGCTGTGGTGCGGTGAATGATCGGCTCGGGTCGAGTGGCCAGGGTGGCGGAGATCAGCCACCGCTGCCGATGTTGATCGACATCGCTCAGCGACGCGATCTTCTGCTCGACCTTGGCGAGCCCTTCGTCCGCGAGGGCATCAGGAATGCGGGTGCCATCGGAGGCGAAGACGTCGCGGCTGCCCGGCAGGAACGTGAACAGCGGGACGTCACCTGCCCATAGATCGGCCAGCTCGTGCGGGACGAGACTGTGCAGCCAGGGGCCGGCGTCCCACAGCAGGTCGAGCAGTTGACTGCGTCCGTCCGCCGCGCGCAAGGCGTTCGGATGCGTCGCCTCATCGAGCAGGCCGGCGTACACACTGGTGCTGCGAGGCACGAAGCGCACCTGATCGGTCGTACACCGGGCCAGCATCCCCTCCGGTCCGAGGAGCTCTCCACGGTTCCAGGCGATCGCCTGGTAGGCGTCCTGGAAGCCCATCAGGATGGCGATCTCGTGGTCGCGCGGTTCGATTGCCACACCGTCGAGGAGCGGTCTGTTGTTCCCGCTGGGAACGGGAACGGGCCGCCGGATCAGGTGCATCGAGTCCAGGCCGGCGTCCGCCCAGTCGGCTCGGATCGCCTGCGCTTCGGTGTCCCCGCCGAGGCCGGAGACGTCGGCCACTGAGCCGGTCTCACCGACAATGAGAAGTGGCAGCAGAGCCGTGCGGGAAACAGAACTCATGAAGGTTTGATGCGCCGGATCGCTGCCGGTTGCGCCAGGCGGAGTCGGGGACGGGTGGAACAGGGTTTCGATGTCCACCAGCACCGGCTGCTCGCCGACGGCGATCAGGTTTTCGTAGTGCATGTCGGTGCCGTCCAGGACGTACAGGAGGGCTAGTAGGGCGCCTTGGCGGTGGTAGAAGCGGCGGACGGCGCCTGCGTCGGTGCAGGGGGCGGCGGTGACGAACTCCAGCCAGCCGTAGTCGGTACGGCGTTCCAGGCGGACCGTGCGCAGGTCCAGGCCGGTCTTGCTGTTCAGCCAGTCGACGAGTTCGTTGAAGTGGCCGTGGAGGTCCAGGGAGCGCGGTTTGTAGATCAGGTGGCGGCCGTCGGCGAAGGTCAGGGTGGCAGTGGCGCGGCCGCTGCGGTGCGAGTCGCCGGCGGGCTCGATGGAGACCAGGGCGCCCGGGTCGCGGCCGCCGAAGATGCCGTTGACCAGTGACTCTCGGTCCTCGGCGAGTCGTGCCAGCAGTTCGAGGTGGGCCTCGATGCTCTGCCGGCACGACTCGCCCAGGACCCGGGCCAGCACGGGGTAGGCGGCCAGGAACTCCGCCAGCTCGCTCCCTCCGACGAGCTGGTGGGTGAAGTCGAGGAAGCGCAGCGAGGGGGTGGCGCCGGCGAGCTCACCGCGGTCACGGGCTCGAGCCAGCTCCAGCACCAGCGTGCGGGACGAGAGCTTGACCAGTCGCAGTCCGAGGCGTTGCAGGAACTGCTCGGTCAGTACGCCGGTGTGGCCGGCGGAGGTCAGGTCGTCGCGGGCGACACTCAGGAGGGGCTGCAGGCAGTGCATGAAGGCCTGCTGCCAATCTTCGCCGGCTGCCACTGGGGGTGTGCACGGGTGGGCGGCGGTGCTGCGCTCGACGTAGTGGGCCCAGGCCGGCATGCCGCCGGATTTCTCGTCCGGCCGCAGCGCGGCGGACCACCAGGCGCTGTCGCGCTGGTCGGTCCGGAGCGGGCTCGCGGTGGCTGAGCTGAGCATGCGGTCAGGCTGCCATCGGCAGTCGGTGCTCGACATGGGTATAGGGCCCCCATATTTTGCGGTTGGGCGGGCCGGAAGGGGTGACAACGGTGGGCAACTGCCGCGGGGCGACGACTGGGGGTTGATCACCCCGCGGCAGCAGCGCCCGGCCGGCCTCTGGTGGAAGGCGGGCCGGTTCGGGTGGGGAGCGCTACGGCTCCCAGTTCGTCGTCTGCACCAAAGCTCGGCCTCCTCTGCCGCGAATTTCTGGAAGGAACGCCGGGAACAATGCCTGACGACTCAGGCAGGCGGCAAGGGATCGGGCCCCCCATCTTTCGGGGTGGTGGTTGACAGAAACATGGGGGCAGGACCCCCATGTGGAAACGGCGGGGCGCTGCGACGGTGGGCAGGTGCTATCTCCCGTCACTCCTGGTTTGCCGGTGTCTGCGCACTCGGTGCTGGACACCGTTCCGCAGCTGCCCGGTCAGTCGGCTGCGGCCGCACTCCGGGAGACCGCGGAGGTTGCACAGGCTGCCGACGACCTCGGATACCGCCGGTTCTGGTTGGGGGAGCAGCACGGCGTCCGAGGCGTCGGCAGCGCGGCGCCTGCCGTTCTTGCTGCGGTTCTGGCGGCACGGACCGACCGGATCCGGCTGGGCTCGGCCGGCGTACTGCTGACCAACCACCAGCCACTGGTGATCGCCGAGCAGTTCGCTGCGCTCGCTGCGGCATACCCGAGTCGCATCGACCTCGGTGTGGGCCAGCAGTTCAGTCATGCACCCAGTACGGCGGCCGCGCTCGGCGGTAGCGCGCGAGACACGTTCCCGCGGCGACTGGACGAGTTGTGCGGGTTCCTCCGGGACGGCATGCCCGGTCGCGCACCCGTGGGCGACGTACGGCTGTCACTTGCCGGACTGCCGCCGCCGGTGCTTGTGTGCGCCGACCACCCCGGTGCGGCTGCGGTTGCCGCCGTACGGGGGTTGCCGGTCGTGGTGCAGCACCACAGTGCGACTGCGATGACCAGTGCGGCCGTGGCGGCGTACCGGGAGCACTTCGAGGCCAGTGGGCCGACAGTGAAGCCCTACTTGGCTGTGACGATCGGAGTGGTCGCTGCGGACACGGAGGAAGAGGCGATCATCCGATTCGCTGAATACGTGCGAGTGAAGACGCGGCTCAGTGTGGCGTCACCTCGTGCGACTACGGCCGAGCTGATGGCGTTGCTGGAGCCACCTCTGACTGGACGCGAGCGTGGTCGCGCCGAGCGCCTCCTGGACGACCCGGGCCATGTAGTCGGCTCCCGGACTTCAGTGGTGTCGGCACTCGGCGGTCTGGTCGCCGGTACGACGGCCGACGAGCTGATGCTGGTCCCGCTCGCCTTCGACGGTCTGGTCCGGTCGTCGATCCTGCGCACGATTGCGGCCGGTCTGACGCGCGCGATCCGGACTGTACCGCGGCACGCTCCGCCCCTCATTGCCACCGCCTGACAGCGACCTATGGTGGGTACATGGACCAGGAGCAGGCTGTTGTCGCGCAGTGTCCGACCGAGCTGTTCATCGGAGGCAAGTGGAGAGCGGGTGAGGGCGGCCGCACGCTGGCCGTAGAAGACCCCTCCACCGGTACGACGCTCTGCGAGGTCGCTGATGCCAGTCCGGCCGACGGCAAGGCCGCACTCGACGCAGCGGTCGCCGCACAGGCGGACTGGGCGGCCACGCCACCACGTGAGCGTGGCGAGATCCTGCGCCGTACCTATGAGCTGATGACTGAGCGCGCCGACGAGCTGGCGTTGCTGATGACGCTGGAGATGGGCAAGCCGGTCGCCGAGTCCAAGGGCGAGATCGCGTACGCCGCTGAGTTCTTCCGGTGGTTCGCCGAAGAGGCGGTGCGGATCGAGGGCAGCTACCAGGTCGCGCCGAACGGCAAGGGTCGCTTCCTGGTGATGCGCCAACCGGTCGGACCGTGCCTGCTGATCACGCCGTGGAACTTCCCGGCCGCGATGGGCGCGCGCAAGATCGGCCCGGCGGTTGCGGCCGGCTGCACGATGGTGATCAAGCCGGCCGCGCAGACGCCACTGTCGATGCTGAAGCTGGCCGAGCTGATGACCGAGGCCGGGCTCCCGGCCGGCGTCCTGAACGTGCTGACCACCAGCAACTCCGGTGGCGTGATGGAACCGCTGATCCGCGACGGCCGCGCCCGCAAGCTGTCGTTCACCGGCTCCACTCAGGTCGGCCGCAAGCTGATCGAACAGGCCGCTGAGCACGTGCTGAAGACCAGCATGGAGCTGGGCGGTAACGCGCCGCTGCTGGTCTTCGCTGACGCCGACCTGGACCAGGCCGTCGAAGGCGCGATGCTGGCGAAGATGCGCAACGGCGGCGAGGCCTGTACGGCGGCCAACCGCATCTACGTGCAGACCGCCGTACTGGATGAGTTCTCGCGGCGCCTCGCCGAGCGAATGGGCGCACTGACTGTCGGTCGCGGGACGGACGAGGGTGTCGACGTCGGTCCGCTGATCGACGCAACCCAACGGGACAAGGTCAAAGAGCTGGTCGACGACGCGGTCGAGCTCGGCGCGCGCGTCCTCACCGGCGGAGCGGTTGCTGAAGGCAACGGCTACTTCTACCCGCCGACCGTTCTCGCCGACGTGCCCTGGGAAGCCCGGTTGCAGAAGGAGGAGATCTTCGGCCCGGTCGCTCCGCTGACCGCGTTCGACACCGAGGACGAAGCGGTCGAGATGGCGAACGACACGGAGTACGGGCTGGTCTCCTACCTGTTCACCAACGACCTGACCCGCGCGCTGCGCATCTCCGAACGCCTCGAGACCGGCATGATCGGCCTCAATCAGGGCATCGTCTCCAACCCCGCTGCGCCGTTCGGTGGTGTGAAGCAGTCCGGCCTCGGCCGCGAAGGCGGTTCGGTCGGCATCGACGAGTACCTGGAGACCAAGTACATCGCGATCAACATCTGACTACTCGGCCAACCAGAGTCGTACGGTCTCGGCGTCCGGGCGCGGGCTGGTGCCGATGGCGTGCGGGACGAAGCGGGCGTAGTAGTCGGTGATGGGACCGTCGGACTCGCGCACCATCATGCCGGCGGCCGATCCGTCGACGATCCAGCTGCCGATGACGGCCCGGTTGCCGTCGTACGACGGGAGCGGGTACCACTGCTGGTAGACCATCGTCGCCGTGTCGTAGGGACCCTCCTGCGTGTGGTCCTCATCGGCGGTGTGAATGACGATGTTGCTGCCCTCGCGGCCGTGCAGCGGTTTGGCGACCCACTCGGTCAGATCGCCCGGGTGACCGAAGTATGCCGGGAGCAGGTTCGGGTGGTCGGGGTAGAGCTCCCACAGCACCGGGAGGATCGCCTTGGTCGAGAGCATCGTCTTCCAGATCGGCTCGATCCACTGCACCGGCTGACGTTCCGTACCGGCCAGGACGAAGCGGCCGAACTCCTCGTCGAGCATGTCCTCCCAGGGGTACAACTTGAAGGCAGTGCGGATCGGCCGGTTGCCCCAGTCGACGAAACGGCGCTCTGCGGAGTCCCAGCCGACGTCCTCGATCTCATGCCCGTACGTCGCCAGTCCGGCGATGGCCGCGGTGTCGCGCAGGTAGGCGACGGTCATCTCCTCCTCACCGGAGGTTTCGGCGGCGGAGTTGAAGAAGTGCGCCTCGTTGCCGGGGAACTGGTGCTGGGACCACCACTGCACCAGGCGGTCGTGGACCGAGTTCCACTGGTCGGCGTCCGGGAAGACATCCTCCAGCCAGTTCCACTGGATCACTGCGGACTCGACCAGGCCGGTCGGGGTATCGCCGTTGATCTCCAGCATCTTCGGGTCGGCGCCGTTCCAGGCCAGGTCGAAGCGCGCGTACATGGACAGGTCGTCGCGCTTGAGCGACTGCTGGACCAGAGCGAGCGTGCCGGAGGCCAGACCGAGCTCTGCGTCTGAGAACCGGTCTGCCATCACTCGGGCTGCCTGACGGCACATCGCGTAGAGCTCCTCGGTGACGCTCTCGAGGTGCAGGACCTCGTCCATGGTCACCTCGTACCAGGCGCTCTCGTTCCAGTACGGGCGCTCAGTGCCATCGGGCATGTCGGTCATCGGGAACACCAGCCCCTGTTCGACGACCTTTTCCCGCCAGCCCGGCCGCGGCTTACTCGCGTGCCGCCACATCAGCCGCCGGACCTCCCATGACTCGACTGACCGAAGCCACCGCGCGAGATGGTGCTGATGTCGCCGCCACTCTTCGACAGACCGCCGCGCTGGATCGTCGGCGAACCGCTACCGCCACCAGTGCGGTCGTCGCGCTCCCGAGGCACGGTGTAGGTGCCGTTGCCGGTGTAGTACTTCCCACCGACGGCCGGTACATACGCGCTGCCGCGAGTGGCCATGTAGAACCAGAAGAAGCCTGCGCCCGAGCCGTGGTACTCCTGCTCGTCCTTGCAGTTGCCGTCGTCGACCCGGGTCTCCGTCTGCGGATCGACACAGATCGCCGCATAGTCGGCAGTGTCGTCCTCGCTGGAGCATCCGGTGAGAGAGGCCGCGACCAGAGCGGTCAGGCCGAGCGTGATGCCGGCACTCCGCATCCGCCGCTTGTTCACACCAGGACTGACGGGGTGGTCGAGTCAGCGGTTCCCGTTCATGAGCTGAGTCACAGTGACGAGTTGGAAGCCGCGCGCCCGCAGCTCCTTCACGATCGGCGTGATCGCTTCGTCCGTGTACGGCGCGTTGTCACCGCCGTGCATGTGGAGTACGACGATCGACCCGTTCTGCACGTGGGACAGCACCTGCTTGACGATCGGCTTCGGGGACTTCGCGAAACCGTCCGCACCGGGCACGTCCAATCCCACGGCAGTCACTCCGGCCGGGGCGAGCTCGTGCAACGCCGTACCGTCGTAGCACCCACCGGGGAACCGGAACCAGCGCGTGGCGTGCGGATCCAGCTTGTCGAGCTGCTTGACCGCCTTCTGTACGTCGGCCAGCATGTCTGACCGCGGAACCGAGCCCAGCGTGTAGCAGTGCTTGGTGAAGGCACGGTGGTCGTAGGTGTGCGTGCCGAGCTCGAACAGCGGGTCAGCAGCCAGCTCCCTCGCCACCTCCGGGTACTCCTCCATCCACATCCCCGTGAGGAACATGGTGGCTGGGACCTGCAGAGTCCGGAGCTCCTTGATCAGAGTGGCGTTGTAGTACGACGTGACCTTCCCACTCAACAGGCGCTTCCGCATGGCCGCGGTCAGGTCCGCGTCGAACGTCAACGCGACCAGCTTCTGATCCCGCGGGCCATGGTCGACGATCGGCATCAGGTTGCTGTTGTGCGACGCCCCGGGCCGGCCGTTCGGCGTACCGACCGGAGTGGGCGTGCTGACCTGTGGAGTGCTCGGGATGGGGGAGCTGGGCTGGGGAGTGCTCGGCGTCGCGGTGCTGGGCGGCAGGCTCGCCGTGGGCGTCGTGCTGAGGGGGACGACGCCCGTCGACGACTCTTGTTCGCCGCAACCAGCCATCACCAGTGCGGCAACCAGCAGTAGCGCAATCCCCCGTGCCCCAGTCACAGTCGACCAGTATGCGTCACTCCCCGGTCAGCAGGTCGTTCGCCGAGCGCAGCACCGGTACGCCGACCTCAGCCGGAGCGCTCGCTCCGGTGACGCGGAAGGTGTGGCTCTCACCCGCGGACAGGGTGATCAGACACGAATCCACCCGAGCGGCCGCGTCGAGGCGGTCCGGGAAGAGCGCCAGGTCCTTGGCCAACGCGGTCGCCGTGACAGTGACGTCGTACCCATCGCTGGTCGGGGTGACCTCCGCCGTGTAGGCGTCGGCTGAGAGCTGCAGCTGAGTGTCCTCGACGAAGTACCAGTACGCCGTCGCGCCGTCGTCCGCGCGGACTTCCAGGTACTCGGTGGTGGCGTCGAAGGAGATGAGCGAAACCGGCACCGTGGTGAGTGTCGCGGTGCGGGGCTCTACTTCGAGAGCAATGCTCTCGCGCGCGAACACCTCGCCGCCGGCACCGGTCGCCCGGCGGGCCAGCGTCAATCGGGTCGACCACGCTTCGTCGGAATCGTTGTGTGCGGCAACAACCAGCCCGTCATCGGTCGGCTGCACGCTGAGCAGACGATCGGCGTACACCTTCTTGAGAGCGAACCACAGCGGCTTGCGGATCCCGTGCCCGTCGACCGCGGCCCACGAGACAACGGGCCAGTTGTCGTTGAGCTGCCAGATGATCGCACCAGTGTTCAGCGGGAACAGGCTGCGGAAATGCTCGATGCCGTAGATGATCGCCCTGGCCTGGTTGAGCTGAGTCGTCCAGTGCCAGTCGTCCATCGACTTCCAGAGCGGCAGGTGATCACCGAGACCGCGCTCCAGCTTGAGGTTGCCCTCGTAGGCCTTCTGGTGCACGAGCATCTGATCGCCGTACGGATCCAGCGGCACGTCGTGCACCACCGAGGTCAGCGTCGACCAGGCCGGCGGTCCCTGGAACCCGAACTCCGACACGAACCGCGGCTTGTACTTGCGGTAGGTCGTGTAGTCCGCCTGGTTCCACACATCCCAGATGTGCATGGTCCCGTTGCGGTCGTCGTTCGGGTGGATGAAGTGGTCGTAGGAGTACGGACTGCCCTCCGAGTACGGCGTCCGCGGGTCGAGCTCGGCGACGATCTTCGGCAGCAGGTCGAAGTAGTAGCCCTCACCCCACTTGCGCCCGGCCAACGGCGCCCGCCAGCCCCACTCGACGTACCCCCAGATGTTCTCGTTGTTGCCGTTCCACACCGCGAGGCTGGCGTGCTTGCTCAGCCGGGTGACCGCCTGCTGCGCCTCGGCCTCGACCTCGCTCCACAGCGGCTCGTCCTCGGAGTAGGCCGCGCAGGCGAACAGGAAGTCCTGCCAGACCAGCACGCCTTGCTCGTCGCAGATGTCATAGAAGTCGTCGGTCTCGTAGATGCCGCCGCCCCAGACGCGCAGCAGGTTCATGCCGGCGTCGAGTGCGTCCTGGATGCTCGTCTCGTACGTCGAGCGGTTCAGCCTGGTGACGAAGGCGTCGTCGGGGATCCAGTTCGCGCCGCGGACGTAGATCGGCTTGCCGTTGACCGACAGCACGAACGGGCCGCCGTCCTTGTCGGGGGCAACGTTCATCGTGATGTCGCGGAACCCGACCCGCCCGGCCCAACGGTCATCGCCGGCCGTGACAGCGACGTCGTACAAGGGCTGTTCGCCGTGACCGCGCGGCCACCAGAGCTCGACGTCGGCGACCGTGTTGGTCAGTACGACGCTCTCGGTGCCGACGGCAACTGTCGTGGTGGTCGTGGTGCCGCCGACCGCGACGGTCACGGCGGTGTCCGCGTTCGTGGCAGCGCCTGCATCCCACGCCAGCGCCACATGTGTTGTTAAGACGCCGTCGGCGCTCGCCAGCGGGCGGACGGAGGCGATCCGGACGCCGGACCAGGACTCGATCCCGATCGGCTTCCAGATCCCGGCGGTGGCAAGGTCGGGACCCCAGTCCCAGCCGTAGTTGCTGGCCATCTTCCGGATCGCGTTGTACGGGTGCTTGTTCGTGTGCGGCCACAGCCCGAGCGTCTCGGCAAACTTCTTCGCCGCCTCGACCGGCGCCGCGAACGCAACCACCAATTCATTGCCCGAGGCAACCAGCAGACTGGTGACGTCGAAGCGGTAACCCCGGTGCTGGTTCTGAGTCCGCCCGAGCTCGGTCCCGTTCAGCGTCACAGTCGCGACCGTGTCGAGCCCGTCAGCCACCAACTCCTGTACGGCGTGCCCGTCCGCAACCCAATCGAACGTCGTCCGGTAGGTCCAGTCGGTCGACCCGATCCACGCCAGCTTGCTCTCGTTGTCCCCATCGAACGGATCAGGAATCAGCCCCGCCGCCAGCAGATCGGTATGCACCTCACCAGGAACAGTCGCTGCAAACGGGTCTCTGTCACTGGACTCGACAGTCCAGCTGGCGCCACCTTCGGTGGTCAGGTCCTTGCGAGCAGTCACAGCGCGTCTCCAGAGCGTGAACCGGTTTAGTCAGGACAAACTCTATTGGATGCCACGCTCCGCGTGGCGGGTCACGGGGCCCTGATTCCCGTCCTTCCCTCGTCGCTCCAGTCGCTTCGCTCCCTGCGCTCCTCAGTCCAGGCCGGGGGCCCCGTGACCGGGCTCCCGGAGTGAGGTCCGGGAGCTGTAGTTCAGGGAGCGAGAACGTACTGCTGCCACAGGTTGGCAAGCGCCTCGTGGCCGGCCGCAGAAGGGTGTACTCCGTCGTCGGCCAAGGTCGCGGCGCCGACCTCGCCGGCCAGCCGGTTGAGCTCGACATCGGCCGGTACCAGGATCGCGTCGTACTCGAGGGCCAGCTTGCGGACGACCTCGATCTTCGGGTCGAGGTCCTCCCGCCACTCCGCATGCTCGGGCTTGACCTGCAACAGGAACGGCTCGACCAACACGAGCGGGCATTCCAGCGGCTCGAGCAGCAGGCGGTACGACGCCTCGTACGCCTCGACCGTGGTCGGGTCGAACTTGTCGTACCGGCGCCACGTGTCGTTGATCCCGATCAGGATCGACACCAGTGACGGCTCGAACGCCAGCACGTCGGTGGACCACCGCGCGACCAGGTCGACCGCACGGTTGCCACTGGTCCCGGCGTTGACGATCCGCGGCCGGTTGTCGCCGAGGTCTTCGGCGATGTCCCGGACGTAGGTGTTGCCCAGTCCGGTGGGGTCGGTGCGATGACCGCCGTCGGTGACGGAGTCCCCGGCGAACACAACGGTCCACCGGGGATCCAGCTCAAGTTTGTTCACCGGGTCATCTTTACAGGGTCGCCGCGTGCACGTCCCAGTCCTCCGGAAGGACCGGAGCGACCTCGACCGTGCTCGTCACGTCGACGAACGCGCCGGTGTCGATCGACTGGGTGATGGACGACATCACGTCGACGATGTGGAACGCGAGCGCCCCGTTCGCCCGGTGCGGCCGGTCTGCGCGGATCGCCCGAGCCATCTCCAGAACGCCGGTACCGCGCTGCGCCGTCGCTTTGGTGGTCTCCAACGTCTCCCAGTCCTCAGCACCTCGGCGGCGGATCTTGATCTCGCCGTCGAACGCGTTCGGATCCGGTACGGCGAGGGTCGCCTCGGAGCCCGTGATCTCGACGAACCCGGCCCGGGACAGCGGTGAGTCGAAGCTGAAGATGCTCTGCGACGACTGCCCTGACTCGAACCGCGCAATCGCGCTGACGTGGGTCGGAACCGTCACGTCGAAGTCGGTCCCGGCCAGCGGGCCCGATCCGATCGTGCGCTTCTCCTTCGACTTCGACCCGATCCCGGCCACTGCCGCGACCGGTCCGAACAGCTGGACCAGCGTGGTCAGGTAGTACGGGCCGATGTCCCAGAGCGGTCCGGCGCCTTCCTGGAACAGGAACGCCGGGTTCGGGTGCCACGACTCGGGGCCGGGGGACTGCATCAGCGTGAGCGCGGTCAACGGCGTACCGATGCCGCCCCGGTCGATGATCCGGCGCGACTCCTGCAGGCCCGGGCCGAGGATCGTGTCCGGAGCGCAGCCCAGTCGCAGGCCGGCGTCCTGTGCGGTCGCGAGCAGCTTGCGGCCGCTCTCCTGGTCCAGCGAGAAGGGCTTCTCGCTCCAAACATGCTTGCCTGCGGCAACGGCTGCCAGGGCCACCTCGACGTGCGCGACCGGGATGGTCAGGTTGACCACGATCTCGACGTCCGGGTGGTTCAGCACGACCTCGGGGGCCCCGTGGCTCTCGATGCCGAACTGGCTCGCCTTCTCCTTGGCCGCCTCGGGCCGCAGGTCGCCGATCGCGACGACCTTCAGGTCCGGGAAGCTCTGCATGCTCTTGATGTACGCGTCGGAGATCACTCCGGCGCCGATGACGCCAACGCCCACCGCGGTCATGCGGGCGCGCCCTCTCCGGTGAGGAACTTGAAGCTGCCCTCGACGGCGTCGAAGATCTCGCCGCTGAAGTCGTCCAGCTCGACCACGCGCAGCGCCTGCGGGGCCGCGGCCAGGATGTCGGCGACCGCGATGGTGCCGTCACCGACAGCGGTCTGGGCCTTGTTGTCCAGGGTGCCGTCGCCGTCCTTGACGTGCAGCGCGACCACGCGGCTGCCCCACTTCTTCAGCAGAGCCGGTACGTCGGCGCCACCGACGGCCGCCCAGTAGGTGTCGAGCTCGAGGACGACGTCGTCGTTCAGGTGGTCGACGAAGATCTCCAGCGCGTGCACGCCGTCGATCTTCGACTCCAGCTCGAAGTGGTGGTTGTGGTAGCCGACGGTGATGCCGTGCTTGGCCGCCTCGACAGACGCCTGGTTGAGCGCCTCGGCCGTTGCCTTCACGTCGTCCGCGGACTGCCAGCGCGCCGGGTCGATGAACGGTTCGATGACCGTGCTGATGCCGAGCTTCTGGGCGGCGGCGTAGATCGGCGCGGCGTCCTCGTCGCGGAGCAGGCCGGCGTGCGTGGTGGGCGCCGACAGTCCGTGCTTGGGCAGCGCTTCGGCCAGTTGGTCCGCGATACCCGGGACGCCGAACGGCTCCACCTTGGTGAAGCCGATCTCCGCGATCCGGGCCAGGGTGGCGTCGAAGTCCTCTTCGAGCTTGTGGCGGACTGTGTACAACTGGAGGGACAGGTTGTCCACTGCGACCATGGTTTCTCCTCGTGACCGGCACTGCGCCCGCTGCCCTGGAGCCGCCGTACCGTCCTGATAGCCGAACCGGTTAAGTAACGCTGGCAACCGTATCCCACTCCCGGGCGCCCCGACTAGGGTCCGCCCAGACCTCGGGCGTTCGCGACCGGAACCGGCGAGTTCCGATATGTGATCAAAAGGATCACTCTCTGCTCCCACTTGGTGACACGGCGTGGAAACGCGCGCACACTAGAGGATTCCGGACCGACCGTCAGCGGTCCGGCCGCCCGTGAGGAGTTAGTTGTGCCCCGAGTCACCATCAAGGAGATCGCGCGCCGCGCCGGCGTCTCCAAAGGCGCGGTGTCGTACGCGCTGAACAATCAGCCCGGAGTGTCCGCGGCTACCCGTGCGCGGGTTCTGAGAGTTGCCGAGGAAATGGAGTGGGTACCGAATCGCGCCGCCCGTCAGCTGTCCGCCGCGCGCAGTGAGACCTTCGGCCTGGTGCTTGCGCGGACCGCGCAGACGCTGACCGAGGAACCGTTCTACATGGGCTTCGTGGGAGGTGTGGAGTCCGTGCTCGCCGAGCGCTCGTACGCGTTGGCCCTTCAGGTGGTGACCAACTTGGACGAGGAGCTGGCGACGTACCGCAAGTGGGCCGCCGAGCGCCGCGTCGACGGCGTGATCGTGGTCGACCTGCGGGTCACCGATCCGCGGATCCCGTTGCTCCGCAAGCTCGGCCTGCCCGCCGTCCTGGTCGGCCACCCCGAACTGGCCGACGGCCTGCCGTGCGTCTGGTCCGACGCGACCGCCGCCATGCACACCGCCCTCGGCCACGTCGCGACCCTCGGCCACCGCCGGGTCGCCCGCGTCGCCGGACCGCCGGAGTACGGCGATGTGTGGATCCGCGACCGCGCGTTCGTCGAGGCGAGCAGCCGCTACGGCCTGGAGACCAAGGTCATCCACACCGATTACTCAGCCGACGAAGGCGCCGCCGCCACCCGCGACCTACTCGCCGCCGACCCGCGCCCGACCGCGATCATCTACGACAACGACCTGATGGCCGTAGCCGGCCTCTCCGTTGCCCAAGGCCTGGGCGACGTAGTCCCCCGAGACCTCACTCTCGTCGCCTGGGACGACTCCACCCTCTGCCGCATCACCCACCCCCGCCTCACCGCCATGTCCAACAACATCGTCGGCTTCGGCGCCGAAGTAACCCACGTCCTCCTCAACCTCCTCGACAACGCCCGCCCCGAACCCCACCTCTACGCCACCCCCCTCCTCATCATCCGAGACTCCTCAGCCCAACCCCCGCCCTAACCCCACCCCACCCCCACCTCAAGGGGCAACCCCCCACCTCGATGGATAACCCCTCAGACGGGGCGTTGCCCACCGAAAATCTGAGCGGGCAACCCCCCATCGCGATGGGCAACCCCCGTGCCCGCCAGGCAACCCCCCACCTCGGTGGATATCCCCTGAGTTGGGGGGTTGCCCATCGGAAATCTCAAGGGGCAACCCCTCGGCTCGGTGGGCATCCCCTGAGTTGGGGGGTTGCCACTCGAGATGGGGGGTTGCCCGTTGGGTGGTGGTGGGGGGTGGTGGTGGGGGGGTTAGGGGGTGGGGGTGATGGTTACGGGGGTGCCGTTGACTGCGGCGGTGCCGGAGATGGGGTCGGTGAGGGCTGAGTCTGTTAGGTCGTTGAGGGAGATGCCGGCTAGTTGGGTGGCTACGGTTAGGTGGACGCCGGGGCGGGTGTGGCCGAAGCCGTGCGGGAGGGAGACCACGCCGGGCATCATGTCGTTGCTGGAGGCAACTTCTACGGCGAGGGAGCCGGCGGCGGAGGTGATGGTGACGAGTTGACCGGTGGTCAGGGAGCGGTCGGCCAGGTCGGTGGGGTGCATCAGCAGGTGGTGACGGGGTTTGCCCTTCACCAGGCGGGCCGAGTTGTGCATCCAGGAGTTGTTGCTGCGCAGGTGCCGGCGGCCGATCAGGAGCAGTTCGCCGTCGGCCGTCGCCTGCAGTTCGGAGAGCCGGTCGAGGTCGGCCAGGATCATCGGCTGGTCGAGGTTGATCCGTTTGTTCTTGTGGAACAAGGCTTCGGGCAACGCCGGTTGCAGCGGTCCGAGGTCGATCCCGCCCGGCGACTTCCGCAGTTTGCGTAGTGACAGCTTGTACGGGCCGATCCGCAGCCCCACGTCGACCACGCGGCGCGGCGCCAACCGCAGTCGCGCCTCGGTGACAAGACGTTTCCGGCTCAGCGGCGTACGTCGTACCAGCGCGGTGCCGAGATCGCGGAAGATCTCCCAGTCGTGCCGGGCCGACGCGGGTTTATCCAGTACGGCGTCGTTCCAGCGAGCCGTGTTCCGTACGGCGAGGTTGTGGAAGATCACGTCGTAGTGATCGCGCTCGAGCGGCGGTGCCGGCGGGAGGATCACATCGGCGTGCCGCGTGGTCTCGTTGATGTAGGGATCGACCGCGACCATGAATTCCAGCGACTCGAATGCCTCGTCGAGCTTGCGCCCGTCCGGTGTGGACAGCACCGGGTTGCCGGCGATCGTCACCATCGCCCGGATCTGCCCGTCACCCGGCGTCAGGATCTCCTCCGCCATCACCGACACCGGCAGCTCGCCGCCGAACTCCGGCAACCCGCGGATCCGGCTCGACCACACGCCGAGATGTCCACGCCCGAGCCCGATCAGCGCATTCACCGCAGGCCGAGGGAACATCGTCCCGCCCGGCCGATCGAGGTTGCCGGTGATGATGTTCAGCACCTGGATCGCCCACTGACACAGCGCCCCGAACTGCTGCGTCGACACCCCGACCCGTCCGTAGACCGCAGCGCGCCCAGCAGCCGCGTACTCAACAGCGATCCGCCGGATCACCTCAGCGTCGATCCCGGTCAACCCGGCCGCGCGCTCCGGCGTCCATTCCTCGACTGCGGCCTCCACGGCTGCCAGCCCATCGACGTACGGCGCCGGTCGTGCATTCCCGTCCGCGATCACCTGGTGAATCAGCGCGAGCAGGAACGCGGCATCCGTCCCCGGCCGCACGAAGTGGTGCTCGTCCGCGACCGCTGCGGTCTCGGTACGGCGTGGGTCGATCACGACGACCTTGCCGCCGCGCTTCCGCACCTCCTTGATCCGCCGGCCGAACCCAGGCGCGGTCATCATGCTGCCGTTCGACGCGAGCGGGTTCGCACCGAGCATCAGCAGGTACGACGTCCGGTCGATATCGGGGACCGCGATCATCAGCTGATGTCCGTACAGCAGGTACGACGACAGCATCTGCGGCAACTGGTCGATCGACGTGGCACTGAACTTGTTCCGCGTCCGGAGCTGCCGGACCATCGTCGGCATGTGCGTCAGCGCGCCGAGGCTGTGCACGTTCGGGTTCCCGAGATAGACGCCGACCGAGTTCCGCCCGTGTTCGCGCTGGATCGCGGTGAGCTTCTCGACGATCAACGAGTACGCCGCGTCCCACCCGATCTCCTGCCAGCCGTCGGCAGTACGGCGTACCGGTGTGGTCAGCCGGTCCGGATCCTCCTGCAGGTCGCGCAGCGCGACCGCCTTCGGGCAGATGTGACCGCGGGAGAGCGGATCCGACTCGTCGCCCCGGATATCGGTGACCTGCCCGTCCTCGATCGTCACCAGGACGCCGCAGATCGCTTCACACAGGTTGCAGGAGGTCCGCCGTACCGTGGTCGCCATCTCGCCAAACTACCCTTGAGTAGCCGAGCTCGCCATCACACGAAGCGTGCCTCGTCGAGCCGGCCGAGGATCGCGTCGACGGTTTCGCCGGCCGACAGGTCGGAGTTGTCCAGCCACAGGCCGCGCCGCGGGCTGAATGCGTGCAGCTCGTAGTCGAGCTCGTCGACCAGATGATGCGAACCGCCGAGCCGCCCGGAGATCACATCGGGACGCGGCGTCAGTACGACGAGGTAGCGCGGCCGGGTGCGGATCCCGTCGAGGAACTCGCGGAGCAGCTCGCCGATCACGACATCCTGCAGTACGACGGTGAATCCGGCCTCGGCGTAGGAGTCGGCGGCCTGGCAGGCGAGGCGGAATCCGAGCTGCATCTGCCGTTGCGCCTCGGCCGGATCGTCGGTCATCGAGGCATGCCCGCTGACGATCATCCGGCGGAACAGATTGCCGGGAATGTTGACGCCGTACTGGAACCGCTCGGCGAGCAACTGGGCGACCGCGGACTTCCCGGCCGCCATGATTCCGCTGACGACGATCACCCCAGCGGACTCCATGCTGGTGATGGTGCCACGGTACGCAATGTTTTAGTCAGGTTTGTGGCGAACTTGTCGTTCCGTGGAGGAAAAATCCTTGGTTTGTAAGGGGTTTTGGCTCACCAGGGAGTCGATATGAAGGCGCAGCAGCCGGCGGACCCGGGTCGGCGTGCTCCGCCGGGGCTGGATGACCGCGTGCAGGGCAAGGCCGTCGAGCAAGGCATGCAAACGCTCTATTTCCAGACGCAGGTCCAGACCGTCGCGGAGTGCGCCCGCGTCGGACAGCGCGTTGAGCAGCTCGGCGCATAGGTCGCGCAGGCCGTCGTTCGCGGTCTCGACGTTGTTGTGCAGGGTGTCGGCGCCGGTCTCGGCCTGAGCCTGGACCATGAAGGCGAGCCAGACATCGAACTCGGCCATCCGCTCGGCATCGAGCGGGAGCACCTCTTCGAGGTACCGCAGGGCCACGGTCGTGGCGCTGCCTTTCGTGCCGCCGCGCGCGGTCAGTGCCGCGAAGCGCTCGCCGACCCGGCGGACGACCAGGTCCATCGCGAACTTGAGCAGACCGTCCTGGTCGGGGAAGTAGTAGCGCACGGCTCCGGCCGACCAGCCGGCCTCGGCGGCGATGGTGCGGACCGAGGCGGCGCGGATGCCGTCGCGGCGGACGACGCGCCACAGGGCCTGGGCGATCTCCTCGCGGCGGGCGTCGTGGTCGACGATCTTCGGCATGTGCCCTTTTTAGCACACCTGTGTTATCGTCGTTTCACAACACAGTCGTACTAAAACAACGGGAAGGGTGAATCCCTGTGCTGCTCGCTGTGATCGCCGCGTGTGAGATCGGCTTCTGGGTCCTGCTCGCCGCCGGGATGGCGACGCGCTATCTGCTGCGGAAACCCAAGGCCGGGATGATCCTGCTGCTGATGGTTCCGCTGGTCGACGTGGTCATGCTGGTGGCGAGCGTGCTCGACATTCACCGCGGTGGCGAGCCGTCGTTCAAGCACTCGCTGGCCGCGATCTTCATCGGCGTCAGCGTCGGATTCGGCCACCAGACACTCAAGTGGGCCGACGGGTGGGCGGCGTACAAGTTCGCCGGTGCGCCGCGGCCGGTGAAGCCGCCGAAGGGCGGCCGCGCGCGGGCACAGCGGGAGCGCGCCGGCTGGTTCCGGCACCTGCTCGCGTACGTCGTCGGTGTAGGCATCATGATCGCCCTCGGCCTGCTGTCCGGGAAGGGATGGGACGCCGCCACCGGCCCGGCCTGGGGCTGGACCGTGGCGCTGGTGATCGACGGGTTCGTCTCGTTCAGCTATACCTTCGACGAGGCCAAGGACGACGAGCCCGCGCCGCGCGAATCGCAGTCCGTCTGACCTCCCGTTTCTCCCCGCCCGATCGTCGTAGATTGCGGTCATGACGATGATCGGGCGGGTCTGGTCCTGGGTCACCGCGGCAGCTGTCCTGGCCGGCATCGTGATCCAGCTGTTCGTGACGGCGTCCGGGACCGAAGGCTTCTTCCCGGACAACCCGGACCGCGTCCTCAACGTCTTTGCCTTCTTCACGATTCAATCGAATCTCATCCTCGGTGCGACCGTGCTGATGCTGGATCGCCGGAGCACGCTGTTCAGAACCCTGCGGCTGAACGGCGTTCTCTGTATCGCCGTCACCGGAATCGTCTATCACCTGGTGCTCGCCGGTCTGGACTCGTTGACCGGATGGGCCGCAGTGGCGAACTTCTTACTGCACACGGCCACCCCGGTGCTCGGCGTACTGGGATGGGCATTGTTCGGACCCCGCGGTACGACGGACTTGCGGATCGCCGGCTGGTCTGTCGTGTTCCCGCTGCTCTGGCTCGCGTTCACGCTGATCCGCGGCGCGTTCGTCGGCTTCTATCCCTACCCGTTCGTGGACGTGAACCAGCACGGGTATGGACAGGTTCTCCTGAACTGTCTGCTCGTCGCGGTACTGTTCCTGGCTCTGGCGGCCGGGGCCACAGCCCTTGATCGTCGCCTCAGCAAAACCGTCGAAGGGTAAGTGCCTTGCTGGTGACCTCTCGCTCGTACGCCGAGTACGAAGCGATGTTCGATCTGACCGAACTGCCTGACTCCGTGCTGGACTGTTCGGCCGGTGGATCGAGTTTCACCGCCGAAGCCGCTGCGCGTGGGGTGGATGTGGTGGCCGTGGATCCGGCGTACGAGTTGACGATGCCTGAGCTCGTCGACACGGTTCGGCGGAGTTTGCCGGCCACGACCGAGATCATCGAGGATCACGAGGCGCGGTTCGTCTGGAAGTGGTACGGGACGCCCGAGCGGCGGGATGAGATGCGGCTCGAGGCGGCCGACCGGTTCCTGCAGGACATCGGTGCGGAGCCGGATCGGTATGTCGCGGCCGCTCTGCCGGAGCTCCCGTTCGAGGACGGGCGGTTCGAGCTGGCGTTGTGCTCACACCTGCTGTTCACCTGGGCCGATACCTTCGGCCGGGACTGGCATCTGGCCGCGCTGCGGGAGCTGATCCGGGTGACGAGCGGCGAGGTTCGCGTGTTCCCGCTGGTGCTGCAGGGCACGGGCGAACCGGTGCCGTTCCTGCCGGAGGTGCTGGACGAGCTCGCCGACGTCGCCTGGGAGATCCGCAAGGTTCCCTACGAGTTCCAGGCGGGCGCCGACGAGATGCTCGTCCTCACGCACTCCTGAGGATCAGGGCTCTCAGGGCAGGAAGCGACCGCAGACCGGCCACGGCGAGTTGCCGCGCTGCGCGTAGAGCTTCTTCGCGCGCATCAGCTGCTCGGCAGGCGAGGCCTGGGCCGGGCTGCCGCTACCGCCGACGCTGCGCCAGGTCTGCTTGTCGAACTGGAACAGGCCGAAGTACTTGCCGTTCGGGCTGACTGCGCGCGGGTTGCCGCTGGACTCGCAGTTGGCGACCTTGCGCCACGCGGCGCTCATGCTGACGTTGCCGCTGTTGTTCGACGGGCGCTCGGCGGAGCGGTTGGTCCGCGGCTTGCGCACGGTCTGCTTCGAGACAGTCTTCTTCTTCGTGACGACCTTGGACTTCGGAGTGACTCGCTGCTTCGGGGCGGTGGCCTTCTTCACACCGTCCAGCGTCAGGGTCTGACCGATCAGGATCAGGTCGGGGTCCTTCAGGTTGTTGATCTTCGCCAGGTGATGCCAGTCGGCACCGTTCGCCTGGGCGATCTCGGAGAGCGTGTCTCCGGCCTTCACCTTGTAGTCGGTCGCGAACGCCGCGCCGGTGGCTGCGACGGTGATCCCGGCGCCGAGACCGGCGACGGAGAGGGTTCGGACCACCCGGCGAGTAGATCGCCGGGGGCGCGCATGTCGGGCTTTGGACATCGGTAAGGCGCTCCTCGTGAGCTTGGGCATGGTGGAGGACACCAGCCCCCCAGGCAGGGGAGGGGGCACCCGGACAGGTAACGAAAGGGAGTCCGGATGATCACGTCCAGGTCACGACGCGATGTGAGTCATCCTGTGGGACGCGTCGCCGGAGCGCAAGGCCAGATCGGAATCTGCCCCGATTTTTTCGGTCCCTTGACGTACCGAAAGCCCAACAACAGAACGGTTTCCGAGCTGCAAACAGATCGGTTTCAGCGTCTGAAATAGCGCGCCGGGACGAGGTCGACGGTGAGTTTCCGGATGACTTCCCGGTCAGCCGCCGGCCAACCGGTCCAGACCTGTTCGGCCCATGCCAGCATCGCCTGCTCGACCTCGTCAACACCGCCGGCGGACAGTACGTCGTACGCCGTCAACCGCCCGACGGACTCGGGTGGCGTGAGCTCGGGCCAGTCGCCGAACGAGTTCGCCATGATGCCGTGGCCCGTGCGGACGTCGATGTTCCCGGAACCCCGTTCGAGGAACATGTAGAGACCGTTCAGCGCGAACACCGGGCCGATTCGCGGAGCGCCGACTCTCACATGTTGCGCGCCGTACGCGTCGATCCGCAGTTGGTGCAGGTAACCGAGCCTCAGTTGGTGCTCGATCTCGAACCCGAGCAGGTCGCCGGCGACCTGCAGACACTCCGGTGACGCGTTGTACTTCGGCGTTTCCGGCCACTGCGAGATCGGCAGCTCGACCCGGCAGCCGGGGCAGCGGCTGGATTCGTGCGTGCCATCTCCGGAGTTCACTCGTTGATGGAAACACGGGCACCGCCGTCCGGCAGCTGGTTTTCGCCGTTGCGGGGGCGGCTGGCCGGCAGATGAGGCGACGGACGTGATGGGGGCATGCGGTGATCCGAGTGGCTCTCGGCCACCGCGGCACGATGGTGCGAGGTGCACTGGCCGCGGTGCTGGCAGGCGAGACGGACATGGAGGTCGTGGCTGAGCTGGACCGCTCGGAGGACGTCCTCCAGGTGGCCGGCCGACGGCCGCATGTCGTGCTGCTCGATCCACAGCTGCCCGGACGGATCCGGATCGAGGAGCTGTGCCGCAAACTCGCCGGTCGCGGGGTGCTGGTGCTGATCGACCACGAGGCGATCGCCGCGACCAGTCTCGCGCTGGTCAAGCAGGCGCCGCGGATCGGACTGATCGCGACCGACGCGACCACGGACCAGCTGGTCCAGGCGGTCCGCGACGTGGCGAAGGGGTTGCCGGTGGTTGACGTCCGGCTCGCGGTCGCCGCGTTGAAGGCCGGTGACAACCCGCTCACCGATCGCGAGTGCGAGGTGCTGCGGCAGGTCACCACGGGTGCGACTGCGCAGGAGGTGGCCCGGACGCTGAGTCTGAGTGCCGGCACCGTGCGGAACTACCTGTCGAGGATCCTGGCCAAGACTGGTTCGCGCAGCCGCATCGAGGCCATTCGGAAGGCTCAAGACGCTGGCTGGATCTGACTGATGATCGGGTCCCAGTTGCCGTGCAGATCGCGGTACAAGCTGGAGCTGCGCATCAGAGCCTGATGCGTACCGATCGCGGCCTTGTTGCCGTCCAGCACGAGGATCCGGCGGGCTCGCAGCGCGGAGCTGATCCGGTGTGCGATCACCACCAGCGTGCCGCCGCGTTGCGCGAAGGCTACCTCGGCCTGTCGCTCGGCCTCCGCGTCGAGGAAGCAGGTCGCCTCATCCAGTACGACGAGTGGCGCGGGGGACAGGTAGGCCCGGACCAGCGCGATCAGTTGCCGCTCACCGGCGGAGAGCTCGGCCGGCTTGACCACCGCGCCCAGACCGCCGATGCGCTGGATGAGTGCGGTCGCTCCGATGGCGTCGACGGCTGCGCTCAGCTCGTCGGTCGTCGCATCGGGGAGTAGATAGGACAGGTTCTCCTCGACGGTCCCGCTGAAGACATAGGCCTCCTGTGGGATCAGTACGCGCGTCTCGGCCAGCCGCTCGGTGGTCAGTTCAGTCGGCGGTACGCCACCCAGCAGCAACCGGCCGCCGCTCGGCGTCAGCATCCCGCAGATCAGCGCGGCCAAGGTCGACTTCCCGATCCCGCTCGGACCGACCACGGCCAGGTGGTCACCCTCCGGGATGGTCAGGTCGAGACGATCGAGCACCGGTTCAGCCGCCTGCCCATACGCGAACGTCAGCCGCTGAGCATTTACCCGATGCCCTTGTACGGCGTCGATCGCGCGAACCGGCTCGTCCGGCTGACTGGTGTCGAGGATCCGGCCGAGGGTGATCACGTACCGCAGGCCACTGTCGCCCAGCGCGGCCATCACCTGCCCGAGCGCTGGTTGCAGGCCGATTAGCACATACGTGAGACCGCCGAGGAGCGTGCCGGTGCTCACGCCGCGCCCGACCAACCACGGGCCGGTTGCGAGCAGGATCAGCAGCGGCAGCCAGCCACCGACCGCGAAACACAAGGTGCGGAGCGCCGCGACCTTGGCGAGCGCTCGCTCCGCCGATGCCTGCGCCTCGATCGGTTCGCCGACCAGGAACTCGGCGTACTCCTCGGTCCCGGTCGCGGTGATGTCGCGCACGCCACCGAAGACCATCCCGGCCGAAGCGGCTAGGTCCTCATCGGCCTGCAGCGAGGCTCGCACCCGGTCGGCGGCCATGCCCAAAACGCCTAGCGATAAGGCGAATCCGATCAGGAACGGCGGTACGACGAAAGCGGCCACCATCGGCGCCAGTGACAGCAGACCGGCCAGCACCCCGAAGAGCGTGACGGCGAAACTCCGGAGCACCATGACCAGTCCGGCGTACGTGTCCCGGACGATCTCGACCTGCCGGTTCAGCCGGGCCACCGCGCTGTCGTCGCCGGTTCGCAGTGCACCGGCGACAACTCGCCGTACCAGGTCGTCGCGGACCGGCTCGACCAGATCACCGAGTCGCGTGTACACCTGCCGCGCTCCGGCGGCACCCAATCCGGCGGTCGCGACCAACCCACCAAGCCACGCGATCCCTTGCCAAACGTGTCCAGCCAGGAAGCTGTCCGTGGCGCGCGCGACCGCGACTCCGTAGATCGCGGTCGGCAGGATCTCCGGCACCGACCAAGCCACCAGCTTGACCGTCGCCCGCTTCCGCAGGGACAGAGCGCCGTACTCGAGCTCCCGCTTCATCCCGCCCACGTCCTTCGGCCCCACCGCAGTGCGCGGAGGGGCCGGTCGGCGAGGGCGGGCCGGATCACCCGAAGACCTCGCGGTACGACGTGTTGTTCCAAAGGTCGGCGTGGGGTGCCACTGCTCGGACCTGGCCGTGGTCGAGCCAGACCACGAGATCCGCGCGGGCAGCCGTGGCTGGGCGGTGAGTGACGATCAGACGGGTGCGGTGGTGGCGGTCCTCGGTGAGGGTGCGGCCGATCTGCCGTTCGGTCGCGGTGTCGAGGCTCGAGGTCGCGTCGTCCAACACGAGTAGCCGGTTGGCCGGCCAGGCGCGGGCCAGTCCGAGTCGCTGCCGCTCACCACCCGACATAGGGGCCCTACGCAACGAAGTGAAGTAGCCGTTGGGCAGTCGGCTGACGAAGTCGTGGGCGTGCGTGGCCCGGGCCGCGGCCAGTGTGCGCACCGGGTTGATCGCGTCGGGAGCGATCGACTCACCGATCGTCCGGCCGACCAGCTGCGGCCGCTCGAAGGCGCAGCCGACCGCGCGACGCAGCGCATGCCGGCTGACGGCCTGCAGCGGTACGCCGTCCAGCGAGACATGCCCGGTCGACGGATCGCGCAGCCGCGCGGCGACCGCGGCGAGCACGGACTTGCCGGCGCCGCTCGGTCCGACGACCGCGACCGTCATGCCACCCGGCAGATCCAGGCTCACGTCGTTCAGCAGGACGTTGCCGTCTGCGACAACGCTGACGTGGTCGAAGGTGAGGTGTCCGGAACCGACCGGCAATTTGAGTGAACCGTGCGGAACCTCGGCGATTGCACCCACCTCGGCAGCCCGCTGAACACCAGCCTTGGCGCGCGCGATCTCACCGATCACACCGGTGAGATTGCCGAGGCCGGCACCGAGGACGGCGTACTGCGAGGCGGCGAACAGTTCGCCGGCAGTGATGTGCCCGGCGACCAACTGGATGCCGCCGACGGCCAGCACGGCGACCAGCACGAGCGGTCCGACCACCGCAGCCTGCGCGCCGGAACGGGCCAGGATGCGCCACGTGACGACACCTTGTTTGTGAAGCTCGGGAAGCAGACCGAGGATGCGTCGCTCCTCGCGGCCTGTCGTCCCGGCGGCCGCGATGGTGCGGATGCCGGTCAGCGACTCGGACAGCCGGGCGGCGATCCGGCCCTGCGTCTCCTGGTAAGCCAGGCTCACATCGGCGGTCCGCCGCGCGAACGCCAGCAGCACCAGGATCACCAGCAGCACACCACCGAAGAACGCGGCCGCCAGCCAGGGATCGATCAGGGCGAGCAACACGAGACTGCCGACCGGGGGAGCGATCGCCGCGATCGCGGTCACCGCGGCCGGTCCGGCCTGCGCGGCGTCGGTCGCGTTCGCGGAGACTCGTGTGACCAGGTCACCGGTCTCGAACCCGCGGTTCCCCTCGGGTCCGCCCCGGACGACCTGCCGCACCAGGCGATGCCGCAGCCACGCGGTCGTTTCGGCGACACAAGCGGCACCCGCGAAGGCGTCGATCAGACTGGCCACGATGCCGAGCCCGATGGCTGCCGCGGCGGCGATCAACCACAGCGTGTAGCCCGTACCGGCGACGATCGAGTCCACCGAACGACCGAGGATCGACGGCAGGGCCAAGGTGACCGCGCTGCCGATCAATGCGTTCAACCCGATCAGCGGCAGCCAGCCACGGCCGCGCTTCGCCACCGATCCGAAGGTGATCATGACGAGAGCCTGAGGCCGGTGCGTTCCGCGAGGAACGCGAGTATGTCCGCAGCCAGGCCGATGCCTTGACTCGCCGATCCGCTGGCATGGCCGGCATCCGGATCCAACCGCAACAGGACAGAGCCTTCACTCGCGGTCGCATGCTGCAACGCCGCACACATCTTGCGAGAGTGCAGTGGATCGACGCGAGTGTCATTGCCGAACACCGTGAACAGCACGGCCGGATACTTCACGCCCTCGCTGACCCGGTGGTACGGCGAGTAGGACAAGAGGTTCTCGAACTGCGCAGGGTCCTTCGCGGATCCGAACTCAGGCACCCAACGCTCGCCCAGACCGGACAGCTCATAACGCAACATGTCCGTGAGCGGTGCCGAACAGACCGCTGCCGCGAACAGCTCCGGCCGCTGAGTCAAGGCCGCCGCAACGAGCAAGCCGCCGTTGGATTCGCCGCACAGCGACAACTGCTCGGCGGTCGTCCAACCGGTCGCGATCAAATGCTCGGCCGCCGCGATGAAGTCGTCGAAGACACCCTGCTTGCGATCCAGGATCCCCGCTTGGTGTGAGTCGATACCACCACGTGTGTTGGCCGTGACGAAAACACCACCGGCCTCGACCCACGCCAGCGCGAAGGCCGAGTACGTCGGAGTGAGCGTCTGCCCGAAACCGCCGTACCCGTAGAGGAGTGTCGGTCGTGGTCCGTGGTTGCCGGGTTTGGCGATCACCAGGAGTCGGGTCTCGTGGCCGTCCGGGCTCGTGGTGACGAGCTGCTGCGACTCCGCCTCGGCAGTCACGCCGGGGGCTTGCGACCAGAGCGTCGCCTGGCCGGTGGTGTGGTCGTAGCAGTAGACGGCAGACGGGGTGACGCTGTCGGTGTAGCTGAACCAGGCTTGCGGTCCGCCGTCTGGCAGCGTGGTCAGCGAACCGACCGAACCGACGCCAGGCAAGGCGATATCGCTGACGTGCGCACCGGTCTGCAGATTGTGCACGGCGATTCCGCTCGGGCTGGCCAGCAGCAGTGCGCCGTCCAGGATCGCCAGGCCGGTGAGCGGCACATCCGGGGTGACGAGGTCCTGCCAGATCAGCGGATTGTGCGGATCACCGACGCAGATCTTGCTCGTCGGCGCATCCTTGGTGGTGACGACGTAGAGACGACCGTCGGGGCCGACCGACATCACGGTCAGCGCGTCGATGCTCTGCTGGATCGGGCGCGGCGAATCAGCGCTCTCGAGATCCTGCAGCCACAGGTCGTTCGCCCCGCCACGGGCAGCGGAGATGGTCAGCCAGCGTCCGTCGGCGCTGAGCTCCAGCCCGTACGACGCCTCGGTCGACAGCGCGACTGTGTCGTCGGCGACGTCCAGGTGGCGGCAGCGGACCTGACGGAATCGCACGTAGTAGAAGGACTTCCCGTCCGGTAGCCACGCGACCGGGGAATACCGGCAGCCGTCGATCGGCTCGCCGATGAGCTCACCGCTATCCACGTCGAGCAGGTGTAGGACGGACTGTTCGGTGCCGCCGCGAGAGGTCTGGAACGCGACCAGAGATCCATCGGGTGATGGCTGCCACGCGTCCAAAGTCGTGAGACCGGATGGGTCGATCGCCATCGGGTCGAGGATTGCGCGCCGGCCGTCGTACAGGACCGGGTGCTGCTGACCGGGGTCGCTGCGCAGCGTGAAACAGCGCCCGCCGTGCCACGAAGGTGTGGAGACGGTGCCGACGTTCGAAAGGGCCTTCACCCGGTGACGGAACTGGTACCGGCCGGACAGCGTGACTGCATGGTTCAGCCAGAGCTCGTCCTGGGCCGCGAGCCAGCGCTTGGTCTCGGAGGACTCGGCGTCCTCCAGCCAGCGGTAGGGATCCGCGATGGTGTGGCCGTGCACCTGCTCCACGAGCGGTAGCCGCTCGGCGCATGGATAGGACTGCACGGAATTGGGCAAAAGAGCTCCTTCCGTCGGGTGAAGCGACGGATCCCGCAGACAGGTTCGGCCCTGGGTGGGTATGCCGCCCACCCAGGGCCTCCGGAACCTGACTATCCAGGATCCGATCAGTGGCAGAGCAGAAGGCTCAAGTTGCTCGGGCGACCCGACTGGCAACCAAGCACGGTCAGCGTGGAGCCGCCGCCGTGGTGGCCGCCACCGTAACCGGGGGTCTCGAGGCCCTGAAGGTCGAGAAGTGCCATGTTCTACACCTCCTTCGATTCATGTTGTAGGGATGGAGACTCGGACCACTGGGGAGGTCCGAGGAACGGGAGGGATACGGGCACCGAGTGCAGTGCCGATCCCAGGGCCAGCAGGACGCCGGCCGATCCGGTGGCCAGATCCATCGACAGGCGAAGGAGCTGGTTGCCGGGGAACGCGAGGCCACCTGCGTAAGGCATCGCGTGCCAGCCGAGTCCGTACACCAGGTCGTCGACCGTCGTCTGCTGCGCACCGAGTGAGGCTGCGGTGAGAAGCAGACCGGCGCGACCCATGAACAGGCCGGGCTGGACGTAGAAGGAGCAGTGCGCCACCCGTTCGAGCTGCGCGAGCACCGCGGTCAGCTCGTCACTCGGGCGATGCTTCAGGTAACGCGCGAGGGCGAGTGCGATCCCGGCCGAACCTTCTTCGAGGTACGGCAGGGTCCGCCAGCCCTGGTTGACCTGGAGCATGTCGCCGTCGGGCGAGGCCGAGCAACGCCGCAGATCCTGCCGGATCGCGATCTCGGCCAGGTCGAGCAGACCGGTGTCACCCAACTGCTCGAACGCTTCGATGAAGAGCAGAGCCGGTCCGGACGAGCCGTACATGAGGCCGGCGTGCGGATACTGCCCGCCACTGAGCTCCGGTACGTCGGTCACGTCGCCGAGGCGATCTGCGACCAGATCGAGCACCCGGACCGCCTTGGCGCGCAGGGCGGGTTCGGTGTCGAAGTGCAGGAGGCTCAGACCGATACCGGCCAGTCCGGAGTGCAGCCCGAGCTCGCGGGTGCTCCAGTCGTCGGCCAAAGTGCGGTCGACCAGGTCAAGCGCGTGCTGCCGATGACCGAGCACATCGAAGACATGGGCCACCCCGTGCAGACCGTCGTACAGGCCCGGGCCGGCCGCGGTGGTCAGGCTGCGCTCGCGCAGCCACTCCTCGTACTGCTCGAAGCGGCCGGCGCCGGTCTTGGCCATGGCGTAGAGGACACCGGCTGCGCCGCTGGCGAGGTCGATACCGCCACCACCGCGGAACTGCGCGATGTCGCCGGGGAACAGCCGGTCAGTGCGCTCGGGCGTTGCCGAGGCCACGATCGCCTTGGTCAGCGCGGCGCGGACGTCGGTCCACTCGGCCTTGCCGGGCAGTGCGAGCTCGGCCATCTCCGGATCACTGGTGGCGTCGGAGCCGACCACGGTCCGGACGGCCTCGTCGATCGTTGCCCTCGGCACCGGGAAGGTCTCGGTGATCATCTCGGCGAGCTGGAACGCCTTGCCCCGATGGAGATTCAGCAGGATCGTCGTCTGCGGCGCATAGACACCGAGCCCGATACAGGCCAGCGCGTAGCGGTCGACGTCGACACCTTCGCGGTCCGGCGGTGCGGCGTACCCGGGGTGGGCCAGCGTGGAGCGGGCCTTGTCCGCGGCGTTCGTCGCCACCTCGAAGTCGATCAGCACCATCCGGCCGTCGACATCGAGCAACACGTTGTCCGGGTGCAGGTCGCAGAACACCACACCCCGCTCGTGCAGCAAGGCGACTGCCCGGCCGACCTGCTCGACAGCGGCCGTCGCCCACTCGGCGAAGGCCGCCTTGTCGGCTTCGGTCGCATCCGGCTTGCTCAGCGGGTAGCGCCCGACCAGGTCGCGTTGCAACGAGATCGAGTCGATGTGCTCCTGCACCATGAAGTGGTGCTCGCCGAGCTCGAAGCGCTCGTAGGTCTTCGGGACGACGTCCAGGCCTTCGAGACGCTGCAGAATCTCGTACTCGTGGGCGATCCGGGCGACTGCGTCCCGGCCGGCCAGGTCGAGACCGGCGTGCGGGCGGCCTTCCTTGAGGACGACGCGGTCGCCGGACTCCTTGTGGTGGCCGAGGTACACGCCGCCGCCGTTGGAGAACTGGATGACGCTCTCGATCGTGTACGCGAGCTCGTTGGTGGAGACCGCGTTGCGGGCCTCGAGATGCGGCTGCAGGAAGTCCGGCAGCGGCACCCACGGCGGGATGCTGAACGTCGGACCGCGATGATCCGGAACCAGCTGGCCGTGCTCGTTCTCGAGGGCGAGCACGCGCTCACCACTCGGCGACAGACAGAAGCGGCTGACAAAGGCGCCGTACCGGACGAAGAGTGCACCGGTGCCGTAGCGCAGGTCGCTCAGGATGTACGGGCCCTGGACACCGTCGAGGATGTCGTCGAGCTCCTTGAGGACCAGCTCCAGCTGCGCCTCGTCGGCCGGGTAGATCGTGACCAGCTTGCCGCTCGATCCGCGCGGGGCGGCCTTCGAGTTCGCCATCACCAGCACGGCTTCGTTGCGGAGGAACTTGAACGCGATGCCGCGAGGGACGCAGTACTCCCAGACGGCATCGAGCGTCTTGATCACGTCGTCGAGCCGGGCCGAGACGTGGATCTTCCAGCCCTGCTGCGGCAACTGCAGACCCTCGGGTGCGTAGTGCATCCAGGTCTCGCCGGGGACGTGCTGCCAGCCCTCGGGCACTGGCCGGGTGGCCGGCTCGAAGTCCGGGTGCTCGACCCCACGCTGGGTGGGTGTGTCGTAGAACGTCCGGTCTGCCAAGCAGTAGAACTCGTAGCTTTCTTGCGCTCCGTCACGCATAACCGATCACCCCCCTCTCGTGGTGCTCCGCCATCTTGGGCGGCGTGAGAGGGGGTGGCGTAGTGCACGATGTCATCACTCTGATGTGAAGAATCCACACACTACGAGTGGGTAAGTAAACACTCTTTGTTACCAGTCCGCGCGTTCTGAGCGTGAATCGGCCTGTTACAAGATGTCAATTCGTGGCAGTGAGGTCACGAGGCGTAACTTCCCCCGGCATCCTTCGTGTCCCCTGGTTCATGCGTTCGTGTCAGGTCTCAGTTCCAGTTGTCCTGCTGGGGAGTGTCGGCCGGCGACGACCACCAGTGGTGCCTCGGCAGACCGCCGCCGGGGGCGAACGCATGGAGTTCGGCGTCGAACCGGAGCCCGTCCGGATCGCCGGTCGGCGCGACCTGCGTGCCCGGCGTGACAGCGGTCAGATCCTTCAGTACGGCGGCGCCGGTGCTCGGCACGCGGATCCGCAGCAGGTGCTGGTCGGAGGAGCGCCGTACGAAGATCACCGGGTTGCCTGCGGCATCCGCGAAGCCGGACGGTCCGCCAGTGGCGGTTGCACCGGTTTCGGTGGTCAGGTCGCGAGTGGTCGGCCGGTCACTGTCGAGGTCGAGAGTCCACAACCGGATCCGGCCATCCGGGTCCACGATGACCAGGTTCTGCCGGGCCGTCAGGATCGCGCGGCCCTGGGTGTCCTTGCGGGTGCCCGAGGTGGTCCAGCCGCCGATCTTGGTGTTCGCGGCGACAGGAATCCCGAGATCGGCGCGCTGGACGTTCTTCGCGTCGGTCGGTTGCCACCACCAGCGTTGCAGGTTGCCGTTGGCGCCGCGGGCGTAGACGACCTGCGTCCGCCCCCAGACGAAGGCGACCGGCGGACCGGTGATCTTGCCACCCCAGCGGTCGCCGTGGATCTTGGCGTCGCCCGGCGAGTACCACAGGTGGCTGAGGTTGCCGTCGGTGTCGGCGCCGAACACGTGCCGCTCAGCACCGTAGGAGAACCCAGCTGGATCGCCACCGAAGTTGAAGGTGCCATAGCCGTTGCCTGCTGCTGCGGCAGACCAATCCGCCGTCTTCCAGCCGGTGCCGCTCACGTACGACGTCTCGCGGACAGTGCCGGCGGTTGTGCGAGTGAATGCGCTCAGGCGATTGTCCGGGTTGGCGTACGCGAGTGGGCGGCCGGTGATCGAGTTGGCCGGAAGTAGGTCCTCACCGACCTGCCCTTGCGCGGCAGACCAGAAGGAATGCCGCAGAGCGCCGGCAGGCGAGGTGGTGAAGAGCTGCTGCGACTGCTGGTACCGGACTGCCGGCCCACTGGGGTTGGCGCCGAGCCCGACATCGCCGAACCGAGGCGTGTCGAGGATGCCGGGTGCACGCCCCACCGCGTTGATGGCCGGCAACGCATCGACGTACTTGGTGGCCACGGGTGTGGTGCCCCAGGCCTTCTGGGCGAGAGGTCGCAGTCTGGGGCTCAGGTCGCGTTCCAGCCGACCGGCGTCGTACACCGCTCCTCCGGTCCAGACGCAGAACTGCAGACCGGCCAGATGCGGGTCCGCTGCACTACCTGGCAGTTTGAGACCGCCATGGAAGGTACCGGAGTCGAAGTCGTTCCAGATCCGGTCTGGTGGGTTGTCCGTGGTGGCGAGGTCGAAGTACAGGTAGCTGAGGTTGGAGTTGATCAGCTGGTTGCCGTTGGCAGCCAGCTGGGTCGGTGTGAGGCCGTAGTTGATCCAGTGCATCATCACCAGGTTGCTGTCCGGTGTGACCTTGGTGGCGGGGGTGAGATCGTCCGTCCACATGCGGCTCGTCTTGCCGAGGCTGCGGACAACGCCGTTCGTCTTGTTCATGTACGCGCGGAACGCGTCCTGGACGGCACCGGTCTCGTTGTACGTCGCCATCGCCCGCCGGTAGAGATCGGGGTAGTCGTTCACCGTCACCTTGTCGGCCCGCAGGTTGGACCGCGGCCACTCGTCGCCGCCGATGTTGAACGTGTCGGACGGGAAGCGGCGGGCGAGGCGCTCCACCTCCGCGTTCGCCCACGACACTCCGGCCGCATTCGTCACGTCGAGGTTGATCTTGTCGGTCGCGCCGGCCGCGTCGACCAGCCGGTAGTGCGGCGGGATGTAGCCGGTGCCGAACTTCGGAGCGTTTACCCAGCCGATCAGCTTGACGTGTCGCCGCTGGGCGAGCTGGTTGACCGCACTGATGTCGGCGTCGGTCATGTTGAAGCTGTTCAGTGTCAGCTCGTTGAGCTTCAGATAGCTCATGTCGCGAAGGATGTTGTCCAGCCACGACACCGGCATCCGCGCCACACTCAGCAGCACACCACGGGAGGGGTACCGCGGCGAGTCGGTGATCACACCGGCCGGCAGGGTCGGCTTCTGCTTGAGGAGCTGCAGTACAGTCCGAGTGCCCCAGTAGACCCCGACCGCGGTCTTGGCGGTGACAGTCGCCGTCTCCCCGAGATCGACGCGGTACGCCTCATCCCCGGTGGCGTTCGGATCGAGTCGCAGTACGACGTCGCCCGCAGCGCTCGGACCGTCCGCCACCGCAGGCGCCGTACCGAGCAAGTAGGACAGATCATCGGCGAACGTGTCGGCATCGGCTCGCAGCTCGGCACTCTCCACCACCAGACGCGACTCTGGACGCCACTGGAACTCGCCACTTGCTGCCGGTTGCCAGGACTCCACAGCCGGCAGTACTGAGGGCAGGGGTGCGGCTGCGGTTGCCGGCGTACTGCCAGGCGCAATCAGTGCGGTCAGGAGAATGAGGAGGGCTACGACGCTGCGCAGAGACGCGGACATGCTGCAGTATCCGGCCGCTGCCGACCCGCCCGCAGCCCCTTCGACCTCCGTCGAATACGGCGGTAGCTGGGGGTCAGTGGATGATGGCGTCGCTGCAGCCGTGCCAGAGGACGGCCTGGTTGTTGCCGACGGCACCGATGGTCCCCACCGCATCGGGCTCCGGTCCGGTGACCGGGTTGCGGTCCGGCAGCGTGGCGATCCGCGTGCGCTGCGGGAACTTCCACCGCGTCGTACCGTTCACCGCAACCACCACTTGACTACCGTCCTGCTCGTTGACAGTCACAGCGTCACCACTGTCGTTGATCGACTCCGGCGTGGTCGGAAGCGGATAGAACCTGCCGTGCAGGTCGTCCCACACCATGCCGGCGAAGATCCCGGTGTCGACGAAGATCTCCGACCCACCACTGAAGTTGCCCCGGATTTCCGAGACGACGCCGCGGTTCTTGTTCCGGGCGTACACATACTCACCGGGCTGGTCCCAGGCCTTCCAGCGCAAGCTGATCTCGCGCTCCCGGCCGCCCTCCTCGATCAGACTCCAACCGACCACCACTCCGTCGTCGTTGATATCCGTCGCACTGGACAGCTGCCCCTCCGGCGTCAACAGCACCCGCGGCTTCCCACCACCCGGCCACACCAGCGACGCCAGATCCTCAGTGAAGCTGCTCATCCCCGACCCGACGACGTCGCCCCGGTTGTTGATCGCCGCCACCCCGGTCGTGCCATTCATGTAGTCCGGAACCTCCAGCACGCGGTACGTCCCATCCGCGAACACCCACGGCAACGTCGTACCGTCCTTCGCCGTACTGGACCCGATCACTACCCCACTGCTGTTCACGTCGACCACGCCAGGCCCAACCCCCGGCGCATCATCCAGCACCCGAGGTACGCCGTCCGTCCACAACACCGGCCGCATGTCGTCCCCCGACCACACCCGCCCCACCACGAACCGCCCCGAATCATCGGCCTTGGTCACATCACTCTGAGCCCCCACCGGCGTACCCGCAGGCAATGGCAACACCGAAGCCGAACAAACCGGCACCCCCGCCGCCGAAGCCACCCCCACCGGCCCCATCAAGACCCCAAGTGCAACCAGTCCCACCAATGCAGTCTTCCGCACAGCCCCTCCCGATCAACTAGTCAGACCTCTAGCCGACCGCTTTCCGGCCTACACCGCAATCCCTTCGACCACCACGCAAACGGTCACCAACACCGGCTGGCGGAGGTCAGCGTCAGTCTCGTGGTGAACACATCGACACCCCACCGTCGCCCTGCCCCAACGGCCCCTCGCCCACCCCCGAACACCCAGCTACCAGAGCCACCACAACAACCGCCACCCCAAGACGCTTCACCCAGATATCCACCCATGCGCAAACGTCGACGAGCAAGCAACTTGCAGCTTGTGGCAAAGCCCCGATCCTCCGAAGAACAGGACGTATATGCCTGATCAGGGTGCCTAGGCCGACCGCGCCGCGGACTGGTCGGTGTACGCAGACGGATACGTCCTGTCGCTCGGGCGATGCCGCACACCTGGGAGCGGTTCCCGGCAACGAGATCCAGGGGATGAATTACACCGGGTAGGTGGCTACTTCGGTGGCTTTTAGGGTGGCGTGTAGGGGGTGGCCGGGGGTGGGGTGGAGGTCGGCGAGGGCGGCGGGGGTTATGTCGGCCAGGAGGGTTGGGGGGCCGGTGGGGGTGGCGTCGAGGGTTATGCGGACTGTGTGGGCGTGTTGTTCCAGGGAGGTGACTGTGGCCGGCCAGGTGTTGCGGGGGCTGCCGGTGGGGGGTTGGGGGTAGAGGCTTACGGCGGTGGGTGGGAAGGCTACGTGGACTGGGCCTTGGGCTGGTTCGGCGAGGGTGATGGTGCCGCCGGTGGGGAGGGTGACTGTGGTGCCGTTGGCGGTGCCTCGGTAGAGGTTCAGGCCTACTAGTTGGGCTACGTAGTCGGTGCGGGGGTGGCGGGCTATGTCGGTGGGGGTACCGGACTGGACTACTCGGCCGTTCTCAATGATGACTAGGCGGTCTGCTAGGACCATGGCGTCCAGGGGGTCGTGGGTGACCAGGAGGGTGCGGCCGGGGAAGCGGGTCAGGTGCTGGCCGAGCTCGGCGCGGACGTGGAGGGTTGTGCTGGCGTCCAAAGCAGCAAGCGGCTCGTCCAGGAGTAGTACGTCGGGGCTGGTGGCCAGGGCTCGTACTAGGGCTACTCGTTGGGCTTGGCCGCCGGACAGGGCGCGGGGGCGGGTGCGGGCGTAGGGGGTGAGGCCGACGGTCTCCAGCCAGCGGGCGGCTTCGGTGCGGGCTGTGTGTTTGTCTACGCCGCGGGCGCGGAGGCCGAAGGCTACGTTCTCCAGGCAGGAGAGGTGGTTGAAGAGGAGGTAGTCCTGGAAAACGACGCCGATGGGACGGTGTTCTGGTGCGAGGAACGTGCGGGGTGGTGCGTCCCAGGTCTCGTCGTCCAGGGCGATGCGTCCGGCGTCTAGCGGGAGCAGTCCGGCGATGGTGCGCAGTGAGGTGCTCTTGCCGGCGCCGTTCGGGCCCAGCAGTGCAACGACTTCGCCGGGAGCGATCGCGAGGTCCACTTCGAGGTCGAAGGAACCGCGGGCCACGCGGAGGTCGGCGTACAGAGTCATCGCAGCCCACTGATCCAGCGCTCGCGCAGAGACGCCAGGACGACAACGGACACCAGCAACAACACGAGGCTCAGTACGACGGCCACGTCCGGATCGGTCTCCAAAGCCAAATAGACCGCCAGCGGCATGGTCGTCGTACGGCCCGGGAAGTTGCCGGCAAAGGTGATGGTGGCTCCGAACTCGCCCAGCGCGCGGGCCCAGCACAGTACGGTTCCGGCGACCACACCGGGCGCAATGGAAGGCAGTGTGACCCGCCGGAACGTCAGCCAGCGACCTGCGCCGAGTGTGGCGGCCGCCTCTTCGTAGCGCGGGTCTGCGGCCCGCAGTGCGCCCTCGACCGAGATCACCAGGAACGGCATGGCGACAAAGGCCTCCGCAACGATCACTCCGGCCGTTGTGAACGGCAAGGAGAACCCGAACCAGGTATCGAGGTGCTCACCGACCAGTCCGCGTCGGCCGAGGACCAGCAGCAACGCAACGCCACCAACCACCGGCGGCAACACCAGTGGGACGGTCACCAACGCCCTGATGAGACCGCGGCCCGGGAGATCACCTCTCGCCAGCAGCCAAGCCAGTGGGATCCCCAGCAACAAACACAGCACGGTAGCCGCGGTCGCACAGACCAAAGAGAGCCGTAGTGCCGTCCACACGTCCTCGCTGAACAAGCGACTCGGCAACGTCGACCATGGCGCTCGGGCGAGCAATCCGATCAGTGGGATCAGCAGAAACGCCAGACCGAGCAGCGCAGGCAGCAAGAGCACAAGAGGCAGTCGCCCACTCGTGCTCCTGCTGCGGCGACTCACGGTGCGCCGAAACCTGCGGCCGAGAGGACAGCCTTGCCCTTGTCGGACAGGACGTAGTCCACGAAAGCCTTGGCGCCGACCGCATTCGGTGCCTTGCTCAAGGTGGCGATCGGGTACTCGTTGATCGCCTTGCTCGCCTCAGGGAACTCGATACCGTCCACCTTCTCCTTGGCCGCGAGCACATCCGTCTTGTAGACGAGTGCCGCGTCGACCTCACCCAGGCTGACCTTGGTCAGTGCGGCCTTCACGTCCTGCTCCAGGCTGTCCGGCTGCGGTGTCAGCCCGACCGCCTTGAACACCTTGTTCGCGGCCGCACCGCATGGCACCTGCGCGGCGCACAGCGCGATCTTCTTGTTCTTGTCGGTGAAGTCCTTCAGCCCGGTGATCTTGCCCGGGTTGCCCTTCGGTACGGCGATCTCCAACGCATTCGTCACGAATGTCGTCGCTGCGCCCTTGTCTGTCACCTGGTCCATGTTCTTCGGCGCTGCGGACGCGAAAACGTCAGCCGGTGCGCCCTGGTTGATCTGCTGGGCCAGAGCCGAGCTACCGGCGAAGTTGAAGACCACCTTGACGCCCGGGTGCGCAGCCTCGAAATCCTTGCCCAGCTGGGTGAACGTCCCGGTCAGCGACGCCGCCGCGAACACGGTGACGGTCCCGGAGACGGCCGCCGTACTGGAGTTGGAGCTGGACGGGGATGACGCGGCCGGCTGGTCGGTGCCGCAGCTGACCAAAGTCAGGGCAGCGACGGCGGTCAGCGCGGCGAAGGTGGTACGGCGGAACATCAGACCTCCGGGATCTCGACGACGACGTGGGTGGACTTGATCGAGGCCACGGCGACCACACCTGGTTCCAGGCCGAGCTCGTCGGCGGCCTCGCGGCTCATCAGCGACACGATGCGGAACGGGCCTGCCTGCATCTCGACCTGAGCCATCACACCGTCCTTGACGACGCGGGTGACGATCCCGCGCATGCGATTGCGAGCCGAGGCCGCGGTGGTGTTGCCCGGCTCCGGCGTATCGGCCAGCTCCTGGGCGAACGCAGCCAGCGCCTGCCCGTCGACGGCCATCCGGCCGCCGTCCTGAACCGAGGGCAATCGGCCCTGATCGATCCAGCGGCGAACGGTGTCATCACTCACACCGAGGAGCGCTGCTGCCTCACTGATCCGCAAATTCGGCACGGTAGACAGCATACTGCCGCAACTGCGCCTCGAAGCTTCGATCTCAGAGTTGTCCACAAGCCGTAATTGGTCACAGAAAGTGGGCACGAATCCGCATATGTTGTTGGTATGAGGACATCGGGGATGCGGGACTACCTGGACGGGCCGCACAAGGCTGCCCGCGACGTCGTGCGCGCCGGCCTGGCGGCGAACGCGGAGCTGTTCGAGTTCGCCGTGCGGCAGCCGCGCGACGAGTATCGCGACACCGTGCTGGAGATGCTGCAGACGATCACCGCGCAGGGCCATCCGGCCCGCGGCTTCCCCAAGGAGTACGGCGGCGAGGGCGACCTCGGCGGGTATATCGCCGGCTTCGAGACCCTCGCGTTCGGCGACCTGTCGCTGATGGTGAAGGCCGGGGTGCAGTTCGGCTTGTTCGCGGGCGCGATCCTGCATCTCGGCACCGAGCGGCACCATGAGGCCTATCTCGCCGACGCGATCGGCGGCCGCCTGCTCGGTTGCTTCGCGATGACCGAGACCGGGCACGGCTCGAATGTCCAGGCGCTCGGCACCACGGCGACGTACGACGCTGCGACCGGCGAGTTCGTCATCAGCACCCCGTCGGCGGCCGCTCGCAAGGACTACATCGGCAACGCGGCTCGGCACGGGCGGATGGCGGCGGTGTTCGCTCAGCTCGTGGTCGGTGGCGAGACCCATGGCGTGCACTGTCTGCTGGTGCCCATCCGCGATGAAGCCGGTACGGCGCTGCCGGGCGTGACGCTGTCGGACTGCGGACCGAAGCTGGGGCTGAACGGTGTCGACAACGGGCGGATCGTCTTCGACAACGTCCGGGTCCCGCGCGCGGCGCTGCTGGACCGCTATGCCCAGGTCGATGCCGATGGCAACTACCACAGTGAGATCGAGAATCCGGACCGCCGGTTCTTCACGATGCTCGGCACGTTGGTCCAAGGCCGGGTGTCGGTCGGCGGGGCCGCGATCACCGCGAGCAAGGTCGCGCTCGAGATCGCCGTACGGTATGCCGCCCAGCGGCGGCAGTTCGGGGCGCCGGGGAGCAATGAGGAGACGCTGCTGCTCGACTACCGGATGCATCAGCGTCGGCTGCTGCCGTTGCTCGCGAGGACGTATGCGCTGCACTTCGCCCAGGGGGAGTTGGTCGACGAGTTCGTCCGGGTGTTCGGTGACGGGAGTAGTGAGCACGACCGCCGGGCGCTGGAGGCGCAGGCTGCCGGGACGAAGGCGCTCGGGACGTGGCACGCGACCGAGACGATCCAGATGTGCCGGGAGGCGTGCGGTGGTGCGGGCTACCTCGCGGAGAACCGGTTGGCGACGCTGAAGGCGGACACCGATGTGTTCACCACCTTCGAGGGTGACAACACCGTCCTGCTGCAGTTGGTCGCGAAGGGCCTGCTGACCGACTACCGGGAGTCGTTCGGGAAGCTCGATCCGCTCGGGACCGCACGCTTCATCGCGGCTCAGGCGGTCGAGATAGCGGTCGAGAAGGCCGCGCTGCGACCACTCATCGATCGGCTGCGCGACGTCGTACCGAACCGGAACGATCCGAGTGATCCGGACGCCGGGCTGCGCGACGACGCGTACCACTCGGGGCTGCTGCGGTTCCGGGAGCAGCACATGCTGTCCGGGGTTGCGCGCCGGTTGAAGGCCGGGATCGACGCCGGGGACGAGGCGTTCGACGTGTTCAACCGTTGCCAGGATCATGTCATCGCGGCCGGTCGGGCGCATGTGGACCGGGTCGTGCTGGAGGCCTTCCAGACGGCGGTGCAGGGTGCGCCTGAGGAGATCCAGGAGGTATTGAAGGACGTCTACGACCTGCATGCCTTGTCAACCATCGAGGTCGAGCGTGCGTGGTACCTCGAGCACGGACGGTTGTCACCGGCCCGTTCCAAGGCGATCACCGCCCTGGTGAACGAGTTGTGCGGCGTCGTCCGGCCGGTCGCGGTCGAGCTCGTGGAGGCGTTCGGCGTACCGGGCGCGGCGGTGCAGGTGCCGATGGTTGTACCGTCACAGCATGAGTGAGTCGATCGAACCCGCGTCGGCTGCCGAGGCCGCCCGCGAACTCGCCCGGGTGCTGCTGGAGCAGGCCGATGCCCTCGACCTGCACGACCTGCGGGCCACCACAGCGATCGAGAACGTACGCGTTCAGGCCAGGGTGCTGGCCGAGGCCGTCAACGAACGCGGTTGGGGTGACATCTTCCTCGGGATCGACTCCTACGACCCCGACGAGCTGGACGACCTGCCGCTCGGACCGGACGACTTCGACGACCCCGACGACTATCGGGAGATCGTCGCGGGCGACGACCTGGACGAGCTCGAGGAGGTGCTGTTGCCGGAGGACGGAGTCCGGCTCAGCTACCAGGCTCGCTACGACTTCGTGGTGACGGACCCGGAGGCGTTTGTGCGCTACGTCCGCAGCCGCGCGGACGAAGCCCAGAACGACGAGGTCGTGGACGACATCGAGGACGCCCAGTCGGCCTTCGAGCTGCTCTGCTATCTCGACGGACTCGGCTCCAAGGACTACGACCAGGCCGGTCTCACTCCGGCCGGCGGCGAGGAGTCGCACAAGATCGTCGAGTTCTCCCTCTGGGACCTCGACCCGACCCGGCGCGACGACACCTACCCGTACTGACCCCGACTCAGCGCGTCTTGTTGTTGCGGAAGGCAACATATAGACGGAGCGTAGTTGGAAAAACACTCAGCGTTGCCTTGTTCAAAGGCAATGCAAATGTTTGAACCGAGCAGTAGCCGGTTCTTGTGGCCCCATGACAACGTTCTGTTGTCAGCGACGGACGGGTCGCCGACACAGGCTCCAGGCGGAAAGCCGATGTACTCCCGTCCGCGACCGGAAATGTACCTCCCCTGCCGGTTACGGAATGAGACGACGGCTCCGCCCTCCTTCGGGCCGACTGCCCTCTCGGGGCAACAGCAGGACGCCGGTCGCGCCATCAGCGGTGCCGGTCGCCAGTGAGGTGGCGACCGACACCCGGCGCGACCGGCGTTTCTTATGCGGTCACTCGCCGACGGCTCGCTCCAGAGCCTCGCGCGCGAACTGTGACACGGTCATGCCGCGTGCTTTGGCCTTCGCCTCGGCGCGGGCCTGCAGTTCGTCCGGGACCCGGAAGGCGATCTGGGGTGAGGACTTCCGGGATCCGCTCAACGATGGCCGGCCGGCGCGCACGCGAACGACTGCCTCCTCGGCGAGCTCCGCAGCCCGCTCCTCGGTGATCCGCTTCCCGCGGCCATCGCGCACCACCTCGACATCGAGATCGACATCCTCGCCGTACTCGTGCTTCTTCTTACTCATTTCGCCCTCCAGTCCGGTACTGCGTCGGCATCACATGAATGACGAGCCAGTACTCCGGCAGGACCAGCGCCACGATCTCGAGCTCGACTCCACTGTCTCCAGCACGTACTTCGCGTGCGCCCTGCCAATGCGGTGCTTGCGCGAACCGCGTGTGAACTTGATGAACACCCTGCCCCCGATTCTGTCAGACAAAATTAAATCTGTCCAACAAAATTAGTCACTGTCTGTCGAAGTCAGTCTGCAGGGCGTCACCGACAGGAATCGGTCCACGGCTTATTCGGTGTTCGTTCACCGTGATAGGTCTGGCGTGAACATCTGCCGGGGCGGTTGACTTGGTTCGTCAATCGTTGACGGTGGAGGTCTTGTGCGTGCCTTGTCGGTGGTGGGGGTTGTGCTGGCGGCCGGTCTGGTTGGGCCGGGGGTGGTGGCGAGTGCTCGGCCTGTTGAGCAGGCGGCTGTTGGTGGGGTGCAGACGTATGAGCGGAGTCGGCCGGTTGCGCCTGGGGTGACGGCTGGGGCGCTGGAGACGTTTGACGCGCGCGGGTGGCAGCAGGGGAATACCTTGACTGTCGATCTGACCAAGGGGGCTCGGATCGACTACCTGTCGGCGGGCAAGGTCAGCTCGACCAAGCCGATTGACCAGCAGGCCAACGAGGTGGGCGCGGTCGCGGCGGTCAATGCGGACTTCTTTGACATCAACAACTCGGGCGCCCCGCTGGGGCCGGCGGTTGCTGATGGCAAGTTGGTGAAGTCGCAGTCGGAGGATCCGTATCGTGCGGTCGCATTCGATCAGCGTGGGGTTGGGCGGGTTCTTGAGGTGCTGTTTGAGGGTACGGCGGGGCCGTTCCGGCTCGATCGGCTGAATAGCCCGGTTATTGCCAAGGATGAGATCGGTGCGTTCACCGCGTTGTGGGGGAGCTACTCGCGGGCTCAGGCGGGTGCGACCAAGGTGGTTGAGGTGGTGATCACGGGCGACACCGTGAGTGCGATCAACCCGGTCGCGGGTGCTGGTGAGATTCCGGCTGGTACGACGATTCTGGTCGGTCGCGAGGCTGGTGCGGACGAGCTTGGTGCGCTGAAGGTTGGCGACAAGGTGCCGGTTTCCTTTACGCCGCGCGCGTCTGACGGCAGTACGGTCCGGACCGCCGTCGGGGCGCATGCTCTGCTGGTCGACCAGGGGAAGCCTCAGCCTGTCGACGACACCGTGTACGCCGGGCGTACCGGGCTCGGGTTCTCGGCTGACGGGAAGAAGATGGTTGTCGTCACCATCGACAGCAACCGGGTTACCCACAGTCGGGGCGCGACGTTGGCCGAGATGGGGAAGATCCTCGCGGCTCGCGGCGCGTACGTCGGTGTTGAGTTGGATGGCGGTGGTTCGTCGACGCTGGTGTCGCGGCGGCCGGGGGATGCGCGGGTTCAGGTGGACAACGTGCCTGGGGATGGTTCGATTCGTCCGGTTCCGAACGGGCTTGCGGTGATGGGGCAGAAGGGGAGCGGGCGGGTGCACGGCGTCTGGGTCGAGACCGCGGCCGACGGTCGCACGGCACCCGGTGATGCTCCCGTACCAGGCGGTCGGCCGGATCGCGTGTTCGTCGGAACCACGCGGACGCTGACGGCGACGCCGTACGACGAGGTTTTCGGCCCGGTGAAGCAAAAGCCGCACGTGGTCTGGTCGGGCTCGCACGGGACGGTTCGAGACGGGGTATTCATCGCACGCACGCCCGGCCGGGCAGTAGTCAACGCCACCGCACTCGGGGCCGGGGTCGGTTCTGGGCGGGCGGAGTTGGAGGTGTTGGGGCCGCTGGTGCGGATTGCGGCTACCAGTGGGACGTTGAATCTGACGGGGAGTGGCAGCTTTGGGTTGGTTGGGTTCGATGCGCTCGGCAACTCGGCGCCGGTGGAACCGCGGGATGTTGAGCTGAGTTACGACCAGAGCTTGCTGGCGATCACGCCTACTGCGGATGGGCGGTTTGGGGTCACGCCGAAGAAGGAGTCTGGGGCGGGCGTGGTGTCGGCGCGGATCGGGTCGGCGGAGGCGGCGATCGCGGTTTCGGTGGGGGTGGAGAAGCGGATCATCGAGACGTTCGATACCGCCGAGAAGTGGACTTCGGGGTCGGCGCGGGCGACTGTGTCGGTGAGCAAGACGCCTGAGGGGCAGGACGGGGCGGGGCTCAAGTTGAGTTATGACTTTGGGCAGTCCGCGTTGACTCGGAATGCGTACGCGATCTCGCCGACGCCGCTTGGTGGTACTGAGCAAGCGCGTGCCTTCGGGGTGTCGATGTTCGGGCATGGGAAGGGGGAGTGGACCGCGTTCGGTCTCGTCGATGCGACCGGGAAGCTGACCGCGGTCTACGGGCCGTACGTCACCTGGAACGGGTGGCAGACAGTCGAACTCCCTGTCCCAGAAGGGCTTCCGCAGCCGGTGCGGTTGCGGCGGATCTACACGCTGGAGACGAAGGCGACCGCGCAGTACCAAGGTGAGGTCGTGGTCGACAACGCCTATGTGAAGGCTGCTCCGGCGGTGACCGCGCCGACCCCGGCGAAGGTGGCCGATCCGCTGATCCAGACCGCGCGAGCGGTCGACGGGCGGGACTGGCGGTTCGCGGTGATGTCGGATGCGCAGTTCGTGGCGCGTGATCCGGATTCACCGCTGGTGCAGGCAGCCCGCCGTACTCTGCGTGAGATCAAAGCCGCGAAACCGGACTTCTTCGTGATCGCCGGTGACTTCGTGGACGAGGCCACTGAGGTGGACTTCCAGCTGGCCAAGCGGGTGCTGGACGAGGAGATCGGTACGTCGGTCCCGTACTACTACGTGCCCGGGAATCACGAAGTGATGGGCGCGGCGATCACGAACTTCGAGAAGTACTTCGGCGCGACGCATCGCGTCTTCGATCATCGCGGGACGCGGTTCATCACGCTCGACTCATCCTCGGGGACGTTGCGGGGTGGCGGATTCGACCAGATCGCCATGCTGCGTGGGGCTTTGGACGACGCGGCGCGGGATCGGAAGATCGGGTCGGTGGTGGTGATCGAGCATCATCCGCCGCGGGATCCGACTCCGGCGCGGAACAGCCAGCTGGGTGATCGGCACGAGGCTGCGCTGCTCGAGAAGTGGTTGGCCGACTTCCAGCACTCGACTGGGAAGGGTGCGGCGTTCGTCGGCGGTCATGTGGGGACGTTCAGCGCGGCTCACGTGGACGGCGTTCCGTACCTGATCAACGGGAACTCGGGGAAGGCGCCGGCCACCGATCCGGGGGACGGCGGGTTCACCGGCTGGACGATGTTCGGGGTGGATCGGCGCGGGAAGGACTGGTTGTCCGCGCAGATTCGACCGCATGTGGACGAGCTGACGCTGGAGGTGCCGAGCACGATCCGGCGAGGCGAGTCCATGCCGGTGAAAGCCACGCTGACTCAGGCCGGACGCGCCGTACCGGTGGTCTATCCGGTGAGCGTCGACTGGTCAACCAGTCGGAACCTGCGGTACCGCGACGGCACCGTCACCGCACTCAGTCAAGGTGCGGCAACGGTGACCGTCGAGGTCAACGGCATCCGGCGGACGGCCACGCTCACCATCACTCGCTAACGTCCGAAAGGAACGGCGTACGTGGCCCAGACGTTAGGCGAGTTCTAGGAGGGTGTTGGAGCGGACGGGGACTTCGCCGTACGTCGTGGTGCGCTGCCGGGCGGGTCGTCCGGCAGCCGTCGCCATCGCGGTGAGTTCCTCGATGGACTTGCGGGAACCGTGCTTGGAGCCGGCCATGCGGCTGATGGTCTCCTCCATCAAGGTCCCGCCGATGTCGTTGACACCACCGTTGAGTACGGCGACGCAGCCGTCGACACCGAGTTTGACCCAGGAGCACTGGATGTTGTCGATCCGGCCGTGCAGCATGATCCGCGACATCGCGTGGACTGCGCGGTTCTCGTCGTACGTCGGGCCCGGGCGGGCGACGCCGGCCAGGTAGATCGGCGAGTTCTGGTGGATGAACGGGAGCAGCACGAACTCGGTGAATCCGCCGGTCTGGTCCTGGACCTCGGCGATCGTGCGCAGGTGCTGGACCCAGTGCCGGGGTTCGTCGACGTGGCCGTACATCATCGTCGAGCTCGACGGCAGGCCGACCTTGTGGGCGGTGCTGATGACCTCGATCCAGCTTGCCGTGGGCAACTTCCCCTTGGTCAGGATCCAGCGGACGTCGTCGTCGAGGATCTCGGCGGCGGTGCCGGGGATGCTGTCCAGCCCGGCCTCCTTGACCGAGATCAGGAACTCCTCGATCGACAGGCCGGTGCGGACCGAACCGTTGACGATTTCCATCGGCGAGTACGCGTGGACGTGCATCTGCGGGACGCGGTCCTTGATGGCGCGGACGAGATCCGCGTACGCCGTACCGGGCAGGTCGGGGTGGATACCGCCCTGCATGCAGACCTCGCTGGCGCCGATCACCCAGGCTTCTTCGGCGCGCTGGGCCACTTCGTCCATCGAGAGGGAGTAGGCGTCGGCGTCGGTACGGCGCTGCGCGAACGCGCAGAATCGGCAACCGGTGTAGCAGACGTTGGTGAAGTTGATGTTCCGGTTCACCACGTACGTGACGTCGTCCCCGACAACCTCCTTGCGCAGATCGTCCGCAATCTTCGCGAGGTGGTCGAGGGCAGGCCCGGTGACGGTCATCAGCGTGAGGGCTTGAGCGTCGGACAGCCCGGCGGGGTTGTCCGCAGCCGCGGCGAGTGCGGCCTTCACGTCGGCGTCGATTCGCTCAGGTGCACTCTCGGCGGATCGGCGGGCGGCTACGTCTTCGCGGATTACGTCCCAGTCGCCGTAGGCGGCGTCGAAGTCGGAGCGGGTTTCGGTACGGCGGCCTTCGGTGTCGATGGCGGTGTGCAGGTCGGTGCGGCCGACGCTGTCCCAGCCGCCGTCGGGTTCCTGCCAGGGGAGGCCGACCGGCTTCGCGTCCTCGTTGGCGAGGCCGGTTTCGGGGTCGATGAGGGCCTCGACGTGGGAGATGAGGCGCGGGTCTAGCCACGGCTCGCGGAGGTATTCGGGGTGCGCGGTCAGGCGCTCACGCAGGACGAAGCCGGCGTCGGCGGTGACCTTGGCGAGGTCGTCGATCTGGGGCCAGGGGCGCTCGGGGTTCACGTGGTCGGGGGTCAGCGGGGAGACGCCGCCGAAGTCGTCGACGCCTGCATCCAGCAGCGCGCGGCACTCGGCGAGGTCGACCAGATTCGGTGGCGCTTGCACGCGCACTCGGGGGCCGAGCACGATGCGGGTCGCGGCGATCGCGGCCAGCCACTCGTCCAGCGGTACGTCGGCGTCGTTGCGCATCGCCGTGTCCGGCTTCACCCGGAATCCCTGGATGATCACTTCCTGAATGCCGTTGTACTGCCGCGCAATCTTCCGCAGCGCGAAGATCGAATCTGATCGTTCGGTCAGATTCTCGCCGATACCGATCAGCAGACCGGTCGTGAACGGAACATTCGATCGACCGGCATCCTCGAGCACCCGCAACCGGATCGCCGGGTCCTTGTCGGGCGAACCGTAGTGCGGCTGACCCTTCTCCTCGAACAACCGGCGCGACGTGGTCTCGAGCATCATGCCCATGCTCGGCGCGACCGGCTTCAGTCGCTGCAGGTCCTGCCACGACATCACGCCCGGGTTCAGGTGCGGCAGCAGACCGGTCTCTTCGAGCACTCGGATCGACATCGCCCGGACATAGTCCAGCGTGCTGTCGTACCCGGCCTCCTCCAGCCACACCCGCGCCGCGTCCCACCGCTTCTCCGGCGCATCGCCGAGCGTGAACAGCGCCTCCTTGCAGCCCAGCGCCGCACCCTGCCGCGCGATCTCCAGCACCTCGTCCGGGGACAGGTACGGCGCGTGCACCCGACCGGGCGTGGTCGCGAACGTGCAGTAATGGCAGCGGTCCTGACACAACCGCGTCAGCGGGATGAAGACCTTCTTCGAGTACGTGATGATCCCGGGGCGGCCGGCGTCGGCCAGCCCCTGGTCGCGGACCCGGGCCGCGGTCGCCATCAGGGCGGTCAGCGCGGTCCCCGAGGCGGTCAGCAGCACCTCCACCTCGGCCGGGTCGAGGGTCTTGCCGTCATCGGCCCGCTTCAGCGCTCGGCGCATCGCCGTACTCAGCTCGTTGGTTGTCACGTCACCAAAGCCTAGGGGCGGAAATGCGCCCGACCCCATGATTCCGGCGGCCAAAAACAATCCGTACAGGTGTCCTGATAGTTTGCCGATTATGACTCCCGACGGCCGCCGCAAGCGCGGTGAGCTGCGGCGGAACGAGCTTCTGCAGGCCGTCGTCGAGGTGATCCGATGCGACGGAGTCGCAGGTGTGAGTCATCGTGCGGTCGCCGCGAAGGCCGATGTGTCGGTCGCGTCGATCACCTATCACTTCGCGACCCTCGACGATCTGATGGTCGCCGCACTGACCTGGGCGGCCGACGACCTGGCCACCGAACTGCATGGCTGGGGCAGTGAACTAGGCCCGCGGCCGACCGACGAGCTCGCCCGGCTCATCGAGCACAACCTGGTACGGCGACGCGGCCGCACGCTCGCGCTCTACGAGCTCTACTTGTACGCCGCTCGTCGCCCGGAACTGCGGTCTGCCGCAGCCGCCTGGCTGGAGCCGATGACTGATATCGCCCGGACCTTCACGGCGGATCCGCGGAAGGCACAGCTCCTGGTCGCCGCTCTCGACGGTCTCCTGATGCAGTGCCTGATCGGGGCGCGCGAGGTCGACCGCGCTGACATCGCGGCACTGCTCGACGTACTGCGGTAGCGCGTGAGCTACCCCGACTGGGGTGCGCGGGCCAGGGTGATCAAACCCGCGCCCCTGTTGGGTTGAGGGCATGCTCAGGTTGTCGGTTGGTGCTGTGCGGGACAGGTGGCAGTTGTTCGCCGGAGCGGTCGTTGCGGTGGCTCTCGGCGTCGGACTGGTCCAGTCGGGTCTCCAGATGCTGGCCGCCACCGGCCGACCCGCGCTGCCGGCCGGACTGTCGGCGTACGAGCGCGCCCAGATCCGTGAGGGGTATGTGGGCGCCGGAACGCTGCTGGGGATGTCGGTGATGCTTGCGGTGTTTCTGACCGTGTTCATCGTCAGTACGACATTTGGGTTCACCGTGGTGCAGCGGCGGCGCGAACTGGGGCTGCTGCGACTGGTCGGCGCGCAGCGGGGCTATCTGTGCCTGATGCTGGTCTGCGAGGCCGCACTGCTCGGTTTGCTGGGCTCAGCGATCGGTGTGCCGGTTGGACTGCTTGCGACGTGGGGTCAGTCGGCTCTGATGATCAGGCTCGGCATGTTGCCGGAGTGGTTCGCTGCACCGTGGAGTCAAGGTGCGCTGTGGTCTGCGGTGATCGTTGGGGTCGGTACGGCGCTCACAGGCGTACTCGCGGCTGCGTGGCGTGCATCTCGGGTCAACGCACTGGAGGCCCTGACCGAGAGCCGTTCTTCGCAACGGGTGATGACCGGCTGGCGGTGGTTCTGGGGACTGTCGGCCGCTGCGGCAACCGTGGCCATGGTGATCACCGCCCAGGCCGCACGTGATCTGGTGGCCGGTCTGCTGATCGGACTGATGGTGCTGGTCAGTGGCTCGGTCGCGCTCAGCCAGCTCAGCCCGATCGTCGTACCGTGGGCCGGTCGGCTACCGGCTGCGGTCCTTCGCGGTCACCTGATCGCGGACCTCGCTCGTGCCGGCGTCCTCCACGCCGTACGGCGGAGTGCGGCGACTGCGGCACCGTTGATCGTGCTGGTCGGGTTGGTGGTCGGTCTGTGGGGAACGTTCGGTTCGCAGGCCAAGGCGGTCGGGGTTGAGCAGCAGCGGTTGATCACCGCCGACCTGGTCGTCGACCGCGCGGTACCGGCCGGCCCCGGGATCGCGGTCGTTTCGCGGCAGACCGCCGTACCGGTGGTGGTTTCGCGGGGGAAGAACACGGTGTATTCCGAGGCGGTGGGGATCGATCCGGTGGCGTATCAGCAGACACATGCGCTGCGGCCGCGGAAGGGATCGCTCGACAAGCTGTCCGGGCAGACGATCGCGATCGGTCCGGGGATGGCGGCCGAGGGGTTCAAACTCGGGTCGACACTGACTGTTGCCATGGGCAAGAAGAAGGTTGCCGTGAAGGTAGTCGCGATCATGCCGGAGACGCTCGACGTCAGCGAGAACTTCTTCCTGCCGTTGTCCTTGCTGCCGGCCGGTGGTCGCACCGAGACGCTGGTGAAGGTTGCTCCAGGCATCGACCCGAAGACTGTTGCGGCGGGCCTTCCGGGTTCGATTCAGACGGTTGGCGAGTGGGCGAAGGCTCGGGGTGATGCGCAGCAACGCAACAACACCGGCCTCTTCGCCGCGCTGATGGGGCTGGCCGGGATCTTCACCGCCGTCGCTGTCGTCAACGCCGTGGTGATGTCGACCGCGGACCGGCGCCGCGAGTTCGCGTTGGCCCGGATGGCCGGGCTCACCCGTCGCCAGGTGATCGCAGTCGCCCTGACCGAATCGGTCACGGTCGTCCTGACCGGCGTACTGCTCGGTGCGGTGGTCGCCGCCGCAGCCCTCGCCGGAATCGCCGCTGGCCCCTACGGCCTCGCCGCGGTGGCAATGCCGTGGCGGCTTCTTGGGCTCATCCTCGGCGCGGCGCTCCTGGTAGTCGGCGCGGCCGCGGCCGGCACCGCCCACCAGGCGACCAAACAACGACCGATCGCCCTGCTCGCCGCCCGCGAATGATCCTCCTAAGAACAGGAGGTGTCCCCGATGTGGAGCCTCGGCCGGGCCGGGCTGAGCCTGGCGGGGGTGCCGGGTACAGGTATACGTCCTGTTCTTCGGGTGATCAGTTGAAGGGGATTGTCGATCCGGCGGCGAGGGTGTCGCCGGTGAGGGTGATTGGGGGTTCGCCGGGGAGGCTGAGGGAGGTGAGGAAGAGGGTGCCTTCGCGGACGTGGAGGCCGTTGTGATCGAGGGTGCCGAAGGCGTTGCCGGTTGACCAGAAGTGGGTGCCGGGGGTGCCGAAGCGCATGGCACCGGTGCGGCCGTCGTAGTCGAAGCCGGTGAGGGCGACGACCGCGCCCCAGCTCGCCATTGCGCGGGCGTAGTGATGACCGCATTCGGTCTCGTCGTACGGGTTGCGGCGTTCGCCGTCGTACCGGGCGCGGATATCGGTGATCACCTGGAGACCCTCGTCGATCAGGCCTTCCTGGATGAGGCCGACGGCGAGGATGTGCTCGAAGCCGGTCATCACTTCGCTGAAGTAAGGGAACGGGCGCTCGGGGCGGTTGCCGCGCGGGTAGGTGCACATCAGTACGGCGGTCTCATCGCCGAGCACGTAGCTGCGCATGTGGTTGAAGTGACCGTGGAAACCTTCGAGGCGGTTGTGGCGGAGGATGCTGGTCAAGGTGGTTCGCACGCGGGCGGGGTCGAGGAGTGAGTCGAAACCGGCGATGCGGGCGAGGTGTTGGCCGGCCAATTGGTCGATGAGGCAACCATCGCCGAGTTGGAAGACGGGGTTGGTCGGGTCGTCGGCGCCCATGGATTCGCGCAGGCCGGGGGCGATGTCGGCCAGGGCTTGTGGGCGGATGTCGTGGCGGTAGTACTCGCCGTTGAACAGGTGTTCGTCCATCCATGTGCTGCCGTGGTCGAAGAGGCGGCGGCACTCGTCGGCGAGCTTGTCGTCGCCTTGGTGGCGGGCCATTTCCTCGGATGCGCGGAGTGCCGCTAGGTACCACGACTGCATTTGCGGGTTGGGACCGTAGTACTCGACGTCCATGGTGTTGTGCTGGCAACCCTCCATCACGCCGTCGCGATCGGCGTCCCAGCCGCCCTTGATCCAGCAGAACTCCAGGGTGCGGCGGGCGGCCGGCCAGAGGTTGTGGAGCAGTTGGTCGTCGCCGCTGAGTCGCCAGTCGCGGTACAGCTTCACGAGGCAACCGAGCTGACCGTCGGCCGCGGCGACGCGCCAGTCCTGTGCGTTGGTCTCCAAGGGGAGGCCGACGCGGAAGCTCATCAGGCCTTGGTCGTCGGTCGCGTGGGCGAACTCGACTTCGCGCAGGGAGCGGGCGATCTCGCCGAACAGGTACGGCGTCGCCTGTTCGTAGTTCCAGACGTGGGTGCAGCTCCCGAAGCAGCTGCCGACGTGATCCGAACAGCCTTCCCAGCCGAAGAACCGGCCGTCTGGGGTGCGGAATACGGTTTGGGTGCGCAGGGTGCTGAGGTTGAAGAGCGCGGCCTCTTTCACCTGGTCGGGGAGGTCGCTGGCGAGGAAGTCCGAGACGAAGGCGACGGTACGGCGTTCCAGCGATTCGAGCTGGGATGCGAATCGGCAGACCGTGGTCCAGGCGTCGTCGGCGAGGGTTGTGTAGTGGTTGCCGACGAGGTCGGGTTTCTCCCAGGCGAGACGGTTCGGGAAGTGCCAGCCGAGCAGGAAGGTGAAGCGCTCGGTCGCGCCGGCGGCGACGGTACGACGATCTGCCACCGAGGCGACCGGGGTTGCGGACTCGCTGGTGCGCTCGTCGAGTCGGCCGTCCGCGCTGAAGTCGTCCCAGAAGTCGAGCAAGCTGTCACCCCACGTCCGATCCGCCCACCCGGTACGACGGGTCACGTCCCGCCCGTCGAGCACCGCAAGCGCAATCGACCCAAACTGCTCGGCATCGGGGGAGACGCCGCGGCTCTGGAGAAGCACCCCGTCGGCACGCGACTCCTGCAACTCGCCGTCGGCACCTCCTTCGGAGATCGTTCCATCCGCTTGGCGCTTGGGGAGGAGGCCGCCGCCCGATCCCATGCTGCCGGTTGCGGTGGTGTTGTAGTTGCTTTTAGCAACGTCGGTGGTGCCGTCGCGGCCGATGAAGTTCTGCAACGAGCCGGCCAGTGACACTTCGAGGGGCTGATCGGTTGGATTGGTGACTGCGAAGCGGAGTACGGCGACTGGCCAGGAGCTGGCTTCGACATCGGTGGGGACGAACGGGGTGAATGCTTCGACGGCGAGTTCCACCGGCACGTCGTTGTCGCGCAAGGCGAGTCGCGCGAAGGGGTACGCCGTACCAAAGGTGGCTTCGCGGAAGCGGGGGAGGCCGTGGCTTTGGGCGGGGCTGCCGTGGGCGCCTTCGTAGTCGCTGAGGTCGAGTGGGCCTTCGGCGGCTCGGGTGGTGACGGTGCCGTCGGGCGACTCGGTGCGGAGGGCGAAGAACGCCGTACCGGGGTGGAATCCCTTGGCCGGGCGGTTGACGATCTCCCAGTCGCGGAGGTTGCCGCGGCCGCCGAAGCTGACCGTGCCGGTGCCGATTCCGCCGAGCGGTAAGGCGATTCGCCGCAGTTGACGTCCGGTGTACGTACGAAGCAAGGGCCACGCTGTCGTCGTCATACCCACCGACCCTAACCGCGATCACCGCCCCCGGAAATCGACTTCCGCGCGCCCAGGTAGACCACCTTATGGGTTAGGCGTCGGCGGCGGTTAGGGCTTCGGCTTCGGGTTCGGAGTGGGGGGCGGGGATGCGGAGGTGGGCGAGGGGCTTCCAGCCGGTGGCTAGGACGGCGACCGCGAGGATGACGGCGAAGGCGCCGACGTAGAAGGGGAGTTGGATGTTGACCTCTTCGCCGAGTTTGCCGGCCAGCCAGGGGGCGACGGCGCCGCCGGAGAAGCGGACGAACGAGTACGCCGCGGACGCCGTACCGCGCTCGACCGGCGCGGCGCCCATCACGGCTTCGGTGATCAGGGTGTTGTTCACGCCGAGGAAGAGGCCGGCGACGATCACGCCGATCGCCAGGACTGCCTTGTGGTGGGCGAAGATGCCCATCACGGCGAGGTCGGCGCCGAACAGCAGTAGCGACGTCATCACCACCGGGAGCGTGCCGAACCAGCGCTGCAACCGCGGCGCCACGAATACCGAGGTGACCGCGAGCCCGATACCCCAGCCGAAGAAGATCAGGCCGATCTGTCGCGCGGACATCGCGAGCGGGAACGGGGTGAACGCGAGCAGGGTGAAGAAGCCGAAGTTGTAGAGCAGTGCGGTGACGGCGACGGTCGCGAGGGAGCGGTGGCGCAACGCCTTCAGGGGTTCGAGGATCGACGTACGGCGGGCTTCGGGTGGCGTGGACGGCAGCAGGAAGGCGGTTGCGGCCAAGGCGATCGTCATCAGCACGGCGACACCGAAGAACGGGCCGCGCCACGAGATCGTGCCGAGCTCACCGCCGACCAGCGGACCGGCTGCGATCCCGACCCCGAGTGCAGCCTCGTACAGGATGATCGCTTCGGCGACTGAGCCTGCCGCGGAATTCACAATGGTGGCCAAGGCGGTCGCGATGAACAGCGCGTTGCCCAGACCCCAGCCCGCCCGGAAGGCGACGATCATGCCGATCGAGTTGGACAGACCGGCCAGCGCGCTGAACACCACGATGATCGCGAGACCGATCAGCAGAGTGCGCTTCGCGCCGATCCGGCTGGAGACCGCGCCGGTGATCAGCATCGCGATACCGATGACCGCCATGTAGCTGGTGAACAGCAGCGACACCTGGGACGGGCTGGCGTGCAGTTGTTCGGCGATCGGCTTGAGGATCGGGTCCACCAGGCCGATGCCCATGAACGCGATCACACAGGCGAACGCGACCGCCCAGACGGACTTGGGTTGCTTCAAGAACGAGCTCACTGGGGAGCATCCTCCAGAACTTCGAGGGTGAGAACTTTGTGCATCACGGCGACCGCGTCTTCGAGGGTTTCGAGGTCGGCCGCCGGAAGGTGACGGAATCTGGCCGCGACCGCGGCGCCCGCCTCCCGGCGGGCGCGCTGCAGTTCGGTCAGGCCTGTCTTCGTGAGGCTGATCAGGCTGGCGCGCGAATCGGCGGGATCCGGCGCACGCCGTACCCACCCTTGTTCTTCCTGTCGCTGCACCAGCGTGGACATCGTCGGCTGCGAACACCGGTCCGCCTTCGCCAGATCACTGATCCGGGTCGGGCCCAGTTCGTCCAGCCGGCCGAGCAACCGCATCGCCGCGTGCGGTAACGCACTCACGTCCCGGCTCGCCATCCGCGTCAACCGCGCGGACGCGACCACGACCTCGACACCCAGCTCATTCAGGTCCACGCCTTCGAATATACATAGGAGTGCTATGCATATCTACCGCAGGTCGCCGTGAAGCCCGTCACTGCTCAGAACAGGCCGTTGGTGTGCGGCAGGGTGGCGGGGATCGGGGTGATGACATCCCAGTGCTCGACGATCTTGCCGTCGGCGACGCGGAAGAGGTCGTAGTACGCGACCGGTACGCCGAACTCGCCCTCGGACTGCAGTAGCACGAACTCGCCCTCGGCGATCACGCGGTGGATCGTCTTGTAGACAAGGGTTTTGCCCTCCTCGGCCCACTTCGCGGCGGCCGCGCCGAAGCCGGCCAGACCGTCGGCGGCCTCGGGGTTGTGCTGGTCGTAGGTCTCGGTGGAGATGAAGTCGGTGAGGACGGAGTAGTCGGCGCCGACCAGGACCCGCTCGGCGAACTCGGTGACGAGCGCGCGGTTGGCCTCGGTCTGGTCCGGCTCGGTGACGGTGGTGGGGCCGTCGACCTGGGTGCGGCCGGAGGCGGTGTCGGTGACCTGCGGGGTGAGGGCGTCCCAGTGCTCGGCAAGCTTGCCTTCGGCATCGATCCGGAAGATGTCGAAGCCGACCAGCGGTTCCGGGCCGAAGCCGTGGTAGACGCCGTGCAGGGCGACCAAGTCGCCATCGGCGAGGACGCGGGCGCCGTCGTACCGGAAGTCGTCGCCGAGGCTGGCGACCAACTCGCGGAGACTGGCCGGGCCGTCGGCGGCGAGGGTGCTGTGCTGGCGGTAGTCGGCGGCGACCCAGCGGTCGACCGCTGACGGGTCCTTGGCGCCGAACAGTTCGGTCGTCGCCTGGATCACGATCTTCTTCGCGCTCATCGGGAGCTCCTATCCTGTCTGAAGGTCCTTTTCGGACTCTGGTATCTGAAATCTAGGAGCCATTTACCGCAAAATTGTGTGAGGATCGAGACCGATGATGGTCAAAACCGGACTGACGATCCCGAGCCTGCAGTTCGCCGCCCCGGCGGGGACGCCGGCCGGTATCGAGGTCATGTCGCTGACCGAGCTCGCCGGCCGGATATCGCCCGAGCGGCTGGCGCGGCCGCAGCGGCCGCACTTCCACCAACTGATCGCGGTGACTGGTGAATCGCTGCAGCAGACGATCGACTTCCGGACCTACGAACTGGCCGCGGGTGACTGGCTGTGGATTCGGCCTGGTCAGGTGCAGCAGTGGGGTGCGTTGGCCGGGGTGACGGGCGACCTCGTGCTGTTCCAGCCGAGTCATCTGGATGCGCAGACCGCCGGCCGGGTGCAGCTCGACGACCCGAACGTGCCGGTACTTCGACAGCCGTCGCCGGAGGATGCGGCGAGTGTGCGAATGGCGCTCGACCATCTTGCGCTTGAGTTTCGTGCGCTCGGTCGGATGCCGCTGGAATCCCATGCAGCGGCGCTTCGATACCTGCTCGCGGTCTTGGTTCTGCGGTTGACGCACCTTGCGATGCCGGTGACCGATCATGCGGTGGCGGCGGATCCGGCGTACCTGCGCTTCAGGTCTGCGGTCGACAGCGACTTCACGCGGACCAGGCGCGTCGAGGATTACGCGCGGTCGCTGGGCTACTCGGCGAAGACGCTGGCGCGGGCGACTCAGGCGGCCGCCGGGGTAAGCGCGAAGGCGTTCATCGATCGCCGCGTGGTGCTGGAGGCCAAGCGACTGCTGGCGCACAGCGATGACAGCGCCGTACAGATCTCGCAGCAGCTTGGCTTCCGGACGCCTACGCAGTTCGCCAAGTACTTCGTGCAGCGGACCGGGCAGACGCCGATGGCGTTCAGGTCGGAAGTATCAGGACGACTCAGCGTTCCTGGATGAGGGTGTGGGCGAGCCCGAGGGTGCCGCCCGCCGCGCCACCGCCGACCAGGACGGCTGCGGCCAAGGGCTGGCCGGCCAGGAAGGCGAGGGTTCCCGCGATGCACCCCACAACGGATGCAATGAGCAGGATGACTACCGCGCGCACTGAAAGAAGACCGCGGGACTGGTTCACTGGTACCTCCTTGGCTGGATCGTGCGCGGAGCTATAGGTCGTGCGCAGGCGAGGGCCCCACGGCGAAAGATTTCTGGGTTTTCCGCGTGGGGTGATCGGGTGGAGGCGACCTACCACCGTCGATCAGGTGGTCCCGAGCGAAGTGAGGTCCCGTGAGCACCAGCGAGCAGGGGGAAGCGCAGGACTTACAACCTGCACACCTGCCCGACCGAGACCCGGCGACCGCCGCCGACCGGTTGCGGCGCCGGCAAGGTGATCAGCAACTGCTGAACAGATTGCGGGAGCGCGGCTTTCGAGGAATCGAGTACGAGATGTTCGCGGACGAGCTGGCGCGCTACGCGATCCCGGTGCTGTGCGGCTGGATGTTCTCGGGGTATATCTTTCCGCTCGCGGCCGAGCGTGGATTCCGGCTCGCGCCGACCGCGACCGAACTGGACCGCCTGCGGCGCGATCCGGCCGTTCGCGAGGAGCTCGCGAGCATGACGGTCGCCCAGGCGTTGCGCCAGTTCCGGAGTCGCGCGCTGGTCGGAGGTGGCTGGAACGTCGACGGCGGGGCGAGCCTGACCACCTACTTCACCGGGAGCTGTGTCTTCGTCTTCCCGAACGAGTTCCGCCGGTACCGCCGAGCCGAGCGGCAGGACCTGATCGAGCCCGCGGGTGAGGCAACAGCGCAGGATCCGGCCGGCCTCGTCGCCGGCAACCTCTGGGTCGACGACTGCCTGGCGAAGCTCGATCCCCGGACCCGGGCGATCGTCGAGCTGAGCATGAACGGCTACTCGCACGCAGAGATCGTCGACATGCTCGACGAGACCTCGGTGCGTGCCGTCGAGGGTGTCCTGCACCGCTTCCGCACCACCCAGAAGGCCCGCCTGCAGCGAGAGGGGGAGTGATGACAGCGGAAGAACCCACGATCCACGAGCTGATCCAGCAGTCGTCGTTGGGGAGCGACGCAGCCAAGAGCCTCCGCCGCCGGACCACCGACGAGCAACTCGACCTGGTACGTCGCCATGCTGCGGACCGCGACCTGCAGATGGCGTGGGCCCGCGCGAGGTCGGCCCGGTCAGGGGACGGCACGATGACTCTCGTGGCCGGGAGCGATCGGTCGATGGACGACGACGAGCTGATGCAGCTGCACGCGGCGGGTGATCCGGATGCGTTCGCCATCCTGGTCGAGCGGCATCGGGACCGGATGCGGGCAGTCGCGATCCGGACCCTGGGCGAGCCAGACGAAGCGGCCGAAGCGCTCGAGACAGCGTTCGGTACGGCGTTCCTCCGGGCCGACTCGTTCCGTGGCGACACGAAGGTGGTCACCTGGCTGCATCGGATCGTGGTGAACGCGTGCCTGGACCGCCTCCGTCGCCGCCAGGGCCGAGGCGATGATGAGCCTGGCCCGCCGACAGCCAAGGAACGCCAGCGCAGGCTTGACCTCTTGGCCGCAATGGAACGGCTCGACGCCGGACAGCGGGAGGCACTCGTCCTGGTCGACATCGAGGGCCGTTCGCTGGACGAGGCGGCCCTGATCCTCGGCTGTTCTCGGGCTGCGGTCGCGCGTCGTTGCGTCCGAGCCCGGACCCGGCTGCGGCCGCTCCTCGGCGACGTCATGACCAGCCGGGACAGTGAGAGCGCGGACTGACGTATCGCGGTCCAGACCGGATTGGCAAGGGGTTCGGGCAGGCTCGAAAGGGCGTGACCGGGGATGGCGGTGGCGGGTAGAACGGGGAACGTCATGTCATCGGGAGATGTGGAGACACAGATGCACGAGGAGACGGACAAGCAGGAGTACGAGCGGCCGACGCTGACGCGGCACGGTGAGTTCGGGCAGGTGACGGCCGGGCGGACCGGCAAGTGGGAAGACGGGTCCGGCGGGCGGCGCGGGCTCTGATCCTCGCGAGTGGGCAGCCCGTCCGGGAGACCGGGTGGGCTGCCCGTACGTCGTGGTTCGTGGCACTGCCTGATGTCGAGGCCGCTGGGGTGATCGCGGCGCGGATCGAGGCGGAGCACGAGATCTGCTATCCGTCGGGGCGACCGTTCGTGCTCGCGCGCGGCGCCGAGGTGGCGATCGACGCGCGGGATCGACTGCGCGTCGTACTGGGTGAAGCGGGCAGCGTGCATGTGCTGGAGGTTGTGGACGGGCACGTCCGGGTTCGCGGTACGGCGTCTGGGCTGCGGCGGGTGTTTCATGCGCGGGTGAACGGTCTCGGGATCGCGTCCGACCGGGCGGATGTGCTGGCCGGATTGGCCGGAGCAGGCCCTGATCCGTTGGGGATTGCGTTGCGGTTGCTTTCGCCCGAAGCGCCGTGGCCGCTGGCGTGGCATTCGGTGTGGTCGGGGGTGGCCGCCGTACCGCCGGGGCATTGGGTGGACCTGGCTTCGGGACGGTTCGATCGGTGGTGGACTCCGCCGGAGCCCGAGTTGGCGTTGGCCGACGCGGCGGTTGCGTTGCGCGAGGCGTTGGCGGATGCGGTCCGAATTCGCCAGCAGGGTAAGGCGAAAGTGGCTTGTGATCTCAGTGGGTTGGACTCCAGCTCGCTGTTCGGGCTGGCGGTTCGCGGTGGTCCGGTGGTCGCGCTGACCCATCAGGCCGATGATCCGATGGACGAGGATGTCGCGGCCGCGCAGTACCTGGCAGAGCATTTCGGGGCCGAGCACGACGTACTGGCGGCCGAGCAGGCGCCGTTGCCGTTCGACGGGGTTGACGGCAGTCTCTTCGACGAGCCGACTTGGGTCTCCGCCTACCGCTCCCGGATCGGTACGGCGAGTGCGCGGGCCGCGAAGTATGGAGCGGAGCTGCGGTTCGCTGGACACGGTGGAGACGAACTGCTGATGCCGCCGCCGGTTTGGCTGGCCGATGTCGCGCGCCGGCATCCCTTGCGCGCGGCCCGATTGGCGCGTCGGGTGCAGGCGAAGTACCGGCTGACGGCTGGTGCGGTGGCAGGGCTGCTGGCGGATCGGACGACGTACGCCGACTGGTTTGCGACCAGCCTCGAACGCAAGCAGTCAACGGAGATGCATGTTCTGGGCTGGGGTGTCCCGCCGCAGTTGCCGCACTGGCTGACTGGGCACGCGGTCGAGTTGGTGCGCGGCGCCTTCGCTGAAGCGGCCGAGCCGTTGGCCGAGGCGCGCGGAATGCATGCGACGCTCGAGTTCGTCCACACCGGCGCATTGGCTGCCCGGCATGTGGCGCAACTCGGAGAAGTCGACGGCGTACCGGTCGCGTCCCCGTTCTTCGACGATCGCGTGCTGGAGGCCTGCCTCGCCGTACGACCTGATGAGGCGATCGATCCGCGGCGCTACAAGCCGCTACTGGTGCAGGCGATGGCCGATGTGCTTCCGCCCCGGGCGCTCGCGCGGGCGAGCAAGTCGGACATCTCCATGACGGTCAGCAAGGGCTGGAGCGAGCACAGGCGTGGGTTGCTGGCGTTGCTGGAGGACTCCGGGACCGCGCAACTCGGGCTGATCGACGTCGACGCCGTACGGCGGATCTGTCGCGGACCGTACGACGTGGACACGTGCGGGCCGGTCCGGCGGTTGCTCGAAGTCGAAGCCTGGTTGAAGGGACTGCGATGAAGCTCAGGACTGCGGTGACGATGGTCGAGACCGAGTACGGATGGGTGCTGCTGGACGAAGTTGCCGGCGGGTTCTTCAGCCTCAACCCGTCCGGGGTGCTCGCCGTACGGACGATGCTCGACGGTGGTGGGATCGTGGAGGCTGTTGCGGCGATCACCGATCGGTACGCCGTTGATGTCGCCACGGCGCGGGTGGACGTCGAGGAGCTGCTGGGTGAACTCGCTGCGGCGAAGTTGGTCACGAGGTGAGCGCCACCGGCGTCATCACCTTCGACCCGACGTCGGTGCCGTGGCGGTGGCGGGTCGCGGTGTGGTTCGTCGTACCGGTTGCACGAGTGTTGGCGAAGCGGCCGCCCGGGCGGTTGCGCAAGGCGATGTCCTTGCTGGCCAAGGGATCCCGGCCTGCGGGTGGTCAACTCACCGCGCAGGCCAGGGCCGCTGTTGTTGCTGTCAGCATCCATTGTTCCGGACCGCAGGGTTGCCTGCCGAGGTCGATCGCGACGGCGTTGTTGTGCCGTGCACGCGGTCAGTGGCCGGTCTGGTGTGTCGGCGTCCGGCGGCACCCGCCGTTCGGTGCGCATGCCTGGGTGGAGGCCGAGGGAGTGGCGGTGGGCGAGGGGCATCCGGCCGGCTACTACTCACTGCTGTACGCCGTTGGTTGTGCGGAAGAGGGCGACCGGGATGGGGCCGCGGTGGAGGATGTGGGGGATGTCGGCCCAGGGGAAGAGCGGCTCGGTGGGGTTGAGGGTTCTTAAGCGGTGCAACGCTTTCTCGGATGGCTGGGTGAGTGTGGCGACGGTGGTGGATGAGTAGGGGATGAAGTCTTCGGGTGGTTGCGGGCGTAGTTCGGGGTCGTGGCGTTTGAGGAGGATGCAGGTGCGGGCGGGGTCCAGGAGGTCGGCGTCGAGGGTCCAGTAGTCGGGGACGACGCGGCCGATGCGGCCGGATTCGTGGAGGGCCTCGAAGAGTGGGGCTGGGTGGACCGGGGAGAGGAAGACGACGTCGGTCCAGGTGCATCCGAGGGGATGGACCGGGTAGGCCATCGTCTCCGGGCGCATGGCGTACTTGGCGGCCTCGCGTTCGTAGAGGTCCGGGTGCTGTTCGCGCAGCACATTGAGCGGCAGGACGGCGTCGCCGCGAAGGTCATGGATCGCGGCTCGGTACAGGATGGTCGTCATACGCAAAAGCCTCCGACCGCAGGAAGTCTGCGTCGGAGGCTCTGCACACATTCTACCGGCGCTTCAGGTCGGTGGCGAGGACGTGGGCGATGTTGCGTTCGGCCAGGGCAGTGATGGTGACGAAGGGGTTGACGCCGAGGCTGCCTGGGATGAGGGAGCTGTCGGTGACGTAGAGGCCTGGGTGGTTGCGGACGCGGCCGTAGTTGTCGGTGGCTTTGCCGAGGAGGGCGCCGCCGAGGGGGTGGTAGCAGAAGTCGGCGGCAAAGGCTCGGTTGCCGGCGAAGAGATCGCGGCGGTACGTCGTACCGATCGCATTGTTGATCTTGTCGAACAAGGCTTGGGCTGAGCGGAGTGACGGGGTGCTCTGGCTGGCGGACCATTGGAGCTCGGCGCGGTCGGTGGTGTGGTTGTAGGTGAAGCGACCGCGTTCGGGGTTGACGGTGATGGCGAGGTAGAGGCTGGCCCAGGTCTCGAGGCCGACGGGGAGGGGAGCGATCTCGGCGAACGCCGGGTGCTTCGGGTCGTTCCAGTTGTCGATCGCGAGGGTTGGGATGGTCGACTGGAGTGAGCCGGTCGGGTCCCAGAGGTGGTTGGCGCGCGCGGTCATCACGTTGCCGTTGGTTCCCCAGCCGTTGCCGATCGCGGTCGGCAGGTCGGGGAGGGTCCCGGTTTCTCTTGCTCTGAGCAACAGTTCGGTGGTGCCGATGCTGCCGGCACCGAGGAACAGGGAGCCGCACGAGATCTCGCTCCGGCGAACAACCTTGCCCCAGACATCGATCTGTTCGAGACCGACCAGATAACCCTTGCCCTGCTGGCGAATCGTGGTCACGCGGGTAAGGGTTCGGATGGTGACGTTGCCGGTTCCGAGAGCGTCGGCGAGGTATGTCTTGTCCAGTGACTGCTTGCCGTGGTTGTTGCCGTAGATCACTTCGCCGGCCAGCGCGGATCGCGGCGCTTGCTTGTTCTCTTCGCGTCGCAGGTACTTGAAGTCATAGACATTCGGTACGACGCTCGTCCGGAAGCCAGCCTGGTGAGCATGCCGCCGGGAGACGCGCGCGTACTTGTAGACCGGGGTCTGTTCCAGGTACCGGGGATCGATCGTGTTCACGCCGAGCATCCGGCGGGCCAGCGGGAAGTATCGCTTGTACATCGCGTCCGCATCCACCGTCGGCAACATCTTCTCGAAGTACGCGCGCTGCGGCGTCGGCGCCATCCCGCCGTTGACCAGCGAACCGCCGCCGACTCCGCGACCGACGTACACGCCCATGTTCGGGAAATCGATCCGGTCCAGGATGCCGGCGTACGGGCGTCCGAGGTCGCGGTTGACCACGTCGAGCCAGAGGAAGGTGTCGAGCGGCGCCTTGGTGCGGCTCGAGAACCACATCGAGCGGCGGTCCGGTTTCAGGGTCGAGCAGAACACCTTGCCGTCCTTCCCGGGGGTGTTCCACAGCTGGCCCATCTCGATCATCGTGGTCCGGATCCCGGCCGTGCCGAGGCGCAACGCGGTGACGGCGGCGCCGTACCCGGTCCCGACGACGAGGGCAGGCACGTACGGCGCGGCCTCGGCCGGCCCGATCCGGGTGAGGCCGGTCGCGGCGGCCGCGGTGAGGGCGGTCAGGCCGGCGAACCGGCGGCGGGTCATTGCGGACGGAAGAGTCTCGGAAGTCACTCGACGCACCGTAGTCGAGTGATCACGGAAGTGAAATACATTCGGCATGTCCCGGACCGCGCCTAGAGTGGCTGGTGCCCCTTCGTGCAGAGCTGCAAAATTTCACGGCCTAATAGTTTGCAGTGACTGCAAGAATCTGCCTACTCTGGTCGGGTGAGTCAGGCAGAGGGTGGGTTGCGGGAGCGGAAGAAGCTCCAGACGAGGGCGGCGCTGACCGAGGCCGCGCTGCGGCTGGCGCTGGCCAAGGGGCCGGACAACGTCACGGTCGAGGAGATCGCCGAGGCCGCCGATGTGTCGGTGCGGACGTTCTTCAACTACTTCCCGCACAAGGAGCACGCGATCCTCGGGCGCAATCCCGCGCATCTGGAGCGGGCGCTGGAGCTGATCGCCACGGCGCCGGCCGAGCAGTCGCCGCTGTCCACGATGTCGCTGATCGTGCACGACGTACTGCGCGACCTCATCAGTGAGGGGGCGTTGTCGCGGCGCGGTGAGCTGATCATGGGCTCGCCGAGCCTGCTGTACCACCTGATGCTGTCGAGCATGGACGACGAACGGCAGTTGTCCGAGGCGCTCACCGAGCGGATCGGTGACCCGCTCCGGGCGCGGCTGATCGTCAGCAATGCCGGGGCGGCCTGCCGGGTCGCCGTCGAGATGCACAAGGACACTCCGGGCTCGGTCCCGGCGGACCTGGTCGACGCAGCGTTCCAACTACTTGCTCAGGGCCTCGACCCTGACTATCAGAAAGGTTCTTCATGACGACGACCTCGGCCGAGGGGACCGGTTCGGTCGCGGCGCTGACGCCGCGGCAGACCGTGCAGGCCATCTCGGGTCTGATGATGGGGCTGTTCGTGGCGATCCTGGCCGGCACCGTGGTGTCGACCGCGCTGCCGCGGATCATTCACGACCTGGGGGCGAGCCAATCGTCGTACACCTGGGTCGTCACCCTCGAGCTGCTCGCGATGACGGCCACCGTGCCGTTGTGGGGCAAGCTCGCCGATCTCTACAACAACAAGCTGCTGCTCCAGCTGTCACTGGGCTTCTTCGTGGTCGGCTCGCTGGTCGCGGGTTTCGCCCCGAACATCGAGGTCCTGCTGGGCAGCCGGGTTCTGCAGGGTCTGGGCGGCGGCGGGTTGACCGCGCTGGTGCAGATCGTGATGGCGGCGATCATCCCGCCGCGTGAACTCGGCCGGTACTCCGGAATCTTCGGTGCCGTCTTCGCGTCGGCGACCGTTGGTGGGCCGCTGCTCGGTGGTTTCCTGGTCGACTCGCCGCTGGGCTGGCGGGCCTGCTTCCTGGTCGGCGTGCCGTTCGTGCTCGTCGCGATGTTCTTGCTGCAGCGCACACTGCATCTGGCGACCGTGCGTCGAGAAGTGAAGATCGACTGGTGGGGCGCGTTGCTCATCACAGCCGGTGTCAGCATGCTGCTGGTCTGGTCCTCCTTCGGCAGCAAGCTCGGCTGGGTGTCGCTGGAGAGCTTCCTGCTCGTCGCCGGGGCTCTGCTGGTGCTGCTGGTCGCAGTGCTCGTAGAGCGCAAGCACCCCGAGCCGATCATCCCGATGGACCTGTTCCGCAACCGCACAGTCAGCCTGTCCATCGTCGCCAGCGCGCTGGTCGGTGTGGCGATGTTCGGTGGCTCGGTGTTCCTGGCGCAGTACTTCCAGATCGCCCAGGGCTACTCGCCGACCGCCGCCGGCCTGATGGGCCTCCCGCTCATCATCGGCATGATGGGCGCCTCCACGGTCGCCGGTGGCCTGATCACGAAGACCGGCAAGTGGAAGATCTACCTGGTCATCGGCAGCGTGCTGCTGCCGATCGGACTGGCACTGTTCGGCACGATCGACGCACAGACCTCGAAGTTCGTGCTGTGGGGCTTCATGCTCGTCCTCGGTGTCGGCATCGGCCTGGTCATGCAGAACTTGGTCCTGGCCGCGCAGAACGACGTACCGGCTCGTGAGCTCGGTGCGGCCACCTCCGCGGTCAGCTTCTTCCGCAGCATGGGCGGCACCATCGGCGTCAGCGTCCTCGGCGCCATCCTGGCCAACAACATCGCCGAAACCCTCAACCCAGGCGGCGGCGCGACGGGCGGCAGCGGCGCCGTACCGAACATCGCCGAGCTCCCACCCGCCATCCGCACCGTCGTCGAGAACGCCTACGGCGACGCAACCGCTGACCTCTTCATGATGTCGGTGCCGTTCGCGGTCCTGGCCCTCATCGCCGTCGTCTTCATCAAGGAGAAGCCCCTGCTCACCACCAGCGGCGCCGAACGCCGCGCTGCCGAAGAAGGGGAGCCTGACAAACTGGATGCATGATCGTCGCATTCAGCATCAGCCCCCTGTCAGGTGACGAGACCGGAGGTGTGAGCGACGCGGTGGCCGAGGCCGTTCGCGTCGTTCGCGCCTCCGGTCTTCCCAATGAGACCAACGCCATGTTCACCAACATCGAAGGTGAGTGGGATGAGGTGATGGCTGTTGTGAAGCAGGCTGTTGAGGCGGTGGGGGCGGTTTCGCCTCGGGTGAGCTTGGTGTTGAAGGCTGATATTCGGCCTGGATTTACCGGGCAGCTCACTGCGAAGGTGGAGCGGATCGAGCAGGCGCTCGCGGAGTAGGTGACGCGTCGCGAAGGTGGGCGGACCTGCGCCACTCACTAACCTGCATTTGGCCGGTCCGGGCCGGTCGCTCTGAGCGTGAACTGAGCCGGTCGCGCAGAGTTGGTGAGTGCTGGCGGTCCGCCCCATCCTTCCTCCTTTCCCGGGGCACCCATTCGGCACGGTGGCTCCGCTCGACGCGCCGCCGTGAGCAGCCCGGTCCCGACTGTGGGGAGAATGCCGTCGATAAACGATGGACAACGACATGGAGATCACACTCGACCGCCCACTCGCCACACTCGCGAGCGCGGAGTAGGTGGGTGTCGGCGAAGGACGGTCAGTGGGCCGAGTTGAGGGCTGCTACTACGGCTTCGTAGCGGTTTTCGCGTTCGGCGGCTCGGAGGAAGTGGACTCGGTCGACCAGGACTTCTTCCAGGTCGGGGTTCTGCTGGAGCAGCGCGATGGACTCGTCGGTGAAGTCGGCGAGGGGCATCCAGGTGGGGTCGGGGGCGGCGCCGTTCAGGAGGTTGGTCTGGACGGCGGGCGGGACTAGTTCGATGACCTGGACGGGGGTGCCGGCGAGTTGCAGGCGGAGGCTTTGGGTGTAGCTGTGGATGGCGGCTTTGGTGGCGTTGTATGTCGGGGTCAGGGCCAAGGGGACGAAGGCCAGGCCGGAGGAGACCGTGATGATGGCGGGGTCGGTTTGCTGTTGTAGGTAGGGCAGGAAGGCCGTGATCGTTCGGATCGTGCCCAGCAGGTTGATGTCGATCGTTGCTTCGCTGGTGGCGAGGTGGGTGGGGTCCTGGAGGTTCTCGGTCTGCATGATGCCGGCCATGGTGATCAGGACGTTGACGTCGTGGCGGGCGGTGACGTCGGTGAACGCGGTGGCGATCGAGGCGGGGTCGGCGACGTCCAGGACGAGGCCTTCGATGTTGTCCTCGGTGGCGATCTGGTCGAGGAGGTCCTTGCGGCGGCCGCTGATGATGACGGTGTTGCCGAGGTCGCGGAAACGACGGGCGAGCTCGAGGCCGATACCCGACGTACCGCCGGTCATGAAGATCGTGTTGCCAGTGGTTTTCATGGCTCCAGCCTGGAAGCGGATGCCGGGGGCAACCAGGTCGCGTTCAGCCACTGCTCGGCAAGCAGTGGATAACTTCGCGCGGGTGGTCACACTGGAGACATGGAGTACGCCGATCTGTCCGATTTCCTCCGCAAACGCCGGGAGGCCCTGCAGCCCGAGGATGTCGGGCTGCCGCGCGGCCGACGACGCCGTACGCCGGGACTGCGGCGCGAGGAGGTCGCCGTACTGGCGTCGATGTCGACCGACTACTACAGCCGGCTCGAAGGTGGTCGCGGGCCGCAGCCGTCGGTGGAGATGCTCGCTGCGATCGCTCGCGCGCTGCGGATGACGCTGGATGAGCGGGATCATCTGTTCGTGCTGGCCGGGCAGGGCGTGCCGCCGCGGACGACGCGTGCCTGTCATGTCGATCCGGGGATGTTGCGGATCATGGACCGGCTGCAGGACACCCCGGCGCTGTTGCTGAACCGCTGCGGCGAGACGGTCGCGCAGACGCCGGCCCATATCGCGTTCGCCGGTGAGCAGACCAACTACGAGGGTCTCGATCGCGCCGAGGTCTATCGCTGGTTCGCGTACCCGGATTCGCGGGTGCTCTACAGCGAGCCCGAGCTGTCGCGGCACAGCCGGTTGCTGGTCTCGATGCTGCGGCAGGTCGCCACTGCCGACGGCCCCAAGTCGTACGCCGCTTCGATCGCGACCGCGCTGGCCAAGTTGAGTCCCGAGTTCGCGGAGATCTGGGACGCGCACGAGGTGGTCCCGGCGCACAGCCGGACCAAGCGCTTCCGGCATCCCGTCGTCGGCGAGCTCGAGCTGTACTGCGAGGTGATCAACAACTCCGATCAGCAGCAGATCCTGATCGTGTTCACCGCGGAGCCGGGCAGCGAAAGCGCCGAGCGGTTGCGGCTGCTCGGGGTTTTGGGAAGTCAGTCGATGAGCTCTGGACAGGACTTTCGTCGGGAGTTAATTTAAGTCCCGACGTCTCGGAATGCCCTTTCCGGGATCGCCCTCCGGAAAGGACCGCCCCATGCCTTCCGCTCGCTTCCGCCTGCCCGCCTTCGTCCTCGCGCTACTCCTGATGGTGGCCGGCCTGACGACGTCCGCGGCAGCTCAAGTTCAAGCGACCTTCAACGTGCTGGCCTTCTACGACGGCAACACGAACGATGCGGCGCACAACGACTGGGTGAAAGAGGCCAATCAGCGGTTCCCCCAGTTCGGCGCGCAGAACGGTTTCACCTACACCGCTACCAACGACTGGAACCGGCTGAACAACCTGCAGGCCTCGCAGTACCAGGTGGTGATGTTCCTGGACAACCGGCCGTGGGCCTCGTCGCAGATGACGGGGTTCCAGCGCTACATGGAGAACGGCGGCGGCTTCTTCGGCTTCCATGTGAGCAACTACAACGACGCGAACCAGGGCTGGCCGTGGTTCAACAACACGCTGCTCGGCACCGGCCGGTTCAAGTCGAACACCTGGCACCCGTCCGCGGTCACGCTGAAGGCCGAGAACCGCTCGCATCCGTCGCTGGTGAACACCGGCGCGACGTTCCGGTCGTCGGTCAGTGAGTGGTACGGCTGGACCAACGACCTGCGGCAGAACCCGAACATCCAGGTGCTCGCCTCGATCGACCCGTCGAGCTTCCCGGTCGGCGACCAGGCCGGCAACATCTGGACGTCGGGCTACTACCCGATCGCGTGGACCAACAAGAACTTCAAGGTCATCTACGCGAACTGGGGCCACAATGCGATGAACTACGACACCAACACCCGGCTCTCGTCGACGTTCGACAGCCCGGCGCAGAACCAGTTCACGATGGACGCGCTGAAGTGGCTGGGTGGTGGCGGTACGACGCCGCCGGTCGACCAGCCGGCTCCCGGCACCTGGTACTCGGTCGCGAACAAGGCCAACGGCAAGTGCGTCGACGCCCGCGCGGCCGGCACCGCCAACGGCACAGTCATCCAGCAGTACAGCTGCAACGCGACCACCGCCCAGAACTTCCAGTTCCAGCCGACCACTGACGGCTTCACCCGGGTCAATAACCGCAACGACGCCACCAAGGTGATCGATGTGAGTGGCGTGTCCACCGAGGACAACGCCGGTCTGCATCTGTGGACCTATGGCGGTGGCACCAACCAGCAGTGGCAAGCAGTCTCCGAAGGCGGTGGCTACTTCCACTTCGTCGTACGGCACACCAGCAAGTGCCTGACCGTCCCGGGTGGATCCACTGCCGACAGCACCCAACTGGTGCAGTCCACGTGCAATGGCGGCACAGCTCAGTCTTTCAAGCTGACGGCAGCCTGATCCTCGCCTAGTCTGCGGCCCATGAGAATCCTGCGTGTGGCCGCAGTTGCGGCAGGAGGTCTGCTTTTGCTGTCTCAGGTGGTGCCGGCTCAGGCGGGTGGCGGGCCGTCGTACAAGTGGGAGGTGACGCCGACGGGGAGTACGGCGCAGTTCCGCGGGTTGTCGGCGGTTAGCAAGGATGTCGCCTGGGTCGGTGGGTCCGCGGGGCAGGTGCTGCGGACTGTGGATGGCGGGAAGCACTGGCAGAACGTCAGCCCGGCTGGTGCGGAGACTGTTCAGTTCCGTGATGTGCAGGCGTTCGATGCGCAGCGCGCGGTGATCCTGTCGATCGGGCCGGGGACTGACTCGCGTGTCTATCGGACCGTGAACGGCGGCAAGAGCTGGACCGAGACGTTCCGCAACACCGACGAGAAGGCGTTCTACGACTGCATTGCCTTCAATGACAAGAGTCGTGGGCTCGCGTTGAGTGACCCGGTGGATGGCAAGTTCCGGATCGCCGCGACGAGCGACGGCGGCAAGTCGTGGAAGGTGCAGCCGACCGACGGGATGCCGGCGGCGCTGCCCGGTGAGTTCGCGTTCGCGGCGAGCGGGACGTGCCTGGTTGCGGGACCTGGCCGTACGGCGTGGTTCGCGACCGGCGGCGGTGATCGGCCGCGGGTGTTCCGCACGGTCGACGGTGGTCGGCACTGGACGGCGTCCGATTCGCCGATGGCGAGTGGTGAGGCGGCCGGCATCTTCAGCCTCGCGTTCCGCGGCTCGCTGTTCGGGGTGGCGGTCGGTGGCGACTTCCTAAAGCCGACCGAGGCCGTCAAGGCGGCGTCGATCACGTACGACGGGGGTCGCACCTGGAAGCTGGTTCCGGCGGACAAGGCGCCGAAGGGGTATCGGAGCGGATCGACGTTCCTGCCGCCGACGGTCAGCCGGTCGCTGACCACGGTGATCGCGGTCGGTCCGTCTGGCAGTGACGTCAGCCGCGATGGTGGCCGGAGCTGGACGCAGTTCTCCGATGGCAACTTCGACAGCGTCGAGTGTGGTGGTCACGGAGTCCAGGCGGGTTGCTGGGCATCGGGCGCCAAGGGTGCGGTCGCGCGGTTGGTGGTTGGCCGGTGAAGCGTGCGCTCGTCGGGCTGGTCGCGTTGATGATGACGATTCCCGCGATGGCCGCGGCCCAGCCCGACGGTGGTCGGCCGGGCCGGGACCTCACCGTGATGACGTACAACATCCACCATGGCGCGGGAGTGGACGCCGTACTCGATCTGGAACGCATTGCGGCCCTGATCGAGAAGAACGGCGCAGATGTCGTCGGGCTGCAAGAGGTCGACCGGCACTGGAGTGAGCGGAGCAACTGGGTCGACCAACCGGCCTGGTTCGCCAAGCGGTTGAAGATGCACTACGCGTACGCCGCGAATCTCGACCTGCCGCCGGTGAACCCGGGGGAGCCGCGCCGCCAGTACGGTACGGCGATCCTGTCGAAGTACCCGATCAAGGACTTCACCAACACCCTGCTGCCGCTCTACCCGGGCAGTGAGCAGCGCGGGCTGGCCGTGGCCACGCTGAAGGTTCGGGGCAGCGAGTTGCGGTTCGCGAACACGCATCTGACGAACATCAACCCGCCGGAGCGACTCGAGCAGGCGCAGAAGGCGGTTGAGCTCCTCGGTCGGTCCCGGAAGGCCACGCTGCTGGTCGGCGACCTGAACGCTCGGCCGGATACGCCGGAGCTGAAGACACTGACCGACGTACTGGCGGACACCTGGGTCGAGGTCGGGGTCGGCCCCGGCTACACGATCGAGGCGAGCAACCCGACCGCCCGGATCGACTACCTGCTGCACAGTCCGCAGCTGGTCCCGCAGAAGGCCGCCGTACCGGTGAGCCTGGCCTCGGACCACTTGCCGGTGGTTGCCTCGTTCACCCTTCGCTGACCGTCCCCCAGCGGTTCAGATGCCCGTCGACCTCGGTCAGCGGGCATCTTTGCGTGGAATTACAAGCTTGTAGTTTGTCAAGTCGACACGCAGGTGAAACAAAGATACTTGTGGGAAAAGTGTTCCCAATGGGGCTGTAGGCAACTAGTGTCACGTATGTGGTCCAGGAGGACCAAAAGCGCTCATGGGGCCAGGGAAGGGCACCGTGACCGGGTGGAAGGAACTACCAGATGCGCGGCACTGGGAAGACCGGTAGAGCAACGCTCTCCGGTGTGCTGGCGGTCTGTCTGGCCGGCTCCATGATGGTGGTTCCGGTCACGGCACAGGCGAAGCCGAAGCCGCCGGTGATCCCGTCGCAGGCCGCCGTCGACCGGGCCAAGGCGGCCGCTGCCGACAAGGCCGGGCAGGTCAAGGCGATCGAGCAGCAGTTGGCCGCGGCCGAGGCCCGGCTGGAGCAGCTCGGGATCCAGTCCGGGATTGCTGACGAGGCCTACAACGGCGCGGTCTACAGGCTGGACCAGGCTAAGAAGGAGGCCGCTACGGCGGCTGAGCGGGCGGCCAAGGCCGAGAAGACGCTGAACACTCAGCGGCAGCAGATCGGCCGGTTCGCGGTCGCGTCGTACCAAGGTGGTGGCGACATCGCGAAGCTGGCGCCGCTGTTCACCGCGGAAGGGCCGCAGCAGCTGCTCGACTCGGCCGGTACGGCGCACACGGTGTCGAGTGCGATGCAGGGTTCGTACCTGCGCTACTCGGCGAACCAGGTGGTCACCAACCTGTTCAAGGTGCAGGCCGACCAGGCCGTCACCAAGGTGAAGCACGCGACCGAAGAGGCTGCCAAGGCGAAGAAGGCGGCCGAGGCCGCCGAGGCTGCGCAATCGGCCGCGGTGACCGCGATGGGTGTCCAGCGGCAGAAGTCGATCGCTCAGCTGGCCGTCCTGCAGAACACATCCGTACAGGTCGCCGCACAGCGGCAGCGGGGGCTCGAGGAGCTTGCGCGACAGCGCGCCGCCGCAATTGCCGCTCAGAAGGCAGCCGAACTGCGCCGCAAGATCGAGGCCCGCGAAGCCGCCGAGCGCGCCCGCGAACGGGCTCGGGAGGCCGCCGAGCGTGCCCGTGAACGCGAGCAGGGTAAGAAGAATCCCGGCAAGAAGAAGCCGCCGCGGGAACGTCCGGGCAACGGTGGGAACGGCGGTTCGGGCCGCGGTGCGAGCCGTGCGATCGCCTTCGCGCTGTCCCAGCTCGGCGACATGTACCTGTGGGGCGGCACCGGTCCGTCCCGCTGGGACTGCTCGGGTCTGATGATGGGCGCCTGGAAGCGCGCGGGCGTTCAGTTGCCGCACTACAGCGTGGCGCAGTACGAGCAGACCCGGCACATCGACGAAGACGAACTGCGGCCGGGCGACCTGATCTTCTGGTCGATCGACCCCAACGACCCCGGCACCATTCACCACGTCGCGATGTACCTCGGCGCCGGCCGGATGATCCACGCGCCGCGGTCCGGTAAGCCGGTCCAGATCCAGAGCGTCTACTACTGGGAACCCCCGGACTTCTTCGGGCGCCCGTGATGAATCCCTTGCGAAGCAGGGCGATGATCGCCACCGCGATGTCCTGGATCCGCCGGACCCCCAACGAGGTGAGTGCTCCGTTGGGTGCCGTCGGCAACGATATTGAGTCGCCGTTGCCGAGTGCGGGTGCGCCCGACACCGTGGAGCCGATCGCGGGCCGGAACGAGTTCACGTCGTACTCGCTGATCGGCTGGTAGGCATCAGGTCGTGGCGATCAGGCGGCCGAGGGCAACACGAGCGTCGAGTGCCTTGTGAAGTTCCTGTACGTCGGCCAGTCGATAGCTGGCGTGGACGGCGGGCTGGAGTTCGCCGGACCGCCAGTGGCGAGTGACCTCGGCGATGTCGTTGCGGGCCAGGTCCGGGCGGGCGGCTCGCCAGGCGAGCATCGAGAGGCCGGTCACGGACCGGAGGTTGAAGAGGGCGGAGGCCGGGACGGTCGGCAGTTCGCCGGTGATGGCGCCGTACGTGACCATCGTGCCGAGTGGGCGAACCAGATCGAGGCCTTGGTCGAAGACGGTTCCACCGACCGAGTCGAGGACCGTGTCGACGCCGTCGGGGGCCAGGCTGCGGACCTGAGCCGGCCAATCGGGGTCGGTCAGGTCGACGGCCTCGGCGCCGAGTGAGCGGATGAAGTCCAGTCGGGCGGGCGAGGACGCCGTACCGATGATTGTCTTGGGGTCGAAGGTGCGGGCGAGCTGGACGGCGAGGTGACCGACTCCGCCCGCGGCTGACTGGATCAGCACGGTGCCGCCGGCCGGGACCCGGCCTGCCTCGAGGAGGCGGAGGGCGAGCGGTCCGGACATCGACATCATCGTCGCGGCTCCGGCGTCGGCATCGTCAGGAATGGTGGCCAGGAAGGCGGCATCCAGTACGGCGTACTCGGCGAAGGCGTCTTCGGACAGCCCGGCCACGCGGTCGCCGATCGCGAAGTCGGTGTTCGGGCCGAGCTGGGTGATTCGGCCGACCACATCGCCGGTGAGCTTGCCGGGCAGCGGACGTGGCCACGGGCTGGTGCCGGAGCGGAAGACGCCGTCGATCGCGTTCGTCCCGATCGCCTCGACCTTGACGAGGACTTGGCCGGCGTTGGGTGTGGGGACCTCGACGTCGTCGAGCTGCAGGACCTCGGGGCCGCCATGGGCGTGGTAGCGCACTGCGCGCATGAACTACTCCAGACTGTGGGTGCTGTAAATAATGGGTAATACCCACGATATCTCGGAAGTCCTACAGTGGACAGGTGCAGAAATCGCCGAACCACCGCCTGGCCGATCGGGTGCTCTGGGCGTTGGGGCGGGCGAGTCTGCAGTCCCAGCGGCTGGTCCGGCAGCACATGCTCGAGGCGGGCGTGCGGACGCAGCACTACCACGTCATGGCCAGCCTGGACGGCGACGGTGAGGCGGCCCAGGCGACGCTGGCCGACCGGATCGGTCTCGACCGCAGCGACCTCGTCAATGTGCTCGACGAGCTGGAAGAGGTCGGGTACGTCGCGCGCCGGGTCGACCCGGATGATCGGCGGCGCAAGATCGTCGCGATCACCGCGGCCGGCCGCAAGCAGCTGGTGGCGATGGACCGGCTGATCTACGCGGCCGAGGACGAGCTGCTGGCGCCGCTCACCGCCGCGGAGCGCAAGGTGCTGCTCGGGCTGCTCAGCCGGGTCAGCGGGGAATGACGAACCGCCGGCGCCGCAGTGGCGGGCCGGCGGTCAGGTGGAGCGGTCAGTGGCCTTCGGTCTTCAGGCGCTCGAAGGAGGCGCTGATCTCGGCCTCGGCGTCGGCGCGGCCGACCCAGGTGGCGCCCTCGACGGACTTGCCCGGCTCGAGGTCCTTGTAGACCTCGAAGAAGTGCTGGATCTCGAGGCGGTCGAACTCCGGCACGTGGTGGATGTCGCGCAGGTGCTCCTGGCGCGGGTCACCGGCGGGGACGCAGAGGACCTTGTCGTCCGGGCCCTTCTCGTCGGTCATCCGGAACATGCCGATCGCCCGGGCCTTGATCAGGCAGCCGGGGAAGGTCGGCTCGGTCAGCAGGACGAGCGCGTCCAGCGGGTCGCCGTCCTGGCCCAGGGTGTCCTCGATGAAGCCGTAGTCGGACGGGTACTGAGTGGCCGTGAACAGGGTGCGGTCGAGCCGCAGCCGGTTCGTCTTGTGGTCCAGCTCGTACTTGTTACGGGTGCCCTTGGGGATCTCGATGAAGACGTCGAACTCCATACGGCAGATACTGTCACGGTTCGGACCGACCAAATGACAGGAGCAGCCCGGTGGCCCGTCCTCCTCGTGCGGTGTTCGTCACGCTGCTCGCCTCAACGATGTGTCTCGGGCTGGCGGGCGGGGCGAGCGCCGTACCGGTTTCTGCCCCCGCAGTGCTCACTCCGGCCACGCCGGAGGGTGCAGCGCCGACTACGGCGGGTGTGCAGCGGGCGCTGGCCGCAGTCCTCGCGGACCCGTCGCTGGGCAAGCACCGGGGTGTTTACGTGTACGACGTCGACCGCGGCAAGGTGGTGTTCTCGACCGGCGCGGCGACGACGTACACGCCCGCGTCGACGCTGAAGCTGTTGACCACGGTCTCGGCGCTGTCCGCGCTCGGACCGGAGCACCGGTTCACCACGAAGGTGGTGAGCGGGGGCAAGGGCTCGATCGTGCTGGTTGGTGGCGGTGACCCGCTGCTGACTGCGAAGCCGTCGGACGGCTACCCGACTCGCGCGACGCTGTCGGCCCTGGCCGCGAGTACGGCGAAGGCTCTGAAGGCGCAGGGTGTCACCAGCGTCACCCTCGGGTACGACGCCTCACTGTTCACCGGCCCGGCCGGGAACGCGAAGTGGGAGTCGAACTACCTGCCCGAAGGCATTGCCGCGCGGACGTCGGCGCTGTGGGTGGACGAGGGGCGGATCGCGAAGGGGATGTCCAAGCGGTCGGACTCGCCGTCGCAGGCCGCGGCCGTCGCCTTCAGCAAGCTGTTGGTGGCCAACGGCATCAAGGTCGCGGGTGGTGCGAAGCCGAAGACCGCACCGGCCGGTGCGGAGGCGCTGGCGAAGGTGGCGTCGCCGACGGTCGGACAGATCGTCGAGTACGTGAACCTGCACAGCGACAACGACGGTGCCGAGGTCCTGCTGCGTCATGTCGGCCTGGCGACGAAGAACGGCGGCTCTTACGTCGGTGGCGTCACTGGGCTCGAGGAGACGCTCACCAAGCTCGGACTGAACGTCGGCAAGGCGCAGATCTACGACGGCAGCGGTCTGACCCGCACGAACAAGGTCCCGCTCGATCTGCTGGCCGGTGCGGTCCGGGTGGCCGCTTCGAAGGACCACCCGGAGCTGCGGCACCTTCTGACCGGACTGCCGATCGCAGGCTTCACCGGTTCGCTGGAAGACCGCTTCGGCTCAGGCAGCGCGGGCGCTGGAACCGGACTGGTCCGGGCGAAGACCGGCACGCTGACTGGGGTGCACAGCCTGGCCGGAATGGTCCGGACACGGAGTGGCACGTTGCTGGCGTTCGCTGTGGCGAGTGACAGCGTCCCGGTCGCCAAGACGCTCGACGCCCGGGCCGCACTGGACAGAGCAGCCGCTGCACTGGCCAACTGTGGGTGCTGAGCCTTGCTCCTGGGACGAGGCCATGTCTGGCAATTCCTCGCCTACTGCGCTGCACTCGGCACGGCACCTCGCCGCACTGGGGCAAAGGCCACGATGAACCACATCGAGGCCTCCACCCCAGCACGCCGAGCTACCGCACCGAGCACATGCTCGCTACGGCGACGAATTACCAGACATGACCTAGGGTCAACTTATGAGTACGGCGGACGGCGATACTGCGGCTGAGATGGTCGACTGGCAGCTGGCGACCGGTGTGGCGCGCAAGCTGCTGCGCCCGGGCCCGGTGGTCAGCCGGGCCGAGGCGGACCAGGTGGTCGCCGAGCTACGCCAGTTCGCGGTCGACTCCGAGCAGCACGTCCGTGACTTCACCGGGCTGCGGGCCACGTCGGCCACTGCGCCGGTGGTGATCGTGGACCGGCCGGGCTGGGTCCAGGCGAACGCCGATGGCTTCCGGACCGTGATGCAGCCGCTGGCTGACAAGCTGCGTGAGAAGGCCGAGCGGAGTGGCGGGCTGTCGTCCGCGGTCGGCTCCCGGGTGACCGCGATCGAGGCCGGTGCGCTGCTGGCGTTCCTGTCGTCCCGTGTGCTCGGTCAGTTCGACCCGTTCTACCCCTCGGAACCCGACCCGGCTCGTCCTGACCTCACCGGCCGCCTGCTGCTGGTCGCTCCGAACGTCATGCAGGTCGAGAACGAGCTGGGCGTCGTACCGCGGGACTTCCGGTTGTGGGTGTGTCTGCACGAGGAGACGCACCGGGTGCAGTTCACCGCGGTTCCGTGGCTGCGGGACCACCTGCGCTCCGAGATCGGGCTGTTCCTCGACCAGGCCGAGCTGGACGCATCGGCGTACGCGGCGATGTTCCGGGAGGCCGTGCAGCGGCTCGGGCGGTCGGTGCGTGGTGAGGCCGACCTGAGTCTGGTGGACCTGATGCAGTCGCCGGAGCAGCGTGCAGTGCTGGATCGGTTGACCGCGGTCATGTCGTTGCTGGAAGGCCATGCGGACTTCGTGATGGACGGCGTCGGGCCGTCGGTGATTCCGACCGTGGATGCCATCCGGTCGAAGTTCACCTCCCGGCGGCAGGGCGGGAACCCGGTGGACCAGCTGCTGAAGAAGCTGCTCGGACTGGACGCGAAGCTGAAGCAGTACAAGGACGGTGCCGCGTTCGTGCGGCGCGTGGTGGAGCAGGTCGGCATGGACGGGTTCAACCGGGTCTGGACCGGGCCGAACACACTGCCCACCAAGAACGAGATCGCGAACCCCGATGCCTGGGTCAGTCGACTCCACGGCTGAGTCCGGCGGTAAGACCGCCGAGGAGCTGGTCGCCGAGCGCCGCGGCCGGCTGCATCCTGCGATCGCGCGCACTCGCGAGGCGGTGCGATCAGCCCTGTCCGATCTGCCGACCGGAACGACCGCTCTGGTCGCCTGCTCGGGAGGGACCGACTCACTCGCGCTTGCTGCGGCAACTGCGTTCGAGGCGCCGAAGCTGGGGCTGCGGGCAGGGGCTGTCATCGTCGACCACGGTCTGCAGCCGGACTCCGCCCAGACTGCGGAGATCGCTGCGGAGCAGTGTCGCGGGCTGGGGCTCGATCCCGTCCAGGTCCGCGCGGTAGAGGTCGGCGGCGAGGGCGGTCCGGAGGGTGCAGCCCGAACAGCCCGGTACGACGCTCTGCGGGCGGCCGCTGACGAGTTCGGGGCGGACGTCGTACTGCTGGCGCATACGCGGGACGACCAGGCTGAGACTGTCTTGTTGGGGCTGGGACGCGGTTCCGGGGCCAGATCGCTTGCTGGGATGGCCGCGGTTGCCGGACTGCTCCGACGGCCGCTCCTGGAGGTTCCACGCGCCACCACGGCCGCGGCCTGTATCGCGGCCGGCCTGCGGCCCTGGCATGACCCGCACAACGACGACCCGTCGTACACGCGGGTCCGGGTCCGCCATGAGGTGCTGCCGGTGCTCGAAGTGGCTCTGGGACCTGGCGTGGTCGAAGCGCTGGCCCGAACGGCCGGACTGCTCCGGGCGGACGCCGACGCCCTCGACATGCTGGCGGCAGACCTCGCGGAGACGGCAGTACGTCGTACTGATGGGGAGGTGCTGTGTGACGTCGGAATGGTCGCCGACGAGCCCGCTGCGCTTCGCACGCGCGTCCTGCGGCAGGCGGCGTTGGAGGCCGGCTCCCGAGCCACCGACCTGAACGCCGGCCACGTCGCAGCCGTCGACGCGCTGATCACCGACTGGCGCGGTCAGCGCTGGATCGACCTGCCCCAAGGCGTCCGCGCCATCCGCCGAGGCGGATTCATAATCTTCGGGCCGGATATGACAGGCTGATCCTCGTGGATGCGGCGGACATCGAGAAGGACCTGACCCAGATCCATTACACCGAGGACCAGATCCTGGCGAAGCTGCGGGAACTGGCCGGTCGGATCGAGGAGGACTACCACGGCAAGGACCTGCTGCTGGTAGGCGTCCTGCGCGGGGCGGTGATGGTGATGGCCGACCTGGCGCGGTCCTTCACGCGGCACGTGGAGATGGACTGGATGGCGATCTCGTCGTACGGGTCGGGCACCAAGTCGTCCGGTGTGGTGCGGATCCAGAAGGACCTGGACACCGACATCACCAACCGGCACGTCCTGATCGTCGAGGACATCATCGACACCGGGCTCACGCTGAGCTGGCTGGTCAGCAACCTCGAGTCGCGCAAGCCGGCCTCGCTGGAGCTGTGCACGGCGTTCGTGAAGCCGGGCGCGGCCAAGATGCAGGTCCCGGTGAAGTACGTCGGCCTGGCGCTGCCGGACGAGTTCGTCGTCGGGTACGGGCTCGACTACGCGGAGAAGTACCGGAACCTGCGCTGCGTGGCGACTCTGGCGCCGCACGTCTACTCCTGACCCGTTCGTGCGGGCAGAGTTGGTGACAGCCTGTACAACAGGTCGTACCGTCTATCGGTGACCCTCGTGGTCGGCAGGCTTGCCCGGCACGAGACACTTGGACTGGTAGTACCGTCTCAAGCCCGCGAAACCCGGGCCTGCCGAGCTAGGAGGGACGGGGCGTAGGCCTCGATCATGGACGTGAAGCGCATCTTCCGCGGACCCCTGTTCTGGATCATCCTCGCCTTCCTGGGCGTGCTGGTGATCGGACAGCTCCTGACCGGCTCGTCCGGCTACAAGACCGAGCCGACCGGTGAGGTCGTCAAGGTGATCAAGCAGGCCACCGACGCCCCGGCCGGCGAGAAGGTGATCAAGACCGTCACCCTGGTCGACCCGAACCAGGAGATCCGGCTCGAGAAGGCCGACGGCACCAAGATCCGGGCCTACTGGGTGGACGGCCAGGCGAACTCGCTGGGCGCGTCGCTGCAGGACCTCTACCAGAACGGCAAGGTCGAGAAGTACAACGTCGAGAACCCGAAGCCGAGTTTCATCGGCCAGGTGTTCCAGACGCTGATCCCGTTCCTGCTGATCGCCGTGGTCTTCATCTTCCTGATGAATTCGATGCAGGGCGGCGGCTCGCGGGTGATGAGCTTCGCCAAGTCGAAGGCCAAGCTGATCACCAAGGACACCCCGAAGACCACGTTCGCCGACGTGGCCGGCTGTGACGAGGCGATCGAGGAACTCGGCGAGATCAAGGAGTTCCTCCAGGAGCCCGGCAAGTTCCAGGCCGTCGGCGCCAAGATCCCCAAGGGCGTGCTGCTCTACGGCCAGCCCGGTACCGGTAAGACCCTGCTGGCCCGTGCGGTCGCGGGTGAGGCCGGGGTGCCGTTCTACTCGATCTCCGGTTCGGACTTCGTCGAGATGTTCGTCGGTGTCGGTGCCTCCCGGGTGCGCGACCTGTTCGAGCAGGCCAAGACCAACGCGCCGGCGATCGTCTTCATCGACGAGATCGACGCCGTCGGCCGGCACCGTGGTGCGGGTCTCGGCGGTGGGCACGACGAGCGCGAGCAGACGCTGAACCAGCTGCTGGTCGAGATGGACGGCTTCGACGTCCGCGGCGGAGTGATCCTGATCGCGGCCACCAACCGGCCCGACGTCCTCGACCCGGCCCTGCTGCGGCCCGGCCGCTTCGACCGGCAGATCGCCGTCGATGCGCCGGACCTGCCGGGCCGTGAGCAGATCCTGAAGGTGCACGCCCGGGGCAAGCCGATGTCGCAGGACGTCGACCTGACCGCGGTCGCCCGCCGGACGCCGGGCTTCACCGGTGCCGACCTGGCCAACGTGCTGAACGAGGCGGCCCTGCTGACCGCCCGCTCGAACATGCAGGTGATCGACAACAAGGCGCTGGACGAGGCGATCGACCGCGTGATCGCGGGCCCGCAACGTCGTACCCGCTTGATGTCGGACAAGGAAAAGGTCCTCACCGCGTACCACGAAGGTGGACACGCCCTGGTCGCCGCGGCGCTGCCGCACTCCGACCCGGTGCACAAGGTGACGATCCTGCCGCGCGGCCGGGCGCTGGGTTACACGATGGTGCTGCCGGACGAGGACAAGTACTCGACCACCCGCTCGGAGATGCTCGACAAGCTGGCCTACATGCTCGGTGGCCGCGCCGCCGAGGAGATGGTCTTCCACGACCCGACCACCGGCGCCAGTAACGACATCGAGAAGGCGACCGCGCTCGCCCGGGCGATGGTCACGCAGTACGGCATGACCGAGCGGCTCGGTGCGATCAAGTTCGGTCAGGACAGCGGTGAGCCGTTCCTGGGTCGCGACCTGGGCAGCCAGCGCAACTACTCCGAGGAGATCGCGGCCGCGGTCGACGAAGAGGTCGGCAAGCTGATCCTGAACGCGCACCAGGAAGCCTTCGACATCCTGGTCGAGAACCGTGCGGTGCTGGACCACCTGGTCGAGGAGCTCCTCGAGAAGGAGACCCTGGACAAGGGCCAGATCGCCGAGATCTTCGGCCCGATCGTGAAGAAGGACCGGCGGCCGGCCTGGACCGGGTCCTCGACCCGGATCCCGTCCGACCAGCCCCCGGTGATGCCGCTGCCGACCGCGCAGCAGAACGGCTCACTGTCCGACGTACTGCCCGGTGGTTCGGTCGGTCCGGACGAGTCGGTCAACCCGCCGAACTACGGCGGCGGCCCGACCCCGCCGTTGCCGAGCGAGTGATCTAGCGCTCTTCACAAGCCCCGCCATCCCTACCGATGGCGGGGCTTCTGCTTACCCTGACGCCATGACGTCGCCGAACTTCGATCATGCCCGGGCCGAGCGCGCGATCCGGGAGCTGCTGTTCGCGATCGGGGAGGACCCGGACCGCGACGGCCTGCGGGACACCCCGGCCCGGGTGGCGCGCTCGTACGCCGAGATCACCGCCGGCCTCGGTCAGCGGCCCGAGGACGTGCTCAGTACGACGTTCGAGCTCGAGCACGACGAGATGGTCCTGGTGAAGGACATCGAGGTCTGGAGCGTCTGTGAGCACCACCTGGTCCCGTTCACCGGCGTCGCCCACGTCGGCTACATCCCGAACCGCGACGGCCGGATCACCGGCCTGTCCAAACTCGCCCGCCTGGTCGACGTCTACGCCAAACGCCCCCAGGTCCAGGAACGCCTCACCACCCAGATCGCCGAATCCCTGGTCGAACTCCTCGAACCCCGCGGCGTCATCGTCGTGATCGAATGCGAACACCTGTGCATGACCATGCGCGGCGTCCGCAAACCCGGCGCCAAAACCATCACCTCCGCCGTCCGCGGCCAGCTCCGCAACCCCGTCACCCGAGCCGAAGCCATGAGCCTCATCGTCGGCTGAGTGGTACCATTTGTCGTACCAGAAGGTGAGGAGCGCAGATGGCGATCACGGCCTCCGCGGCGCGCAAGAACCTGTTCCCGCTGATCCAGCAGGTCAACGAGGACCACACCCCGGTCGAGATCACCTCGAAGGGTGGCGACGCCGTTCTGATCTCGCTCGATGACTATCGGGCGCTCGAAGAGACGGCACACCTCCTGCGCGTGCCCGAGAACGCGCGTCGGCTGCTGGAGAGTCTGCAGCAAGCACAACGCGGCGAGCGCGAAGAGCACGACCTGACGTGAGGCTGGTCTTCACTCCCAACGGCTGGGAGGACTACACGTACTGGCAGCAGGTCGACCGGCAGCAGGTGAAGCGGATCAATCGGCTGATCGAGGATGCCTTGCGGGACCCGCAGAGCGGAATCGGAAAACCCGAGCCGCTCAAGCACATGCTGCAAGGCGCCTGGTCCCGGCGGATCGACTCCGAGCACCGCCTCGTTTATCTCGTCGACGGCGGAGATCTGGTCATCCTCCAGGCGCGGTTCCACTACAGCAAATAACTCAGTGCGTAGCTCCATTGAGACTCGGTCGTTGGGGATTGTGAGCTGGTAGCTGTGGACATTCCGTTCCGATGCGTTTACTTTCCGTAAGGGCGTTCGATCGACGGGGAACGGGCGCCGGCGGTGAGGAGGACAAGGAATGTCGGGGCGTTACCGGGTCGGCGCCGCACTCGCCGGCGCTGCTGTACTGACAGCCGCCGGGTTGGTGGCGGCCAACTGGGCCACTGCGGATGACGCCAAGCGTCCGGTGGTGGACGGGCCGCGGGTGGAGCCGACGAAGCTCGTCGGGAAGTCCACCGCTCAGAAGGCTGCAACGAAACTCACGGCGGATGCGCTGCAGAGTGAGCTCGGGTCGCGGGCGGTCGGTAGCTACTACGACAACGCGGGTGAGCTGATTGTCGCGGTGTCTGATGTGGCGACGGCTGAGCTGGTTCGGGCTGCTGGGGCGGTGCCGAAGTTGGTGCGTTTTACCGCTTCCGAGCTGAACTCCGTGCAGGCCGAGCTGAACCGGCTGGCGGTCAAGTCGCGGCCGGGCAAGGTGCGGTCCTGGTACGTCGATCCGATCAGCGGCACGGTCGTGGTGAGCGTTCCGAAGGGGGCGCACGATGTGTTCACCGAGCGGTTCCTGGAGCGGGCCAAGGAGCACGGCGACCAGGTCACGGTGCGGACGGTCTACGGCAAGGTGACGCCGACGGCTGATGACTTCAGCCTGCGCGGCGGCCTCCAGGTCGACAAGAACACCGGGTATGTCTGCTCGCTCGGCTTCAACGCCCGCAGCAGCAAGGGCACCCGGGTCTTCCTGACGGCCGGCCACTGCACCTCCGGCAGACCGTCGTTCTCGCGCAACGGCTACATCCTCGGCAACACGATCACCTCGAGCTTCCCGGGCAACGACTTCGGCAGCGTCGACGTGATCGAAGGCTGGGACCAGCAGGGGTACGTCGAAGGCTGGGGTTCCGGCAGTGTCGCGGTGTACGGGACGGCGAGTCCCACGGTCGGATCCGAGCTGTGCAAGTCGGGCAAGAGCACCGGGTGGACCTGCGGCCGGATCGTTGCCAACAACGTGACGGTGAACTACGGCAACAACCGCGTCGTCCGCGGCCTGTTCCAGCACACCGCCTGTGTCGAGTCCGGTGACTCCGGTGGCGCCAACATGACCGGCAACTACGCCCAGGGCATCACCAGCGGCGCGGCGCTGATCGACGGCAAGTGCCTGGACAAGTCCAACCGCCCCAACGAGTCCTACTCCCAGCCGATCGAGGAAGCCCTCCGCGGCACCCAGACCAGCCTGGTCCTGGGTAGCTGATTCCCGGCCTGTCCGACCCGCCCACTACGGTGGGCGGGTGGGAATCGGGTCGTGGGGTCACGTGGACGGGCTACCGGTGCTGGACCGGAGCCTCGTCATGGGCGTCGTGAACGTGACACCGGACTCGTTCTCCGACGGCGGGGAGTGGTTCGAGCCTGCTGCCGCGATCAAGCACGGCCGCGAGTTGCTCGCCGAGGGCGCCGACCTGCTCGACGTGGGTGGTGAGTCGACCCGGCCAGGTGCCGTGCGGCCGGCTCCGGCCGAGGAGATCCGCCGGGTGCTGCCGGTGATCGAGACGCTGGCCGCCGAGGGCGCGCTGATCTCGGTCGACACCATGCGCTCCGAGATCGCCGCGCTGGCCCTCGATGCCGGGGCCGCGATGATCAACGACGTGTCCGGCGGCCAGGCCGACCCGGACATGCTCGCGCTGGTCGCAGAACGCCGTACGCCGTATGTCTGCATGCATTGGCGCGGGCATTCGATCGACATGCAGAACAAGGCCGAGTACGGCGATGTGGTCGCCGAGGTGATCGCCGAGCTGGGTGAGCGGATCGAGGTGATGCGCGCGGCCGGGGTCGACCTGGACCGGGTCGCGCTGGACCCCGGTCTCGGCTTCGCGAAGAACGCCGACCACAACTGGGAGATCCTCCGCCGGCTGCCGGAATTCGCCGTACTGGGCCGGCCGTTGCTGATCGGTGCGTCCCGGAAGGCGTTCCTCGGTAGGCTGCTCGCCGACGAGCAAACCGGCGAACCCAGACCGGCCGTACGACGAGACGATGCGAGCGCGGCCGTTACCGCCCTGGCCGCCGCCGCGGGTGCCTGGTGTATCCGGGCGCACGCGGTGGCCCCCAGCGTGGACGCGGTCCGAGTGGCGAAGAGATGGGGAACCGTATGACGGACGGATCCGGGAGCCCCCGGCCGAGTGAAGGCGCCCGCGGGACGACGGTCGAGGACGTCGTGCTGAACGCCAACACCGCGTTCTACAACGCGTTCGAGGCCGGCGACCTGGATCTGATGGCGGCCGTCTGGCTGCCGGAACCGGACCCGGTCTGCATCCACCCCGGCAACGCCGCCATCTACGGGTACTCCGAGATGATGCGGGCCTGGGCGATGATCTTCGCGAACACGCCGTACATCCAGTTCTTCCTCACCGACGTCCAGGTGCGGGTGGATGAAGACGTGGCATACGTCACGTGTACGGAGAATGTCCTGTCGTCGGGTGAAGGTGCTCCGGAAGAGGGTTTCGCGGGTGGCAAGGCGCTCGCCACCAATGTCTTCCGCAGAACTTCCACCGGCTGGCGGTTGTGGATCCACCATGCCTCCCCGGTACTGTCGTCTGGGGGTCAACCGGAGGAGGCGGAATGAGTAGTCCCGTGCTCCCTCCTGACGTGATTGAAATCCGGGGCATCCGGGGGTTCGGACGCCACGGGGTGTTCGAGCACGAGCGGGCCGACGGGCAGGAGTTCGTCGTGGACGTCCGGCTGGAGCTGGACACCCGTCCCGCGGCGGCCTCCGACGACCTGGCCGACACCGTGAACTACGGCGTGGTGGCCGAGCAGGTGCACCGGGCGATCGAGAACGACCCGGTGGACCTGATCGAGACCCTCGCCCAGCGCATCGCCGACCTGTGTCTCGCCGACCGGCGGGTGACAGCGACCGCGGTGACCATCCACAAACCCTCGGCGCCGATCTCGGTGCCGTTCGACGACGTTGTCCTGACCGTGCAGCGCAGAGCCGGAGAATTCTCGTGACCGAGACCCCAAGTCCTTACGTCATCGACGCGGACACCCTGAGTGGTGGCCTCAAGCCGATCCGCCAGGTGATCCTGTCGCTCGGCAGTAATCTCGGCGACCGTGAGGCGAACCTGCAAGGCGCGATCGACGCGCTGCGGGACACCCCGGACGTCGTCGTGGTCGATGTCTCGCCGGTCTACGAGACCCAGCCGATCGGCGGTCCGGACGAGTCCGGCCCGTACCTGAACGTCGTCCTGCTGGCGGACTCGACGCTGTCGGTCGAGCTGCTGCTGGACCGCGCGCACGCGATCGAGCAGGCCTTCGGCCGGGAGCGCAGTGTGAAGGGCGCGCCGCGGACGCTTGACGTCGACCTGATCACCTACGGCAAGAAGACGATCGAGTCCGAGGAGCTGACCATCCCGCACCCGCGGGCGCACGAGCGCGCGTTCGTGCTGGCGCCGTGGCTGGACATCGAGCCGGACGCCGTCCTGCTCGGGCACGGCCCGGTCGCGGAGCTGCTGGAGAAGGTCGGCACCGAAGGTGTGACCAAGCTCGATCTCGAGCTCCAGTAGTGGCCTCCGGCGGTCCCGAGTCCGGTCGCGCTCCTGGTTCCGGCCAGGAACCACGGCGTCCGGGCTCGGTGCGGCCGACCTCTCGGCGGCTGCTGGTGGCGATCGCCGTACTGGGTGCCGCGGTCGGTTTCACGATGATCAAGGCGATCGAGGCCGGTGACGGTGTCGCGCCGAACATCTCCTGGCTGACGCTGGTCGCCTGGGGGTTCCTGGCCGCGCTGCTGTTCGCCGCGGCCCGCAACACCCAGCAGCGGGTCCAGGTACGGCGGGAGCGGGTCGAACCGCAGCGTGCCGTGTTCCTGTTGCTGATCGGGAAGGCCAGTGCTTTCGTCGGCGCGTTGTGCACCGGTGTGTACGCAGGGTTCGCGTTATCCTTCCTGCGAGGCGTGAGCGCCTCGGGACCTCGTAACAGAGTGATCATGGCCGGCCTCGCCGCTGTGATCTCAGTGCTGGTCGTCACGGCCGGATTGTTGCTGGAACGTGCGTGTCGTATTCCCGAGGACCCCGACGAGACCGCCTAACATGACGGTCCATGGGGTCAAGGGGTAGCCGCCGTCGAACCAGGACCACCGTTCTCACCGTCGCCAACGCTCTGCTGATCGTTGTCTGTCTCGGTGTCAGCGTTGCGCTGTTCACTCAGAACACCTGGATTCTCCGCGCTGCAGCGATTGCTGCGGTGGCGGTAGCGATTGCTGCCTCGGTGCTGTTTCGCCATCAATTGCTGGTCGAACGGCTCGCCCATGCCGACGAACGCGTGCAGGTCGCGCAGGAGTACTCGCGGATCACCAGTGCCCGCGTGGTCGAGAACGCGGAGTTCGTCGACCTCATGCAGCGCCGGCTGGACAAGATCGATGCCCGCCTGGACAAGATCGACGAAGAGGTCGCCACGGTCGTTGCCGCAGGCGACAAACACTCCCAGGCCGACGCGCCGACCGTCGTCGATCTCAAGCTCCGCGGTCTCGCCGCCTCCTGAGACCCGGCAAACGCGTTCCGTGACTCAGGTAGGTTCTGGGTTGTGGATCTCGCTCAGCTGCTGAAAGTCGCCCAGGCTGCCGTCGACCAAGGACGGACAGTGACCGATACCCGGGGACCCGGGACGCTCACGTTCAAGAGTGATCGCGACATGGCGTCCGAGGTCGACTTCGCGGTCGAGCGGAAGATCCGGGAGTTCCTGGAGCGCGAGACACCGCAGATCGGGATCGAGGGCGAGGAGGAAGGCGGCCCGACCGAGGGCACCCGCTGGGTCCTCGACCCGATCGACGGGACGGTCAACTTCGTCCACGGTGCTCCGTTGTGGGCGATCTCGCTCGGTTTGATCGTCGATGATCGAGCGGTCGCCGGTGTGATCGATCATCCGCCGCTCGGCACCCGGTACGCCGCGGCCGAGGGACTGGGCGCGACCTGCAACGGCAAGCCGATCCGGGGCGGTGAGTGCACCAATCTGCGCGAATCCCTGATCGCCATGGGTGATTATGCGATCAGCGAGGACGCGGCCGAGATCAACCCGAAGCGGATGGAACTGCACAACCTGCTGGTCCCGCGGGTGCAGCGACTGCGCCAGATCGGTACGGCGGCGACCGCGCTGACCTGGACCGCGAACGGTTTCTTCGACGCGACGATCATGTACTCGAACAAGCCGTGGGACACGATGGCCGGCGTCTCGATCTGCCGCGAGGCCGGTCTGCAGGTCCTCGACCTCGACGGCAGCCAGCACTCCCCGGCCTCCCGCGGCACCTTCGCGGTCGCGCCCGCACTCGCCGACGAACTCACCGAGCTGATCGCCCAATCCGGCGTACAGGGTGTCACCGCGAAATAGCCGGGCCGGGTCGTGGGTTGTCTTCTCGTATGACGACCCTTGGCATCATCGGAAGTGGAAACATCGGGACCGTAGTGGCGAAGCTCGCGATCGCGGCAGGTATAGACGTCGTACTGGCCAACTCGCGCGGACCGGAGAGCCTGCGGGAGAAGGCCGCTGAGCTGGGCGTGCGCGCCGGTACGGCGGTGGAGGCCGCCGAGGCGGGCGATGTCGTCGTGGTGACGATCCCGCTCGGCCGGTACGCCGAGGTCCCGGTCGAGCCGCTCGTCGGCAAGGTCGTGATCGACACCATGAACTACTACCCGAGCCGCGAAGGCCGGATCGAAGAACTCGACAACGAGACCAGCAACGTGGCCGACCTCCTGCAGCGGCACCTGCCGGAGTCGCGCACGGTCAAGGTGTTCAACAACATCGCCGCGATCAACCTCCTCAACCTGGCCCGGCCCAGCGGCGCCGAGGACCGCAGCGCGCTCCCGCTCGCGGGCAACGACGCGGACGCTCGCAAGACGGTCGCAGAGCTGCTGGACCAGCTGGGTTGGGACGCGGTGGACATCGGCCCGCTGAGCGAGAGCTGGCGGATCGAGACCGAGACGGCCGCGTACGTCGACCCGTACGTCTCCGAAGGCAGTTCCCTGGAGCGGATCATGGGCGGCTACAACGACCCCGGCCGCACCGCGCCGGTCGCCGAGATCGAGAAGCTCGTCGCCACCGCGTTCCGCCCGCCGGTGAAGGACCGGCAGTTCTAACTCACTTGTCGATGTCTCCGACGACGAAGAACATGCTGCCGAGGATGGCGATCATGTCCGGGATCATCGTGCCGGGCAGGAGTGCCGGCAGGGCGGAGATGTTGTTGAAGCTGGCGGAGCGGAGTTTGAGGCGCCACGGCGTCTTGTCGCCGCGGGACACCAGGTAGTAGCCGTTGATGCCGAGCGGGCTTTCGGTCCAGGCGTAGGTCTGGCCCTCCGGGACCTTGAGGATCTTGGGGAGCCGGACATTCACCGGGCCCGCCGGCATCGACGCGAGCTTGTCGATGCACGCGTCGACGAGGTCGAGCGACACCTTCACCTGCTCGAGCAGCACCCAGAAGCGCGCGAAGCAGTCGCCGTCGGGTCGGGTGACGACCCGGAGCACGTCCTGCAGGTCGCCGTACGCGAGGTAGGGCTCGTCGCGGCGGAGGTCCGCGTCGACCCCGGAAGCGCGGGCGATCGGGCCGGAGACGCCGTACTGGGCGACGAGCTCGGGGGAGAGCTTGCCGATGCCGACCGTGCGGGCGCGGAAGATCTCGTTGCCGAGGATCAGGTTCTCGATGTCGGGCAGCCGTTTGCGGACCGCGGCGGAGGCGTCGGCGGTGCGGCCGAGCCAGCCGTGCGGCAGGTCTTCCTTGAGGCCGCCGACCCGGTTGAACATGTAGTGCATCCGGCCGCCGGACAGCTCCTCCAGCACACCCTGGATGGTCTCGCGCTCGCGGAACGCGTAGAAGACCGGTGTGATCGCGCCCAGCTCGAGCGGGTACGAGCCGAGGAACATCAGGTGGTTGAGGACCCGGTTCAGCTCGGCGAGCAGGGTGCGCAGCCAGACCGCGCGGACCGGCACCTCCAGCCCCATCATCCGCTCGACCGCCAGTACGACGCCGAGCTCGTTGGCGAACGCGGACAGCCAGTCGTGCCGGTTCGCCAGCACGATGATCTGCCGGTAGTCGCGGACCTCGAACAGCTTCTCCGCACCGCGGTGCATGTAGCCGACGATCGGCTCGCACCCGGCGATCCGCTCACCGTCCAGAGTCAGCCGCAGCCGCAGTACGCCGTGCGTCGCCGGGTGCTGCGGACCGATGTTGAGCACCATGTCGGTGGTCGGCAACTGCGAGTCGTCCCCGGTCCCACCCCGCTCGAACGCAGGGTCGAATCCGGCCGCTCCCGCGCCGACACCGACCACCTTCTCGATACTCATAACCCCTATCGTGACAGGCTGGGTGTGTGGACGACCTCTTTGCACCCTCCGATGTCAGCTGGACGCCGGTGTCACCGCAGCTTGCCTCGGTCCGGCGAGTCAGTGCGGCGATCACGGCCGGAGTGTTCGGGATCGCGGTGCTGCTCGCGCTCGGACTGACCCTGAGCTGGCTGTACGGCGTACTCGGGCTGGTCGTGGTCGCGGCCCTGTTCGGCTGGTCGTGGGTGCTGATCGGCCGCAACCAGCGCTCGTGGAAGTACGCCGAGCGCGAGGACGAGCTGATGGTCAGCCACGGGATCCTGTTCCGCGAACTGATCGTGGTGCCGTACGGGCGGATGCAGTTCGTGGACGTGGCCGCCGGGCCGCTGGAGCGCGCGTTCGGGATCGCCACGGTCGAGCTGCACACGGCCACCCCGGCGACCGACGCGAAGATCCCCGGTCTGCACCCGGATGAGGCCGCCCGGCTGCGGGACCGGCTGTCCGCTCTCGGCCAGGCACAGGCGTGGGGCCTGTGACAGAGCCGACCCCGCCCCCAGTGGTCGAGCAGATGGGTGCACGCCTGCACCCGCTGACGCCGTTCGTGAAGGGCTGGGGTTACTTCGTCGTCGCTGCGGTCGCCCTGGTCAACAACGAGGGCCTGCGCAGCAATCTGGAGGTCGCCGGCATCGGACTGGCCGGCGTACTGGTCGGTGGCATCCTGCTCGGCGCACTGTCCTGGTGGTTCACCAAGTGGCAGCTGACCGACGAGGCGATCCGGGTAGACAGTGGCTTCCTGTTCCGGCGGACCCGGATCATCCGGTTCGACCGCATCCAGGCGATCGACGTGGCGCAGCCGTTCGTGGCCAGGCTGTTCGGCATGGCCGAGCTGCGGATGGACGTAGCCGGCGGTGGCAAGAGCGACGGCAAGCTGAGCTACTTCAAGTACGCCGACGCCGGCCAGCTCCGCACCATCTTGCTGGTCCGCGCCAAGGGCGAGCAGGTAGCCGAGCAGCAGGACCAGGAGCAGCAGCACGAGGCCCCGCCGCTGCTGGTCGTTCCGACCAACCGTCTGCTCGGTGCGACCCTGCTGTCGTCCACAGTCCTCGGTAGCGCCGCCGCACTGATCTGGCTGATCGTCGCGACCATGGTGTTCGAGTTCCACGTCGGTCTGTTCGCCGGTCTGCCGCTGCTGCTCGGTGTGGTCCAGCCCATCTGGAAGCAGGTCGTCGGCAACCACGGCTTCACCCTGTCCCAGACCGACCATGGACTGCGCACCAAGCGCGGCCTCTTCGACGTACAGCGCCAGACCATCCCACCGGGGCGTGTGCAGGGTCTGCTGATCACCGAGCCGCTCATCTGGCGCCTCCTGGGCTGGTCCCGGGTGGAGCTGGACATCGCAGGTGTCGCAGGCAGCAAAGAGGACGGCGAAAGCGAGAACGAGGGCGCACAGCTGCTCCCAGTCGGCGAGCGCGGTGAGGTGGCCGCAGTCCTGGCCCGTGTGCTCCCCGGCTTCAACCTGGACGCCATCGACCTGCAGCGCGCCCCTGAGCGCGTCAAATGGCTCCGCCCGATCGGCTGGCGCTACCTGGCCTACGGCGCCGACGAGCAGGTCTTCGTCACCACCAACGGCTGGATCAGCCGCCGTACGTCGATCGTCCTGCACCACAAGACCCAGTCCGTCCGCCTCACCCAGGGCCCCATCCAACGCCGCCTCAACCTGGCCGACGTCCACATCGACACCCCTCAAGGCCCCACCAACGCTGTAGCCCTACACCGCTCCGCTGAGGAAGCCGCCTGGCTGACCCAGGCTCAAGCCGACCAGGCCCGCCAAGCCAGACAGGCCATCGAAAGCACCCGCCCCGACCAGTCCTAGGCAGTCCCGACAGCCTGAGCGGTCCGCTCGAACAGGCTGTATGTCTCAGGCCAGGTGAGCGCCTGGCCTTGGCGGACAGCATCGAGGTGCTGCGGATCGTCGGCGAGTGCCTCGATCTGGCGCGCGACTGACAGGCGGTAGACCTTGTGGCGGGAGGCATCGAGACCCAAGCGCGCGGCCTGGTGATCGAGGGCCGCGTAGAGCGTGACAGCTGTGTTCGCCGGGATCAGGCCAGGCAGTGCGACGATCCCGGCGTACATCGAGTACATCGCATCGGCAACGCACCACTGGTCGCGATAGATGGTTGCCGCAGCCAGGGCCCAGGAAACCGCGTCCGTAGGGCGCGCCGCAGACAGATTGGCCCAGGCCAGGTAGAGCGCGGAGGCAGCGGTGCCCATGACATACCCGCACTCTTCGCTGCGTTCGATTGCCGTCTTGATCAGGGCAATGCCGTCGTCGATCTGGCCACGCATCAGTGCGCAGGTCGCGTCGACCTGCAGCGAGGCGCACCGAACCCAGTCGTCGGTACGTTCGTCTGCAGCCTCCACGTGCAACTGCTTGGCTACCAGGTCGGTCGTCTCGAGGTCGCCGCTCTCGGCTGCGGCGACTGCCTGGTTGACGAGAACTCTCTGACGCAGTTCTCGGACGGCTGGTGTCGAACCGGTCAGCAGGCCGGGGAGGACCGCCATACGTTGGAGAGCGCCCTCTGGGTCACCCACGTGGAGTCTGCCGATTCCCAGGGTGAGTATTCCTGCGGCGCGTCTGACGAGGGGTGCCTCGGGTGCCGCATCCAGTGCGGCCCGGATCAGCCGGACCGCCTCTGTCCAGGCGCCAAGGCTCAGCCACGCCCAGCTCATGTCGGTCGCGGTGGCGAGTGCGGCGGCCGGGGCATGGGTGAGGTCGTGGGTGATCCCGGCGACGATGTTGGCGCGCTCGAGGGCCATCCCGCGGCCTATCTCACCGGCGCGGGGACCCACCCGTTGCCAGGACCGGTCGGCGACGTACGTACGCACCCAGCGGGCATGCGCCTCCAGGGTCGCGGCTGGGTCGGTGTCGAGGTCGCGGCAGTGCCGACGGATGGTTTCGAGCATCCGGTAGCGCGTAGTGCCGTCGCTGCGGTCGACTGTGAGCACAGAGCGGCCGAACAGCCCAGCGAGCATGGAGAGTGTCGCGCCAGGCCTGCTCTGGACGGCCTCTGCCGCTTGCCAGTCGAAGCCGCCTTCAAACGGCCACAGGCGGAGTAGGAAGCCCCGCTCGGTGTCATCGAGTTGCTCGATGCTCCACTGGATCGCTGCGGCCAGCGAAGCGTGCGGTGAGGTCGAGCCACGCGGTGTGGATCCGAGGACGTCGACCCGGTCGTGCAGCCGCTCTGCAATCTCTGCGAGCCCGAACGCCCGCTCGCGGGCTGCCGCCAGCTCAATGGCCAACGGCAGTCCGTCCAGCGACGTACAGATGCGCCTCGCAGATTCGCGGTCAGCGGCCGACGGCGACCAGCCGGCGCGAGCAGCGGTAGCCTTGTCCAACAGCAGCTGTACGGCAGGGCCGTCGGCGCCGCGGGCGTCGACTACCGCCAGTGGCTCTACCGGCAGGACGTGCTCGCCGTCGAGGCCGAGTGCTTCGCGGCTGGTCGACAAGATCCGCAGATCGGGACAGGACGGCATCAGAGCGAGGACCAGCTCGCCGACGGCGTCGACGATGTGTTCGCAGTTGTCCAGCAACAGCAGGCACGAGCGGTCGCCGAGGGCGCGGGTGATGGCATCGATCGGCTCTGCGCCGCCGCGGCTGACTCCCAGAGTGCCTGCGACCGAAGCGGCGACGGTGTTCACCACATCGTTGGACTCCTGGATATCAGCCAGGCGAACCGGGCGGATGTCGAGTCCGTCGCTCTGTACGGCGTACTCGATCGCCAGTCTGGTTTTACCGACACCGGCAGGACCCACGAGCGTGACGAGTCGCTCCCGGGACATGAGATCGTCCAGGACGCGGAGCTCGCCGGTGCGACCGATCAGCGGCGAAGCCGGTCCACTGATTTCGTGGCTGGGCGTTGTTCGCGATCTGGGGGCCGATGCGGCGCTCCGAACTGCCGGGTCGATCAGGAGCAGACCTGGATCGTGGTCGAGCATGCGGCGTTCCAGCTCGCGCAGCGCTGGGCCAGGTTCGACACCGAGCTCGTCGACCAGCAGACCGCGGACCTTGCGAAGCTCTGCCAAGGCTTGGGCCTGCCGGCCCGAGCGATACAGCCCGAGCGCGAGCAGTTCCCAACGCCGTTCCCGAAACGGTGCTTCGGCGACAGCTTCGGTCAGCAGCGTGATGGCATCGGTGGTGGCGCCAAGCGCAAGCCGAGCGGCCGCCAGCTCCTCGACGGCCACCTGCCGGAGCTCGACCAGCCGTGAGCGTCCGCCGGTGGCGCTCACGGATTCGGCCAACTCGGGCCACGGATTGCCGCGCCACAGGTCAAGCGCGGTCAGCAAGGTCGGCAGCCGCTCCGCAGGCTGTTGCGTAAGCGCCTGTTCGACCAGCTCGGTGAAGACTGCATGGTCGGTGCGGCCGCCTATCAGGGCGTAGCCATTGGCAGTGCGGTCGATGAACCGCCGTCCGGCCGGTCCGAGCGCAGTGCGCAACCGGGAGACCACCACACGCAGCGAGGGCGGAACCGCGACCGGAAGGCTGTCGCCCCAGACCTGTTCTGCCAGCACGTCGTCCGGAACCGCGGCGCCGTCCGCGCAGGCGAGAGCCGTCAACAACCGATGCGGAACCCGCCCACCGACATCGACCGTCACCCCGTCGAGCTCGACCACGAGTGGCCCCAGGTCACGACAATGCAGCACCTGTTCAGCGTAAGTGAGTCGTGCCTCAAGCGGCGAGTGCGGCAAGCATCGCGGGGACATCCACCAGCACCTGGAACCGGACGATCCGTTGCTCCCGCAGCGTGATCAGATGGCTCTCGCGAGCCCGGAACCGGGCGCCGCTGGCCCGCACCGTCCCGACCGTGTAGCCGATCTCGACGATCGTGTCGCCGGCGTCGAACACGTCGTCGACCTCCAGCCTGGCGTCCAGGTAGCCGTTCAGCTTTCCGAGGAACTCGAAGAAGCCGTCCGGCCCGAGGTAGCGGCCCCCCCACGGCAGCTGCTCGGACTGGGTCATCACGACGTCCGGTGCGAGGTAGGACCGGATGGCGTCCAGGTCGCCGCGGCCGTAGGCCTCGTACAGGTTGGTGACGAGCTGGACGTTGGACAACTGCTCGGACATCGGCACTCCTCGAGTGGTTCGTTGCTGACTCGGAGAGCGTCTCGGGTGGCCGTTTCACGGGGCTTACAACTTTTGTGGCCTAGTCCGCATCAAGTGGGTATGAGGACATACAAACGAGCTGCTGCGGTAGCGGCGTCGGTGGTACTGCTGGGAAGTGCGGCTGTGGCGGCCGGGGGTACGGCGGCCGTGGCTGCGCCGGCGGCGGCCTGTACGGGGTCGCTGTACTCGATCGATGGTGCCGGTGACTGGAAGGTCACCGATGTCAGCGGGACGAAGCCGCCGACCAGTGCTAGTGGTCAAGCTCAGCACCTGTTCCCGGCCGGTGCCGCGAAAATCGCTTCGCGCTGGAACTGGGGGCCGGACGTCGCCGGTTCGTCGTACTCCGGGTACGTCGTTCTCGGGTCGACGTTGAACCAGTCGGTCTATTCGTACTCGGAGGAGACCGGCCAGTGGGAGCACAACCTGACCAAGATCGCGGATGGGTGGGACAAGTTCACCATGGTGGAGGAGTCGTTCGTTTCGTCCACCAGGAATGCTCGGTACGGCCTGCGGAACGACGGTGTGCTGTTCCGCTGGACATCCGGTTGGAACACCGTTGCGTCGGCGCCGGGGTTCGCAGGGGTCAAGGCGATGACGCTGATCAGCCAGACCGCCAGCTATGACACGTTCCTGGCCACCACCAAGGCCGGTGCGCTCCAGACGATTCGCATTCCGACCACTGCGCCGCTGAAGCCGGTCGTGAAGACTGTGCGGGGTTCCACCTGGCAGGGCTTCGAGACGCTGGTTGCGGACAAGTGCGGCACGGGCACACTGCTCACTGCGATCGACCGGGACACCAACTCGGCGTACGTGTACTCGATCGGTCACGCGACCGGTACGACCACTCCGATCACCAACCTGGGCAAGCTGTCCACGAGTTTCGCCGACCCGGTCTACTCCCGGTTCAGCACCGACGACGATCTGCCGCTGGCCGGCGAGTGACCGAGCTGACAGAAGCGGCCGCAACTTGTTGCGGTCGGCCCGCATCGTGATGGATATGGAGACCAAGGACGTGTTCAAGCGCGCCGCAGCGGTAGCGGCATCCGGAGTGCTGGTGGGAAGTCTGGCTGTGGTGACCGGCGGGACGGCGAACGCTGCGGTGACCGGTGTCGCGGCTGAGCCGTGCCATGTGTCGATGCACGCGGTCGCCGAGACCGGCAAGCGGTCGTTCCCGAGCGTGGTCGGGTGGACGCCGCCGGCGCTCAGCCGCGGCGGGTACGCGCCCACGTTCACCTCGGGCACGCCGAAGATCGCGTCGCGGGTCAACTGGGGCGCCGATCCGGGCGGGTCGTCGATCGTCGGCTACGTCGTACTCGGGTCCAGCCTGTACCGGTCGGTCGACATCCACACCGACGGTGAAGGCGGTGGGACGGGCGAGTTCGAGCACACGGAGACGAAGATCGCCGACGGCTGGGACAAGTTCACGATGATCGAGGAGTCCTGGGCCGGGACGACGCCGACCGCACGGAACGCGCGCTACGGGCTGCGGAACGACGGTGTGCTGTTCCGCTGGACCAACGGCTTCAAGACGGTCGCCTCGGCGCCCGGGTTCACCGGGATCAAGGCGATGACGCTGATCAGCCAGACTGCGACGTACGACACCTTCCTGGCCAACACCAAGGCCGGGGTCCTGCAGACGATCCGGATCCCGACCACGACGCCGCTGAAGCCGGTTGTGAAGACGGTGCGCGGTTCCACCTGGCAGGGCTTCGAGATGATGGTCGCGGACCGGTGCGGGACCGGTGTGCTGCTCACTGCGATCGACAAGGACACCAAGTCGGCGTACGTGTACAAGCTCGGTCACGCGACCGGCACGACCACACCGATCACCAACCTCGGCAAGCTGAACGAGCCGTTGGGTGACGTGGCCTACTCGCGCTACACGGTCGACGCCACTCCGCCGCTCGCCGGCGAGTGACTGAGTACCCAGCCGAACGCTCCTAGGCCACTGCGGTCCAGGAGCTCAGCGGCCTCACCGGCTGTAGACAGGGCGGTCAGATAGCCGGTGGGGTCGCTGGTGGCTTGGGCGAGCGGCGGGCGGCGGGCCGAGACGCCCAGTTGGGTGAGGGCGTCGTACTGCGTCTGCAGGCTGCCGTTGACCGCGGCCGCCAGCGAGTCCAGCGCGACATGGGCCGTGATGTCACAGGTGCCGTCCAGCACGGGCTCGCACTCGCGGCCGCCGCGGAAACCCGTCAGGGTCCCGTACGGCGGTCTGTCGTCGGCTACATGCCCGTAGTCGATGGCCAGTGCGGTCCCGTGCTGGATGCGGTCGACCACGCCGGCCCACGCCTCGTCTCGGGGGAGCCCGATCTCGGCCCGGTCACCCGGCTCGCCAGGCCACCACTGCCGTAGCCACTCCAGATCGTTGCCCTTGACAACATCACCTGGTGTTAGTTCAGCGGTCAGATAATGCGGTACGCCGTCCTCGTCCCACTCGGCCAGTTCGCACGGGACGTTGTCGAGCCACTCGTTGGCCACGACCAGACCGGTCAGTTCGTCGGGCAGTTGGTCGTCCAGCTCGATCTCGACCACCTTGAGACCCTCGGCCCGCAGTACTCGGCCCAGCTCACCAGAGCCGGCGGCGATATCGGTCACCTGGTCAGCACCGACCTGATGCGCCAGCCGCGCGATTGCGCGACCGAACAGCTCGGACGCGTGCACTGACGTACGGAAGTGGGCTGCCGGCCGCTCACGCCGGTAGAAGCCTTCCGGGCCGTAGAGCGCCTGCTGCCAGGCGACGCGGTAGGTCATCCGCCCAGCGGGACGGTGCCGAACTGGCTCCACACGCCGTTCTTGTCCTCGCGCCAGAGGCCCAGCTCGGTCAGCCGGACCACGGGCGCTGGTTCGGCGTCCAGAGCAGCCTGTGCCTCGGCCACCACGGTCGGACCGCCCTGCTTGGACGACGAGACGGTCAGATGCGGATGTGGGTCCGCGAACTCACCGCCGTACGGCGGGCACTCGGGGAACGCTGCGTAGACGGTCGCCAGGAGCGCACGGACCGCATCGAAGGGCTCTGGTCGTAGCCAGGCGGTGCCGTTCGGGAACTGACCGGCCGTCGGGAAGCTGAGGTCGAACGGCTGCACGGCCCGGGTGACTGTCCGGAGCCGGTCCACATCGTCCTCAGTGGGCTCTACGACCCAGGGGACCAGCACGGTGACGTGCGGTGGGATCAGCTCGGTCAGCGGGACGTGTGGTCGCGCACTGGACCGTGACACCGAACGCCAGCGATCCGTGTACGCCGCCAGTTCGGGGACTGTGATCAGAATCGCGGTCAGTTCCGTGCGAGCGGCCCAGGCATCAGTCACCACACCATCCTCGCATCGCCTAGGCTGACTGGGAGCTCGTCTGGTACCCCGCCCGGGGACTGGAACGACGAAGAGAGTGAACAGATGGAACGGATCGGCTTGATCGGAGCCGGCCGGGCCGGAACCGCCCTGGGAGCAGCCATGGCGGCAGCCGGGTATCCCTTGGCCGGAGTCTCCGCGCGGTCGAGCGCGTCACGTGATCGCGCCGCCCGCCTCCTTCCGCATGTGCCGGTGCTGTCGCCCGAAGAGGTGACCGCCCGCGCTGACGTCGTACTGGTTGCTGTGCCGGACACTGCGATCGAAGCGGTTGCGCACAACCTTCCACTGACGACCGAGCAGTACGTCGTGCATCTGTCGGGTGCACACGGGCTTGCACCACTTCAGGGGCTCCAGGCGGTCCCGGTGGCGTTGCATCCGCCGATGACGTTCACCGGTGTGGACGCCGTTGAGCTGCAGGACGTGGTTTTCACCGCGACCGCGCCGGATGCTGCTCGTGAGGTCGTGGAGCGGTTGGTGAAGGCACTTGGCGCACAGGTCCAGTGGGTGGCCGACGAGGAGCGTGCGCGCTATCACGCCGGTGTGGTGCATGCCGCCAACCACCTCACCACCTTGCTGTCCCAGGCGTTCGCCGTACTGCGAGAAGCCGGTGTAGACGACCCTTCTGCAACACTCCGGCCACTCCTGACGGCAACCCTCGACAACACGCTGCGATCCGGTCATCATGCGCTCACCGGGCCGATCGCCCGGGGCGATGTCGACACAGTGGCAGCACATCTGGCAGGGCTGCACGGCCGCACAGCGAGCACGTACGCCGAGCTGGCGCGGGCGACGGTGGACCTGGTGGTGGCGGACGGACGGCTGGACGCGGGCACGGCAGCCCGGTTCGGCGAGGTGCTGGAGCGGTATCGGACAGGGGAGGCACCGCGATGAGACTGACCCAGACCAAGGCGGAACTGCGGGCGGCGACGGCGGTCCGGCCGCGCGCGGTGGTGATGACGATGGGCGCGCTGCACGAGGGACATGCGGCGTTGCTGGCCGAGGCGCGCGAACGCGTCGGCCCCGAGGGCAGTGTGGTGCTGACGATCTTCGTGAACCCGTTGCAGTTCGGGCCGACCGAGGACTTCGACCGCTACCCGCGCACGCTGGCCAGCGACCTGGCGATCGCGAAGAACGAGGGGGTCGACCTGGTCTTCAACCCGTCCCGCGACGAGCTCTACCCGAACGAGCCTTCGATCACCGTGCATCCAGGACCACTGGCCGACGAGCTGGAGGGGATGGTCCGGCCCGGCCACTTCGGCGGTGTCCTGACGGTGGTGTCGAAGCTGCTGCACCTGACCCAGCCAGATCTGGCGCTGTTCGGCGAGAAGGACTACCAGCAGCTCACCCTGATCCGCGAGATGGTGTGTGACCTCGATTGGAACGTCGACATCGTGCCGGTGCCGACAGTTCGCGAGCCCGACGGTCTCGCCATGTCCTCACGCAATCGGTATCTCGACGAGACCGAGCGTGACGAGGCGCTGGTCCTCTACCGCGCTCTCACGGCCGGTGCGAAGGCCGGTATGAACGGACCGGACGCCGTACTGGCTGCTGCGCACTCCGAGCTGGAGGCGGTTCCGTCGGTCAAGATCGACTACCTGGCCCTGCGTGCGCCCGACCTGGGGCCGGTCATCGGCCCAGGCGAAGCCCGCATGCTCATCGCTGCCCGAGTGGGTCAGACTCGTCTCATTGACAACATTTCCATCACGCTCCGATGAAATCGGTTGATACGGTCCTTGAATGACTGCCCCCGCTGTCCCGCAACGGCTGGCTGCACCTGAGCCGGGCTGGACCGACACTGTCGACGTAGTGGTGATTGGCTCGGGTATCGCCGGGCTGACCGCTGCACTCAAGGCCCGTGAGCTCGGGACCGTGCTGGTGGTGACGAAAGACGTTGTCGCCTCCGGCTCGACCCAGTGGGCCCAGGGCGGCATCGCTGCCGCGCTCAGCCCCGAGGACTCTCCGGAAGAGCATCTGCAGGACACCCTGGTCGCAGGGGCCGGACTGTGCGACCCAGACGCCGTACGGGCGCTGGTGACCGAAGGGCCTGATGCTGTACGGGACCTGATCGAGCTGGGGGCTCGGTTCGACACCCAGGCCAACGGTGAGATCTCGCTGACGCGTGAGGGTGGGCACCACCGCAACCGCATCGCGCACTCGGGCGGTGACGCTACGGGTGCGGAGATCGAGCGTGCGCTGGTCGCTGCGGTGAAGCGGGCGCCGGACATCCGCCTGATCGAGCATGCGCTCGTCATCGACCTGCTGCGCGCCGAGGACGGCGCTGTAGCCGGTGTGACGCTGCACGTGATGGGTGAGGGCCAGCTCGACGGTGTCGGCGCGATCCGCAGCCGCGTGGTGATTCTGGCCTCCGGTGGTCTTGGTCAGCTGTACGCCGCGACCACCAACCCCAGTGTCTCGACTGGTGACGGTATGGCGCTCGCCCTGCGGGCCGGCGCGAAGGTGCGCGACCTGGAGTTCGTGCAGTTCCACCCGACTGTGCTGTGGCTGGGTAAGAGCGCGAAAGGCCAGCAGCCGTTGGTCTCCGAGGCTGTCCGCGGTGAGGGTGCGTTCCTCGTCGACCACGAGGGCAAACGCTTCATGCAGGGGCAGCACGAGCTGGCCGACCTGGCCCCGCGCGACATCGTGGCGAAAGCGATCACCCGGCAGATGCTTGCCGCTGGCAAGGATCACGTGTATCTGGACGCCCGGCACTTCGGTGATGAGAAGTGGCGGGTGCGGTTCCCGACCATCCTGGCGTCCTGCCGCTCGCACGGTATCGATCCGGTCCGTGAGCTGATCCCGGTCGCACCTGCCTGCCACTACTCGTCGGGTGGCGTGTGGACCGACCTGAACGGGCAGACTTCGGTGCCAGGTCTCTATGCGTGTGGTGAAGTCGCGTGTACCGGTGTCCACGGTGCCAACCGGCTCGCCTCGAACTCCCTGCTCGAAGGACTCGTGTTCGCGCACCGCATTGCCACTCACCTGGCCAAGGGCCTTCCGGAGCTGCGGGAACCGGCTGTCGACACCCGCGTCCCCGGTCTGGTCGACGCGGACGTCGTACCGGAGTTGCAGCGGGTCATGACGGTCGGAGCCGGAGTGATTCGGAGCGCGTCCGGTCTGGCCGAGGCAGGTGCCGTGGTGGCCAAGCTGATCGAGCAGCCGGCCGGTGAGCCCGGCACTCCGGGCTGGGAGGCGACGAACCTGGTGACGGTCGCCTCTGCCCTGATCGCTGCCGGCACTGTGCGCGAGGAGAGCCGCGGCTCGCACTGGCGCGAGGACCACCCGGATCGCGACGACCAGCACTGGTCAGGCAATCTGGACCTGACACTGCTCGCTGACGGTGAGCGTGCCCGCCCCGGAGCGACCTTCGTTCCGCAGAGCAAGGAGAATCGGCAAGATGGATGACACCGTCGACCGGCAGTGGGTCGGTGACCTCGTGCGAGCCACGCTCGAGGAGGACCTCGCCGGTGGTGTGGACGTCACGACGACCGCCACGGTCGACCCGGACCAGGTCTCGGTCGCCGAGCTGGTCGCCCGGGCCGACGGCGTGGTCGCGGGGCTGGAGATCGCCGAACTGGTGATTCGGCAGGTCGCAGCCCCCGAGCAGGTCGAGCTGGAGTACTCCGTAGCGGATGGCGCGTCGGTACGGCGGGGTGACGTGCTGATGACGATTCGCGGCAAGACCCAGCAGCTGCTGATCGCCGAGCGCACGTCGCTCAACCTGCTCTGTCACCTGTCCGGTGTGGCGACGCTGACCAGGCGGTGGGTGGATGCGGTCGAGGGCACCGGTGCGGTCATCCGGGACACCCGCAAGACGATGCCGCTGCTGCGCTCACTCGAGAAGTACGCCGTGCGCTGTGGCGGCGGTAAGAACCACCGCATGGGTCTGTCCGACGCCGCACTGATCAAGGACAACCACGTGATCGCGGCCGGTGGCGTGGCTGAGGCGTTCCGGCTGGTGCGCAAGGCCTTCCCGGAGATCGCCGTCGAGGTCGAGGTGGACTCGGTCGAGGACGCGTTGATCGCAGTGGAGGCCGGTGCCGAGCTGATCCTGCTCGACAACATGGATGTCCCACTGCTGCGGGAGGCCGTCGAGAAGGTGGCCGGCCGCGCGAAGCTGGAGGCGTCTGGCGGGCTGACGCTCGACAGGGCCCGGGAGGTCGCCGAGACCGGTGTGAACTTCCTGGCGGTCGGTGCGCTCACGCACTCCGCACCGGTGCTGGACATCGCTCTGGACCTCAAGGCCGTCTGATGTTGCTGGCCGTCGCAGTCGAGAACACCAGGACCCTTGTGGGACTGGTGTTCGAGGGCACGGTCAAACGCCACTGGTGGGTCGGCACGGACTCCCGCCGTACGGCGGACGAGTGGGCGGTGCTGATCCAGGGACTGCTGACTGGCGAGGCCCCGGTGTCCGGGATCGCGGTCTGCTCCGCCGTACCGCAGGTGCTGCACGAGTTCCGCGACCTGGTCACGCGCTACTACCAGGACGTACCGAGTGTCGTGGTGGAGCCCGGTGTGAAGACCGGGCTGCCGGTGCTGGTCGACAACCCGCGTGAGGTCGGCACCGACCGGATCGCCAACGCACTCGCTGCGGTCCAGCTGTACGGCGCTCCGTGTCTGGTCGTCGACGTCGGTACGGCGATCACCATCGACGTGGTCAACCCGGCCGGTGCGTTCGCCGGAGGAGTGATTGCCCCCGGCATCGAGACTGCGACCGATGCACTGGGTGATGTGGCTGCCCAGCTCCGTCGCGTCGAACTGGTCCGGCCACGCACCCTGGTCGCCAAGAACACAGTCGAGGCACTGCAGTCCGGCGCTGTGCACGGTTTCGCCGCCATGGTCGACGGCCTGGTAGACCGGATTCGCACCGACCAGTCCTTCGCTCCGGACACACCCGTCGTACTGACCGGCGCCTTGGCGTCGCTACTGCTGCGCGACCTCGCGACACCGGTCCAGCACGAGCCCTTGCTCACCCTGCGCGGCCTGCACCAGGCCTACGCGCGCAACCACTCCTAGCTCGCGATCGGACGGCCGACCGTGAGTGCGGTCCGCAGGGTCTCCGGAAGCGCGTTGAAGACGGAGTCCGGCTGCGTGCCGGTGCCATCCAGTGTCTTGGAGAAGAAGCAGCGAGCCGCGGCAGCCAGCACGACATCCAGTACGTCGTCGTCGCCCAGCCCGACCGCCTTGAGCCCGTCCACGTCCTCCTGCGTGATGGTGTCCGCAGCGAGCGCGACCTTGCGGGCAAACGCCATCACTGCACGGTCCACTGGGTCCTCAGCGGTCTGACCGGCGAACTTGGCCACCTCATCGGCGGTACAGAAGTTGTCCGTGAGCACCTGCCCGTGCGCGAGGCTGCAGTAGCTCGACTTCAGCGCAGTGGCCGCGGCCAGCGTGGCGAGCTCGTAGCGGCGTAGGTCCATCGACGCCTTGACGGCGGCGTTGAGCTGGAGCCAGGCGTCGAAGACGGCCGGCCTGGCCGCGAAGGCCCTGACGTAGTTGGGCACGTGTCCCGCTGCAGCGCGATGCGTGTCGAAGAAGTCCTGGTTCTCGGGCACTGCGATGTAAACCATGGTGTTCCCCCCTTGGTCGTCCCCCTGAGGTGACTGCTTCCACGGTATATCGTGCAGCCGTCGGTTGTGAGGCAGCTGAGACGAGGTGGTTGGGGTGCGGCGGATACTCGCCGTTTCGCTGGTCGTTGTGACCAGTGGGTCTTTGCTGACCGCCTGTACGGCGGATGCGTCGCCGTCGGCCGTGTCTGTCGGCTGGGTGGGGGCTGCGAAGAACTCCGTCCGGGTGACGTGGAAGGACGCCGACGCGCCCAACCGGATCACGATCGAGGGTGTGCTCAGCGAAGGGCCGTCGTACGTGCAGTACCTGCCGGCCACGCAGCCGAACAGCTGGGACATTCCGACCTCGGCGTTCCCGCCGGACGGCAACTACCGCGTGGTCGTCACCAACGGGACGACGAAGGAAGGGCTGACCGGTAAGCCGGCCAAGTCCCCGGTTTTCGACACCGACGGATCGGTCCGGCCGAGCTCGGCGTTCGCGGTCGCGCAGGGCCGCGGTGTGCTGATCCGCTGGGCGGTACCGGCTGCACCGCAGGACTTCACCCCGAACGACCCGCTGGATGTGGACGGTCCGAAGGCGCAGAAGTACGTGCCGATGATCGGCCGGCCTGGCAGCCAGCCCGCACCGATCGGTCCGGGGACCACCTCACCCCGGCAGGTGATCAACAGCATCAAGCCGCCGTTCCTGTTCCAGTTGCGGACCGAGAACGAGTGGTCGAGCAACCTCGGTGGTCAGGTGGTCGGTCTGACCAGTTCGGCGACAGTGTTCGTTCCGCCGCGGGCGCAGTACAGCCTGCCGGTCCGGGTGCGGGGGCGTGTGGTCCTGCAGGAGACGTTCTGCGCTGCCGAGACGAACTGTGCGCTGCAGCAGACCACGTCGGCAGGCATACCGCTGACTGTGCTGACCCAGGTGACGCCCAAGGCGCGCTGGAGTCCGGTGGCCCGTGGGAAGACCACGGCCGGTGGGCACTACGACATCCCGGTCGTCACTGCTGGTAGCCGTCCGTACAAGGTCGTGGCGAGTCCCTACGCCAAGCCGGGCGTCCTGACGAGTGAGTCGGCCAGTCCGGCGGTCTTCACCCGCGCAGTGGTCCGGCTGCTCGCCGGTGGGTACCTCGGCGGCAACAACAAGAAGCGTGGCGAGATGGTCACCATCTTCGCCAGAGTGGCTCCGGCGTCCACCTCCGTGGCGACCCTGCAGCTGTGGAACCGGCAGACCCGCAGGTGGCAGTCCGTGAAGCTGGTGGCGTTGCGCCGCGGGCAGGCGGTCTTCGGCTTCAAGATCAATGCCGTCGGCACCTATTCGTACCGCTGGGTGCTGCCACCGGCAGCCTCCGGGGGCCGCAACATGGACGGCCTGACCACTCCGAAGCTGGACCTGCGGATCCGGCCCTAGGCCTCGGCGGACTCGGTCTCCAGGACCGGCTCCTCGGTGCGGTGTTTCCGGCGGATCTTGAAGTACGCGTACGCCGCGACCGCGCCGACGACGACTACCACGAGCGCCCAGATCGACAGCTGGCCGAAGATCTTGTCCGCGTTGTCACCGATGTGGAAGGCAACGATCCCGATCGTGGTGGACCAGGCGATACCGCCGGTCGCGTTCGCGATCAGGAACTTCGGGTAGGGCATCCGCAGGGTGCCGGCCATCGGGCCGGCGAAGATCCGGAGCAGGGCGACGAACCGGCCGAAGAAGACCGTCCAGACGCCGTACCGGTGGAAGTACTTCTCGGCGCGCTCGATCCGGTCCGGCGAGAAGTGTTTGAACCGGCGGCCGAGCCGGTCGAACAGGCCGCGACCGGCCCGGCGGCCGATGTAGTAACCGATCGAGTCGCCGATGATCGCACCCGCTGCGGCGGCGCCGATCACCCACTCGAGCCGCAGGTCGCCCTGTGACGACAGCAGTGCCGCAGCGATCAGCGTGGTCTCACCCGGCAGCGGCACTCCCATGCTCTCGATGCCGATGACGAGCCCCACCACCAGGTACGCCAGGACAGCCAATCCGCCGGTCGGTATCGCGATCGCGAGCGCTTCCCCCATGTACCCATAGTTACATCGGTCGGCAACCAGTTAACTGACCTGTGAGGTACTTCGGGGGAAATTCAGGGTTGCGGTGCCTCACCGGACGGTACGACGGTGAACATGATGTGGATCGAACGGGTGCCCTCGGGGTGGTCGGCCGCCGTCCGTCCCTTCCGGTAGCCGTTGACCAGCTTCTGCAGGTCGGCGCCGAGCTGTTCGGCCTCTTCGTGGGTGAGCCACACCCGGGAGCGGCTCATCGCGCTGATGTCGTCCCAGGGGTCGTCGCCGGGCAGCTTGTCGAACAGCTCGAGCATTCGGTCCGTAGCGACGCGCATCATCGCCTGATTGGCGGTGCGGCCGGCCATCGAGGACTGTGACGGGATCACCATGCCCTGCGCGGGCGCGCGCCACGGGCGCTCCCGGCCGTCGGTCGACTCGGCCCGCTCGACGATGCCCCAGCGCTCCAGCGCCCGGAGGTGGTAGCTCATCGCGGACGGTGTCAGCCCGGCCAGCTCCGCGCACTCGGTCGCGGTCAGCACCCGGCCGCTGTAGAGCTCGTCGATGACCAGTTGCCGGGCCGGGTGCGCCAGGGCGCGGATCGCCCGCGGATCGGTCAGCACCACCTTGTTCTCGGCCACCGCGCCAGCCTAGCGAGCCTTGACGCCGAAAGATATGAAGGGTTTACTTCAGATTTATGAAGCAAACCCTTCAGACTTCGCTGTGGTCGAACCCGGACATTCGGCTGGTCTTGCCGGCGCGGGCCGTGTCGTACGCCGGGGATGCGATCGCGATGGTCGCGTTGATGCTCCGGGTGAAGGACTACGGCGGTACGACGGGGATCACGATCCTGCTGCTGGCATTCGCCGTACCGACCGTGGTGATGATTCCGGTCGCCGGGCGGATCGTGGACAGCTACGACTCGCGGGTCGTGCTGGTCTCGTCGACCGTGCTGCAGGCGGTGGCCGGGGTGGCGCTGGCGTTCAGCCATGAGCTGGTGAGCACGGTGGCACTGGTTTGCGTCCTGCAGGTGGGACAGGCGGTGGCCGGGCCGTGCTGGGGTGCACTGATCCCGCGGATCGTGGGGGAGGAGCAGGTCGGCCGGGCTACCGGGACCAGTCAGGCTCTGGTCGGTGTGGCGATGCTCGTCGGGTCGGCGACCGGTGGGTTGCTGGTGGAGTGGATCGGCGGTCGCGATGCGCTGCTAGTGGACGCGGCCACCTTCGGACTGCTTGCTGTGGTCGCCGGAGTGGTGCGGACTCGCCGTCGGCCGGTTCCTGGCGTGGTCAAGGAGAGCGGCGGGTTCAGTGCGGGGCTGCGGGGCCTGCTGGGCGATCCGCTGTTGCGAGTACTGGTGGTGTGCCTCTGGCTGTTCGTGGTGGTCGGCGAGGCCGTGAACGTGGTCGAGGTCTTCCTGGTCACCGATGAGGTCGGGCTGAATGCCGCGGGCTACGGCTGGGTGCTGGCGGCACAGGGGGCCGGCGCGATCGCCGGGGCCTGGGCCAGCGGTCGGTTGACCACCTCCGCCGGCCGGGCGCGCGCCGTACTGGCTGGGATGGCCGGCATCGGGCTGGGCGTGGTGTGCATGGGCCTGGCGAGTGGTGTGGTGCTGCTGGTGGTTGGAGCGGTGGTCACCGGCGCAGGGGGCGGTCTGCTCAACGCGGCCAGCAGCACGCTCATCGTCACGAGGGTTGCTGAGGAGCTGCGGGGTCGGGTGGTCGCCGCGCTCTCCGGGACCGTCCGGGCGTGCAGTCTGGCCGCGCTGCCGCTCGGTGGGTTGCTAGGCGGTCTGCTCGGGCCGCGGATGACGTTCGTGGGGTGCGGAGTGGTGTGTGCGGTGGGTGCGATGGCCGCTGCTCTGCTGGTGGCCAAGACAAAGGATTCGGCTGTGGAGGTGGTCAGTCACTAGCCTTGGCGCATGACTGATACACACGTGGACCCGACTGACGACCTGCCGGAGCAGATGCGGGTTCGCCGGGAGAAGCGTGACCGCCTGCTGGCGGAAGGAGTGCAGCCCTACCCGATCTCGGTAGCGCGGACGCACCTGCTGAAGGACCTGCGCGCCACGTACGACGACCAGGAGCTGGAGCCGGACACCAAGACCGGTGAGCAGGTGTCGGTGGTCGGCCGCGTCATCTTCCTGCGCAACACCGGCAAGCTCTGCTTCGTCCGGCTGCGCGAGGGGGACGGGACCGAGCTGCAGGTGATGCTGTCGCTGGCCGACCTCGGCGAGGAAGAGCTGGCCAGGTTCAAGCAGCTCGTCGACATCGGTGACCTGCTGGCGGTCCAGGGCGAGGTCGTGACGAGTCGCCGCGGAGAGCTGTCGGTGCAGGCGACCGGCTGGCAGATGGCCGCCAAGACCCTGCGCCCGCTGCCGAACGAGCACAAGCCGCTGAACGAGGAGGCGCGCGTCCGGCTCCGGTACGTCGACCTGATCGTGCGGCCGGAAGCCCGCGACATGGTCCGGATCAAGGCCGCCGTACTGAAGTCGCTGCGGGCCACCTTCGACGGGCAGGACTTCGTCGAGGTCGAGACGCCGGTCCTGCAGCTCACCAACGGTGGTGCCGCGGCCCGGCCGTTCAGCACCCACCTGAACGCGTTCGATCAGGAGATGAAGCTGCGGATCGCGCTCGAGCTCGATCTGAAGCGCGCGATGATCGGTGGCGTCGACCGGGTCTACGAGATCGGCCGCACGTTCCGCAACGAGGGCCTGGATTCCACCCATGCCGCGGAATTCTCGATGATCGAGGCGTATCAGGCGTACGGCGATTACGACACGATGGCCGAACTCCTGCAGGAGCTGATCCGCAACGCCGGCCGGGCGATCGGCCGGACCACGGTCACCGCGCGCGACGGTTCGGAGATCGACTTCGAGCAGCCGTTCCGGCACGCGACGCTTTTCGGGCTGCTGTCCGAAGCGGTCGGCGAGAGTGTCGACCAGACCACGGATCTGCCGGCCCTGCTCAAGTTGGCCGAGCAGCACGAGGTCGAGCTGCAACCGGGCCGGAATGCCGGTGAGATCGCCGTCGACTTGTTCGAGAAGCTGGCCGAGCACACGCTCATCCAGCCCACCTTTGTCCGTGACTATCCGGAGTCGGCGCGGCCGCTGGCCAAGCCGCACCGGGAAATCCCGGGGCTGGTCGAGGCCTTCGACCTGTTCGTCAACGGGGTCGAGCTCGGGGTCGCGTACTCGGAGCTGAACGACCCGGTGATCCAGCGCGATCGCCTGGTGGAGCAGTCGTTGCTGGCCGCGGCCGGTGATCCCGAGGCGATGGATCTCGACGAGGACTTCCTGCGCGCGATGGAGTTCGGGATGCCGCCGGCCGGCGGTCTCGGGATGGGGCTGGACCGGTTGATCATGCTGTTCACCGGCGCCGGTATACGGGAGACGATTCTCTTCCCGTTGCTCCGGCCGGAGTGATTCGCTGATTTTCCCCGAAGCGGGCCGTGGATGCTGCATAGCACATCCGCGGCCCGCTGCATTTTCCGGGGCTATTTGAATACGGAAGGTCACGAGGTGGGCGTCACAACTTTCCGGAACATTCCCGACGGAGAATGACAAGTGGGTGGTTTGTGCGGTACAAATCAGGTGCAAACAATTCGGCAGGGGATTGTGCCCGGTGACGGGTGCAGGAAGGATTGTCATCGATGGCGCAAAGGGTGCAGGTGGTCCTCGAGGACGATCTCGACGGCGGTAAGGCCGACGAGACCGTGACCTTCGGGCTGGACGGGACGACGTACGAGATCGACCTTTCCAAGAAGAATGCCGCCAAGCTGCGCGACGCCCTCGCCGGGTACGTCGGCTCGGCCCGCCGGGTGGCCGGCCGCCGCGGCGCCGCCGGACGGGCCCGCGGTCGCGGCCGGTCCGCATCGGACTCCGCCGACATCCGGGCCTGGGCCAAGGAGAACGGCTACGAGGTCAGCGAGCGCGGCCGGATCTCGGCCGAGGTGCGCGCGGCGTACAACGAAGCCAAGTAATTTCGGCAAGGACTTGCGGTCCCGGTACCCTTGGGGTATCGGGACCGTCCGCATTCCGGTTGTTTCAGGATGCGGACATCTCGTCGCGGCAGGACGGTCACCCGGGTGCCTGACCCGGCAGTCATCAGGCGAAATTCGCTGGTGGCGAACATGCTGTCCGATCGTGGTCAGGCGGGAACACCCTGGAGATCCGTGGGGTTGTTCCCTTGTGATGCCGCCCGGGTGTCCGATCCAACAGTGATTGTTTGTTCGCCCAGAGCGAGCTTGTCGGTACCGGGGACTAGCATGCATGTACGGGGGTCGGCCCACACGGCACGTCCGACTCCTCTGAGGCAAGGAGCGCTTTGGCGATGTTTGAACGATTTACGGACCGCGCCCGTCGGGTAGTCGTCCTGGCTCAGGAAGAGGCCAGGATGCTCAGCCACAACTACATCGGGACCGAGCACATCCTGCTCGGCCTGATCCACGAGGGTGAAGGTGTCGCCGCCAAGGCTCTCGAGAGCCTGGGTATCTCGCTCGAGGCCGTCCGCTCCCAGGTCGAGGAGATCATCGGCCAGGGGCAGCAGGCACCGAGCGGGCACATCCCGTTCACCCCCCGCGCCAAGAAGGTGCTGGAGCTCTCCCTGCGCGAGGCCCTGCAGTTGGGTCACAACTACATCGGCACCGAGCACATCCTGCTCGGCCTCATCCGCGAGGGTGAGGGTGTCGCAGCGCAGGTCCTGGTCAAGCTCGGTGCGGACCTGAACAAGGTCCGGCAGCAGGTCATCCAGCTGCTGAGCGGGTACCAGGGCAAGGAGCCGACCACCGCCGGTGGGGCCACCACCGAAGGTGCGCCGAGCAGCTCCCTGGTGCTCGACCAGTTCGGCCGGAACTACACCCAGTCCGCTCGTGAGGCGAAGCTCGACCCGGTGATCGGGCGCGAGACCGAGATCGAGCGGGTCATGCAGGTGCTGTCCCGGCGGACCAAGAACAACCCTGTCCTGATCGGTGAGCCGGGTGTCGGCAAGACGGCGATCGTGGAGGGTCTGGCTCAGCAGATCGTCCGTGGCGACGTCCCGGAGACGCTCAAGGACAAGCAGATCTACTCCCTCGACCTCGGCGCCCTGGTGGCGGGTTCCCGCTACCGCGGTGACTTCGAGGAGCGCCTGAAGAAGGTGCTGAAGGAGATCCGCACCCGCGGTGACATCGTGCTGTTCATCGACGAGATCCACACCCTCGTCGGGGCCGGTGCGGCCGAGGGCGCGATCGACGCGGCGAGCATCCTGAAGCCGATGCTGGCCCGCGGCGAGCTGCAGACCATCGGTGCGACCACCCTCGACGAGTACCGCAAGTACGTCGAGAAGGACGCCGCGCTGGAGCGCCGCTTCCAGCCGATCCAGGTCGCCGAGCCCTCGATCGCGCACACGATCGAGATCCTCAAGGGTCTGCGCGACCGCTACGAGGCGCACCACCGGGTGACCATCACCGATGCCGCGCTGGTGAACGCCGCGCAGATGGCCGACCGGTACATCTCCGACCGGTTCCTCCCGGACAAGGCGATCGACCTGATCGACGAGGCCGGGGCCCGGTTGCGGATCCGCCGGATGACGGCTCCGCCGGACCTGCGCGAGTTCGACGAGAAGATCGCGAACGTGCGCCGGGAGAAGGAGTCGGCGATCGATGCTCAGGACTTCGAGCGCGCCGCGGGGCTCCGCGACGACGAGAAGAAGCTGATCAACGCGAAGGCCGAGCGCGAGAAGCAGTGGAAGGCCGGCGACATGGATGTCGTCGCCGAGGTCGACGAGGAGCTGATCGCCGAGGTGCTCAGCACCGCGACCGGTATCCCCGTCTTCAAGCTGACCGAGGAGGAGTCCTCGCGACTGCTCGACATGGAGAAGGTGCTGGCCAAGCAGTACATCGGCCAGACCGACGCCGTGAAGGCGCTGTCCCGCTCGATCCGGCGCACCCGCGCCGGCCTGAAGGACCCGCGTCGCCCGAGCGGCTCGTTCATCTTCGCCGGCCCGTCCGGCGTCGGTAAGACCGAGCTGTCGAAGGTGCTGACCGAGTTCCTGTTCGGCGACCAGAACGCGCTGATCAGCCTCGACATGTCGGAGTACTCGGAGAAGCACACGGCCTCCCGGCTGTTCGGCTCGCCTCCCGGTTACGTCGGCTACGAAGAGGGTGGCCAGCTGACCGAGAAGGTCCGCCGCAAGCCGTTCTCCGTGGTGCTGTTCGACGAGGTGGAGAAGGCCCACCCGGACATCTTCAACTCGTTGCTGCAGATCCTGGACGAAGGTCGCCTGACCGACGCCCAGGGCCGCGTGGTCGACTTCAAGAACACGGTCATCATCATGACCACCAACCTGGGCACCAAGGACATCTCGAAGGGTGCGCTCGGTTTCTCGCAGACCGCGGACACCTCGGGCTCGTACGAGCGGATGAAGTCCAAGGTGACGGAGGAGCTCAAGCAGCACTTCCGCCCGGAGTTCCTGAACCGGGTCGACGAGATCGTGGTCTTCCACCAGCACAGCAAGGACGACATCGTCAAGATCGTCGACCTGATGCTGGCCCAGGTGGAGGAGCGCCTGAAGGACAAGGACATGGGCATCGAGCTCACGCCGGCGGCGAAGGCACTGGTCGCCGACCGTGGCTTCGACCCGGTCCTGGGCGCCCGCCCGCTGCGCCGCGCACTCCAGCGCGACGTGGAGGACGTCCTCGCCGAGAAGATCCTGTTCGGGGAGCTGCGGCCCGGCCAGATCGTCCTGGTCGACGTCGCCCCGGAGGACACCGTGGACGCCGACGGCCTGCGCGAGTACTTCACCTTCACCGGGACGCCGAAGTCCGGCGCTTCCGAGCTGGAGCTGACGGACCTCGCAGCCGGTGGCACCGCCTCGGGTCTGCAGGACTCGTAAACCAGTAGTCAGCGAAGGGCCCCACACTCCGGTGTGGGGCCCTTCGGCGTTCAGGGGAGTACGACGACCTTTCCGGTCGCCTGGTCGGATTCCAGGTACGCGTGGGCCGCCGCGATCTCGCCCAGTGCGAAGGTCCGGTCGAGGTTCGGCCGGTAGGCGCCGGCCTCGACCTGGTCGACGATCTGCTGCAACGCCGCGGTGTTCCCGGCAGTGTCCTTGCTGTGGAACGACGTCAGCTTGGTCCCGGACGGGATGGCGGCGATCGGCTCGAAGTCGGGTACCAGCCAACCGCTGAGCGACCCCGAGACGCAGACGCTGCCGCCGCGTCGTACGAGCTGCAACGAGTCGAGCGCTGTCCGGGCACCGACGAGATCGAGGACGTGGTCCGGTCCGTCCGGCCACACAGCCCGTACGGCGGCCGCCGGCGAACCGCCGTCGTCGAGTAACGCGTGGGTGGTGTGCAGCCCGCTGAGCTTGGCGGGCTGGCGAGTGGTCGCAGCGGTCTCGACACCGAGGGCAGTCGCGATCGACGCGGCCGCCATCCCGACCGACGACGTACCGCCGCGGATGAGGAGGCGGTCGCCCGCTGCGACGCCGAGTGCGTCCAGCGAGCCCTGCGCGGTCAGGTACGTCTCGGGCAACGCAGCCAGCACCTCCCACGGCAGCGTCGTGGTGATCGGCATCAGCAGTTCGTTCGGCAGTACGGCGTACTCGGCGTACCCGCCGTCGAACGCGCGGCCCATCTCGCCCATCACGGCCGCGACCGTCGTCCCCGCGGGCAACCGGGCATCGGTGGACTCCGCCACGACGCCGACGCACTCGATCCCGAGGATGCGTGGGAAGGTGACGCTCGGCGAATGTCCCTGGCGGGTCCGGAGCTCGGAACGGTTCAGGCCCGCACCCTTGATCTCGACCAGGCTCCACCCGGCTCGAACGGCCGGAATCGGGACCTTCCGAAGCTCCAGCACCTCTGGCCCACCGGCCTGTACACACACTGCGGCTCGCATCATGCATCCACTGTCGACGCTGCTGATGCTGGCCGACCACCGGTAGGATGCCAAGTTGTGCCCGATGCCCGCCAAACCCCGGAGGCGTCTCGCCTGTGGCCCTCAGGTGGTGTTCACCTGTGGCGCTCGGGCGGCGCCAGCTCGCTGCACGCCCATTCACAGGGCCACCTGGTGTACGCCGCCAGCGGCGTACTGTCCGTGCAAACCGTCCGCGGTACGTCGGTTGTGCCGGCCAATCGGGTCGCGTGGACACCGGCCGGGTTCCAGCACTCGCATCGGGCACACAGCACCACGGACATGCGGATTCTGTTCCTGCCGACCTCGCTGGCTCGCCGAGTGCCTGAGCATCCGGTCGTCTTCACCGCCTCCGCGCTGGCCCGCGAAGTCATCCTCGCGCTCACGGGTGGGCAGAGCTACGACAGCGGCGCCGAGGCCCGGCTCCGACGCGTGCTGGTCGACGAGTTGCGGGACGCCGACGAACTGGCGTTGCACCTGCCGGAACCCGCCGACGACAGGCTGCGGGCCATCGCCCGGCTCCTCGCCGACGACCCCGCCGAGAACAGGTCGCTGGCCGAGCTCGGGCGCACCATCGGAGCGAGTGCCCGGACACTCAGTCGGCTGTTCCACGATGAGCTCGGGATGACGTTCTACGAGTGGCGAACGCAGCTCCGCATCTGTCACGCGCTCGTCCTGCTGGCCGACAACCGCACCACGACCGAGGTCGCTCATGCCTGCGGCTGGTCCAATCCGAGTGGATTCATCGAAGCCTTCGCCGCCCTGGTCGGCACCACGCCCGGCCGCTATCGTGCGGGTTTTCCCGCGAGGTCCTGACCAGACATTCGACGGTGCTCGAAAGGTGTCCGGATTCGGGCGGGTGCGGCAATTGCGCTTCTACACTGCGAAGATGCCGTCGGGGCTCCGGATCGATCTGCTCGGACCGCTCACCGTCCGCAGCGGTGCGGCGGCAATTTCGGTCGGGCCGTTAAGGCAGCAGGCGATGTTCGCGGTACTGGCATTGAATGCGGATCGCGTGCTGACCCCGGAACAGTTGCTCGACCTGGTCTGGGACGACGACCCGCCGCCGACCGGGATCAAGGTCGTGCCGACCTACGTGTACCGGATCCGGAAGTCGCTGCCTGATGCGCGGCTGGAACGGACAACAGCTGGGTATGTGCTGCGGCTCGATGCCGGAGTGCTTGATCTGGAACGCTTTGAGACGACAGTGCGGGCTGCCGGTCAGCACAGTGATCCGGAAGAGGCGCTAGCGCTCCATGAGCAGGCGTTGGCATTGTTCCGCGGCCAGCCGCTGAGCGGTCTGCCGGGGCAGTACCTGGCCGGCCAGCGCCGCCGGATCGCCGAACGTCGCGAGAAGGCGCTTGGCACGCGCATCCAGTTGCAGCTCGCCGCGGGTCGGCACGTCGAAGCGATCCCGGAGCTGATCGGCTTGGTCGCCGACCACCCGTTCGACGAACGGTTCGCCGTACTGCTGATGAACGCGCTAGCTGGAAGCGGTCGACAGGCCGAGGCACTCGAGACCTATCAACGGGTACGGCGAACGCTCGTCGAACAACTCGGGATTGAGCCAGGCCCCGAACTGCGCGCTGCCCAGCAAACGCTGTTGCGGATCGAGGCGCCTGCGGTGCCGTCGCGCAACGAACTCCCGTACGGCGGCGCTGCGTTCGCCGGTCGTGCCGCGGAACTGGCCGAGGTCGTTGCCACCCTGCGAACGACTGCTGGAGCCGCACCGCCGGTGCTGGCGATCGACGGGATGGCGGGGATCGGCAAGACCGCGTTGGCGGTCCAGGCCGGGCATCTGCTGGCGACGCAGTACCCGGATGGTCAGTTGTTCGTCGATCTGCACGGGCACACGCCGGGGCGCGAGCCACTCGGGACCGAACAGGCGGTCGACCACCTGCTGCGCGGCATCGGCGTACCGGCGGATCAGATTCCTGGCTGCCTCGGGGATCGGCTGTCGTTGTGGCGCGCGAAGTCGGCGCGGCTGCGGTTGCTGGTCGTCCTGGACAACGCGCCGGATGCGGAGACCGTGCGGCCATTGTTGCCAGGGGCATCGGATTGTGCGGTGCTGGTGACGAGCCGGCGGTTGCTGGTCGAGCTGGATGCCAAGCGCCGGCTCGGCCTTGGCCTGCTGGCGATGGACGATGCGATCGCGCTGCTCATCGAGATCGCCGGACCGGATCGGCATGGTGGCGACGAGTCCGCGGTCCGCGAGTTGGCTGAGCATTGTGGACGGCTGCCGTTGGCGTTGCGGATCGCCGGTGCGCGGTTGCGGCATCGGCCGGCCTGGTCGATGCAGCACCTGAACCAGCGGCTGCGCGGACGGCGTCGGTTGCGCGAGCTCGATGGTGATTCGAACGGCGTCCGGTCGGCGTTCGCGGTGTCGTATGAGCATCTGCCCGAGGACCAGCGCCGGACGTTCGCGTGTCTTGGGTTGTTCCCTGGCAAGGATTTCGATACGAAGGCAGCGGCGGCGCTCGCCGGGATCGACGTGCCGGCGGCTGAGGTGCTGCTGGAGAAGTTGGTGGATGCGAGCTTGTTGCTGGCGCCGCGGCCGGGGCGGTACGAGTTCCATGACTTGTTGCGTGGGTACGCGGCCGAGGTCGCTGATGACGCGAAGGCAGTGAGTCGGCTCGTTGAGCACTACCTAGCGATGGCTGGTTGGGAGGACTCTGAGCGGCCGAATTTGCTTGCTGCGTTGGAGGTTGCGGAGGATGCGGCCGCGGTGCGGTTCGCGTTGGTGCTGGCTCCTTACCTGCACGACCGGAGCCGGTTGGACGAACTGGACGCCGTGCTGACGATCGGGCTGGCTGCTGCGGTCCGGCGGCAGGATGCGGTCGGTGAGGCGCGGCTGCTGTTCCTGCGTGGGAACTTCGGGCAGTTCCGTTGCGGGCCGCAGAAGGGATTGTGCGATCTGCGCCGGGCCGCGGAGCTGGCGCCGGAGGACGAACCGGGGTTGCGGGCGCGCATCCTGGGATCGTTGGGCTACACGCAGGGCACCCTGGATCCGTCGTCGAGTCATGCCGACCTACTCCGTACGTCGTTGCGTCTCGCGCACCTGGCCGGGGATCGCGAGGCGGTCGTCGAGACGCTGGGGCGGCTTGCTGCGTTGGCGGTTCGGCAGCACGGGTTCGCGATGGCTTTGGAGTACTACGAGCGGGCGTTGGAGCTGGCGCGTGAGATCGGTGATGAGCGGCTCGAACCCGAACTGCTGAACGGCATCGCGGTCTGCCGTCTCGCGGCGGACGACCCGCTGCCGGCTCTCGAAGCGACGCGCACCGCGCAACGCCTGGCCGCCATTCACGAGCTGGACTTCTCGATGAGCTACGCCTTGTGTCATCAAGGTGAGGCGCACCGCCGGCTCGGCCGCACGAAGCTGGCTGTCGAGATTCACGAGCAGGCGCTTGTGCTGGCGATCGGCAACTGCACCCACCTCGATGAGGTCGACGCTCGACTCCACCTGGGTCGCAGCCTGCTCAGTGCAGGTCGTGGCGACTCAGCCGCCGAGCAGTTCGATCTGGCGCTCCGCCTCAGCCAGGACCGCGATCACGCCCTGGGCATCGTCGAAGCCCTGACTGGCTTGGCGGACTGTGCGCCGGAGCCAGCCAGGGCTGACCGTCTGCTCCGCCGAGCCCGCGACGTGGCTACCGAGGCTGGGTACGACGCTCTGGCCGCCCGCTTGGTGTATTGCCTCGAGCACCGAGGTCGGGGCGTAGCAACGCGCTACACGCCGGCGATCTAGGGTTCGCGGCGCCGGAGCCGGCTGATGGTGCGGGTGATGGTTGCCGGGTCCGGTGTGTGGTGGCTGGTGCATTGGGCCAGCAGGTGGGCTGCAGTGGTCGCGAGCCAGCAGACTGTGGTCACGAGGGCGATGGCTGGGCCGGGTCCGGGCCAGGTGTTGCCCAGGGCTTCCACCTGACCTGCTTGGTAGGCGCCGGCCAGCAACAGCAGAGTGATGACGGCAACGATGCAGGCCGCGGCCTGGGCCTTGTGACCGGGTTTGAGAACCAGCAACGCGGCGGTGGCGAGCAGACCGACCAGCCAGGTCAGGGCTAGCTGTGGCTGGGTTTCTATGCCCAGTTGCCAGACAGAGAGACCGAGTCGGCGGCTGTAGGTCCACGGCAGGAGCAGTGTGAAGCCGGTGACCAGTGCGGCCAGCAGTCCGGCTCGGGCGAACCACCTGTGCTCGTTGACGGCCAGCTTCTGCTCGGCAGCCGTCAGACGGATCGGCAGCTCTTCATCCGGGAGTGCGCTCATCGGGCGACCTCCAGACGGACCAAGTCGTTGCCCAGTTGGAAGTACAGCGCTTGGCCGATCACAGTCACCTGATCCGCAGCCTGTGGCACACCTTGGGCCGGACCGGCGAGCACAGTGACCCGGCCGGCATCCACTCGCAGGAGGCGCAGCGCGTCGTACCCCCAGAGCTTTCCGTCGGGTCCAACGAACCAAGTCCCGGGCGCATCACTCAGCGGCCGTAGCTCACCGTTGACCACAACTCGTCGTACGCCGTCTGGTCCGTAGAGGTTCAGATCTGGGTGCACTGTGGTCCGGCCACGCAGCAGATGTACGGCACGTTTGGGATCCGCAAGGGTCCACCACACTCCGCCCTGGCCGTCGGGCGCCCAAACGTGGGCAGCGAGCGGCAGCCGGATCCGCACCAGCTTCCCGGTGGCATCGAGTCCGAGTTGCGTACCCACACCGGACGAACCAACCGTCTCGACGGGCGGCAGTACGGTCGCGCGGAAGTTCGTCGTACCGCGGACTGGTGTCCGTCGATCGCAGCGGGGCTGCGGATCCGGTGCGGGTGGGTAGGTCGAGGCTGCGCTGGCCGCATCGGGGATCTGCAGGATCTGACCACCACCGCCCGGCGAAGTCCCCAGCAGTACCGATCCATCCGGTCGCGCCTCGATACTGCTGACTCCGTCGGCGCCACCGGGCAGCTTCCGCAGTACGCCGTCCGGTGTGATCACCGAGGTCGGCGCGCCACCACCGAGCCAGACGTTGCCGCGCACATCGACCGCGAACGCATCGACCGTCATCGACGAGCTGGCAGCGTCCCTGCTCAGCAGGCAGCCGGCCGGAGCCACCCCGGTCAGCTGCTGAGTCGCTCCGCCTCGACGCGCCATCGCCAGACCCGTCTCGCTCGTCCGCCAGACCGTCGTACCGTCCGGGCCACTGGACACCGCATTGCCGGGCGCACCCGCTCCTGGGTTGAACGTGAAGTCCTGCAACCGCATCCCAGGACGCAGCTGGTTGGCGGGGATCTGCCAGGTGGTCGAGCCACCCCACACCACGATCGAGCGGTCGGCGTTCCGATGGCTGAGCGCCGGGCCGACACCGGAGGCAAGGACCTCCACCCCAGGAGTCACGTAGTACTTGCCGTCGGGGTCCTTGTGGCTGAGGCTGATGTCCGCCTGCGGCAGGTCGAGAGGGACGGACAGGACCGCCCACGGCTTGCCGCCTGCTCCACCGGCCAGCAGTACGAGGCGGTTGTCGGTGACACCCCACAGAGCCGGTGCGGTAGGACCGTGGTTCAGCGTCACCTCGGGGAGCGCGACACCGTCGTCGTACGCGAAGACTGTTGAGCTCTCCGACCCTGTCCGCCCCAACAGCCAGTGCCCGGGTGAACCGTCCAGGGTGCTTGCAAACGAGTCGAGCGGATCAGATGTGCCGATGGCGACCCGCATCCCGAGCCGGTCGACAAGCTGACCACCATGGAGGTCCAGCATCCGATGCGGCACACCCACAGTCGTCTCAGGCCCGTACGTCGTACCTGTCGCGGCCGGAACGAGTAGTCCGGCCACTGCGCCGCCGCAGCCGAGCAGAACCAGCAGGCGGCCACCGATCAGCGCAGTGGCAATCAGAAGAACCGCAAGCACCAGTGCGGTCCACGCGCCAACACCCGGGCGATACCCGACGCCGTTCGGCAGTATCGGTGGCAGCCACAGCAGGTGCGCGGCCAGCCCGGCCACGGTCGCCGTACCGCAGCCGACGGCCGCGAGACGTCGTACCAGACCGCTAGTGGCCAGGGTCGCGACAGCGAGGGCGCAGATGATCAGCGCCCAGATCCGGGCCGACGGGATCTCCCAGAGCTGCACCCGGATCAGCCCGGCGTCCGCGAGCCCGACCGCGACCGGATCCCGGAGCTCACGCCACGGCAGCACGGTCGAGAGCAGAATCAGTACGGCGAGGATGCCGGTCATGAACGGCATGATCCGGCCCCGGACCGGAGTCCACTTCGCGGTCTGGTCGAGCATTCGGACAAAGAGTGCCCGCAATTCGGACTGATTCAGCGGTTCAGCGGACGGGTTCGGCGAGTCGTTCCCAAGTGTTGGTTCAGGCGTCATCGGGCGCCGGAACAACTGGGTAGCCCAGTAACCGGCCACTGCTGTTGCGATGGTTCCGCAGACCAGTGTGCCGATCACAGCCGGTGAGAAAGAACAGCTCGGCCGACCCTGCTGGACGAATCCGGTCCAGGCCACCATGGTGACCACGGCGACCGCCGCCGTACCCCATCCGCGGACCGGCCGGCGAAGCTCGAAACGCTCGGCACACAAGCGATCCGCGAGGATCAGCAGCGCGATAACGACCGGCAGCAGGAGGGCCGCGGACCGGCCGCCGACCGGCTGGATGCTGGCCCGCCAGAGGTAACAGCCTGTGCCGGTCCGCCCTGGTAGCAGGACTGCGAACAGGGCTCCGACCGCAAGACACGCAAGCACTACACCGGGTTTGCCGGTTCGTCGTATGGTCCTACGATGCGTGAGCGATTCGATACGGATCAGTGCTGCCGCCGCCTGCGATTCGGTGGGCAGATCGCGCAGCGGCATGAAAAAGAAGTTACCTGGCACCCATGTATCGCGTTGTAACCCTGTGACCACGTTGATGGGACCCGGACTGTCGGAAAGGGGGCCGAGGATGGAATCATCTCGTCGCATGGACGCGCCGCGTCTGCCCCTGACCCAGGAACCGGTCGTCGACACCGGTTCCTTTGGTGTGCGGCAAGCGGGCGGAGTGCTCGAGCGCGCCCAGCGAATCGCCGACACCCTGCGCGAACAGGCGGAGTACGAGAACGACCTGGCTCGCGAGGAAGCCGAGCGCGCCCGGACCGAGACCGAGCAGCTCCGGGCTGCGGCCGAGGCGGCGGCGCAGAAGCTGCGGTCCGACGCCACCTCGTCCGCGCAGCGCCTGCTCAACGACGCCGAGCGCGCGGCCGAGCAGCTGCGCGTCGAGTCCGAGACCGAGGCGGAGCGCGTCCGGTCCGAGGCCCAGGAGATCGCCGAGCGGCTGCAGGCCGAGTCCACCGCGGAGGCCGAGCGAGTACGTCGGGAAGCGGCCGAGGCGGCTGAGAAGCTCCGCGCGGAGTCGACGGCCGAGGCGGAGCGCGTTCGTACCGAGGCGACGACGCTCGCCGAGCGGATGACCGCAGGTGCTGAGCACGCCGCCGAGCAGTTGCGCGTGACGGTCGCGGACGAAGTGGCCAAGCGGCGCAGCGAATCCGAATCGGCCGCCGAGCAACTGCGCAACGAGACCCAGGCGACCGCCGATCGGGTCCGCGCCGAGTCGCAGGCCGCGGCCGATCGCCGGATCCAGGGCGCCGAGACCGAAGCCGCCCGGGTGAAGGCAGAGGCAGAAGCCGAGGCCGATCGGGTCAAGCAGCAGGCCGAATCCGCGGCGTACCGGTTGCGGGAAAGCTCCGAGGCCGAGGCCAGTCGGGTCAAGGAAGAGGCCGACGAGCTGCTCGTCGCCGCCCGCGAGGCTCGTGAAGCGGCCGAGCTGATGGTCGACCGGGCCGGCCGCGAAGCACAGCAGCTGGTTGCCGATGCCGGTGAGCAAGCCGCGCTGGTGTCGCAGGCCGCCGTACAGAATGAAGCTGAGCTGATCGCTCGCTCCGAGACCGAGGCCGCCGATCTGCGGGCCGCGGTCGAGCTCGAGGTCGAGGCCGCCCGGGAGAAGTCGCGGGCCCAGATCGCCGAAGCGCATGCCGAGATCGAGCGGTTGCGCGGTGAGAACCGCGCCGAGCTGGAGCGCCGGACGGCCGAGCTCGAGGAGACCGAGCGGGCCAAACTGGCCGCGATCTCGCTGGAGATCGACAAGCTTCGGGCCGAGGCCGTGGCCGAGATTGCCGAACGCAAGGCCGAGGCCGAGCTGTCCAACGAGCGGCTGATGGCCGACGCGCGGGCGCAGGCCAAGCTGGTCGTCGACTCCATCGAGGCCGACCGGCGGAACGCGACCGGTGAGGCCCAGCGGATCGTCGAGGACGCGAACAGGGCGGCTGAGACGGCGATGGCCGAGGCCGAGAAGCAGACGCTGTGGAGCAAGAAGACTGTCGACGACCTGATCGGTACCGCCGAGGCCGAGGCACAGGCGATCCGCGAGCAGGCCGCCGCCCAGGCGAGTGAGCTGCTGCTCCAGAAGCGCGCGCACCTGCGCCGCGTGGTCGGCCGCTCGACCAGCCGGCTCAAGCAGACCCAGGAAGCGATCGCCAAGGAGAACGCCGAGCTCACCGCGCTCGCCGAGCACACCTTGGAGACGGCCTCCACGCAGGCCGAGGCGACCCTGTCGACGGCCCGGCACGAGGCCGAGAAGGTGACCGCGCAGGCGCAGGCCCGGGCCGATCGGGTGAAGGCCGCGGCCGAACTCGAGGCCAAGGAGATCGTCGACCGGGCCACCCGGCGCGAGACCGAGGCCCAGTCCAGCACCCAGGTTCTGCGCGAGCGCGCGGCCAAGGATCTGGCCGACGCCCAGCGCCAGTCCCACGAGCTGATCCGCAAGTCCCGTGCCGAGGCGCAGCAACTCGAGGCGCAGGCCCGCGAGCATGCGGACGATCTGCGCTCGCAGGCCCGTAAACTACTCGCCGATGCCGAGGCGAGGGTCGCGGCTTTGAACCAGCGCCGCGACGAGATCACCAAGGAGCTCACCCAGCTTTCGGGTGTGATCGAGGCACTCGCTGTACCGGGGTTCCGCCCAGGTGGTGGAATGTCCTCCAGTGAGGGTTCCACGGGGGAATCAGGATGAGGACGTGACAGTCAGATCCTTGTCAGTGACAATGTGTGATCCACCCACCCAATTAAGTGAGTATCGGAAAACATGAGCAGTGAAAGCCCAACCCCGTTCCGTACCGTTCTGCGTGGCTACGAGCCCGCTCAGGTGGACCAGCACATCCGTGAGCTGACCACCTCGCTGACCGCGCTGCAGCAGCAGTCCGAGCAGCTCCAGCGGCACGTCCAGGAGCTCCAGCAGCGCACCGACGCCGCGGAATCGGCCGTGATCTCCGCCCAGGAGGACCACAAGGACCGTGCCCCGACGTTCACCGAGTTCGGTGAGCGGGTCGCGAAGATCCTGTCGCTGGCCGATGACGAGGCCCGTGACCTGGTGACCCGTGCGCGTACCGACGCCGAGGCGATCGTCGCCGACGGTGAGGCGCACGCGAAGAAGGTCCGCAAGGAGGCCGAGCAGTACTCCCTGGACTGGAAGAGCGAGGTCGACGCGGAGGCGGCTCGCATCCTCGAGGAGGCCCGCACCCAGGCCGACGACATGCGTGACGAGGCCGAGCGCGACGCGACCGCCCGCCGGTCCGAGGCGCAGGCTCTCTACGAGCAGGAGCGGGCCAAGTCCGCTCAGGCCGCGGCCGCCTTCGAGACCACCCTGGCCGAGCGCCGGGGCAAGGTCGAGCAGGAGTTCGCTGCCCGCACGGCGCTCGCCGAGCAGCAGCTGGCCGCCGTCACCGACCGCGCCGCTCAGGTGCAGCGCGAGGCCGACCGGTCGCGTTCCGAGGCCGAGCGGTTGTCGCAGCAGCAGCTGGCCGACGCGAACCGTCAGGCCCAGGAGATCGTCGCCGCCGCGAAGGACAAGTCCGAGCGGATCCGCGCCGAGTCCGAGCGCGAGCTCGCGGCCGCGACGCAGCGCCGGGACAGCATCAACGCGCAGCTGACCAACGTCCGCCAGATGCTGGCGACGCTGTCCGGCCAGCCCGCGATGCCGCTCGACCTGCTGGCCGACGACGATGCCGAAGCCACCACCGGCAGCAAGAAGAACTGAAGTACGACGTCAAAGGGCCGGCTCGTGTTTGCGAGCCGGCCTTTGCGCGTTACGCAGGTAGCCGATAGCGGTTGCGGGGGAGCGGTTCGACGAGGCCGTCGGCGACCAGGCCGTCCAGGGCGCGTTCGCGTTGGACGTGGTCCTGCCAGCACGCGTCGAGTGCCTTCTTCGGTACGGCGCCGTGCTCCGACCGCAGTACGGCGAGCAGTCGGCCGCGCACCTGTCGATCCGTGCCCTCGTAGGTCTGGCCCTTCCGCGGCGGACCCTCGTACGGCGGACTCCCGGCCAGCACCCACGCGCACTGGCTGCGGATCGGGCAGTCGCCGCATCTCGGCGTACGGGCTGTGCAGATCAGCGCACCGAGCTCCATGGACGCCACTGCCCAGCGGGATGCGGTGCGGACGTCGTCGGGCAGAGCTGTGACGGCCAGGCGCTGGTCGGCCGCAGTGGGGGAGATAGTCGGCTGCGCGACGCCGGTGAGGGCTCTGGCGAGCACCCGGCGCACGTTGGTGTCCACGACCGCGTGGCGCTGACCGAACGCGAACGAGGCGATCGCAGCGGCGGTGTAGGTGCCTACACCCGGCAGAGCGAGCAGTGCGGCGTGGTCGTCCGGCACCTCTCCACCATGGCGCTCCACAATCGCCTGTGCTGCCGCGTGCAGCCGCAGGGCGCGCCGGGGGTACCCGAGCCGGTCCCAGGCCCGCACAGCCTCACCTGGCGGCTCTGCGGCCAGGTCTGCCGGTTTCGGCCACCGCTCCAACCACCTCTGGTACGCCGGGAGCACGCGTGCGACCGGTGTCTGCTGCAGCATGAACTCGCTGACCATGACTGCCCACGGTCCCGCAGCGGGGTCCCGCCACGGCAGTACGCGCGCATTGGCGTCGTACCACTGCAGAACAGAGGTGTGGAGAGAGGTGAGCGGCGAGCCTGACTGGTCGAGCACAGAGCCGATATTAAGGTGCCAGCATGAGCAGCCTGCTCCATCCGGTCGGGCACCTGCCCGCCAGCGTGTACTGGTTCCGTCGGGGACTGGTGCTGTTCGTCTTGGCGCTGCTGTTCTTCCTGATCTTTCAGCTGGTCCCTGGTGGCGGCGACCCGCAGAAGTCCGCGGCGGTCAACGACCCACAGCAGACCCCGACGCCGACCCCGGCCGCCAAGCCGTCGAAGACACCCACCCCGAAGCCGAGTGAGAAGCCGTCCAAGACGACCCCGCCCGAGGACGTGAAGTGCTCCGCGTCGAACGTCCGGGTCGAGGCGATGCCGGCCTCCCGCCGGATCACCTCCGGTGCGGCGCTGAACTTCGTGGTCCGGTTCGAGGCGGTCTCCGACGAGTGCAAGGCGACCATCGACCCGGATTCGCTGACCGTCTCGGTCACGTCCGGTGCTGATCTGATCTGGACCACGAGCCATTGTGGGCAAGCGATTCCGAAGGCCACGCTGGTCGTTGCCAAGGGCAAAGAAGCTGCCAGCACGGTGGTCTGGAACGGCCATCGGTCCGGCCCCGGCTGCCTGCCTGGACAGCCGGTGGCCAAACCGGGGACCTATGTGGTCAAGGCCGAGTTCTCCGGCCGCGAATCAACCTCGCAAGCCTTCACGATCGCCTGACGCCGCAGTCGCATCCGACTGCCGACGTACCGGCGAGGCGAAGAGAAGTGCGGCGATCAGACCGATCACCAGGACGGCGGCCGGCAGGATCATGGCGTCCGCCATCGCGTCGCTGAAGCCCTGATGCAATGCCTCCGGCAACTTCCCACCGGACGCAGCGCCCTCGCCACCGGCCATCGCTGGTAGGTAGTGCGCGAGCCGCGACTCCATCAGTACGGCGATGCCCGCGCTACCGAGAACCGCGCCGACCTGGCGAGTTGTGTTGTAGACGCCTGCGCCGGCTCCCGCTTGGTGCATCGGGAGGTTCCGGGTCGCGGTGCTGCCGATCGGGGCCCACATGAAGCCGTTCGCGACACCCATCAACGCCATCGGCAGCAGGAGCTCCCAGATCGGCAGGTCGGGGGAGATGATCTGGCTCAGCCAGAAAAGCGCCACCACATTGCAGGCCAGACCGAATCCGGCGATGAACCGGGGTGGCGTGGTGTCGACCAGTCGGCCGACGAACGGCGCGAGTACGCCGGAGATGATTGCCATCGGCGCCAAGAGCAGCGCGGCCTTCGTCGGGCTCAGGCCACGAACGGCCTGCGCGTAGAGCATCAGCGGGAAAGCCATCGCCGTCACAGCGAAGCCGACCGTGGTGATGGACACGTTGGCCAGTGAGAAGTTGCGATCCCGGAAAAGGGCCAAGGGCAACAATGGCTCGTTGCGGTTACGGGACTGCCAGAACACGAACAGCCCGAGCAGGACGAGACCCGCGATGATCAGCGACCAGACCGAGATCGGCCCGGTAATCTTGCCCCAGTCGTACTTCTGGCCTTCCTGGATCCCGAACACCAGCAGGAAAAGACCGATCGTGCTCAGCGCGACTCCGAGCAGGTCGAACTTGTGCTCGTGAGTCGGCAGGTCTGGCACGAGCCGCATCGCCAGTGCGAAACCGATCACGCCGACCGGGATGTTGACGAAGAAGATCCACTGCCAGCCCAAGCCGTCGACCAGGACTCCACCGAGGATCGGGCCGACCAGGATCGCCACACCGGCGGTCGCACCCCACAGGCTCATCGCCCGACCGCGCTGGTCCGGCGGGAAGATCCGCGTGATGACCGCCATCGTCTGCGGCGTCACCATCGACGCACCGAGCCCCTGGACGACGCGAGCCACGATCAGCATCGCGATCGACGACGTGAGTCCACACCACAACGAGGCGAGCGTGAACACGGTCAAGCCGGTCAGGTACATCTTCTTCGGACCGATCCGGTCGCCGAGACGACCGGTCACCAGCAACGGAACGGCGTACGCGAGCAGGTAGGCGCTCGTCACCCAGATGACGTTGCCGACATCAGTACCGAAGTCGTTCAGGATCGACGGGGTCGCGACCGACACGATCGTCGAGTCGACCAGGATCATGAAGAACCCGACCACCAGCGCCCACAGCGCCGGCCACGGCCTCACTTCTTCTCGCGGGGTTGCCATTCCAGGTCCTTGCTCTCTATCCGTCCGATGGTGGTCGCCAGCCAGTCGCGTTCAGCCACGAGCTGACTCTGCAGGTACCCGATCGCAAGCCAGTAAGGCTCCGGAACCTCGCGGGAGCGGACGTTCTCGACGGCGTCGTCGAGCTCCTGGATGAAGTCGTCGAGGTGGGCGATCCGGCGCCGGAACCGCAGTACGGCGTCGTCCTCGGCCAGGTTGTGCGCCTCACTCAGCACCGCGGGGAACAGTGGGTATTCGTAGACGTAGGTCTCGATCGCACTCTCCACCCGCCGCCGCAACGCCTCCGCGCCGGCCGGGGTGATCTCGTACGTCGTTCGTTCGGGGCGGTTACCGGCCCGTTCGGTGCCGGTCGCGCGGATGAATTCCTGCCCGGCCAGCCGCTCCACCGTGTGGTACAGCGAACCCGGCCGGGTCTTCACGATCCGGTCGTTCCGGCGGCTCTTCAGCAACTGGAACATCTCGTAGGCGTGCATCGGGCTCTCGTGCAACAAAGCCAGCACCGCCATCGCCAACGGCGTCAGCTCCGCCATCATCCTCCACCCGGATTGTTCCGTGCTGAATGTTCCAAGTGGAGTATTACGCGGTCAGGCCAGAAAACACAACCTGCGGCCTGGGGTCAGACGTAGCGTTCGAGGATGCTGGATTCGGCCAGGCGGGAGAGGCCTTCGCGGACGGTGCGGGCGCGGTTCTCGCCGACGCCCTCGACGGTTTGCAGGTCGTCGATGCTGGCGGCCAGGAGCTTCTGCAGGTGGCCGAAGTGCTCGATGAGGCGGTCGATGACGGCACCGGGCAGGCGGGGGACCTTGGCGAGCAGGCGGTATCCGCGCGGGGTGACCGCGGCGTCGAGCTGCTCGGCGCCGCCGAGTTGCAGGGCGCGGGCGACCTGGCCGATGTCGAGCAGGTCGGTCGGGCTGACCGCGTCCAGCTCGAGCAGTACGTCGTCCGCCGTCTTGGCGCGGCGGCCGCTGGCCGGCGGGAGGTAGTCGCGGACGACGAGCTCGCGCTCACCGGCGACCCCGGCGACCAGTTCGTTGAGCTGCAGGGTGAGCAGGCGACCGTCGGTGCCGAGCTCGACCACGTAGCCGTCGATCTCGGTGGCGATCCGGCGGACCATCTCGAGCCGCTGCGCGACCGCGGCCACGTCGCGAACCGTCACCAGGTCCTCGATCTCCAGCGCGGACAGCGTGCCGGAGACCTCGTCGAGGCGCAGCTTGTACCGCTCGAGGGTGGCCAGCGCCTGGTTCGCCCGGGACAGGATCGCTCCGGAGTCCTCGAGTACGTAGCGCTGGTCGTCGACGTACAAGGCGATGATGTGCATCGACTGCGACACCGAGATCACCGGGAACCCGGTCTGCCGGGCGACCCGGTCGGCGGTGCGGTGCCGGGTACCGGTCTCGTCGGTCTGGATCGACGGGTCCGGCATCAGGTGCACGGCGGCCCGCATCAGCTTGGTGGCGTCGCGGTCGAGCACGATCGCGCCGTCCATCTTGCTCAGTTCCCGCAGACCGGTCGCGGTGAACTCGATGCCGATCTCGAAACCGCCGGTCGAGATCGAGTCCACGACCTTGTCATGTCCCAGGACCAGCAGGGCGCCGGTGCGGCCCCGCAGGATCCGCTCCAGGCCTTCACGCAGTTCGGTACCGGGTGCCACCGCCGCGAGGGTCGCGCGCATCCGGGCGCCGGTGCTGTTTTTGTCGGTGTTCGGGGCCACGGAAGGTGAGTCTATGCGGTTGTCCGGCGGTCATGGGTGCTAAGTCCCCGCCGACCGCACTCGCGGGGACCCTCGGTCCGATTGAACTTGCACCTGCGCGTGCACGCGCCCGTGCATCTGGACCGTGCAGTACCGGATTCCCGCGTGAACGGGTTGCGGAAGCCGAGGACGCCTGTCGCGTCAGGGGGTGCGGACGACCTGACCGGCGTACGAGAGTCCGCCGCCGAATCCGAACAACAGCACCGGCGCGCCGGACGGAATCTCGCGCTTCTCGACCAGCTTCGACCACGCGATCGGGATACTCGCCGCGGACGTGTTCCCGGACTCGACCACGTCCCGCGCGATCACCGCGTTGACCGCGCCGAGGCGCTTGGCCAGCGGCTCGATGATCCGCAGGTTGGCCTGGTGCAGGATGACCCCGCCAAGCTCCTCCGGGGTGACGCCGGCCTTCTCACACACCTGACGCGCGATCACCGGCAGCTGCGTGGTCGTCCACCGGAAAACGCTCTGCCCTTCCTGGGCGAACTGGTTCGTCGGCGCCTCGATCCGGACCGCGTCCGACATCTCCGGCACCGAGCCCCAGACGACCGGTCCAATCTCCGGCTCGTCACTCGCGACGAGCACAGCCGCACCGGCCCCGTCGCCGATGAGTACGCAGGTCGTGCGGTCGGTCCAGTCGGTGAAGTCACTCAACTTCTCGACCCCGATCACCACCGCCTTGGTCGCTGCACCCGCCCGGATCGCGTGATCCGCAGTCGCCAACGCATGCGCGAAACCGGAGCACGCAGTGTTCATGTCGATGGCGGCCGGGCTGCTCAGCCCGAGCCGGGCGGCGACCCGGGCGGCCATGTTCGGTGACCGATCCAGCGCCGTACAGGTGGCGACGATGACGTAGTCGATCTCGGTCTTGTCGATCCCGGCGTTCGCGATCGCCTTGTCGGCAGCCCGCCAAGCCATCTCGTCGACCTGCTCATCAGGCGCCGCGATCCGGCGCTCCTTGATGCCGACCCGGCTCTGGATCCACTCGTCATTGGTCTCGACCATCGTCGCCAACTCGGCGTTGGTCAGCACCCGCTCCGGCTGATAGTGGCCGAGCGCGACAACTTTGGATCCGCTCATCTGATGCTCCTGCGGTCATCCGGCGGACGCCGGGCGGGGGCGCGGGGTTCGGCACTGAACCCAGCCTGGGGGGCTACCCCAGAGTACGTTCCTCGGTCACCCCGTGGGCATCCCTGGTCTCACGCCGCACGTAAAGGTGTGGTCAGGAACACAGGATCAGGTGAGGCCGGCGGCTATCAGAGCTGAGCGGAGGTCGGGGGCGGCGAAGGTGCGGAGGCCGTATTTGGCTTGGATGTCCATGGGTTTGAGGTCTTTGCTGCGGTTGGGGATGTCGGCGGGGATGATCGCCTTGGTGAAGCCGAGGCGGGCGGCTTCGGCGAGGCGTTTCTCGAGGCCGCCGACGCGGCGGACCTCGCCGGCCAGGCCGACTTCGCCGATGGCGATCAGGCCGGGGTGGATGGGTTTGTCCATCATCGAGGAGGCGACGGCGATGGCGACTGCGAGGTCGGCGACGGGTTCGGTGATCTTCACGCCGCCGACGGTGGCGACGTACACCTCTTGGTCGTGCAGTTTCAGGCCGGCGCGGTTGCCCAGGACGGCGAGGACCATGGCGACGCGCTGCGATTCGAGACCGGACGTCGTACGGCGAGGTTGGGGTGCGGCGGATGGGCCGACCAGGGCCTGGACCTCGGCGAGTAGTGGGCGGCGACCCTCCATCATCACTGTGACGCAGGTGCCGGCGACTGGTTCGGCGTGCTCGGAGACGAACAGGCCGGTCGGGTCGGTGACCTCGACGATGCCGGTGTCGACCATGTCGAAACAGCCGACCTCGTCGGACGGGCCGAATCGGTTCTTGGTCGCACGAACCATCCGGAACCCGGAGTGCCGGTCACCGTCGAACGCGAGCACGACATCGACCAGGTGCTCGAGCATCCGCGGACCGGCGATTGCGCCTTCCTTGGTGACGTGACCGACCAGGACGACCGCGATGTGCCGCTCCTTCGCCAACCGCACGAGCGCGCCGGTGACTTCGCGAACCTGCGTGACACCACCGGGCGCCCCGTCGACCTCCGGATGCGCCATCGTCTGCACCGAGTCGATCACCAGGAACGCCGGCTCCACCGCATCGACCTGACCGACCACCGCACCCAGGTCGGTCTCCGCCGCCAGGTACAACTCGTCGACGAGAGCATCCGTCCGCCCGGCCCGCAACCGCACCTGGGCCGCCGACTCCTCACCCGACACATACAACGTGCGTTGCCCACTGCGCGCGGACTGCGCCGCAACCTCCAGCAACAACGTCGACTTCCCGACGCCGGGTTCACCGGCCAGCAGGATCACCGCACCCGGTACGACGCCACCCCCGAGCACCCGGTCGAGCTCCCCGATCCCGGTCGGCCGCGACTCGGCCTCTATCGCGGACACCTTGGCGATCGGCATCGCCGGCGAAGTCACCGGCCCAGCCGAGATCCGCGCCGCCTTCGCCGCCCCGACCTCCTGCACCGTCCCCCAGGCCTGGCACTCACCACACCGCCCGATCCAGCGCGCCGAAGTCCACCCGCACTCCGCGCACGCGAACGCCGACTTCCCCTTAGCAGTGACCACCTTCGCCATACCGCTCAACCTATAGCCGGCCGCCGACAAAACCGCAGAACCTCAGTGTGAGCGACGATCGCGGAGCCACCTGCGGACCCGGGCCGGCCAGGGCAGGTGCGGGGGCGGTCCCGGGCTCGGCGGTGCGGACGACGTGTCCCCGACCTCCTTCAAGTACCTCGCGAGAAGCGGGCTCTCCGACGTACGGAGACCGGCGCTGTCCTCGAGATACTCAGCCGCCTTCTTCAGGTTGCCGGCGACGGCCTGCGCCGAGCCGAGGTGCTGGAGACAGCGGGCCTGCGCCTCCCGATCGTCGATGTCGGCGTTGAGGTGTGCCGCATGCCTCCACCAACCCTCGGCTTCGCGCGGGTTCTTCCGCATCCACGCCGCCACCCCGATCAGTTCCGAGGCGTGCGCCTCGCCGCTGACGTCGCCGGCGGCAGTGGCCCGGGCGATGGCCGCGTGCAGATGGTCCACGGCACCTTCGGCGTCGTGCCGGTACAACTGAACGACCGCGAGGTTGACGAGAATCGTGATCTCGGCCGTCAGGTCCGGTCCGGGCCGGCGCAACCGCGCGTCGTCCAGCCGGTTCCGTGCGGTCTCCAAGGCTTCGTCGCGATCGCTGCCCGCGGACGTCCCGGCTGCCCGGTGCAGACTCGACAGCGCTCGCTCCACGTGCCGGCGAGTTGTCATCGCGGCCGCCGTGCGGCCATTGGGCGCCAGCTCGCTCGAGATCCCGAGCCACAAGGTGGCCGACCGCAGATCGCCAATCATCCGGTACGCCGTCGCCGTCCGGGCCGCCGCGAGTTCTTTCAGGTCACTCCGCCCGCATCCCTCACCGACCGTCCTGAGGAATTCGCTCAGCTTCAGCAGCGCGTCCGGATCGGCCTGCCGGACGTACCAGAGCTCGAGTGCGTCGCAGATTCGGGCTAGGTCATCGGCGTTCTCCGGTCCCGGCTTGTCGGATTCCAGCACCGCGCGCAGCCGGTCCGCGTTCATGGTGTACCACTCGGCCGCGTCCATGCCGCCGCTCTTCGACCCGAGCGCGACCATCCACCGCTCGGCCTCCTCTGCTGCCAGGTGCAGCTCCGACGTGGTGACCACTCGCCCGCTACGGGCCCGGCGGATCGCGTTCAGCACGGCCGGTGCGTTGTAGACGATCGCGATGACGCCGAGAACCACAGTGAGCGCTATCCCGATGCGCTGGATCCAGCCGCCGCTGTCAAGGCTCTGCGTCAGCAGTTCCGATGCGAGCCCGGACAGCAGACCGGTGGCGAGTGCACCGATCGCAAACCCCAGCCGACGTCCCAAGGGCGCCTGCTCAGGCTTCTGCTCGGCTTCCGTCACGGCTTGCTCCCAGTGGTCAGACCGCGCACCACTGTCGACCAGAACGACAGCAGCAGTACCACCGGCAGCACAGAGGCGACGACGGCTGCTGCTGCGACTGTCCCGCCCGACGCGGCGAACTGACGAGCCTCACCCCACAACACCAGCGACAACGGCGTCGTACCCGGACCACTGATCAGGAACCCGACGATGAAGTCGTTCCACACCATCGAGAACTCCAGGACCGCAACGGCAACGAGTGCAGGCCGATAGGTCCGCTGCACCGTTGCCAGTACGGCGCTCTGTCGCGCAGACCCCTGCAGTGCCTCGGAGACCAGCGCCGGCGGTGCGGCCGCGAACGCGGATCGCAGCAGCAACACAGCGAACGGCAGACCGGCAGCCGCGTGCACCAGAGCCAACGCGACCCGCGACCCGGCGAGCCCCGCAGCCTCGATCGCGTCGCGCAAGGGAGCGGCGTACATCTGCACCGGCGTCACCGCGAGGACAACGAACACCGACATCACCACGCGCCCCAACCAGGTCGGCAAGCCGCCCCACGCGACCAGATAGGCAGTCGGTACGGCGATCGACAGCAGGACTGCCGTGGCTGCGGCGGCAATGAGCGCTGTGGACAGCAAGGCGCGGAGCAGGCCTGCGTTCGCGGCATCGGCGAACGACGAGAACCCGAGACCCGACAGCGACCACCAACCGCGCAGACCGGCCTCCCGTGGCGAGTGGAGCGCAGTGGCGACCAGCACCACGGCCGGGAAGATCCAGACCAGGCTGACGACGAAGCCGGCAGTCCACCCGATGCGCCGCGCTCGCTTGCTGGGCTTCGGCCGGCCCAAGGCCGGGTCCTGGCGGGTCACCGGTACCGGCATTGCCCAGCGCCGCCGGCGCAGCCCGCGGACCCCGATCAGCCCAACGGCGGCCACGATGGCGAACAACACGACGCCGAGTGCCGCCGTACGTCCGGAAGGGTCGCCACTCGTGGTGGCACGCCACCAGTTGAGGCCGAGTACGTCGGCGGACTGCTGCATCGGCCCCGGGACGGCGATCAGCACCAGGTCGAAGATGCGGACTGCCGCGACCACTACTGTCAGCGTGACGACACCGGTGATCGGCCGGAGCAGTGGGATCTCCACGGCCCACAGGCGGCGCCATCCGGTGACACCTTCCGCAGCGATCGTCCGGGTGACGTCGTCGGGGATCGCGTCCAGGCCGGCGCGGAACAACGAGACGATGTACCCGAGCCAGGTCCAGCCGAACGCAGACACCAGCACCAGCCAGAACAGGCTGGGCCCGAGCCATACCGGACTCGATCCGAACAGCGCGGACCACACCGCGGTCACCGTCCCGCGTTCAGGCGCCGGGTCGAAGAGCAGCCGGAACGTCACGCCGGACACCAGGACCGACACGGCGAACGGGACCACCAGCGCAGGTTGCAGGAACGGTGTCAGTCCGGGCAGCCGATAGCTCAGCAGTGCAAGGAAGAACCCGACGACGACGAGCCCGAACGCAACGAGCACCCAGAGGAGGCTGTTGCGCACCGCATGCAGTGCGGCCGGGTCGCCCATCACTGCGAAGTTGCCGAAGCCGAAGCCGCCCGGTGTGCGGAACGCTGTCACCACGGTGACACCGATCGGAATCAGCAGAACGCAGCCGAGCAGCAGAGCCGGCAGACCCAGGAGATACGGGCCGGCCGGTCGCCGGGGCCGTCCGGGGACCGGCCGTCCGCTGACCCCGCGACCGACGACCTCAAGCGTCAGGTCGTTCGTCTCCAGACCCATCAGCCCTCGACCTCCCGCATCTCGTTGACAGCCGCGTCCACTGCCTCCGGCAGCACGGCGGCGCCGCGACCGCCGACCTTGACGAGGAAGTCCGTCAGTACCCGCCGCAGCCCGTTGGTGTCGCCGAGGCGGCCGAGCCGATCGGACAGGTCGAACTGCAGCAGTTCGCCGGGAGCGGCCAGCTGTTCGGCGAGGCGGGTGAGCTCAGGGGAGTAGCCCTTGACCCGTGCGTCGCTCAGGAACCCGCCCTCCTTGATCCATGGGTCCACGGCTGCTGGTGCAGCCAGTCGTCGGACGAGATCGCGGGCGTCGTCGGTGGTGGGCTTCTGCAGCACCATCACGTCGGCGCCGACCACTACGGGTGCATGGGCGCCCGGGACGAGGGGCGGGAAGGTGAAGAGCCCGACGTCCTTCGGGTCCGCCGCGAACTGCCGCACCACCGGCTCGGCGAAGTCGGATGCCAGGACCATGGCGGCTCTGCGGTGACCGAACACCTCGATGATCGCGTCCGGGAACTGCTGCACGAGCGAACGCTGCACCCCGCCCGCGAGACCGCCAGGAGCCGACCACATCGTCCCCAGCAACCGCAAAGCCGCAGCGAACTGCGGCTGTCGCGACGGACGCGGATCGGCGGCTGTCGCAAGCCCTGCGTAGACAGCGGGCGCAATGCCCAACAGCACGTTCTCGAAGAAGTCGGTGAGCACCCAACCGTCCCCGGCAGCCAGCGACAGTGGCCTGATACCGGCCTGGGCCAGGGTCCGGTTGACCGCCAGCCAGTCCGGCCACGACGTAGGTGGCTGGAGGCCGGCCGCCCGGAAGACCGAGGGCCGGTACCAGACCGCGGACTTGTGCGCTGTCTTGAACGGGATGCCGTACGTCGCCCCGTCGTGCACCAGGAGCTCGTCCCAGAGCGCGGACCGCCTGGCGAGGTCCGCAGGCATCGGCTCCAGATCGCGCAGGTGACGTGGGACCAGACCGGGCTGCGGCAGCATCACCAGATCCGGGGGCCGCGTGCTGCGAGCGCCGAACGCGCTGGAGATGTCGTCACCGAGTGGCACGACCTCGACCGTGTAGTCGAGGTCGCCGAGACTGTCGAGCACTCTGTGGAACGCCCGGAGCTCCTGTCCACCCCAGCTCACGGCGACCCGGACGCTGCGACGCAGGCCGAGCACATCGTTCGAGCAACCCGCGACCAGTAAGGCAGCGGCGCCGACGAATGCTCTGCGGCTACTCCTCATAGCGAAAGCCCGCTGTGCGCGCGGCGCTGGTCGTGATCAGCAGGACTGCGCTGGAGCGGAGATCTGGGTTGCTGCTGATCGCCAGCAGCGATCCCCAGGTCGGCAGACCGTTCGCGTCCTCGAGCAGGAGTACGCGTGGGTGCGCGCCGAGCGCACGAGCCACACCGGCCAGTCGGCGGCGACCTGGTGTCAACTGGTGCGGGTAGCGATCCAGCAGGTTCTCGACGCCGCAGTTGGTCGCCCTGGTGTGGCTTTGTTGCCGAGCCTCTCTCGTGGTGAGGCGGCGGGCCGCCTTGTGCCCGTGCACGATGTTGCCCAGCACCGTCAGATGCGGCAACAGGCCCCCTTCGGCCGGCACCAGTCGCACCAGTCGCTGCGGTCCACCCGCTCGCACGACGACCCCCTCGGGCGGGTCCTCTGCCCCGGTCACGAGGTCGGCGAGCCGACGACGGTCCGCCGCCGACGGCATCACGACCGCTCGCAGCTCGCCGATGTCGACCCGAAGCTGCGCCGGCAGCCCTGGCACATGTTCGAGCAGCAGACCGTCCATGTCGTTGCTGACGCCTCCCGAGCTGGTCCGTCAACCCTTCTGCAGTCATCGGCGATCGCGCAACTCCAACGGGGTGTCGTTTCAGAACCGGTTCAGAAGGTCTTGCTCCAGAGGTTGATCGCGTAGTCGACCTCGACGCCTGAGTGCTCGGCGATGAAGCGGTCGGCGTCCGCAGGGGTGAACTCGATGCGGATGACGGCCTCGAAGTCGGCGCGGGTCTCGAAGCGCCAGCCCATGTCGAGTGGGGTGCGCTGCCAGCCGTGTCCGGCCCAGAACCGCTCGACCACGGGGGCCTTGATCATCGGGTACGCCGAACTGAACCAGCGACCGAACGTCGACCGGCTGCCGTCGTTGTCGATCACGAACGCCGTACCGCCGCGCCGCATCACCCGGTCGAGTTCGGCGAGGCCCGGCTCACAGCCCGGCCCGAAGAAGTACGCCCAGCGCGCGTGCATCACGTCCACCGACGAGTCCGGCACCGGCAACTGCTGTGCGGTTCCCTGCCGGACCTCGACGTTCGCCAAGCCCTCGGTACGACGACGAGCCGCATCGGCCAGCGCACCATGCGGCTCCACGCCGACCACCCGCGCTGCGGTCGCTGCGAACCGCGGGAGGTGGAAGCCGGTTCCGCAGCCGATGTCGAGGACGGTGGAACCGGCCCAGTCGCGGATCGCTCGCATGGCCGGTTCGATGACGCCGTTCGGGTCGACGGCGTGGTTCTCGATCTCGTACACCTTCGGGTGGTGCCAGATGTTGGGGCTCGGGATGCCGCCCTCCGCAATGCTCACGCTGTAGAGCGTATTGACTGCTTGGTCGTAGCGGCGAGCAGGGCGACCGGGATCAGCAGCAGACCGCACAGTACGGCGAGCCAGTGGAACCCCAGGTACGCCAGAACCGGCCCGGAGCCAGTACCGGACACCGAAGCGAGCACCCCCATCGTGAGATCCGACAGCCCCTGAGCAGACGTGCGGATGTCGTCGGGGACCGAGCGCGACAGCAGAGTGGACCCAGCCACCAGGCAGGCGGACCAGCCGAGCCCCAGCAGGATCAGCGCCACAGCGGTCAGCCCGTGCGCGCTATCCGGCGCCAGCGCGGCCACTGTCATCGCCATGGCGAGGATGGCCAGTCCGATGCCGATGGTGGGGATGCGGCCGAGACGGTCCGCCAGCCAGCCCATCACTGGGGACAGGGCGTACATCCCGGCGACATGTGCGCTGATGACGACGCCCACGATGGTCAGTGAAGCGCCATGGTGCTGCAGGTGGACCGAGGTCATCGACATCACCCCGACCATCACCGCATGCGCAGTAGCGATCGCCAGCAGACCCAGCCGGGCATGCGGGATCGCCATGACCAGGCGGAACGTCGCAACCAGCGGCTGCCGTTCCAACAGAGCAGTCTGCGGACGCGGCAGGCTGCGGAGTCCGAACCAGACAGTGACCAGGCTCAGTGCCAGTGCGACCACCGAGAACAGATACGGACCAGCCAGCGGCAGTACGCCGAGAGAGTCGCCGACACTGCCACCGACACCAGTCAGGTTCGGCCCGATGACCACACCGATGGTTGTCGCCCACACGACCAGCGACAGGGCTCGTGCGACATGGGCTGGGTCGGCCGCGTCAGTGGCGGCGTACCGGGACTGCAGGTTGGCGGCGGAGCCGCTGCCGAACAAGCAGCCGGCAGCCAGCAGCAGTGCGAGCGAGCCGATCTGCGCAGCGACGATGCTGAGCACCGCACCGGCCGTAGCGATCACATAGCCGATGGACAGCGACACTCGTCGACCCCGGGACCGAGCCAGCCGAGCCAGCGGTACGGCGAGGATCGCGCCACCCAGCGTGGTCGACGTGGCGACCAGACCGGCCATCGACGTGGAACCGGAGATCCGCTCGGCCAGTAGCCCGGCGACTGCGAACCCGCTGGCCACCGCCACTCCGCCGAGCACGTTGCTCGCCACCAGTACCCGGACGGTCGTTCGCTGCAGGTCGGCGGTCACCCGACCACTCTCTCATCTACCTGACAGCGCAGGCGCAATATTAGAATAGGGTTGCATAAATACCCCTGCCTGGTTTGGAGCCACGGATGCCCGACATCGCGATCGTCCCTGCGCCGCGCGAACTCACCGTCGACGAGGGTCGCTGGATCACCGCGGATCCGGTCGCCGAGGCGATCCGCGACGTGGTGGAGAACCTTGGTGAGACCGAGTACCGGATCGACGTGACCGCGGAGGGTGCGCGGCTGACGGCCGGCTCCGAGGATGCGCTTCGGCACGCCGAGACGACGTACGGGCAGTTGCTGGACGCGGCTGAGCCGGCCGAGGACGGGAAGGTCGCCGTACCGGCGGTGCGGATCGCGTACGCGCCGCAGTTCGCCTGGCGCGGGGTGATGCTCGACGTGGCGCGGCACTTCATGCCGAAGGACTTCGTCCTCAAGGTGATCGACGTGCTCGCCCTGCACCGGCTGAACACGCTGCACTTCCACCTCACCGACGACCAGGGCTGGCGCGTCGAGATCGAGGCGTACCCGCGGCTCACCGAGGTCGGTGCGTGGCGCGACGAAACCATGGTCGGCAAGATGTCGCACCTGCAGACCGACTTCGAGTACGACGGCACCCGGCACGGCGGTTTCTACACCAAGGCCGACCTGCGCGAGATCGTCGCGTACGCCGCCGAGCGCGGAATCACCGTGGTCCCGGAGATCGATCTGCCGGGTCACATGCAGGCGGCGATTGCGGCGTACCCGGAGCTTGGCAACTTCCCCGAGAACCAGTTGACGGTTCGGCAGGTCTGGGGGATCAGCGACGACGTCCTGAACGTGAACGACGAGACTGTCGAGTTCGTTCGGACCGTGCTGCGGGAGGTGCTGGACATCTTCCCGAGCCCGTACATCCACCTCGGCGGTGACGAGTGCCCGTCGGTGCAGTGGCGGGTGGCGGACGACGCGCAGAAGCGGCAGGCCGACCTCGGTCTGGAGGACGCTGCGCAACTGCAGGGCTGGTTCACCGAGCAGGTCGCCGTCGTGCTGGAGGAGGCCGGCCGGCGGATCGTCGGCTGGGACGAGATGGTCGAGACCGACTGCCCGAAGGACGCCGTCATCATGGCGTGGCGCAGCGCCGAGCGCGGCGAGGTCGCGGTCAAGGCCGGCCACCAGACGGTGATGACGCCGTGCGAGTCGGTCTACTTCGACTACTACCAGGGCGACCCAGCCACCGAGCCGCTCGCGATCGGCAACTTCATCCCGCTGGAGAAGGTGTACGACTTCGAGGTGATCCCGGCCGGCCTGAGCGAAGCGGAGGCCGCGCTCATCATCGGCACCCAGTGCAACGTGTGGACGGAGTACATGGAGGGCCCGGAGCAGGTCGGCTACATGCTGCTCCCGCGACTGTCCGCCCTGGCCGAGCGCGCCTGGGGTTCCCCCAAGATCTCGTACGACGAATTCCTCGGCCGGCTGCGTCCGCACCTGGCGCGCATCGAGTCGTTGGGTGTGAACTACCGTCCGTTGGATTGATCTTTCCTGACCTTTCAGATGCTGAGGGGATAACAAAAATCCCCTCGGCACTGTTAGCTGGGATAGACGGGGAGCGGAGGCGAAATGACCGCAGTAGGCCCACTGGATGCGATGTTCCTGCTCGGCGAGAGCCGGGAGCAGCCGATGCATGTCGGCGGGCTGATGTTGTTCGAGCTTCCCGAAGGTGCTGGGCGGGATCATGTTTTCCCGGAGGGGACGCGAGATTTCGTGTCCCGGCTGTACCACGACATTCTCGATGCGCCTCAGGTGAATCCAGTGTTCACGCGGCGGGTGCGCAATCGGGCACTGGACCTCGGCTACTGGTCCTGGGAGCAGGACGATGCGATCGACCTCGAGTACCACGTTCGGCTGTCCGGACTGGCTCGGCCGGGACGGTTCCGCGAGCTGTTCGAGCTCACCAGTCGGCTGCACGGCACCCTGCTCGACCGGCATCGGCCGCTCTGGGAGATCCACCTGATCGAAGGGGTGGAGGGTCGCCGCTTCGCGGTCTACAGCAAGATCCACCACTCGATGATCGACGGCGTGACCGCGCTGAAGTGGATGCAGGACACCCTCACGACGGATCCGACGCGGACAGAGATGCCGGCCACCTACGCACTGCCGTCGAAGGAGTCTGTGTCGGGAAGCAGCGGTGGAGTTCCGACTGCTACCGAACTGTTGACTGCAATTGGCCGTACGCCGGGTCGTGTCGCCCGTTCAGTAGGTGATGTCGGGAAGATGCTGGCGAATGTCGCCGGGCTCACGCCCGTTGGATTGAAGAGTTTGTTGCACGAGCACTCGTCCGTGGCGTTCCAGGCGCCGCGGACGATCTTCAACCAGGGCATTACCGGGGCTCGGCGGTTCGCGGCGCAGTCGTGGCCGCTCGAGCGGTTGGAGAAGGTGCGGGCGATCACCGGTTCGACGCTGAACGACGTACTGCTCGCGATGTGTTCCGGTGCCTTGCGCAACTATCTGCTGGAGCAGAACGCCTTACCTGACAAGCCTTTGACGGCGATGGTGCCGGTGTCGCTCAGAGGTAAGGATGACGCACCCGGTGGCGGGAATGCACTGTCGACGCTGATCGCGGACCTCGCGACTGACGAGGCTGATGCCGAGCAGCGGATCAAGCGGATCACCGCGTCGACGACGTACAGCAAGGGTGTGTTGTCCGAGCTCAGCCCGTTGCAGAACCTGATGGTCGGCGCGCTCGGGTTCGCGGCGGCGGGTCCGTCCGCGGTGCTACCGGGGGTCGCCGGGCTCACGAATCCGCCGTACAACCTGGTGATCTCGAACGTGCCCGGCCCGGCCGAGAGCCCGTTGTACTGGAACCGTTCCCGCCTGCTCGGCATGTATCCGGCGAGCATCGTGATGAACGGTCAGGCGCTGAACATCAGCGTCACCAGCTACGACCATCAACTGCACTTCGGCCTGGTCGGCTGCCGCCGTACCGTCCCGCATCTGCAACGCCTGCTCGGACATCTCGAGACGTCATTGGCCGAGCTGGAGAACATCCACTAGTTCTCCGAGCAACCGAAACCCGCAGTCCGAGGCGATCGACGCGGCCTGTACGGCGGCCTCGGTCGCGGCCGCTTGTTCGCCGATCGCGCGCCGCGCCCGGGACAGCGTGATCAGCGCCTCGGCTTCGAGGTACGGGTAGGTCCCGCGCGCGAGCGGGAGGCAGGTCTCGATCCATCGCACGGCGGCGGGAGCGTCGCCGAGGGCGAGCTGGACCTGGGCGACCGTCGCGGCAGTCTTGGCCTGGGCTGCCGGATCGTGGATGGCGATCGCGAGTTCGTAGGCCCGGTGAGCGGCCTGCAGTGCGGCCGGTCCGTCGCCGCGCTGGACGTACAACCTGGCCAGCTCGTCCAGGGTCGACAGCTCACCGCGAGGGTACGAACGGCGCTGGTGGGCATCCAGTACGTCGCTCAGCAGCACGGCCGCGTGGTCGGACTCGCCCAGCTGCCGCACCGCGCTCGCCAGGTTCCCGCGGATCGCGAGCGTCGCCATGTCGGGCCCGGTGTCGCTGACCTGCAGGGCGGCCCCGAACAGGTCGGCTGCCTCCTGCAATTCGCCCTGATACAGCCGGATCATCCCGAGACTGTTCAGCACGATCGCGCGGAGGTGGCCGTGCTGGTCGTTCTCGGTCAGCTCGAGCGCGCGATGGGTCCACAGGTCCGCGTCGGCGAGTTTGCCGCGCAACTGGTGAAGCCATCCGATCAGGTAGGCCAGGTAGGCGGTGGCTGCGGGCCAGCCGATGGCCAACGCGAGCGCGTAGCCGGACAGACCGTCGGACAGTGCTTCGTCGTCCCGTCCGATGGCGCCGACGGCCTGGCTGCGGCTGATCAGCATCGCCACCCGGGCGACATCGTCGCCGGCCGCCTCGGCAGCCGCCAGTCCGGTCTCGGTTACCGGGAGCCAGCCGTCGACATGCCTGCGGAGCAGGAAATATCCCCGGAGTTGGTCGACGATCCGCCAGGACAGCGACCGGTCGTCGGAGTGCGCCGGGTTCTGCACGACCGCCAGCAGAGCGGTGACTTCTTCGTCGAGCCAATCGAGCGCGTCGGCTCGCGACCCGAAGACGGTTTCCGGCGCGGGATGGACAGCGAGCCGTACGAGTTCCGGGTGCACGAGATCCATCGCGGCCGTCGTCACCTCGAGGTACCAGGCGTACAGCCGGGCCTGGGCGGCGGTGCCCTCGGCGTCGTCGGCGAGCAGCCGGCGCGAGTAGAGACCGAGCAGGTCGTGGAACCGGAAACGGTTCTTCGTGTGCTGCAGGAGCATGTTGGCCTCGAGCAGCACTTCGAGGACCCGATCCGCCGCCGCTGTCGGGATGCCGAGCAGCACTCCGGCGCTCTCGGCACTGAAGTCGTCGCCAGGGTGCAGGCTGCACAGCCGGAACGCACGCTGGGCGTCGGCGCTCAGATCTGCGTAGCTCAGGTCGAAACTGCTGAGCACACTGGACTCTCCGAGGCTGAGCTCGGTGAGCCTTCGGTTGCCGTCCTCCAATCGGTGCGCCAGATCGGCAACCGTCCACTGCCGCCGGGTGGCGAGTCTTGCGCCGGCGATGCGCAGGGCGAGGGGGAGCCGGGCGCAGGCCTCCGCGAGCGCACTCACCCCCGACCGATCGTCATCGAGCCGTCGAGGGCCGGCGGTAGCGGCGATCAGCAGGACCGCGTCGTCGTGCGTGAGCGGCTCGAGGTCCACGGCATGGGTGGTGGCGAGGTCCGGCAGCCGCCGCCGGCAGGTGATGATCACGTCGCTGCCACCGGCGCCTGGGAGCAGCTGCCGGATCTGCGCCGCGTCCTGGGCGTTGTCGAGCAGGACCAGCATCCGGCGGTCGGCGAGTTCGCTGCGCAACAGCGCGGCCGCTTCGGCGGCGTCGGTTCCGATCCGTCGTCCCGGTATGCCGAGCGCGCGGAGAAAGCGGCCGAGGATCTGCAGCGGTTCCGGGGCCACCGCGTCGGCGCCGCGCAGGTCGGCGTACAGCTGGCCGTCCGGGTACTGCGAGCGGAGGCGATGGGCGGCGGCCAAGGCGAGGGCGGTCTTGCCGACACCGGGGATCCCGCTGATCAGGACCGCTCGCGACGACAGCGCGCCGGGCCGGGCGAGCGCCGTACAGATTGCTGTGAGCTCGTCCGCGCGGCCGACGAAGTCCGGAGGTGCGGACGGCGTCTGCTGGACAACTGCTCGTTCTGGCGGCGCCCCACGCCGGAGCACCTCGAGGTGGGCCGCGCGCAGCCCTTCGCCGGGGTCGATGCCGAGCTGGCAGGCGAGGGCGGACCGGATCCGGTCGTACGCCGCGAGCGCCTCGGCCTGGCGATCCGCAGCCGCGAGGGTCTGGATCAGCTCGACATGGAGTGGCTCATCGAGCTCTTGCTGCCCGGCCAGATCGCGCAAGGGACGCAGTGCCAGCTCCGGCTGATCGGTCTCCCGCGCCAGCCTGGCGAAGGTTCGGACGGCGGCGGCGTACTCGTTCGCGATCGCGACGTAGAGCGGGCTGGTGTCGATCAGCTCGACATCGGTGCTCCCGCGCCACAGGCCGATGGCCTCGGCAAGCTTGGCCAATGGGGCCGGCTCGTCTGCTTCGGTGGTGAGAGCGCGAAACGCCAGCAAATCAAGGCTTTCGGCGCCGACTGCCATCCGATAACCGGCCGGGCCACCGACGATCACCTCGGGCGCCGGACTGCCGGTCTCGAGCAGTCGCCGCAACCGGGCGACGCGGGTCTGCAAGAGGCTCACCGCATTGCCGGGGACGTCGTGCGGCCAGAGCAGATCGATGAGCTCCGCCTGACCGACCGTCGTACCGGCACTGAGAGCGAGCCGGGCCAGCAACACGCGCTGCGGACCACCGATCGGTACGGCGACCTCGCCACGCCAGACCTCGAGCGGGCCAAGCACCCGAATGCGCAGCGGCCCGCCGACCTCGGTGGCGGGAGTGGTGACGGCTCGACCGGCCTTGGCAGCCGCCCGAAGCTTCTCGACGTCCGTGGTATTCAGCGCGAGGGCCGCGGCGAGGGCGTCGATCGAGTCCGGCTTCGGACCGCGACTCCGGCCTTGTTCCAGATCACGGATCGCCCCGGTACTGAGGCCGGCTAGGTCCGCGAGCTCCCGCTGGGTCTTGCCCGCGTCCTGACGGAGATTGCGCAGCAAGTCACCGAAGCCGCTCTCCCGGGGCGTGGGCACAACGAGCATCCTACGCACCAGCGGTGGTCCGGGCGGCCGGTCAGTCGACCGGCCGCCCGTCATTCATTGCTCAGCCGCACGCTCCGGTGACCCACTGGTGGGAGCGGAGCTTCTCCGGAGTGACGAAGGTTCCGCGGGTACCGCGCCGGGTGCACCCAGCGGTGTTGTCGAAGTTGGGCCGTGAGTAATAACGAACACCGGTGAAGCTGGTGTTGGTTCCGTTGTTGCGGACCGATTTGGGGGCGATGGTGTCGGCCCAGGAACAGACCCCCGGGGAGGCCAGCCATTCGACGTCATAGCTCGGCCACTTGCACCTGTCGCCGGTGCCATCGCGCCCGGTGTAGAAACAGATCTCGCCACTGGGGCAGTCATAGGCGGCCAGGAGCTCCTGCTTCTGTGCGTCCCAGACCCGGCCGGTCTGCTCGGCGAACTGCGCCATCTCCGCGTTTGTGGCCTTCTCCTCGATGGGTGCCGCGTTGGCCGGCGCGGACAGCACCAGTACGGTCGCAACGGCGCCCAGAACGGCGATCAACGATTTCCGGAAAGTATTCATGCGCCAGACGCTACGAACCGCGCTCGCCGCGTCACTGCCCGTACTGCGCCCGTACTAGGGCAGCAGTGCGTCCATCTGGCCGATGGAGGCCTTCAGCCCCTCGTCCATGCCCATGCTGATCAGTTGCTCCATCTGCTCACGGGTGTCGAAGACCGACCGCAGCTCCATCCGGGTGCCGCCGTCGTACGGGCTGAAGTTCACCGTGGTGGTGTTCGTCGGCATCGTGTCGACCGGCTTGCCGTCGGCGTCGGCGAACCCGTCGATGAACTCCAGCGACTTGGGCTCGTCCACGGCGGTCATCCGCCACCAGGCGTGGTGCTTGTCGCCCTCGGGGCCGGTCATGTAGTACGTGACCTCGCCGCCCGGTGTCAGGTCGTGGTCGACCACGGTTGCCGGGTACGTCGGCGGGCCCCACCACTGCTCGAGCTTCCGCGGATCGGCCCACAGGTTCCAGACCTGCTCGGTGGTCGCGCTGAACTCCGCCACCAGCGTCAGGGTCAGTGCGTCCAGGTCCTTGTCAACGCTCTTCACGCTCATCGTTCTCGTTCCCTTCGTTCAGGAGATCCGACATCCGGTCCACGCGGGCGCGCCAGACCGCCTCGAGCTGATCGATCGCCGCGCGGGCCTCGCGGACGGCGCCGATCTCGGTCCGCACGAGTTGCTCGCGTCCGCTGCGCTCCTTCGTCACGAGCCCGGCCTGTTCCAGTACGGCGACGTGTTTCTGCACGGCCGCGAAGCTCATCGGGTACTGCTCGGCGAGCCGGGACACGGACGCCTCGCTGACCAGACAGCGGCGCACGATGTCGCGGCGCGTGCTGTCGGACAGCGCGTGCAGCAAGCGGTCGGCGACTTCTTCACGTACAACCATTTGGTTGTACGTTAGTCCGGACGGAAGACCGGGTCAAGGCCAGGGTGATTCAGATCCGTACGACGCCCGCCGGGGTCTCGAACCGGGCGGCGATCAGGCCCGGCTGACCGTTCGGCCCGGCCCACTGCACGTCCAGGTCGTCGAGGAGGTGGTCGGCGGGGTGGCCGATCCAGTCGGTGACGCGGACTGGGTCGCCGGCGATTTCGAGGGCGGTCAGGCGGAGGTCTTTGCCGCCGACGGAGGGGTGCTGGGTGAGGTCGTCCCAGTGGATGAAGAAGGGGAGTTGCGGGTCGGCGATCAGGCCTTTGACGCCGATCTGGCGCCAGGTCAGGTTCACGCCGTCTGGGCGGTGGCGGTTGCCGGGGACGGACTCACGGCCGAGGCGACGTTCCATCCGGACCATGTCGCGGATCGCGACCACCCAGCCGAGCCAGCCGCCGCCGAGTTCCTTGCGGGCGCGGACGGCCTGGCCGAACGGCGCCTTGTCGGAGGCGGGGTGGTCGAGGACATCGACGACCTCGATGTAGCGGTCGTTCTCGAGCGGGAGGATGTAGTTGATCGTCCCGAACCGTGGATGGACACCACCGTCGACGAACTCCGCACCGAGCAGCGCGGACAGCCGTTCGACAGTCGCCAGGCACCCATCGGGGCCGGCTGCGTACGACAGATGATCCAGACGCATGCCAGCATTCTTGCCCCAAATTCCGCCGGTTGGGGCGGAATGGAGTGTCGGTTGCGTGTCGGTCAGCGGGATGCGGGGTGCGGCAGCACCGGGCGGGCCGCCTCGAGACGCTGCCGGCAGAGGTCGGCGAGGACGTCGTACGCCTTCAGACCCATCAGGGTCTGCAGCTCGACCTTGCTCGACTCGAAGACCGCCTCGACCCCGATATGCGCCTCGGTGTTTCCGGTGCAGTACCAGTTCAGGTCGTGGCCGCCGGGGCCCCAGCCGCGGCGGTCGTACTCACCGATGCCGACCTCCGTGTACGTCGTCCCGTCGGGGCGCTCCACCTCGCGGAACGTGCGGCGGATCGGCAGCTGCCAGCAGACGTCGGGCTTGGTCTCGACGAAGTGCACACCCTTCTTCAGGGCCAGGCCGTGCAGTGAGCAGCCGCCCATGCCGCCGTTGAAGCCGGGGCGGTTCAAGAAGATGCAGGCACCCTCCCAGACCCGGGTCTTGCGGTCGCCCTCGTCGTCGGTCTCGACCCAGCCGTTCCGCTTGCCCTCCTTGCGGAACTGCCAGTCCTCCTTGGTCAGCTCCTTCACGTACTCCTTGACGCGGTTCTCGTCCTCGTCGTCGGAGAAGTGCGCGCCGAGCGTGCAGCAACCGTCGTTCGGCCGGCCTTTGTAGATCCCGGCGCAACCACCGCCGAAGATGCAGGTCCAGTTCGACGTCAGCCAGGTCAGGTCGCAGCGGAACACCTGATCCGGATCGTCAGGATCGGTGAACTCCACCCACGCACGCGGAAAATCAAGAGAAACCTCAGGCACCTGTGAAGCGTACGCGCCTGTTGCCGCGAACTGCGAACGGCAACTCCGAAACAACTCCTCCACCTCTGGTCGAGTACTTTGTGAGGTATGCGGCTCGGCGTACTCGACGTAGGTTCCAACACCGTCCACCTGCTCGTGGTGGATGCGCACCGCGGTGCCGCACCGCTGCCGGCGTACTCGCACAAGACCGAGTTACGGCTGGCCGAGCACCTCGACAAGGACGGCCGGATCGCGGACGCGGGCGCCGACGAACTGGTTGCGTTCATCTCCGAGGCCGCCGAGCTGGCCGAGGACAAGGGCTGTGAGTCGGTGATGGCGTTCGCGACCTCCGCGCTGCGGGAGGCACCGAACGGCGAGAAGGTGCTGGCGCGGGTGCGCGCCGAGAGCACGGTCGACCTCCAGGTGCTGAGCGGGGTCGACGAGGCCCGCCTGACCTTCCTCGCCGTACGGCGTTGGTTCGGCTGGTCGTCGGGTCGGCTCGCGGTGTTCGACATCGGCGGTGGTTCGCTCGAGATCGCGGCCGGTTCCGACGAGGAGCCGACGGTCGCGGTGTCGGTGCCGCTCGGCGCCGGCCGGTTGACGCGGGAAGGCGTTCACCAGGATCCGCCGGACAAGGACGAGGTCCGCGCGCTCCGCAAACGGATCCGGATGGAGATGGCCGCGGTCGCGGGCGGCGTACTGCGCGCCGGTAAGCCGCAGCGCGCGGTGGCGACCAGCAAGACCTTCCGGTCGCTGGCCCGGATCTGTGGTGCGGCGCCGTCCGACGACGGGCCGTACGTACCGCGCACACTCAACCGCAACGACCTGGCCGAGTGGACGCCGAAGCTGATCAAGATGTCATCGGCCGAGCGCGCCGCGCTGCCTGGAGTGTCCGCCGGTCGCGCGTCGCAGCTGGTCGCCGGTGCGCTGGTCGCGGACGCCGTGATGGACCTGTTCGACCTGTCCGCACTCGAGGTCTGCCCGTGGGCGCTGCGTGAAGGCGTCATTCTGTCCGAGCTCGACCAGCTGCAGCCCCGGTGAGCCCGATGCCCGGCACCGCTTCCGCCAAGATTGGCCTGTCGACCGCCTCGGTCTACCCCGAGACGACCGCGAGCTGTTTCGAGCTGGCCTCCCGACTCGGGTACGACGGGGTCGAGGTGATGGTCGGGATCGACCCGCTGAGCACCCAGATCGATGCCATCCAGAGGCTGGTCGACTACCACCAGCTGCCGGTGCTGGCGATCCACGCGCCCTGTCTGCTGATCACACAGCGGGTCTGGGGGACCGATCCGTGGGGCAAGCTCGAGCGGTCGGCCGAGGCCGCGAAGGACCTCGGGGCGGACGTCGTCGTCGTACACCCGCCCTTCCGTTGGCAGCGCGACTACGCCCGCGGATTCGTCGACGGGATCGCGCGGCTCGAGGACGAGACCGGCGTGATCTTCGCGGTCGAGAACATGTACCCGTGGCGCGCGCCCGGCAAGGGCCTGCAGGCGTACGCGCCGAGCTGGGACCCGACCGAGCAGACCTACGCGCACACCACGCTCGACCTGTCGCACTCGTCGACGGCCGAGCAGGACTGCGTCGAGCTCGCCGAGACGATGGGCCGCACGCTCAAGCACATCCACCTCACCGACGGCACCGGCTCGGCCAAGGACGAGCACCTGGTGCCCGGCCGCGGGACGCAACGCGCCGCCGACCTGCTCAGCACGCTGGCGAACCAGGACTTCCGTGGGCACATCATCATCGAGATCAACACCCGGCGGGCGACCAGCCGGTCCGAGCGTGAGGTCGACCTGATCGAGTCGCTCGAGTTCACCAAGAAGCACTTCAGCACCGACAAGCAGAGCATCCGCGGCAGCCGCCGGTCCTCCTTCGCGGTCACCCCGGAGGGGGAGATCTCGGAGCTCACTCCGTGACAGCCCGCCGTACGACGGAGGGTCCGGCGGCCCGCTCCGGCCGGCCCGGGCGGCGTCCCGGCGGACCGGACACCCGCGGCGAGATCATCGGCGCGGCCCGCAAGTCCTTTGCGGACAAGGGATTCACGGCCACCTCGATCCGCGCGGTCGCCCGCGAGGCCGGGGTCGACGCAGCGCTGGTGCATCACTATTTCGACAGCAAGGACGAGCTGTTCATCGAGGCGATGTCGCTACCGGTCGACCCGCGCCAGGTCGCGGCCACCGTCATCGACGGCCCGCGGGACGAGATTGGCCGGCGGATCGCGACCGTGTTCCTCGGGGTCTGGGAGTCGCCGGACGGTCAGCAGCGGATGCGGGCGATCTTCCGCAGCATCGCGGGCAGCGACGAGGTCGCGCGGGTGATGCGCGAGGGCATCACCCAGCTCATCCTGCAGCCGGTCTCCAAGGTGCTGGACGTCCCCGACGCTGCACTGCGGGTCAGCCTGGTCGCGACTCAGTTGATCGGGCTGGCGATGGTCCGCTACCTGATCGAGCTGGAACCAGTCGCCTCTGCAGACATACAGACCCTCATAGACCGCCTGGCCCCCGTCCTGCAGCACCATCTCACCGGGTGATCCCGACCGACCGCGAGATCCTCGCGATCCACCGGGACGCGGCGCCGACCCGGGCCGACTTCGAGTCGGTCTACACGCATTGCCAGGCCGTGTGCACGCTGGCCGAGCAGTTCTTCGCTGGTCTGGACATCGACACCGATCTCGTCCGCGCCGGCGCGTTGTTGCATGACCTCGGCGTCTACCGAGTTGACGGTACGGCGTATGTCCGGCACGGCGTCCTCGGCCACGAAACCCTTGCTGGGCTGGGATTCCCGGACACGATCTGCCGGTTCGCGTCCTGCCATACCGGCGTCGGGATCACGCGATCCGACGTACTGAGTCAGCAGTTGCCGATCCCGGTGGCGGACTACGTGCCGCAGACGCGGGAGGAGGAGTTGGTGATGTACGCCGACAAGTTCCACAGCAAGCGGATGCCGCCGGTGTTCGTGAGCGGGGACAGTTACGAGGTGATCGTCAGCCGCTGGGGCGTGGACAAGGCCGCCACCTTCGCGGACCTCCGGCGCCGGTACGGCGACCCGGCGCTCGACGGGTTGAGCGCAGCGACCGGACACGCCGTGGTCTGAGGTCTTGCCAACCGGGCGGTTGTGGTGCGTTAATTCATCACATGTTGAATAACGCGGTGAGTTGCCGTGACGTCGTGGTGGTCCGCGGCGACCGGGAGGTCCTGCACGGGGTGGGATTCGGGCTGCCGACCGGGTCGGTGACCGGGTTGCTGGGCCCGTCGGGGTGTGGGAAGACGACGCTGATCCGCGCGATCGTCGGGTTGCAGGCGCGCGTTTCGGGCGAGGTGTCGGTGCTCGGATCGCCTGCCGGTTCCGCGGGTCTGCGCGGGCGGATCGGGTACGTGACCCAGGAACCCAGCGTGTACGGCGATCTGACGGTGACCGAGAACTTGCGGTTCTTCGCGGCGGTGCTCGGGGTGCGATCGGACGACGTACAACGGGTTATCGACGCAGTGGACCTGCGGTCGCATGCCGACGTACGGGTGGATCGATTGTCGGGCGGGCAGCGGTCGCGGGCGTCGCTGGCGGCCGCGTTGCTGGGATCGCCGGAGTTGCTGGTGCTGGATGAGCCGACGGTGGGGCTGGATCCGGTACTGCGCCGGGATCTATGGGAGCTGTTCCACCGGCTGGCTGCGGACGGGGCGACGCTGCTCGTGTCCAGTCACGTGATGGACGAGGCCGTGCGCTGCGATCGGCTGTTGCTGATGCGGGACGGCGAACTGCTGGCCGACGACACCCCGCAGGCGTTGCTCGACGCGGTCGGAACCGACGATATCGAGCAAGCATTCCTGACCCTGATCGACCGGAAGGCAGGTGCGCGATGAGTCCGCGGGTGACGTTCGCGGTCGCGGCCCGGGTGCTGTCGCAGTTGCGGCGGGACCACCGCACGGTCGCGATGCTGATCGTGATGCCGGCGTTGCTGGTCACGCTGATGTGGTGGATGTTCCACGATTCGCCGACGACCTTCGACCGAGTCGGCGGTCCGCTGCTGGCGGTGTTCCCGTCGATCATCATGTTCATCGTGACCTCGGTCGCGACCCTGCGCGAACGATCGAGCGGCACGCTCTCGCGGTTGTTCACGATGCCGATGGCCAAACTCGACTTCCTGCTCGGCTACGCCGTCGCGTTCGCCGTGATCGCCGTCGTACAGGCCCTCGTCGTGGTCTCGATCGCCTTGTATGCCTTGGATCTGGACATCCAGGGCGCCGCCTGGCAGCTGGGCGTGGTCGCGGTTCTCGACGGTGTCCTCGGTACGGCGCTCGGTCTGTTCGCGAGCGCCTTCGCCGCCACCGAGTTCCAGGCGGTCCAGATGATGCCGGCCGTGATGATCCCGCAACTCCTGCTCTGCGGACTACTGCTCCCGCGGGACCAACTGCCCGACGTACTGCACGCCGTCAGCACGGTCCTGCCCCTCTCGTACGCCGTCGACGCGGTCGTCGGAGTTGCCCGAGGCAACAGTCCGGTCGGCGACATCCTCGTCGTACTGGCGTTCATCGTCGCGGCCCTCGGCCTCGGAGCCGCGACGCTGAAACGCCGTACCGCCTGACTACACGAGCTTCTTCACGACCTTGCCGTCCTTGTCGTAGGCGGTGACGGTGAAGCTCTTCATAGGGGCCTTGGTCGGCCCGGTCTCCCAGCAGTAGGCGAACCAGCCGTCGGTGACCGGGATGTCGAGTTTGGTCTTGTCGTCCATCCGCAACTGGATCCTGGTCACCCCGCCGTTCAGCCGGCCCCAGGCGACCGGGTCGTAGCCACCCTCGGCATTCCCGCCGATGTTGTTGCCGGTCCAGTGCTGGGCGGGCTGGGTCTTGGTCGCCGGGGTGAGGATGTTGCTGTCGTAGCGCAGCTTGTCCAGCACCAGCAAGGTGGTGCCGTTCCGCATGTGGCCACCCTCGATCGAGCGATCGCCGATCTCACAGGCGATGGCCACCCGCCCGCTCGGCGACACCGCGATCACCATCGCCTGCGCGATCTCTCCGTAGCCCTTCTCGATCCGCGACGACCGAGTGGTGGCCTTCACCGACCAGCCCGTCATGTCGACCCAGGCCTGTACCGAGCAGTTGCGCAGCTGGGCGGCGGGGTCCTTCGGCACCCCGTCCTTCTTGACCTGGTCGAGGAGCGCCTGGGTCGGCTTGTCGCCGCCGGGGACGATACAGGTCAGCATTCGCTGACCGACCTCGGGTTTGGGGGTCAGTGCCTGCCCGGAGAAAGGCCCGTCGTACGGCGTCGACAGTTTGATCTTGGGATCGTTGAACTTCACGCCGCACCGGCGGTTCGCCTCGGCCGCCGTGAGCCGCTGACCCACCGATGCCTCGCCCCGCGGAACGCCGGGGACCGCCTCGAACCAGACTTCCTTCTTCTGCTCGCCCGCCACCGGCGGTTCACCGGCCTGGCTGTTCCCGGGCAAGAGTGTCGCCGCAAGCGCGATCGCGGCCACGCCGGCGATGGATCCGCCGACGGTCAGGTAGCGACGGCGTCGTACACCGCGCTGGCCGCGAGTCAGTACGGCGGTGGTGTCGAACGGGGCAAGCGGTTCGGCGTCGGCGAGGCGGTGGAGTTCGGCGCTGACTTCTGGGTCGTTGTACATGGGGTTCTCCTTCACAGCGCCGGGCTCGGTCGCCGGGTCATGGCTTGGCGGAGCGTGTCGAGGCCGCGCGACGCCTGGCTCTTGACGGTGCCTTCGGAGCAGCCGAGTACCTCGGCGGTCTGTTCGACCGACAGGTCCTCGTAGTACCGAAGGACCACGCAGGCGCGTTGTCGTGGCGCGAGGGTGCGCAGCGCGTCGAGGACCTCGTCGCGTCTCGCATGTCCCGCGGTGAAGTCCTCGCTCGCCGGCCGATCCGGTACGTCGGCGATCGTCACCTCACGCCGCCACGGTCGCCGACCGCCGTCGTACGCGGCGTTGACGACCATCCGGCGCGCATAGGCGAACGGATTGCCGACCCGGTGGATCTTCGGCCAGTGCAGGTACAGCCGGTACAGCGCGTCCTGCACGATGTCGTCGGCCTTGTCCCGATCCCCACTGATCAGGTACGCCGTTCTTCGCAGCGACGGATTGGCCGTCTCCACGAACTCCACAAACGCCTGGTCCCGCTCGCTCATCCGTGCCCTCCCGCTCTCAGGTCCCCCTCAAGACGGAAGGGCCGTTCTCCCGGGTTGCATGCGTCAGAGTTTTGGTTTGCCCGGCTGGTAGACCCAGGCCTGGAAGAACGCGTCGAGGTCGCGATGGGTCTGCCGCTCGACGAAGCGGATGAACGTCTCGGTCGTGACGTTGCTGTGCCGATGGGTGGTCGGCCACTGCTTGAGCAGCCGGAAGAAGGCGCGGTCGCCGATCTTCAGCCGCAGGGCGTGCAGGGTCATCGCGCCGCGCGTGTAGACGAGGTCGTCGAAAATGTGGTCGCGGCCCGGGTCGGCGACCTTGCCGCTCCAGTCCCGATCTTCGGCGTACGCCTCGTCGAAGGTCTTCTGGGCGGGAACGCCGTTGAACTTCTCCTGGTACAGCCACTCCGAGTAGGTCGCGAAACCTTCGTTGAGCCAGATATCCGACCAGCGCGCCGGAGTGAGGCTGTCGCCGAACCACTGGTGACCGAGCTCATGGGCAAGCAGCCCACCACTGACGTTGCTGCTGCGCTGGTCATACACCGGCCGACTCTGCGTCTCGAGCGCGTAATGAACGCCGACATCAGCCATGATCCCGCCGGTCCAGTCGAACGGGTACCGCCCGTATAGCGACGACTCCCACTGGACGATCTGCGCGGTAGTCCGGTTGAAGAGTTGACCCTGACCGGCCTTGGTGTCGATCGACTTGCCGATCGCCGTGATGTTCTCCAGGCCGTCACTCGTCCGGGTGCGGGTGACGTTGTAGTTCCCGATCGCGATCATGCCCAGCTCACTGGCCATCGGCTTGTTCATGTGCCACCGGAACGTCGTCTTACCGCCGTGCTTGGTCGTCGGACCGGGTTCCCCATTGGCCAGCACGGTCAGCCCGGTCGGCACCGTGACCGTCTGGCTGTACGTCGCCTTGTCAGCCGTCGTGTCATTCACCGGGTAATAGGTCGCCGCACCAATCGGCTGGTTGAGCGCCACCGCGCCGTCCTTCGTAGCTGCCCACCCCGAGATCCCCAACGCCGGATCATCAATCTTCTGCGGCACCCCCGCATACGAAACCGACACCACAAACCTGCTCCCACGCCACAACCCACGCGCCGGAGTAATCACCAACTCCTGCGCCCCACTCCGGCTGAACGAAGCGACCCGCCCGTTAACCGTCAACCTGCTGATCTTCAACGACCCCAGGAAATCCAGATTGAACCGCGAAAGATTCTGCGTCGCCTTCGCCACGATCGTCGTCGTCGCATCAATCGCCTTGCTCTTCGGATCAAACCCGAGCCTGATGTCGTAATGGCTGACGTCGTATCCCCCGTTCCCCATATCCGGGAAGTAGGAGTCCCCAGCCCCACTCGCCCCCGGCGAAAACACCGGCGCAGCATTCGCCGTCAGATTCGACGCCCCCACCAACCCCAACGCCAACACGACCGACACAAACCCGCGACGAAGCCCCACAAGTCCTCCTGTGTTCCCGAATAGCGGCCCTCCGCAGACTAAGCCAGCCGCAGTCCCCGGACCCCAACCCCATCACAACTGCACCGCACCCACCGCCCCCACGCTCACCCGTTGCCCCAACGCACGATTGTGATGGCCCTGGAGTCCGCATCCCCCCGGCGGCGCTCCCCAGTGCCACTTGGGGAGCGCTGCCCCACCGACACACCCCGAAAACGACGGCGAGAACTCCCCAGCTCCCGCGACGCTCGACCCGGCGTCCCCAGCTCGGTGGTTATCCCCTCAGTCGGGGGGTTGCCCATCGAGAAACTCAGTGGCCAACCCCCCAACTCGATGGGCAACCCCGAAGACCTCCGGCCGAGGCGGACCGGTCTCCGGACGTTCGGACGCTGGGGAAGTCAAGGGGACGCCGCTGTCGAACCCCCTCCCCAAACCGGATCGGGGTGGATCCGCGACGGATTCGGGCGGTGGATGCTCCCCAGATCCCTTCGTGAGGGGAGGCAGTTCTCCCCGAACCGGTTTGGGGAGGAAGCTGGGCCGCTCAGGGCGAACATCCACCCCAACCTCCAGCAACGGTCACTGCCAGGCGACGGAACCTCAACATCCCCAGCCACAGCCCGGCAACCCCAGCCAACGCGAAGCCGCGGTCACCGGACCTCGCCATCCACCCCAGCCACCGCGGCGCCCAGCCACGCTGTCTTTCAGATCGGCCGGAAGCGGTGATCAGCCACAGCGCACGTCCCCGGCCGAGAATCTTTCGGCCTGCACCCCCACTCGACCGCCAAAGGCGGCCGACAAAGCAAGAGGGCGAGCCGAGCAGATGGCTGAGCCGGATGGCGAGGTCGGCGACCGCGGTTCCACGCTGCTTGGGGCTGACGGGCTGGGGCTGAGGTGAGTGATGCCCGAGCTGCGTTATCCGCGGGATTTTGGGGACTCGGTGACGAAAACCCATCGGATAACGCACCCGAGCAGCCCCGGGGAGTCGAGATCGCGGGCGGAAGTCACCTTGAGCACCCATCAACCACGCGAGCCCCGCCGAAACGGTTGAACCGTGCTCAAGGCCGGCCGGCCGACTCACCTTGAGCACCCGTCAACCACCGTTCGGCCGCGCACGTGGTTGAACCGTGCTCAACGTCGTACCGGATCAGCTAGCGAGCCCTCACCGACCGGCGGTTCCCACCTCATGGGCGAACCCACCCACGCGCCCGCCACTCCCCAAACCGGTTCGGGGAGCGCCACCACCACGCTGCGCGCGACCGGGGAGCGGTACCTGCCGATTCGGTGGGGTAGCGCTCCCCAGCGGCGCCGTACAGCACCGCTGTTGACGCCAACGCCGAACCGCTTGACCCAACGGGCTTTGGGGCTAGCCCGAGAGGTGGGAGACGTTGTCCCAGGCTGGGTCTTGGGTGGTGGTGACGGCGACTTTGCCGTGGGTCCAGCCTGGGGTGGCGGCTTCGAGTTGGGCGGCGGCGGGGGTGGTGCCGTCGGTGTAGTAGTGCAGAAGGCGGGTGCCGGCGGAGGTTTCGTGGGCCAGCAGGTTGCCGGAACCGCCGAGGCGGGCAGTCAAGTGATCCTCGAAGGCCCGGAGTTCGTCGAGCATGTCCGACTCGGGCAGACCGTCTTCGCGGACCACCGGATACCCGACGGAGATCTCGACATGAGTGTCGAGGTGCGGCCGCCGGATCGACCGCAGCGGGTACTCGGCAGTCGCGATCAACCGCTGCCCGTTCCGCGTACCTTCGAGCATCTTCCACGCGGGACTACCGTCCTCAAGCGTGTGCTCAGCCGCGAACCCCGCAACAGCGGGCAGCAGAGTATCGATCGGCCGAGCATCCACCGGCCGCCGATCGAGCGTGTCGATAGCACCGATCCACGTCTCCACCATCTCCTCACCCAGCACGAGATCGAGGATCAGGAACGTGACCCGCTGCCGAACCTCCACCGGCAGCTCAGGAAACGCCGGGTGAAACACCCCGACATGAATCGCCGACGCATCCGGATCGACTTCAACGACAGCCTGCTCAATCGGTACGGCGGGCAGTCCCTCGAACTGGATCGTGCTGATCGGCCCCGGTCGGCGCAGGTCGGCGTACTCCCACAGCTCGCCGGAGACCGGCGCGGAGCGGAGCCAGCGACGGGCAGTTGCACGGCGGCTCGGGTTCCCGGCGGCGGTGACGATGAGGGCGTGTTCGGCGTGCAGTCCCGGGCCTAGCTCCCAGTCGAGCTCGGGGTGGACGCGGTTCACCCACTCGCTCAGGGTCGCGCCGATCGCGGCGGGTTCCTTGCGGGCGATCGCGTCGGCGACGAGGGTCGCACCGGTCGAGGTCCACCAGGTCCAGAACGCGCCGATCGGGTCGGCCTCCACGACGGCCGTCTTGCGACGCTTGAAGATGGGCATACGTCCCATCCTCCCTCGCCAGAGGTGCGGATACGTTCCGTGACCAAACCAGTACCCCACTGGTGTGGTCCCGGCCACACGATTATGGAGCGTCTGGTTCAGGCGCGTAACCTGCAGACACCACTGGCATATGGGGCCGGGTGGCTTGAGGAGGAGAACAGAAGTGCTTCGGCGAGTCCTGCTGGGCATGTCCCGCAGCCCCCAGATCAAGAAGGCCGTCTCGGCCATGCCCGTCTCCAGTGGCATCGTGGCCAGGTTCGTGGCCGGCGAGACCGCTCCGGAGGCCGTGCTGGCCACCGAGAAGCTGGTCAGCAACGGCCTGAATGTCACGCTCGACCACCTCGGTGAGGACGTCACCGACGTCGCCGCCGCGACGGCCACCGCCGACGCGTACCTCGAGCTGCTCCGCAAGCTCTCCGAGGCCGGCCTGACCAAGAACGCCGAGGTGTCGGTCAAGCTGTCCGCGGTCGGCCAGGCGCTGGGCACCGACGGCGAGAAGATCGCCCTCGAGAACGCCCGGACGATCTGCCATGCCGCCCGCAACGCCGGGACCACGGTGACGCTGGACATGGAGGACCACACCACCACCGACTCCACGCTGGGCATCCTGCGCGAGCTGCGCCAGGACTTCCCGGAGACCGGTGCGGTGCTGCAGGCCTACCTTCGTCGTACCGAGGCCGACTGCCGCGACCTCGCGCATGCCGGTTCTCGGGTCCGCCTCTGCAAGGGCGCCTACAAGGAGCCCGAGTCGGTCGCCTTCCAGGACAAGCGCCAGGTCGACAAGGCGTATGTCCGCGCGCTGAAGATCCTGATGAACGGCACCGGCTACCCGATGATCGCCTCGCACGACCCGCGGCTGATCGCGATCGCCGGCTCGCTCGCCGACCGCGCCAACCGCCAGCCGGGCACCTTCGAGTACCAGATGCTGTTCGGCATCCGCCCCGAGGAGCAGCTCCGGCTGGCCGGCCTCGGCCACACCATGCGGGTCTACATCCCGTACGGCGAGGACTGGTACGGCTACCTGGTTCGCCGCCTGGCCGAGCGCCCGGCCAACCTGCAGTTCTTCGCGCGCTCCCTGATCAGCAAGAAGTAGGGATCAGCAAGGCGACCCGTACTCGGTGCCGTACCAACGGCTGAAGTCACTCATGTTGCGGACCAAGTCGCCCTTCAGCTCGTACAGCCGGAACCGCACGCACTTGCCTTCTTCGTGGTTGTAGTTGCAGGTTCCCCAGCCGTCGGCCGACGGCAGGGCCTGGCAGTACCGGTCCTTGCCGTAGTTGGTCTGCACGTGGACCACGGCTGCCCAGCCGTTGGTCCAGCCGTCGAACACCCACTGGACGTCGCCGACCCACTGGAAGCAGGTGGAGCCGATGTTTGTCCCGGCGAACCGGCAGTTGTCGTAGTTGGGCGGGCCGGCCGCCTTCGTGGCCTTGTCCGGGGTCAACCAGGGCGGGTCCGCGGCGGCGGCCGGACTGACGGTGCTGCCGAGCAGCAGCAGCGCGGCGGCAACAGCGGTGAGGGTACGGCGAAGTCGCATGGGCGTTCCTTTACAGGGGCGGAGAGGGACGGATAGGACATCCTATGTCCTGTTCCGTGGACAAATGATCGGAGCGCGTGGCGGATCGTCAGTACTGTGTGGGCATGACTGACCAGGTGGCCATTCTCGGGGCCGGTGTGATGGGCGAGACGTTGTTGTCGGGGCTGATCCGGGCCGGGCGACGACCGGAGCAGTTGCTGATCACCGAGCGACGGGCTGAGCGTGCTGCCGAGCTGCGCGAGCGGTACGGCGTGGATGTCCTGTCCAATCTGGATGCCGCCGCGAAGGCGGACACCCTGGTGCTCGTGGTGAAGCCGCAGGACATGCCGGAGTTGCTGGCCGAGATCGCTCCCGTGGTGAAGCCCGAGCAGACCGTGGTGTCGCTGGCCGCGGGTATTTCCACCAGCTTCATCGAGTCGCGGCTGCCCGAAGGTGTCGCGGTCGTCCGGGTCATGCCGAACACGCCGGCCCTCGTCGACGAGGGCATGGCGGCCATCTCCCGCGGTGTGCACTGCGACGAGAGCCACCTCGCGCTGGCCGAGGGACTGCTGTCCGCGACCGGCCGGGTGATCCGGGTGCCGGAGAAGCAGCAGGATGCGGTGACCGCGATCTCCGGGTCGGGTCCGGCTTACATCTTCTTCGTGGTCGAGTCGATGATCGAGGCCGGTGTCCACATGGGGCTCCCGCGCACCACGGCGACCGACCTCGTCGTACAGACGCTCTTCGGTTCGGCGAAGCTGCTGCGGGAGACCGGTGAGCACCCGACTGTGCTGCGGGAGCGCGTGACGTCACCGGGCGGTACGACGGCGGCCGCGGTCCGTGAGTTGGAGGACCACAAGGTCCGGGCCGCGTTCCTGTCTGCGATCGAGGCGGCCCGCAACCGCTCGCGGGATCTCGCCGCCGAATAACACCTCTAGTGAGGCTGGCGTTACGCTGACGCCCATGGGTAATCGTTCGGAGCAGCAGAGCCCCGAGCAGCTGAGCCCTGCCCCGGAGCCGGTGGCCGAGCTGCCGGCCTTGCCGTGGCGGGTCCCGCTGGATCCCGCGCCGTGGTGGGCTTGGGCGTTGTTCGTGACGCCGTTCATCGCGGTCCCGGCGCTGAACTCGTGGCTCTGGATGGGCGCTCGCGACATCCTCGCGGTGTTCCTGCTGACCATCATCGGCGCCTCGGTGGTCCGGATCGCCGGCGGCGTCGTGCTCTACCGGGTGATGCTGACCCCGACCGCCCTCAAGGCCCGCACGAGCATGCTGATCCGCAGTCTGCGGTGGCAGGACGTGGACAAGATCGAGGTCGGCGACGACAACGTCGTACTGACTCGTGGCAAGGACGAGAACGAGATCAACGGCATCCCGGTCGACCGCACCGCCGAGGTCGCCGCCGTGATGGAGGCCCTGCGCCGCCAGGCCGCCGGCCGCCCGGCCCGCCGCGCCACTCCGCGTCCCGGCATCGGCGCCCTGCTCGTCCTGCTCTACCTGGTGCTCTCCATCGGCTCTTTCCTGATGCGCTGGCACCTGGTCTGACGACCGACATAGGGTCGAGGCCATGGACTTTTCCTTTTGGCCGAACGCCGGTCGCACCTGGACCGAGATTCTCGAAGGTGCCGAGTACGCCGAACGCACCGGCTGGCACGGGGTGTGGATCGCCGACCACTTCATGAAGAACGACAACGACCTGTCGGTGCCGGTGAACGAGGCGTTCGCGCTGCTCGCCGGTCTCGCAGTCCGCACCGAGCGGGTGCGGATCGGCTCGATGGTGCTCGGCAACACCTACCGGCATCCGGCCGTCGCCGCCAACGCGGCCGCGACGATCGACCAGATGAGTAACGGCCGGTTCGTGTACGGCATCGGCGCCGGCTGGCAGGTGAACGAGCATGAGGTCTACGGCATCGAGCTACCGCCGACCAAGGAGTTGCTGGCCCGTTTCGAAGAGGCCTGCCAGGTGCTGAAGGGCCTGCTCACCGAGGAGCGGACGACCTTCGACGGCAAGTACTACCAGCTCACCGGCGCTCCGCTCGAGCCGAAGCCGGCCAAGCTGCCGGTGCTGATCGGCGCAGCCGGCGAGAAGGTTGCCTTGGGCATCGTTGCCAAGTACGCCGATGAGTGGAACCACTGGGGTCGCCCAGAACTCGCCGCCCATAAGGGGAAAGTCTTCGCCGAGCATTGCGAGCGCATCGGCCGCGACCCGAAGACTGTTCGCCGCTCCGCCCAGACCTTCCTCGAGGTGATCGCCCCGGGCGACATCGAGGCGGTCGCGCGCAAGGAGAACTTCGAGTCCCGCGGTCTGCACGTGATCATGGGATCGGCCCAGGAGGTCCTCGACGTCGTCGCCCAGTACCCCGACGCAGGCATCGACGAGGTCCTCGTTCCGGACCACTGGTTCGGATCCGGGGCCAAGCGCTTCGAAACCCTCGAACGCCTGCGCGAAGAGGTCTTCGCCAAGATCTAGAGCGTCAAGGTGGCCAACACAGGCCAGTGATCGCTGGGCAGCCGTCCACCGGGACGGAAGTGCGAGACGGCTGCCTCGGTCACAGTCCACCCAGGGCTGATCAGGATGTGGTCGATCCGTTCGTCGTCCTCGGCGCCGGTGAAGTCATGCCAGCTGCCACCAGCATCAGCGGGTACGGCGTACCGCAGCCCGGCGTCCGTCAGCGCCTTCAGCGGCGGCGAGTCCGGGGTCGCGTTCAGGTCGCCCATCACGATCCACGGCAGGTCGCCGGTGGTCCACTTCGCGACCAGTCGCGACGACTGCAGTTGCGCGACCTCGCCCGCGTGGTCGTAATGCGTGTTCAGTACGCCGATCGTCGTACCGCTGCGGTGTCGCAGCCACACCAGCGTGGCCACGCGAGTCAGATGCGCATCCCAGCCGACCGATCCCGGCGTACCGGGGTCGTCGGACAGCCAGCGGGTCTCGGACCGCTCGATCCGCCAGTCACCGGGCCGGACCAGCACGGACGAGTGCTCGCCGGCACTCATCCCGTCGTCCCGCCCGGCGCCGACGATCTCGTACTTCGGGAACCGGAACCGCAGGTAGTCGAGCTGGTCGGGCAGCACCTCTTGCAGCCCGACCACGTCGGCGTCCAGGAGTTCGATCGCCGCCACGGCCGCAGCTCGCCGCTTCGGCCAGGCGTTGTCGCCGTCCGGGGCGGAGGAGTTGCGGAGGTTGAAGGTGGCGGCCCTGATCTTCATGGCATTGATCCTGCCAAACCCATGGCTACGGTCGCCGCCCGGAGTCGCGGAGTGCTCGCTTCCAGCGCCCGGTCCCGTCCTTCAGCCAGCAGCCCATCGATCGCGCCAGGATCGGTCGCCAGCCGCGCGTACTCCTTCTGCAGCGGCTCGATGACGGCCAGTACGGCGTCGGCGACATCCCGCTTGAGCTCGCCGTACGACGAGTAGGCAGCGGCCAGCTGGATGGGATCACCGTCCGTACACGCGGCCAGGATCTCCAGCAGGTTGGTCACCCCGGGCTTCTCGGACTCGTCGTGGCGGATCTCGTTGTCGGAGTCCGTGACGGCCCGCATCACCTGGCGCCGGATCACGTCCGGCGGGTCGAGCAGCCGGATCGTCCCGACCGCATCGTCGGAGTCGGACTTGCTCATCTTGGCGGTCGGGTTGGCCAGGTCCTTGATCCGCGTGGCCAGCGCCGCCTTGTGCAACTCCGGTACGACGAACGTCTCGCCGTACTCGCGGTTGAACCGGATCGCGATGTCCCGGGCCAGCTCGACGTGCTGATCCTGATCACCGCCGACCGGGACCCGCTGGGCGCCGTACAGGAGGATGTCGGCGGCCATCAGGCACGGGTAGGTGAACAGCGACGCCCGGGTCATCGGCCGGCCGCCCTTCTGTTTGTACTGGATCATCCGGGACAGCTCGCCGACGTACGAGGTGCACTCGAGCAGATACGCGAGCTGGGCGTGCGTCGAGACGTCGGACTGGACGAAGACCGCCCCGGGCGGGATCCCGGCGGCGAGCATCAGCGTCGCGCACTCGCGGGTGAGGGTGGCGAGCCGCCGTGGATCGTGCTTCGTGGTCATCGCGTGCAGGTTGGCGACGAAGTAGAACCCGTCGGGGTCGGTGAACCGCCGCAGCGCGCCGAGGTGGTTGCCCAGGGTCAGGCGGCCGGACGGGGTGATGCCGGAGAGCGAAGTCATGTCAGTACCTTTCGGTGAGTGGTGTGGGTCCCACCGAGGGCACAAAGAAAGAGGCCGTCTCGGCGAGACGGCCTCATGGATGCGTGTGAACGCTGGGTGACCGCCCTAGACGGCCCACCACAGCTGCAGATTCGTGTTCACGAGTCAAGATTAGCTCACTGTGGGCGATCGGTCTGCACTTGTTCTGCAAATTCTGTAACGCTTTGCAGTCCGGCAGCGATGAACCGGCTGTTGGACCCGCTGCTGACCCAGCGCTCGGGCGGGCCGGCGCAGCCTGGGAGGGGTGTTGCGCCGCCCGCCCCAATCGGTTTGTCAGGATGAGGTCATGACGGTGCAGGTACGGCGACTTGCCGAGGACGACTGGGGAATCCTGCGCGAGGTCCGGTTGCGCGCCCTGCTCGAGGCCCCGGACTCCTTCTACCAGACGTACGGCGGCTCGGTCGCGCTGACCGAGGAGGACTGGCGGTCCCGGTTGCGCGCCACGGACAAGGTTTCGATGCTGGCCGAATCCGACGGCCGACCGGCCGGGATGGTCGTGGGCGCCCCGGCGGGACCGGATGAGCGCGACCCGGACGCCGCGCTGATGCTTTCGATGTGGGTCGACCCCGAATTCCGCGGTCAGCGGGTCGCTGACGCGCTGACCACCGAGTTGCTCGCCTGGTCCCGGGAGCAGCAGTACAAGCGCTTGCTGCTCTGGGTGTACGCCGCCGCGCCGCGGGCGGCGGCGTTCTACCGCCGGGCCGGCTTCGAGCCGACCGGACGCGTCGAGACGTTCTACGACCCGACGCGTCCGCTCACCCTGATGTCCCAGACGCTCTAGGCGGTCGGCACCAGGCTGAAGTCGATCGCGTCCAGCTCGGTGTAGCACTCACCCTTGGCGAAGGTGATCGTGTTCTTGCCCGCGTTCAGCGGCAGGTCGATCTTCACGGTGCCGGGCAGCTCCCAGCCGTACGACGGGTACACGAGGACGGTCTGCGGTCCGCCGTTCGCGCTGACCTTGTGCGAGCAGTTCGTGCCCATCCCGTTCGCGTACCGGACCCGGATCCGGTAGTTGCCAGCGGCACCGACCTCGAAGTTGAACTTGACGAAGCTGGTCTCGGCGTCGATGTATCCGATCTTCGCCCCACCGGAGTTGGTGACGTTCGGGACGCGCCTGGTCGGCGCCCCGCTGATCGACGCGTTCGCGCTCTGCTCCGCCTCAAGCCGGGTGGTCTGCACTCCGGTCAACGCGTTGTACCAGCGGATCGCGGCCTTGGACGCACCGCCGTAGTACGGGTGCCACATGTCGACGAACTCGTAGGGCTGAACGATCGGGATGTTCGCGTCCAGCGCCGTGACACTCTTGCCAGCGGCAACCTTTGCGGCGGCGATGCCCGGGATGGTCGCGTTGAAGGCGGCGACGCGGCTGTAGTGGTCGGCGTTGGCGAGCTGCGGGATCGTCGTGACGAACACCTTCACGCCCGGCCGGGTGTTCGTGATGGTGTCCAGCAGAGTCGACAGTCTGCCCGGCGCGGTGCCGGCCGAGGCGTCGTCGTACATGTCGTTGGTGCCGATCTGCAGCGTGATCACGTCCGGCTGGTACGTGTTCAGCCAGCCGACGATGTTGTCCTGGATCCCGGTGATCGTCCAGCCGCCGTGGCCCTCGTTGTCGGGGTCCATCAGCGTCGTCGGACCGCTGACCATGGAGCCGACGAAGTCGACCGGCCGGCCGTCCGCCTTCAGCAGCTGCCACAGGTCGGCCCGGTAGGACCCCTCGCGGGCGCCGGTGGAGGCGGCCGTGTTCGAGTCGCCGAGCGGCATGATCTTGGTCGGCGTCGCCCGCTCGATCGGTACGGCGGGACCGTCGGCGGCGGGCGCGGTCGTGGCGCCGGTGACGGTGGCGGCGGTGACGGCGCTGCCGATCAGGGCCGCGGTACCGAGCAGGGCGGGCAGTGCGCGAGTGATCGCACGCATGAGGTTTCTCCTCGAGGTGGGCGGGCCTTACGTGGCGCATCGATCCTGAGCCGGTGCCGAGGCCCCGGCAAACCTTTCGACCGACCCTGAACATCTGGTGGACCGCTATGGTCGGATCCATGAGTGGTGAGGCGAGACTGGTCTTCGAGGATGCTCTGACGAAGTACGACTTCGGGCGCGGGCATCCGATGAGTCCGATCCGGGTCCAACTGACCATCAAGCTGGCGCGGGAGCTCGGCATCCTGGACCAGCTCTCGGTGGTCCCCGCGCCGGTGGCGAGTGACGAGCTGTTGCGCACCGTGCACACGGCCGAGTACGTCGAGGCGGTCAAACGGGCCGGCGAACATCCCGACGTACCGGATCTGGAGCACGGTCTCGGCTCGGACGACACCTACAACTTCGCCGGGATGCACGACGTCAGCGCCCAGATCGCCGGGGCCAGCGCCGAGGCCGCGCGGTCGGTCTGGTCGGGGGAGGTGCTGCACGCGGCGAACATCGCGGGCGGCCTGCATCACGCGATGCCGAACCGGGCCAGCGGGTTCTGCGTCTACAACGACCCGGCGGTCGCCATCCAGTGGTTGCTCGACCAGGGCGCCGAGCGGGTCGCGTACGTCGATGTCGACGTGCACCACGGCGACGGCGTACAGGAGGTCTTCTACAACGACCCCCGGGTGCTGACCGTGAGCCTGCACGAGTCGCCGACCACGCTCTTCCCCGGGACCGGTAGCGCCGGTGAGATCGGTGGGCCGGACGCTCGCGGGTCAGCGGTGAACATTCCGTTGCCGCCGGGTACCGGGGACGCCGGTTGGTTGCGGGCGTTCCACGCGATCGTGCCGGATGTGGTTCGGGCGTTCCAGCCGTCCATCCTGGTCACGCAGCACGGGTGCGATTCCCACGTGGAGGACCCGCTGGCCCATCTGACCAAGACGGTCGACGGGCAGCGAGCGGCGTACTTGGCCCTGCACGACCTGGCGCACGAGGTGTGTGACGGGAAGTGGGTGGCCACCGGTGGCGGCGGCTACGCGATCATCGACGTCGTCCCGCGCGCCTGGAGCCACCTGCTGGCGATCGTCGCGGGCAAGCCGGTCGACCCGCAGACTTTGGTGCCAGAGGCGTGGCGCGAGGAGGTGCGCATCCGGTTCGGCCGGGTCGCGCCGCTGCGGATGACCGACGGGCGCGATCCCGAGTACATCGACTGGTCGGCCGGTTACAACCCGGACACCTGGCTGGACCGGTCGATCAAGGCCACCCGGGATGTCGCTTTCCCGTACCTCGGCCTTGACCCCACGTACTGACTTCGTCACAGGATCGAGTCACACGAGTCCCCCTCTTTCCCATTCGCACCAACAGCCACTACCCTCGACACATGCACGGACGGAGGTGCCGGAGGGGAAGCCGGCGCACGATCCGTGCTGGAAGTGCGGTGCGCAAATGGCATCAAAGAAGTCCGGTGGTGAGCAGCCGCTCGCAGAGGTGAAGTTCCTGACCGTGGCAGAGGTTGCCACGGCCATGCGCGTGTCCAAGATGACGGTGTACCGCTTGGTGCACTCCGGAGAGCTGCCCGCGGTGCGGGTAGGTCGTTCGTTCCGGGTGTCGGAGGACGCAGTGCACGACTACCTCAAGGGCGCCTTCTTTCAGGCCGGATAACCACGAGAGAGGCGGCCGGATCCCTAGTTCGGGGACCGGCCGCCTCGTCATGTCTTCAGGGTGCGCAGCAGCGCGGTGAGCTGCTCGATCGTCTCTTGTGGGACCCCGGTGAAGTGATCGTGGTGTGCCTGTGAAGTCGCGATGACCGCCTCTTCGGCCGCCTTCACACCCGCCTCCGTGAGGCGGATCTGGGTGCCGCGGCCGTCGACGGGATCCGGCTCGCGGTCGACGTAGCCCCGCCGTACGAGCTGGTTGATCACGTTGCTCGTGCCGCCGGAGGACAGGAACAGGTTGCGGCTCAGGTCCGACGGCTTCTGCCGGTACGGCGTTCCTCCGCGGCGGAGCGCGACGATCACGTCGTACTCGGCGCCGGTCAGGTTGAGCTCCCGGAGCACCGGCCGGACCGCCTGCCCCAGCCCGTCGGCCAGCAGCATCACCCGCTTGCCCAGCTCGCTGGTCGGGTGCAGCGCCTCGGGCAGCTCCTGCTGCCAGGCCGCGATGATCCCGTCCACCCGATCGGTCGTCATGGTTGACAGTCTAGATGCCTTTGGTGATAGCTTTTGAGAAAGCTTTCCACTGAGGGGATTTTCTGATGCGCATGCTCGTCCAAGGCGGCCTGGTGATCGACACTGCGCCGGAAGTGGTGGTGCGGCCGGAGACCGACGTACTGATAGAGGACGGCCGGATCGCTGCTGTCGGACCGGGGCTGTCCGCGTATGGTGCGGAGGTGATCGATGCGCGCGGGCGGATCGTGCTGCCCGGGTTCGTCGACACCCACCGGCATCTGTGGCAGACCGCGCTGCGGGGGATCGGGGCTGCGGGGGATCTCGGGTTCTATTTCGACAAGGTGATGCAGGCGCGCGGGACGCGGTACCGGCCGGAGGATGTTGCCGCGAGCAACCTTGTCGGCGCGCTCGAGTGCCTCGACGGCGGTATCACCACCGTGCAGGACTACTCACACGTGCAAGGCTCGGCAACCTTCGCCGAGGCCGCCATCGACGCCTTGGACCGCAGCGGCATCCGAGCCGTCTTCGGCTTCGGCCCCTCACCCCTCGTCGGTGGTCCCGTCGATCCCCTCGAGATGCGCCGGGTCGCTGCCTTGGCCTCCGACCGCATCACCATCGCACTCGCCTCCACCGGTCCCGCCTACGCCCCGCTCGACGTAGTCCAAGCCGACTGGGCCCTGGCCGCTTCACTCGGCCTGCCCATCGTCACCCACATCGACCGCAGTCACCTGACTGAGACGCCGATCACTGACCTGTCCTCGGCAGGCCTACTACGCCCGGACACCGTCTACGTGCACGGCAACAACCTGTCTGATGTGGAGCTCAAGCTGATCGCCGAATCCGGCGCCTCAGTCTCCGTCACCCCCGCCGTCGAGTCCCGCCTGGAAATGGGCGCCCCCACAGCCGCCCGCCTGAAAGCCCTGGGCGTCCCCCTCAGCCTAGGCATCGACACCGTCACCAGCGCCGCCGGCGACATGTTCAGCACCATGCAACAAATCCTCGCCCTGGGCCACAACGCCTTCACCACCGCCGAAGTCCTCCAACTAGCCACCATCGCCGGCGCCCAAGCCCTCAACCTCCCCGACATCGGCTCCCTTGCCCTAGGCAACCAAGCCGACCTCATCCTCCTCCGCGCCACCGACCTGAACCTCGCCGGCGGCTTCCAAGACCCAGTAGCCACCGTCGTAACCTCCGCCCACCCCGGCAACGTAGAAACAGTCCTAGTAGGAGGCGCGGTGGTAAAGCGCAACGGCCACCTACAAACCACCCCGCCCCAAGCAGCCCTAACCGCCCTTACCACCTCCACCACCCACCTCTTCCCTCACGTGGTCAGCGCGTAGAAGTCCCCTCCGACCACACCACCCCCCACTCCCCGAGACCACACGTGGGGTGGGCGGCTGCTGGGGGCTTGAACAGGAAGTGGTGGGCTGGGACAGGGCATAGCTTGTTCAAGGCCACGGCGTGGTGTTCTGGGCCACGTGAGCTGGCTCGATTCGGCTGCTGGGGTGCAGCGGGCTGAGGAACGAGTATGTGGTTAGCGTTTGAGGAGGTCCATCAGAGCGGTGACGACTTCTTCGGGGCGTTCTTCGGCGAGGAAGTGGCCGGCGGTTGTGGTTTGGTGGCAGAGGTTGGGGGCCCAGGCACGCCAGAGGGTGGCGGCGTCGAAGCCTAGGGCGGTGCCCCAGTCTTGCTGGATGACGGTGACGGGCATCTGGAGTTTGTTGCCTGCGGCAAGGTCTTCGGTGTCGTGGGTTACGTCGATGGTGGCGGAGGCTCGGTAATCGGCGACGATGGAGGGGATGGCGGCTCGGGAGGCGTCCAGGTATGCCGTTCTGATGTCGGCGGGGATCGCGGTGGGGTCCTCGGTCCAGGCGTCGAGGAAGTGGCCGAAGAAGGTGTCGGGGGCGCCGGCGATCAGCGTCTCGGCGAGGCCTGGGGGTTGGGCCATCAGGTAGAGGTGGAAGCCGACGGCTGCGGTGGTGCCGCGCATGACGTTCCACATGTCGAGGGTGGGGAGGACGTCCAGCGACAGGAGGTGCGTGACCACCTCGGGGTGGTCGAGTGCTACCCGGAAGGCGACCAAGGCGCCGCGGTCGTGGCCGGCTAGGGCGAAGGTGTCGTGGCCGAGGGCGTCAGCTATGGCGACGATGTCTGCGGCCATGGTGCGTTTGGCGTAGCCGTCTACTGGTTTGTCGCTGGCGCCGTAGCCGCGGAGGTCGGGGCAGATGACGGTGTGCTCGGTGGCTAGCTTGGTGGCTACGTGCCGCCACATCAGGTGCGTCTGCGGGAAGCCGTGCAGCAGGACGACCGGCGTACCGCTGCCGCCGACTGCGACGTTGAGTTTGACGCCGTCGACGCCAGGGAGTTGGTGGTACTCGAATCCGTTGATCTTCACCCGGCCAGCGTCGCGGGTGCGGATGAGCGCTGGATGAGCACGTTACGGTGAGCGGGTGGAGTTCGGGGTGCTCGGGCCGGTGGTGGCTTGGGACGATGCGGGGCAGCCGGTTGCGCTCAAGGGGCCGCGGCATCGGGCGGTACTGGCGCGACTGATCGTGGCGCGTGGCCGAGTGGTACCGGCGACGCGGTTGGTGGACGACCTGTGGCCGGATCCGCCGGATGGTGCACTGAGCGCCATACGGACGTTTGTGGCCGCACTGCGTCGTTCTCTCGAGCCGGATCGCGCACCGCGGTCCAAGCCGCAGTTGTTGGTGACCGAGGGGCCTGGGTATGCGCTGCGGACAGATGCGGTCGATGCCTGGCGTTTTGAGGAGGCTGTTGAGGCGGGGGAGTACGAGACTGCGCTGGGGTTGTGGCGCGGTCCTGCGTACGCCGACTTTGCGGATGAGCAGTGGGCGCAGGGGGAGCGTGCACGGCTGACCGAGCTGCGGTTGCTGGCGGTAGAGCGGTTGGCGTCGGCGCGAGTGACGGCGGGGCAGGCTGCGGCGGCTGTGGCTGAGCTGGACGCGCATGTGACCGACCATCCGTGGCGTGAGGAGGGCTGGCGGTTGCTGGCGCTTGCGCTCTACCAATCCGGTCGGCAGGGCGACGCACTCGCCGTACTGCGGCGTGCTCGCGCCATGCTGGTTGCGCAGCTCAGCCTCGACCCGGGGCCGGCGCTGGCGCGACTGGAGGAGGACATCCTCAACCAGGCCGCGCACCTGCAGCCGGCGTCGGTGTGGACCGCAACAGCTGCGGCCTATCAGCGGACTGCAGGCCCCCGGGCTCAGCTGGAATCAACGGTCGGATTGCTGCGCAGTCTCGCGGTGACTGGCGAGCTTGCCGAGGTACGGCGGCATCGGCTGGCCGCGATCACGGCGGCCGAGGAGCTCGGTGATGCGGATCTGGTGGCGCGCGTGATCGGGGCGTACGACGTACCGGCGATCTGGACGCGGTCGGACGACGAGGCGCAGGCCGCGGCGATCGTTCGTGCGGCCGAACGTGTCCTTCCGACCCAGGATCACCCGACGATGCGGGCACGGCTGCTGGCCACAATCGCCTTGGAATCAAGGGGGTCCAGTGCCTCGCGACCGTTGGAAGCCGCGAAGGAGGCTGAGCAGGTCGCGCGTACGCTGGACGATCCGTCCGTGCTCGCTTTCGCGCTGAACGGTGTCTTCATTCAGTCCTGTCGCGAGGCCGGTCAGTCGGTTGTTCGTGATGGGATCGGCGCCGAGTTGATCGCACTCGCCGAGCGGCACGCACTCCCGGCGTACGAGATCCTCGGGCACTTGATCCGCCTGCAGTCCGCGTGCGCCGGCGCCGATTATGTTGCTGCTGACAACCATTCCGCCGCGGCTGACGACCTGGCCGCTCGCCATGACTCGCCGCTCGTCGGCGTCTTCACCCGCTGGTACGACGCCCTCCGCGCCGACACCCCGGACGCCTACCTGAGCGCCGCCGCTCAACACCCCGCGACAGCCATGCCAGGCCTGGACGCCGGCCTTCTCACCCTGGCCCTAACCACCCAAGCCATCCGCCACGGAACTCCCCTCCCCGAACCCGACCGCGGCCCCCACGCACCCGACCGCCACCACGGCTCCCAGACCCCTCACCGCCATCACGATCCCCACAGCCCTCGCGCCAACCTCGATCCCCTCACCTCTCGCGGCGACCTCGATCCCCACACCGCTTACATCCACCCCGGTCCCCACACCCCCGACCCGGCCCCGGGCCTGTTCCTCGAACTGCACTGGACGCTGATCGCCCGCGCTGCGCGTACCCGCGGCGACGACGAGACGCTCGCCCGAGCGCGCGCCGTACTGGCTCCGGCCGCAGCCGAGCAAGCCGGCGGCCAATCCGGCCTGCTGACCCTCGGCCCGATCGCCGACTATCTCTAGAGGTCGGTGGGGGAGCCGGACTCGGATTGGCGGTCGGCGGCGGTGCGTTGTTCGTGGTGGGCGTGGTGTGAGGTGGGGCGGTAGGCCTCCTCGTACGCCGCGACTGCGCCGGCGAGGCCTGATCCGCCGCGGCCCTTGGCCCACCTGGCGAACCAGGTGAGTCCGGCCAGTACGACGAGCAGTCCGCCGACGAAGAGCGCGTACGCCACTCAGGCCCGCTTCCTCGCGCGTACGGCGAGGGAGTGGGGGACGCCGGGGCCTTCGGGCTCGATGAAGCGCTCGAGGACGAGGCCGGTGCTGAGGAAGGCGTTGAGGTAGTCGGCGAGGGGGACGTGGCTCATACCGATGTGGTGGCGAATGCCGTCCTCACCCCACCACGGTGCGGGCTCGTGCCAACCAGGTTGCCGGTACGTCGTGTGCGCCGTCCGGCTGCCGTCCTCCCCGTAGACGACATGCGGACCGTTGAAACACGGGTGCACGCCGTACTCGATCATGACCCCGCCTGGCCGAAGCACACGCGTCGCTTCGCGCAGTACGTCGCCGAAGTCGTCGACGTCGGTGGAGATCCACATCACCATCACGGTGCCGAACGACTCGTCGGGGAACGGCAGCGCGGCCGCGTCACCGACCATCAGCGGGCCGTCGGTGCGGGTGCGGGCCAGGCGAAGTTGGTCGGACGAGTAGTCGAGGCCGACCACCTCGCGGCCGCTGGCGCGGATGGTTTCGAAGTTCCGGCCGGTGCCGCAGCCGATGTCCAGGCAGGGGCCGGAGCCCTCGCCGAGCAGCTCGAGCAGACCGGGTTGATGCGGCTCCCCGCCGATCACGAAACGATCGTCGTACCAGTCGGCCAGACCGTCGTACCGGGCGTTGGTGACAGTGTTCATCGAGCCTCCCCAGACGTGATCTCCACCCTACCCAAGGCCCGCTTTAGGTCCACGCCGTCACGTACGGGTAAGCTTTGCCGACGTTCTCTTTGAGTTTGGATGGTCCACTGTGGGTTCCGTAATCAAGAAGCGCCGCAAGCGTATGGCGAAGAAGAAGCACCGCAAGCTGCTGAAGAAGACGCGGGTTCAGCGCCGCAAGCTCGGCAAGTAAGCCCCGCCTTTTGTAGGTAGGGTCCGCCGCGCCCCGTATTTGAGGGCGGCGCGGCGTTCAGTGGGGTTGCTGTCTGGCTGGGGGCTTCTCGTGGCACAGGTGGTAATGGTGACCGGCGTCTCGCGAGACGCCGGTGCTCGTTGTGCCCGCAGACTGGCCGACGATCCGTCGATCGGCACGGTGCTCGGTATCGACGTGGTTCCGCCACGCGCCGAGCTGGGCCGGGTCCGGTTCGTGCGAGCGGATATCCGCAACCCCGTGATCGCCAAGGTGATCGCTGCCGAGGACGTCGACACTGTCGTCCACACCGGCGTGGTGGCCACCCCGGGGAGTGCCGGCGGCCGGTCGTCGATGAAGGAGATCAACGTCATCGGCACCATGCAGCTGCTGGCCGCGTGCCAGAAGGCGCCCGGCGTGGCCAAGCTGGTGGTCAAGTCGTCGACGACTGTGTACGGCGCTGGTCCGCGCGACCCCGCGATGTTCACCGAGGAGATGGCGCCGCGGGCGATCCATCAGACCGGGTTGAGCAAGGACGCGGTCGAGGTCGAGGGGTATGTGCGCGGGTTCGCCCGGCGCCGCCCCGATGTCTGCGTGACCACGCTGCGGATGGCGAACTGGATCGGCCCCAAGACCGACTCCCCGATGACCCGGTACTTCGGACTTCCCGTCGTACCGAGTCGTCGCCGATCCCCACATTGGTCGCCACGTTCTCGATACTGCGCTTCATCCCGTACAACGTGTCGCCGGGCATCGCCTGCTGCGCGGCAGCGGCCGAACCGATGCCACCTCCCAGCAGCACCAGCGCGGCGGTACTGGCCACGAGCCGGATGCGCCGGCCATGACGATGGCGGATATCTGTCACGGACGCGTCGACGTCCTCGCCACTCGGCGGGTCGTCGGAGCTGTCAGGGGTGCTGCGCACCATGGTCGGGGTCGTGGTCGCCGCGCGGGCGGTCGCCTGTTCGAGCAGACGGTGCCTTAGCTCGGCGCTGAACTCCGGCCGAGGTGCAACTGCGCCGGCGGTCCTCAGCCGTCCGACGAGTTCTACAGCCTCTTCCAACTCCGGGTCATCGCTCAGTCGCGAAGAGTGACGGGGCCCGTGATCAACGGCGTGCGCGAAGGTCTCCGCGCGCGCTCGAGCCCTGTGTAGGTCACTCATGGATCTCGTTCTCCTCAATGGCCAGTCGGGGTCACCGACAGGTCCTCACGAGGGAGAACGATGAAACTCCCTGACGGGTTACGGAAGACTGTCGTTGTCATCCGTCTCACCTCAAGTCCTTGGGGATAACCTTCGCCAAGTGCCGGACGGCCCTCAGTTGCAGTTGCTTGACGGCGCCTTCGGACTTCTCCAGCGCCCTGGCCGTTTCCGCGATCGACAAACCGGCGAAGAACCGCATCGTCAGGCAGTCGCGTTGTTCGTCGGGCAAGCCCGCGACGGCGTCCCGGAGCACCTCGGCGGTGGCGGCGGCCAGGACGTCGACCTCCGGCCCCTCGGTCTGCCGGTCGTGCGTCTCGATCTCGTCCGTGACCACCTCGAGCCGGACCCGGCCGGACTTGTAGTGGTCGGTGATCAGGTTCCGGGCGATCGTCACCAGCCAGGCGCCGAAATCCCGGCCCTGCCAGCGGAACGAGTCCAGTGCGCGCAGCGCCCGGACGAACGTCTCGCTGGTCAGATCCTCGGCGAGTGCCGATGAGGACACCCGAGCGTAAATGTAGCGATAGACGGTGAGCGAGTACTCGTCGTACAGCTCACCGAAGGCACCGACGTCTCCAGCCTGAGCGCGATCGACGAGCTCGGCCCGTCGCATCCCGTCCGGACTTGGCTCCGGCGTCGTCAAGTTCTCTCCCCGTTCGAAAGACACGTCGTCTGACACATCCGCGCATGGCCACAACGGCTGTGACGACATACGAGCACTGAGCGTTATGCCTTCAGTACTCGCTGTCAACAGCTTGTGGCGTGCCGCCTTCCCGTCGGTCGATCGTCACGAATGCGCCAGCGGACTGCTCCCGTCACCACCTGATGACGCAATGCAGCCTGCTGTGGGGTTGTCGCGCATGGTCTCCCCGGACGCGGACGGGGTTTCTGCAGTGTGAGGTTCAGCAGAAGCAACATCCGCGAGTTCACCTGTATATCTCCCGTTACGCTCCGCTGCAACCATTCCGGGTGCGCCGGTCCCTCGATGAGCGTGCGACGGCCATGGCAGACTCAGCGGGTGGACTTCAACTTCGCGGACCTTCTTCGTGACACAGCGCGACGTCACGGCGATCGGATCGCGCTGGTCGACGGCGACCGGCGACTGACCTGGACCGAGCTCGACGAGGCTGTCGAAACCGCTGCCCGCGGGTTCGCCGCGGCCGGTCTGGTGCCCGGGTACCGGGTCATCCTGCTGCTGGCCAACAGCATCGAGTTCGTCACCTCCTACCTGGGCGTTCTTCGTTCCGGACTGGTCGCCGTACCGCTGAACACCGGGCTGACGAAGCCCGAGGTGGACACCGTCGTGGCGCACTCCGGGGCTCGGCTCGCGATCACCGACGAGGACCTCGCGGGGCTCGTCGAAGGGGTCCGGACGGTGCGGGCCGGCGACATCCAAGGTGACGCTGTGTTACAGCCGACTCTCGATGCCGAGACACTCGCAGTCCTGCTGTACACCTCGGGAACCAGTGGAGATCCGCGGGCGGCGATGCTCACGCACCGCGCTCTCGCGGCAAACGTGAAGAATCTCTCCGGCCTCGGCCCCGACCGAATGGGGCCCGAGGACGTGGTGCTCGGCGTGCTGCCGATGTTCCACGCCTTCGGCCTGAACGCAGTCCTCGGCTGGACCGTCGCGACCGGCGCGGCCCTGGTCATCGACCAGCGCTTCGACCCCGCGCACACGCTTGAGTTGGTCAAAGAGCACGGAGTCACCCGGTTGCCGCTGGCCCCGCCGGCTCTGCATGCGCTGCTGACTCGCCCAGACCTCCGTACGGCGCTCTCCGTCGTGAAGGTGGTGTTGACCGGTGCCTCGGCGCTGGATCGCGGCCTGGCCGATCGTTTCGAGCAGGAGACCGGCCTCTTCGTCCACCAGGGCTACGGCCTGACCGAGGCATCCCCAGGTGTGACCACGACCCTCGGTGAGGGCGAACCGAAACCCGGTTCGGTCGGTCGCGCGCTGCCGAATGTCGAGGTCCGGATCGCCGACGAGCAGGGTGAGGACGTCGAGGGCGACGACCCCGGCGAGATCCTGATCCGCGGTGCGAACGTCTTCTCCGGCTACTGGCCGGACGGTGTGGACGGCCCGGACAGCGAAGGCTGGTACCGCACCGGCGACGTCGGTTTCCTGGATTCCGACGGTGACCTCTTTCTGGTTGACCGACTGCGCGAGCTGATCATCGTGTCCGGGTTCAACGTCTTCCCCAGCGAAGTCGAGGACGTGCTGGTCGGGGCGGACGGCGTACTGGAGGCCGCCGTGATCGGGGTGCCGTCCGAGGACACCGGCGAGGCGATCAAGGGATTCGTCGTACCGGAGCCTGGTGTGACGCTGGAGCCGAGCAGAGTCCTGGAGTACGCCGGGACCCGGCTGGCGCGGTTCAAATGCCCGAGCGAGCTCGAGATCGTCGAGCAGTTGCCGCACTCCGTCACCGGCAAGGTGGCCAAGGGCCGGCTCCGGGCGGAGGGATGAGCGCGCGGGTCACGCTCTACGGCAAGCCCGGCTGTCACCTCTGTGACGACGCCCGGACGATCGTCGAGGCGGTCTGCGCCGAGCTCGGGGTGGCGTGGACCGAGGTCGACATCACCCAGGATGACGCCCTGTTCACGCAGTACGGCGAACAGATCCCGGTCACCTTCGTCGACGGCAAGCAGCACGATTTCTGGCGGGTGGACCCGGCGCGGCTCCGGAAGGCGCTCAGCGCTTAGTGCTCTCGGTCACCCTGGGGTTCGCCGATTTTGTTCTCACGTTCACAAGCTCCTAGAGTAAGAGGAGCCGCAGGGTACTGAACGCGGCTGATGAGAACCACCCCCCAGGAGAATTGTGACGCGTGCCAGCAGCCGTCGTCCCGGCCCGCCGACGAGAACCGAACGCGGCATCCCCGAGGCGACTGTCGCGCGCTTGCCGGTCTATCTGCGGGCGCTGACCGCGCTGTCGGACAGTGGTATCGCGACCGCGTCGAGTGAGGACCTGGCCACCGCGGCCGGCGTCAACTCCGCGAAGCTCCGCAAGGACCTGTCCTACCTGGGCTCCTACGGCACCCGCGGCGTCGGGTACGACGTCGAGTACCTCCGCTACCAGATCGCCCGCGAGATCGGCGTCACCCAGGACTGGGCGGTCGTCATCGTCGGGATCGGAAATCTCGGTCACGCACTGGCGAACTACTCCGGTTTCGGCACCCGCGGGTTCCGGATCGTCGCCCTGCTGGACGCCGACCCGAAGCTGGTCGGCGAGCGGATCGGCGACATGGAGGTCCGCGACTTCGCCGAGCTCGAGCACATCGTCGAGACCGACCGGGTCTCGATCGGCGTCATCACCACCCCCGCCGGTCCGGCCCAGGAGGTCTGCGACCGGCTGGTCGCGGCCGGGGTGACCAGCATCCTGAACTTCGCGCCGGTGGTGCTGTCCGTGCCCGACGGTGTCGACATCCGCAAGGTGGACCTCTCGATCGAGTTGCAGATCCTGGCGTACCACGAACAACGAAAGTCCGGAGAGGTGGCGCTCCCCCAGGTGCCCGAGCTACCCACGCCCAACGGTCTCGCTTCGGATCTGCCCGCTGTGGGTGGAGGTGTGGGGGCATGAGTTACCTGGTTGTCGGGATCAGTCACCGGTCCGCGGACATCAACGTGCTGGAGCGGGTCGCGCTCGATCCGGACGCGGCGACCAAGCTCGCGCTGGCCGTGCAGAACACCCCGGCCGTGACCGAGTCCGCCGTACTGGCGACCTGTAACCGCACCGAGGTCTATGCGACCGTCGACCGCTTCCACGCCGGCATGGACGAGGTCACCGCGATCCTGTCCGACGTCACCGGCGTACCGCTGATCGATCTGGCCGAGCACCTGTACGTGCACTTCGAGGAGGGCGCGGTCGCGCACCTCTTCCAGGTCGCGGTCGGGCTGGACTCGATGATCGTCGGCGAGAGCCAGATCGTCGGTCAGGTGAAGGAGACGCTGCGCGTCGGCCAAGAGCTCGAGACGATCGCCACCGACCTGAATGCCCTTCTGCAGCACGCATTGCGGGTCGGCAAGCGGGCGCGGACCGAGACCGGGATCGACTCGGCCGGTCGCTCGGTCGTGTCGGCCGGGCTCGAGGCAGTCGGTGGATTCGAAGGCCGTCGCGCGCTCATCGTCGGCGCCGGCTCGATGGCTTCGCTGGCCGCTCAGACATTGCTCAACGGCGGCGCCGCGAGCGTGGTCATTGCCAACCGCAACTATGAGCGCGCGGTCCTGCTGACCGAGCGCATCGGCGGTACGGCGATCCAGCTGGCGAACGTCCCGGACGCACTGGCCGAGGCCGACCTCGTGGTGTCCTGCACCGGTGCACGCGGAGTCGTGCTGACCGAAGAGATGATCCGAAACGCCAGTGACGGAAGGCCTTTCGGCGTGCTGGACGTTGCGCTGCCGCGCGATGTCGCACCCGAGGCCGCCCGGATTCCTGGCGTCCGCCTCGTCACGCTGGCGGATCTCGCGGGCACTGCCGGTGGCAGCGAGGACGACATCGAGGATGTACGGCGGATCGTCGGCGAGGAGACCGCTGCTTTCGAGGGGACCCGGCGAGCCGCTTCGGTAGCGCCGACCGTCGTTGCCCTGCGGGCGATGGCCAGTGAGCTCGTCGATTCCGAGCTGGCCCGGCTCGACCGCCGGTTGCCCGGCCTGGACGAGAACGAGCGGCACGAGGTGGCCCGGACGATCCGCCGGGTCGTCGACAAGGTGCTGCACAACCCGACCGTTCGGGTGAAGGAACTTGCCGCCGATCCCGGCGGACCGACGTACGCGAACGCGCTGCGCGAACTGTTCGCTCTCGACCAGGCGACGGTCGACGCGGTGACGACGCCCAAGGCGCGCGGAGGTGAGCACGCATGATCCGACTGGGAACCCGGCGGTCCGCACTGGCGACCGTTCAGGCCAACCTGGTGGCCGACCAGTTGCGCGCACTCGGGCACGAGGTCGAGCTGGTCCCGATCGTCACCACCGGCGACGTGAACCTGGCGCCCATGCAGCAGATCGGTGGCACCGGTGTCTTCGTCAGCGCCCTGAGGGACGCGCTGATGGCTCGGGAGATCGACATCGCGGTGCACTCGCTCAAGGATCTGCCGACCATTCCGGTCGAGGGCCTGACGGTCGGCGCGATCCCGGTCCGCGAGGATCCGCGCGACGTACTGATCGCTCGGGACGGCCTCACGCTGGGTGAACTGCCGCAGGGCGCCCTGGTCGGGACGGGCTCGGCGCGCCGGGTCGCGATGCTCGACGGGCTCGGTCTGGGGCTCGAACTGACCGGGATCCGCGGCAACGTGGACACCCGGATCAAGCTCGTCACGGACGGTAAATTGGACGCGGTGGTCCTTGCGAGGGCAGGGTTGTCCCGGTTGGGACGGCTCGCCGAGGTGACCGAGACCCTGGATCCGATCCAGGTTCTGCCCGCTCCCGGACAAGGTGCCCTGGGCATCGAGTGCCGCGCGGACGACACCGAAGTACTGGCCGCACTGGCCCCGCTGGAGGACCCGGCCACCCGGGCAGCGGTGACAGCGGAACGGCAGATGATGGCCACACTCGAGGCAGGGTGCTCGGCTCCGGTCGGAGCACTCGCCGAGGTGGTCGAGGGTGAGGACGGCCCCGAGCTCTGGTTGCGGGGCGCGCTCGGCCAGGACGACGGGGTCCGACGGCTCTCCGCGAACGGGCCGGTGGACGACCCGGTGTCCCTCGGCATAGCGCTGGCGAACGAGTTGCTGGAGCGCGAATGACACCACCGCCACAGGGCACGACGACAGCCAAGAAGACAAGCACCACGAGGACGAGGGCGAAGGCAGACGTGAGCAGCGCACAGACAGCAGCCTCCACCGCGACATCCGCGACACCTCAGACAGTGCCGGCCAAGGCTGCCACGACGAGCGCGGCCAAGCAGCCGAGACCACTCGGCCACGTCACGTTCGTCGGCGTCGGCCCGGGTGACCCCTCGCTGCTGACACTGGCCGGACGCGACGTCCTGGCCGGTGCGGACGCGGTGGTCGTCGAGGGTCCGGAGCACGACGCCTTCCTGGCGTACTGCAAGCCGGGTGTCGAGGTGATCGACGGCTCCGGCGCCGAGGGCAGCCGCGCACTGCGCGTCGCCGCTCGCGGCCGGCTGGTGGTGAAGACCGCCAAGTCCGCGGCGAACGTCGTACGGCTGCTGACCGGTGACCCGTTCACCTTCTCCAGCGGCGCCGAAGAGGCGGCCGCGTGCCGCAAGGCGGGCATCGGCTTCAACGTGATCCCCGGTGTCAGCGAGGTGAGCGCGGTCCCGACGTACGCCGGAATCCCGCTGACCATGAAGAACGACCGCGAGGTCACGGTCGTCGACCTCGCCGAGGCCAAGCTCGACCTGAGCCGCCTGCACACCAAGCAGACGCTGGTCCTGCTGAACGCGACCGACGTCCTCAAGGACACCGTGGCCGCGCTCGTCGACGCCGGCTTCGACGCCTCGACCCCGGTCGCGGCAACCGTCGGCGGCACGACGACCGCGCAGACCAGCGTGGTCGGCACCCTCGAGACGATCGTCGCCGACCTGCGCGCCGCCAAGGTCACCGGCGAGGCCGTGATCGTGGTCGGCACCGTGGTCGAGCAGCGCGAGGCACTGTCCTGGTTCGAGACCAAGCCGCTGTTCGGCTGGCGGATCCTGGTGCCGCGCACCAAGGACCAGGCCGGTCCGCTGATGGACCGCCTCCGCCGGTACGGCGCGATGCCCGAAGAGGTACCGACGATCTCGGTGGAGCCGCCGCGCAACCCGCAGCAGATGGACAAGGCGATCCGCGGGCTCGTCGAGGGCCGCTACGAGTGGGTCGCGTTCACCTCGGTCAACGCGGTCAAGGCGGTCCGGGAGAAGTTCGACGAGTACGGCCTGGACGCGCGGGCGTTCTCCGGGCTGAAGATCGCCGCGGTCGGTGACAAGACCGCCGAGGCGATCGGTGCCTGGGGCATCCGTCCGGACCTGACCCCGACCGGTGAGCAGTCCGCGGCCGGTCTGGTCGAGGACTGGCCGCCGTTCGACGAGGTGCTGGACCCGATCAACCGGGTGTTCCTGCCGCGCGCCGATATCGCGACCGAGACGCTGGTCGCGGGTCTGACCGATCTCGGTTGGGAGGTCGACGACGTGACGGCGTACCGGACCGTCCGGGCCGCCCCGCCGCCCGCGCCGACCCGCGAGGCGATCAAGTCCGGCAAGTTCGACGCGGTGGTCTTCACCTCGTCGTCCACGGTCCGGAACCTGGTCGGCATCGCGGGCAAGCCGCATGCCTCGACGGTGATCGCGGTGATCGGCCCGGCCACGCTGAAGACGGCCGAGGAGCACGGACTGCGCGTCGACGCGATGGCGGATTCGCCGTCCGCCGAGGAGCTGGCCGACGCACTCGCCCGGTTCGGTGCGAACCGGCGTGACACCATGGTGGAAGCGGGCGAGCCCGTGACCCGCCCGTCAGAACGTCGTGCAGGTTCTCGCAGGAAGAGCTAATGCTGTGACTGGATTCCCGGATGTGAGGCCCCGGCGGCTGCGGTCGTCGAAGGCGATGCGCAGGCTGGTCGCGGAGACCACGATCGAGCCGCGGCAGCTGATCCTGCCGATGTTCATCCGGGAAGGCGCGCGCGAGCCGCTGCCGATCTCGTCGATGCCGGGCGTCTACCAGCACACCCGGGACACCGCGCGGAAGGCGGTCGCCGAGGCGGCGCAGCTGGGGCTCGGCGGCGTGATGCTGTTCGGGGTGCCCGAGGAGAAGGACGAGGTCGGATCGGGTTCGCTCGATCCGGACGGCATCCTGAACGTCGCGATCCGGGACGCGGTCAGCGAGGCCGGCGACTCGTTGCTGGTGATGTCGGACCTGTGCCTGGACGAGTTCACCTCGCACGGACACTGCGGCGTACTGGATGCCGAGGGCCGGGTCGACAACGACGCCACGCTGAAGATCTATGCGGAGATGGGCGTCGCGCAGGCCTCGGCCGGTGCGCACATCGTCGGTCCGTCCGGGATGATGGACGGCCAGGTCGGCGTCGTACGGCGGGCGCTGGATGCGGCGAATTTCCAGGACACGGTGATCCTGGCCTACGCGGTGAAGTACGCGTCGAGCTTCTTCGGCCCGTTCCGCGAGGCCGTGAACTCGTCGCTGCAGGGCGACCGGAAGACCTACCAGCAGGACGGCGCGAACGCGCGTGACGCGATCCGCGAGGTCGACCTCGATATCGCCGAGGGTGCGGACATCGTGATGGTGAAGCCCGCGCTGCCGTACCTCGACATCATCCGGCAGGTTCGCGACCACGTGAACGTGCCGGTGGCGGCGTACAACATCTCCGGTGAGTACGCGATGGTCGAGGCGGCCGCGGCGAACGGCTGGATCGACCGCGAGCGGGCGATTCTCGAGACGCTGACGTCGATCCGGCGTGCGGGTGCGGACCAGATCCTCACGTACTGGGCCGCGGAGGCCGTCGGCCTCCTTGAGCGCCGCTGAGCCACCGTCGCGTTAGTCTCAAGGGGACGTTTGCCCTGAGAGAGGTGTTCGCATGTCCACCACGGACCCGGCCGACCAGCCGAACGAGGCGCTGCAGGCTGCCCGCGACCAGTTGCAGGCTGCTCGGTCCGAGCTCCAAGGTGCCGAAGCGGCTCTGCGCGCGGCCCTGGACGAGACCGAGGACGATCAGTGAGTACGCCAGCCCAGGAGCAGCAGCGTGCCGCCGTACTGGCGGACACCGCCTTCAGGGCGCTGACCGCTGCCCGGGTGTCGCTCGGCGAAGCAGCCGACACGACGCGGGACGTCGACAACTACCTCCGGCGCAGCGAGGAAGACATCTTCGAGTTGCCGCCGCAGGCGAACCGCGTCCGGGAAGCGGAAGAACCGGCCCCGTTCCAGCGGAACGCGCAGTACCTCGCCGGTCAGGTGGATGATCGGCTGCGCGCCGGCCGGCGGGGGATCGACGAGGTTCGTGACCGCCTCGGGGACGGCGCTCGCGCGCTCAAGGCGAGCCGGGAGGCGCTGACCGAGCTGTCGGAGCTGCCCGTCGAGCACGACCAGGCCGCGATGTCACGCCTCGCGCACCAGCTCGACACCTTGGACAGAGCCGTCGACAACTTCGGCGAGAGCATCAACCACGCCGACCGTCGCCTGGTCGCCGCCCGCGAGGCCCTCGACCCCTTGCTGAACTCCAGTCAGTACGTCGACGACCGCCAGGCGACTGCTGCCCGCATCACCAACGTCGCGGAGTCCCTCGACACCCAGCTCATGCAGACCCGGGCCGGCCTCAGGACCCTCAACGAGGGCTTCGACGACGCACGCGGCGACGCCAACCAGGCCAAGGGTGAGTCCGCCGAGCTGGCCAAGGCCTTCCACGCGGCCGCCAACCCCACCCCGCGCGCGGACCAACACCCCCAGAAGGCCGCCACCGACGCCGCCCACAAGCCCAAGGAATCCGAGATCACCTCCCGCCTCCGCGACCTCTAGCCCTTCCCCATCTGGTGGGTAGACCCATCCGGTGGCGGGTTGGCCAACGCGACTCCGGTGGGCCAACCCGCCATCTCGTGGGCATACCCCAATGCCGCTTAGTTAGCTGGTGGGTTTTGGTGTCAAGTGGGGTGTCGGTGGACGTGAAGCAGCGGAACTCCCGGTAGGAAGCGATTGTCC
>NZ_JBHUQZ010000013.1:0-230217 GCF_042674205.1 Kribbella sp. NPDC056951
GGACAAACCTGTCTACCCAACAGAGCTCCGCTGCTTTACGTTCAACACACCCCTTGACACCACCCAACCCGCCTTAACTAACCGGCCTTGGGGTTCACCCACCAAACGGGAGGTTCCCGTACCGGAATTTGGGGTGGGAACCTCCTAGAGGGTGGGTCACCCACCAAATGGGATGCTGGGGTGGTGGATGTGGACTGGAAGGTGCTGCGGGATGCCGCGGTGGACGCGATGCGGCGGGCTTATGCGCCTTACTCCGGGTACGCCGTGGGGGCGGCGGCGCTGGTGGAGGACGGGCGGGTGGTTGCCGGGTGCAACGTCGAGAACGCGTCGTACGGGTTGACGTTGTGTGCCGAGTGCGGGCTGGTGTCGGAGTTGCACCGGACCGGGGGTGGGCGGCTGGTCGCCTTCACCTGTGTGGACCACAACGAGGAGTTGCTGACGCCGTGCGGACGGTGCCGGCAGTTGTTGCACGAGCACGGTGGACCCGGTCTGCAGATCGAGACGGCGTCCGGGAGCCGGCCGTTGCGTGAGTTGTTGCCTGAGGCGTTCGGGCCCGAGTTTCTGGAGGAGAAGTGAGCTTCGACGCGGTCGACGTGATTCGCACCAAGCGGGATCGCGGTGAGTTGAGCGACGGGCAGATCGACTGGGTGATCGACGCCTACACGCGCGGTGATGTCGCCGACGAGCAGATGTCGTCGCTGGCGATGGCGATCCTGCTGAACGGGATGAACCGCCGCGAGATCGCCCGCTGGACCGCGGCGATGATCGCCTCCGGCGAGCGGATGGACTTCGCGAAGCTGTATCGCCCGACCGCCGACAAGCACTCGACCGGCGGCGTCGGCGACAAGATCACGCTGCCGCTCGCACCGCTGGTGGCCGCGTGCGGTGTCGCCGTACCGCAGTTGTCCGGTCGCGGCCTCGGTCACACCGGCGGCACGCTCGACAAGCTCGAGTCGATCCCGGGCTGGCGCGCGGCACTGTCGAACGACGAGATGATGCGGCAACTCGAGGACGTCGGTGCGGTGATCTGCGCGGCCGGCGACGGCCTCGCTCCGGCCGACAAGAAGCTGTACGCGCTGCGCGACGTGACCGGTACCGTCGAGGCGATCCCGCTGATCGCCAGCTCGATCATGAGCAAGAAGATTGCCGAGGGCACCGGTGCACTCGTGCTGGACGTGAAGGTCGGCACCGGCGCCTTCATGAAGGACCTCGCCGACGCGCGCGAATTGGCCGAGACAATGGTTGCCCTCGGCACCGATGCCGGCGTGAAAACCGTTGCCCTGCTCACCGAAATGTCCGTTCCGCTCGGCCTGACCGCTGGAAACGCACTGGAGGTCCGCGAATCCGTCGAGGTCCTGGCCGGCGGCGGTCCCTCCGATGTCGTCGAGCTGACGATCGCCCTCGCCGTCGAGATGCTCGCGGCAGCCGGCGTCACCGACGTCGACCCGGCGGAAAAACTGCGCGACGGTACGGCGATGGACGCCTGGCGCGCGATGATCTCGGCCCAGGGCGGCGACCCCGCTGCCGAACTCCCGGTCGCTCCGGAACAGCACGTCGTACCGGCGCCGTCGTCCGGTGTCCTGTCCAAGCTAGACGCACTCGCCGTCGGTGTAGCCGCCTGGCGCCTCGGCGCCGGCCGCGCCCGCAAGGAGGACCCGGTCTCCCCAGTCGCCGGCATCGAACTGCACGCAAAGCCCGGTGACACCATTACCGCCGGCCAACCCTTGCTGACCTTGCACGCGGACGACGCGAGCCGCTTCGAGCGGGCCCTCGAGTCGTTGACCGATGCAGTCGAGGTCTCAACGTCGTACGAGGCCGGCCCGCTGGTGATCGACCGAATCGGCTAGCTGGAGCCTGTGGTGAGGCGGGTTCGTTGGCGTTGGGTCAGGTCGGAGATGAGGGCGGTGTCGGGGCGGATCGTTGTGCCGAGTGGGGCGGATTGGCGGACGGAGAGGAGCGCGACCAGGGAGCCGGAGACGAAGCTGGCTTCGGCGATGGCCTCGTTCTTCTCCGTGCCTGCGTCGTACGCCGCGTGTGCGTTGCTGAGGGCACCGGGGACGCGGAAGGGATGGTTGCGGGGCTCCTGGCTCCAGAAGCCTTCCTGGAGGACCTTTGCCTTGGCCGGGGTTGCTGTCTTGAAGAGCTCGACGACGTAGCGCTTCTTCTTGTCGGGGCTGAGACGGCTGGCGCGGTAGCCCTCGACGAAGCCTGAGTTCAGGAGGAGGGCGCGGTCGAGGGCGGGTTCGGCGGAGAAGTTCGCCAGGTAGGTCTCGGTGCTGAAGGGGCCGGTGGTGTGCTTCGGGTCGGCCACGAAGCCGCGTGGCAGGACGATCATCCCGGCCAGGGCGCTCTTGACGGTCTGCTCGACGATCTTGGTCGGAGCGGGGGCGTCGGCGGGGCGCACCGCGGCGCCCGCGTCACTGCCGCAGCCGGTCACACCGAGCAGCAGGGCGGTCACAACAACGGCTATACCAGGAGCCGAGCGGTTCACGACCGCTATCCGAGCAGGAAAAGGTGAACAGCGGCCTAACCGCGGTGGACCTGTAGGCCATCACAAATGCGCTCGCGGTGCCGCGCTGAGCGCAGACGGGCGCCGAAAGGTCAATTGTGATGGCGTGTGGGTCCGGCAATCAACGCGGTGATTCGGCGGAGGGCGACCTTCGGGGTCATGGGGGCGCAGCCGGCGTCGACGCAGCGGCGGACTACCTGGGGGTCGTCGCGGAGGAGTAGGAGACCGCGGCGGAGCAGGGTGAACGGCGGTTTGCGGTGCTCGCGGAGGTCGCGCTGGAAGCGGCGGACGAACGTGACCAGGCGGTGGTGTCGGACACAGATCGCGATCGCGAGCAGGCCGCGGTCCCGGAGTTCGCCGGTGATCTGGTCGGCGAAGATGCCCTCGGCAATGATCAGCGGGGATCCCTCGGTGCTGAACTCCCGGTGCCCGACGGTCCCGTCGGCGGAGATCTCGTAGATCGGCATATCGGCCTGGCCGGTCGCGCACAGCAGTTCGAGGGCGGCGACCGCGCGGCCGCCGTCCCAGGAGGCGGGGTCGTCCCAGTCGACGATGCCGAGCGGGGACCGCGGCATCGCCTCGTCGTCACCGTCCCGGTAGAAGTCGTCCAGCCGCACGACGGGCAGCCCGGTCAGCTCCGCCAACCGCGATTTCCCGGCCCCCGACGGCCCGGCCAGCAACACCACACGCGCACTCACCCGCCCATTCTCCGCCACCCGCCGGTAACGTCCGCGCCCGCCCACCGATAACCAGACGTGCCGAAGCTGAAACTGGGAGCCGTCTTCTACGCGCTGATCGCGGTTGTCGGCGTACTAGAGGTCGTGATGATCACTACGCAGCAGAGCCGGTGGGCGGGCCTGCACGGCTGGGTGCTCGCCGCGACGGCAACCGCCGACGGGCTCATCGCCGCCTTGTTCGCCATCGGAGCGGCCACGCGATGGGGGCTGATCGCGGACGACGGGCCGTGGATCTGCCAGCACGGCTGGGTCGTGGTGATCGGGCTGGTGGCGGTCAAGTTCGTGTTGTTCATCGTGCAGGACAGCGAGGCCATGCCGTTCCCGAGCGCGGCGCTGGTGTTCGTGCCGCACTTCATCCGCAGGTTGCAGGAGAACTATTACCAGGGTCGGCAGGAAGCTAGCTCAGGAGAGCGTTCTGCAGCTTCTGAGAGTGTTGAGTGAACCATGCGTCGGTGCGGGCGGTCAGGGCGGCTTCGCCGGTGGTCCAGCGTTGGTGGAACCAGGGGTGTCCAGTCTCGGAGCCGCGGCGGACGTAGTCCATACACCAGACGTGGTTGTCGGCCGTTGCCGCGACGAGCCGAGCGCGATCGGCCTCGGTCAGTTCGTAGGTGTCCGCGAAGCGGCGCAACCGACTGAGGACCCGACCTCGCCGTACGTCGTGGATGTCGTCCTCCGGCCGGAGTGGCGCCCACAGGCGGATCGCGGCGGCGACGTCCCACAGGGCTGAGCCCGGGCCGGCGAGGTCGAAGTCGATCAGGGCGACCGCGATCCCGTCTCGGAAGACGATGTTGTCCAGGTTTGGATCGTTGTGGCTGATCAGGCCGTCGACGTACTCCGTCGGGACAGGCTCGTTCCAGGTGAGGTCGGCTGCCGGGAATCCCGCAACGGCCTGGTGGTAGTCGCGCAGAAGCACCGCCACGCTGTCGAGTGCCTCGTCCGTCATGGACCAGGACGGGTACGGCGGCGTGACCGTCTCGCCCGGCACGTAGGACAGCACCTCACGGTCTTGCGCGTCGATGTCCAGGAACCGCGGTGCGCCGGCGAATCCCACGTCCTCCAGATACCGCAGTACGGCGTGGGTCGCCGTACTGCCGGCTCGGAGCGGTCGGCGGACGGTGTCGCGGACCCGGACGACCAGTCCCCGGTTGGCGGTGCCACCGAGTAAGGGGGTTTCCACCTCGCCCATGGTGGGCTAGGTGACCTCGTCCAGCAAGGCGCGTGCGAGTGGACTGTGGGTAACGATCCCGTTCACCAGCCCACTGCGGATCGCGGCGCGAACCGCGTCGGCCTTGCCGAGACCGTACGGAATCGCGATCACCTCGTCGATCGCGTTCATCTGGTCGGCGTTGATCGCGATCACCCGATCGGTGACCTTGCTCTGAACCGGAACACCCTTCGCATCGACGAACACCCCGGAGATGTCCGCCACGACACCACGCTTCCGCAGCTGCTCACACGCGTCCGCGTCCATGGCGTCGTACAGCGTGGATTGACCGGCGGCCCAGGATCCCAGGCCCACAACGGCTTTCGTGACGGTGTCGAAATGACCGATCGCCTCAGCGACCTCAGGCTGCTGCCGCAACGCGCGCGCCGTGGTCGCATCCGGAACCACCAGTGGCGCATAGAACAGGTACGCCGGTCCGCCGGACAGCCGCGCGGTGTGTCGGACGAGCTCGACCGAGTTGGCCTCGACATCCGGCCGGGTGAGTGCCCCGGTGAGCTGAACGACGGGGACGGTCGCAAGCGAGGTGAGCTGGTCGGTCATCGCCGTGACGGCGCGCGCCCAGGCCAGCCCCAGTACGTCGTCCGCGGTGACGATCTCAGTGAGCAGTTCCGCCGCAGCCTTGCCGAGTTGCAGACGTAGCGCGGCCGGCTCGTCCTCGGGGGTGTCGACGACGATCGCGCGGCGCAGCCCGAAGGTCTCCTGGAGCCGGGCGGACAGGTCGAGATCGACATTCCCCGGATGGCTGATCTCGATCCGCACCAGCCCGCTGCTGCGCGCCTGGTCCAGCAACCGCGCGACCTTGAACCGGCTGAGCCGGAACTCGTCGGCGATCTCGACCTTCGATCGGCCGTCGACGTAGTACCGGCGCGCGATCGACGCCGTCAGCACGAGGTGTGCCGGACCGCCCGCGATGGGCTCCATCTCGCCTCCCCACAACCAGGCCGCTCATATGAGCGGAGCTGTGCACCAGTGTTGCACAGACTCTTGACAGGTCAACCCCGATTCCGTTTCACTCGTGGCAGTGAGCGGAAGCTTGCTCAAATGAGCGGTGAGGGAGTGGCTCGTGCCGAGACAGCGAAAACGTGCCGGAGCGGTCGGTGTCGCACTTCTGGTGAGTGCGGTCAGTGGCTGTGCCGGGTGGGGCGGTGGCGCCGGTGGTGGTGGCGCCGACAGCATCAACGTGCTGATGGTGAACAACCCGCAGATGGTCGATCTGCAGCAGCTCACCGCCGACAACTTCACCAAGCAGACCGGGATCAAGGTGAACTTCACCGTGCTGCCGGAGAACGACGTCCGGGACAAGATCAGCCAGGAGTTCTCCAGCCAGGCCGGTCAGTACGACGTCGCGACGCTGAGCAACTTCGAGATCCCGATCTATGCCAAGAGCAAGTGGATCGCGCCGCTGTCCGACCACATCGCGAAGGACCCGTCGTTCGACCAGGACGACATCCTGAAGCCGATGACCGAGTCGCTGTCCGGCGAGGACGGCAAGGTGTACGGCGAACCGTTCTACGGCGAGTCGTCGTTCCTGATGTACCGCAAGGACGTACTCGAGTCCAAGGGCGTGACGATGCCGGCCAAGCCGACCTGGGACGAGGTCGCGGATATCGCGGCCAAGGTCGACAAGGCCCAGCCCAACATGCGCGGGATCTGCCTGCGCGGTCAGCCCGGCTGGGGCCAGATCTTCGCGCCGCTCACGACCGTGGTGAACACCTTCGGCGGCACCTGGTTCACGCAGGACTGGCAGGCACAGGTGAACTCGCCGGAGTTCACCGCGGCCACCAAGTTCTACGTCGACCTGGTCCGCAACCATGGCGAGGCGGGCGCGCCCCAGGCCGGCTTCACCGAATGCCTGAACAACCTGATCCAGGGCAACGTCGCGATGTGGTACGACGCCACGTCCGCCGCCGGATCGCTGGAGGCGCCGAACTCGCCGGTGAAGGGCAAGATCGGCTACGCCCCGGCACCGGTCAAGGAGACCGACAGCTCGGGCTGGCTGTACGCGTGGTCGTGGAGCATCCAGGAAGCCAGCAAGAAGCAGGACAACGCCTGGAAGTTCATCTCGTGGGCGTCCAGCAAGGAGTACGAGCAGCTGGTCGGCGAGAAGCTCGGGTGGTCCCGGGTCCCGGCCGGGAAACGGGCGTCGACGTACGAGAACCCGGCGTACCTGAAGGAGGCCGGGTCCTTCGCGGCACCGACCAAGGAAGCCATCGAGACCGCGGACCCGCGCAACCCGGGGACGCAGCCGCGGCCGGCGATCGGGATCCAGTTCGTCGACATCCCGGAGTTCCCGGATCTCGGTACCCAGGTCAGTCAGGACGTGAGCTCGGCGATCGCCGGGCGGATGAGCGTGGACGAAGCGCTGAAACGCGGGCAGGTGCTCGCCGACGACGTGGCCGAGCGGTACCGCTCGCGCGCGGCGAAGTGAGGGGAGTGAACCATGTCTGTTGACACCGAAACCCGCCCGCAGCGTAAGCACGCGGCCCCGGACCAGAGCTTGATGCGCAAGACCGGGGACTGGGCTCGGCGGGCGCCCTTGCTGCCGGCGCTGGTCTTCATGATCGTCGTGACCCAGCTGCCGTTCGTGGTCACGCTGATCACGTCCTTCATGGACTGGAACGCCTACTACCCCGACGAGCGCGGGTTCGCCGGGATCGACAACTTCCGCCGGGTGCTGACCGACGCGAACACGCGACACGCGATCTGGGTGACGATCCTGCTCACGGCAGGCGTCGTACTGATCAGTCTGCTGCTGGGGCTGGGGATCGCGCTGCTGCTGGACCGCAAGTTCCGCGGCCGGGGCGCGGTTCGGACGATGATGATCACGCCGTTCCTCGTCGTACCGGTGGCGGCCGCGCTGCTCTGGAAGCACGCGCTGTACAACCCGACGTACGGGTTGTTCAACGGAGTGCTGAAGTGGATCTTCGGCGAGAACGCGCCACAGCCGGACTGGATCAGCAACCAGCCGTTGTGGTCGATCATCTTCGCGCTCGTCTGGCAGTGGACGCCGTTCATGATGCTGATCCTGCTGGCCGGGCTGCAGAGCCGGCCGTTGGACGTGATCGAGGCGGCCGGGATCGACGGCGCGAACCAGTGGGAGATCTTCCGCTACATGACGCTGCCGCACCTGCGCCAGTACCTCGAACTGTCCGCGCTGCTGGGCTCGATCTACGTCGTACAGAACTTCGACGCGGTCTTCACGATCACCTCGGGCGGTCTCGGTACGTCGAACCTGCCGTACACGATCTACCAGACCTTCTACACCGCTCACGACTACGGACGTGCCTCGGCCGCCGGCGTCATCGTGGTGATCGGCACGATCGCGATCGCGACGTTCGCACTGCGGTCGGTGTCCACGCTGTTCCGAGAGGAGACCGGACGATGAGCGGCGCTGTCACGATCGTGACGGGGAAGAAGAATCGCGGTGGTGGTTGGGCGCTGAGTGGGCTGGCGTGGATCATCGGGATCCTGTTCGTCCTGCCGGTGTTGTGGATGTTGCTGACCTCGTTCCACTCCGAGGAGAACGCCGCCAAGAATCCGCCGGATGTCGCGGCTCCGTTGACGATTGATGGCTACCGGGCGTTCTTCGACACCGGCCCGTGGCCGTCGCTGGCGAACTCGCTGACCGCGAGTGTGCTGTCCACGGCGTTCGTGATCCTGCTGGCGTTCCCGGCGGCGTACGCGCTGTCGATCCGGCCGGTGCGCAAGTGGACCGACGTCCTGTTCTTCTTCCTGTCCACGAAGATGCTGCCGGTGGTGGCCGGTCTGCTGCCGATCTACCTGTTCGCGCAGTCGGTCGGGTTCCTGGACAACATCTGGCTGCTGATCATTCTCTACACGTCGATGAACCTGCCGATCGCCGTCTGGATGCTGCGCAGCTTCCTGTCCGAGGTGCCGGTGGAGATCCTCGAGGCGGCCTCGGTTGATGGAGCGTCGCTGAGTAGGACTCTGCGATCCGTGGTCGCGCCGGTGGTGACTCCGGGGATCGCCTCGGTGGCGCTGATCTGCTTCATCTTCAGCTGGAACGAGCTGCTGTTCGCCCGCGTCCTGACCGGGACGGTGGCGCAGACGGCGCCGGTGTTCTTGACTGGGTTCGTGACCAGCCAAGGATTGTTCCTCGCCAAGGTGTGTGCCGCGTCGATCGTGGTCTCGCTGCCCGTGCTGATCGCCGGGTTCGCCGCGCAGGACAAGCTCGTTCAGGGCCTGTCGCTGGGAGCGGTCAAGTGACCCAGCTGAACACGGCGGCATTGGGTGCCCTCGGCAACCTCGCCGTACTGTCTTATGACCGTACGGCGGTGACGCCGGGCATCGTGCACTTCGGGGTCGGTGGGTTCCACCGGGCGCATCAGGCGATGTACCTCGATGCGTTGATGAACGACGGGAAGGCGCTCGACTGGGGGATCGTCGGGGTCGGCGTACTGCGGCAGGACCGCCGGATGTACGACGTCCTGTCCGGGCAGGATCACCTGTACACGCTGGTGATCAAGCACCCGGACGGGACGCTGGAACCGCGGGTGATCGGCTCTCTCGTGGACTACCTGTTCGCGCCGGACGACGCCAACGCCGTACTGGATCGGCTGGTCGACCCGGCGACGCGGATCGTGTCGCTGACGATCACCGAGGGTGGGTACCACGTGAATCAGGTGACGGGGGAGCTGGACACCTCCGGGCTGGAGGCCGACCTCGAACCGGATGCGGTGCCGGGGAGTGCGTTCGGGTTCGTCGTCGAGGCGCTGGCCCGGCGACGGGCGGCCGGGATCCCGCCGTTCACGGTGATGTCGTGCGACAACATCCCGGGGAACGGGCATGTCGCCCGGAAGATGCTCGCGGCTTTTGCGCGGTTGAAGGATCCCGCGCTAGCCGATCACTTGGAGAACGAGGTTCGCTTTCCGAACTGCATGGTTGATCGGATCACGCCGGTCACCACGGACGGTGATCGGTCCGCGTTGTCCGAGGTTTTCGGGGTCGAGGACGGGTGGCCGGTGGTGTGTGAGCCGTTCACCCAATGGGTGCTCGAGGACGACTTCGGGGGCGTGCGGCCGCCGTACGAAGAGGTCGGTGTTCAGATCGTCGACGACGTCGAGCCGTATGAGCTGATGAAGCTGCGGCTGCTGAACGCGTCGCATCAGGCCTTGTGCTACCTCGGGTATCTGGCCGGCTACCGGTATGCGCACGAGGTGTGCCAGGACAAGCTGTTCGTGGGTTTCCTACTTCATTACATGACCGAAGAAGGTACGCCGACGCTGCCGCCGGTGCCCGGGGTTGATTTGAACCGCTACCGGCATCAGCTGATCGAGCGGTTCGCGAATCCGGAGGTCAAGGACACGCTCGCGCGGTTGTGCGCGGAGAGCTCCGACCGGATCCCGAAGTGGCTCGTCCCAGTCATCCGCGAGCAGCTCGCGGCCGGGCGCGAGATCAAGCGGTCGGCGCTGGTGGTCGCGTCGTGGGCCCGGTACGCCGAGGGTGTCGATGAGCAGGGTGAGCCGATCGAGGTTGTCGACCGGCTGCGCGACAAGCTCGTCGAGCGGGCGCAGCACAACCGCGAGGACCCGCTGGTCTTCATCTCGGACCCGGACCTGTTCGGTGACCTGGCGTCCGACTCCCGGTTCGTCGCGGAGTACACCGCCGCTGTGCGGTCGCTCCACGAGATGGGGGCGCGCGCGACGCTCGAATCGCTTTAGGCTGGTCCCCAAACTAATCAGGGAGCCTGAATGACCGAGCCGAGACTGGTGGCTGGGGTGGACTGCTCCACCCAGGCCACCAAGGTGGTCGTGTGCGATGCCGAAACCGGCGCAGTCCTGCGCGAAGGGCGGGCGCCGCACCCCGACGGCACTCAGGTCGACCCGCACGAGTGGTGGAAGGCGTGGGAGATCGCCTCCGACGGGCTCCTCGACGGCGTCGAAGCGATCGCCATCGGCGGCCAGCAACACGGCATGGTCCTCCTGGACGAGGCCGGCGAGGTAGTCCACCCCGCAGTCCTCTGGAACGACACCAGCTCCGCCGACGCCACCACCGAACTAATCACCGAGCTAGGCGGCCCACAAGCCTGGGCCGAAGCAGTCGGCTCGATGCCAGTCCCGTCGTTCACCGTCACCAAGCTCCGCTGGCTCCGCGACAACGCCGAGACCGACCCGGTACGCCGGGATGCGTTCGCGCGGGCGGCGGCCGTCGTACTGCCGCACGACTGGATGACGCATCGGCTGGCTGCTGATCGGTCGGGGATCGACGGGATCACCACTGACCGCGGTGACGCTTCGGGTACGGGGTGGTGGTCGCCTGCTACTAACAGCTATCGGGAGGCTTTGGTTGAGCGGGCTTTTGGGCGCTCGTTGAAGCTTCCGCGGGTGGCTGGGCCGGCTGAGATTGTCGGGCGGACGGCGTCGGGTGCTGCGTTGGCTGCGGGGACCGGGGACAACGCGGCGGCCTCGCTCGGGTTGGATCTGCAGGTTGGTGATGTGGCGATCTCGCTCGGGACCAGCGGTACGGCGTTCGCCCGTTCCGCCCACCCGACCGCGGACCCGAGCGGTTTCGTGGCCGGCTTCGCAGACGCGACCGGCGAATACCTCCCGCTCGTCTGCACGCTGAACGCGGCTCGCGTGATGTCGGCGACCGCGCAGTTGCTGGGGATGACGCTGCCCGAGTTCGACGAGGCTGTCCTGTCGTCGCCCGGCAGCCAGGGACTCGTCCTGCTGCCGTTCCTCGACGGTGAACGCACGCCGGACCTCCCGCACTCGACCGGCCTCGTCTACGGCCTCACGAGAGCAACCGCCCAGCCCGCCACCATGGCGCGCGCCGCGGTCGAGGGCCTGTTGTGCGGCCTGGCCGACGCCGTCGACGCCCTCCGCGCCCAAGGCATCCCCGTCAACCGCCTCCTGCTGCTCGGCGGCGGTGCCCGCTCCCGCGCCGTACAGGCTCTCGCTCCAGCCCTCCTCGGCGCCGAAGTCGTCCTCCCCGAACCAGCCGAGTACGTCGCCCTCGGTGCCGCCCGCCAAGCCGCCTGGGCGCTCACCGGCACCCTCCCGACCTGGCAGGTCCCCGTCGGCAAACCCGAACCCGCCATCACCCTCGACGCCACCGAAATCCGCGCCAACTACGCCCAGGTGCTCACCAACACCCGCCCCCTCCTGGCGTCGCCGTACAACGGGAGCTGACCCGCCCGATCAGGCATGGTGTCCGCGTGACAATCAATCGCCGAGTGATCGCCGCGTCGGTGGCGGCACTCGTGTTCCTGGTGGTGGGGCTGGTGCAGGTCGCCGACCTGTACTGGCTGCGGCACCGCGGGGAGGTAGTCACGGCGACGGTGGGGGAAGTGCAGCACAGCCGTCGCAGCACCGACAAGATCAAGGTCACCTACGTCACCCGCGACGGCCAAGCGGTCGTCGCGAAGACCGCGAACTACCACGACGCCGAGCCCGGCCAGAAGCTCGACGTCCGCTACGACCGCAAGAAACCCACCCGCATGCAAGCAGCAGACTGGCCCCTCGCCTACACCCGCCCAGTCCTCCTGTACGGCGGTGTCGGCGCCTTCCTGATCCTCCTGTCCCTCCTAGACCTCCGCCTCAACCTCCTCGGCCGCGCCCGCGGAGCCGCCACCCGATGAGGCGGTCTGTGGTGGCGATGCGGAGGTGTGGGTGAAGGTACGGCGGAGGTCCGGGTGGGTGGTTGTGCTGCTCGGCGCGGCGATTCTGTGCGGGAGTATCGGGTGGACGCTGGTGTCCGACGTGTACTGGTTGCGGCAGCGCGGTGAGGTGGTGACGGCGACCGTGGTGGCTGTGGACCACCCGCGGGCTGGGAAACCGCCGAGGTGGATCGATGTGCGGTACGTGACGCGTGCCGGTGAGGCGATCGACCAGCGCGTCTCACGCTTCAGCCACTACAAGGCGATTCCACGTCAGATCGATGTCATCTACGACCGCGATCAACCCCACCGGGTATCAACTGTTGATCGCGGTCTCGACTACACGTTCCACCTCGTCCTGTTCACCATCATCACCGCGGGGCTTCTAGCAGCCGCCGTCGTACTCCTGCTCTGGAAACACCCTCAGCCCCAGGTGTCGTGACGGATGGTGGCGCCTTCGGTCCACCAGTGCTGGGCGGCGTTGCCGGCGTCGAGGGACCAGACGTGTTGGGCTGAGCCGACCGCAGCGGCCGTCGGATCTCCCGTGATGCCGGTGCCCCAGGTTTCACGGACGAGGCCGGTGCTGGGGGACCAGTAGACGTGGATGAGGTCGCCGGTGGTGGTGCGGTGCCACACGTGCTGGGCGTCGCCGACCTGGAGGAACGCGGGTCGGCCGACAGCACCCGTGGACCAGACGTCGGTTCGCCAACCCTCCCGAGCATTCCACCACCAGTGCCGGAGTTCGCCGTTCGCAGTGGTCGCCCAGATGTGTTGCGCATCGCCGATCTGCGCGGTGACCGGGTCGCCGGTGACGTCGTTGCCGATGGTCTCGCTCCGGAACCCCTGCGGTCCCGTCCACCACGTGTGCCGGATGCGCCCGTCGGTCGTCCGTACGACGATGTGCTCGGCATCCTGCACCAGCAACGCGCTCGGTCGTCCGGCGAGCCCGCTACCCCACGTGTTGCGCTGGACAGCCTGTCCAGGTGCCCACCACCAATGCTGAAGGTTGCCGGAGGCATCGACCGCCCAGGTGTGCTGAGCGTTGCCGTTCACCAGCGCGGCCGGGTCGCCGCCCAAACCGGTTCCCCAGGTGTCGTGATAGCTACCACTCGCCGGGTCCCAGAACGAGTGCTCCAAAGCCCCGCTCGTCGATCGCCAGAACACGTGCTGCTGCTCGCCGTACAGGAATCCGACCGGCTGCCCGGCGACCGCCGTACCCCAGGTGTCGCTGTGCATCCCGTCCCGGCTGTCCCAGAACCAGTGCCGCAACGTGCCGGTGGAGGCCGTGGCAAACAGGTGCTGCTGGTACTGCGTCACGAACACCCGCCCCGACTCAACCGCTGACCGGCTCCCCACCGGTACGGCGGCTCCCGCGCCCGGCCAGGCGCGGCACGTACCGCCCGCGTCGTAGTCGGTCGCGATCTGGAACACCGACTTCCCATCCGCCGATCCGAGCAGCGGGTTGCTCCACGTCGGGCACACGCCGTTCCCCGGATCCGGAATCTGCACCGGCGCCGTGATCTCGAACCAGTCCCCGTGCCCACTGGCCCCGTTCCCGAAGAACATCCGCCCGTCGCCTGCTGCGAAACTCCCGTCGGCGTTCCGCACCCGCATCGAGTTCAGTACGACGGTATTCCCCACCACCGTGATCGTCGGCGTACTGCCGGGGTACCGCCCATCCGCAGTACGCACCCGCGAGCCGGCATCGGTCGGCGAACCCCAGTTCCACCCATCGGTCGACCACCGGACGTAGGCCTCGCAGTTGTGCCCAGGCCCGCAGATCTCGTAGCTCATCAGGTAGGTCCCGTCCGGAACCTTCCGTACGACGGCCATCCCCGGCCGAGCCGCCGTGTCGGCCAGCGCCACGACATCCCGCGGTGCCGTCCAGTTCACGCCGTCGGTGGTCGCATGCTCGACGAGTTTCTGACTGTGCACACCATCGGTCTCGTCGGAGTAGAACATCACCAGCCGACCGTCGGTCGTGACCGTGAACTCCGGTTCCCACGTCCCGGACCCGTTCGGCGACACGTCCACCTCGGCCAGGAAAGTCCAGGTCCGCCCTTGGTCCGCGGACTTCCAAACGTGTTCCGACATGCGCCGGCCCGCACCCGCGTCGGCTCCCATCGACGCCGCCCACAACAGCGTCCCGGCCGGCATCGCACCAACCGCTTGCGGCAGCTCGTACAAGGTGTGACAGCACATACCAGTGTGGTTGAGCGGATCGGCAACCCGCCCGACCTGCTTGAACGTCAGCCCGTTGTCCGTGCTGTGGTGAATCGCGCCGATCCAGTCCCCGTCGTTAGTCACCAGCGCGGCCACCATCGTGCCGTTCCCCTGCGCCTGATGCTCCAGCCGAATCACCCGCGGATAAAACGCGTAGCCCGGGGCCATCGGCGTACCACCCCCGATCGGAACCGCCTGAGCCGGCAACCCAGCCGCCAGCAAACCCAGCAACACCAGCACAGTCAGCACTCGACGCATGACGCCTCCCAGGGATTCAGTTCCATCAGTGCAGCGGGCCGCGCTTTCAAGAACCTTTCGACCGCCGAGCCGAGCCTGCCCGACCGCCCCGCGAGCAGCTATCCCTTCCACCCCAACCGAACTGCCACGCCCGGCTACCGCGAATGTGAGGACTGTGCCCTCGGAAAGTCCTTGCCGACAGCATGGACCCCGCACTCGCCGACCATCTCCCCACACTCGCACGGTGGCTTCGATGGCGGGGCACGGTGGCTTCGGTGGCGGGGCACGGTGGCTTCGGTCGCGCGGGGGGTTGGTGCCGCGGCGGGGCGCCTGAGCGCGGGTCTGACGGTGTGTTGTGGGGCGTGTTGTGGAGGGGGCGTGGTCAGAGGCGCGGGCCGAGCGGATCCTCGGGCGGTGGGGTGGGAGTACGGCGTACGTCGTCGGTGAGCGCGCGGTCGGGGAGCCAGATGATGAAGGTGCTTCCGACGCCCAGCTCGGAGTGCAGGGCGACCGTTCCGCCGTGGGATTCGGCGATCTGGCGGACGATGGCCAGGCCGAGGCCTGCTCGGCGTTGGCCGGTTGAGGGGACGGTGGCGGGCGATTGCCGGGTGCCTGCGCGGAAGAAGCGGTCGAAGACTCGGTCGGCGTCGTCGGCGGCGATGCCGGGTCCTTCGTCGCGGACGGCGATCCAGGCCCAGCCGTTCTGGCTGCCTACCGCGAGCACCAGCTGGCTGCCGCCTCGCGCTAGGCGAACCGCGTTGGAAAGCAGGTTGTCGACAGCACGCCGCAGCGCCGACGCGTCGCCGGCGGTGATCGGGCCGGGGGACAGCCGCCGTACGACGTGGAGTTCGCGATCGGCGGCGAGCAGTTCGTACTCCTCGGCCGCCTCGCTCGTGATCGCGGCCAGGTCCACGTCGGCGTCGACGAACGCCGGGGACGACCGGCGAGCGGAGGCAAGGAGGTCCTCGACGAGACGGGTCATCCGCTGGATAGCGCGACTGACGATCGCGGTCGCCTGGGCCCGGTCCTCGGGTGGGGTGTCGTCATGTGCCAGTACGGCGTCGACGTTCGCCTGGATCACCGCGAGTGGATTGCGCAGTTCGTGCGAGGCGTCGTCGACCAACTGTCGTTGCGCTACGAACGCCGACTCCAGCCGCTCGAGCATGTCGTCGACGGTGTCACCGAGGTTCCGCAACTCGTCCCGCGGACCTTCGAGCGCGATCCGGCGAGAGAGGTCGGTGGCCGAGATCTCCTGCGCGGTCGCGGTGATCCGCCGTACCGGCCGGAGCGCCCGCCCGGACAACCACCAGCCGGTCCCGAGGCTGACGAGGAACAGTGCGCCGATACCGGCGGCCGAATAGGACCGCAGGGTCTCCAGCGTCTGGAAGTTGACCGCGGACTGCACACTGGCGATATCGGCGGCCTCGATCGTGTAGCCGTCCTTGATGTGCACCTGCCCATCGGGACTCTTGTAATACTTGTTCACCGTGATCGGGTTCAGCGGCTTCGGGTCCAGGTAGGCCCGGAGCGCGAAGTAGACCCCGCCGAGCAGCAACGCCGACAGGGCGATCAGCACCGCGGAATACGTCAGGGTCAGCCGGAAGCGGATCGTCTGGGCCCACGCGGGAACCTTCATGTGTCCTCACCTCGCAGCCGATAGCCGCGGCCGATCACGGTTTCGAGCACCGCCTCTTCCCCGTCCTGGGTGAGTTTGCGGCGCAACGTCCCGACAGTCACCCGGACGCTCTGGGTGAACGGATCCGCGTTCTCGTCCCAGACATGTTCGAGCAGTTCCTCGGCCGACACGACATGACCGGGGCGCGACATCAGATACCGCAGTACGCCGAACTCCTTGAGGGTCAGCGCGAGTTCGCGGCCGTTCCGGGTGGCGAGGTGGCGGGACGAATCGAGGACGAGGTCGCCGACGTGCAGTTGCGTACTCCCGTTCGTCACGTCGCGGCGCAACAGCGCGCGGATCCGGGCCAGCAGTTCGACCAGCGCGAACGGCTTGGTCAGGTAGTCGTCGGCACCCTCGTCCAGCCCGCGGACCCGATCGGCCAGCGAGGCGCGCGCGGTCAGCATCAGCACCCGCAGCTCTCGCCCGGAGGCCACCTCGATCTCGCCGCGGCGGACCGCCCGGCACAGGTCGAGCCCGCTGGTGTCCGGCAGCGTGATGTCCAGGATCGCCAGGTCGTACGCCGTCGTCGCCAGCTTCTCCACCGCCTCGGCCCCGGTCAGCGCCGTGTCGACGGCATAGCCGGCCCGCCCGAGTCCGGAGCGCAACGCGCTGACCAGGCCTTCCTCGTCCTCCACCACCAGTAGTCGCACGACACCAAGGTAGCGGGATCGGCGTCGTCCGCCGGTCTGGTCTTTCGCCGGACTTTCGTTCTGCTTTCCGGTCGTTTTCGGGGCTGCTTGATGAAGTGGTGATCACTCGATCCCAAGGAGACTTCATGAACATCCCAGGCAAGCGGATCCTTCTCGGTACGGCGGTAGCCGTGGCAGCGCTCGGTGTCGGCGGCATCGCCTACGCGGCGGGGAACGACCCGGCGCCCGACCAGGGCTACGTGACCGTCGAGGAAGGCACGCCGAGCGCCGCGCAGGGCGACAACCCGAGCACCGGGACGCCGCAGCAGGGCAGTGGGACCGCGGAGCAGGGTAGTGGGACGGGGACGCGGGACGGGCGCGATTGCCCCGACAAGCAGGGCGGCGGCCAGGGACAGGGCCAGGCGCAGCCGACGCAGCCCGACCAGAATCCGACGCAGCCCGACCAGAACCCGACGCAGCCTGAGCAGAACCCGGCAGACGACGCATGAGTGAGACCCACGTCGCGCGTCCCGGCGTGACGGCCGCTTCCCTCGAACACGCGTTGTTCGAGGTGAAGCGGGTCGTCGTCGGACAGGACCATTTGGTCGAGCGGATGCTGGTCGGGTTGCTGGCCCGGGGCCACTGCCTGCTCGAAGGGGTACCCGGGGTCGCCAAGACGCTCGCGGTCCGGACGCTGGCCGAGGTGATCGGTGGCCGGTTCGCCCGGTTGCAGTTCACTCCCGACCTGGTCCCGGGCGACATCATGGGGACCCGGATCTGGCGGCCGTCGACCGAGGGGTTCGACACCGAGCTCGGCCCGATCTTCGCCAACCTGGTCCTCGCCGACGAGATCAACCGGGCCCCGGCCAAGGTGCAGTCGGCGTTGCTGGAGGCGATGGCCGAGAACCAGGTCAGTATCGGCGGCACGAGTTACCAGCTGCCCGATCCGTTCCTGGTCCTCGCGACCCAGAACCCGATCGAGTCCGACGGCGTGTACGCACTCCCCGAGGCGCAGCGGGACCGCTTCCTGCTGAAGATCACCGTCGACTATCCGAGTCCGCTCGAGGAGCTGACGATCCTGCAGCGAATGAGCGCTCGCCGTCCGCACGCGAACGCCGTACTGACTCCGGAGCAGGTGCATCAGTTGCAGCAGGCAACGGAAGAGGTGTTCGTCCACAACGCGGTGGCCGAGTACGTCGTTCGTCTGGTGCATGCGACGCGGGCTCCGAACCAGTATGGGCTGGCGGATCTGGCCGGCGTACTGGAGTTCGGCGCGAGCCCGCGGGCGACGCTCGGTTTGGTCGCGGCGGGGCGTGCGTTGGCGCTGCTGCGTGGTCGGGACTACGTGCTGCCGGCTGATGTGTGCGACGTCGCGCTCGACGTGATGTCGCATCGGTTGGTGCTCACGTTCGACGCCCTCGCGGATGGCGTGGACCCGCGGTCGGTGATCGCGCGGATTCTGCACACGATCGAGCAGCCCCACGTCGTACCGTCCGACTCTGACACGGCCCTTCAGGGATCGGCAGCCTGATGAGCGGCCCTGACCTGCTCGCCGGTCGTGAGCGTGCACTAAGGGCGCTCGAACTGACGGTGAAGCGGAAGCTGGAAGGGTTTCTGCACGGCGAGATCACCGGGCTGCGCAGCGGTCCCGGGAGTGAACCGAACGAGGCGCGTCCGTACCAGGCCGGGCAGGACGACGTACGCCGGATGGATTGGAACGTGACCGCCCGTTCGCTGGACCCGCACGTGCGGGCGCCGCTGGCCGAGCGGGAACTGGAGACGTGGGCACTGCTCGATGCGTCGGCCAGCATGGACTTCGGCACCGCCCTCAGCGAGAAGCGTGACCTCGCGATCGCGATCATCGGAGCCCTCGGTCTGCTCGCTAGCGGTCCCGGCAACCGCCTCGGCGTCCGAATCGCCGTCGGCGACGAAGTACGCCGACTGCCGGCGGCCGGCGGCGGCGTCCAGCTCCGCCGGTCGCTACGCACCCTCCTGTCGTTGCCCAGAGCAACGCCAGGCGAGTACCCACCGACCGACCTAGCCCGAGCCATCACCCGCCTGAACCGCGAACACCCCCGCCCCGGCCTCCGCGTAGTCGTCTCCGACTTCCACGACGACCCCTTCACCCCGACGATCGTAGGAGGTGGATCCATCGGCCGTGCCGCCCACTCGCGCGGCGGTGTGCTCGGAGGGGGCGCGTCCGCGCAGTACGGGAACCGTCTTGGCCGCGATGAGCGTGCGCCGCATGATCCCGCGTCTGCCGAAGGCGCGCTCGGGTGGGCTGATGCGCTGCGCCGGTTGTCCGCTCGGCACGAGGTGTTGGCGATCGAGGTTCTCGATCCGCGGGAGCTGGAGTTGCCTGAGGTCGGCCTGCTCACCTTGGTCGACCCCGAGACGGGCAGGCGGCGCGAGGTACAGACGAGTAGCAGGAAGCTGCGCCGCCGGTACGCCGACGCGATGGCCGCGCACCGGGACCGGACCACGCAGGCGATTCGTGGGGCCGGGGCCGCGCATCTGGTGTTGCGGACCGACAACGACTGGGTGCGCGACGTCGCCGCGTTCGCCACCGCCCGCCGCCGGGCCAGTGTCCGCCGGCACCCGACTTCGAGGACCGGTATCCGATGAGATTCGAGCAACCCCTGTGGCTCTGGCTGCTGGTGCTGGTCGCGGCCCTGGTCGCGGCGTACCTGATCGCCCAGCGCCGACGCACCAAGTACGCCGTCCGGTTCGCGACCCTGCCGATGCTGGAAAAGGTCGCCCCCAAGCGGCCCGGCTGGCGCCGGCACGCGCCGGCCGCGGCCTTCCTCGCCGCACTCACCGTGCTGACGATCGCGATCGCCCGCCCGGTGGCCGACATCCGCGTGCCGCGGGAACGCGCCACCGTGCTGGTCGCGATGGACGTGTCGAACTCGATGGCCGCGACCGACGTCGCGCCGAACCGGTTCGAGGTCGCTCAGGCGGCTGCGGTCCAGTTCGTGCAGGACCTGCCGGAGAAGTTCAACGTCGGGCTGGTGTCGTTCGCCCGTACGGCGACGGTGGTGGCGGCCCCGAGCACCAACCACCAGGCCACGGTCGACGCGATCAACAGTCTGCAGCTCAGTAACAGCACCGCGATCGGCGACGCCGTACTGACGAGCCTGCAAGCGGTTCGCACCATCGACCCCGACGACCCGCCGCCAAGCCGGATCGTGCTGCTGTCCGACGGCGGCAACACCTCAGGCAGCCCAGTCGACGAGGCCGCGCAGGCCGCCGTACAAGCTGGTGTCCCGGTGTCGACGATCGCCTACGGTACGCCAGAAGGCACGGTCAACATCGACGGCCGCGAGATCCCGGTCCCAGCCGACACGCAAGCGCTGGAACGACTGGCCGACACCACCAAAGGCTCGTTCTACGAAGCCGAGTCCGACGAGCAACTCCGCGACGTCTACTCCGACCTCCAGTCCTCCATCGGCTGGACCACCGAACCCCGCGAGATCACCAACCTGGTAGCAGGAATCGCCTTGGCCGCCGCCCTCCTGGCCGCCCTCGCCTCCCTCCTCTGGTTCTCCCGCCTCCCGTAGTAGGAGCCCCCATGCCCCCACACCTAGGAAACCCGTTCCGCGGTCCCGACTACATCCCGGGCCCACCACCTCCTGGCTCCCACCCGATGGGTGGGGAGGGGGATGAGGGGGCAGCGTCCGCCCACCACGGCGTGGCTCCGCCCGCCTCCCGATCCGCGGCTCCTCCGGCGCCTCCGCCCGCTTCGCCACCTGACGCGGTTCCTCGGCACGCGGCAGCTTCGGCTGCCTTCCCATTCACCGTCACCCCGGTCTCCGCCTCGCCATTGGCTCCCCCCTCTCCGGTGGCGGCGGCACCTCAGGCCGGGGTGACGGCTCCACCTCGCAAGCTGGCAGGCGTCGTACTGGGGACGTTGGCGATGTCGTTGGTTGCCGGTGGGTTGGCGGGGGCGGTGACCGGCGGGTGGTTGGACGGTACGCCGGGCTCCGGGCCGGCGGAGTTGCCGCAGGCGGCGGCTCCGGCGGGTGGGGCGCAGCAGGGGTCGATCTCGGCGGCTGCGGCGAGTGTGCTCCCGGGCGTGGTGTCGGTGCGGGCGGGCCGGGCGACCGGGTCGGGGTTCGCGGTCGACACCCAAGGACACGTGGTGACGAATGCCCATGTGGTGGAAGGAGCGAGTGATGTATCCCTGGTCCTGTCGAACGGCCGCCAGGTCGACGCGGACGTTCTCGGCGTGGACGCGAACAACGATCTCGCCGTCCTCCAGGTCGCGCCGGCCGACGCCGAGGGGTTGCGCGCGCTCACGCTCGGCCGGTCCGCACAGCTGCATGTCGGCGACCCGGTCCTGGCCGTCGGTTCACCACTAGGCCTGGAAGGAACCGTCACCGCCGGCATCGTCAGCGCCGTCGACCGCCAGGCCCGGTTCGGCGACAACAACACCCGCCAGTCCGCCATCCAGACCGACGCCGCCATCAACCCCGGCAACTCCGGCGGCCCCCTGGTCAACGCCGCCGGCCAGGTCGTCGGCGTCAACACCGCCATCGCCACCCTCGGCAGCTCCCGCTCCGGCAACATCGGCATCGGCTTCGCCATCCCCGTCGACCGCATGACCACCATCGTCGAGTCCCTCATCGACTGACCCATTTCCCTGGCTGGCCACTCCCGTTGGGGGTTCCGCACTCTGGTTAACGGTGCAGAACCCCCCAATTTCGCTGGCCAGCCACCGGAATGCGGGTCGGGCTGAAACAGCGTGTCAGTTGGGAGAACGGTGTGTCAGCTGGACCTCGTCGTCGCAGCCGACGGGGCTCAGTCGGACCGGGGGGCCATCACAAGTGGGGTGGGTTGGGGGCGGCTGAGCGTGGGGGCGGGAGCGCGGGCGCAGTTGTGATGGCGTGCAGGTCCGGGTCTGCGCTCTACAGTGGGTGGATGGTGTATTTCGGTGGGCTGTTGGCGGTGCTCGGGGTCGGGACTTTGCTGTTCCGGGACGGCGATGTCGTCGGGCTGCCGGCGGTTGCGGTGGGGGTTGGGCTGCTGGTGATCGGGGCCGGGGTTTCCGCGTTCGGGTTTGTTCGGCGGCGGAAGGTTCGGGCGCGGAAGATCGCCAAGGGGGAACCCGTACCGGTGGGTGATGTGATTGAGCGGGCGCGGGCGTTGCCGCGGCTGATCCGGGCGGCGCGCAAGGGCGAGTACGGCGAGTTGCCGAAGAGCCGGATGACGTTATGGGTGCTCGCGCTGATTTACCTGGTCTCGCCGTTCGACATCCTGCCGGACCTGCTGCCGATCATCGGGGTGACCGACGATGCCGGAGTCGCGGTGTGGTTGCTGACCAGCGTCTCGACCGCGGCCGGCCTCTTCATCAACCACGAGCGCAAGCAGGTCGGTCAGCGCCCTCTCGACTGATCGAGCCAGTCGGCAACATCCCCAGCCGCCTCATCGGGGTGCTGGTAAGCGAACAACTGCAACGGATCAGTCGGTACGTCGGCAGTCGGGCACGCCAGCCTGGTTGCGGCGACCACGAGCTCGCGCGCCGCGGTCAGCACCAGCTCGGCCTGGGCCAACGCGGCGGCCGGATCGTCGAGCTCAGCCGCCGACCGAGCCAGGTCGGAGACTTCGCAGGCCTGGTAGGCCATGGCGAGCTGGGCCCGATTCATCCGAACGCTCGCACGAAGAAGAGGATCGTCATCGCGACCGCAGTCGTGAGGACGAGTGCGCGCAGCACGACATGCGGGAGTCGCCGTACCAGATGTGCGCCGAGATAGCCGCCGATGATCGCGCCGCACAGCATCGCGATCAGGTGCATCGGCTGGTCGAGGACGTTGGCCGCGAAGACGAAGATCAGCCCGGAGGTCAGGTAGACGGCGGCGACCTGGAGGACGCGCAGGGGGTTGCCCTTGGCTGGATCGAGTGAGGTGGTGGCCGTCCAGAAGGCGAGCATCATCAGCCCGACGGCACCGCCGAAGTAGCCGCCGTAGATCGATAGCAGGAACTGTCCGGACAGGATCGCGGCCGGTCCCGGCGTACCGAGCCGGATCGCGCGGGTCAGCCGTTTGCCGAAGGCAAGCACCAGGGTGGCGAACGCGAGCAGCCAGGGGACCGCGGCGTCGAAAGATGCTGACGGCAACAACAGCAGGAGCGCGGCGCCGACCGCACCGCCAAGCACGCTGGCCGCCGTGAGGCGAGCTGGGGACGGTTTGGCGAAGGTGTGTACATCGCGGCGGTAGACCCAGGCGCTGGTCGCGTTGCCGGGCAGCATCGCGACGGTGGTGGTCGCGTTCGCGGTGACCGGTGGCATGCCGCCCGCCACCAGCGCGGACAGTGCCACGAAGCTCCCGCCACCGCCCACGGCGTTCAGGGCGCCGGCGGCGACACCGGCCAGCAGGATGATCAGCACTCTTTGAGGATCAGGCCTGGCTAGGCAGTCCACAATGCGCGATCCCCGTAGCCAGCCTAAGGCTGAGGCGTAGGCTGAATCCCATGCGGTACGACCTGGACGACCTCCGCCTCTTCACGCACGTGGCGACCGAAGGCTCGATCACCGGCGGCGCCCGGGCGATGCACCTCAGCCTGCCTTCGGCCAGCGCGCGGGTCAGAGCTCTCGAAGCGCAGGCCGGTGTCCCGCTGCTGATCCGCGAGCGCCGAGGCGTCCGGCTGACTCCCGCCGGTGCCACGCTGGCTCGGCATGCGCGCGAGGTGCTGGCCGAGACCACCCGCCTGGACAGCGCAGTCGCGTCGTACGCCGTCTCGGGCACGGAACCGGTCCGCCTGGTGGCCGGTGGTTCGGCCATGCACCAACTCGTCCCGGCCGCGCTCGCCACCTTCCTGCGCGACCATCCGGAGTACGACGTGAATGTGAAAGAACGCCGTACTGTCCGCAGCGTCCGTATCCTCGCCGCCGGGGAGGCCGATCTCGGCGTGATCCTGGACGACGAGCCGACCCCGTTGCGGACCGAACCGCTCGCCGACGACTCACTCGTGGTGATCGGCCAGGCCGGTGGAGTCCTGTCCGGACGCAGCTCGATCGCGTACGCCGAGGTTGCCGAGCATCCGCTGATCGCGCTGGACCGGGGTTCCCCGCTGACGCTGTGGATGGAGGAGCGCCTGGGCCCGCACGCCCCGGTTCCGCGGTACCGCACTCTCGTGCCGACGCTGCACACCGTAATCATCCTGGCGAGTGCCGGAGCCGGTCTGGCGATCGTTCCGCGTCGGGCGGTCGATGCGATCACCTCGATCGACATCTGCCCGCTGGAGGACGCGTGGTCCACCCGCGCGCATCTCCTCTGCTACGCCGCGAACGCGCCGGAGGGAGCGCAGTTGCTCGCCGAGCATCTCCGGGCGGCGGCTGGCGCACCACCCGCAGCGACTAGCGTGCTGGCATGACTGACATTCCCCTGCAGGCCTACAGCGCGCTGTTGCACAGCAGCAACCTCGCCATGGTCTGCCGGGCGCTGAACATGTACCAGGTGGCCGCGGCGTACACGCAGGTGAGCGGAGGCAACCCGCTCGAGGAGGTGGCCGACGAGACTCGTCAGGTGGCCCTGCGCATCCTCGGTGGCCCGCCCGTCGCGGCAGGCGCGGAGATCGCCGCGGGATTCGACCACTTGAGCGCGCTGAACGTGCTCACGATGCTCGCGCAGCCCGAGGACGCCGACCTGCTCGCGCGGATCGCAGCCGGGACCGCCGATCCGCAGATCCGGGCGGTTGCGCAGCTCGCGGCCAGGACGGCGGAAGGAACCCCGCTCGGATAGCGTGCAGTACATGCGCGCCTTGACAGTGGAGGAAGCCCGGCAGCGGGCCGTGGACCTGACCTTGGGGTCCTACCTGATCGACTTCGACCTGACCGATCCCGGCGACACCTTCGAGGTAACGAGCCGGATCACGTTCACCGCCACCGGCGAGGCGAGTTGGGTGGATGTGAAACCGGAGCGGCTGCTGTCGGTCGAGCTGAACGGGCAGTCGCTGGATCCGGAGCTGCTGGCTGACGGTCGCTTCCCGCTGACCGGTCTGCAGGCCGAGAACGAGCTCGTGATCCACACCGTGCAGAAGTACTCCGTCGATGGTGAGGGCCTGGTCCGGTCGGTCGATGCAGCCGATGGACTCGTCTACACCTACGGCATGTCGTCGCTGGAGTCGGCACCGCGGTACTACCCGTGTTTCGACCAGCCCGACCTCAAAGCGCCGTACACGGTGACGGTGAAGTGCCCCGAGGAGTGGGTGGTGCTCGGCAACGGCGCCGCCACGCGAACCGCGCCAGGGGAGTGGGCGCTGGCCGAGACCAAGCCACTGTCGACGTACTTCGTCGCGATCGCCGCCGGTCCGTACCACCTGATCCGCAGCGAGTACGACGGGATCCCCCTCGGACTGGCCTGCCGGCAGTCGCTCAAGGAGCCGCTGGAGGCGGATGCGGAGGACCTCTTCCGGACCACGCGGGACGCGTTCGACGCGTACCACCGGATGTTCGGGCAGCGGTACATGTTCGGTGAGTACTGGCAGGTGTTCGTGCCGGACTTCAACCTTGGCGCGATGGAGAACCCGGGCTGTGTCACGGTCTCCGATGACTTCCTGTTCCGCGCCCAGGCGACCGAGGCCGAGCGCAGTACCCGGTCTCGCGTGCTGGTGCACGAGATGGCGCACATGTGGTTCGGCGACCTGGTCACCATGAAGTGGTGGAACGACATGTGGCTGAACGAGTCGTTCGCCGAGTACATGGCACACCGCGTGGCCGAGGAAGCGACGGCGTACAAGGGGAACTGGACGGACTTCGCGTTTGTGCGCAAGTGGTGGGGGATGCAGACCGACCAGAGCAGCTCGACCCACCCGGTCGCGCCGGACAGCCTGAAGGACGCTCGGCAGTCGCTCGACGACTTCGACGGGATCTCGTACGCCAAGGGTGCTGCGGTGCTGAAGCAGCTGGCGAAGTATCTCGGGGATGACGTGTTCTTGAAGGGCGTCAACGCGCACCTGGAAGCGCATGAGTACGGCAATGCGGATCTGCACGAGTTCATCGCGAAGCTGACCGAGGCGGGGGCGAGCGGTCTCGCGAACTGGTCCGAGCAGTGGTTGCGCACGTCTGGTCTGGACACGCTCACCGCGGAACGCACGGCTTCCGGCGTACTGCTGCATCGGTTGAGCCCCGACGACTCGCGGCGGCCGCACACCCTGACGGTTGGTGGGTACGACTTCGAGGGTACGCCGACAATCGTCGAGCTGGTGCTGGATCAGGACGTTGCGGAAGTTGCGCTGGGCAACGAGATCGCGGTGATCGTGCCGGACGCGCAGGACGACACCTGGGTGAAGGTCCGGCTCGACGAGACCACGTTGGCCAACCTGCCCGTCGTACTGCCGAAGATCGCCGACAGTACGACGCGAGCCGTCATCTGGAACGCCGTACGCGACGCAACCCTGACCGGCGACCTCGATCCGCGTCGTGCGCTCGACCTGTTCGCCACCACCATCGGTGCCGAGGACAGCGACGTCGCAGTCGAGTCACTGGTCCGCTGGCTGACCGAGCGAGTCCTCGGCGGCTACCTCCCGTACGACGAATCGCGCGGTGTGGTCGCGGATGCGCTGGAAGCCAAGCTCGCGAGTGTCGAACCGGGCAGCAGCCTGCAACTCGCAACCGCCCGCGGTTTCGTCGCAGTCACAAAGAACGTGGAGTTGTTGCAGGGCTGGTTGGTTGGTGCGAGGGCGGTGCCGCGGGGGCTGGTGATTGGGCAGGATCTGCGGTGGGCGATTCTGCTTCGGCTGGTGCGGCTTGATGCGGCCGGTGAGGCGGAGATTGCTGCCGAGCATGCGCGTGACCAGTCGTCCGAAGGTGCGGTTGAGGCCGCGCGTTGTCGGGCGGCTTCACCGGCCGGCAAGGAGCAGGCTTGGAGCCGGATCATGGGCGACCCGGAGATCGGCGTGCGCGAACTGCTCGCCACGGCTGAGGGGTTCTGGCATCCGGGGCAGGCCGCGATCACCGCGCCGTACGTCGGCAGGTTCTTCACCGAGATTGCCGCCACGGCCGACATCCGGGCCGGCATGGTGCTGATGCTGACCGCGAACCGGATCGTCCCGAAGTACGCGATCGACGAAGACCTGATCGGTGCCGCCGAGACCCTCAGCCAGGACGAGACCGTCACCTCGGGGATCCGGCGTGCGGTCGCGAACTACCTCGACGACCTGCGCAGGGCAGTGGAGGTTCGCCGCCGATACAGCTAGCCTGGTCACTCAGAGTGTCGGCTAGCGCTCGAGGAGTCACCGGATGCGATGGTTCCGCCTACTGATCGTGGTCGCATTGCTCCCGGTGACTCCCGCAGCGGCCATGGACTCGGTCGCTGCGGTTCGGGCTCGGCTGGAGACGATTGCCGGGCTCCGGATCGAGAGCGGCCAGCTGATGAACGGCAAGCCGTTCTTCGTCCTCTGGTACTCCCAACCCACTGACCACCACGCCACAACGAGTGAGCGGTTCGAGCAGCGGATCACCTTGTGGCACAAGGGATTCGACCGCCCGACCATCCTGCAGACCACCGGGTACGCCGGAACCACCGGCGCGTCCGCCGCCGAACCGACCAGGCTTGCCGACGGCAACCAACTCGGCGTCGAGCAGCGCTTCTTCGGCCGCTCGACCCCCGCGAGCAAGGACTGGACCAAGCTCGACATCTGGCAGGCCGCCACCGATCACCACCGAATCGTCGAGGCCTTCAAACCCTTGTACGGCGGCAAGTGGCTCTCGACCGGCGCGAGTAAGGGCGGAATGACCTCGGTCTACCACCGCCGTTTCTACCCGACCGACGTCGACGCCACGATCGCGTATGTCGCACCTCAGGACACAGTCAACGACCAGGACTCCTACGTCGACTTCATCCAGCACGCCGGCACCGACCGCGCCTGCAACGAAGCGCTCCGGACGCTCCAGCGCAACGCCCTCTACCGCCGCGCCACCCTGCTCCCGAAGCTCACGCAGCTCAAGCTGACCTACGAGCAGGCCTACGGCTCAGCCGACCGCGCCTTCGAGGCCGCGGTCCTCGACACACCGTTCAAGTTCTGGCAGTACCGCACCCAGGCGAGCTGCCTGCTCATCCCGGGCCGAAATGCGACCGACCAGCAGCTCTTCACGTTCATCGACCAGATCGTCGACTGGTCGTCATACTCCGACGCCGGAGTCGCGCCGTACCAGGCCTACTTCTACCAAGCGGCCGCCCAACTGAACTGGCCCGACGTCTCCGCCGGCACCACCTGGCTCAAGGGCCTCCTGCACTACCCCGAAGCCGGCGCCGCCCCCGCGACCCTGAAGGCGCCGCCCAAGCACGACCCGAACGCCATGCCCGACATCGACCGCTGGGTCCGGACCACGGCGAGCCGCCTCCTCTTCGTCTACGGCGCCAACGACCCCTGGTCCGCCGAACAGTTCGAACCGTGCCCCCACGACTGCCACACCTACGTCGTACCGGCCGGCAATCACAACGCAACGATCGCCAACCTGCCCACGGCCCAGCGGACCGCCGCTACAGCGCTGATGCGGGGCTGGGTCAGCGCACAGTGAGGCGTTCTGCGACGGCCTTGCGGGCCTGGTGGATGCGGGCCTTCACGGTTCCCAGCGGTACGTCGAGTTCGTCGGCGATCTCGGCGTAGGTCAGGGCACCGAGGTCGCGCAGGACGAGGGGCTGGACGAGCTGGGGGTGGCTCGACTCGAGGTGTTCGAGGGCTTCGAGCAGGTCCAGTCGGGAGCCGGCGATGACCGACGTGGTGCGCGGGTCGACGGCCTCCGGCATGTACTCGGCGGTCTGCTCGACCGAGCGGCGCTTCAGGGAGCGGTAGGTCTGGCGGGCCTGGTTCGTGGCCACGATCGTCACCCAGCCGGCGAAGCTGCCGGTGCCCTTGAAGGTGTGCAGCTTGTTCGCCACCGTGAGCAGGGTGTCCTGGACCGCCTCTTCGGCGTCCTCGCGGTACGGAAGGAACTTCGCGACCCGGCGCTGGACCAGCGGCCGGATGGCGTGCAGCAGCTCGGGCATGGCTGACTTGTCAGCCAGAGTGCGCGCCGCGAGTGCTTCGAGCTCCTCGTTCATACTCCCCCAGAGAGTGGTGTCCCCGTGCGAACCGGTCGTGACCGACAATAGCTCTCGATGGATGTCATCGGACGGTACCGGCTGCAGGACCAGATCGGCGCGGGCGCGTTCGCGACGGTCTGGCGAGGGTATGACGACGACCTCGACGTGGACGTCGCGGTCAAGATCCTCGCCGACAACTGGGCGTCGCGCGCTGACGTGCGCGAACGCTTCCTGTCCGAGGCGCGGCTGATGCGCCGGATCGCCAGTGACCGGGTGGTCCGAGTCTTCGACCTGGGCCGGCTGCCGGACGGCCGCCCGTACTTCGTCATGGACTACGTCGGCGGTGGCACGCTCGGCGACCTGTTGCGGCAGGGGCGGCTGGATCCGGTGGACGCGCTCTGGTGGGGCGCGGACCTGGCCCGGGCGGTCTCCGCGCTGCACAACGAGGGTGTCGTGCACCGTGACGTCACCCCGGCGAACCTGCTGCTCCGCGAGAACGTGGGCATCGAGTCCGGCGGCGGTACGCACCGCATCGTGCTGGCCGACCTCGGGCTGGCCAAGCGGGCCGCCGAGGCGTCCGGACTCACGCAGGCGGTCGGCACACCGTCGTACATGGCGCCTGAGCAGGGGCGCGGTGACGGCGGCTTCGACGAGCGGGCGGATATCTACGCGATCGGTGCGGTGACCTATGCGCTGCTGACCGGGCGTCCGCCGTACTCCGTCTCTTCGATTCCCGACGTGCTCAACCGCGACCCGGACCTGCTGCCGGACAGCCTGTATCCGGTCCTGCACGATGGGGTCGGCGGGCTCGACGACATCTTCGCGCGGGCACTGGCCTACAACCCGGCCGATCGCTGGGAGCGGGCCGAATTGCTCGCCGAGCGGCTCGAGGCTGAGGCGTACCGGCTGGAGCAGGAGGCGCCGCTGCGCGCCCAGGAGCGGACCAGCATCACCGACGACGAGGACTCGACGACCATCGCCACCAACCCACCGGTACGGCGTCGCCGTCGCCTCTGGGTGTGGTTCGCCGCCATGCTGCCGGTGTTCTTCGTGGCGGCCGGGGCCGGTGGCTGGTTCCTGTTCGGACAGTGAGACGAGCCTCCTCACAGCCGGCGATGATTGCTTAGAGTAGCGATATGGCTACTCGCCGCAGTCTACTGATCATCGGTGCCGCCGTACTTCCGCCAGTCCTCGGCAGCGTCCCGGCGGCAGCCCAACCCGTCGCCAGCTATTCCTGCCGGGCGAACACCAAGTTCGGCAAGCACCTGCTGTCGCTGCGCCAAGGCGTCGACGCGAAGGCGCCCGCGACCATCAAGCCGAACCACCGCTTCTCGATCACCGTCGACCTCAAACCCGGCCAACTCCCCGGCGAGGTCAAAGGCTTCAAACTCAAAGAGGTCCGGGACCTCTCACTCCGCGTTCCGATCCCACCCAACTCGTCGTACGTGAGCGCCACCCTGACCGGCGGCTCCGGCCTCAACTCCACCCCAAGCGTCCGCCTCGACGGCCGCACCGCGGTCATCTCGGTCGCCGGCCCCATCCCCGGCGGCGCCGCCTACCAACTCCCCACCCTCACCGTCCGCCTCAAAGCCGGCCGCCGAGGCGCCGTCGTCGAGACCCGCCTCAAAGGCACCTCGTACGACGACCCCGGCCTCACGCTGACCGCGAAGATCAAGTGGAAATTCGTCACCATCAACTCCCCGGTCACCTGCTACCCCAACCCCAACCCACCCCTCACCCGAACCACCATCCGCTGAGGCCCGTTTGGTGGGTGCACCCTCCCCATCAAACGGGAGGTTCCCCCACCGAATTCCGGGGTGGGAACCCCCTGCTTGGTGGGCGCACCCACCAAATGGGGACGAGGCGGGGGCGCGAGGACGAGGCGGGGGTGGGGACGAGGTGGGGGCGGGATGGAACGGGGGGTGGGGTTAGACGCCGATGGGGTGCCAGACGGTTTTGAGTTCGAGGTACTGCGTCATGCGGGAGAGGCCGGGGGATTCGGTCCAGTCCTCGGCGGCGGGGCGGCGTACTCGCTTGAGGTTTTCGGCGGCGGCGGCTTCGAGGTCGCGGGCCTCGTCGGGGTCCTCGATGCCGCAGAGGTCGATGGCGTTGACGTCCATGTGGGCGGCCAGCCAGGGGCCGATCTCGGAGGCTGAGCCGGTGAGCAGGTTGACCACGCCACCGGGGAGGTCGGAGGTGGCCATGACCTCGCCGAGGGTGATGGCGGGGAGTGGACGCTCGTACGACGAGACTGCGACGACCGTGTTGCCGGAGACGATCGCGGGGGCGATCACCGAGGTCAGGCCGAGCAGGCTGGAGTCCTGGGGAGCGAGGACCGCGACCACACCGGTTGCCTCGGGCAACGAGAAGTCGAAGTACGGGCCGGCCACCGGGTTACTGGAGCCGACGACCTGCGCCAGCTTGTCGGCCCAACCGGCGTACCAGACCCAGCGGTCGATCGATGCGTCCACGACCGCGCGGGCCTTGGAGATCGACAGGCCCTCGGAGGCGGCGACTTCGGAGCTGAACTGCTCGTGTCGGCCCTCCATCACCTCGGCGATCCGGTAGAGCACCTGACCGCGGTTGTACGCCGTCTTGCCGGACCAGCCGCCGAACGCCTTGCGGGCCGCGACGACCGCGTCCCGAGCGTCCTTGCGGGAGGCCTGGGACGCGTTCGCGAGGAACTTGCCCTTGGTGTTGCTGACGACGTACGACCGGCCCGACTCGCTGCGCGGGAACGCGCCGCCGACGTACAGCTTGTAGGTCTTGCGGACCTCGAGCCGTCCAGTGTCCTTAGTGGGCAAGGTAAGCCTCCAGGCCGTGACGGCCGCCTTCGCGGCCGTAGCCCGACTCCTTGTAGCCGCCGAACGGCGAGGTCGGGTCGAAGCGGTTGAACGTGTTGGCCCAGACCACGCCGGCGCGCAGCTGGTTGGCCATCCAGAGGATCCGGGAACCCTTCTCGGTCCAGATCCCGGCGGACAGCCCGAAGGGAGTGTTGTTCGCCTTCTCGACGGCCTCGGCCGGGGTGCGGAAGGTGAGCACCGACAGCACCGGCCCGAAGATCTCCTCGCGGGCGATCCGGTGCGCCTGCGAGACGCCGGTGAAGACGGTCGGCGGGAACCAGTAGCCCTGGGTCGGCAGCTCGCACTCCGGCGACCAGCGCTCGGAGCCCTCGTCCTCGCCGATCTGCGACAGCTCACGGATCTTCGCCAGCTGGGCCGACGAGTTGATCGCGCCGATATCGGTGTTCTTGTCCAGCGGATCGCCGACCCGCAGGGTGCTCATCCGACGCTTCAGTCGGGCCAGGACCTCGTCGTACACACTCTCCTGGACCAGGAGCCGCGAACCCGCGCAGCAGACGTGGCCCTGGTTGAAGAAGATGCCGTTGACGATGCCCTCGATGGTCTGGTCGATCGGGGCGTCCTCGAAGACGATGTTCGCCGCCTTGCCACCGAGCTCCAGCGTGATCGCCTTGTCGGTGCCCGCGACGGACTTCGCGATCGCGCGACCGACCGCGGTCGAACCGGTGAAGGCGACCTTGTTCACATCCGGGTGCTCGACCAGCGCCTGGCCGGTACGACCGGCGCCGGTGACGATGTTGACCACACCCGGCGGCAGATCCGCCTGCTGGCAGATCTCCGCGAAGGCGAGCGCGGTCAGCGGAGTCGTCTCGGCCGGCTTCAGTACGACGGTGTTGCCCGCGGCCAGCGCGGGTGCGATCTTCCACGCGAGCATCAGCAGCGGGAAGTTCCACGGGATGACCTGACCGGCCACACCCCACGGCTGCGGATCGTCGCCAGCGCCGGCGTACTCGAGCTTGTCGGCCCAGCCGGCGTAGTAGAAGAAGTGCGCGGCCACCAACGGGATGTCGACGTCACGCGACTCGCGGATCGGCTTGCCGTTGTCGAGCGACTCCAGCACGGCCAGCTCACGCGCGCGCTCCTGGATCAGCCGCGCGATCCGGTACAGGTACTTCGCCCGGTCGCGACCCGCCATCGGGCCCCAGACCTTCTCGAACGCTTTTCTGGCAGCCTTGACTGCTTTGTCGACGTCGGCCGGTCCGGCCTCGCTGACCTCGGCCAGTACCTCTTCCGAAGCAGGGCTGACGGTCTTGAACGGCTTGCCGTCCGTCGCCTCGACGAAGGCGCCGTTGACGAACAGCCCGTACGACGACTTGATGTCGACGATGGCCCGCGATTCCGGGGCCGGTGCGTACTCGAATCTGCTCATGCCTGTCAGTCCAAGGTGAAGTAGTCGGGGCCCGGGTAGTGCCCGGTGGCCAGCTTGGTGCGTTGCATCAGCAGGTCGTTCAGCAGGCTGGAGGCGCCGAAGCGGAACAGCTCCGGGTCCAGCCAGTCCGGTCCGGCGGTCTCGTTGACCGTGACCAGGTACTTGATCGCGTCCTTCGCGGTCCGGATCCCGCCGGCCGGTTTGACGCCGATGTGCAGGCCGGTCGACTCGTGGTAGTCGCGGACCGCCTCCAGCATCACCAGCGTGACCGGCAGCGTCGCGGCCGGGGACACCTTGCCGGTGGAGGTCTTGATGAAGTCGGCGCCGGCCAGCATCGCCAGCCAGGACGCGCGCCGTACGTTGTCGTAGGTGACCAGCTCGCCGGTCTCCAGGATCACCTTCAGGTGCGCGTCACCGGCGGCCTCGCGGATCGCCGCGATCTCGTCGAAGACCAGGCCGTAGCGCCCGGACAGGAAGGCGCCGCGGTCGATCACCATGTCGACCTCGTCGGCACCGGCCGCGACCGCGTCCTTGGTGTCCTGCACCTTGATCGCCAGGCTCGAACGCCCACTGGGGAAGGCGGTTGCCACACTCGCGACGTTGATGCCCGTCCCGCGCAGCTCGTACTTCGCCGTCGCTACCAGGTCCGGATAGACACAGACCGCGGCTACCTGCGGAGCGGTCTGGTCGGACGGGTCGGGGCGCTTGGCCTTCGCGCACAGGGCGCGCACCTTGCCCGGGGTGTCCGAGCCCTCCAGCGTGGTCAGGTCGATCATCTGGATCGCGAGGTCCAGCGCATACGCCTTGGCGGTGGTCTTGATCGACCGCGTGCTCAAGGTGGCGGCCCTCGCCTCGGCGCCGACCTGGTCGACGCCCGGCAGCCCGAGCAGGAACCGGCGCAGCCGGTCCTCGGACGAGGTCACGTCGGCCAGACTGTCGACGCCTGTGTCGGTAGTGGTCACCCTTGCCAGCATAGTGCCTGGTCGAGGAACATTTGGCACCTCTAGCGACGCCCCAGACGCCCGCTGGCGGCGTTGTCGTCGTCGCGAGATGCTCCGCATCGCGCTCCTCCTCCGCCTTGCCAGCGAACGACTGGAACGCCGCTAGAGGCACCAATGTCCCTCGACCAGGCACTGTGCCGATCCGGACAACCGGTTACGTTGTGCACGTGAAGTCGAACGAGGCCGAGACCGAGCAGTACCTGTCCACGTCCAACCGGATCTCCGGCGTGATCGTGATCGTCATCGGAGCGGTCGGGCTGCTGGACATCGTGCTCGAATGGCGGACCGCCACCGGGGTCATGGTGGGCTGCGTGATCGCGATCCTGATGGTGCTCGCGTACTGCGGTCTGATCCGCCCGTCGGTGACACTCGGCAAGGAAACCCTCGTACTGCGTAATCACCTGCGGGACCGGGTGATTCCGTGGAACCAGGTGACCGGCGCCGATGTCGCCGACATCCTTCGGGTGCACACGCCGGTGGGCCGGTTCCGCGCTCCCGGCGTACAGCTCGTGATGCGCGATCTGCGCAAGCAGCGCGTCGGTGGGCGCAAGCTCTCGCCGGACAGTTCGTTGTCGCGTGCGGATCTGGTCGTCGGCCGGATCGAGGCGCACATGGAGCAGTACGGCGCGGTCGACGGCGGTGAGGTCAAGACGAACTGGGCCCGGCCCGAGTTGATCGCGATCGGTGTGCTGGCCGTGGTCGGCTTCGTGGCGGCGTTGTTCCGCTGACGATGGTTCTGTCCCGTCGCGCGCTACTGAGCACAGGTGTGGCGGCCGGGGTCGTCGGCGTCGCGGGTGTGGCCGGCCTGGAAACCGGGCTGATCCCGGGACGCGCTCGCGTGCACGACGTTCTCGGACTGACCGGTCCGGATGGCGTTGTGCCCGACGTACCGGCTGGTCCTGTGGTGTCGGGCACCTTCGAATCGTTCGGTCGCCGCACGACAGTTGGCTACTCGATCATCTGTCCCGATGGGTATCAGGCGTCTGACGCATTGCCCGTCGTACTGGTGTTGCACGGACGTGGTGGTGATCACACCTCGGCCGTCCGCGATCTCGGCATCGACCGGTACCTGACTGCCGCCGTACAGGCTGGGTCACCGCCGTTCGCGCTGGCGACGGTCGACGGCGGGCCGGACACCTACTGGCATCGCCGGGTGACCGACGAGGATCCGGGCTTCATGCTCGACCAGGAGTTCCTGCCCCTGCTGGCGAATCGCGGTCTCGACACCGCCCGGTACGGCGTCCTCGGCTGGTCGATGGGCGGGTACGGCGCCCTGTTGTACACGGCCCTGCATGCGTGGCAGCGTCGGGTCCGGCCGGGGACTCGCGCAGTCGCAGTCGCGGCGCTCAGCCCAGCGGTGTGGCGGCGCTACGAAGATGTTGCCCCAGGCTCCTTCGACAGCCGCGAGGACTTCGATGGCGGCCAGCTCTTCGGCCGCCAGGTCAGCCTGCAGGATGTTGCCGTACGCATCGATTGTGGGCGGGACGATCCGTTCGCCAAGGCAGCCGCGCAATTGCGGACCGAACTGGGTGCCGCGGGTGGGCAGCAAGCGGGTGCGCACACACAGGGATATTGGCGGCGGATGCTACCGGCCCAGCTGGCGTTTCTCGGCGGGCAACTCCGGAGCTGACGAAAATTCGTGGGAACTGGGACCGAATCGTTGACGTCCGAGTTCGTGTCCCGGCCGGTGGATGAACCCCCGGTCCCCGCAAGATGGGCCCTGACAGTCCCTGAATTTTCGAGAGTGGAGCTCATGGTCAACCTCTCCCGTACCACCCGACGCGGCCTGGCCGGTGTCGCTGCGCTGACCGGTCTCGCGGTTGTCGTGCCGGCCGGCGCCCAGGCGGCCCCGACGAACGAGACCGGCACCCGTCCGGTTCCCGTTGTCGGCAAGGCCGCCGAGTCGGGTACCGACGAGCACGTGCACGCCGAGGCGCCGACCGCGAAGGCCGGCTACACCGGCCCGTCGGCGCTGAAGATCGTGCGCTACAACAAGCTCTACAAGACCGGGCCGATCCCCGCGTCGCGCTGCAAGGAGGTCAACGTCTCCATGCGGACGGTGGCCGGCGTCAACAAGTACGCCACGCAGGTCTACAAGTGCCTGTACGCCGCCTGGAAGCCGATCCTGGCGAAGGCCGGCGCGCGGTCGACGGCGGCGCCGAAGCTGCACATCACCACCGCGTCCACGGTCAACACCCGGTGCGGCGTGCAGCGGATGACCCGGGCGTTCTACTGCGAGAACAACATCTACTTCCCGGCCAACCAGATGGTCAGCCTGTGGAAGCAGAACTCGACGTACGCGCGCACCTACGCCACCAACACGATGGCGCACGAGTACGGCCACCACATCCAGGAGCAGACCGGCATCATGGACGCCTCCTGGTGGCGTCAGCGCGCGATGAAGACGCAGAGCGCCAAGCTCGAGGAGAGCCGGCGTCGTGAGCTGCAGGCGTCCTGCCTCGGCTCGGCCTACATCGGCGCGAACCGCCGCTTCTACCCGATGACCGGCGCGCTCTACAACCAGTGGCGCTGGATGGTCAACAACATGGGTGACGCCAAGGGCTACCCGCGCGACCACGGCTCGTTCAAGAACCACGGCTGGTGGTCGGAGCACGGTTTCTACGCGACCAGCTCGACGACCACCGCGGCCCGCTGCAACACCTACGAATCGGCGCCGGCCCGCGTCTCCTGATTCCTTCGTAACTCAGCCGCCTGGTACGCGTTGCCGTACCAGGCGGCTGTTGCGTTTTGGCGACAACCCTACGATCTGCGATCGTGTGGTTACTTGTTTCGGATCCGCACGCCCTACAGTTCTGAGTCGAACGGTCGAACGGCAGGAGTCAAGGACAGTGAACTACGACGAGTTCAACACCGAGTACGCGAAGGTGCTGGACAAGATCAAGAGCGGTCGGGCCACCTGGTCGGAGCTGTCCGGGCAGGTCACCCGGCTGCGCCAGGCGACCGCCGGGATCGCCGATCCGGCGGAGCGCACCCAGATCGGCAGCGACCTGGCCGCACTGAGCCAGATGGTCGACATGTCGCGGCGTACCAACGACAAGGAGGACGTCTGGACGGTCACCTCCGAGGCGATCCGCCGGGCCAGCAGCCAGGAGGGTTCGGTCGCCGACCGGATCAGCCGGATCGACGCGGCCATCAACGACATCACCAGCCTGGCCGGCCGCAACCCGGACGAGCGGGACGCGCTGATGCAGTCGACCAGCACCCTGCGCATCCTGCACTCGTCGCTGCAGGCCTCCCTGCGCGCCGAGCAGGCCGAAGCCGCCGCGGCGCACTGAGAGGTTCCTCCCTACAGCCCCAGGGCTGTCGAGAGTGCTTGTTTGATACCGGCGAGATCTGTGGCCGCGGCGACCCTTGCCGCGGCCACATCGCCGTCCTGCACCGGGATGACGACTTCCAGGTAGCACTTCAGCTTCGGCTCGGTCCCGGACGGCCGCACGACGACGCGGGCCCCGTCGGACAACGTGTACCTAAGCCCGTCCGTCGGTGGCAGCTCCGCTGACCCCTGTGCGAGGTCATCGGTCTGTACGACGGTGTGCGCGCCGAGCGTCGTCGGGGGAGTCGCGCGCAGGTTGCTCATCGCGGTCTGGATGAGGCTCAGGTCCTCAACGCGGACTGACAACTGGTCGGTCGCGTGCAGCCCGTACTTGATCGCAAGATCATCCAGCAGATCGATCAAGGTGCGGCCCTCCGCCTTCGCGCGCGCCGCCATCTCCAGCACCCGGACAAGTGTCGAGACCCCGTCCTTGTCCTTCACGGCGGTTGGGTCGACGCAGTAGCCGAGCGCCTCCTCATACCCGAAGACAAGCTCCGGTACCCGCCCGATCCACTTGAACCCAGTCAATGTCTCGACGTACCGAACGCCGTAAGCCTTGGCGATCTTGCCCAGCAGCGACGACGAAACAATCGAGCACGCAGCGACGCCGTCCGGGCGCTGCGACAGGAGGAGCTCGCCGAGGAGCGCGCCGAGCTCATCTCCCCTGAGCATCCGCCAGCCGCCGCTCGCCGCTCCGCCGCCTCCCGCTCCTGTGGCGCTCCCCACTCCCGGGTCCGGGACTGCAACTGCGCAGCGATCCGCGTCGGGGTCGTTGGCTACGGCGATGTCTGCGCCGATGGCCCTCGCCAACTCCAGGGCGGCGTCGATGGCGCCGGGCTCTTCGGGGTTCGGGAAGCTGACTGTGGGGAAATCTGGGTCGGGGTCGGCCTGGGTGGCGACTACGGATGGTGCGGCGAAGCCGGCTCGGGCTACTGCGTCTTCGACGAGGGTGCGACCGACGCCGTGGAGGGGTGTGTAGGCGACGTTCAGGTCTCGGGGTGCGTCGGCTGGGACCAGTTCGGCGATGCGGTCCAAGTAGGCGTTCAAAAGCTCATCGCCGGTGGTCTGCCAGTCGTCGCCGCGCGGAACCGACTCGAGCGGACCGACGGCCGCGATGGCAGCCGCGATCTCCGCATCGGCCGGCGGGACGATCTGCGAGCCGTCGCCGAGGTAGACCTTGTACCCGTTGTCCTGCGGCGGGTTGTGCGAGGCCGTCACGACGACACCAGCGACCGCCTTCAGGTGCCTGATGCCGAAGGCGATGACCGGAGTCGGCGTGTGCCGGTCGAGCAGCACAGCGTCCAGCCCGGCGCCGCGGACCACGGCGGCCGTGTCCTGCGCGAACACGTCGGACTTGTGCCGGGCGTCGTACCCGATCAGGACGGGGCCGTCGGTCAGCCCGTTCGCCTTCAGGTACGCCGCGAGTCCGGCGGCGGCGCGGATCACGACAACCCGGTTCATCCGGTTCGGCCCGGCGCCGACGGCACCCCGCAGGCCCGCCGTACCGAATTCCAGCGTTCCGGCGAACCGGTCAGCCAGTTCAGCCGTGTCACCCGCCGCCAGCAGAGCCTCCAGCTCAGCCCGCGTGTCCGGGTCAGGATCCTCACTCAGCCAGGCCTCAGCGGCCGCCCGCAGCTCATCAGTCACCAGGGCAGATTAACGTCCGAAAGACCCGCAGAGCCGGTCTCCGGATCGTCGGACGCTAAATCAGGTGCCCCGCTAACGTCCGAAAGACCCGCAGGCCTGGTCTCCGGATGTTCGGACGTTGCGGGATCAGTGGCCGGAGGATTGGCAGGGGCGGCTGCGGAGTTCGGCCACGTAGTCGTCGGGGGCGCCGGCGGCTTCGGCGGCTTCGGCGAGGATGCCGACGTAGCGGGCTGAGGGGAGACCGCCCTCGTAGGCGTTCAGGACGTACATCCAGGCGAGCTGCTCACCGTCCAGGGTCTGCACCCGGACCTGGATCTTGCGGTAGACGCCCTGGTCTATCCACTCCCACTCGTCCAGGCGCTCGATGTCCTTGGGGTGGATGTCGTAGAGGGCCACGAACACCTGGTTGGCGGGGTCGGAGGGGTCCTCGACGACCGTGGCCATCGAGCCTTCCCAGCCGAGCTCCTCGCCACCGAAAGTCAGGCGCCAGCCGACGATCCAGCCGGTGCCGCGCAGCGGCGAGTACGGGCACCGCTCGGCCATCAGGTTCGGGTCCAAATTCGACGCAAACGCGGCGTACAGGGTCACGAGAAATCAGGATACGGAACAATGGCCTCTCGTGGCGCGAGTTGTGATCATCGGTGGCGGTCCAGGCGGGTACGAAGCGGCTAGTGCAGCCGCCCAACTAGGGGCGGAGGTGACGGTCGTCGATTCCGACGGGATCGGCGGTTCCGCGGTGCTGACCGACTGCGTTCCGAGCAAGACGCTGATCGCCACCGCCGAGGTGATGACGGAGGTGGAGGAGGCCGGCGAGCTCGGTCTGCGGGTCGACGACGGCGACGACGACCCGGCGAACTCCGTCTCGGTCGATCTCGGGGTGGTGAACCGGCGGGTCAAGGCGCTGGCGACCGCCCAGTCGGAGGGCATCGGGCGCCGGCTCGCCTCGGACCAGATCCGGATCATCAAGGGCCGCGGTCGGCTCGACGGGCCGGAGACGGTGGTCGTCGGCGACGAGCGGCTCGAGGCCGACGTGGTGCTGATCGCCACTGGTGCAAGGCCTCGTGTGCTCAAGGGGTCCGAGCCGGACGGCGAGCGGATCCTGACCTGGGAGCAGGTCTACGAGCTCGACGAGCTGCCCGAGCGGCTGATCGTGGTCGGGTCCGGTGTCACCGGTGCGGAGTTCGCCAGCGCGTACGACGCCCTGGGGAGCGACGTGGTCCTCGTGTCGTCCCGGGACCGGGTGCTGCCCGGTGAGGACGCCGACGCGGCCGAGGTCCTCGAAGAGGTCTTCAAGCGGCGTGGCCTGACCGTGCTGAGCAAGTCCCGGGCCGAGTCGGTCAAGCGCCAGGGCGACGGTGTCGTGGTCACCCTGACAGACGGCCGGACGGTCGAGGGCTCGCACGCTCTGCTGGCGGTCGGTTCGCTGCCGAATACCGACGAAATGGGCCTGATCGAGTCGGGCGTGTCGCTGACCGACGGCGGCTTCGTCCAGGTCGACCGGGTCTCCCGGACCACGGCCCGGGGCGTCTACGCGGCCGGCGACTGCACCGGCGTACTGATGCTGGCCTCGGTGGCGGCCATGCAGGGCCGGATCGCGATGGCACACGCCCTCGGCGACGCCGTCGCCCCGCTCGACCAGTCCACCGTCTCGGCGAACGTCTTCACCGCCCCCGAGATCGCCACCGTCGGCCTCACCCAGGCGACGCTCGACGCCGGCGGCAGTACGGCGATGGTCGTCAAGGTCCCGCTCGCGGACAACGCCCGGGCCAAGATGCAGGGCGTCCGCGACGGTTTCGTCAAGCTCTTCTGCCTGCCGAACACCGGCATCATCGTCGGCGGTGTCGTGGTCGCCCCGCGCGCCTCCGAGCTCATCCACCCGATCGCCCTGGCCGTCGCCGCCCGCCTGACAGTCGACCAGGTTGCGGCCTCGTTCACCGTCTACCCGTCGGTCTCCGGCTCCATCGCCGAGGCCGCCCGCCGCCTGCACCTGCGGAGCTGACGCTGCCCGCGACAGTGCCCTTCGGGGCACTGTCGATCGGGGTGGCGCTTCCTAGCATTGAACGGTGGCTGGGGAGCGCGCTGTAGCGGAGGACGAGCGGGCGCGGACGCCTGCACCGCGGCCTGCCGGAGACGAGTCGGCCCAGCCGCAGGCAGCGCTGGCCAAGGCCGGCAATGCCGCCAACGGCAAGGTCGGGCCGTGGTTGCGGGAGCACGCCGGGGCCGCGATCGAAGCCCTGGCCGCGAAGCCGCCGGACTTCCCGACCGCGCTCACGGTCCTGAACGGGTTCTCCACCGATGACATCGTGAAGGTGCTGCGCGGGACGAGCGCGAAGAACCGGAAGGAGCTCGGCGACCTCCTGGGAGGCAGCAGTGCGCCGGCGGTCGACGTTCCACGGCTCTCGCTCGCTTTGAAGATGGCCAGCGTGCCGGGGGCTGCTGCGGCGCGCGCCGAGCGGCTGCACGACATGATCCGTGGCGACGACCTGCAGGCGGCGTACGAGCTCCTGAACGGCTTGTCCGTGGCCGACCAGGAGAATGCGCTGGCGATGCTCGGCAAGGCGCACTGGCAGTCGCTGGCCAACGGCCTCGGTACGGCGGTAGGTGTCGACACGCCGTGGCTCGGGACGCTGCTGTCCGGGGTCAGCGGGACCCCGGTCACGTCGGCGATGACGTCGTACAGCTGGCTCAATGGGCAGGAGGCCGCGGCCGGTGCGGCCTGGGCAGCGGAGCAGCCCGACGACCGGCTCGCCTTCATGCTGAAGAAGCTCAAGGCGGCGGGCCAGGTGGGCGCCGACCGGCTGCGCGCGATGCTGACCGCCGGTCAGGTTAAGCGGATCGGCGGCGAGGTCGAGCCGGCCCAGGCCGCGAAGGTCGAGAGCGCCCTGGCCGGCATCCCCATCGACCAGAAGAACGCCATCCGCGAGTACCTCGGCATCCCCGCCCCAACCATCCCCGAGGCCACCGCCGGGCCGACGTCTGAGAAGGCGACGGCCAAGGCCGCGGCCAACTCGACGAACTTCATCGAAGGGAGCAGCCAGAACCTGACGGGGATGTCCTACCCGGAGCTCCTGGCGTCGATGCAGACGGTCCGCGCCTTCGGGGTGACGGTGGCTGCGGTTCATCCGCGGATGGCCGCCGCCCTGCTCAAGGCGGACGCGAGCGCTCGCGAGAAGATCACCGCGACCGAGGGTCGGCCGATGGAGGCCTCGGACTGGGGAATCACCGATATCGGTGGCCTGCAGGCCGGTGAGCACGGTCTGCACACGTTCGGCCTGGCGATCGACGTGAACTACGCGACGATGCCGTATCTGATGAACGAGAGCGGCGAGAAGGCGTTGGACCTCAAGCTGGCGCCGATCTACCAACGGATCTCCTGGCTAATGCTCGGACGGGCGTCGACCATTCCGGCGGGCGGCACTGCGTCGTACGACGCCCACAAGGAGGAGGCCAAGGCGATGCGCGACTACTTCGCCCTCGCCAAGGACTCCGCGGCGCTGCAGGCGCGGCTCCATGACAGCAAGGACGTGTCCATCCGCGGTGTCTTCGGCGATCCGCCGCCACCGGCCGGGGAACGCGAGGCGCGGCTGCGCGAGTTGATCGCGGCCGACCACGCGCAGCTCACAGCCAAGCCGGAGGCAAACCCCAACTGGAAACCCAATCCCAAGTTGAAGAAGCCGGTCAGCGAGCAGAAGCCGAACATGATGGACGCGCCGTTCGGCCCGGACGAGGGGCACGGCGATCCGGCCGATCGGACCTTCACGATCCGCAAGGAGATCGTCGAGGCGATCCGCGCGGCCGATCCGGCGATGAAGTGGGGCGGAACCGACCTCGGCGGGGAGAACGGCGACCTCATGCACTTCGAGATCAACAGCGGGATCGGCCGGGACGCGAACAACTTCTACACCTGGAAGAAAAAGCAGGGGTAAACCTTCGTTCACCTGTTTCACGGAGTGTGATCGGGGTGAAGGGCGTCGTTCCGGGGGAAATCGGGTGGGGCGATTTGTATCGGACACGAATAGTTACTGATGCTCGGAGTACGCCGAAAATGCGCAGCTCCAATCGCTGTCGTCGAAGGTGAGCGCGGGTCTACATTCCGGATGATCGGTCGGGGGACCGCGCGTGTTCCGGAGGGGAACGTATGAGACGACGACGTGTTTCACGTGGTGCTGCCGTGCTGGCGGTGACGAGTCTGGTTCTGGCGTCGGTGTCGGCGCCGGTGCGGGCGGCCACCCAGGCGGACACACCGCCACCGGGTCCGCTGCAGGTGAAGACTGCGGCTGACGCGTTGCTGGCGAAGCTGGATCCGAAGCTCGAGGCGAAGGTCAAGAAGGGCGAGACCGCGCCGGTGGCGGTGTTCGCGACCGTGCAGGGCGATCCGGCGGCGGCGAAGGCAGTCCTGGACAACGCCCGAGTGGCCGCGACCGGCGACAGCGGGCTGGTGCTCGGTTCGATTCCGGTCCAGGCGCTGCCGAAACTGGCCGCCGTACCGGGGGTGGTATCGGTGCGGCCGGTGGAGCTCGGGAAGACCGGGCAGCCGCTCGGTGATCCGGATCCGGAGCTGCACAAGGCGCCGACGCAGGCCGAGAAGCAGGCTGCTCGGGCCAAGCTGCAGAGCAGTGAGGTGCCGTACGACGAGGCGCCGGCTCCGCGCGGTTCGAACTTCGAGAAGCTGCGTAAGCAGAACCTGCTGGACGCCAAGACCCACGACTTCACCGGGGCTTGGAACGCCGGAATCACCGGCCAGGGCATCACTGTCGGCGTACTGGATGGTGGCACCGACTTCGGTCACCCGGATCTGCTGAACACCTGGCAGACCTGGACCGGTCAGACCGGGACCAAAGCGGGGTGGAACGGCTGGCCGAAGGCCTTCGACCCCTATGGCACGCTGCAGTGGCTTTCCGCGCCTTCGCAGGTGGACGACGGTCTGTCCTGGTACACCAAGACGACGACCGAGACCTGTGTCGTTGCTGGCTCCAGTTGCTCAGTGGACTACGCCACCAAGACCGGGCCGTCGCGCAACTTCACCGCCCCGACCGGGACTGTGAAGCACACCTACGACTTCCCGGCGTCGTGGAGCAAGTCCGGCAAGGTCAAGGTCGGCAGCCACCCGGACGACTACCTGCTCCAGCTGTACGGCGAGCGCCCGGCCTACCTGGTCACCGACCCGCACACCGCGGGCGTGTACGACACCGTGTACGTCGACCTCGACGACGACCACTCGTTCGCCGACGAGAAGCCGGTCACCAAGGCCTCGCCCGCGGCGTACCGGGATATGAACGGCGACGGGTACACCGACCTGTCCGGCGGACTGCTGTACTTCATCTCCGACGGCAAGACCGAGGTCCCCGGTGGCCAGGACGCGTTCGGAGTCCACGACACGTCGTACGGGTCTGGCGATCTGCTGGCCTGGACGGGTGACTTCGATCCGCAGATCGAGGGCCACGGCACGTTGACTGCGTCGAACATCGTCGGTCAGGCCGTCATCAACGGGAAGGCGCCGACGTTCAAGGACATCCCCGGTGGCAAGTACGCCGGTGCCGTTCTCGGTGGCGCGCCGCACGCCAAGCTGGCGCCGTTCGGCGACATCTACCTCGGCTTCGACTTCTCCACGCAGTTCGGGTATCTGCTGTCCACCCGCCAGGGCGTCGACGTCACGTCGAACTCGTACGGGCAGTCCACCGTCGACAACGACGGCTGGGACGCGGCCAGCCAGGAAGCCGACGTGATCCACGAGGGCTCTCGTACGACGCCGTTGTTCTCGACCGGTAACGGCGCTCCAGGCTTCGGTACGACGGGCTCGTCGCCGACCGCAGGTATCCAGGTCGGCGCGTCGACGCAGTTCGGTGGTACCGGCTGGGACTCGATCGTGCGGACCAAGCAGATCATGGACAACGACGTGGTCGAGTGGTCCAACCGTGGCTTCCAGTCGAACGCCGCGAACGGTGTCGATGTAGTTGCCGACGGCGCCTATTCGCCGGGTGACGCGACTCTGAACACCATCCTCGACGGCCGCGAGGCCTGGACCACCTGGGGCGGTACCAGCCGCTCGACCCCGGTGGCGGCCGGTGCGACCGCGCTGATCTACCAGGCCTACGAGAAGGCGCACGGCACGAGCCTGCCGGCCGGCTTCTACAAGACTGCCAAGGACATTCTGAAGACATCCGCGAAGGACCTTGGGTACGACGCCAACGTGCAGGGCGCGGGTTCGGTCGACGCCGGCAAGGCCGTGGCGAGCGCGCTCGGGCGCCGGGCCGTGGTCTCCCCGTCGGAGTGGCGGGTCGGCGACTACCGCGGGACCGAGTACCCGGCGTTCGCGAATGTGATCGCACCGGGTGGCACGGACTCGCAGAAGTTCAATGTCAAGGGGCCGGGCGTCTGGCAGGTCAGCGACCGGCAGTTGGTGCGCACGGCGAACGACACGTTCTCCTTCACCAGCAAGGATCTGAAGCAGGAGAGTACGGGGAACTTCAATGCGCCGGACTACCTGCTTGATCTGACATCTAAGGTCAAGAAGCATCGTGATGCCGATCTGATGTTGATCAAGGTTGAGTATCCGCGATCGGAATTCGATGGCGACAACAACTTGACCGAGGACCAGGGCTGGCGACTGCTCACCTACAACTGGACCGACGTCAACCACGACGGCAAGCTGTGGACCGACAAGGACCACAACGGCGTCGTCAACCACACCGACAAGACGACCAGCTCGAATATCGACGGCTTCCTGGATCTGGATTTCGCGAAGTCGGAGATGCAGCAGGGCGAGTACGGCCGGTTCATGTACCACCGGGCCGGTGCGAACGCGTTGCAGTCGCTGGTCCGCGACCCGGCGTCGCGGATGGCCGACGGGCTCTTCCTGGGACTGCAGCACTCCGCGAAGAACGCTGCGATTCCGGTGACGCACTTCAAGATCTCGATCGACTGGTACAAGAACAGCGACTGGAAGTGGATCACCGCTCCTAAGTACGCTTTGGGATCCTTCAACGCGACGATCAAGGTTCCGCCGAGGACGCCGTACGGGATGTATTCGGGCGCCGTCGTACTGACGCGTGGGTCGGACTCGATGGTCGTGCCGGTGTCTGTCGCGGTTGCAGCCAAGGCGGCACAGGACGCGGCGGGGAAGTTGACCGGGGCAACCACTTTCGGTGGTGAGGATGTCGCTCGGGCTCAGCAGAACTACACCTACAACAACGGTTCGGTGTTCGGTGCGAACGACTGGACCTGGCGAGCCGAGTCCGGTGACTGGCGCTTCTTCTACCTGGATGTGCCGAAGTCGCCGGCCGAGGGGACGAAGTTCCTGGTCAACACTTCGTGGAACGACGCCGGACCGGCGACCGATCTCGACACGTTGATCATGGGTCGCTCCGAGAACCACTTCCAGGTGGTACCCGACTCGGTGTGGGGCGCGCCGTACACGCTGAACACGGTTGGGAAGAGCCCGAACACCAACGTCCGCGCGGGTGTCTGGCGGTTTGACACGGCCACCGGCGGACCGGCCGATGTGGTGACCGCGCCGGCGCAGGAAGGCCTGCAGGCGTTCGCGGTTCACCAGGTTGGCTGGCAGGGCGATAAGTTCAACGCCCCGTTCAAGGTGCAGGTCGGCAGCGCGTCGGTTGCCCCGGCATCCGTCGTACAGACTGCTAGTGGTGACAGCGGTGCCTTCGATGTGAAGTTCGAGTCGAGCGTGGCGCTGGACGGTTTGAAGGCGGCGGCGTTCGGCCTCAGCCAGCCGAGTACGACGACCGAAGCCGCTCACCAGGACAACCCGGACGACCCGGCGTCCTCGACCTTCAAGCGGAACATCACGCTGTCACATGCCTCCCGGCTGAGCGTGAGCACGGCGATGGCCGGTAACGACCTCGACCTGTACGTCGTCCGGGATGCCAACAACGACGGGGTGTTCGCGCCGTCGGAGATCGTTGCCTCGTCGGCCGGTGGTACGGCGAACGAGTCGGTCGACCTGATCAGCCCACCCGACGGCAACTACCAGATCTGGGTCCACGGCTTCGCCGTAGCCGGTACGCCGTCCTTCACCTTCAACGTCAACGCCATCCAAGGCAACGACCTGACCGTCACCGGCCTCCCCACCGGCCCGGTCCCAGCCGGCACTCCGGTAACCCTCCACGTCACCTACAACAAACCAATGACCGCAGGCCAGACCTACACCGGCGAATTGTTGCTAGGGCCAACAACTGCCCCCTCGGCCCTGTCGGTCCCGATCAAGATCACCCGATAACGCAGTAGCCCCGGACCATTCCCGGTCCGGGGCGCACCCTTTCAGAGCCCCTCAGACCCGCTTCGTAGCGGAGTAGGCGTACCAGACGGTGTTGCTGGACGGCACGTAGACGCGATAGTCGCGGCTGCGGTTGGTGGTGATGGTGTACGACGCGGCGCCGGTCTTGGCGTTGGGGTAGGCCCACCCAAGATCGGTCCAGGTGTTGGAGCCGACGTCCCGCTTCTGGAAGAGCACGCGGCCGTGGTGGCGCGTGAACGCCTTGCTCTTCGTGCTGTAGTACGTCGCCCGCGCGTACACCGTGGTCTTCGTACCCTTTCGCACGCCGGTGAGCTTGATAGCAGCGCCGCACTTCGTCAGCGACGAGGTGGGGAGCAGGTCGGCGACCTTGCGTCCGTTGTAGCCCAGGCCGGGGTTCTCGGGGACCCAGCGCAAGGTGACTCCGATCTCCATCCACCGCATCGGGAAATTACACGGCTGGGTGTCGCCCGAACAGCCGACGCCGAGGTGGGACGTGCCATCCGGAAGGACGGCGTTCCAGGTCCCGTTCAACAACGTCCTCGGACAGCCTGAGCCGAGTGGGAACGACGCGGAGGCGTCCGGCGCAGTGAGCGACAGCTTCGATGGAATCCCGAAGGCGCATTTCGGATAGACCGGGGCCGCCTGGGCCGACTGCTGGCCGACCACCAGGCCAGACGCGATCAGCGCCGTGCCCGTGATGAGGTTTCGTAGACGCATTTCAGACTCGCTTCGTGAGGGAGTAGGCGTACGTGACGGTCTTGCCCGAGGGGACGAAGGCGCGGTAGTCGCGGCTGCGGTTGGTGGTGATCGTGTACGACGAGGCGCCGGTCGTCGCGTTCGGGTACGCCCACCCAAGATCGGTCCAGGTGTTGGAGCCGACGTCGCGCTTCTGGAAGAGGACGCGACCGTGGTGGCGGACGAACTTGCCGGTCTTCTCGTTGTAGTACGTCGGGCGCGCGGTCAGCGTGGTTCGGGTGCTCTTGCGGACGCCGGTGAGCTGGACGGCGGCGCCGCACTTGGTGAGCGTCTTGGCGGAGCGGAGGATGGCCACCGGGCGGTTGTTGGCGTCGTAGGCGTAGCCGTCTTCCCAGCCGGTCCAGGTGAGTGCCTGGCCGCAGGGCGCGGTGTACGCGACGTCCATCCAACCGCCGCCGTCCACGCCGAAGCCAGCGCCGTAGATGGCGGTGCCGGCCGCGGTTCGTCCCATCCACGTCGCGGTGTTCGCGGTCTTGGGGCAGTCGGGGCCCTTCTTGACCCAGATGTTCTGCCTCGGCGCGCGCAGCGTCAGGTTGGCCGGAAGCATCCAGGAGCAGTGCGCGGTGATCGCCTGCGGCGCCGCCTCGGCGACGTTCGGGCCGACCAGCAGACCGGAGGCCAGGACGCCGGTAGCCAGCAGCAGCGTGCGGTAACGCATTGGGTCTCCTCGAGAAAGGCGACCGTCACCCCACGATCGCGCAGGCGGAGACTACCGCTCGGGCGTAGCCGCTGTCTGCGAATCCGCTTTGCACATTGATGCAAAAGCACGAGGCGCGCGTGCCCGGAGCGGGGGATCTCCGTATGTAGGGCGGACCTGCAGGGCTCCACAATTGCCCTCGATGGCGACTGCTACGCCTAGCCGCACCTCGGCAACGTCATTTGTGGAGTACTTGCGGTCCGCTCGCCCGGGCGCATTCGTACGGCGCCGGGCACGCCACCCGACCACCTGGCCGCTAGCCGCGTTGCACGCGACGCAGGAGCGGGCTGGAGCGGCGGCGGTTGCGAATGAACGGTCGGCGGGATTGCTGTCGGAGGGAAGCGGCGGTAGCCGCGTGGACGGGTGGGTGGGGCGCACGGGCGGAGCACGCGACGGAGGAGCGCGCGTGCCCGGAGCGGGGGGATAGAAAAGGCCCCGACAACCCATCTGGGGTTGCCGGGGCCTGAAAAGCGAGGGTTAGAAGTCGCCGCCGCCCATGTCGCCGCCGCCCCAGTCGCCGAAGTCCCAGCCGCCGGAGTCGCCGCCGCCCATGTCGCCGCCACCCATGTCTCCACCGCCCATGTCACCGCCACCCATGTCGCCGCCGGCGAAGTCGCCGTAGCCGCCGCCGGCGAACATGCCGCCGAGCATGGTGCCGAGGAACATGCCGGTCATCACGCCGCCCATGGCGCCGAACATGCCTTGGGCGTACGGCGAGTAGGCCGGGCCGGCTTCCCAGTACGGGACGCGCTGCGGGCCGACCATGACCTTGCGGACGTCGGGTTCGGCGCCGGCGCGGACGCGCTCGGCGTCGGCGGCGCAGGCGGGAACCTCGCGCGGGGCGCCGCCGGGCGGCGACCACATGACGTCGACGACCGAGGGGCCGTGCTGGGGGTTGAAGAAGCACGACGGGCGCCGCTGCGGGAGGGGCTCGCCGTTCACCCGGGCGCGCACGCAGGCCGCGGCGTAGCGGCCGTCCTCGAGGATCTCGATGACGTGCTTGATCTGCTCGGCCTCGGTCACCTGGCCGACGGCCTGCTTGGCCGACTCGTAGGCGTCGAGGGCGCGCTGGTAGTCCTGCCGGGCGCCGTCGCCGAGGTCCTTGCCGACCATGTCGAGGTCGAGGTCCTGCAGCTCTTCACCGAACCGGGTGATGTCCTCGTCGGCGGTCCGCTTGACCGACTCGAGCTCGGCCGCGGTGATCTCGTGCTGCTTGCGGGTCTGCAGCTGGGTCCGACGGTACGAGCGGTACGCCAGCACCGCGATCACCACCACAGCGATGATCAGGATGAATTCCATGTCGGGCCTCTTCAAACGTTGGGGCTTTACGACGAGCCTATCGAACATCGCAAGCCGGGCACGCCACGCAGGGTGACCTCAATCCCCGGAATGCCGTCACGCTGCGCGCATAATCGATTACCGCCGCCCAGCGACCGCATTGCCCCCGCCGGAAGGCTGTTCGATGAGCAAGACCCTCCGACTCCTCACGCTCACCGCGACCGGCCTCGCACTGGTCGCCCCGCACCCGCCGGCCGCCCTCACCACGCCGGCGGATCCGACCATGCCGACGTACCAGGAGATTGCGATCACCGGACCGTCGGTGGCCGCCGAGACGACGCCGTTCGCGATGGTCGGTGTCACCTGGCCGGCCGGCGTGCAGAACGTTCAGGCCAAGGTCCGGATCAAGCACGGCGACCAGTGGACCGGCTGGCAGGCGCTGCACGTCGAGGACGGCCACGGCCCGGACACCCCGGAAGGCAACCCCGGTACCGAACCACTGTGGGTCGGCGATGCGACCGGTATCCAGGCCAGCGCCGTCGACGCCGCCGGTACGACGATCCGCGGGGCCAAGGTGACTCTGATCCAACCGGGTGTGCTCCCCGCCGACAGCGCTGAGTCGCCCGACGCGCAGGACATCGAGCCGGCCGCGAGCCGAACGCCGTACCCGATGCCGAATGTCTGGAGCCGCAAGCGCTGGGGTGCCGACGAGAAGCTGCGCAACGTCAACAAAGGCTGCTCGCGACCGAAGTACACCCGGACCGTGCTCGCCGCGTTCGTCCACCACACCGCCGATCGCAACGACTACACACGGGCGCAGGTCCCGGCGATGCTGCGCGCGACGTACGCGTATCACGTGAAGAGTCGCGGCTGGTGCGACCTCGGCTACAACTTCCTCGTCGACCGCTTCGGTCGCGCCTTCGAGGGCCGGTACGGCGGCGCGCAGCTGCCCGTCCTCGGCGCGCACACCGAGTCGTTCAACTCGAACTCGTTCGGCGTCTCGCTGATCGGCAACTTCGACAAGGCCGCGCCACCGGCTTCGATGCTGGAGGCAACGGCCCGGGTAATCGCCTGGAAGCTCGACGCCAACTACCGCTCGCCGACCGCGAGTATCGTGCTCGCCCGGCATCGGGTGAACACGATCTCCGGCCATCGCGACACCAAGGCGACCGCGTGCCCTGGGCAACAGTTGTACGCGAAACTCCCTTGGTTGAAGCAACGAGTTCAGACGCTGATGGGCGGCACGGTCTCGACTCCGATCTACCGGTTCGCGAAGACGATCGGATTCCGGAGCCTCGGGCAACCGTTCTGGGGTGAACACCGCACCCGGACCGGCTGGGCGACGTACTTCGGTACCCGCGACATCTTCTACTCCGTCTCCACCGGTGCCCACTCGACGGCGGGTGTCTTCCGGCAGCGGTACCGCCGGATGGGCCCCGACACAGGCCTCGGTCTGCCGACCACCGAGGTCCACAACGGCCGCGTCGGCGGCACGCGAGTGCAGTCGTTCCGCGACGGCGGCTTCTACTGGACCAAGCCGTACGGCGTCCGTCCGGTGACCGGCCTGATCTACCGCAAGTACGTCGCGATCGGCGCGGAGCGGTCGCGGCTCGGCCTGCCGATGACCGATATCTACCAGGTGAAAGGCGGGTTGCGGCAGAAGTACCAGCACGGCTGGCTCACTTACCACGCACACCGCCGTACGGTTCTCGTCCAATACCGGAGTGGCTCATGAAGCGTGTCGTTGCCGCCGTCATCATCATGTCAACTGTGATCAGCGCGACCGCTGAGGCCAGGGAGTTCGAGCCGACCGCCGGCGTGGACACCACGATCGCCGGTCGCGGGTTCGGCCACGGCCGCGGCATGTCGCAGTACGGCGCTCAGGGCGCGGCCATCGCGGGGAAGTCGGCGAAGGAGATCCTCGACTTCTACTACCCGGGGACGACCGTCGGGAAGGCGACCGGCCGGGTCCGGATCCGGATCAGCGCTGACACGACCGACGGCGTACGGGTTGCCGCGGTCAACAATCTGCGGATCCGCGACCTGGCCCGGGACAAGCTCTACACGTTGCCCAAGGCATCGACCCGGAATCAGTGGTCGATCGACCCGCACGGTGAGCACGGGACCAAGGTGAGTTCGTACAACACCAAGACCCGCCAGTGGACGCTGTGGAAGAAGTTCAGCTCGATGACCCAGTTCGAGGGCGCGACGCTGACGAGTCTCATCCTGCCATCCGGTGCGGTACGGCGATATCGCGGCGGACTGCGGGCGATCGATGCACCCGGCAAGCACCTGGACACGGTCAACGTTGTCTCGCTCGAGCATTACCTGCGCGGCGTCGTACCGCGAGAGGCCTTGTCCAGCTGGCGTCCGGCCGCGTTGCAGGCGCAGGCGGTTGCCGCACGCACCTATTCGGTTTTCCATCGCAATCGCAGTGCCAGGCGGGCGTATGACCTCTGCGACACGATCGCTTGCCAGGTCTACGGCGGCTACAACGACGAGAAGAACTCGACGAATGCCGCGATCGCTGCCACGGCTGGGCAGGTACGGCTGTACAAGGGCAAGCCGATCATCGCCGAGTTCTCGTCGTCGAACGGTGGTGCGACCGCGGCTGGTCAGGTCCCGTACCAGGTGATGAAGCTGGACAGTTGGGACGCGTACCCGGGGAACGGGAATCCGAACGTGACGTGGACGGTCACGCGGAAGACGGCCGCGGTCCAGGCGGCGTTCGACGTCGGCACGATCCGCACGCTGCGGGTGATCCGCCGTACCGGGGTCGGACCGATCGGCGGTCGCGCGGCGCGGGTGGAGGCAGTTGGGTCGAAGGGGCGTCGTGAACTGAGTGCCGATCAGCTGCGTGGGCGGCTGCATCTGAAGTCCGCGTGGATCGTGTTCCCGGTCGTTCCACTTGATATGCCAAGTCTTCCCGTGGCACCGGTCGGTCGCTGACCCATTGACGAATTCTCCCTGCGACGGTTAGAACATGACATCGATGTCATCCGTCACCGCCCACAGAGGAGCCGGTCGATGCGCAGGAAATTGGGTATATCAACTCGGATCGTGGCCGGCCTGGTGGCGGCCGCGATCGTCGGGACGCTGCAGGTGTCCACGGCCGATGCCGTGACCAGCAACGCGGCCCGTGCCAAGGCGTCGTACGACGCGATCAACAAGTACTTCGATGCCGGGCAGGGGCTGCTGCTCGAGGAGTATCCGAACCAGCACCCCAACCCCTACTCGTACATCTGGCCGTACTCGCAGGCCGCGGTCGCGGCCGAGGACATCGCCGGCATTCCCGGCTCCGGCCAGAAGGCGTCCGCCGAGGCGGAACGCCGGGTCGACGCCTACTCGCCGTACTGGAACGCGACGACGACGCCGAAGGGGTACGACTCCTACGTGCGCGCGCCGCTCGGCGGCGGTGGCGACAAGTTCTACGACGACAACGAATGGATCGGCCTGCACCTGATCCAGAACTACAAACGCACCGGCGACCGTACGGCGCTCGCCCGGGCGAAGGAGATCTTCACGCTCGTCGTCCATGGGTGGGACACCGACCCGGCGCACCCGTGTGCGGGTGGTGTGTATTGGACCCAGGCTCCGTGGAGCCAGGACCGGAACACCGTGTCGAACGGCCCGGGTGCCGAGCTCGGTGCGCATCTGTATCTGCTGACGCGGGACCGGTCATATCTGACCTGGGCCAAGCGGATGTACCAGTGGGCCCAGGACTGCATGCTCGCGCCGAACGGTCTCTACTGGGACCACATCGACCTGGCTGGCAACATCGAGAAGACGCAGTGGAGCTACAACCAGGGCGTGATGCTCGGTGCCGGCGTCTTGTTGTACAAGGCAACCGGTGACCAGCGTTACCTGCGCGACGCAAAGTCCGTCGCGAACGCCTCGCTCGCCTTCTACAACACCCGCGAGATCCTCGCCAAGAACGGCGCCGCCTTCAACTCCATCTGGTTCAAGAACCTCCTCATCCTGGACTCCGTCTCCCACGACCCCCGCTACCGCAAAGCCATGCAGGCCTATGCCGACGACAACTGGAACACCACCCGAGACCCCGCCACCAACCTCTACAAATTTCGCGAGGGCCCAGTAGAACTCCTCCAGCAATCCGGCATCACCCAAGTCCACGCCCTCCTAGCCTGGCCCCGCTCCCGCTACCACCTCCTAGCCTGACCAAACGGACACCGCCTACGGCGGCGACAGCCCTCTTGGCGCCTCCGGCGCTAGTGCCTCACGCGGTTCCGCCGAACCGCGTGAGGCGCTGTTGATGTGGTTTCGCAGACATGCGCCACCGATCAACCGCCTCGTGGGATCAGTTGAGCGTGGGTGGGGCTATGCCACGCGGTGGTGGTTGCACAAGAACAGGAGGTGTCGGGGTTGATCGGGAGTGCCGGCGCTGGAGCCAGGCGTGCGAGCGGGTATACGTAGCCGAATACGTCCTGTCCTTCGGGCGGCTGGAGACGCCGAACGGCAGGTGGGTGCCGCGCCACATGTAGTTCGCAGTCAACCCGCCGGGGGAGGTGACGTTGCCGGGCGGACCGCCCCCACTCACCAACCACCCGCCGGGGCACATCTACCAGCGTGCTTGAGCGTGCGGAGACCGCCGTCGCGAGAGTTGGTGAGTGTCAGCGGTCCGCCTTTGGCGATGCCATCCACCTGCTCACCACGTTTTCCTCGCGAATCACGGAGGGTGCCACCACGGAGCCCGACCCCTTGGGCGGAAGTCGGTTGGCGATGTTCTTCCTCCTGCTCATCACGTTCCCTCGCGAAATCGCGTGGGGGTGCAACCGCGGGAGTGCGCGCCGAAGGCGCCAACAAAGCAGCCGCCGCCGAAGGTGGTGTCCTTCGGCGGCGGCTGGTTGGGTCAGGCTGCTGCGGTGGCGGTGTTGATTTTGACGGGGGTGATGGGGGAACCGTCCGTCGGGCCGTTCTGGGGTTTGACGCCGGCCTGGGCGACCTTGTCGATGAGTTTGAGGCTGGGCTCGTCGAGGGTGCCGAAGGCGGTGTATTGCGGTCCTAGACCGGACGCGTCGCCGTAGACGACGAAGAACTGGCTGCCGTTGGTGTTCGGCCCCGAGTTCGCCATGGCGAGGATCCCGCGACCGTACTTCAGCGTCGGGAAGACCTCGTCCGCGAAGCTGTACCCGGGACCACCGCTGCCACTGCCGCTCGGATCCCCGCACTGGAGGACCTGGAGGCCCTCACCGACGGTGAGGCGGTGGCAAGAGGTGTTGTCGAAGTACTTCTGGCCGACCAGGTTCAGGAAGCTCTTCACCGTGCACGGCGCCAGGGCGCTGTCCAGCGTGACCTGCAGGTCGCCGATGGACGTGTTCAGGCTGACCTTCGACGTACCGGAGGACTTGACCTTGCCGTCGGCCGGCGGGTTGACCTTCTTGCTGGCCGCCTCGGCGCCCTTCTTGTAGCTGCAGTCGACCTCGGCCGGGAGCGGCGTCGGGCGCTTCAGCGGTGCGGCGAGGGCGGTCGGGATGCTCTTCGGCTTGTTGTCCGGACCGCCACCGTCCGACGACGGCGCCGATGGCGTGTCCGAACTCGCCGCCGGGGTGTCGCTGCCCTTCGGACCGAAGATCACGAAGACGCCGACCAGGACTGCGACGACGGCGACCACGGCCGTGACCGTGATGGCCAGATTCCGCCGCTGCCGGGCCCGCTCAGCCTGCCGCTCGGCCTGCCGTTTGGCCTTCCGCGCCGCGAGCTGCTGCTCGTGGGTCCTCTTGGACATGCAAACCCTCCCTCACCGAGATGTCTGGAGGGAACTTACAGCGTCAACCTGAGAACTGTCTGTTAATCCCGCAGCTGTTCCCGCACCGTGATCAGCCAGCACGACCACCCGGTCGGCCGGTCCGAGCGTCAGCGGAGCGTCCGGAGCCGGATTCAGCACCACCCCGTACGCCGGGGGCCGGTGGAACTCGGCATGCACCCGGTACCCGATCGCCGTCTCCCCGCGGCGTCGGGCCGCCTCGGCGAGCGTGGCGAAATTCGCCGTCTGCCCGGGGAGCAGGTAGTCGGTCGCCGGGTTCAGGTAGATCTCGGCCCCGTCCGGGCTGAGCAGCTCCGCGAACACCCCGGCCACGTGCCGGTTCTCGGTCAGCTGCGTGAGCAGCAGACTGATCAGCTTCTCGCTGACCACGAAGTCGTCGGCCCGCGTGACCTGGGCGATCTCGCGGTTCGCCTCGTCGTTGATCTCGCTGACGATCGAGTACGGATCGCCCAGACGCTGCCCGAGATCCCGCAGGTGCAGCAGCGTCAGCAGGGTGCGCGCGTCGGCCTCCTGCTCACCGCGCGCGTCGGCCGACAGCACGATCACGTGCTGGTAGCTGCCCACGTCGAGCGCTTCCAGCTCAACCCGGTTCGTCGGGTCACAGTACGTCGTACCAACCGTGAGGTGGTCGTATTCGCCCAGCCGGACCTCATCCGGCCCGGCCACCTGCAGGTGTGATCCCGCGGCGGCGAATTCGTCGAGCAGCGCGACGATCTTCGGCGCCCGCTTGTTCCAGCCGATCATCAACGTGCGCGCGGGATCCGCCGTACGGCGTACTTCCGGAGCGATCGCTTCGGCGACGACTGGGAGCGGTGTCGGCGACCGGTGGATGAGGCTGTCGTCGTCCGCGAGCAGGATCAGCTCGTCGGTCGCATCGACGATCCGGCCCTCGGCCGGGTTGAGGTCGACCCGGCCGGCGGCAGTTCGGAGACCGACCAGTACGCCGCGGTCGAAGCTCCGCGCGACCTCACCGAACGAGTGCCCGTCAGCCGACGGATCCGAGCGCAGGTAGAACTCGGTCCCCGCGAACGCGAGCAGATCGGTGCAGACCGCAGACAGCCCGGACTGCCGATGCGCCTGAACGATCAGCCGAACCGCAAGGTCGTCGGCGCCGACCAGTTGGGTCCGAGGACCACCGGCCAGCTGCGCCGCGGCGAGGTTGTCGGAATCGTTGACCGCGGCCACCACCTGCGGACCGCCGGCGGCTCGGTTGCCGAGGGCAAGCAGAACCTTGATCACCTGGATGTCGGCGTCCTCGACCGGCGGCGGCAACACCATCACCGACCGCGCCTCGGCCAGGTTGACCAGATCCAGATCAGTCGGCCGCAACGGGTTCCCGGTCCGGCAGACGACTACCGTCCGCCCGAGGTCCGGAACGCGGGCACGCAGGGCGTCCTCCATCTCGACCTTGTCCTTGTCGGCCAGGATCGCGATACACGACCGCCGCTTGCTGTGGTTGGCCTGCACCAGTTCGGTCACCACCGTGAACACCTGCTCGGACCACCCCAGTACGACGGTCTGCCCACGCTCGACGACCTTCGACCGACCCTTCCGCAGGTCGGCGATCTTGCCCTCCAGGCCGGCGGTCAGTACGCCGATGAACGCACTCACCACGAAGATCCCGCCGACCGTGATCGCCAGCATCAGGAACATGAACACCGGACTCCCGGAGTCCCCGCTCACGGTGCCGGCGTCGATCGCCCGCATCAACGTCATCCAGAAGACATCCGGCCACCCACCGTGCTGCTGCACGTCATCCGGTACCAGCCAGATCACCAGCACCGAAACCACCAGCACCAGCAACGTCGACGCCAACCCCAGCCACCCGACCAACGCCGGCGTACCCCGAGACATCGTGCTGTCGAACCAATACCGAGCCCGCGCCCGCCACATATCCAGCTCCTCACCGTCACCCGAACCCGGTGACTATGCCATCCGGAGGGTTTCACTTGCACATTCAATGGTTGGCGGTTCAGGTGTAGACCGGTATGCTGCGGCGATTCGGTCGGGCTGGGGAGGGTTCATGCGGGTTCGTGGGTTGGTGCTGGCGGCGGGGGTCGTGGCGGCCGGGCTGGTTGGGGTGCCGGGGTCGGCGCAGGCTGCGGCGGCGCCGGTTTGCCGGTTCGGGGTGCCGGCGAAGTTGACGATCAGCAGTCCCGATCAGCTGGTGACCTTCGGGTGGGGGAGCAGTTGCCCGAAGACGGCGTTCGAGGCCAACTGGCGCGGGCGGGCGGATGGTGTCGACGGTTCGTCGTACGACGTCAATTGCACGTGGGGCTATCCGAACTGCGCCATTACCGTGAATGCCGCCTATCCCGGGCACAGCATGAGCTGGAACCCGATGGGCTACGCGACGGATGCGAAGGGGCGGAAGGTGGCTGACCTTCGGTCCGCGAGTTCGATCGCCAAGTACGGCGCGGCGGTCAAGCTGACCGCCACGCGGCAGGGGACGAAGACCACGTTGACTGCGCGGCCGACGTACTACAGCGCCAAGAGCAAGGGGTTCGTGCGTCACCACGGGCGGGTGCTGTTCCAGTCCAAGGATCCGGGTTCCTCGGTCTGGAAGGACCTCGGCTACATCGTGCCGAACTCGGCGGGGGCGGCGAGCTACAGCATCACCACCAACCGCAGCCGGGCGTACCGCGCGTACGTCGCGTCGTCGGCCACGGTCTGGTACGCCTACTCGCCCAACGTCACCAAATGACCTTCTGATGTGCATACTGAGTATCTACATACTCGGTATAGCGAAGGGGATAGTGACATGAAGATGATCGGGACGACTTTGGGTGTGCTGGCGCTGGCGGCGGTTCCGGTGGCGGCGCAGGCGGCGCCGGTGCAGGCGCAGACGACGCAGCCGTATCAGCACCTGGTCGTGGGCAAGAACTGGGGCAGCGGCGGGACCTACGTCTCCACCGGCGGGGACATCAAGCTGAACCTGACCACGCTGGAGAAGAACACGAAGGTCTTCGTGGAGCGGTGTGAGGGCGCGGACCTGGGCGACGTCCAGACCTTCACGAAGAAGAAGCCGAGCCACACGCTGGCCACCGGCGTCGAGAAGGGCGAGTGCTTCATCGTCCTGCTCGCACCGGTGACCGGCGACGGTGGTTACATCGTCAAGGGCACGCTGAGCTACTAGTCCTTGATCTCGCAGAGGACGGCGCCGGCCGAGACGGTGGCGCCGACCTCGGCGGACAGGCCGGTCACGGTGCCGGCTTTGTGCGCGTTCAGCGGCTGCTCCATCTTCATCGCCTCGAGTACGACGATCAGGTCGCCCTCGGCAACTGTCGCGCCTTCCTCGACGGCCAGCTTCACGATCGTGCCCTGCATCGGGGACGTCAGCGAGTCGCCGGACGCGGCCGCCTTCCCCGAACCACCGGTACGGCGTGCCGGCTTCTTCTTCGCGCCATTCGGAACAGCGCCACCGGCCGACATTCCGAACCCGGCGGGCAGTGCGACCTCGAGCCGCTTACCGCCGACCTCGACAACGACCTTCTCCCGGGCAGCGTCCGAAGGCGCCTCGGCGGTCGGGCCGTCGTACGGCGTGAGCTGGTTGTCGAACTCGGTCTCGATCCACCGGGTGTGCACCTTGAACCCGTCATCGCCGACGTACGCCGGGTCCGACACAACCGTGGCGTGGAACGGGATCACGGTCGGCATGCCCTCGACGACGAACTCACGCAGTGCCCGCCGGGACCGCTCGAGCGCCTGAGTGCGGTCGCGACCGGTGACGATCAGCTTGGCGACGAGCGAGTCGAATGCGCCGGGCACGGTCTCGCCCTCGTCGTACCCGCCGTCGATCCGGACGCCCGGGCCGCTCGGGGGCTTCCAGCGGGTCAGTGTGCCGGGTGCGGGCAGGAAGCCGCGGCCGCCGTCCTCGGCGTTGATCCGGAACTCGATCGAGTGGCCGGTCACCACCGGGTCGTCGTACCCGAGCTCTTCGCCGTTGGCGATCCGGAACATCTCGCGGACCAGGTCCAGCCCGGTGACCTCCTCGGAGACCGGGTGCTCGACCTGCAGTCGGGTGTTCACCTCGAGGAACGAGATCAGCCCGTCCTGGCCGACCAGGAACTCGCACGTCCCGGCGCCGACGTACCCGGCCTCGCGCAGGATCGCCTTGGACGAGCTGTAGAGCGTCTCCAGCTGCTCCGGCGAAAGGAACGGCGCGGGCGCCTCCTCGACCAGCTTCTGGTAGCGGCGCTGCAGTGAGCAGTCCCGCGTGGAGACGACCACAACGTTGCCGTGGGCATCGGCCAGGCACTGGGTCTCGACGTGCCGCGGCTTGTCCAGGTACCGCTCGACGAAGCATTCGCCGCGACCGAACGCGCTGACCGCCTCGCGGGTCGCGGACTCGAACAGCTCCGGGACCTCTTCCAGCGTGCGGGCGACCTTCATGCCGCGCCCACCGCCGCCGTACGCCGCCTTGATCGCGATCGGCAAGCCGAATTCCGTGGCGAACGCGACCACCTCGTCGGCATCGGCGACCGGATTCGGCGTACCGGGGACCTGTGGCGCGCCGACCTTCTCGGCGATGTGCCGGGCCTTGACCTTGTCGCCGAGCGAGTCGATCGCCGACGGCGGCGGGCCGATCCAGATCAGCCCGGCGTCGATCACGGCCTGGGCGAACTCGGCGTTCTCGGCCAGGAAGCCGTACCCCGGGTGCACCGCGTCCGCGCCGGAGCGGGTCGCGAGATCCAGGATCTTGGCGATGTTCAGGTAGGAGTCGGCCGGCGTCGACCCGTCCAGCGCGTACGCCTCGTCGGCCAGCCGGACGAACAACGCGTCCCGGTCCTGGTCGGCGTACACGGCGACGCTGCCCAGCCCGGCATCGGCCGCCGCCCGGACGACCCGGACCGCGATCTCGCCGCGGTTGGCGACCAGCACCTTGGTGATCTGCTTGTTCGACACGGACGACTCCCTTCAAGCCTTGGCCCACTCTAGGGTCAACTGACCGCTGAATGAGACAGGGCGTTGCTCACATCACTACGGGCTGTCGCTCGAAGAAGGACTCCAGTACGACGACCGTCTGCGTACTGGTCACGCCGTCCACCTGGTGGAGGGCGCGCAGGCTCGCCTGCAGATCCTCTGTCGTCGCTGTCCGCACCTTCACCAGGATCGATGCGGGGCCGGCGATGACATGGGCCTCCTCGACGGCCGGGATCGCCCGGAGTGCCTCGAGGGTCGGCTCGTCGCCCATCCAGGCATTCGCATCCAGCAGCACGAAGGCCGTCACCTGCCGGCCGAGAGCGACCGGATCGACCTCGATGGTGGTACGCCGGATCACGCCGCTCGCCTTCAGCTTCCGGACCCGCTCGTGGGCCGCCCCGGCGGAAAGTCCCACCGTCTGGCCGAGGGCGGCGTACGACTGTGTGGCGTCCTCCTGCAATGCGGCCAACAACAAGCGATCTGTATCGTCTACGGTCATTGCTGCCCTTTGCTATATGTCATTCTGTCTAAGTAAACCCTAACAGAACAGCATTCAGGAGGAAGCGATGACGATCGTGCTCGGTGAGGCGCCGGCCCGGATCAGGGCAGAGCTGGTGGTGCTCGACGAGAGATTCGCCGGCGTCGCGGGTGACGAGTACGTCGAGCGCCTGTACGACGGCGGTCGCTGGCTGGAGGGACCGGCGTACGTGCCGGCCTGGCGGAGCCTGATCTTTAGCGACATCCCGAACGATCGGCTGCTGCGCTGGGACGAGGTCTCGGGGCAGACGAGCGTCTTCCGGCAGCCGTCCGGGTTCGTCAACGGCAACACGATCGACGGCCTTGGCCGGCTGGTCAGCTGTTCGCAGGGTGAGCGTCAGGTCATCCGCACCGAGTACGACGGGAGCCGTGTCGTACTCGCCTCGCACCTCGACGGCCTGCGACTGAACAGTCCGAACGATGTCGTTGTCCGGCGCGACGGCTCGGTCTGGTTCACCGACCCGCCGTACGGCATCACCTCGAGCTACGAGGGGAACGGTGGCGAGCAGGAACTGGACGGTTGCTACGTCTACCGGATCGACCCCGACGGCGGACTGACCGTCGTCGCCGACGACTTCCGCCGGCCGAACGGGCTGGCCTTCTCGCTTGACGAGACCGAGCTGTACGTCGCCGACACCCACGGCTCGCACATCCGCCGGTTCGAGGTGGACGGCGCGAAACTGACCGGCGGCGAGGTGTTCGCGCCTTGTACGGCGGGCCGGTTCGACGGTATCCGGGTGGATGAGGCGGGCCGGGTGTGGGCCGCGACCCACGAAGGCGTGCACTGCTTCGCCCCGGACGGAACGCTGATCGGCAAGCTGATACTGCCCGACGTCGTCTCGAACCTGACCTTCGGTGGGCCCCGCGGCAACCGGTTGTTCGTCACGGCAACTACTTCGGTCTGGTCGTGGCACCTCACCGCTCGGGGAGCACGACCGCCGTACGCCGCGAACGCATAGGCTCACCCCTGGACATGCAGCCGAGTTCTCCAGGAGTGGTGATGACGGGCATTCTCGAACCGCTGGCCGGGACCGTTCCGGCGGAGTGGGAGAAGTTCGACGACCGGTTCGACGGGATCCGGGGCGACCACCACCTGGAGCGGCTGTGGACCGGCGGGCGGTGGGTCGAGGGGCCGGTGTACGTCCCGGCCGGGCGGTATCTGCTCTGGAGCGACATTCCGAACGACCGCATTCTGAGGTGGGACGAGACGTCGTACCAGGTCTCGGCCTTCCGGGCGCCGGCCGGGAACACGAACGGTCACACGCTCGACCAGGAGGGCCGGCTCGTCAGTTGTGAGCACGGCAACCGGCGGGTGACGCGGACCGAGCACAACGGTCGGATCAGCGTGCTCGCCGACGGGTACGACGGTCATCGGCTGAACAGTCCGAACGACGTTGTGGTGAAGCGTGACGGCTCGGTCTGGTTCACGGATCCGTCGTACGGGATCCAGAGCGACTACGAGGGGTATGCCGGGGAGATCGAGACCGGCGGATGTCACGTGTATCGCGTGGCGGACGGCGTACTGACTCGGGTCGCAGACGACTTCGACGGGCCGAACGGTCTGGCGTTCTCGCCGGACGAATCGCTGCTGTACATCACTGACACCGAACGCGCGCACATGCGGGTGTTCACCGTCGAGGGTGATCGGATCAGCGGTGGCGAGGTGTTCGCCGAGTGTGGGAACGGCGCTTTCGACGGCATCCGGATCGACACCGCCGGACGGGTCTGGGCTTCGGCCGCGGACGGCGTACACGTCTATCACCCGGACGGGACGCTGCTGGGCAAGCTGCTGGTCCCGGAGACCGTGTCCAACCTGACCTTCGGTGGCGCCAAGCGGAACCGCCTCTTCATCACCGCCACCACGTCCGTCTACTCCCTCTTCACCACGGTCAATGGCGCCGCCCAGCCCTACGACCGACATGCCTGAGTTCGGCCCGGTACTGCGAAGGTTCCGCAAGGCCGCCGGTCTGTCGCAAGAGCGGCTGGCGGCGGCGTCCGGCGTCAGCGTCGAAGCGATCAAGACCTTGGAATCGGGCCGCCGGCGGTACCCGCGGTCGAGCACGCTGAAACTGCTGGCCAACGGGCTGGGCCTGGCCGCGGCGCAGCGGGCGGAACTACTCACGGCCGGCGCCCGGACGAAGGCGCGGGTCACCATCCCGCGCGAGCTGCCGGACGATGTCTACGCGTTCGTCGGCCGCGAAGACCAGGTCGCGGAACTCGAGAAGACCTTCACCGCCCAGGAGTCGCGGCCCGGAGTCGTGGTCACCTCCGCCATCGGCGGGATGGGCGGCATCGGCAAGACCGCGCTCGCCATCCACATGGCGCACCTGATCGCCGATCAGTACCCGGACGGCCAGCTATACCTGAACCTCGGCGGCTTCGGTCCGGGCCGGCCGCTGACAGTGCCGGAGGCGCTCGGCCGGTTGATGGACAGCCTCGGCGTTCAAGGGCCTGACAATCCGGCCGACGCCCACGAAGCCGCCTCTCGCTACCGATCGGCGCTCACCGGCCGCCGGGTGCTGGTGGTTCTCGACAACGCGGCCGACGCGGCCCAGGTCGCACCTTTGTTGCCGGGGGCCTCGACCTGCGCCGTACTGATCACCAGTCGCCGCGCGATGACCGCCCTGCCGGGCGTCGCCCACGTGCTGCTCGACGTGCTGCCCGACCAGGACGGTATCGAGATGCTGACCCAGATCGTCGGCGACGACCGCATCGCGCGCGACCAGGCCAACGCCCTGGCGATCGTCCGGTTGTGCGGCGGTCTCCCGCTCGCCCTGCACCTCGCCGGAGCCCGCCTCGCCGACGAACCGACCTGGGCCGTCGCCGACCTGGTCCACCGGCTGGAGACAAGTCGGCATCGGCTCGACGAACTCGCTACCGCGGATCGCGACGTACGGGCGAGCATCGAGTTCTCGTTGTCCGCGGCAACAGACCGCGATACGGAAGCCGTTGAGGCCTTCAAGCTCCTTGGACTCCACGAGGGCGACGAACTCAACGTCCGCGTCGCCGCGGCCCTGCTCGACCTCCCCGTCGAGGACGCGAGCCGCCGCCTGGAACGCCTCGTCGACCTCTACCTGATCGAGTCCGTAGGCCCACACCGGTACCGCATCCACGACCTCGTCCGCAGCTACGTCTCGGAGACCACCGCAGCCTTGACCACGGAGGCCGACCGGGATGCCGCGCGGCTGCGGGTGCTGCGGATGTACCTGGCGCTCGCCTGGCGAAGCCGCGAGCTGAACTTCACGACCGCCCTGACCACCGACTGGAGCGACAGCACTTGGACGGAGGGCGCCGAGGGACTCTCGATGGACGAGATCTTCGGGTGGCTCGACGGAGAGATCGAAGAGATCATCGGTGCGGTACGGCGGGCTGCGCGCGGCTCGGGTCCGGAACGTGCGCTGGTGCCGAAGGTCGTGCTCGGCCTGCTGCCGTACTGCCATGTCCGGCGCCGGTACTACGACGGCGTGATGCTGGCGACGATCGCGCTCGGCACGGTCGAGTCCGGCGACGACCCGTTCGCGGCCGCCCTCACGCCGTACGAGCTGGCCCAGCAGTGCGGCGCGGCCGGGCTGTACTCGCTCGCCGTCGACTACATGAGGATGGCGCTGAAAGCACCCAAGACGATCGAGTACGGCGAGCAGTTGGCCGAGGGCGAGATCTTCCTCGGTGAGTACCTGATGGAGCTCGGACGACTCGACGAGGCGTCCGCCTCGGCGCAGGCAGGTGTCGCGCGAGCCGTTGAGCTCGGCGAGGAGATCACCGAGGCCGACGGCCGCCTGATCCTCGGCACGATCGCCGGCCGCCAAGGCCGACCGGACGAGCAGGACAAGGAGTTCCAGCGAGCCGTCGACGTCGTACGCCGCCGCGGCACGCCCCAGACGGCGCACTACATCCTGCTGCACGTCGGCATCGCCTACCGCGACTCCGGCCAACTCCTCGAGGCCGCCGCCTACTTCGAAATGTGCCGCACCTCAGCCCTGGCCGCCGGCTACGAACACGCAGTCGCCGAAGCCCTCGAAGGCCTCGGCCAGGTCGACCTCGCCCACGGCAACCTCACCGCCGCCGAAACCAACCTGCGCGGAGCCCTCACGATCATGCAAGGCACCTGGCAACCCGAAGCCCGCGTCCGCCAACTCCTGGGCCAAGTCCTCCACACCGCCGGCCGCCCAACCGAGGCCTCAGTCGAGTGGCGATCCGCACTGAACCTGCTGGTGCGACACGGATCCCCGCAGGCTGACGACGTCCGCGCTTTGCTGGGTTCCGATGACTGAGTTCGGGCCGGTACTGCGGAGGTTCCGGAAGGCGGCTGGGGTTTCGCAGGAGGGGCTTGCGGGGGTGTCGGGCGTCAGCGTGGAGGCGATCAAGACGCTGGAGGCTGGTCGTCGCCGGTATCCGCGGGCACAGACCGTCGAGCTACTGGCCGACAGTCTGCCGTTGGATGTCGACGAGCGCGCCGAACTGATGGCCGCGGCCACCCGGCCCAAGGCCGGCAGTGATCCACTGCCTGTCGATGTGGTGGACTTCGTCGGTCGCGCGGAGCAGATCGCCGAGGTGTCCGATCTTTTGAGCGGTGGTGATCAGACGCCTGGCGTCGTCGTCATCACGGCGATCGCCGGTATGGGGGGAGTCGGCAAGACCGCCTTGGCGGTGCGTGTCGCCCGCGACCTCGCTGATCGGTTCGCTGATGGCGTCCTCTACGTGAACCTCCGTGGCTTCGGTGTCGGCGGACCGATGACGCCGCTGGAAGCGTTGAGTGCATTGCTGCAGCAGCTCGGGTTCGCCCTCCAGCGCCCGCCGGAATCCGTCGAAGAGGCCGCCGCCCTGTTCCGCACGGCCTGCGCGACCCGCAACCTGCTCGTCGTCCTGGACAACGCGGCAGCTGTCGAACAGGTCGTCCCACTGCTCCCCGGTACGGCGACCTGCGCGGTGATCGTCACTAGTCGGCGTGCCCTGGTCGGGCTGCCGGGCGCGCGGCCGCTGGAGCTCGGTGTCCTGGCGGAGGACGAAGCTCTGGCGTTGCTCACCTCGGCAGCCGGCCGGGAGCGGGTCGAGCGCGATCCGCAGGCAGCGCTGAAGGTGGTGGCGCTCTGCGGATCGTTGCCCTTGGCACTAAGAATCGCAGGCACCCGGCTCGCAGCCGAATCGACCTGGACGGTCGCCGACCTGGCCAGGCGGTTGGCCGACGAGTCGGTTCGCCTGGACGTGCTCGGTGCCGCGGAGTCCGGCGTACGGGCGTCTATTGCGTTGTCATTGGCGGGCGCGTCGGCGCAGGACGTGGCCGCAGCGGAGCTCTTCGGGCTGCTGGGCCTCCACGAAGGCGACGAACTCGACCTGAAGGTTGCCGCTCGCCTGGTCGATCGCCCGGAGGCGGAGGTCGAGCCGTTGCTCGAACACCTCGTCGACCTGCATCTCCTGGAGTCGGGCAGCCCACGCCGCTACCAGTTCCACGACCTGGTCCGCGCGTACGCACGGGAGCTCGCACCCGCTGACCGCACAGCGGCCCGCGAGCGCGTGCTGGCGCTCTACGTGGCGATGGCCTGGCAGGCGCGAGTGAAGCTGGGCGTTTCGCGGACCTGGTACGACGAGCAGTGGACTGCCGGCGTCGAGCACCTTGAGTACGACGAAGTCATGGCATGGCTGGACGCCGAGGCCGGCGAGATCCTGGCCGCGGCCCGCCGACCGACAATAGACCGCGCAACCCTCGTCAAACTCGCGGGCGGCATGACGCGGTTCTGGATCATCCGTCGCCGGCACACCGAGGGCGCAGAACTCGGCGAACTCGCCTTGACCGCGCTCCGCGAAGACCCGACCTGTGCCTCCGAGCTCGCCCTGAGCCGCATCAGCTATCACGTGGCAGCGCACTACTCGTCCAGGTCGGACTCCGAGACCGGCGCAGCTCACCTGAGGGTCGCCATCGCAGCAGCACCGATGGAGACCGATCCGCTGAACCACGTCGTGTGCACCATCGCTCTCGCTCAGGACCTGGAGCGACTAGACCAGCTGGACGAAGCAACAGAGCTGGCCCGATCCGGGCTAGAGGGCGCGCTCCAACTAGCCAACGAGATCATCGAGAGCGACGCACACTTCAGCATCGGCTCCCTAGCTGGCCGCCGTGGCCACTTCGCCGAGCAAGACGAGGCCTTCAACCTGGCAACCGCCACCCTCCGCCGAAGCCGCCCAGAAATCCTCCACCTACTCCTCCCCGACATAGGCGCCAGCTACCTCCGCTCAGGCCGCCCCGAATCCGCCCGCACCTGGCTCCGCGACCACCTCCCCGACAGCAAACGCTCCGGCGACAAAGCCGCCATAGCCGAACACCTCCACTGGCTAGGCGTAGCCGAAACAGCCCTCGAGTCCCACGACGGGGCCCGCCTGGCCCTCACCGAAGCCCTCAACGTAATCCAAGGCAGCAACGACGAACTAGAAGCCCAAATCCGCCACGCCCTCGGCACAGCACTAAGCGGACTCGGTCTCGCTGAGCCCGCTCGTGAGCAGTGGTCGTCGGCATTGGAGTTGTACCGGCGTTATGGGTTGCCGCAGGCCGCCGAAGTCCGTTCGTTGCTGGGTTCTGATGCCTGAGTTCGGGCCGGTACTGCGGAGGTTTCGCAAGGCGGCGGGGTTGTCGCAGGAGCGGCTGGCGGCGGTGTCGGGGGTCAGCGTGGGGGCGATCAAGACCCTCGAGGCGGGTCGCCGCCGCTATCCGTGGGTGCAGACCGTCGATCTGCTATCGGCAGGCCTGGGCCTCGACGCCGACGAACGAGCCGAACTGAAGGCCGCAGCCGCACGCCCCAAGACAAGTGGCCGCCTGCCGACCGACGTGGCGGACTTCGTTGGGCGCCGGGAGCAGATCGCGACGCTGTCCGATCTGTTGACAAGTGGTGGGGGAGAGCCTGGTGTCGTCGTCATCTCGGCGCTGGCTGGGATGGGTGGCGTCGGCAAGACAGCTCTCGCCGTCCGCGTCGCGCGCGAGCTAGCCGGCCGGTTCGCCGACGGTGTCCTCTACGTGAACCTGCGCGGCTTCGGAGTCGGCGAACCGGTGATGCCACTGGGGGCACTCAACACCCTGCTGCAACAGCTTGGCTTCGCACTCCAACGCCCGCCCGACACAGCAGACGAGGCTGCCGGCCTCTTCCGAACAGCCTGCGCCACCCGGAAGCTCCTGCTCGTGCTGGACAACGCGGCCACCGTCGAACAGGTTCTACCACTCCTCCCCGGCTCGTCGACCTGCGCCGTCATCGTCACCAGCCGCCGTGCCCTGGTCGGCCTGCCAGGCGCGCAACCGTTCGCGCTTGACGTGCTGCCATCGGACGAGGCCCTGGCCTTGCTGACGTCAGCAGCCGGCCGGGACCGGATCGAGAGCGATGTTCGTACCGCGCGTGAGGTGGTGGCACTCTGTGGGTCGTTGCCGCTGGCCCTCAGAATCGCTGGCTCCCGACTAGCCGCCGAGCCGACCTGGACGGTTGCCGATCTGGCTCGACGGATGGCAGACGAGACCGCTCGGCTGGATGTTCTCAGTGGTGAGGAGTCCGGCGTACGAGCGTCTCTTGGGCTTTCGCTGACGGGCGCGTCGGCGCAGGACGTGGCGGCTGCGGGGGTGTTCGGGTTCCTCGGTCTGTACGAGGGCGAGGAACTGGACCTGAAGGTCGCTGGTCGTTTGGTCGATCGCCCGGAGGCGGAAGTTGAACCGCTGCTGGAGCACCTCGTCGACCTGCACCTGCTGGACTCGCCTGGTCCAAGGCGTTACCAGTTCCACGACCTCGTCCGTGCGTACGCCCGGGAGTTGGCAGCGAGCACCACGACGACGGAGGAGCGAGCGGCTGCCCGCGACCGTGTGTTCGCGCTCTATGTCGCGATGGCCTGGCAGTCTCGGGTGAGGTTCGGCTTCGGTGGACTGTCGAGGGAAGTGTTCGACGAGCAATGGGTTGCCGGAGTTGAGGACCTTGAGTACGACGAGGTCATGGTCTGGCTGAATGTCGAGGCGGCTGAGATTCTCGCAGCGTCGCGTCGATTGATGGCTGGCCCGCACCCCGACCGCGTGGCTGTCGTCAGGCTCGCGATGGGCATGTTCCTGTTCTGGGCCGTCCGTCGTCGCCACGTGGAGGGAGCCCAACTGGACGAGCTGGCCCTGACAGCGTTCCGGGACGACCCCGCCTGTGCTCCTCCGGTGGCGTTGGCCATGCTCAGTTACAGCGTCGGAGCTCACTACACAGCCACTTCGGTCTTGGAGACTGCGGCATCCCACTTGAGGGTCGCGATCGAGGTGGACACTGCGCTGGGAAAGCAGTCTCATCTGAGCCTTAGCAGGGGCTCGCTCGCCCATTGCCTGGAGCGACTGGGGCAACTGGATGAGGCGATGGAACTTGCCAACGCGCAACTGGAGCATGGGCAGCGCATCGCCGACCCGATGATGGAGGGCGAGGCGCGGTTGCTGCTCGGAGTCCTCGCCGGCCGCCAGGGCCGATTTGCGGAGCAGGACCAGTCGTTCGAGATGGCTGTGTCGCTCATGAGCAGCAGGCAGGGGTTCGCCGAGCTGTTGTCCTCCGCGATTGGAGAAAGCTATCTGCAGTGTGGCAGGAGCGAGAGTGCCCGGAGTTGGTTGCGGGGGCAGCTGGCTGCGGTCCGGGCCTCCGGCAACAAGGTCGGTGTAGCCGAGCTTCTTCTGCACCTCGGGACGGCCGACGTCGAGCTGGCGGCGTACGACGCAGCCCGCAGCGTTCTCGAGGAGGGACTCGAGCTGAGTGGCGGCGGTGAGTTGGAAGCGCGGATTCGGCATCAGTTGGGGCGTGCGTTGAGCGGGCTCGGGGAGGCCGAGCCCGCTCGGGAGCAGTGGTTGTTGGCGTTGGAGTTGTATCGGCGGTATGGGTTGCCGCAGGTGAAGGAGGTTTTAGAGCTTCTTGAGTTGGTCGATGATGGTGAAGACGGCTAGGAAGCCGAAGGCCAGGAAGGCGAAGGCCAGGACGGCGGTTCGGAGCGGGGTGATGCGGATGGGCTTGGGGAGGGCTCGGGAGTTCATGTACCAGAGCAGGCCGGAGTAGACGAACATCATGGTGCCGGCGGTGCAGGCTGAGATGACCAGCAGGACCAGGGGCTGGGTGAGGCCGGCCAGGAGGACGATGATGCCGAAGGCAACTAGTCCCCAGACCAGGCCGAAGTAGAGTTTGGATTCGGTGACTGTCGACGTTCGCAGGTAGCGGGCTTTGATCATGTCGGCGGTCAGGCGGGAGGTGTAGTCGACGATGCCGGCTGCGGCGGCGAAAAGGGAGAAGGCGCCGATCGCCCAGAAGAGGTAGCCGAACCAGCCGCCGACCAGGGTCTGCAGGGTGGTGCCCTCGATCTTGAGGAAGCTGATGTTGTTCTTGACGTTCTCGTCGCCGAACAGGGTGGCGTGCGCGAGCATCGAGGTGAAGACGATGGTGAGCACGGTGATCGCGACGAAGGTCATCGCCTGCTCGATGTTGGCGAACTTCCACCAGCGCTTCCAGCGGGCCATGTTCGCGTCGTTGGGGGTGAAGGTGTAGGCGTTGGCGTTCGGGTCGGCTTCGGTCTGGCCGGTCACGGGTGAGGTGAGGCGCGGGACGTGGATGCCTTGGGCGAAGCCCTTGTCGCGGATCCAGTTGCTCTGCACAAGATTCTGGCCGCCGCCGGCACCGGCGTACGCGATGGCTCCCATCATCAGGGCGAAGCCGAGTTGCTCGACCGGGAACTGCGGGCCGGTGACGGCGTCGCCGAGGGCGGCGTAGGTCTTGCCGCGGATGGCGAAGATCAGGGCCAGTACGACGAGGAGTCCGACGGCGAGGATCTTGACGAAGATGAGCCGCTCGAGCATCACGTAGACGACCGGGGCGAAGGTCAGGATGAGGCCGATGGTGAGCAGGATCCCGATCGCGATCCAGCGTGGGTCGCCGCCGCCGAACAGGTAGGTCAGCATCGCTGCCGAGCTGGTTGCCCAGCCGGGCCACATGTTCGCGAAGTAGGTCATGATCGCGAAGAACAGGCCCCAGTGTTTGCCGAACCGGTTGAAGCCGGTCAACGCTGTCTCACCAGTGGCCAGCGTGTACCGCTCGATCTCCATGTTCAGGAACCACTGGATCACGACGCCGACCAGCGCGCCCCAGAGGAACACCAGGCCGACCTGGCTGGAGATGTACGGCCACAGGATGAACTCTCCTGAGGCCAGTCCCACCCCCGCGCCGACCATGCCGGGGCCGATCACCTTCCAGGTTCTGGTGGGTGGATCGGGCAGGTCCCGGACCTGTGGGGCGGGCAGGTTCTTGGTCGGCAACGCGAACTTGCCGTGGTCCGTCGTGGTGCTGTCAGCCATGCGGGGCTCCTCACATCCTCGACTCTTTCGGTGAGGTTAGCGGTTGTGGAGTACCGAGAACCACTTCTCGGCCAAAAGCAACCGTTCCGCCGCGCTGAAGCGTGTTTGGAGCCAAACGCAGACACTGAACGGCCCGGCAGCCGCCCCGATGCCGGGTCGAGCGACGTTGTGAGGGGCGGAAGACGACACGTGGTTCGGAATACAGACATAGGTGCGGAGAACAACGGGGCGGCGATGCCGGCGCGGCTCGATGCCGCCGCGCGCGTGCTGATCGGCCCGGTCAACTTCGCGGGGCAAGGGACTCAGTGGGCTCGCGCGCTCGAAGGGCAGTCGCCGACGACGAAGGTGACCGCGTTCGCCTTTGCCAACGGGGTTCTGGACTACCCGGTCGACTATCGGGTTTCGTGGAGCACCTATCGGCGGCATCGGCCCTGGCAGCTGGAGTTCTACCACCACGTCGTTCGCAACTACACGCATGTGCTGATCGAGGCAGCACGGCCGGTCTTCGGCGTGGTGCACGGTCCGGACGCGGCCGGCGACATGCAGCATCTGCTGCGCAAAGGCGTGCAGGTCGGGTTGCTTGCCCACGGCACCGACGTGCGCATTCCGAGCCGGCACGTGCAGACTGAGCGCTGGTCGCCGTTCCCCGATATGGAGGACGCGACCGTGGAGGTGCTGGAGCGGAAGGCCGTTCGCGCGGTCGAGCTGTTCACGTCGTACCCAGGCCCGGTCTTCGTTTCCACACCTGACCTGCTTGATTACGTGCCCAAGGCAATCTGGTGTCCGGTCGTGGTCGATGTCGACGCCTGGCGCAGCGACTCCCCGGTGCTGGAGCGCAAGCGGCCGGTGGTGGCGCACGCGCCGAGCAAAGCCGCGATCAAGGGGTCCGATCTGATCGACCCGGTCATGGTGGACCTGGACCGCCGAGGCCTCATCACCTATCGCCGGGTACAGGGCGTCGACCCGTCGGAGATGCCGGCCGTGTACGGCGACGCCGACATCGTGATCGACCAGTTCCGGATCGGCAACTACGGTGTCGCGGCCTGCGAGGCGATGGCGGCCGGGCGGATCGTCGTGTCGTACGTGTCCGAGTCGGTCCGCGGTCGCGTCGTCGAGGCGACTGGACGGGAACTGCCGATCGTCGACGCGACACCGGACACGTTGGAACAGGTTCTGCTCGACCTCATCGCGGATCGGGACCGCGCCCGCGCCATCGCCGCGCTCGGACCGACGTTCGTCGCGGAGGTCCATGACGGCCGCCGCTCCGGTCAGGCGCTGACCGCGCTCGTCGACCGAGCGAGCGCCGTACCGGCTGATTGGAAGCCGCCATGGGTACGGCGGAAGGTCGTGATGATGGCCGGGAACGACATCGTCATCGACTCGCGCGTGCTCAAGTACGCGCAGACGGTGGCCAACTGGGATCTCGATGTCACCTGTGTCGGTATCGCCGGCCGCCACCATCGGGGCTCCCGCGCACTCGGCAAGGTGCAGGTGGTCGCGCCGCGGGTGCAGTCGAAGGCGACGCTGACCGGGTGGCGCAAGCGGCTGGCCAGTCTGAAGCCGTGGTTCAGTACGGAGGCGGAATACACGCTGGCGAAGGGCCGCTGGCAGTACGCGACCCGTGAGCTGCGTGGTGACCGCGGTCGCGACAAGCGCGACAGTGAGCGTACGGGCGCGGTCCGGCGGTCCCCTCTTGATCGGGTACGGCGGGCTGTGCGCTGGCGGTCGTTGCGCCTCCACAGCACGGTTCTCGACGCCCGGGCGGTCCTGGTACGGCGGGCGAGCCGCAAGGCCGGACTGGGGAACGGCAAGCAGCGGGCGCGACGGATCGCGCTCCATCGCGCACTGCCGTCGGGGCGCTGGCGGAGCGTGCTGCCGGAGGTGGTCGACCAGGAGCTCACGCTCGGGCCGCTGCTCGACCGCATGCAGATGGAGGTCATCCACGTGCATGACGTCTACATGCTGGGGATCGCGGCGCGTGCGGCGCACCGGGCGGCTCTGGACGGGCGGACGGTCAAGATCATCTATGACGCACACGAGTACGTCCCCGGGGTGCCGAATGTGCCGCCGCGACGGGTGGCGGCGTACAGCGATCTCGAGCGCGAGTTCCTCGGGGATGTCGACCGCATCATCACGGTGTCCGAGCCGCTGGCCCACTGGCTGCAGCGCGATCACAAGCTGGCTGCGCTGCCGGACGTCGTACTGAATGCACCGATCGAGCCGCCGGAGGACGCTGAGGTTCAGGGGCTGCGCGAGCAGTTGCAGTTGGCCGCGGATGTCCCGCTGCTCGTGTACCTCGGTGGTGTGCACCGGGCGCGCGGCGTCGGTACGGCGGTCGAGGCGCTACCGCAGTTGCCCGGCGCCCACCTCGCGATTGTCGCGCGACTCAACTCGTTCACCACCGAACTGCGCGCCCGTGCCACCGAGCTGGGTGTCGGCGACCGCGTCCACGTGCTGCCGTTCGTCGACGCCGAACTCGTCCCGGCCTACGTCCGCTCCGCGACCATCGGCATCAGCCCGCTGCTGCACGCCCCGAACCACGACATCGCGGTGACCAACAAGTTCTGCGAGTACATCGCGGCCGGCCTCCCCATCATCACCAGCGACACCCCAGCCCAGGCAGACCTGGTCAACGAGCTGGACCTAGGCGCGGTCTATCCGGCCGGCGACGTCGACGGTTTCGTCGAAGCGGTCCGCAAGGTGCTGGCCGACCGCGACCGCATTTCCCAACGCATCACGAACGATCCCGAGCTGCGACACCGCTTCTCGTGGTCCGCCCAAGCCGAAGTCCTCCGCTCGGTCTACGCGGACGTCCTCGGCAGCCTCCCCGAGGCCGCCTACGCTCCCGGCGCCACCACCATCCGCCAACTCTTGCCTGAGCCGCCCGAACTCCCACCCACCGGTTGGACCGCGTTCCGGGAGCAGAGCTAGCGGAGCATCTCCAGCGCCTTCGTGATGCGGCGGGTGCGGGTCTCCGGCTTCTTGGCGTCGAGGATCGCTTGGATGTGCTCGCGGCGATGGCTGTAGCTCAGCTTGTCGAAGGCGTCACGCAGTCCGGCCTCGGCAAGCGCAGCAGCAAAGTCCTCCGGTACGTCGACCGTCCGCTCAGCCGTGTCCCGCTCAACCGTCACGGTGATCGTGTCGCCGGCACCCTTACCCAGCTCAGCCCGAATCCCCTTCAGCACGCCGAGCGCCATACACCCACCCATCGACGCAATCGAACCGCGGTACTCGACCCCGTCGAACGTCGCCAGCACCGGAATCCGCCCACCCCCACCCAGCCCTTTGATCACCCCGTCCGGGACCTCAACCCAAGCCCCGCCCCCGTCGTTCACCTCGATCACACCTTGGAAGGTCTCCATCCCCCGAGGCTAACCGCGGTGAGGTGTCTCTCGGGAGAGTTTGCTGGGCCACCAGATCTTGGGGCCGATGTCGTGGGCGAGGGCGGGGACTAGGAGGGAGCGGACGATGGTGGTGTCGAGGAGGACGCCGAAGGCGACCAGGAAGGCGGTTTGGACGAGGAAGAGGATGGGGAGGACGGCGAGCGCGGAGAAGGTGGCGGCCAGGACCACGCCGGCTGAGGTGATGACGCCGCCGGTGACGGCGAGGCCGGTCAGGATGCCGGGGCGGGTGCCCTGGTCGGCGGATTCCTCGCGGACGCGGGTCATCAGGAAGATCGAGTAGTCGATGCCTAGGGCAACGAGGAAGACGAAGCCGTAGAGCGGGATCGCGGGATCCGCGCCGGGGAAGCCGAAGATGTGGTTGAAGGCGATCGCGCTGACGCCGAGGGTCGCGGCGAACGAGATCACGTTGGCGACGACCAGCAGGACCGCAGCCAGGACCGAGCGGAGCAGCAGCATCAGGACCAGGAAGATGACGGCGAGGATGGTCGGGATGATCACCCGCAGGTCGCGGTTGCTGGCGTCGAGGACGTCCAGGTTGATCGCGGTGTTGCCGCCGACCAGGACGTCGGGGCTGACCTTGTCGAGCTCGGTGCGCAGGTGTTCGACGACCTTGGTCGCGGCAGGGGAGTCGGCCTTCACCTTCAGCGTCGCCTGGACCAGAACCTTGCCGTCGACAACCTTCGGCGGTACGCCGGGAGCCGCCGAGGCGGACGCGGCAGCGACCCCGTCGACCTGGGTCGCGATCTGCACCACCTGCTCGGCCTGCGAAACCGGGGTCAGGATCTGCACCGGCGTACCGGCGCCGGCGTCGAAGTGCTTGCCCAGCTCCTCCGTACCGGTCACGGACTCGACCTTGTTCAGGAACAGGTCCTCCTGCGAGATCCCGCTGGCCTTGAACGTCGGCAGGAACGCCCCGCACGCCAGCAACGCCAGCGCGCTGATCACCCAGACTCGGCGCGGGTGCCGTCCGACCAGCCCCGACACTCGACCCCAGAGCTTGCGGCCGCCGACCTGATCGCGCGCGTGCACGTGGTCGAGCTGCGGGATGGACGGCCAGAAGATCCGCCGTCCGAACGCCAGCAGGATCGCCGGCAGGAACGTCATCGAAGCGACCAGCGCCCCGAAGATCCCGATCGCCCCGACCGGCCCGAGCCCCTTCGTGCTGCCCAGTTGCGACAGCAGTAGACACAGCAGACCGAGGATGACCGTGGCAGCGCTCGCCGCGATCGGCTCGATCGAAGCCCGCCAGGCGATCCGCATGGCGTCGTACTTGCTGGTGTAGTCGTGCAGTTCTTCCTTGTATCGGGAGACGAGCAGCAGCGAGTAGTCCGTCGCCGCGCCGACCACGAGGATGAACAGGATGCCCTGACTCTGCCCGTTCAGTTCCAGTACGCCGTTCTTCGCCAGCGGGTACACGACTGAGGCGGCCAGCGCGAGCCCGAAGACGGCGGTCAGCAGTACGGCGATCGGCAGGATCGGACTGCGGTAGACGATCAGCAGGATCAGGAACACCACCGCGAGCGCGACCCCGAGCAGAATCCCGTCGATCCCGCTGAACGCGACGACGAAGTCTGCGAATACCCCACCAGGCCCGGTCACGTAGACCTTGAGACCACTCGGAGTGAGATCCTTCTTGATTTCGTCACGCATCGTGTCCGCAGTGGCGAACAACACAGTCTCGCCCTCGGCGACCACTTCGTCGGCCCGATCACCATCCAGTTCGACGGTGAGGAGCAGTGCCTTCTTGTCCGCGGACGGTATGACGGTCTGCGGCGGCGAGGCCAGGTAGTCGCCGAGCTTCTTACCGCCGCCGAGGTCAAGCGCAGGCACCTTCGCGAGGAACCCGCGCGCCGCGGTCAGATCCGCCGGGGTGATCCCGGCATCGCGTTCGACCAGGACGAAGTACGGGAGCGCTGTGGAGTCGACGAACTTCGCTGATTCGTTGGCCACCAGCGTGGATTCGGCCTGTTTCGGCAGGAAGTTGGCGTTGTCGTTCTCCTGGACCTCGCTCAGCTTCCCGACCGTCGGCCCGCCGATCGCGCCCAGCACCAGCCACCCGATCAGCACCGCAGCGATCGCGCCCCGCCACGCCCACCGCCCCCGCGGTCGCACCTTGTTGTTCACGGTCAGTTCCCCTCCGCCCGTCGGTAGAGGCACAGTACCCACCTTCTCTCACCAGTCAGCGACTGGTGTGCGGGAGCCGTTTCGGCGGCGTAACAACGAGATGACCACGTGGAAACACCCCGGTCATAGCGTCCTGGCCTAATCAGTGAGGTCGGACGACAGGAGACGCACGATGACGCTCGAGGCAGGACCGCAGGTCACCACCGGTGACCGGACAGGTACGGTCGGCACGGTCGATGCGCCGCGGCGTGGGCGCTGGATCGACGAGTGGGACCCCGAGGACGCGACGTTCTGGGAGTCCAAGGGCCGCGCCGTCGCGCGCCGCAACCTGTGGCCGTCGATCTTCGCCGAGTTCCTCGGCTTCTCGGTCTGGCAGCTGTGGAGCATCGTCGTGGTGTCGATGCCGAAGGCCGGTTTCACCTACACGACCGACCAGCTGTTCTGGCTGGTCGCGCTGCCGAGCCTGGTCGGCGCGACGCTGCGGTTGCCGTACACCTTCGCCGTACCGAAGTTCGGTGGCCGTAACTGGACCATCGTGTCCGCCCTGCTCCTGCTGATCCCGACCGCCGGGCTGGCGTTCTTCATCAGCCGGCCGGAGACGCCGTTCTGGCTGATGGCGCTGGTCGCGGCGACCGCAGGTGTTGGTGGCGGCAACTTCGCGAGCAGCATGACCAACATCTCGTTCTTCTACCCCGAGAAGGAGAAGGGCTTCGCACTCGGCATCAACGCGGCCGGTGGCAACCTCGGTGTCGCGGTCGTCCAGCTCCTGGTGCCGGTGGCCATCACGATCGGCGCCGGTCTGACGCTGAACCGGGCCGGCCTGCTCTGGCTCCCGCTCATCCTGGTCGCCGCCTTCGTGGCCTGGCGCGTGATGGCGAACCTGTCGGTCGCGACCTCCTCCTTCCGTACGTCGATCACTGCGGCGAAGCGCCCGCACACCTGGATCATCTCGTTCCTCTACATCGGGACCTTCGGCTCGTTCATCGGCTTCTCGGCGGCGTTCCCGCTGCTGATCAAGACGACGTTCCCCGAGATCACCGTGGCGCACATCGCCTTCCTCGGTGCACTGGTCGGGTCGGTCGCACGGCCGTTCGGCGGCAAGCTGGCCGACATGCTCGGGGGCGCCTGGGTGACGGTCTGCGCGTTCGTGGTGATGGGCCTGGGCATCCTGGCCGCGATCGTCGCCCTGAACGCGGGCAGCTTCGCGGGCTTCATGGTCAGCTTCCTGTTCCTGTTCGTCGCCAGCGGTGCCGCGAACGGATCGACGTACCGGATGATCCCCGCGGTGTTCCGGCTGACCACGCCGGGCGACCCGGGCCGCGCTCGCCGGGAGGCGGCCGCCTGTATCGGTATCGCTTCGGCCATCGGCGCGTACGGCGGCTTCCTGGTACCGCGTGGGTTCGCGATGTCGACCAGCAACTTCGGCTCGCTGATTCCGGCGCTCTACGTCTTCTGCGGCTTCTATGTGGTCTGCCTGGCCGTCACGTACTTCTGCTACCTGCGCAAGGGTGGCCCGCTCAGCCAGGAGCGCGTGTGACCGCAGTCCCCACTCACTGCCCGTACTGCGCGCTGCAGTGCGCCACCAGCCTGCTCCCGGCCGACCGGCCGGGGGCGGTGGAGGTGCGTCCGCGCGGTGAAGGCGGGCTCTGCCGGAAGGGCTGGACCGCCGCAGAGGTCCTCACAGTCCCGGACCGCCTGACCACACCCCTGGTGCGCGACGCGTCCGGTGAGCTGGTCCCGGTGACCTGGGACTACGCGCTGGACTTCGTTGCCAACCGCATCCAGTCGCTGCAGGCCGCTCACGGCTCAGATGCGATCGCGGTGTTCGGTGGCGGCGGGCTGACCAACGAAAAGGCCTATGCGCTGGGCAAGTTCGCGCGCGTGGCTCTCCGTACGGCGAACGTCGACTACAACGGTCGGTTCTGTATGTCGTCGGCCGCAGCGGCCACGAACCGTGCCTTCGGCATCGACCGCGGTCTGCCGTTCCCATTGGCGGACCTGGACGGCGCGGACGCCGTACTGCTGGTTGGAAGCAACATCGCCGACACCATGCCGCCGGCCGTCTCGCACCTGCCTTCTGAAGGTGGTCTGCTGGTTGTTGACCCGCGTCGGTCGGCGACTGCAGCTCTGCCGGGCGCACTGCACTTGCAGGCCACCCCTGGCACCGATCTGGCGCTGGTGCTCGCACTCACGCACGTGGTGCTGCAGGAAGGGCTTGCTGACACCAGCTACCTGGCAGAGCGAGTGGATGACCCAGACGCGCTCTACCGCTCGACCGCTGCCTGGTGGCCCGAGCGAGCCGAGCGGGTAACTGGTGTGCCGGCTCTGACGATCAGGCGAGCCGCTCGAGTACTGGCGGCGGCAGCTCCGGTCCATGGTGGTGCCGGGGCGTTCATCCTGACTGGCCGTGGCGCAGAGCAGCACAGCAAGGGCACCGACACGGTGACGGCCTGCATCAACCTCGCACTGGCGCTCGGACTGCCCGGGCGGCTTGGCAGCGGCTATGGCTGCATCACTGGGCAGGGGAACGGCCAGGGTGGCCGGGAGCACGGTCAGAAGGCCGACCAGCTCCCGGGCTACCGCAGCATCGCGGACCCCGCCGCGCGTGCGCACATCGCAGCAGTGTGGGGCGTGGACCCGGCTGACCTGCCAGGACCGGGTAAGAGTGCAGTCGAGCTGATCAACTCCTTGGGTACGACGGACGGTCCGCGCGCTCTGCTTGTCCACGGGAGCAACCTCCTCGTGTCGGCTCCGAACCTCGCATCGGTCCGGGAACGCCTTGCTGCGTTGGACTTGCTGGTCGTAGCGGACGTCGTACCGTCTGAGACTGCACTGCTCGCCGACGTGGTCTTCCCAGTCACGCAGTGGGCTGAGGAGGACGGGACGATGACGTCCCTCGAAGGCCGAGTACTGCGGCGCCGGGCCGCTGTGACACCCCCTGGTGAGGTGCGCAGCGACCTGCACGTGTTTGCAGGGTTGGCCTCGAGGCTCGGATGTACGGCGTCCTTCCCGACTGACCCGGCCGCCGTGTTCGAGGAGCTGCGGCTGGCCAGCGCAGGCGGTAAGGCCGACTACTCCGGGATCACCTGGTCGCGGCTCGACAACGAGGAGCTGTTCTGGCCAGTACCTGCGGTGGACCACCCCGGTACGCCGCGCCTGTTCGCAGACAGGTTTGGTACGCCGGACGGTCGCGCGCATGTGGTTCCGGTCGACCACCGTCCGGTGGCTGACGATCTGAACGGCGCAGCACCGATGTACTTGGTGACTGGGCGGCTCCTGCAGCACTACCAGAGTGGTGCGCAGACACGTCGGGTGCCGGAGCTGGCCGAGGCCGAGCCGGAGGTGTTCGCGGAGATCCACCCGCGCGTCGCTGCGCAGCTCGGGATCTCGGACGGCCGTCCGGTCGAGTTGCGGACAGCCCGGGGCGCCATGGTGCTGGCGGCGCGCGTGACGACCGACGTACGGCCGGACACCGTCTTTGTGCCGTTCCACTACGGCGGTGCGTGTGCGGTGAACGAGCTGACGAACGACGTGCTCGATCCGGTGTCGCGGATGCCGGAGTTCAAGGCCTGTGCGGTTTCGCTGCGTGCGGCTGCACTACCGGTGACGGGGGTGTCCGCATGAAGGTGGTCATCGTTGGCGGCGGGATGGCCGGACGACGGCTCGCGGCGCTGCTGCCGTCGTACGACGTGACTGTGCTGGGCGACGAGGGTTCGTACAACCGCAGCCGGCTGACCGAGTACGTCGCCGGCCGCGCCTCAGCACCTGTCGTGGGCGACGAGCCCGTGGTGACTGCCGTGGCAGTCGACCGTGCACGTCGCGTGGTGACGGACTCGGCGGGTGTCTCGCACAGCTACGACCACGTGGTGTTCGCAACCGGTGCTGAGCCTCTGGTGCCGGTGAAGCTCGCCGCTGGCGTGCAGGTGCTGCGGACGGCGGCGGACGCGCGGTCGCTTGTCGATGCGATCGACCGGGTCCGGCGTGTGGTGGTACTCGGTGGTGGGGTGCTCGGCGTCGAGACTGCGTGTGCGCTCCGCGAGCGTGGCGTTGCGGTGACGCTGGTGCATGACGGGGAAGCCCTGCTGGACAAGACGGTTCCGCTGTCCGCCGGACGGCGAGTAACCCGGGCGGTACGGCGTGCCGGTGTCGAGGTGCTGCTGAACGCTGAGGTTGTCGACACACCTGGGGCGTTCCGGGCCCTGCTGCTGCAGAACGGGCGGCAGGTCTTCGGTGACCAGCTAGTCGTTGCCTGCGGGGTGAAACCGCGGACCGAACTGGCTGCCGGGCTCACCGTCCGGACCGGGATCGTTGTCGACGAGACGCTGACCAGTCCGGACGACCCGAGCGTGCATGCGATCGGGGACTGCGCCGAGATCGACGGCCGCGTCACCGGAACCGTGGAGTCCGCCTGGTCCCACGCCGAAGCGCTGGCGGCACACCTGACCGGTACGGCGGCGGCGCTGCGGCCGGAGGTGATCCGGCTGACGGCCGGGGCGCTCGACGTACTGGTGCTGGGGGCTGCCGACGAGGCGGGCGAAGAGGTTCGGCTCGAGGACGACGAGCGGCTGGTGCGCGCCGTACTGCGGGACGGTGTGGTGCGGTCGGCGGTCGCAGTGGGTGCGCCGGAGGTTGCGGCGGAGCTGGTGCTGCTGGCTGACCGCGGTACGCCGGTCGTGGCAGACGGGCTGCTTGCGGAGCCCGCCGTACCGGCGAAGAAGACAGTCACCGTTTGTCGGTGCAACGGAGTGACGAGGGCTGCGCTCGAAGCGGCCTGGCGTGGAGGTGCCGACAGTGTTGCCGGCATCGCCGCCACTACACGGGCGACCACCGGGTGCGGCAGTTGCACCGGTGCCGTCGGTGACCTGCTTGACCGGTTCCGCCGCGGCGAGACCGAACCAGTACCGGCCAGGAGGGCGACGATGACAGAGCTGAGCAAGGCCCGGCACGTAGTGGTGGTGGGTGGCGGAATGGTCGCCCACCGGCTGGTGGAGGCGCTGCGCGCGCGTGACACCGACGTCCAGTGGCGGATCACCGTGCTGGCCGAAGAGCCACGCCTTCCGTACGACCGGGTCGCACTGACCAGCTACTTCTCCGGACGCGACCCGCACGACCTCGCACTGGGCGATCCGGACCTGTGGGACGACCCTGCGGTCGTGCTGCGCAAGGGCGTTCAGGTGACCGCTATCGATGTGGCTGCCAAGACTGTGAGCACTGCGCGCGGTGAGTCGATCGCGTACGACGAACTGGTCCTGGCGACAGGCTCGTCGGCGTTCGTACCTCCGGTGAAGAACAGCGACGCACAGGGCTGTTTCGTGTACCGCACCATCGACGATGTGGCCGCACTGCGAGTCTACGTCGAGCGGCTGAAGTCGGAACGCGACCAGGTCAACGGTGTCGTGGTGGGTGGCGGTCTGCTCGGATTGGAGGCGGCTGGTGCGCTGCGTGCGCTCGGGGCAGCCACCACTGTGGTCGAGTTCGCGCCGCGGCTGATGCCGTTGCAGGTCGACGAGGGCGGTGGGTCGGCGCTCGCGCGGCTGATCCGCGGTCTGGACGTCGACGTCCGCACGTCCACGGCGACCACGCGGGTGAAGCTCACCTCGCAGGGTGCCGCTCGTGCGATGGCTGTGGCCGAGGGACCGGATCTGCCGGCTGACGTGGTCGTGTTCGCGACCGGTGTCCGGCCGCGCGACGAGCTGGCCCGGGCCGCCGGTCTGGAGATCGGTGAGCGCGGCGGCGTCGTGGTGGACGAGGCCTGCCGGACCTCGACGCCTGGCGTCTGGGCGATCGGTGAGGTCGCCTGTATCGAGGGCCGGGTCTGGGGTTTGGTTGCCCCTGGCAACACCATGGCCGAGATCGTCGCCGACCGCCTGCTGGGTGGTTCAGCGACCTTCCCTGGGGCGGATACGTCGACGAAGCTGAAGCTGCTCGGAGTCGACGTAGCTAGCTTCGGTGACGCGTTCGGTACCACTGAAGGCGCGCTGGACATCGTGTACGCCGACCCGGTGGCCGGCGTCTACAAGAAGCTCGTGCTGTCGGACGACGCCAGGACGCTGCTCGGCGGCATCCTGGTCGGCGACGCGTCGGCGTACTCGGGTCTGCGGCCTATGGTCGGCCGGGAGCTCGGTGCGGATCCGGCCGGGTTCCTGCTGCCGGAAGGCGCCGCACCGGCTCAGCTGGAGCTGCCGGACGACGCACCGGTCTGCTCCTGCAACAACGTGTCGGCTGGGACGATCCGGTGCGCCGTCCGGGACGAGGGCTGCGGCGATGTGAAGTCGGTGTGCGGTCGCACCAAGGCCGGGACGAGCTGTGGCTCCTGTCTGCCGATCGTGAAGACCCTGGTGAACAGCGAGCTGACCAAGGCCGGTGTCGAGGTCAGTAAGGCGCTGTGCGAGCACTTCGCGTTGTCGCGGGCCGAGCTGTTCGATGTGGTCCGGGTGACCGGTCTGCGCACGTTCAGCGAGATTGTCGAGCGCCACGGCACTGGGCGCGGCTGTGACATCTGCAAGCCGGTAGTCGCTTCTATCTTGGCGAGTGTGGACCCGGCCGGCCACGTGCTCGACAGTGAGCGTGCGCCGCTGCAGGACACCAACGACCACGTCATGGCGAACATGCAGAAGGACGGCACGTACTCCGTCGTCCCCCGCATTCCCGGTGGCGAGATCACGCCGGAGGGGCTCATCACGATCGGTGAGGTGGCCCGGGACTTCGGGCTGTACACCAAGATCACCGGTGGGCAGCGCGTGGACCTGTTCGGCGCGCGGATCGAGCAGTTGCCGGCTATCTGGAAGCGGCTGGTCGATGCGGGCTTCGAGTCGGGCCATGCGTACGGCAAGGCGCTCCGCACGGTGAAGTCGTGTGTCGGATCCACCTGGTGCCGGTACGGCGTACAGGACTCGGTGGGGATGGCTATCGCGCTGGAACTGCGCTACCGCGGGCTGCGGTCGCCGCACAAGCTCAAGCTCGGTGTGTCCGGGTGCGCGCGGGAGTGCGCCGAGGCTCGCGGCAAGGACGTCGGTGTGATCGCGACGGAGAAGGGCTGGAACCTGTACGTCGGCGGCAACGGCGGTATGACACCCCGGCACGCCGAACTGCTCGCTTCTGATCTGTCGGAAGAGGAGCTGGTACAGGCGATCGACCGCTTCCTCATGTACTACGTCCGGACGGGTGACCGGCTGCAGCGGACCTCGGTGTGGGTTCGGGAGATCGAAGGCGGCCTCGACCACGTGCGGGACGTCGTACTGAACGACAGCCTCGGCATTGGCGCTGACCTGGACGCTGCGATGGCCGAACACGTCGGTGCGTACGTCGACGAGTGGCGGGCGACGCTGGACGACCCGGCGAAGCTGGCCCGGTTCGTGTCGTTCGTGAACGCTCCGGATCAGCCCGACGCCGACCTGCGCTACGTGGTCGAGCGCAACCAGCCGCGCCCGGCCACCCCGGCCGAGCGCGGACAGCTGGAGCCGGTGCTGCTAGCCGGTCCCCGATTGGAGGTACGGCGGTGAGTCTCATGGCTCTGGAGTCCACAGTGCTCTGCCGGTACGACGTATTGCTGCCGGACCGTGGTGTCGCGGCGCTGGTCGGGGAGGTGCAGATCGCGCTGTTCCGGCTGCACGACGGGACGGTGTTCGCCATCGGCAACCAGGACCCGTTCAGCGGCGCCAACGTGATGTCGCGAGGCATCGTCGGCAGTCGCGGCGATGTCCCGACCGTGGCCTCGCCGATGTTCAAGCAGGTCTTCGATCTGCGCACCGGCGTGTGTCTGGATGACCCGGAGGTGTCGCTGCCGGTCTATCCGGTCGAGATCGTCGACGGGATGGTTCGGGTGGGGGAGAACGGTGACGGCTAACAGCAAGCCGGGTCCGCTCAGCGGCTGCACGATCGCAGTGACCGCGCACCGGCGAGCGGACGACCTCATCGCGTCCTTCGAACGCCGGGGCGCGAAGGTGCTGCACGCACCGACCCTGCAGATCACTCCGGTCGCCGACGACCACGCTCTGATCGAGGCGACCCGGCGAGTGATCGCCAACCCGCCGGACGACGTCGTGGTCACCACCGCGGTCGGTTTCCGCGGCTGGATCGAGGCTGCGGACACTGCTGGGCTCGCTGCGGATCTGCTGGTGACGCTGGAGCAGTCGCGGATCCTGGCCCGCGGTCCGAAGGCGCGAGGCGCGATCCGAGCCGCGGGACTCGTGGAGCACTGGTCAGCACGCTCCGAGACGACAATCGAGGTCGTCGAGTGGCTGCGCGCCCAGGGCGTCAGCGGACGAAAGATCGTCGTACAGCTGCATGGTTTGTCGGACCCGGGGCTGATGGACACGCTGCGGGGCGCCGGGGCGTCGGTGCGCGGTCTTGAGGTGTATCGCTGGGGGCCGGCGCCGGATCCGGTCATCGTCGAGCGAATGATTGGACAGGTCTGCACAGGTGCAGTCGACGCCGTAGTGCACACCTCAGCCCCCGGTGCGCAGGCCATGCTGGACGCAGCCGCGCTGAACGGCCAGTACGACGCCCTGGTGTCGGCACTGCGAACCGGCCGCGTACTGAACGCCTGCGTCGGCCCAGTCACGGCCGCCCCGTTCTACCACCTAGGTCTAGAACCACTGGTGCCCGACCGCTACCGCCTAGGCGCCCTCATCCGCATAGTCACCGACCGCCTCACCGACGACAACGCTCGCTCCATCGACACCGAGTTCGGCCAACTCGTGATTCGCGGCGGCGCCGCAGTACTGGATGGCGTCGTACTACCCCTAGGCCCCGGCCCCCGCGCCGTACTGGCAGCCCTGGTAGCCGCCGGCGGTGACGTGGTCTCCCGCCCCGACCTCCTCGCCGTACTGCCAGGCGCCGAAGACGTCCACGCAGTAGAGGTAACGGTCAACCGCCTACGCACAGCAGTAGGCCGCCCCGAACTAGTCCGCACCGTAGTCCGCCGCGGCTACCGCCTAGCCGTAGAACCAGCCGGGGTCCCCTCATGACCGACCTAATCGCCATCGCCCACGGAACCGCAGACCCCCGTGGCATCCGCGTAGTCCACGACCTGGTGCGCCAGATGGCCCGCCTCCGCCCCGAGCTCTCGATGTCCCTCGGCTTCGTAGACGTCGACGTTCCAGCCATGCCCGGCCTGGTAGACCGCGTCATGACCGACGCCCCCGAAGCGGTCCTGGTCCCCCTCCTCCTCTCCAGCGGCTACCACGTCCACGTAGACATAGCCGACCAGGTAGCCCGCCACCCCGGCCTAACCGCAGCCCCCGCCCTAGGCCCCCACCCCCTCATCGCCGACATCCTCGTAGACCGCCTAGGCGACCTCTCCCGCACCGACCACGTAGTCCTAGCCGCCGCAGGCTCCTCCGACCCCAGAGCCCAAGCAGACTGCGAACACACCGCAGCCCTCCTACACGCCCGCATCCACCGCCCAGTAACCATCGGCTACCTAGCAGGCCGAGGCCGCCGCCTCCCCGCAGTCCTAGCCACCACCCCCGGCCGCCTAGCCGTAGCCAACTACCTCCTAGCCCCCGGCCACTTCTCCGACCGCCTCCACAAGCTGGCCGGCCCGCACCGAGTCACGGCTCCCCTCGGCGCCGACCCGAGACTCGCCCGCTTGGCTCTCGCCCGCTACGACGCAGCCCTCCGAACCATGCCGCTGGCCGTCTAGCCACGCCCGACGGTCAGTTGGCACTCGGCTGAGGTTGTCCGTGGCGCCGTTTACGCTTCCGGGCATGGAAGAAGTCGAAGAGCTGCGGGAGCAGGTTGCGGGCTGGGTCGTCCCTGGATTCCACTCGCGTGCCGAGGTTGTGGAATATGCGATCGAGTACGCCGAAGACGACGGCGTGCTGACGGCTGAGCAGGTGACTCAACTCGTCGACGAGGTATGGCAGCAACGGCTCCGAGAGCAGCAAGAGTGGGCAGAGGTCACGGACGCCGACCGGTTTGCTGCGGCGTTCGCAGACCTTGAGGCAGCCGGGGTAGTCGCCCGGATGAACTTCACCTGCTGCCAGGGCTGCGGGGCCAGCGAGATCTTCGACGAACGGCCTGCTGATCGGGAGTCCTCGGCGTATACGTTCTTCCACCAGCAAGACGCCGAGCAGCTTGCTGACAATCCCGCCGTCGTGTTCCTCGCCTACGGCGCCTTCGACGCCGACGAGACCACCTGGGAGACCCGTGCAGTGGAGGTCGGCCACCAGATCGTCGCCACTCTCCGCACGCACGACCTCCCCGTCACTTGGTCCGGTACCTCCGGCCAGCGCATTCAAGTCGGCCCCCTCAACTGGCAACGCCGCCTGCCCGTCTGAGCCCATGGGACAACTACTCGATGGCTGGGCCGATCTGCTCGATCAGTCCTGGGAGCGGATCGGGTCGGTCTCGGCCGATGCTCGGACGTTCGACCGTGTAGTCGTGAACCGGATCGCGAATCTCTGGGACAACAACACGTCCGGACTCTTCGTCGCTGCTTGCCTACGTGGCGCGGTGCGTCGAGAGGAGGAAGCCGATCGGTGCATCCGCTGGATGGCCGAGTTCGAGCCGGACCGATACCGCTGGGCGATCGAGCACGTCGGCCGTCCGGCCGGCTGGCCGCTGCCTGCGGTCGCCAGTGCCGCTGTCTCCGCGCGAGACGGCGCGGGTGTGGTGTGGCCAGCCGAACAACAGTTGGTTTCCTCCGTCGTCGCCGAACTCGCGGTGGACTACCAGCTGGAAACCGCCAAGGTTACGGCGGTGACTGTCGAGCGGACCCAAGCTCGGTTCGAAGCCACCGTCACACTGCTCGCCGAGCGCCGCTTCGCCACCAGTCAGGAAGAGCCTGCCGAGCTTCATGTGGAGTTCACTGACGTCGAGGCTCTGTGGTTCGAGCACAACGACCGGTCAGGTGCGAGGTTCGAATGGCCTGACGGGAAGCCATCAGTTGCTATCGGCAAGCATGGTGTCGTCCGAGCCAGGTCCGCCACAGTCGGGATCTGGGATCCGGAGTGGTATCTGTCGGCCGCCGGGCGCGCGCTTGACGCGATCCTCCCGGTCGATGTCGCCAAGCGGCCATCCGGTTGGTCCGAGGAGAATCTCCACCGTCGACGGTGGGACGGGAGGCCGGCCGCAGCTCGAGCCGCCGGTGTGCTGGTTCGTGACGCGATGATCTTTGTCCGCTCGACGTGGTCGCTGAGCATGGCCGCCATAACGCCGATCCACGAGTTCGCGCAAGCTTTCGCGGGCGCCGGCAGCGACATCGTGGCCGCCGGTACGTCGCTCCGCCGCGAGGCCGCGTTCCGGCGCCTCATCGATCGCTGGCGCGCTGCCGGCGGTGACCTTCTGGCGCCCTACTTCGAGCAAGGCCTGCAGGGCGAGCCACACCTACCGCAACCAAGCGGCCCACCAGACCCACAGTGCCAGCCACTGGTGATCCGGTACTCGACGGGCGCCTCAATGCTCTCTGGTGCCCCACAGGGGGTGACAGTCCTCCTGGCCTCCCCAGGTACTCCGTGGATGCGCCGCCGGGTCCACTTCGACGAGCCGGACGAGTTCGCCGTACGCATCGAAGCCTTCGACGCCGATCTCGCTGCGGCCCAACGAGGCCGAGCTCTGGTGCTGCCTAGGATGCTGCCGTGAAGTATTGCTGCCCAGTGGCCTACTTCTGTCCGCATCGGTCGGACGTCGCTTGCTATGCGCACGGTGGGTCTGACCCTTGCTGCATGGCTGAGGACGAGCACGAGTGCCTGGACGACATGTACGGCGCCGAGGACGGGATGTCGTTAGGTGACAGCTACATCTGTGAGCGGTGTGGCGACTATGTCATGACGGGCGTGTCCCACGGGCCCGCGACGGAGGAAGGCTTTCCTCGGAAGCATCCGATTCGGCCCGATCCGCCGGGGTTCGTGGTGTACACGGTCGATGAGACCTTTGATCTCGCCGATCGTCCGGGTCTGCTGGTTTCGGGCCGGATCGGCGCCGGCCGGATCGCACCGGGGATGACGCTGTACACCTATCAGCGAACGCCGGTGCTGATCCTCGGCATCGAGTTCACCCCTGACCGAACCCGTACAACCCTGCTGATTTCCCGCACCGACCGCCGGCTGGTCCCGCCGACCTCAGTTCTGAGGTCCTGACCTCACGGCTTGGATTTGTGCCAGGCGAGGGCTCGGAGGAGGTCGTCGCGGAGGCGGTGGATGGTTGCGGCGACGCTCGGTGGGAGAGGTGGGAGGTTCTGACCGGCGTCGGCTACGGCGGCACCTAGGTCGTCCCAGGTGAGCCAGGCGACGGTGTCGGGGATCGTGGCGGCCAGGTCGTCGGGAGTTGTGGTGAGGCCTGTGGTGCGGGCCAGGACGCTCTCGAGGTGGAGAGCGATTGCGGCTTCGATGGGGAGGCGGCCGTGGCCTTTGACGGGGAGCGGTGGGGGCTCCGGGGTGATGAGGAGGAGCAGCGGGCGGGATTGGCCGGCGTCTCGGTGAACGCAGACGAACTCGCGGGACAGTTGCTCGGACTGGAAGGCGGACTTGCCCATGCCTTTGGCTTCGATCAGGACATGGCAGCTGGGCGTGACCAGGATGCCGTCTGGCTGGACGGCGACACCGCCGGGTGACAGGCGGGACTCGTCGGGGAGCAACGTGATGGCTGCTTCCTCGGCTTCGGTCGCGACGAGTTCGCGGGTTTCGTCGGCGCCGTGGGCCTTGCGCAGAACGGCTGCGAGGAAGATCGCGCGCGGCAGGTAGGACAGGGGCCCGAGGACCTCGGCTGTCAGCACGTTCTCACGGCCGCGCCCGCCTTGGCGGTAGCCGCGGACAAGCCTGCCTTCCCAGGAGATCTCTTCGAGGAGACGGCCCAGGATCGAGCTGTTGGAGAGCTCGTCAGGCATTCAGGAGCGGTTTCGGAGGGCTTTGAGGTCGGCTTGGCAGCGGGCTTCTACTTCGGCCAGGTCCTGGAGGGTTTGTTCCAGGTCTTGGCGGCGTTGTTCGAGGTCGGCCCGGCGGGTGGTGATCTGGGCCAGGAGGTATTCGAGCTGGCCGGCTTCGCCGGGTTCGGCGTCGTACATGTCGACGATGGTGGCGATCTCGTCGAGGGAGAAGCCGAGGCGTTTGCCGCGCAGGATGAGGCCTAGGCGGACGCGGTCGCGGGGGTGGTAGATGCGGACGGTGCCGCGGCGTTCGGGGGTGAGGAGGCCGCGGTCCTCGTAGAAGCGGATGGTGCGCAGGGTGACGTCGTACTCGGCGGCGAGTTCGGCGATCGTCCACGTTTCGGGCACCGGGATATTGTGCACCCGGCCCACTGTGCTTTACGTTTACGTAAGCGTCAAGCACAGAGGAGTTGGCATGTTCGAGTTGTCCGAGGAGCACCGCGAGTTCCGGCGCAGTGTGCGTGACTTCGCGGAGGCGGAGATCGGGCCGCACGCGGCGGAGTGGGATCGCAAGCACTATTTCCCGGTGGAGGTCGTGCAGAAGATGGGCAAGCTCGGGCTGTTCGGGCTGACCGCGCCGGAGGAGTACGGCGGTTCTGGCGGCGACTTCACCAGCCTGTGTGTGGCGATCGAGGAGATCAGCCGGGTCGACCAGTCGATGGGGATCACGCTCGAGGCCGCGGTGGGTCTCGGGATCAACCCGATCCTGACGTTCGGGTCCGAGGAGCAGAAGCAGCGGTGGCTGCCGGAGCTGGTGGCCGGGGAGAAGCTGGCCGGGTTCGGGCTGACCGAGGCGGATTCCGGGTCGGACGCGGGGGCGACGAAGACGCGGGCGACGCTGGAGAACGGCGAGTGGGTGATCGACGGGTCGAAGCAGTTCATCACGAACTCGGGCTCCACGATCACGTCGTGCGTGACGGTGACCGCACGGACGGGAACGCGGGAGAACGGTAAGCCGGAGATCTCCACGATCATCGTCCCGGCCGGAACGCCGGGGTTCGTGGCAGAACCGGCGTACGACAAGCTCGGCTGGCATGCCAGCGACACGCACCCGCTGGCGCTGACCGGCGTACGGGTGCCGGAGGCGAACCTGCTGGGTGAGCGCGGCAAGGGGTACGCGCAGTTCCTGGCGACGCTGGACGACGGGCGGGTGGCGATCGCCGCGGTGGCGCTCGGGTGCATCCGGGCCTGTCTGGACATGTCTGTTCAGTACGCCGGGGAGCGGCAGACGTTCGGTGGTCCGATCGGCCGTAAGCAGGGGGTCGCGTTCCAGATCGCCGACCTGAAGGTGATGGCCGAGGCGGCCGAGCTGCTGGTCTACAAGGCGGCCGCGCTGAAGGATGCGGGCGCGCCGATGCAGGAGTTCAAGCAGGCCGCGTCGGTGGCGAAGCTGTACGCGAGCGAGTCCGCGGTGACCGCGACCCGGATCGCGACCCAGGTCTTCGGCGGCTACGGCTTCATGGAGGAGTACCCGGTCACCCGGTTCTACCGCGACGCCAAGATCCTCGAGATCGGCGAGGGTACGTCGGAGGTCCAGCGCATGCTGATCGCCCGGGGCCTCGGCCTCCCAGTGGAATGATGGCCAGATGACCCGCGACCACTGGACCGAGGTCAAGGTTGCCCGCGAGGCGACATTGGCGCCGTCGGACAAGGCCAAGGCCAAGCTCGACAGTCAGAACAAGCTCTATGTCCGCGACCGGATCGCGCTGCTTGTCGACGAGGGCAGTTTCGTCGAGGAGGCGCAGCTCGCCAACGCGCTGAACGCCGGTCTGCCGGCTGACGGCGTGGTCACCGGGCGCGCGCTGGTCGATGGGCGGCCGGCGTTGATCGTGGCGAACGACCCGACCGTGAAGGCAGGCTCGTGGGGTGCGCGGACGGTCGAGAAGATCGTCCGGATCACCGAGATCGCGCTGCGCGACGAGCTGCCGATCTTCTGGCTGATCGACTCCGCGGGCGCGCGGATCACCGACCAGGTGCAGCTGTTCCCGGGCCGTCGCGGCGCCGGGCGGATCTTCCACAACCAGGTCGCGCTGTCCGGCAAGGTGCCGCAGATCTGCTGCCTGTTCGGCCCGTCCGCGGCCGGCGGCGCGTACATCCCGGCGTTCTGCGACCTGGTGATCATGGTCGACGGCAACGCGTCGATGTACCTGGGCTCACCGCGGATGGCCGAGATGGTCGTCGGCGAGAAGGTGACGCTGGAGGAGATGGGCGGCGCCCGGATGCACACCAGCGTGTCCGGCTGCGGTGACCTGCTCGCCTCCGACGACACCGAGGCGATCGAGCTGGCCAAGCAGTACTTCTCCTACCTGCCCGGTTCGTGGCGGGCCCGGCCTCCGTCGTACGACGCCTCGGAGCCGGGCCGCGATTTCACCCGCGACCTGGTGCCGGTCGAGGAGAGTGTCGGGTTCGACATCCACGACGTGATCGACGCGATCACGGACGCGGACACGTTCTTCGAGATCAAGCCCGCCTACGCGCCGGAGCTGGTGGTCGGGTTCGGCCTGCTGGCCGGCCAGGTGGTCGGATTCGTGGCCAACCAGCCGGCGGTCAAGGGCGGCGTACTGTTCGTCGACTCGGCGGACAAGGCGGCCCGGTTCATCTGGTTGTGCGACGCGTTCAACGTGCCGCTGATCTACCTGTGCGACGTACCGGGCTTCATGATCGGCAGCGAGGTCGAGCGGGCCGGCATCATCCGGCACGGCGCGAAGATGATCACCGCGGTGTCGGAGGCGACCGTCCCGACGGTCTCGGTGATCGTCCGCAAGGCGTATGGCGCCGGTCTGTACGCGATGTGTGGTCCGGGCTTCTCGCCGGATGCGTGTATCGCGCTGCCGACCGCGAAGATCGCGGTGATGGGCCCGGAGGCGGCGATCAACGCCGTGTACTACAACAAGATCCAGGAGATCTCCGACGAGACCGAGCGAGTCGAGTACGTCTCGAAACTCCGCGAGGAGTACGAGACCGATATCGACATCCTCCGCCTGGCCGCCGACCTGGTGATCGACGCGATCGTCGAACCGGAGGACCTGCGCAACGACCTGATCGCCCGCCTCGGCGCCGCCCAGTCCAAGGACCGCCACTTCTCCACCAGACGACACGGAGTCCCGCCGGTCTAGGGTAGAGGCGTGACCTTCGCAGAGCGGCTTCGGAATCGGCAGCAGCAGGTCGGGTACTGGGTGACGCTGGATGCGCCACCCGCTACCGAGCGGATCGCGCGGGCGGGCTACGACTACGTCGTACTGGATGGCCAGCACGGTCTGATCGGTTACCAGGGGCTGCTGAACGGACTGCTCGCTGTTGATGCCGGTGGGTCGACAGGGCTGGTGCGGGTGGAGGCTAACGACCCGACGCCGATCGGGCGTGCTCTCGACGCAGGTGCGTTCGGAGTGATCATTCCGCTGATCGACACGGCCGAGGACGTGGCGCGGGCGGTGCGGTCGGCTAAGTACCCGCCGCTCGGTCGGCGGTCGTTTGGGCCGATGCGGTCGGCACTGCGGATCAGTGCGGTGCCGGCGGAGGCCAACGAGACCACCGTCGTGCTCGCGATGATCGAGACTGCCCAGGCGCTCGAGAACGTCGCCGAGATCTGTGCGACGCCCGGACTGGACGGTCTGTACGTCGGTCCGGCCGACCTGGCGCTGTCGCTCGGTGCGCGCTACCCGGGGGACCCTGAGATCGCCGGTCCGTTCGAGGAGGCGCTCGCACTGATCGCCAAGACTGCGACGGCCGCTGGAATAGCGGTTGGCATCCACACGTTCGACGGTGAGAACGCCAGACTGCGTCTGGAGCAGGGATACACGTTCGCCACGGTCTCCTCTGACCTCAGTCACCTGGAGGCCGTCGCGGCTGAGCATCTACGGATTGCGCGCAGCTAGTCAGGTAGGAGGCCGGGATGAGAGCACCCGAGCGCGGTGCGTTGCCGCGAGGACTCGCAGGCACGCTGGGCCGGGCGTACGGGCGGCTCACCGAGACGGTGCAAGGTCTGAGCACTGCTGACTTCGCCCGCGAGACCAGATGCTCCGGTATGCCGGTCGGTCCGCTGCTGGTGCATGTCCTGTACGACGCTCAGCGCGCTCTGATCGCTTTTGCCAGCCCTGCGGTGGCTGACCCGGATCGCGACTTTGTCAGCTACTGGCGTGACTTCCCGCCTGGTTCGGACGATGACACGAGTTTCGTGCGCGGTGTGGCGGCGGCGTACCGGAAGCCCGGCGTACTGGTGCAGCACTGGCGTGAGGTGTCGGAGGCCGCCGTACGGGCTGCTGCGGTTGCTGAGGGCCGTGTCGAGACGCAGGGGCATGTGCTGGACGTAAGGGACTTCGTCGCGACGCTGGTGTTGGAGGCGACCGTTCACCACCTCGATCTGACGCTGAACCTTCCCGACGCACCGGAGCCCGATCCTGAGGCGCTCCGCGTCACTGCGCGCACGCTGGACGGACTGTTCGGACCGGAGGCGTGGGACGTGATCGATTGGGACACCACGACGTACGTGCTCAAGGGCACCGGCCGGTTGCCCCTCGATGACGCAGACCTCGACATGCTCGGTCAGCACGCAGACCGCCTGCCGCTACTGGGGTAGCACTCCAGCGAACGGGTCCTCGAGCTCCTTCCAGTCCAGACTGGCCAGCTCGGACTCCGTGAGCAGACAGGCGTCCAGAATCGACTGCAGACGTGCGGGGTCAAGTCCCATGCCGGTAGCGACCACCGTGCACTCAGCTAGGTGCTCAGTGTCCGACCACTCGCCCAGTGTGCCGAGCGAGGCGCTGTAACCGGCAGACTCCCAACGCACGCGCTGTGTGGGCCGATTCGCCAGCCACACCACGCCTCTGCTCCGTACGACGTTGTCGACGATGTCCTCGAGGGCTTCGTTCAATCGGGCCGGGTGCAGCGGCCGCGTCGACCGCCAGAGCACGGTGGTCACGCCCTCACCGCTCGGCTGCACCTGGTCGGATGCGGCCAGGTCGCCGGCCCATGACTCGGCAGCTGCGAAGTTGAACAACCCAGTCCGTGCCACCGGTCCATCCGGTACGCCGGTCGCGTCGGCCATCACCACCGTGGTTCGCGGGTTCAGGTGCAGCAGCAAGTTGTGCAGCCGGTCCGGCGCCTTGCTGCGATGAGCGTTGGCCAGCACGCAGACGTCGGCGTACTCGATCTGTCGTGCGGTCAGCTCGGCCACGTTGCGCCGGTCCGGCAGTCCGAGCGCCAAACCGCGTTCGTCGAGCAGTTCGTCTCCGGACAGCTGCTCCACCAGCAGTACGGCGTCGACTACGCAGGTGACCGTGTCGACGGTGATCTCCGGCAGCAGGGCGACCAGGGTGGACGCGAGTGGACGCGCCTCCATGGCCGGGGGAGCGGACAGTACGACGTGGTCCCAGTGCTGCCGCGCGACCAGGGTCTCCAGCAGTGGCATCAGGGACTCGATCAGCTGGCAGGCGCCGCAGTCGTCGCCGACGGTGAACTCACCGGCGTCGATCGGGCCGGCTGTGTCGAGCACGCGCCAGGTGAGCACACCGCGCGCAGCGAGGTCGTCCTGATCGACCACCACGGCCACTGTGGTCGCATCCAGCATCGCGTCGAGAACGGGCTGCCGGAGCGTCGTGGACAGCCCGACCAGCAGGGACAGAGGAGTCTTCGGATGGGCGGTCATGGCAGGAGTATATGAAAACGGTTTTCATCAGTCCAGAGCTGGGGTAGGCCGACTTTCCCGCCAGGACGGGAAATTTCCCGCTTTCCCGCGAAATCGCTCCGGCCTGCGTGTTAACAGTTAAGCGTCCACGCTCTGGTCACCCAGGCCGCTCGTGCTTAAGGTCGCGAGCATGGGCGAGCGCGAGTTTGCCGAGGTGCTGCGCGCGGCCATCCAGGCGCGCGGACTCGGCCTGGAGCGGATCCGCGAGCGGCTGCTGGTGCAGGGTGTGTCGGTCAGCATGGCCACCTTGAGCTACTGGCAGTCCGGCCGGTCACGCCCGGAGCGCCGGGACTCGCTCGCCGCGGTCGCATTGCTGGAGGAGGTGCTGGAGGTCCCCGCCGGCTACCTGTCCGCGTCACTGGGGCCACCGCGCCCGCGTGGCCGCTGGCTGAGCACTGTGCCTGATCGACCCGACGTAGCGGCGTACTGGCCTCGTCCTGGCGCGGTCGAAGCGGCGGTGCGCGAGGTGGACATCCGCTGGGACGAGCGGCTGACCCGCATCAGTCAGCACGACCGGGTGTTCATCGGTGCTGATCGCGGTGAGCGTTCGTACCACTCCCGGCAGGTGCTGCGTGCTGAGGCGGACGGCCCGGACAGGTGGGTGGTGATCATGCATCTGGACGAGCACGATCGCCCGCTGCCGGACATCTGGCCGCTCCGACACTGCTCGCTCGGCCGGACAGTACGGCGTCCTGAGGACGGACTGCTCGTTGCCGAACTGCTCTTCGACCGCCCACTGCGGAAGGGCGAGACGGTGATCACCGAGCACGAGCTAGTAAACGTGGCGCCCTACCCACCGGCGACGAACTACGAACGCAAGTTCCGGTTGCCGGTGCGCGAGTTCGTGCTGGAGGTCTGCTTCGACCCGGACATGCTCCCAGCCGCCTGTACGGCGTTCTCGCAACTCGACGAGGGTGCGGAGCAGGCACGTGAGGTCGATGTCGCGCCTGAGGTGCACGACGTCGTACTGAATTTCGGGCCCGGTCGGCACGGCTTCCGGTGGAGCTGGGAGTGAACTGTTAACGCCGGAAACTTAACTGTGAAAGGCGTTCCGGCGATTTTCACCTGCTGGTCACCCTCCTAGGTTCGGTGCACCGTCCCAATCGGAGGAGTGCACCATGCGAACGAGATTCACCGCGATCCTGCTGCTCGGCGGCAGCCTGGTCGCCCTGCCGGCCCAGTCGAACGCGGCGCCGCCCGAACCGCATCAGGTCTCGGAGGGGCTCGCGTCGAGTGCCGGCCAGGCCGGTCGCTGGATCGAGAACGGCCGCCTGACGGTCGCCGTGACCAGCGATGCGGCCGCCGCGCAGGTCCGCGCCGCCGGGGCCAACCCGAAGTACGTCACTCGCAGCCAGCAGCAGCTGGACGGGTTGCTGGCGAAGGTCGACCAGATCGCCCGCAGCCAGAACAACCTGCGCAGCTGGGGAATCGACCCGGTGACGAACCAGGTCGTGGTCAAGGCGCGTGGGGGCAGCGATGCGTTCCGCGGACTGGACGGCGTACGGGTGGACTCCGTGGCGACGACGTTCCACCAGCAGGCGGGTGAGGTGAACCCGGGTGACGGGTGGTGGCCGGGCAGCGAGATCCCGTGCTCAGTCGGCTTCCCGGCGACGGATGCCCAGGGCAACAAGCACTTTGTGACCGCGGGCCACTGCACCAACGATGCGGACCAGGCGGCGTACGGCGCTAGTGGCCAGTCCAACCGGCTTGGTACGTCGAACGTCGGTGGTAGCCGCAGTGTGAACGCGCGCGAGGGTGACATGGGCGTCGTCGCGGTGACCGAAGCCGGCTGGACGATCTCGCCGAACGTCAACACCTACGGCTCGCCCGCCGTCACAGTGACGGGCGCTGCCGAGGCGATCGTCGGTGACACGGTCTGCCACTCCGGCAACACTGCGCCGAACTGGGAGTGCGGCACGGTCAGTGCGGTCAACCAGACCATCGACTACGGCAACACTGTGGTTGAGGGGCTGACGCTGACATCCGCCTGTTCTGAGGGCGGTGACTCCGGTGGTGGCTGGTTGCGCGGCGACAAGGCCGTCGGTCTGCACTCCGGTGGGAACTCCACCTGCCAGCAGGGCGACACGGACAACTCGATCTTCCAGCCGGTCTCCGAGGCGCTCGCGAAGTGGAACCTGACCCTGCTCACCGGGACCGGTAACCCCGACCCGGAGCCCGACCCGGGTGGGCGGACCTTCGCCAACCCGACGGACTACCCGATCCGCGACTTCCAGACCACGATCAGCACGGTCAAGTCGACCGCGACCGGACGCACCACGAGCCCGGTCAAGGTGAAGGTCGAGGGCAACCACACCTGCCTCGAGGACCTGAATATCAGCCTCGTCTCCCCGAGCGGCCGCTGGTACTACCTGCAGCGCAGCGGTGGATTCAGCTGCCACCCGCTGCCGGCCAGCAAGACGTACGACGTCACTGCCAACGAGACCGCGACCGGTACCTGGACGCTGCGGATCGGCGATAACGGCCCCGGCGACACGGGCACCCTCACCAACTGGTCGATCACGCTCTAGGTGATCGCAGGGAGCACACACCGCCCTCGGGCGCAGGGGCAGTGTGCACCGGCCGCCCGGGGGTGAGTCCCGGGTGGCCGGTTCCTGCCGCGGGGGCGCAGGAACTGGTTGCGCACTCTTCCGGCATTCTGTGCGCACTCTGGTGGCACAAAGGGGAAATCGGGCTTGGTAAGCGCTTTTCATCGGCTAGCCTGCCCAGCATGTTGACGCACCGTCGCGGGAGCTTGGCGCTGGTTGTCGTGCTGATCCTCGGGATCGCCGGCGCCGGGTTCGTCGTGCTGGCCTCGGCGGGCGGTTCGGTGCGGCCGGTCAGCGACAGCACCTTGTCGCCGAAGCCGGCGCCGACGGTGACCCGGACCATCACGGCGCCGACGATGCCGTCCTTCTCGGAGAAGACCGGACCGCCGGCCAAGTCCCGGGAGGCGCCGGCCTGGATCCAGAGTCTCTTCGCGGCCCTGTTCTGGCTGGCCGGCGCGGCCTTGCTCGTATTCATCGCGCTGCTGATCTACCGGGTCATCCGGCGCGTGCAACTGCCTGTCGTGACCGAGTCCGAACCGGACTGGGAGCGAATCGCCGCGGAGAAGCTCGCGGAGGCGGTCGACACCGGTCTGGCCGCCATCGATTCGGGGCGGGCGACCGACGCGGTGATCGCTTGCTGGGTGGCGTTGGAGCAAGCGGCCGCGTCGGCCGGAGTTGCGCGGGAGGCGTCCGAGACGCCCGCCGAGTTCACTGTGCGCGTGCTCGGTGTGGGTGGGATCTCCGAACCGCATCTGATCCGGCTGGGCGAGCTATACCGCGAGGCTCGCTATTCGACGCACGGTTCCAGTGAGGACTCCCGGGCTGAGGCTCGAGCGGCACTGCTCCGGCTGCGGGACGACCTGGCCGCGGCTCAGGCTGATCAACGCGTCGGTGCCGTGGCAGCTCCGTCGGACGGCGGGGAGGTGCGCGGATGACGTCGTACAAGTGGACTCCGCTGGACGAGGATGAGCGTCCGGTGCAGAAGCCGACGATTCGGTCGATGCGGCTGAACAAGGTGCTGGTGCAGCACGTCGGTTTCACCGTCGTGGCGAGCTTGCTGCTGGTCGGCGCGTTCGGCGCGGCCGGGATGGCGCCGCGGCCGCTGTGGTTCGTGGCCGCCGCCCTGGCGATCGGCTTCGGGTCGGTGGCGTTGCGGCAGTTGGGCCCGCAAATGCTGGAGACCAACTGGCCCGCGCGGCATGACGAGGAGCTCGCGGCGGCACGGGCACACAGCAACGACAACCGGACGCAGTTCATCGCGACGTGGTTGCAGGAGTCGAGCCGCGAGCGCCGGAACGGCGAAGGCTCGTTCACGTTCGCCCGGCGGATCCAGCCGCTGTTGCTGGAGCTGACCATCGATCGGCTCGTGCACCGGCACGGGATCGATCCCGACCTCGACCCGGACCGCGCCCGGGCCCTCGTCGGCGAGCAAGTGTGGGACCTGATCACCTCCGACGACAAACGCATCGCGACCCTCGCCGAGATCGAGGCCGCGATCCAGACCATCGAGAACCTGTGAGGAACCGTGACCGATTCCGAAACCCGACCCGTCGACGTCATCAGTCCAGGCAGCCGGGAGCTCGGGCTGGCGGAGGTCTCCGACCTCAGCCGGCGGGTGCTGGAGCGGGTCGGCCAGGCAGTCGTCGGTAAGGGCGAGGCGCTCGAGCTGGTCCTGGCGGGGATCCTGGCCGGTGGGCACGTGCTGCTGGAGGACTACCCGGGGCTGGCGAAGACGCTGGCCGCGCGATCGTTCGCGCAGGCGCTGGGGCTGGAGTTCCGGCGCGTGCAGTTCACGCCGGACCTGCTGCCGTCCGATGTCACCGGTGCGTTCGTCTACGACCAGAAGGAGTCGGAGTTCGTCTTCCGGCCGGGGCCGATCTTCACCGGTCTGCTGCTGGCCGACGAGATCAACCGGACCCCACCGAAGACCCAGGCCGCGCTGCTGGAGTCGATGCAGGAGCACCAGGTCACGGTCGAGGGGCAGACCTTCCCGCTGCCGGTGCCGTTCCACGTGCTCGCCACGGCGAACCCGGTGGAGTACGAGGGCACGTACCCGCTACCCGAGGCGCAGCTCGACCGCTTCATGCTGCGGATCGGCTTCGGCTACCCGACCGCCGCCGAGGAGTGGGAGGTGCTGCGGCGCCGCATGAGTCGCCGGACCGAGGACCAGAGAGTTGAGGCCGTCACCGACGCTGCTGGTCTGCTGGCCGCGCAGCAGGCCGTTGAGACTGTCACTGTCGACGACACTGTCGGCCAGTACTGCGTCGACCTGGCTGCGGCGACCCGGCGTGACTCGCAGGTGCTGGTCGGTGCGTCACCGCGTGGCTCGCTGGCGCTGCTGCTGACCGCCCGCGCGTATGCGGTGATCCAGGGCCGCGACTACGTCGTACCGGAGGATGTGAAGGCGGTTGCGGTGCCTGCGCTCGCGCACCGGATCACCGTGCGGCCGGAGCTGTGGCTGCACGACGTGACCGGGGCGACGGTGGTTCGGGCTGTGCTCGGTGCCGTGCCGACGCCGCCCACTGTTGTCGGCGCTGGTCGTTGAGGCCCGACATGTCCGGGGGAGTCGGATCATGAAGTGGCAGCCCACGCACGCGCACGTCCGCGTGATCGTGGTCGCCGCGGTGCTGCTCGTCATCGCCGTGCTGGCGCGACGACCGGATGCTGCGGTGTTCGGGTTGCCACTGGCGTTCGTTGCGGTGTGGGGACGGTTCTTCCGGCCGCGTGCCGAGCCTGAGGTGCACACCGAACTGGATGCCGATGTGCTGTTCGAGGGCCAGGCAACGACGTACCGGCTGCGCGTCGAGGGGACGGTGGATCCGGAGATCGATCTGGTCGTTGCGGCGCTGCCGCGGTCCAAGTGGTTCGACTACTCGCCTCGCCAGGCAGCCGTCGCTGAGCCTGCTGGCCGGCACACGGACTCGGATGGGGTGGCGCTGGAGGTTGGAGTCCGCGCCAAGCGATGGGGGTTGCGGGCCTTGGAGAAGCCGACAGTCGTGGCTACGTCGGTGCTGGGGGCTTATCGGATCCGGCTGACGTCGGCTGGTGCCTCGACGGTGACCACGTTGCCGTTGCGCGAAGGGTTCGAGGCGGTGGACGCGATGCCGCGGCCGGCCGGGCTCGTCGGTTTGCATCGGTCGAGACGGCCGGGTGAAGGGACGGAGCTGGCCGGGGTCCGGCCGTTCCGGACCGGCGACCGGTTGCGGCGGATCAACTGGTCGGTCTCGGCGCGAACCCGCGAGCTGCATGTCACCTCGACCTGGTCGGACCGCGACACAGAGGTGGTGATTCTGCTCGACACCGGTGGCGAGATCGGGATCAGTGAAGGAATCGACGGTCGGTCGAGCAGTCTGGACACGGCAGTCCGCGCGGCTGCCTCGATCGCGGAGCACTACCTGCGGCACGGCGACCGGGTCCGCCTGGTCGATACCGGCAACCTGGTGCGCGGAGTCCGCTCCGGCAGCGGACGCGGTCACCTGCGCCGCATCCTCGATGCCCTCGTCCACGCCGACCGCCGAGGCCGCCAGCCGGACCAGGACCAACTAGCCCAGCGGAACCGCATCAAGTCCGACAGCCTCGTCCTGGTGCTGAGTCCACTCCTCCGTCAGGTAGTCCTCGGCTACGTCGTCACCCTCGTCCACTCCGGCTGCACAGTCATCGCCGTAGACACGCTGCCCCCGGATGTCGCCTCGGTCATCGACCTCGACGAACACGACCAACGCTCGTGGCCCCTAGCCTGGCGCCTTCGCTTACTCGAACGCCGCCGCGAGCTGGACCGCCTCGGCGACCTAGGTGTCCCCACCGTCCCCTGGCGAGGCTCCGGCACCCTCGACGAAGTCCTCCGAGATGCCGCCCGCCTAGCCTCCGCCCCCAGGATGCGCTCATGACAGCTGCCGAGAAGTTGACCCTGTGGTTGGCGCAGCTACGCGACACCGGCCGCGGTGTGCTGGTGGCGCGACTCGTGATCGCCGCCGCCGGCGCACTGGCGATCGCGGTTCCCGGGACCGCGGCATGGGACCAGCTCGACCTCGTCCCACTCGTGGCGATTCCGTTGCTCGCGGCAACTGTCATCCTCCCCGACTCGCTGGCCGGTGTGGTGTTGTTGCTGACGATCACGTTCGGCTGGCTCATCCGGGCACCAGCCGAGATCAGTTGGCAGTTGGTGATGACCGCGATTGCGGTGGTGGTGACCCATCTGGCAACCGCGTTCGCCGCGCAACTGCCGTCGTACGTGCGTGTCGAGCGACGCGCTGTACGCCGCTGGGTCGTGCCGGGAGCGATCGCACTGATCATCGCCCCACTGGTCGCTATTGCCGCAGCTCTCGTGAAGGGTGCCGACGTACCGGGCTCCCTGCTCGTCACAGTCGGCGCTCTAGTCCTGGCCACCATCACCATCTGGTTCGCCGCCGGCCAACGCCTGGGCCGCGACTGAACCGACCCCTGTTGTTGGTCCGGCTAACGGCTCGCTCGGATGCGGCCGGGACCTATGGCGGTGGTTGCTCGCCGCGGCGGCCGGCTTACAGAGGAAGGGTGGCTGGGCGAGCCTGTGGCTGAGCGGGATGGCAAGGTCGGCGACCAGAGGTGAAGGTTGCCTGGGTCTGACGGGCTTCGGTTGCGGTTGACGAAGAGGTTGCCATCCAGGTGCCGTCGCGGGTGGTTCGGCCGGTGTGGGGAATGTGTTGGGCCTGAGCGGGCCAAGATGCGCCCCACCATTGGTCGCATGCGGGCACTTATGTTCCGCACAGCTCTCGTACAGCAACCGAAGCCCGGCAACCTCAGGCAACGTGCACGCGGTCGCGGCCTCGCCATCCACCTCAGCCCCCGGATCGCCCAGCCACGCTGCTTTGGTCGGCCGGAGCGGTGAGCAACCATCCACGTACGTCGCCGGCCGAGCCTGCGTCGGGCTAGTTGGGGTTGATGGTGAAGGTGGTGGTGATTTCGTCGGCCCAGGGGGCGGGGTGGGGGTTGGGGCCCAGGACCTGCATGGCGGACATGACGGTGAGGAGCATGCCGGTGCTGAGGAACTCTCGGGCTTCCAGGGGAGTGGCGCCGGTGAGGTCGCGGATGAGGTGGTAGATGCTGCCGAAGCCTTCGCGGACGCAGTCGCCGATGTCGGGGTCGGCGCTGGCGGAGAAGCCTTGGAGGAGGACCAGGAGGAGTTCGCGTTCCTCGGACATTTTTTCGTAGCCGCGCGCGAGGCTGGCGAGGTCGGGGGAATCGGCGGCGGCGTCGCGGAAGACTTGTTCGACGCGGGCGCAGACCCAGCGGACCGAGGCCAGGAAGAGTTGCTGTTTGGTGCCGAAGAGCCGGATGACGTACGGCTGGGAGACGCCGGCCAGGCGGGCGATCTCGTCGGTCTTGGTGCCTTGGTAGCCCGAGGTGGCGAAGGCCACCACGGCGGCCCGCAGCACCTCCTCGCCGCGCTCGGCGGCGGTCAGCCGTACTCTCGTCATCCGGTCCTCCGTCAATCAGTGAGCGATCACCCCACCAGTGATGTTATCAGTCAATGCATACAACGTGGGTCAGCGGTGCCGATCGAGGTACTGCGCCTGGTACAGCGACGGCGGGACCAACCCGGTGCGGTTCGCGCCCTCGATGTAGCCGGCGGGTTGGGTGAAGGGGCCGTCGCCGGTGATGACGCCGTGGCAGCCGATCGCGTAGTTCTGGGCGGTCGGCGGCTTCTGTACGACGAGTTTGGTCGTGCCGGTGTCGCAGTTCCAGCCGACCGAGTGGGAGGTCGCCCAGCCGTGGCCGGTGCCGTAGTCGCCGCGGTTGTAGATGCCGAGGGTGAGATCGACCTTCGGCGCGACCTCGCGGTGGTTGTCCCAGAGCAGGCCCTGGCTCCACCGCCGGTGGCCCTCACTCGAGGCGAGCGCGCCCTCCGACGTACCGCGGAGGAAGACGATGCCTGAGGCGCTGCTCGCGCCGTTCGAGATGAACGCGTGCCGGGCCTTGCTGGCATAGCAGTCCACGAACAGCACCTGCTGTGAGAACGACTCGCAGTTGAAGTTGTAGCGCAGTCCACCGGTGATCACCGACGCCGGATCGAGCGCCCGGCAGTTTCGTACCGTCACCCGTGTCGCCTCGGTCGTCTCGACGCCGGCCTTCGCGAAGTGCAGGAAGGTGCTGTCCCGCACCCACGCATCCTCGACTTGCCGGACCTTCACGCCGACCCAGGCATGCGCCTCGTCGACATCCGGGTCACCCGCGAACTGGATGTCGATCCGCAGGCTCTCCACGCCGACGCCGGTCACCAGGCCGGCGCGATCCCAGACATACAGGTAGGACTGCGAGCGGGCGCGTCGCAGGTGCTCGAAGATCGGTACGTCGACCGTCACGGTGTTGCCGCGGATCGAGCGGATGAAGCGGTTGTAGGTGATCGGCTGGCTGTCGACTGTCCAGCCGGCGTCCTTCGCCGTACCGCCGTGGTCGACGGAGGCGAGCCAAGCTTCGGTGCACGGGTGGATCAGCACGATGTTGTCGCCACGCTTCAACCCGCTCGCATCGGCGACGTCGAACGACCGCGATCCGACCTGCACCCAGTCGCTGGTGATGTCGGTCCGCGTTCCGGCGACCTCACCGCGCCAGCCGGTGCTGACCGACCCACCCAGTACGACGACATCGCGCGATACCGGGGTGTTGCCGGTCGCCTGGATCACGGTGTTCTTGGCCGGATCCGCCCCGTCGCCGGAGCCACGCAGTACGACGCCGGAGCGGTTCACGCGCAGTGTTCCGGCGACCGGGTAGATGCCGGGAGCGAGTAGTAGCGCGCCCCGGAAGCCGTTGCGGTCCGGGGTGCGGAGGCCGACCTCGTCGATCGCGGCCTGCAGGTGTGCGGTGTTGTCGCCCTCGATCGGCTGCACGGTCTTGACCGTGCGGACGTGCGGAATCGGACTGTCGCCGTTCCGGTAGCCCGCGTGGCTGAAGTCGGGGATCCGGTTGCCCTCGTCGTCGGCGGTGTAGACCAGCCGGTACTTCGAGTCGTACCGGACCCGCTCGGACTGCCAAAGCCGGCCGGTGGGCGACGCGCCGGCCTGACCGATACCCAGGGAACCGAGGGCGGCCGCTCCGACCGCTGCTCCTCCGGCTCCGAGCACGCTGCGTCGACTTAAGAGGTTCGTCATCGAGCACCTATCTCTTGGCGGAATCAGAACTGCCTGATGGCGGAATCAGGTGGCCATCATGCGATCAAGCGACCACCTTGGCAAGCGCTTACCAGAACAGCAGGAACAAATTCCCGCCAGGCGGAACTCAACCGCCCAATGGACCGGGTTGACAAGTTATCAGTCGATGCATACTTTGGTGATCGAGCTTGTTATCAGTGGATTACAACTAGGAGTTGAACGATGACGTCGACCGCTCTCGATGAGCAGGTACCGGTCGCCGCGGGGCCGGGCCGCAGTCGTGGGATGGGCGCGGTCCTGGCCGCTGTCGGAATCCCGACCTTCATGGTCACGCTGGACAACCTGGTCGTGACGAACGCGCTGCCGGTGATCAAGACCGAGCTCGGCGCCTCGCTGTCCGACCTGCAGTGGTTCATCAACGCCTACACGCTGGCGTTCGCCGCGCTCCTGCTGACCGCGGCCGCGCTCGGCGACCGGATCGGCCGGCGCCGGATGTTCCTGGCCGGCATCGCGCTGTTCACGCTGGCCTCGGCCGCCTGTGCGTTCGCGACCGAGCCGTGGATGCTGATCACGGCCCGCGCGGTCCAGGGCGTGGGCGGTGCCGCGGTGATGCCGTTGGCGCTGACCCTGCTCGCCGGTGCGGTGCCCGACCGGCTGCGGAGTGCGGCGATCGGGATCTGGGGTGGCATCTCTGGGCTCGGGGTCGCGCTCGGCCCGGTCGTCGGTGGGGCCGTGGTCGAGGGCCTCAACTGGCAGTGGATCTTCTGGCTGAACGTGCCGATCGGCGTCGCTGCCGTCGTATTGGTCGCCCGGGTGCTGCCCGAGTCGTGGGGAGCCAAGCAGCGGCTGGACCTGCTCGGACTGCTGCTGGCGAGCGTGGGCGTGCTGTCCGTCGTGTGGGGTGTGGTGAACGGAGCCGACGACGGCTGGACGTCCGGTGGCGTGCTGGGCTCGCTGATCGCCGGACTGCTGCTCCTCGTCGCCTTCGTGGCTTGGGAACGGCGGACCCCCGCGCCGATGCTGCCGATGCGGCTCTACCGGGTGCGCTCGTTCGGCGTCGTGAACGCAGTGTCGTTCACCTTCTCACTCGGCGCTTTCGGGTCGGTCTTCCTGCTCGCGCAGTTCTTCCAGGTTGTGCAGGGCTACAGCCCGCTGGAGTCCGGTGTCCGCACGATGCCGTGGACGATGGTGCCGATGGTGGTCGCGCCGATCGCCGGGCTGATCGTCGACCGGGTCGGGTCGCGGGTCCTGATCGGAAGCGGTCAGGTATTCCTGGCCGTGGCGCTGGGCTGGATGGCGGCCGTCACCACGGTCGACGTCACCTACGGCGAGTACGTCGTCCCGTTCGTGCTGGCCGGGATCGGTATGGGGCTCACGTTCGCCCCGTCGGCGAGTGTGGTGATGAACGGGATGGCCGAGATCGACCGCGGTGTCGCGTCCGGCACGAACGCGACCATCCGCGAGATCGGCGTGGCGATGGGCGTCGCCGTACTGGCCTCGGTCTTTGCTTCGGCCGGTTCGTACGAGACCCCCGATCGGTACGTCGACGGCCTGGTGCCCGCAGTGTGGGTCGGCGCCGCAGTCGTGGCTGTCGGTGCGGCGCTCTCCCTGCTTCTCCCAGGCCGTCGTCGGTCAGCGGACCGTTAGTTCAGCCAGCTGCATGCGGTACTCGTTGGACGGGCCGGGATCGAGTTTGGTCCCGGCCACCCGCACGTAGCGGGCTGTCGTGCTGGTGAACGTCAGCTCGACGGGCTCGAGCGGTTGTGGTTGGGCGGTCCGGCTCGCGACTGTCGTCCAGGTGGTGCCGTCCGGCGAGACCTGGATCGCGTAGTCGATCGGGAACCCGGCCTTCAGGTCGGTCCGCGGTGCGAGAGTCACCTGGCTGATCCGGGTGGCGCCACCCAGGTCGACGGTGGCTGACGCCGTGCCGTCGGCCGGGCCGACCTCGCTGCTCCAGCCCATCGAGTAGCCGAGGTTGGAGGTGGTGATGCCGTCGGTGAGCGCGCTCCGCCGCCAGCCGTTGTCGAGGTACTCCGATGAGGTCGTGGCCGTGACCGGGCGACCCGCGGCGTAGTTGCCGCCAGCAACCTCTACTTCAGCCAGCTGCATCCGGTAGGCGCCGAAGGGATCCTTGCGGAGGTTCGTCCCGGTGACGCGGACATAGCGCACCTGCTGAGCGGCGAAGTCGGCCGACTGGGGAGCCTGCGCCGCCCCAGTACGGTCCGCGACCTTGGTCCACGCCGAGCCGTCCGTGGAGATCTCGACGGTGTAGTCGACCGGGAACCCGGCGGCCGTGTCGGTCCGCGGGAACAGATCGACTCGACCGGCCGGCACTGCCTTCCCGAGATCAACTGTGACGGTCTCGGTGTGGTTCACCGACACATTGGCGTCACTGCTCCAGCCGTTGCTCACCGAGGACGATCCGCGATTGCCGTCGGCCAGTGCGGCCTTGCTCCAACCGTCGCTCTCGTATGAACTGCTCGCAGTCACAGTTCCGCCAGCGGCCGGATTGGTCCCCGGGTTGATCCGGAGGTTGTCGAACCGGGCCGCGGTTCCACCGGTGACCAGGCCGACCGAACCCTCGGCGTACGAATCGTCGGTGATGGTGATCAACGCGGCCGGCGAGTTCCCGGCGTACACCCTGATCTTGGTGCCCTCGGCAATCAGTCGCAGGTGCGTCCACTGACCCGCCTGGTAGCCAGGAACAGCGATCTTGGCCAGCTCCTTGTCCCCTCGATAGAGGAACAGCTCGCCGTTGTTGCGGATCGCGGCCAGGTACCCGGTCTGGTAGTCAGTTCCGTTGATGCTGCGCAGGGTGAGACCGGCCCAGTTCGCCTCGTTGCCCCCGGTCGCGGTGATCCGGACGTCGGCGTCGACGACCGCGTCGCGGTACCGGCGGCCTTCCACGGCAGCAGACCCGACGATCCAGTCACCGACGTACGACTGGACGAGCTCGCCGTTCTGGACACTCCACTGACCGGCCGGCTTCCCAGGCTCGCGGTTCACGCCGAAGCGGAAGTTGTCGGACCCAGCTGAGAAGTCGTCAGCAAGCGGGGTGACTGCGCTGTCGTCCGGTGCGGCCGAAGCGATCGCCTTCAGCAGCTGCTGGTGCCGGTTCGTCACGGTGGCGCCGGCCCGGTCGTACACCGAGAAGTCCGTGATCAGGGACTCCGCGATCGCCTGCGCGGTCCGGGGCTTGGTCTTGGCCAGCAGACTCAGCAGTTCGAAGTCCTCCTGGCCGTCGCGCTGCGCCTCACCGCGGATGCTGTCATAGACGTCGTACGCCGCCTTGTTCGGCCGGACGATGTAGTTGTCGCCGGTCTGGTCCTCGTCGAAGGTGTTGTACGGCCGGTTGTTGTCGCCGGTCGAGCGGTGCCAGTAGTTCCAGCCCCAGTGCAGGAACCCCTGGCCGCCGATCTTCCAGACCAGCCACGGCAGCAGCCGGGTCTTGGCCAGCGGCTCACCGATCAGCCGGTTCATGTGCCGGTGCTGCGGCACGATGCAGGTGTAGAGCCACAGCTCCTTGCCGTCGCGGCGGGCCTTCTGCCAGTAGCCGGCGTGGTCCTCGTAGTTCTCCGTGTACGGCGTCATCGTGGTGATGTTCTCGGCCGCGTCCGGGAGGAACGTGTAGCCGTGCGCCTCGTTGGTGAGGGGCTTGGGGAAGTAGTCGTCGTACACCTCGTACAGCCACCGAGCGGCGACCGCCTGGTTCGGGTGGGTCGGCTCGTCGAGCGCGCTCATGTAGAACTTGTCGGTCCAGCCCTTGGCGTCGAGGTGCGCCTTGAGGGCCGGGAAGACCTTCTTCAGGTACGCCGTGCTCTCGCTGGTGTTCGGCTCCACCAGAACCTTCGTGGTGACGCCGTCGACGTTCTTCAGCATCTCCAGCTTGGGGTGCGCGGCATCGGGGCTGGATTCCAGCAGAGTCGGTGTGTACAGGTACTGCATCGCACCGGCGTCCACGAACAGCTGCACGAACCGGTCGAAATTCGTCCAGTCGAAGGTGTAGTTGCCATTGGCATCGATCGTGGTACCGCGGATCAGCAGCGCCTGGAAGTCGGCGTACACGACGTTGTTGCGCTGTTTGGCCTGCATCCGCGCAAAGCTGGCGATCACCCGCCACCAATTCGCCGAGTACGGCGCCGCGTCGTCGTACTGGAAGGGGATGGCGCGCTCGGTGCCGGTGTAGTCCCAGCCGACCGAGGTGAACCAGTTGTTCATCTTGAACGCCGACTGGTTCGCCGGCGGCACTGTCACGTTGTGCACGGTGAGCCGGACCGGCACGGTGATGTCGCCGGCGCTGTTCCGCACTGCGATCGAGCCGGTGTAGACGCCAGGCGCTTGTCCGGCCGGGATCGTGACGCCGTAATGGAAGGCCTGTGTGTAGTTCGCGGCGACCTCGACAGCGGAGTTGTCGACCAGGGCGTCGTAGTAGTTGCGGCTGCCGTCCGGCGGCAACTGGCCGTCCTGCAGGTTCGCGTCGCCCTCCTTGACGAGGATCCGCGGATGGTTGTACTGCCGCCGTACGGTGATCGCGCCGGCGGGGAGTTGTGCGCCACCGGGGCCGGTGAGCGCCTGAGCCGCGCCCAGTTGGACACCGGTGAGCCTGCTGTCCGGGCGGATCAGGATCTGCGCCCCTTCGGCTTCGCCGCGGGCGGCGTCGAGTTCGACGGTCGCTGGAGCGCCGGCGGGGCGCGTGGACGACGAGAAGACGTGGTCGGCGTTGTTCACCACCCACACGACCGGGGCGGCGGCACTGGCCGGCAGGGTCTGCTGGGCGGCCACCAGACCCAGCGCCACGCAGCCGACAGCCGTCAGAAGGCCGGGAGATTTCATCGCGATGCTCCTCACTGTTCGATAGTGCTTACAGTGCGAGCTCTGCGCGCAGCTAACAACGCTTTTCGTCGGTGTCGAAGAGCAGTGGCCGGATCCGGTCGGAAGGTGTCCCCAGCGTTTGAGAGGGTGTTACCGTGCCCGACGCCGACGATGTCCGCCGTATCGCTCTGTCCCTTCCGGAGACTCGCGAGAAGCAGCGGTGGGGGCATCCGACCTTCGACGTGGCCGGGCGGATGTTCGTGACCGTGCCGGACGATCAGACGTCGTTCGCGGTGCGGTGCCCGCAACTGGAGCGGGACGAGTTGATCCTCGCCGAGCCGGACAAGTTCTGGGTCCCGCGGCACGAAGCGGGGTCGAACTGGGTTCGCGCCCGGCTGGCCGCGCTCGAGGACGCGGACGAGCTGCGCGACATCCTGCTGGATTCCTGGCGGCAAGTGGCTCCGCCAGAACTCCATCCGGGCTGAGCGAAAACGGCGGGATCGCAGTCCCTGTGCGAGGTAGGGTCGGGCGTGTGACTGATGCGACCGACAGCCCGATCGACAAGCTCTCCGAGAGCTACCTCGAGGAATTCATCACCCTGAATCCGACCGAGGCGACGTTCATGGGGATCGAGGGCCACGACCACGAGTTGCCGGACTACACCCCGGCCGGGTACGACGCCGTACTGGAGCTGACCCGGCGGACGCTGGCGCAGGCTGCCGCGATCGAGCCGGCGACTCCGCGTGAAGAGGTGGCCAAGGACGCGTTCGTCGAGCGGCTCGGACTCGAGCAGGAGACGTACGAGGCCGGCGTACCGCATCACCAGCTGAACGCGATCTCGTCGACCCCGGCGAACCTGCGGCAGGTCTTCGACCTGATGCCGACCGCGAGTGACGACGACTGGGAGCGGATCGCGATCCGGCTCAACCTCGTCGGTACGGCGCTCGACGGGTACCGCGAGACGGTGCTCGACCAGGCTGCGCAGGGCAGAGTCTCGGCGCTGCGTCAGGTGCGGGACCTGGCCGGCAAGATCGCCACCTGGACCGACCCGGCCGGTGACGACTACTTCGGTGGGCTCGCGCGGCAGGCCCCGGAGACTGCGATCAAGCCGAGCGTGGCGGCGGCCGCCGAGTCCGCGCGCAAGGCGTTCGCGGAGTTCGGCTCCTGGCTGACCGCCGAGGTGGCGCCGCGAGCGCCGGAGCGGGACGCCTGTGGTCGCGAGGTCTACCAGCTTGCTTCCCGCAACTTCCTTGGCGCGACGGTCGATCTCGACGAGACGTACGCGTGGGGCTGGGAGGAGCTGGCTCGCGTCGAGGGCGAGATGCAGAAGATCGCCGCCGATCTCAATGGCGGGGACCGCAACATCCAGGCGACCGCCGCGTTGCTAGACGCCGACCCGGCTCGCAAGATCCGCGGTAAGGAAGCGTTCCGCGACTGGATGCAGGAGCTGTCCGACCAAGCCGTTGCTGAGTTGGCCGGCAAGCACTTCGACGTACCGGAGTCGATCCGCACGCTCGAGTGCATGATCGCGCCGACCTCGGACGGGGCGATCTACTACACCCCGCCGAGCGAGGACCTGACCACGCGGCCGGGCCGCATGTGGTGGGCAGTGCCGAACGGTGTCGAGGACTTCGCCACCTGGCGTGAGGTCACCACGGTCTACCACGAGGGCGTGCCCGGGCATCACCTGCAGTGCGCGCAGACGATGCTGCGCGCCGACCTGCTGAACCGCTGGCAGCGGATCGCCTGCTGGGTTTCGGGTCACGGCGAGGGCTGGGCCCTGTACGCCGAGCGCCTGATGGAGGAGCTCGGTTACCTGGAGGACCCGGGTGCCCGCTTCGGCATGCTGGACGCGCAGGGCTTCCGGGCCGCGCGGGTGATCGTTGACATCGGCATGCACCTCGAGCTGGAGGTCCCGCGGGACAATCCGTTCGGCTGGCGGCCGGGTGAGACCTGGAATGCGGATCTCGGGTTCGAGTTCCTGCGGGCGCACAGTGGCCTCGAGACCGAGTTCCTGAAGGCCGAGCTGAACCGGTACCTCGGGTGGCCGGGACAGGCGCCGTCGTACAAGGTGGGTGAGCGGTTCTGGCTGCAGGCGCGCGAGGAAGCCAAGCAGCGCAAGGGATCCACGTTCGACCTGCGGCAGTTCCACTCCGACGCGCTGAACCTCGGCTCGATCGGTCTCGACCCGCTGCGCCGCGCCCTGGCCAAGCTGTGAGATTCGTCCTCGCGTCGCAGTCCCCGGCGCGACTCCAGACCTTGCGGAGTGCTGGAGTCGAGCCGGAGGTGATCGTCTCCGGGGTCGACGAGGACAACGTCACCGCGGAGAGCCCGGGTGAGCTCGCCCGGCTGCTCGCGACCCTGAAGGCGCGAGCCGTGGTCGCCGAGCTGGACGATCACGCGACCGTGCTCGGTTGCGACTCGGTGCTGGAGATCGACGGGGTCGCCTACGGCAAACCCGGTACGCCGGAAGTCGCGCGCGAGCGACTTCGCGCGATGCGCGGGAAGTCCGGCGTACTGCACACCGGGCACTGCCTGTTCGACACCGAGTCGAAGACGGAGCTGCGCGAACTGGCGTCGACGACCGTCTACTTCGCCGACCTGACCGACGACGAGATCGACGCGTACGTCGCCACCGGCGAACCGCTCGTCGTGGCCGGCTCATTCACCGTCGACGGCATCGGCGGACCCTTCGTCACCGGGATCGAGGGCGACTATCACAATGTCGTCGGCCTCTCGTTGCCGCTCGTTCGCACCATGCTCGCCCAGGTCGGCATCGCCTGGCCGTCGTTGTGGGCACCGCCGAAGAATCGCCTTGATTACAACGAGTCCGAGGCCGCCCGGTACGACGAAACTCGCGGTGGCGTGGAGCGCGCCCAAGCCGCGGCACGGGCAGTCGCCGAATTGCTGCCGCCGGGTTCACAGCGGGTGCTGGAACTTGCCGTCGGCACCGGAATCGTCGGCGCCGAGCTAGTTGCGCTAGGCAACCTCGTGCACGGTTTCGACCTCTCCACGGCCATGCTGCAACACGCCAAGATTCGACTCCCCGGCCACATCGCCGCCGCCGACGCAACCCGCCTCCCGGTCGCAGACCGCCGTACCGACGCAGTCATCGCGATCTGGCTCCTGCACCTACTCGACGACAGCACCCCGATCCTCGCCGAGGTAGCCCGCATCCTCCGCCCCGGCGGCGTCTTCCTCACCACCACCGAGAAAAACGACGCCACCCGCTACGCCGAAGGCCGCGAACCGAACACCACCCGCGCCCAAGACTCCCTGACCCGCCTAGTAGCGGACGCCGCCACCCACGGCCTCGTCCTAGACGGCGCAACCACCTTCCCAGGCCCCACCCGCCCGAACGGCAACGCCCCGCTCTACCCCCTCATCCGCTTCCGCCGCACCTAACCCGCCGCGCGGAGGGCTGAGCCGGGTTGTTACGGGTGGGCGCTGGCTCGCCATTGGCCGGGGCCGGGGTGGAATGGGGTGCGGCTGTTGCGCCAGTACGTTGCCCAGTTGCTGGCGCGCTCGGTTTCGGCGGGCGCGTCGGTGGTGGGGCGGGCGGCTAGGACCGCTACTAGGGCGGCTAGTTCCTCGGGGGTCGGGTCGCCCTTCAGGATTTGCAGGTTCATCGGGGGTCTCCGATCAGAGCGGGATGTTGCCGTGCTTCTTGGGGGGCAGGGTGTCGCGTTTGGTGCGGAGTAGGCGGAGGCCGCGGACGATTTCGGCGCGGGTCTCGCTCGGCTTGACGACCGCGTCGATGTAGCCGCGTTCGGCGGCGACGTACGGGTTGGCGAGCTGGTCTTCGTACTCGGTGATGAGTTCCTGGCGGCGGGCCTCGGGGTCTTCGGCGCCGGCTAGTTCGCGGCGGTAGAGGATGTTGACGGCGCCCTGGGCGCCCATGACGGCGATCTGGGCGGTCGGCCAGGCGAGGTTGATGTCCGCACCCAGGTGCTTGGAACCCATGACGTCGTACGCGCCGCCGTAGGCCTTGCGGGTGATGACGGTGATCATCGGGACAGTCGCCTCGGCGTAGGCGTAGATGAGTTTGGCGCCGCGGCGGATGATGCCGTTCCACTCCTGGTCGGTGCCGGGGAGGAAGCCAGGGACGTCGACGAAGGTGAGGATTGGGAGGTTGAACGCGTCGCAGGTGCGGACGAAGCGGGCGGCCTTCTCGGAGGCGTCGATGTCGAGGGTGCCGGCGAACTGCATCGGCTGGTTCGCGACGACGCCGACCGGGCGGCCCTCGACGCGGCCGAAGCCGACCACGATGTTCGGGGCGAAGAGCGACTGCACCTCGAGGAAGTCGCCGTCGTCGACGACCGACTCGATCACGGTGTGCATGTCGTACGGCTGGTTCGGCGAGTCCGGGATCAGCGTGTCGAGCGCGAGATCGACGTCGGAAGGTTCGAGGTCGGCCGGGGCGTCGTAGACCGGCGGGTCCTCGAGGTTGTTCTGCGGGAGGTGGGCGACGAGCGACTTCACCCACTCGATCGCGTCCTCCTCGTCGCTGCCGAGGTAGTGCGCGTTACCGGACTTGGTGTTGTGCGTCCGGGCGCCGCCGAGCTCCTCCTGGGAGACGTCCTCGCCGGTGACGGTCTTGATCACGTCCGGGCCGGTGATGAACATGTACGACGACTCGTCGACCATCACGGTGAAGTCGGTGACCGCGGGGGAGTAGACCGCGCCGCCCGCACACGGGCCCATGATCAGCGAGATCTGCGGGATCACGCCGGAGGCCCGGACGTTGCGGCGGAAGATCTCGCCGTACAGGCCGAGGCTGACCACACCTTCCTGGATCCGGGCACCGCCGGAGTCGTTGATGCCGATCAGCGGGCAGCCGATCTTCATCGCCAGGTCCATCACCTTGACGATCTTCTCGCCGAAGACCTCGCCGAGGCTGCCGCCGAAGACCGTGAAGTCCTGGGCGAACACGCAGACCTGACGGCCGTCGATGGTGCCGTAGCCGGTCACCACGCCGTCGCCGTACGGGCGGTTGGCCTCGAGCCCGAAGCTGGTCGAGCGGTGCCGGGCGAACTCGTCGAGCTCGGAGAACGACCCCTCGTCGAGCAGCAGCGCGATCCGCTCCCGGGCGGTCTTCTTGCCCCGGGCGTGCTGCTTGTCCACCGCGCGCTCCGATCCGGCGTGCACCGCGTCGTCGAGCCGCTGCTCGAGGTCCGCGATCTTGCCGGCGGTGGTGTGGATGTTCACCGTCTCTCCCATGACAGCGCAGCCTACGCGTCAGTAGGCCCCGCTGCCTGTGACATCGGCCGCAACGCGGGTCAGGCGGGGCCGACGGCGAAGATTTTGGTGAGGCGGGCGGCTAGGGCCAGGTCGCCTCGGACGGAGAGGCGTTGTTTGAGTACGGCGTTGACTGGGTCTTCGTTGCCGGTGACTACGCGCAGCAGGGTGGCGGGGTCGGTGCGGATGGAGATGTCGGGGTCGGCGGCGCCGGCGATGAGTTCGCAGCGGCCGTCGCTGACCCGGATCCAGAACGCGTCGGAGTCTTCTGGACCGCCCGCCCCCGTGATGTGCCAGGCGACGACGGCGTCGAACCCGGCCGCGCGGGCAGGCCGGAGGTACTCCGGCATCCGCCGAAAGATCTCGCGCAACGCGATCTCTCGTACTCCCCCGATGAGTCGATGCCGAAGCTCCCGCTCCGATGTCCGGTCCACCAGCCGGGCCAGCTCGCTCGCGTCGAGGTCCGCGAGCCCGTCGGCATCCAGCCAGCCGGCACTCCCTCGATCGGTCATCGACCACCCCCGTGGAAGTTCCTACCGGACCGTAGGAATTTCCCCTGATCTGTTAGCTTTGTCAAGTGGTCGAGCCCTCCGACAGACGCCGGCGGGCGAAGCATCTCGGGCCGGAGCGGCGACGGCCGATGCTGCTGGATGCGGCGCTCGAAGTCTTCTCCGAAAAAGGCTTCGCCGGTACGACGATGCAGTCGGTCGCGGATGCGGCCGGTGTCACCAAACCGGTGGTCTACGACTCCTTCGCCAATCGCGATGAATTGCTGCTCGCGCTGTTGGCCCGCGAGGAGCAGCACCTGGTCATCTCGATCGTGGCCGCGCTACCGGCCGACCCGACCGTCGGCACACCCGAGGAACACGTGCTCGACGGCCTGACCGCCTTCCTCAGCACCGCCGCGGAGAACCCGCAATCCTGGCGGATCGTCTTCGGAGCCCAGTACGGCGCCGCTCCCGTGGTGGCCGATCGAGTCCGGGCCGCCCGAGCCTTTCTGGTCGAGGGTCTGCGACTGACCCTGGTGAAGTCCCTGCCCGGTGTCACCGACCCGGACGCCAACCTGCCGGTGCTCGCCGAGCTGCTCGCTTCGATGACCGAAGCATCCGCCCGGATGCTCGTTGTCGACGGCACCGACCGCACCCCGGCCGAGCTCGCGAAGGTCGTCTCCAAGGTCGTCGGCGGCGGTTTCGGCAACGTCTAAGTGACGTACTGTCAAGTAGCGTGAAATACGGTCACGATAGGCATCCAGTTGGCGGACTTGGCAGGGCGTGAGCTGGGTGCGTTCGCTAGGGTGGGCGAACGTGACCGAGACCGGTAGTGAGACCCGTACCCGCGCGCGGTTCGAGGTGCCCGAAGAGCTGCGGGCCGACGTTCGTCTGCTGGGTGAGATCCTCGGCAAAGTGCTCGTCGAGTACGCCGGTCAGCCGTTGCTCAACGATGTCGAGCGGCTCCGCGAGCTCACGATTGCCGGCGATGGTGAAGCGGCCGAGCAGTTGGTCGCCTCCTGGCCGCACGAGCGGGCTGAGGACGTCGCCCGCGCGTTCAGCTGCTACTTCCACCTCACGAACCTGAGCGAGGAGCTGCACCGTGCCCGGGTGCTGCGCGAGCGCGACCGCGACGACAACGCGCTGGTCACCTCGGAGCTGGCCCAGGCGGTCGAGCAGATCTCCCGCGATAGCGGTGAGCAGCAGGCGCGCGCATTGCTCAACGGGCTGGAGTTCCGCCCGGTGCTGACGGCGCACCCGACCGAGGCGCGTCGGCGCGCCGTACTGGCGACGATCCGGCGGATCTCAGCCCTGCTCGAGGAGCGCCACGACCCGCGGGCCGGTGACAGCGAGCTGGCCGAGAACCGGCGCCGCCTGATCGAGCAGGTCGACATCCTCTGGCGGACTGCGCAGCTGCGGGAGAGCCGCCCGTCGCCGCTGGACGAGGTGCGCTCGGCGATGGCCGTGTTCGAGGAGACGCTCTTCGACGTGGTCGGCAATGTCTACCGGCGCCTCGATGACGCGCTGGCCGGTGAGGGCGCCGGTCTGCGGCAGCCCGTGGTCGCGCCGTTCGTCCGCCTCGGTTCGTGGATCGGCGGCGACCGCGACGGCAACCCGAACGTCACCGCGGCGATCACCCGCGAGGCCATGCAGATCCAGGCCGACCACGTGCTCCGGGCGCTCGAGCGGGCGACCGACGAGCTCGGCCGCGCCCTGACGCTGGACGCCGCGACCACTCCGCCGTCCGCACCGGTACGGCGGATCCTCGAGGACGCCCGGGCGGTCAACCCCGAGCTGATCGCGGACATCGAGACCAGGTCGCCTTCCGAGCCGCACCGGCAGCTCCTGCTGCTGGCGGCTCGCCGCCTGGCAGCTACGCGCTCCCGTGACGCCGACTTCGGCTACCCGCGGGCCGCTGACCTCCTGCACGAGCTCAAGGTGCTGCAGGACTCGCTGGTGTCCGCTGGCGCGCCCCGACAGGCATACGGCGATCTGCAGCAGCTCATCTGGCAGGTGAACTCGTTCGGCTTCCACCTGGCCGAGCTAGAGGTTCGTCAGCACTCCTCGGTGCACGCCAAGGCCCTCGAAGAGGTGCTCGGTGGCGGCGAGCTGTCCGACCAGACCGAAGAGGTCCTCGCGACCCTGCGGGTGATCGGTCAGATCCAGCAGCGCTTCGGCCCCGAGGCCTGCCGCCGGTACGTCGTTTCGTTCACCCGGAACGCCGGTGACCTGGCAGCTGTCTACGAGCTGGCCGATGCGGCGCTCGACGGCCGTCCGATCGAGCTGGACGTCGTACCGCTGTTCGAGACCGGTGAGGACCTGCAGAACTCGGTAGAGGTCCTCGACAACGCCATCCAACTCACCCGGGTCCGGCACCGCCTCACTGCGAACGACCGCCGTTTCGAGGTCATGCTCGGCTACTCCGACTCGGCCAAGGACGTCGGGCCGGTGTCGGCCACCCTCGCCCTGTACGACGCCCAGGCGCGCATCACCGCGTGGGCCCAGCGCAATGCGATCCGGCTGACCCTGTTCCACGGCCGTGGTGGCGCACTGGGCCGCGGTGGCGGTCCGGCGAACCGTGCGGTGCTGGCCCAGGCCCCTGGTTCCGTGGCTGGTCGCTTCAAGCTGACTGAGCAGGGCGAGGCCATTCCGGCTCGCTATGGCAACGCACCGATCGCCCAGCGGCACATCGAGCAGGTCACCGCGGCAACGCTGCTGGCGTCCACTCCGGCCATCGAGGAGCGCGCGGCCGTGGCTGCGGATCGCTTCGCGGTGATGGAGAAGACGCTCGACGAGGCGGCACGTACGGCGTACCACCGGCTCGTGAAGGCGGATGGCTTCGCAGAGTGGTTCGGCCGGGTGACTCCGCTGGAGGAGCTCGGGCAGTTGCCACTCGGTTCGCGACCGGCCCGTCGTGGTGTCGCGGTCTCGTCGCTCGAGGACCTGCGGGCGATCCCATGGGTGTTCGCGTGGTCGCAGGCGCGCGTGAACGCACCAGGCTGGTACGGCCTTGGTTCCGCGCTGGCCGCGGTCAACGACGTCGCCGTACTGCAGGACGCGAACCAGAACTGGCCGCTCTTCCAGGTGATGCTGGAGAACGCCGAGATGTCGCTGGCGAAGACAGACCGCCGCATCCTCGGCCGCTACCTGGAGCTGGGCGACCGGGCCGACCTGACGCAGCTGATGCTCGACGAGCACGCGCTGACCACCGAGTGGGTGCTCAAGGTGCTCAACCAGGAGCGCCTGCTTGCCGGACGTCGTGTGCTGGGCCGCGCGGTCGAGCTGCGCAACCCGTACGTCGACGCGCTCAGCTACCTGCAGTTGCGTGCACTGCGGACGCTGCGCACCGATGACACGCTCACCGAGGAGCAGATCGTCCGCACCCGACGGCTGCTGTTGCTGACCGTCTCTGGTGTCGCCGCCGGCCTGCAGAACACAGGCTGATGTTCGACGACCTGGAACGGCCGCCACTCGACGCACGCTATCTGAGTGGGCGGCTGGTGCGCCCCGGCTCGTTGTGGACGCAGATCGACGTACTGGCCGACACACCGTCGACCAACGCAGACGTGGCTAAGGCTGCCGCTGAGGGCGCTGCTGAAGGCCTTGTGGTGCTCACTGAGTACCAGTCCGCCGGCCGTGGTCGGCTCGGGCGCACCTGGACGACACCACCGCGTTCTGCGCTGTTGATGTCAGCCCTGCTGCGCCCCACTGCCGTGGACCCGGAGCGGTGGCCGTGGCTCGGTTTGCTGGTGCCGTTGGCAGTGGCTGCGGCAGTGCGGCGAGTGGCCGAGATTCCAGCGCAGGTGAAGTGGCCGAACGACGTACTGGTCGAGGACCGGAAGCTGGCCGGCATCCTGCTTGAGCGGATCGACGGTCCGGCAGTCGTTGTCGGTGTGGGGCTCAACGTGACGCTGCGCGAGTCGGAGAAGCCGCATCCCGCGGCGACCTCGTTGGCGCTGGAGAACGCAGCCACGACCGATCGGGTCACGGTGGCAGCCGCAGTACTGCGTGAACTGGAGACCCGCTACCGCAGCTGGCTGGACGACCCCACTGGGCTGCTACCGGAGTACCGGGAACTGTCGGCGACGCTGGGCCGAGCTGTGCGGGTCGAGTTGCCGGACGGGACGTTCCTGGAAGGCACTGCCCGGGACCTGGCCGACGACGGTCGGCTGATCGTGGACACCCCCGACGGTGAGCGAACACTCGCCGCCGGGGACGTCACACATCTACGTACTAGCTAGTGAAGAGCTTTGCTGCGGTGATCAGGGTCTGGACGATGCCGTAGCCGAGCAGGACGGCGACGAGCAGCCAGGAGATCACCAAGCGCGGGGTCTGGTTCATTTCGCTGCCTCCACGCTGGTTGTGGACTTCTCGTGGAACCTCGCGGCGACCGGCCGGATCAGCAGGTTGGCGACGAAGCCGATGGCCAGTACGCCGACCATCGTGAACAGCGCCGGTCGATACGCCTCGGCGGTCAACGTGCCCGGTTTGCCCTCACGGTCGAGGAAGCCGTTCACGATGAGCGGACCGGCGACACCGGCCACCGACCACGCGGTGAGCAGCCGGCCGTGGATCGCGCCGACCTGGTAGGTGCCGAAGAGATCCCGCAGGTACGCCGGGACGGTGGCGAACCCGCCGCCGTAGAAGGACAGGATGACGGCCGCGAACAGGACGAAGATCGCGGTCCCGTTGTGGCCGACGGTCGCCAGCAGGAAGTAGGCGATCATGCCGATACCGAGGTACATGGCGTAGATCGGCTTGCGGCCGATGATGTCCGACGTACTCGACCAGATGAACCGGCCGGCCATGTTGAAGATCGACAGCAGCCCGACGAAGCCCGCTGCAGCCGCCACGGCGACCGTCGACTTGCCGTCGGCGCCGCGGAAGAAGTCCTGGATCATCGGGCTGGCCTGCTCGAGGATGCCGATGCCGGCGGTCACGTTGCAGAGCAGCACGACCCACAGGCACCAGAACTGCGGGGTCTTGATCGCGTTCGCGGCCGAGACGCTCGCCGTGGTGACCAGGGCCTTCTGCTTGACAGTCGACGGGTCGAACCCGTCCGGCTTCCAGCCGTCAGCAGGGACCCGGATGTTGAAGACACCGAACATCATGATGACGAAGTAGCCGACACCCAGCGTCAGGAACAGCGCCACCAGGGCACCGCCGTCGGCGAGCGACTTGCTGTTGTTCGGGTCATAGCCCGAGTCGTACAGGCTGAGCAACTGGCGCGACAGCGGGCTGGCGACGAGCGCGCCACCGCCGAAGCCCATGATGGCCAGGCCGGTGGCCAGACCCGGTCGGTCCGGGAACCACTTGATCAGCGTCGAGACCGGGGAGATGTAGCCGATTCCCAGTCCGATCCCGCCGATCACGCCGTACCCGAGGTAGAGCAGCCAGAGCTGGCCGGTTCCGATGCCGAGGGCACCGACCAGGAATCCGGTGGCCCAGAAACAGGCCGAGACGAACATCGCCTTCCGCGGACCGCTGCGCTCGACCCAGGTGCCGCCGATGGCGGCGGACAGGCCGAGCATCACGATCGCGATGCTGAAGACGACTCCGACCGAGGTCAGGCTGGCATCGAAATGCTTCACCAGCGACGTCTTGTAGACGCTGGTGGCGTACGCCTGACCGATACACAGGTGGACGGCGAGCGCGGCCGGCGGGATCAGCCAGCGGCTGTATCCCGGGGGCGCGACCGTGTGCTCCCGGTCGAGTACCGACAAGATGCCCATCACGGCTCCTTCTTCAGAACTGCGTTTGTCAGTTCAAACGCATGTATCCCTCGCGCATCCTCGCCGACCTGTATGCAATTTGTGAAGTGTTGTACTACCTCCTTTGCCCTTTCGTGTCGGCGCGAGACACGACCCCTGCGAACTGTGAGACTGGGCTCATGGCGATCTCGGCGAAATTGTTGGGTGAGGACGAGTACGTCGTCGTCAGCACCCGGACGCACTGGAAGGCACTGATCTTCCCGGTGTTCCTGCTGCTCGTGGTGGCCGGCGGTGGCGGCTTCCTGGCGGCGATCGTGCCGGCCGGGAACCTGCAGACCCCGGCCCGGATCGCGATCCTGGCGGTCGGCGTGGTGTTGCTGGTGGCGTTCGCGGCCAAGCCGTTCCTGAACTGGTTCTTCTCCACCTACACGCTGACGAACCGCCGGCTGATCACCCGGCACGGCATCCTCACCCGGACCGGCCGCGACATCCCGCTGATGCGGATCAACGACGTCTCGTACGAGCACGGCCTGATGGACCGCATCCTGCGCTGCGGAACCCTCCACATCGAGTCCGCCGGTGAACGCGGTCAGGTGGTACTGCCCGACGTACCGCATGTCGAGCACGTCCACCTGCAGATGTCCGACCTGCTCTTCGGCGGCCCTGAAGGGCGGCCGGGCGACGGCATCCTCGACGACGAGCAGCCGCCGGAACATCAGCGTCGCAACGCGAAACCGGCCGATCCGGACGAGGGCGGCACGATCTTCAGTTCCGACCGCTAGCGGACGACCGGTAGCTCTCCGGTATCGGGGTCGAGGTCCTTGGCGGGGGCGTGCTCCGGGTGCTCGATCTCGTCGAGGAGGATCTCTTCGCGGAAGACGAACTTGCGGTACGACCAGAATCGGAAGAGTGTGCCGAGGCCCAGGCCGACGAAGTTCGCGGCGATGTTGTCGGACAGCCAGGTGTGCAGGTCGAGCACGTAGCGCGAGAAGGCCAGGCAGCCGGCCGCGATCAGCAGGCCGATGCCGTTGAGCACGAAGAACAGCACGTACTCACGGTGCAGGCCGCTGCGCTCGCGGTGCCGCCAGGTCCAGTAACGGTTGCCGAAGTACGTCGCGACGGTGGCGATCGTGGTCGAGATCAGCTTCGCGGTCAGCGGCTTGTGGTGCAGCATGCCCTCGCCGGAGTCCGCGAGCACCAGCGGGTTGTCGAAGACCAGCCAGTTGTAGATCGGCAGGTCGACGACCAGACCGAGCAGACCGACCAGACCGAACTTGGCCACTTCGTGCACCAGGTGCTCGACCTGGCGGTACAACTTGGTGACGAGCTTCAACGGTCTCCGGCACTTTCTGTGATCAAGCCGCAACGGCGGGGGGCTGTCCCACGGTACCCGGCGACCAGTCCTGCGCCGAAATCGCCAGCGTGGCCGGGTGGCCGCCGTACAGGGGCTTGACCGGGGTGGTGGGGCGGGGAAGGTATCAGTGCAGCATGGACATTAGGCTCCACTTCGTGAAGTTTTCGCGAGATGAGTTGCCGGTCGGGACTCCCGTGGTCGGCATGGTCGGCGGCGGGCAGCTGGCCCGGATGACGCAGGAGACCGCGATCGCGCTCGGCGTGCAGCTGCGGGTGCTGGCCGAGGGGTCGGCGGTTTCGGCTGCTCAGGCGGTGGCGGATGCGCCGGTGGGCGACTACAAGGACCCCGAGACGGTACGGCGGTTCGCGGCGGAGTGCGACGTGGTCACGTTCGACCACGAGCACGTGCCGACCGATCTGCTCCGCGCGCTCGAGGCCGAGAACGTAAAAGTTTTCCCGGGGCCGGATGCGCTCGTGCATGCGCAGGACAAAGCGGTCATGCGGAGCCGGCTGGACAGCTTCGACGCGCCGTCGCCGGCTCATCAGGTGGTGTCGTCCGCTGCTGAGGTGGCCGACTTCGCCAAGCGGGTCGGCGGGTTCCCGATCATCCTGAAGACCACGCGCGGCGGGTACGACGGCAAGGGTGTGTGGTTCGTCGACGGGCCGGACGATGAGGCGATCGCGGTCGCCTTCGGGAGCGGCGTACCGATCCTGGCTGAGGAGAAGGTCGACTTCGTTCGCGAGCTGTCCGCGATCGTGGCGCGCTCGCCGCACGGGCAGGCGGTCGCGTACCCGATCGTCGAATCCGTTCAGCGGGACGGCATCTGTGTCGAGGTCACCGCGCCTGCTCCCGGGCTCGCTGCTGAGCAGGCTGCGCAGGCTCAGCAGACCGCGCTGCGGATCGCTGGTGAGCTCGGTGTGGTCGGGATCCTCGCGGTGGAGATGTTCGAGGCGCGGGACGGGCGGCTGCTGGTCAACGAGCTCGCGATGCGGCCGCACAACACCGGCCACTGGTCGATCGACGGCGCGGTCACCTCGCAGTTCGAGAACCACCTGCGGGCGGTGCTCGACTTGCCACTCGGGTCGCCGGCTGCGCGAGCGCCGTACACGGTGATGGTGAATGTGCTCGGCGGTGATGTCGAGGACATGCATCGCGGGTTGCTGCACTGTATGGCGCGGGATCCGGGGCTGAAGGTTCACTTCTACGGGAAGTCCGTGAAGCCGGGGCGCAAGGTCGGCCACGTGACGGCGTACGGGGACTCGTTGGAGGAAACGCGGGAGCGGGCGCGGCATGCGGCGGCTTATCTGACCGGCACGATCGACGAATAGGACGTTGCTGTGATTGGCATTGTGATGGGGTCGGACTCGGACTGGCCGACGATGAAGGCGGCGGCCGAGGTGTGCGTCGAGTTCGATGTGCCCTTTGAGGCAGACGTCATCTCCGCGCACCGGATGCCGACCGAGATGATCGATTACGGACGGTCAGCTCACGAACGCGGGCTCAAGGTGCTGATCGCCGGCGCCGGCGGGGCCGCGCACCTGCCGGGCATGCTGGCGTCGGTGACGCCGTTGCCGGTGATCGGGGTGCCGGTGCCGCTGAAGTACCTCGATGGCATGGACTCGCTGCTGTCGATTGTGCAGATGCCGGCCGGGGTACCGGTCGCGACGGTGTCGATCGGTAACGCCAAGAACGCCGGGCTGCTCGCCGTACGGATCCTGGCCGCCTCGGACGAGAAGCTGCGGGACAAGATGATCGCGTTCCAGGAGTCGCTCGCCGAACTTGCCCGGGGCAAGGGTGCTACGGTGCGTGACGGGGCGACAGACCTGCGTAAATCCTGACCTCGGCCGGTTTTTGACCGGCTTCGTGGGGTAGTCGTCAGATCCCACCCGTTTGTCGTCTAAGGTCGTCGATCGTGACTCCGCCCGCTGATTCGGACACGCAACGCATACCGGTCCGGTATTGGATCTGGTTGTTCGGTGCTGCCGTGTCCCTCCTCGGCGACCTCACGATCACTTTTGCGATCGGCTGGTCAGCCAGTAAGCACGGCGGCAGTGTGGCCGGCCTGATCCTGCTACTCGCCGCTGCGCCACGGGCTGCGCTGCTGCTGGTAGGCGGCGCAGTCGGCGACCGCTTCGGCGCACCGCGAGTGCTGCTGATCAGCTGTACGGCGATGTTCCTCGTCACCGGAGCGTTGGTCCCGGCGACGCTGGCCGCTGGTGAGCCGGTCGGGCTGCTGGTCTGCCTGGCACTCGTCGTCGGTGTGATCGACGCGTTCTTCCTCCCGTCGTCCCGCGCGATGCCGCGGTTGCTCGTCCCGCCGCAGCAAGTCCCGCGGGCACTCGCCAGCTTCCAGGTAACCGGAGTCGTCTTCGCAGTCACCGGTACGGCGGTCGGCGGCATCCTGGTCACGTGGTCCGGGCTCACCGCGGCCGCGGCCTTCGACGCAATCACCTTCGCGATCATGATCGCCGTACTGCTGGTCCTGCGGACGTCCACCGCCCCCGCCCCGCCCAGCCAGGCAGGCATCTTCAAGTCAATCGCCGAAGGCCTCCGAATAGCCTTCGGCAAACCCCTCACCCGGGCCCTGCTCATCACCATGACCCTCGCCGCCGGCCTGCTGATGCCGATGGACTCCCTGGTCCTGCCTCTGCTAGCCCGTCACCACGAATGGGACGCCAAGACGGCCGGCCTGGTCATCGCCACCCGCAGCCTCGGCGTCGGCGTCGTCTCAGTCCGAATCCTCGTCCGCGGCGCCTTCCAACGCCCCGGCGTAGTAGCCATGCTCGGCCTCTTCGGCGCCGCCATCGGCTACATCGGCCTCTCGATCGTCGACTCCATCCCGCTGACCATCGCCGCCGCCATCATCAGCGGAATCGGCGTAGGCGCCTTCACCGGCCACGTGTTGCCGCTCCTGATGAACTCAGTAGAACGCGGCTACCAGTCCCGCCTCCAGTCGGTGATAGTCCTCTGCCAAAGCCTCGCCCTGGTAGTCATGAACCCCCTCCTAGGCTGGATCTCCGACCAGTCGGTTGGCATCACCGGAGTCTGCCTAGGAATCGGAGTGGCCGTAGCCCTAATCGGCGCAGTAGCCCTAAGCCGCCGAGTAATCCGCACAGCCACCGTCTCCTAACCCCGCCCGCCCCACCGAACCCGATTTGGTGGGCTGACCCATCCCGTTGTGGGATCCACCGCCGCGCTCCAGGAGGCGGGGAGTCCTACCACCCGATTTCGGTGGGTAGCGCTCCCCGATGCCGCCGTACGGCACAGCCCGCCAACCCCAGGCAGCGTGGAGGGTGCCCACGCTGGTGGCTGAGCCGGATGGCGAGGCCGGCGACCGCGGCTCGACGTCCCCTGGGGCTGACGGGTTATGGCTGAGGTGCGTGCTGCTCGAGGTTTTGCGTTAAGCACGACCGCCCCCGGCCCTTGTTCTCCGAACCGCGCCACCAGTTGTGGCTGGAGACAGGGCGTTGGGGGTTGGGACAGGTAATTACTTGTCTCGGGTCACCGGTTGTTGTTCAAGCCCACCGGTTGTGGCTGGGGTGGGGCTGCGTGGGGATGAGCGGGCGCGGGGTTAGGGCTTGCCGGGGGCTCGGTAGGTCCAGCCGGCGGCTCGCCACTTGGCGGCGTCCAGCAGGAGGCGGGCGTCGATGATGACGGGGGACTCGACGGAGCCGCGGAGGGCGGCTGGGTCCAGCGCGCGGAATTCGGGCCACTCGGTCAGGTGCAGTACGGCGTGAGCCCCGACGCAGGCCTCGGCGGCGGAGGAGGCGTACCGCAGGGTCGGGCGGACCTTGCGGGCGTTCTCCATCGCCTCGGGGTCGTAGACGGTGACGGTGGCGCCGTGCAGGGAGATGCGGCCGGCCACGTCGAGGGCGGGCGAGTCGCGGACATCGTCCGTACCGGCCTTGAAAGCAGCGCCGAGAACGGCGACGTTCTTGCCGGCCCAGACCCCACCGAGCATCTCGTGGGTGATGTCGACGAGACCGGCGCGGCGGCGCTGGTTGATGTCGTCGACCTCGCGGAGCAGCGTGATGACCTCTTCGACACCGAGTTCACCGGCGCGGTGCATGAAGGCGCGCAGGTCCTTCGGGAGGCAGCCGCCGCCGTACCCGGGACCGGCGTACAGCATCCCGCGGCCGATCCGCTTGTCGTGGCCGAGGGCGTCGGCCAACTGGGTGACATCGGCACCGGTCGCGTCGGCCATCTCGGCCAGAGCGTTGATGAACGAGATCTTCGTGGCCAGGAAGGCGTTCGCGCCGCCCTTGACCAGTTCGGCTGTCGGCAGGTTGCAGACGACCACCGGCGTACCCTCGCCGATCGGCGTCGCGAAGACCTCGCGCAACCGCGCTTCCGCCTCCGCCGACTGCACACCGAAGACCAGCCGGTCCGGGTGCAGGGTGTCGTCGACCCCGTGCGCCTCGCGGAGGAACTCCGGCTGCCAGGCGATCTCGATACCGGTACCCGCGGGGGCCTCGGCGTGGAACCGCGCTTCGACGACCTTCGACGTACCGACTGGGACGGTCGAGCGGCCGACGACCAGCGTGGGGCGGGTCAGCAGCGGTGCGAGCATCGAGACGACCGAGTGCACCTGGGTCAGGTCAGCGGCCTCGCTGCCCTCCAGTTGCGGCGTGCCGACGCAGATGAAGTGCACGTCGGCCCAGTCGGCGATCTCGGTGTAGTCCTTGGTGAACCGCAGCCGGCCGGAGTCGACGTGCTTCTTCAGCAGCGGGTCCAGGCCGGGCTCGTACAGCGGCGCCTTGCCGTCGTTCAGCAGCTTCAGCCGGTGCTCGTCGATCTCGACCCCGACGACGTCGAAGCCGAACTCGGCCATCCCGGCAGCGGTGTTCGCGCCGAGGTAGTTGGTGCCGATCACGGCGATCCGCAGCGGGCGGGAGGTCGCTTCACTCATGCCGGGGACTCTACCCACCGCGGTTATCGCCCGGTGACCGGCTCATGGCCAAAGGCCATCACACCGTGCGCTGTTGGTCACTTTCGGCGTCCGGCAACTCCCGGTACGGCGCGGTCCGTCGTACTGTGTGACTCGTGAGTAACTCATTCGACCTGTACGCGCTGTCCGAGGAGCACGAGGCGATCCGGGAGGCGGTTCGCGACGTCTGCGACGCCAAGGTCGCCCCGAACGCCGGTGACGTGGACGAGCTGGCCGAGTTCCCGAAGGCGTCGTACGACGCGCTGAAGGCCTCGGACTTCCACGCCCCGCACATCCCCGAGCAGTACGGCGGCGCCGGGGCGGATGCACTCGCGACCGTGATCGTGATCGAGGAGGTCGCCCGGGCCTGCGCCTCGACCTCGCTGATCCCGGCCGTCAACAAGCTCGGCTCGCTGCCGCTGCTGCTGTCCGCCTCAGAGGAGGTCAAGCAGCGCTACCTGCCGCCGGTGGCCGCCGGTGACGCGATGTTCTCCTACTGTCTGTCCGAGCCCGAGGCCGGTTCGGACGCGGCGTCGATGAAGACCCGCGCGGTCCTGGACGGCGACCACTACGTGCTGAACGGCGTGAAGCGCTGGATCACCAACGCCGGCGTCAGCGAGTACTACACGGTCTTCGCGGTCACGGACCCGGACGCCCGCTCGCGCGGCATCTCGGCGTTCGTCGTGGAGAAGTCCGACGACGGCGTCTCCTTTGGCGCCCCGGAGAAGAAGCTCGGCATCAAGGGCTCCCCGACCCGCGAGGTCTACCTCGACAACGTCCGGATCCCGGTCGATCGCCTGATCGGCGACCCCGGCACCGGCTTCGGTACGGCGATGGCCACGCTCGACCACACCCGCGTGACGATCGCCGCCCAGGCCCTCGGTATCGCCCAGGGTGCGCTCGACTACGCGCTCGGTTATGTCCAGGAGCGCAAGCAGTTCGGCAAGGCGATCGCCGAGTTCCAGGGCCTGCAGTTCATGCTCGCCGACATGGGCATGAAGATCGAAGCCGCCCGCCAGCTCACCTACGCCGCCGCCGCCAAGTCCGAGCGCGGCGACGCCAACCTCACCTACTTCGGCGCCGCCGCCAAGTGCTTCGCCTCCGACGTAGCCATGGCCGTCACCACCGACGCCGTCCAGCTCCTCGGCGGCTACGGCTACACCCACGACTACCCCGTCGAACGCATGATGCGCGACGCCAAGATCACTCAAATCTACGAAGGCACCAACCAGGTCCAACGAATCGTCATGGCAAGGCAACTCCTCAAGGGCCTCGCCTAAAGGACACCGCCTCCGGCGGCGACAGTACTTCTGGCGCCTCCGGCGCGGGCACGCAACGCGATCCCGCCCACCGCCAACGAGCTGTCGGCTTCGGATTGCGGGGTTCGGCCGACACGTCGTGGTGCGCTGGCGGACCCCTCGGTCCGGATAATGGGGGCAAAGTCTGGGGGGCTGATGCGTACACGCGTTCTTGTGGTGGGGTTGCTGGTGCTGGGGGTTGCAGCGGGGGGCTGGTTCTTCGGGCTGCGGCATGATGGGCCGTTGGGCGAGAGTGGGCTGGGTGACCAGGTCTGCGCTCCGGTCGGCGAGTCGGTGGACGCGACCGTTGGCCTTATGCCTTTGACGAACGCCGGCTCGGCGCCGGTCCGGATCACGGCTGTCGAGCTGATCGGCGCACGTAATCTCGACAACGCAGGCGCACTGCTTGTTCCCGATCCGATGGAGTCGGGCAGTAAGTCCGGTTGGGACTTCGGCGATGGGCCCTTCATCGGCGATGCGAGCCAGGTCAGGTTGGCGGTCGACGCCGAGCTCGCTGGGAAAGCGGAGACCTCGCTGGTGGTTCACGTTCAGCGGCCTGACGTTCTCGGCGAGGGGTACTTGGAGGGTGTCCGCGTGGAGTACACCACCGGCCTGCGCCGCTACGCCTACGAAACGGGGCCGGAACACATCTTCCGCCCGGGGAAGTGCTAGCTGTCAGGTACGGCGGTTGCCGTCGCGATCGCGGAGGCCGTAGCCGAAGTTCTATCGAGGGCTATGTGGGTCAGCCAGCCGAGGGGTGCGGTGAAGAGGGGGACCCAGTCGCCTAGTAGGCCGGCGCTGTAGATCACCAGGATGGCCAGTGGGATCCATGGTCGGTGGACGAGGCCGTAGTAGCGGCCGCCGATGAGCAGGGGGAGGTCGGGGGCGATCAGGAAGAGGAGTGCGGCGATCAGTGCGGGGATGCCGTGGTTGATGACCTCTAGGACGGTGAACGCCAGGAGGAACACGGCCAGGGCGGCCCAGGCCACCCGTTGGACGACAGACATTGGACTCCCAGGTGGCGGCTGACCGTTGGCAGCAGCACCCTATGGCAGCTAGCTGACAGATCGCCCCTAGACCGACCAGATGTCCAGGGGGAGGGGGCATTCCGGCTCGGTGGCGGCGTCGGCGAGGTCGTAGGCGACCATCGGGCAGCGGGTGCAGTAGAGCAGGCCGTCGCCCGGATCGGTCACGAAGTCGTGACCGATCGTGGTGCCGGTGGGGCTTGGCACGTTGGTCTCGTTCAACAAGTCAGTCCCGAACTGCCGGTGAGGGCTCTCTCGACTGCACATCGCTGGAGTTCAATCGTTCGTTACAGGGACTCCGGTTCTTCACATGACCGCAATGAAGCTCGAGGGCCCCTGCGGGGGCGGTACCCATCCCTCAATCACGCATGGGGCCGGGTACCGGTGGATCAATCACGGGGCCTGAGCGAAGGGGTATCTGATGATGTTCGTGTTGTGGCTCATCGCCGCGATCCTGGTGATCTCCGGGATCGTCTCGATCGTGCGGGGCGCGCTGACCTGGGGGATCGTGCTGATCGTGGTCGGACTGCTGGTCGGCCCAGGTGGCGTCAGCATCTTCACGTAGCCGAAACGGTCGTTTGGCCGGCCGGTGACCGGGAACCGGCCGGTCACATCGGACCTTCTGGAGGAAGCATGACCGCACGCCCGGCCGAGATCGGCGACCTCCGCCTTGCAACGGTCTGCGTCAACGCGACCGACATGGACCGGGCTGCGGACTTCTGGTCGGCCGCCCTCGGTTACAGCCGCCCGGAGCGGATCGGCGACAGCGATCAGTTCGCCCATCTGAAGGATCCGGCCGGCACCGCGCCGACCGTGTTGATCCAGCGGGCCGACGCGGTCCAGGATCAACCGGCGCCAGTGCACATGGACCTGTACACGTCCGATCGCGATCATCACATCGAGCGGCTGCTCGGCCTCGGTGCCACGAAACCTGATGAGTGGCCGTATCCCGATGAGCACGACTTCGTCGTACTGCGGGACACCGAGGGCAACGAGTTCTGCGTCATCTTCGTGCCATGAGGCGTTGGGCGCGGGTGCGCGCGTTGCTGTTGGTGAATCTGGGGTTGTTCGCGCTCTTCCTCATCGGCGTCCTGCTGACTGGGCATGCGCATGAGAACGAGGAGTTGGCTGATCATGGGCAGGCGGCGCAGTCGTTGGTCCAGTACGCCGGTTCTTCGTCGTTCGGGGAGACGGTCTTCGAGAACTGGGAGTCGGAGTTCTTGCAGATGGGCATGTACGTGTTGCTGACGACATTCCTGATCCAGAAGGGCTCTGCGGAGTCGCGGCCGATCGACGAGGCCTCGCCGCAGGACGAGGATCCGCGGGAGCACCGCGACGATCCGCAGGCTCCTTGGCCGGTGCGGCATGGGTCGGAGTTGGTGTTGCGGTTGTACGAGAACTCGTTGGCGATCGCGTTCGGGATCGTGTTCCTGCTGTCGTTCTGGCTGCATGCGGTGACCGGGGCGGGTGCTTACAGCGAGGATCAACAGCTTCACGGTGGTACGGCGGTCAGTGCGTGGCAGTACGTCGGTACGTCGCAGTTCTGGTTCGAGTCGTTCCAGAACTGGCAGAGCGAGTTCCTTGCGGTTGCCGCGATCGTCGGTGGATCCATCTATCTGCGGCAGCGGAAGTCGTCGCAGTCCAAACCCGTTCATGCGCCCAACAGCCAAACAGGGGAATGAATGCGACTTCGTCGTAGTCATCCCGACAAACCCGGTTTCAGTCGCCGGGGGCATGGCCGTGGCTTCTCCTACTTGGATGCCAAGGGCAACGTGATCCGCGATCCCGATGTCGTCGAGCGGATCCGGTCGCTGGCCATTCCCCCGGCCTGGACGGAGGTGTGGATCTGCCCGCACCCGAACGGTCACCTTCAGGCGCTCGGCACCGACGAGGCTGGGCGGCGGCAGTACCTGTACCACGATGACTGGCGTACGGCGCAGGATGCCGACAAGCACGATCGAGTCCGCCAACTGTCCCGCCGGCTGCCGGCGTTCCGGGAGTCGGTCGACGCGGATCTGTGTACCCGCGGTCTGAGCCGCCAGAAGGTCGTGGCCGTCGCGTTGCGGATGCTCGACTATGGCGTCTTCCGGACCGGCAACACCGAGTACGCCGATGACTACGGCAGCCGCGGAGCCGCCACGCTGCTGCGTGAGGACGTGAGGGTGAGCAAGGGCAAGGTGGTCTTCGACTTCGTCGCGAAGGGTGGTGTGCAGCGCACGCTCGAGCTCGAGGACACTCGCCTCGCCACCGCGGTGCGTTCGCTGAAACGCGGTCGCCACAAGAGTCCGCTCCTGCTCGTCTATCGCGACAAGGACGGCTACCACGAGATCGACGCCGACGATGTCAACGAGCGCTTCCAGGAGCTCGTCGGCGACGACTACACCGTCAAGGATCTCCGGACTTGGACGGCGACCGTGCATGCCGCCGTCGATCTGGCCGAAGCCGACCCGCCGACCACGAAGAAGGCCCTCAACGAGGCGGTCGGCGACATGCTGGAGGAGGTCTCGGACCATCTCGGCAATACGCCGGCCGTCGCCAGGACGTCGTACGTCGACCCTCGCGTGATCGAGCAGTACGAGCACGGACACACCATCACCACCGCCGTCCACCGCGCCGGCACCGACCTCGAGGACCCCAAGACCAGAGCCACTCTCGAACGCGCCACCAACCGTCTCCTCGACCGCGACGCCCGCTGACCCTCCGTACGGCGATTGCCGCCGGGCGGTCTGGGTACCGGCAGACGACTCGTCAGGCAGGGGCGGGTTTGGCATGTAGTGGTGGAGGTCGCGAACCATGACGGTTCTGGAACACGAGACGTACGAACCAGCGAACGATCCGGGGGTGCGCCTGGAGCGCGCCGGCACCCAGGTACGGATAGTCATCGAGGCGCAGCTGAGCGAGGTGGTGTCGTCCGCGGCTCGCGAGCTCCTGGTGGATGCCTGCGACCGGCGGACCCGCCGGATCGTGATCTCTCTCGAGGCCGGGCTCGGTCCGGTCGATCACGAGATCCTGCCGCACCTCCTGGACGTGGCCGAACGGCGTTGCTGGTCGGCCAGCTGCCATCTGGACGTGACCGCGTCCACTCCCGAGGTCTCGGAGTTGCTGGAGACCTTGGGTTTCTGACGGAAAGAGGAGATTCGTGACGATGCCGCAGGCCGAGGCCCGGCCGCTGAGTGACGACGAACTGCAGGGGATCGACGCCTACTGGCGGGCAGCCAACTACCTGTCGGTGGGTCAGATCTACCTGCTGGCGAATCCGTTACTGAAGGAGCCGTTGCGGCCGGAGCACATCAAGCCGCGGCTGCTCGGCCATTGGGGTACGACGCCTGGGCTGAACCTGGTCTACACCCACCTCAACCGCGTGATCCGGCAGCGTGATCGGCACCTGATGGCGGTGATCGGACCCGGTCACGGCGGCCCGGCGATCGTGGCGAACACCTGGCTCGAGGGCAGTTGGACGGAGGCCTATCCCAACACCACGCAGGACGAGCAGGGGATGGCCCGGCTGTTCAAGCAGTTCTCGTTTCCCGGCGGCATCCCCAGCCATGTCGCGGCCGACGTCCCCGGGTCGATCAACGAGGGCGGCGAGCTGGGCTACTCACTGAGTCACGCGTACGGCGCTGCTGCCGACAGCCCGGACCTCATCGTGGCCTGTGTGGTTGGTGACGGCGAGGCGGAGACCGGCCCGCTGGCGGCGTCGTGGCACTCGAACAAGTTCCTCAACCCCGCACGGGACGGCGCCGTACTGCCGATCCTGCATCTGAACGGCTACAAGATCGCCAACCCGACGGTGCTGGCGCGGATCGGCGACGAGGAACTGACCTCGCTGCTGCGCGGCTACGGGCACGAGCCGTATCTCGTCGAGGGTTCGGATCCGGCGGTAGTGCATCAGGCGATGGCGGCCGCGCTGGACGCGTGTCTGGATCGGATCGACGAGATCCAGCGCGAGGCACGGTCGGCGGACACGCCACCGACGAGAGTCGCCTGGCCGATGATCGTGCTGCGGACGCCGAAGGGGTGGACCGGGCCGGCGATCGTTGACGGCGAGCCGATCGAGGATACCTGGCGGGCTCATCAGGTGCCGTTGTCCGGCGTCCGCACGGACGAAGACCATCTGCGCCAACTGGAGTCCTGGCTGCGCAGCTACCGCCCGGACGAGCTGTTCGACGAAATGGGCCGCCCCGTCGAGAGCCTGCTGGAGCTTGCACCGAGTCCGCAGTTGCGGATGGGCTCCTCGCCACATGCCAACGGTGGGCTGGTCGCGCGTGATCTCGTGCTGCCGCCGGTCGCGGAGTACGCCGTACCGGTGAAGGCGCCGGGTGCTGAGGATGGTGAGCCGACGAAGGTGTTCGGAGCCTTCCTGCGGGATACCTTCGTGCTGAATCCCAGCAATTTAAGGCTTTTCGGGCCGGATGAGACCGAGTCGAATCGGCTGAACGCGGTCTATGACGTGACGGACAAGGCCTGGCTGGCCAACCGCCGGGAGACCGATGAGCACCTCGCTGCGGACGGCCGGGTGTTCGAGATCCTCAGTGAGCACACGTGTCAGGGCTGGCTGGAGGGTTACCTGCTGACCGGCCGGCACGGGGTCTTCTCGTCGTACGAGGCCTTTGTGCACATCGTGGATTCGATGGTGAACCAGCACGCGAAGTGGCTGAAGACGATCAACCGGGTGGGCTGGCGGCAGCCGATCCCGTCGCTGAACTACCTGCTCACCTCGCATGTCTGGCGCCAGGACCACAACGGTTTCTCGCATCAGGATCCGGGGTTCATCGACCATGTGGTGAACAAGAAGGCCGAGGTCGTGCGGGTCTACCTGCCGCCGGACGCGAACACGTTGCTCTCGACAATGGATCACTGCCTGCGGACTCGCAATTACATCAATGTCGTTGTCGCAGGCAAGCAACCGCAGCCGAACTGGCTGGACTGGGAGTCGGCCGCTCTGCATTGCGCACGGGGCATCGGGGTCTGGGACTTCGCCAGCAACGACAACGGTGATCCGGATGTGGTGATGGCCTGCGCGGGCGACGTACCGACGATGGAGACACTTGCTGCAGTCAGCCTGCTCAGAGAACGCCTGCCAGAGCTGCGGATCCGCGTGGTCAATGTCGTGGACCTGATGCGTTTGCAGGACGCGACTGAGCACCCGCACGGATTGCCGGATCGGGAGTTCGACGCGTTGTTCACCACCGACAAGCCGATCATCTTCGCGTACCACGGCTATCCGTGGCTGATCCATCGGCTGACCTACCGCCGGAACGGGCACGACAACCTGCACGTGCGCGGCTACATCGAGGAGGGTACGACGACCACGCCGTTCGACATGGTGGTTCTGAACAACCTCGACCGCTATCACCTAGCGATGGACGTGATCGACCGGGTGCCGTCGCTCGGGACGCGGGCGGTGTCGACCCGGCAGTACTTCGCGGATCAGCGGACCCGGCATCGCGCGTATGTCACCGAACACGGCGAAGACATGCCGGAGGTCCGGGACTGGCGATGGACCTCCTGATCGTCAACGCCGGGTCCTCCAGCCTCAAACTGCGAGTGCTCGGCCCGAACGACGCCGTACTGGACGAGCGATCCATCTCGGACTGGGACGGATCGGGCGACGCGTTGTCGGAGCTGAAGGCCGACGCGATTGTCCATCGGGTCGTCCACGGCGGCTCGCGGTTCGATGGCGCGGTGCTGGTGGACGACGAGGTGGAGGCGGCGATCGAGGAATTGGTGCCCTTGGCCCCTTTGCACCAACCGCGAGCCCTCGAACTGATCCGGGCGTCGCGGCAGGGCGATCGTCCGGTGCTCGCCTGCTTCGACACGTCGTACCACCGCAGTCTCCCGGCGGCCGCGGCGACGTACGCGCTGCCGAGGAAGTGGCGGGAGCGATTCGGCCTGCGCAAGTATGGCTTCCACGGTCTCTCCCACGAGTACGTCGCGCACTCGGTCGACGCACCGCGGATCGTGAGCTGCCATCTCGGCGCTGGTGCGTCGTTGTGCGCGATCGACCACGGGATCTCCGTGGACACCACCATGGGGTTCACGCCGGTCGACGGGTTGGTGATGGCGACGCGATCGGGTTCGGTGGATCCCGGTCTGCTGCTGTGGTTGCAGACGACCGGCGGACTCAAGGCCGACGAGATTGCGGATGCTCTTGAGCACGAGTCCGGTCTGCTTGGGCTGACCGGCTCCGGCGATCTGCAGGAGATCCTGGCTGGGCTGGACGACGACCGCAATCGGCTCGGGTACGACGTGTACCTGCATCGGCTCGTCGGCGAGATCGCCCGGATGGTCGCCGCACTGGGCGGCGTTGACGCGCTGGTCTTCACCGGCGGCGTAGGCGAGCATTCCGCGCCAGTGCGGGCAGCTGCCTGCCGCGCCCTCGACTGGCTCGGGATCGTCCTCGACGCCGAGGCGAACGAGACCGGCGCCCACCTCATCACCGCAACCGGGTCGCCGGTCCGGGCGTACGTCGTACCGGCGCGCGAGGACCTCACCATGGCCGCCCAGGCCCGCCAACTGCTCGACCGGTGAATACCTGGAAATCGGGTACCGGGAGGTATGAGCTACCTGAGCAGGCGCCTGGCCGGCGTCGCTGCGGTGCTGGTCGTCGTGCTGAGCGGATTCTTCCTGACCGCCGGCCTTGCCGCAGCGGCCGTGGCACCCACGCCCACGCCGACGGCAACACCGAACAATCCCAAGGACGCCGATGCCGACGACTACAACCGCGCGTCCTGGGTGGTGATCGGAGCCGTAGCCGTGGTCGTCATCATCGGAGCCGGTACCTTCTGGATGGTGCGGAGCCGGCGGGTCGATCTGGTGGAGGCGAGTCACCCCGACGACGATCACCAGACCTGACCATGCGGGATCATCGGTGTCGTGCTCAAACCTTGGCTCGCGATACCCGTCGTACTGGCGTTGGGTCTCGGCGTTCGGGCGTTCGCCGATGGTGACTTCGCCAAGTACGCGGGCGTCGCGCTCTACACCACGCTGATCTACGCGCTGGTGTCCTTCTGGTTGCGCCCACTCTGGGCAGCAGTCGCGGCCACGGGTTTCAGTTGGGCAGTGGAGTTCTTCCAGCTCACCGGCATCCCCGCTGAGCTGGAAGAGCGCAGCAGTCTCGCCCACCTTGTGCTGGGCTCGACTTTCAACGCACCCGACCTCCTCTGGTACGCCGTCGGTGCGGGATTAGGAGTGTTGATCGTCAAGCGAGAGCACAGGTCTGCCCGTTGACGGTGAACGTGGTTGGTGGGTTGTTGGTGCCTGAGTGAGTGCCGTTGAAGCCGATGTCGACGGTTGCTCCGGGAGCGATGGTGGCGTTCCAGGAGCCTGGCACCGGGGTTCCGGTGACCTTCGTGCCGGACTGAGTCCAGTTGGCGTTCCAGCCGCTTTGGACGGTTTGGCCGTTGGCGAAGTCGAACGAGAGTGCCCAGTTGGTCAGCGGTGTCGTTGAGGTGTTGGTCAGCTTCAGCGAGGCGGTGAAGCCGGTGTTCCAGCTGTTCACCGAGTAGCCGACCTTGCAGCCGCCTGGTGGGGTGGTCGAGCCGGTCGTGGTGACCGACAGGGCCGCCGACGGTGCCGAAACGTTGCCTGCGGCATCTTTCGCCCGGACGGTGAACGAGTACGTCGTGTTGGCGGTGAGGCCGGTTGCGGAGAAGCTCGTGGTCGCGGAGCTGCCGGCCAGGGTGCTGCCGCGGTAGATGTCGTAGCCCGTGACGCCGACGTTGTCGGTCGAGGCGGTCCACGTCAGTGCGACCGAGGTGTTCGAGACCGAGCCGGCCGTCAGCCCGGTCGGCGCTGAGGGCGGTGTCGGGTCCGTCGGGCTGGGGCCGCCGCCGATGACCGGGTAGGCGTTCTGGACCAGTTGAACGAACTGTGCCTCGAACCAGTGACCGGACAGCGGCGCGTCCGGCAAGGCACCGGTGAGCTGGTTGCCCAGCTTCGGTGAGACGAACGTCGGGTCGCACATCCGGTCGAAGCCCTTGCCCTCGTCGTTCGGGATATCGGTGGATGCGCCGTCGGACTCACCTGGCGGCTTGATCCACACGAACGCGTCGAGATGCGACCCGGCGTAGCCACCGGGCGTGGACTGCGGACGCTCGCCGATACCGGCACCAGACGGGTTGCACCAGGCCCCTCGGTGGATACGACGGTCGACGCGGGACTGGTCGACGTACGTGTGTAGGTCCGTGCTGGTCGACGCGGCAGTCGGGCGGGCGGCGCCACCCCAGCCGTTCCGAGAGGTGTCGACGAGCAGGCCCGTACTGGCCGGGAAGCCTTCGGCGATCAGCAGGTTGTAGAGGTGCGCAGTCCAGTCGGCCTCGTCGAAGTCGAAGTTCCACTCGTAGTACTTGGCGGAGCGAACCGGGTTGCCGCCGACGGTCAGCGACGGGTTCGGCAGGTACGGCTCGACCAGTGGCGTCGTGTTCGCCGTGTTGGTGACGAAGCCGTCGACGGAGGCGTAGCCGGCTTGCGTCGTCCGGGCCACCTCGGCGAAGAGCTTCGCGGACGGTCCGGCGTTGCTGTCCCAGCCGAGCCAGCCCGAGTGCGCGGCGTCGAGGTAGTTATAGACGTTCGGGATCGCATGCAGCTTGTCCAGCGCGTACTTGACGCCCTCACGGTAGAAGGGCGCTGCCTGCTGGCAGGGCTGATGCGAGATGTTCGTGACCAGGTTGGGCAGTGAGTCCGGCTCGATCGTGGCCGCGATCCGGAGGCTCTGGTACTTCGGGTCGGCCAGGATCGCCGCGATCGCGTCGATGTACTCGGTCTTGTACCGCGCCAGTCCGGCGGCGGTCGCGGGGAGTTCGCCGTTCGACGCGAGTGCGTAGCAGTCACGGCCGGGCAGGTCGTAAATCACCAGGTTCATGACCAGCGGCGTACCGGACTGTTTCTGTAGCAGGGCTTGGTCCAGATGGAAGCGCAGCCCGTTACCGGCGGTGTTGCCGGCGATCGCGCTGATCCGGTCCATCCAGACTGCGGTCGGCTGCGTCTTGACCGCGCGCATCTTGGTGGCAAGGGCAGGATCGGAGGCTCGGGTTGCCGCGCCTTCGACGAGCGCTGCCCAGCTGGGGTTCACATATTGGGTCGCGCCGGCGTACGGGTTGTCGACGTGCGGCTCGGCTGCACTGGCGCTCAGGGCGGTGAGCGGCAGGGCGACCAGGGCGGTCGCTAGGGCGGTGGTGGCGGCGAACAGCCGCCTGGGAGTTCTGGACACGCGGTCCTCCTCGAGGATCGGTCGATAGCTGCCCTGAACCTCACACAAGGGACTCCGCGTTCGGGATGGAGCGAAACGTTTAAGGTCGTGGCACGTTAGTGCTTCGCGATGCGGCCAGTGGGCCGGTGCTACCGCGAATCGCCAGCCCTCCGACCGGTACGACGTGACCGGTCGCGGTCTTCCCGTCGAGTACTGCCAGCACTGCCTCGCCGACCGCCGTACCCAGCTCTCGCAACGGCGCGGGCAGTGCGGTGATGGCCGGTGTACTGAGCCTGCACAGTGCCGAGTCGCTCGCGGCCAGGATGGACAGGTCCCACGGCACCGCGAGACCGAGCCGCCGTGCCACATCGAGCGCAGCCAACGCCATCTGGTCGGAGTCGTACACAATGACGGACGGTGATACCGGGCCGGTGAGCAGCTGCCGGGTTGCGGCAGCAGCCTCTTCCGGGCCGGCGTCGGTTGTCATCCGGACCAACGAACCTCCGGCACCCTCGAGTGTCCGCGCGAGCGCCGCCATCCGAACCTGCGTGCGCTGGAGGTCGGGCGGTCCCGTCACCGCCGCGACCTGGCGATGCCCCAGACCGATCAGGTACGACGCCACTCGTCCGTACGCCTCCTCGTCGTCGAGGTGGACCGAGGTCAGCCCCTGGGCGGCAGCCGGCGGTCCCACCACGACAGCGGGCGCCCGGAGTCGCCGCAACGCCTCGACGCGCGGGTCCTGGCTGAGTACGTCGGTCACGATCATCACGTCGAACCGCCGCTCGGCCCACCAGGTCCGGTACGTCGACACGGCCGCGTCGGCGGAGTCGACGACCTTCAGGAGTAGCGCGTACCCGTGATCCGCGAACACGTCCTGGATCGCGGTGACGAGGTCGAGGAACGAGGTCGCCGACGACACCCCGCCGGCCGCAGTGCTGACCACCAGCCCGACAGCCCGCGGACCCGTGTGCATCGACCGGGCGGCCGCACTCGGCTGCCAGCGGTACTCCTCGGCGATCCGCAGCACCCGCTCACGTGTCGCGGCCGAGACACCGGGGCGGCCGTTGACGGCGTACGAGACAACAGCGATCGACACACCAGCCGCCCGGGCGATGTCCGCGATCGTGGCGCGGCGCGCGGGCGAGCCGGGGCGGTCGGCTGGCGGTGAGACCACAATGACCAGTGTGTCGCCTGGCGGACCGGACCGCATTCCGCCCGGTTCGGCGCGCGGAGGGGAGTGCGGATGGGGACAGTACGGCGTGGTGCGGCGAACGTGATCCCGCGGCGGACGATCGGCGTGCTCTCGCCGGTCGTCGGCGGGTTCTACTTCGGCGCGCTGATCGCCGGGATCGCCCGGGCCGCGCGCAATACCGGGCACCGGGTGGTCGCCGTACAGACCTATCCGGCCGGTCTGGATCGCGAGCGCTATCCCGACGAACCGTTGCTAGAGGTGCCGGTGGCACTCGGTGCGGTGGACGGTCTGATCATTCTGGCCAGTGCTGTCCGGCAGGACCGGCTCGCGGCGGTTCAGGAGTGGGGTTGCCCGGTTGTCGTGCTGAGTACGGACACGGTCGGCCCGAATGTGCCGGTGGTGGTTCCGGACAACGCCGGTGGCGTGCGGGCCGCCGTACGGCATCTGATCGACCATGGGCACACTCGGATCGGGTTCATCGGCAATCCGGCGCAGCGCGACATCCGGGAGCGGTACGAGACGTACCTCGCGGCGCTTGCTGAGCATCGGATCGACCAGGAATGGTTCGAGGAAACCGCTGACAACCATGAGCAGGCCGGTGCTGACGCGGCCTCGCGCTTTCTCGCCGCAGGGTTGCCGACCACGGCGACTGTCGCTGCCACCGATCGCAACGCCATCGGGTTCCTGCGCGCATTGCGTACGGCGGGACTCGTGCTGCCGCGAGATCACGCGGTCATCGGGTTCGACCACACCGACAGCGGTGCGCGATTCCAGCCCAGGCTGTCGACCGTCGACCCGCACAACGACCGGGTCGGCGCGCTGGCCGTCGATCTCCTGCTGGCGCAACTGCGCGGGGAAGCCGTGCCGAGCGGCGTACATCGCGCCCCCTCGACCCTCGTGATCCGCGAGTCCTGCGGGTGCGGCGAATCAGGTGTGCGCGACCAGCCCGGTACGACGCCCGCAGGGGCCCGGCTGCGGCACCTGGCCGACACCGGATTCGCTGCCCCGGCGTCAGTCACGGACAGCCGGCAGATCGACGACGAGGCCCGTGAGCGGTGGCTGCAAGCGGTTGTCGAGCCGATCACCGCTGCCGCTGAACAAGGGCGGTCGCCGACCGGCCCCGCGCTCAGCAGTCTGGCAAGGCTGACCTCGGCACGCCGACCGCATCCGGAGACCCTCGAACAACTGATCGCAGTCGTCCGCGATCTCGAGTGGGAGCTCGCCGCGGGATCGGACCACCTGCCCACACTGTACCGCGCAGGTACCGACATCACGTTGGCTCTGACGAGGGGTTGCACGCAACCGCTGCTAGCGCGCAGCGGCTACCTGGAACGCGCGATCGCCGACCAGTACGAGGTCGACCTGGATCTGCTGCGCGGCAACGGCGGCGGTCCGCGCGCCCTGACCTGGTTGCCGCGCGCCGGCCGCGGTGCCGCCTGCCTTGGGCTCTGGACCGGTCCGGCGGTGGGCGACCGAGAGCTGGAGATCGTTGGCGTGGACGACAGCTCCGGTGCGCTGGCTCGCTTGGTCGGATCGAGGTCCCGAGCCAGCCAGTTCCCACCCGCCGCGATGACTCGGGCAGGGACCGGCACCAGCCGGCTCACGTTGGTTCTGCCGGTCACGTCCCGGGGCAGCGACTGGGGTCTGCTCGCCATCGAGGGCACGGTCGACACCCGGATGACCAGCGGCCGGGACAAGTACAACCACTGGGCCACGCTGCTGGCCGTCGCACTGGATCACGAGCGCCTGCTGGGCTCGCTGCACGACCAGCGACAGGCGCTGGCAGAGGCGGCCAACCGCGAGCGCGCACTGGCGGACACACTGCGCGCCAGCGAGGAGCGGTACGCCCTGGCCTCGATGGCGGCCCAGGACGGTACGTGGGACTGGGATGTCTCGGCCGGGACGGTCTACTACTCGCCGCGGTGGAAACAGACGCTGGGGTACGGCGAGGACGAGATCGGCGGTACGCCGTCCGAGTGGCTCGACCGCGTGCATCCGGACGACCGCCTCGACCTGTCTGCAGCGATCGCAGCGCAGCTGGGAGGCTCCCGGGCGCCGCTAGAGATCGAGCATCGGGTCCAGACGTCCTCAGGGGACTACCGGTGGATGATGTGCCGGGCCGTGGCGGTTCTCGACGACGCCGGTTGCCCGGCCCGCTTGGTCGGAGCGTTCGTCGACATGACCGAGCGCAAGGAGGCCGAACTCGCCCTGCGCCGGAACACGTTGCGGGACCCCGAGACCGGTCTGGCCGGCCGAGTGCTCTTCCTCGATCGACTGGGCGAGGCCCTGGAGCGAGCCCGGAACCGCCCTGGCGACTATGACTGCGCCGTACTGCTTGCGCGCGTTGTCGAGCCTCCGGTGCGGGCCGACGTACGGCGTGAGGTGGTACGGCGGCTTCAGTTGGTCCTGCGCGACGGCGATTCGGCCGCCCGGCTTCGGCAGGACGAGTTCGGCGTACTGCTGGAAGGCGTTCGGCCGGATGAGGTCCGCATCCAGGAAGTGCTTACCAGGTTGGCGGCTGAGCCCGCACTCGGCATCGCGGTCGGAGTGCTGCCGGGCATCCAGCAGTTCAAGGACGCCGACGATGCGCTGCGGGCTGCGGACATCGCTCTGCTCCGCGCGCAGACCAGGGCCTCGGTGCCTCCCCGTTGAGGAGAGGCACCGAGACGTGCCGCTAGGAGCAGGTAACGCCGTTCAGAGTCGCGGCTGAGAACGGCGGATTGCCGCCGCTGTAGTCCGCGTTGTACCCGACCGTTGTGGAAGCTCCTGTGCCGAGACTCCCGTTCCACGACGCATTGACGACCCGTACGACGTCTCCCGTGTCGGTCCACGTGCCGTTCCAGCCCTGTGTCACCGTCACACCTGGTGCCGCGAAGGTGAGCGTCCACCCGTTGACCGGCGCACCGCGGTTCTCGATCACGACCTCGCCGGTGTAGCCAGTGCTCCAGGTGCTGGTCACCCGATGCGTCACTCTGCACCCACCAGGCGGCGGCGTCGGCGTCGAGTTGCCGGCGACCGCCAGCTCATAGGCGCGCTGCGGCACGAACTGGCCTGCTGGGGCGATACATCCGTCGGACTCACCCGGCGGCTTCACCCACAAGAACGCGGCGAGCTGGCCATCACCAGTTTGGTCAGTGCTCGCCGTACCGATTGCGCGGCCCGCCGGGTCACACCACTCGCTCCCGGCCGGCCCGTTGCCGTTGCGGCTGGTGTCGATGACCGCACGCAGCCGCGAGTCGCCGACCGCGTTCAGCACGGCCTTGGCGAAGCCGGCCTCGTCGGCGGTGGTCCGGTAGTTCGACACGTTGGTGGAGATCCCGTCGGCGCTGTTCGAGATGTCCGCACCACGCAGCCGCGCCGCGGCCTCGGCCGGTGCCAGCCACGCGGAGTGGCCGATGTCGAAGTACACCTTGGTCTGTGCCGAACCGGACTTGAGCTTCTTGCCCGCGTAGGCCATCGACGCCTTCGTCTGGTTCTGCTGATCCGCTGACTGGCAGTTCGTCATGATCGGCAGTACGTCGGGCTCGAGAACGATTGCCGCCGGGCGGCCGGCCACTCCCAATGCGACCTGGTCGATCCAGGCCCGGTAGGCCTCGTGTGACGGGGCTCCGCCGCTGCTCGCGCCGCCGCAGTCGCGGTTCGGGATGTCGTAGACGACCAGGATCGGCACCTTGCCGGCCGCCGCAGCGGCGCCGACATAGGCGTCGACCTCGCCTCGGACCGTGCCGGTGTTGGTGGTCGTGAACCACTTGCCTTGCGGGGTCGCTGCGATCCGGTCCCGGATCATCGGTGTCCGCGAGTCGCCCGGATTGGCCGCGACCCACTTGGCCGCGCTGCTGCCCGGATCCACGAAGAACGGCGAGGCAGCAGCCTGAGCGGTCACGACCAGTAGGCCGGAACACAGCGTGAGGGCGGCGACCAGGCCGCCGTACGCCAGGTGTCTTGAGCGCATGAAACGCACCTTCCAATGTCGGGGGACGGACATCGGAAGCACTCCCATCGCGATGGAATGTAGCCAGCCTTGTGCACTCCCGCATCTGAAACGTTTAGGTCCGCCCTGCCGTCTTCTCAGCACCTCGTCCGCCTCCTACGCTGCGGCAACTGGGAGCGCTCCCATCAGTGTCGCCCCACACCACCTGGCATCCCGACGGAGGGAAGAACCTATGAGGCTTCGAAAGAGAGGCGGTCGGCTGCGTGCGTTGGCCGTCGCGATCGTCACGGCAGCCGGGCTGCTGCAGCTCGTCGCGCCGACGGCACAGGCCGCGGTGGCCTGCTCGGTGAACTACACCGTGGCGAGCGAGTGGGACAGCGGTTTCGTCGCGGACGTGACCATCAAGAACGAAGGCGACCCGATCAGCGGCTGGACCCTCACCTGGACCTTCCCGAACGGCCAGCAGGTGACGAACCTGTGGAACGGCAGCTACATGCAGTCCGGCGCGAAGGTCACCGTCCTGGCGGCTGACCACAACCGGAACATCGGCACCGGCGGTACCGCGAACTTCGGCTTCCAGGGCACCCGCGGAGCAACGAACGGCAAGCCCACGGACTTCGCGGTCAACGGCACGTCGTGCGGCGGCACCGCCAAGCCGACGATCGTCGCGACGCCGGAGGCACTGACTGTCAAACAGGGCGGTACGGCGAAGTTCGGCGTGACCCTGGCGAGTCAGCCGCCGGCCTCGGTGGCTGTCGCGGTGGCCCGGTCGTCGGGCAGTACCGACCTGACCGCGGCACCGGCCTCGCTGACGTTCACTACCTCGAACTGGAACACCCCGCAGAACGTGACAGTCAGTTCGGCGGCGAACGGCGGCGACCTGGTGACTGCCGTCTTCTCCGCGACCGCCACCGGCTACACCGCGGCGTCGGTGACGGCAAAGGAGCTGTCGGCAACTACTTCGCCGTTCGAGGAAGCGTTTCTCACGCAGTACAACAAGATCAAGGACCCGGCCAGCGGCTACTTCCGCAAGTTCGGAGACCTGCTGGTGCCGTATCACGCGGTGGAGACGCTGATGGTCGAGGCGCCGGACCACGGACACCAGACCACGTCGGAGGCCTTCAGCTACTACCTCTGGCTGGAAGCGAGCTACGGCAAGATCACCGGCAACTGGGCTCCGTTCAAGTCGGCCTGGGCGTCGATGGAGAAGTTCATCATCCCGGCCAAGGCCGACCAGCCCACCAACGACAAGTACAACGCGTCCAAGCCGGCGACGTACGCGCCCGAACACCCCGCGATGACCGGGTACCCGTCCCAACTCGACACGTCGATCGCGGTCGGTTCCGACCCGATCGCCGCCGAGCTCAAGACGGCGTACGGGACCGATGACATCTACGGCATGCACTGGCTGCTCGACGTCGACAACACGCTCGGGTTCGGGCGGTGTGGCGACGGCACCACGGCGCCGTCGTACATCAACACCTACCAGCGCGGTTCGTCGGAGTCGGTGTGGGAGACGATCCCGCAGCCGTCCTGTGACACGTTCAAGCACGGCGGTCCCAACGGCTATCTGGACCTGTTCACCAAGGACAACTCCTACGCCAAGCAGTGGAAGTACACCAACGCGCCGGATGCGGACGCGCGCGCCGTACAGGTGGCTTTGCTGGCCAGCCAATGGGCGACCGCGCAGGGCAAGCAGGCCGAAATCGCGCCCGAGGTGGCGAAGGCCGCGAAGATGGGTGACTACCTGCGGTACGCGATGTTCGACAAGTACTTCAAGAAGATCGGCAACTGCGTCGGACCGGTTGCCTGTCCCGCGGGCACCGGCAAGGACAGCGATCACTACCTGATGTCCTGGTACTACGCGTGGGGTGGCGCGACGGATACCTCTGCCGGCTGGGCCTGGCGCATCGGTGACGGCGCTTCGCACCAGGGCTACCAGAACCCGTTGGCGGCCTACGCGTTGGCGAAGGTGCCGGCGCTGAAGCCCAAGTCGGCCACCGGGCAACAGGACTGGGCCAAGAGCATGGATCGGCAACTGGAGGTCCTGCAATGGCTGCAGTCTGCCGACGGTGGAATCGCGGGCGGTGTCACGAACAGCTGGGAAGGCCACTACGGAACACCTCCTGCTGGTACGCCGACGTTCTACGGCATGTTCTTCGACGCGCATCCGGTATGGCGCGACCCGCCGTCGAACCGGTGGTTCGGCTTCCAGGTGTGGCAGTTGGAGCGGACGGCATCGCTGTACCAGATGACCGGTGACGCCAGGGCGAAGAAGATCCTGGACAAGTGGGTGCCGTGGGCCCTCGCCAACACGACGGTCGGTGCGAACGGGGCGTTCCAGATCCCGTCCGACCTGGCCTGGACCGGTGCTCCCGACACCTGGAACCCCGGCTCGCCGGGTGCGAACGCGAACCTGCGGGTGAGCGTCCTCAACCACAGTCAGGACGTCGGCGTAGCCGCGTCGTACGCCAAGACCCTGCTGAACTACGCGGCCAAGTCGGGGAACGTCCCGGCGCGGACCACCGGCGAGGGTCTGCTCGCGGCGCTGCTCGCGCATCAGGACGCCAAGGGCATCGCGACTCCGGAGACGCGGACCGACTACAACCGGTTCGACGACAAGTACGACGCCGCGACCGGCGAAGGCCCGTACGTCCCGCCAGGCTGGACGGGCACGATGCCCAACGGTGACGCGATCGGCCAGAACTCGACGTTCCTGTCCCTGCGGTCGTACTTCAAGACGGACCCGGACTGGCCGAAGGTGCAGTCATACCTGAACGGCGGTCCGGCACCGACCTTCACCTATCACCGGTTCTGGGCGCAGGCCGAGATCGCCACGGCGTTCTCGCTGCACGCCGAGCTCTTCGGCTAAGCCCTGCTTGACGCGCGCCCCCGGGACCACCTGACCGGGGGCGCGTCCAGCTGCTCAGGCGCTGCCGCGGAGCTCCAGCCGGGTGTCGACAATGACCTGGGTCTCCGGCGGCTGATCGCCGGCCAGCTGGGCGAGGAGAAGCCGGGTCATCTCGTGACCCATCTCCTCGGCTGGCTGGAAGACCGAGGTCAGTGGCGGGTCGGAGTGCCGCCCACCCGGTGAGCCGTCGAAACCGATCACGGCGACGTCCTCGGGGATCCGCCGGCCGGCCGCCTTCAGCGCTCGCATCGCGCCGAAGGCCATCGGGTCCGAGGCGGCGAACACGGCGTCCAGGGCGGGCTCGCGTTCCAGCAATGCGGTCATCGCCCGGGCGCCGCTCTCTTCGCTGAAGTCGCCGTACTCGATCAGGTCGTCCCCGGCGATCTCGCGGAAACCCTGCAACCGGGCCACGCCGGCCGACATGTCCTGCGGGCCGGCGATGGACGCGATCCGGCGTCGACCCAGATCGAGCAGATGCTGCGCCGCCAGCCGTCCACCGCTCGCATTGTCGGCGTCGACGAAGGGCATCTCCGGCCCGGCCAGTGGCCGCCCGCAGAGAACCAGCGGCAACCCGCTGGCCAGGACCTTGCCCGGCAGCGGGTCGTCGGCGTGCTGGGACAGCATCATCACGCCGTCGACGTGTTCTCGGGTCAGGAACCGGTTCACGCGATCACGCTCGGCCGGGCTCTGCACCATCGACAACCACAGTTGCAGCTGCGTCTCGGCCAGCGCCGCGCTGATGCCTCGAACGATCCCGGCGAAGTACGGCTCGGTGAACAGCCGCTCGCCCGGTTCGGAGATCACCAGCGCCACACAGTCGGTACGGCGGGTGACCAGGTTCCGGGCCGCGCGGTTCGGGACATACCCGAGCTCGTCGATGGCTTTCAGTACGGCGGCCCGCGCCGCCGGACTGACTTGCGACGAGCCGTTGACCACCCGGGACGCGGTACCCCGCCCCACCCCCGCCCGAGCCGCAACGGTTTCGATGGTGGGACGGGGTTCGATCATGTTGCTAGCCTGCCTCGGATCAGATCGCCGTACCAATACGCGCTGCTTTTCGGGGTTCGTGTCTGTGTCTCGTAGTCGACGTGGACGAGCCCGAAACGCCGGGAGTAACCCCAGGACCACTCGAAGTTGTCGAACAGCGACCAGCAGAAATAGCCGTGCAGCGGGACACCGAGGTCGATGGCCGCCTGACAGGCCCGGAGGTGGCCGTCCAGGTAGCTGATCCGGTCGGGATCCCGGACCGAACCGTCCGCATCCGGTACGTCGGCGAACGCGGCACCGTTCTCGGTCACGTACAGCCGCACCGCGGGGTACTGCGTCGCCAGCCGCACGAGGACGCTGGTGAGCCCTTCGGCATGGATCTCCCAGCCCATCGCGGTCAGCGGCAGATCCCCCTTCTCGAAACCGACGTGCTCGCTGCCGGGCCAGGGGGAGGCGCCACCGCTACCACCGTGGCCGTCGTCACCGCCGCCTGACGTGCCTGTCACCACGTGCCGGCTGTAGTAGTTCACGCCGAGCATGTCGAGCGGGGTCGAGATGAGCGCCAGGTCGCCTTCGCGGACGTGCGAGAAATCCGTCACCGCGGCGAGGTCCTCGACCACGTCGGTCGGGTAGGAACCTCGCAGTACGGGATCGAGGAAGAAGCGGTTCTGCAGACCATCGATCCGCCGCGCGGCGTCGAGGTCGAACTCCGACTCGCTCACCGGTACGACGTCGTACAGGTTGATGGTCACGCCGACCTTGTGGCCGCCGGATCGGAGCAGGTTCGCCGCCAGCCCGTGGCCGAGCATCAGGTGATGTCCGGCCCGGACAGCTGCCGCCGGGTCGGTCCGGCCGGGTGCGTGCACGCCGGATCCGTAACCCAGGAAGGCCGAACACCACGGCTCGTTCAACGTCGTCCACTGCCGAACCCGATCACCCAGTACGCCGGTGATCGCGCCGGCGTAGTCGGCGAATCGCTCGGCCGTGTCGCGTACCGGCCAGCCGCCGGCGTCCTCTAGCGGCTGCGGCAGATCCCAGTGATACAAGGTCGGCCACGGCTCGATACCGGCCGCCAGCAGTTCGTCGATCAGCCGCGAGTAGAAGTCGACGCCGGCCTGGTTGAGCCGGCCGTGACCGTCCGGCTGGACCCGCGGCCAGGAGATCGAGAACCGGTAGGCCTGCAACCCGAGATCGGCCATCAGTGCGACGTCCTCGCGGAATCGCGTGTAGTGCTCGATCGCGACGTCGCCGCTGTCACCGCCCAACACCCGGCCCGGCGTATGCGAGAAGGTGTCCCAGATCGAGGGCCCGCGCCCGTCGGCGGTTGCCGCCCCTTCAACCTGGTAAGCGGCGGTGGCGGCGCCGAACAGGAAGCCGGTGGGGAACTGCAACCCGGTCCCGGGCTCGGTCTGGCTGTCGGTCGTCACGACTTGATCGCACCTTCCATGATGCCGCCGATGATCTGGCGGCCGAACACGATGAACACCGCGAGCAGTGGCAGCGTGGCCAGAGCCGTCGCCGCGAAGACCTGCGCGTAGTCGGTGTAGTACGCCGTCGCCAGCAAACTCAGCGACAGCTGGACAGTGGGAGTGTTGGCGTCCAGAACGGCGTACGGCCAGATGAACTCGTTCCAGGTCTGCATGAAGGTGAGCAGGCCGAGGATGGCCGCGGCCGGCCGCAGCACCGGCAGTACGACGTTCCAGTAGATCCGGAAGGTCGAGCAGCCGTCGACCCGGGCCGCCTCGACGAGCTCGTCCGAGATCGCCTCGGCGGCGTACTGGCGCATCATGAAGACGCCGAAACCACTGACCAGGAACGGCACGATCACCGCCTGCAGACTGCCGTTCCAGCCGATCTTCACCATCAGCATGTAGAGCGGGATCAGCCCGAGCTGGACCGGCACCATCATCGTCGCGACGATCACCAGCAGCATCGCGTTGCGGCCGCGGAACCGGAGTTTGGCGAACGCGAACCCGGCCAGCGTGGAGAAGAACACCACCGACAGCGTCACCACACTCGAGACCACCAGTGAGTTCACCAGCCCGTAGCCGAAGGCGGCGTGCTCGTTGGCGAATACCCGATCGATGTTGGCGGCGAGTTCGGCGCCGGGCAGCAACGGCGGCGGGACGTCGTTGATCACGTCGTTGGACCGGGTGGCCACGACGAACATCCAGTAGATCGGGAACAGCGAGGTCAGGCAGCCGACGATCAGCGCCAGGTACGTCAACGGGCTGGCCTGCCACAGCCGCACCGAGGCAGCGCGCAGCCGGCTCACCGGGCTGCCCTCCGAACGAGCAGCAGGTTGATCAGCGAGAAGATCACGATCAGCCCGAACAGCGCCCAGGCGATCGCGGCGCCGTACCCGTATTGGAAGCGCTGGAAGGCCGTTTCGTACATGTACATGGTGACGGTCTGGAACTGGCCGAGGGTGCCGCCGAGCATCCTCCCGTTCCCGAAGATCACCGGCTCGGTGAACAGTTGCAGGCCTCCGATCGTGGAGATGACGACGGTGAACACGAGTGTCGGACGCAGTAGCGGCACGGTGATCCGCCAGAACTGCTGCCAGGGCTTCGCGCCGTCCAGCGAGGCGGACTCGAACAGGTCCTTCGGGATCGCCTGCATCGCGCCGAGCAGGATCAGCGTGTTGTAACCGGTCCAGCGCCAGTCGACCATCACGGCGATCGCGATCCAGCTCGACCAGGTGTTGGCCTGCCAGTCGACCGCGTCCAGGCCGAGGCGGGTGATCACGTAGTTGACCAGGCCGACATCACGGGCGAACAGTTGCCCGAAGACGATGCCGACGGCGGCCACCGAGGTGACGTTGGGGATCAGCACGCCCATCCGGAAGAACGTCCGGGCGCGGATCTTACGGTTCAGCAGGTTCGCGATCGCCAGCGCCATCAGGAGTTGCGGCACGGTGGCCAGAACGAAGATGCCGACGGTGTTGCGGAGCGCGTTCCAGAAGTCGGGGTCCGCGAAAAGCGTGCTGTAGTTGCCGAATCCGACGTACGTGTGCTCGCCGATCAGATGCCAGTCGTGCAACGAGACCCAGCCGGTGTAGACCAGCGGGAACGCACCGAAGATCGCGAACAGGACGAAGAACGGCGCGATGAAGAAGTACGGCGCGAACTTCACATCCGCGCGCGTCAATCGGGAGCGCCACGGGACCCGGCCGTCGGCGGCATGCGCTGCCGCCGACGACCGGACGACGCTGGAAGAGGTCACTTCGCCTCTTTGACAGCGCTGCTGAGCGCTTGCTGCCAGGCCTTGTCGGGGGTGAGCTTGCCCTGCTCGACGGCCTGCAGTGCGGGCTCGAAGGCACGCTCCTTGACCGCCTGGTGCTTCGGGCCGAGGACGAGCGGCTTCAGCGTCTTGGCGCCGTCACCGAAGATCTTGCCGACCGGAGCGTTCGAGAAGTAGTCGTTGGTCAGCGCCAGGAACGCCGGGTCGTCCAGCGCCTTAGGTGCCGTCGGCAACGGTCCGGCCTCCTTGAACGCGGCCACCTGGCCGGCCGGCGAGGTCAGGTACTTGGCCAGCTCGTAGGCCTCCTTCGGGTGCTTGCTCTGGGTCGGGACCGCGAGCCACGAACCACCCCAGTTGCCACCTCCACCAGGTACGGCGGCCACGTCCCACTTACCGGCGTTCTCGGCGCCGGAGTTGCCCTTGATGATGCCGAGCATCCACGACGGGCACATGGTGACCGCGAAGCTGCCGTTCTTGAAGCCGGCCTCCCAGTCCTTCGACCAGACCGGGATCTTGGCGCTGACGCCCTCCGAGATCATCGCCATCGACGTGTTCCAGGAGTCCTTGACGACCGGGCTGGAGTCGGCGATCAGCTTGTTGTCGCGGTCGTAGAAGTTGGTGTCACCGGCCTGCGACAACATCGCCGAGAAGCTCGTGGTGACCGAGTCGACGAAGCCCTTCGCACCGGTGTTCGCGGCGCCGAACTTCTTGCCGGTGGCAATGAACGAGTTCCAGTCCGGCCAGAGCTTGGACACCGCGTCGCGCTCGGTCGGCAGCTTCGCCTTGGCGAACAGGTCCTTGCGGTAGCAGACCGCCAGGCCGCCGACATCGGTACCGAGCCCGATCAGCGGTCCGTCGGCGCCGACCCGGCCGAGGTCCCATTTCCACGGCAGGAAGTTGGGCTGCAACTCGGCGGCACCCTGATCGAGCAGGTTGACGAAGTTCTGCGGCTGGGTCTTGAACTCGTTGAGGACACCCTCCTCGAGCGCCACGATGTCTCCGGCGCCACTGCCGGCGGCCAGGTACTGGACCAGCTTGGGCTTGTAGTCGTCGAGCTTCTGCACGTTGCGCAGCTCGACCTTCACGTCCGGGTGCTCCTGCTCGTACTGGGCGGCCAGCGCCTTGTACCCGAAGTCCCCGAAGGTGTCGACCACCAGCGTGATCTTGCCGTCCGCCGCGGGCTTGCTGCCCTCGGTGTTCTTGCTGCATGCCCCGACCATGCCCAGTGCTGTCACGGCAGCCACCGTGACCGCCAGGAACCGCTTAGTCTGGCTCATCGCCTGACCCCTCCTCGATACTGTGCACCCCCTCATCTGGGAGCGCTCCCACGAGAATCGAGGGAAGGTGAAGGTCTGTCAATAGCTCGATGGGAGCGTTCCCAAATCGAGTCCTGAGGGTTACGTGCCCAGGAGAGTGGCGCCGGTCGGGGAGAGGGCGTGCAGGACGCGTTTGCCCGTACGGCGGCTCGTGATCAGCCCGGCTTCACGCAGCGCTTTGGTCTGCTCACTGGCGGTTGCCGAGGACAGGTCGAGGGCTCGGGCGAGCTCGGTCGTCGTGCGGTCGCCGTTCGCGAGGCAGTCCAGGACCTCGGCCCGGGTTTTGCCGATGACAGCCTCAAGTCGGGCGCCTTCGGTGCGGGTGTCCCACCAGCCGACGCGATGCGGGATCGGGTAGGCCAGGACGAACGGTTCGCCCGGCACATCGAGGATCGACGTGTCGCCGAGCGCGAAGAACGAAGGCTGGATGATGATGCCGCGACCCTCGACGTACAGGTCGCGGTCGGTCTTCTTGTTGCGCAGGACGAGCGCGGGCGCTTCCCAATGGACGTGGCCGCCGATTGATGCGAGCAGCGCGTCGACGCCCTCGTCGCAGAGGAGTCGGCGTAGTCGTACTAGCTCCTCGGAGACCTGACTGCGGATCTCCGCCCAGGAGGGCTTGAGATGTGCCTCGTGGAACTGGATCAGGTTGGCGCCAAGCGCACGCAGCGTCTGCTGATCACCGGCCGCAAGATCACGCGCCCAGCCGGCCGCCCGCGGACACTGCTCGTGCAGCGTGACGAGATCGCTGCGCAGACACGAGCGCGGCGTCCGGAGCACCTCCTCGATACCGGCCCGAAGGTCGGTCGTCCCGGTCGCCGGGGTGAGGAAGTCGGCGAAATACCCCATCGGTGGCGACAGATGCCGCAGCATGCTCCACCGCGCCAGCCCGGCCAACCGGACCCGGCGCCGCCACGGGCCGAAGATCACCGGACCCCCGTTGTCGAGCAGCTGGATGCTGTGCACCAGCTCCCAGAGCGGATCGATATCCGGTGCGATCCGGATCCGCCTGACGTCGTCCGTACTCAGATGTATGCGCCACATGGCTCCCCCTCGCCGACCTGCGCAAACAATTCGGCCCCATCCGAAGTTTTACCGCACCACCGGGCCAGGCTTCTACGTTTCCGGGTGTCGAGGCGATCACCGCCTCCGCCCCGAAATCGCCGACGTACTGGAGGAACCACCCGTGAAACTTCTACCTCGTCTCGCCGCGGTGCTCGCCCTCGCCGGGGGTGCGGCCGCCATCACCACCGTGCCGGCCAACGCTGACCGGGGCGACGGCAACGTCGCCTGCAACAGCGGGGAGATCTGCTTCTACTACGACTACGCCCTCGGCAACCTCAGCCGGCAGTTCTGGAACCCCGACATGGACCACAGCAACGACTACTACTGGGACCGCGCGAGCGGCAGCCAGTCGTCGATCCGGCTGATGGACACCGCCGGCTCGTTCTGGAACCGCGACACCGAGTGCGCGATCAAGATCTGGGACATCACCAGCACCGGCGGCTGGTTCGTCACCTTCACCGCCCCGATGGGCTGGAAGGGCGACCTCCGCTCGGTCGGCAAGCAGAACCGCAACAACGGCCACAGCCGCTGCTGATGAGCTCACCCGACAACGGCTACGGCTGCTCCCGGAGCAGCCGTAGCCGGCTCTGGATCCTGCCCCTACTCCTCTTGTCCGCCTGCGGAACCCCGGCCCCGCCGGCGGCAATCGTCGTACCGACGCCACCTGCCCAGGCGCAAGCCCCGAGCCAGCCGTACGACGCCTTCCGCGGCGATCTGCTCGACGTGATCACAGCCGCCGTACTGGTCGAACGCGACCGCTGCATGGCTGCGGCTGGTTTCCCCGAACTCCAAGAGGTCGGTGGTCGACCTGCTTCGGGCGCATTCGACGACCTCAAGCTCACCGCGGCTGCCTTCGGCGCAACGAGCGTTGAGGAAGCGCGTCGGCGCGGATTCGGTCGGGACGTGACGGCTGAGCCGCCGGCGGTTCGCAGTACTAGTCAGAAGTTTTCGGACGCGATGGATCGCTGCACAGCCTCGGCGAACGACCGCCTCGGTCCGAACGCTGCCGATGTGCAGGCTCGGTACTACGACCTCGGGAACCAACTGCGGATGGCACTGCGGCCCGTGTACGCCGACAAGATGCCGGCCCGATTCGCCGTACCGGTCCTCGGTTGTCTGCAGCGCAAAGGCTTCACGAGCAAAACCGCCGACGTCCGCACCTTCGGAGTGCCCTTCGGATCCGCAGGCTCCGAGCCCTCACAAGGCTGGGACAAACGCGGCGTCCTCCAGGTCCGCCCAGCCAAACCAGCCCGCCCCTACATCCCAACCACCCAAGAGTCCGCCCTAGCAGCCGCCTGGCACGACTGCACCACCACAGCCGGCTGGCCCCGCTACCAACTAACCCGAGCCCTATCCCTCCAAGCAACCACAATCCGCCGCGTCAAACCCCAACTCGACGCCCTGACCCCCGCCATCCAATCCCTAACCACCCAAGCCAACGCAGTAATCGCCTCAGCCGACGGCACCTGACAAAGGACACCGCCTCCGCGCGATCCGGTATGACGTTGAGCACGGGTCAGCCGTGTGCGCAGCCGGAAAGTGGTTGAGGGGTGCTCAAGGTGCCGCTCGTCCGTGCGGCAAGGTCGCCGCAAGGTTCGCGCAAGGTCTGCCGGGGGTGGGCGGGTGATGCTGAGGCAGGTAGGGGCTGTTCGGCGGCCCCGCAGATTCCAGCATCGACAGAACGGGGCAATCCATGAATATTCGATCGACACGCATCCGACTCGTCGCAGGCGTCTTCAGCGCGTTGGCGGTGGGGGCACTCGGCCTGAGCGCGTCTCCGGCGTCCGCCGCGAAGGACGATGGTTTTGTGCGCGGCTACGACACCTACAAGGGTGACTGGGGCGACGAGGGGCCGATGGCCTTCGGGTTCGGGAAGCACAACAAGTCGAACGCTGTGTGCCTGTGGCAGAAGATCCTGTGGGCCGAGGGTGCCACGGAGTCCGACGGCACACCCTTCGACAAGGGCGACGTCGACGGTGAGTTCGGCCCGAACACGGATACGGCGACCAGGTCGCTGCAGGCCAAGTGGAAGCTGACCATGGACGGCGAGGTCGGCGGCGACACCTTCGGCCGCGCGGACGACGAGCTCAAGGTGACGAGCGGCAGTGACAAGCCAGGGAAGCAGTTGAACATGACGTACTACGGCGACAAGGGCAGCTTCTCCGTGGTGCGCAACAGCGAGGGCAAGTACTCCTTCCGGGACGGTGACGACACCTGGCGCATCGCCGCCTACGGTTACCGCACCTGCAGTTGACGCTCTGCTGAAACGGATCAGGCCCGTACCGGAGATCGTCGGTACGGGCCTGAGGTCTACATGCCTTGGCCGGTGGCTAGTTCGTGGCGGAGGCGGTCGGCGGTGCTGATGGTGGCGGTTTCGTCCAGGTACTGGTGGCTGGAGCGGATGAGGAAGCGGAGGTCGGCGTTCTGGACAGCTCGGTGGTCGGCGCTGGGGTTGGGGGTGTCGAGCCAGCCGGCTACGAGGGTGGCTTGGCGGCGGATGCGGTTCCAGCGGTCGCGGGTTTCCGGGCCGAGGGAGGACTCGAGGGCGTCCAGGATCGCGGGCGGGGTTTCGGGCCAGGAGGTCCAGTTGCTGATCAGCTCGACCAGGTGGGTGAGCGCGTCGTCCAGGTCGTCATCCGCCAATGGGGTGAGGGCCTCTTCGATGACGGCTAGTGCGGTGACGAGGGGAGCGGGGTCGCCGGCGTCGATGGCTGGGCAGAGGCGGTGTTGGGCCAGATGGGTTAGCTGCTCGCTCGCGGAGGGGGCGTCGGCGAGTGAGGGCCGGAACCAGCGGAGGCGTTTTGAGAGGCGGCGGAGGGTGGCCTCGGTCGGGTCGGTCGGGCGGCTGAAGAATCTCACCGCCCGACCGTACCGAAGAGTTACTGCGGCTTGAAGGCCCAGCGTTGGCCCTTGCCGCCGTGGTAGAACCAGCTGATCACCTCGGCGCCGGCGGCGGAGCTGCCGTTGGCGATGTCGAGGGAGAGGCCGGAGCTGACGGCGATGACGCTGTAGGTGCCGCCGGGGGTGGGTTCGATCCGCCACTTCTGGCACTCGGAGGTGTTGTCGGGGAAGATGATCATGGTTGCTCTGGGCAACTTCGAGCAGCCCTTGATGTCGAGCGGGGTCTTGGAGTTACCGTCGACGATCTTGTACATGTCGTCGCCGAGACTCTTCAACGTCCACTTCTGGCAGAGGCTGGTGCTGGACCAGGTGCCCATCTTGATCTGAGTGCTGGCGGCGGTCACGCACTTCGGTACTTCGAGGACCGTCGTCGTGCTGACCGGAGTGTCGATCCGGTAGCGGGTCGTGCCGGTGCCGCCCAGCTGCGTTGCGTTGAAGGCAGGCCGCAGGATCCACTGCTCACTCGTGGACTGTCCGCATTCCTGCTGCTGGATCAACGCGCTGTCGTCCAAGGACGCACCGGCGACGTCGAGGCACTTGTTGCTGTGCGCGAATCGCAAATGGACGACTGTTTCGTAGGCGCTGCCGTCGACGTAGTCGAATGTCACCTGCTCCCACGCCCGCGGCTCGCCGAGACCGCCGCCGCAAGTGGACTGTACGGCGTTGGTGTCGTCCTGCGAGCTGCCGGCCGCAGCGCTCAGGCACTTGACCGGGCCGGTGTCGACCGCGGTGTGCACCGGGCGAATGCTGTACTGGTCGGTCCCCGCGATCGGCATCAGCCGGAAGCGCTCGTTCAGCGCGGTCCCGACACAACCGAACTGGATGAATTGCGCGTTGTCGGTTACCGCGCTGCCCTTGACGTTCAAGCACTTGCCACTGTTCTTGTTGACCAGTTCGTACTGCCGGTGCTCGATGTCGAACTTCGGCCCGGTCACCGCACCGACCTCGCCCGACCACGTCTTCACCTTGTCGTTGAACGACGTCCCGGTGGAGTGCAACGTGTACACCTCGCGATCACCGTCGGCCGCCGCATACAGCAGCCCGATGTCCTCGAGCTTGTCGCCGTCGTAGTCGCCGCTGACCATCGTCATCTTGGCCAACTCCAGCCCCGTCACCCGGCGCCAGTCCGACTTCGTCAGGCTCGTTCCGTTGGAGGCAAAGACGACCACGGTGCCGTCGGTCGAGGTGTTCTCGGTCAACGCGACCACGTCGTCTCGGCCGTTGCCATCCGGGTCCGCGACGGTGAACCGGCTCTTGTCCCAGCAGAACCCGTCCACGCCGGAGTCGTAGATCGTGGTCGCCGCGGCGAACGCCGTACCGGTGGATCGGTAGAGGTCGACCGCGGTTCGGCAGTCGGTCAGGTTGCGGACGCTGAGCAGGTCGGACTTGCCGTCCTTGTCGATGTCGACGATGAGCGGCGCACTGCGCGACCAGGTGTTGCCGGCCGTGGCCGCGACCCAGTTCACCGGTACGGCGAAGTTGTCGGCGGCCCGGAAGACCTGTGCCTGCCAGTTGTCGCCCGTACCGGCGTTCTGTACGACGATGTCGTCCTTCCCATCGCCGTCCACATCTCCCGCCACCACGCGCGCCGTGTTGAGCTGCCACCCAGCAGTCTCGGTGGTCCACACCGCAGGTGGATTCTGGTACTCGTTCCCGTCCGACGGCAGTTTGTACAGCCACATCCGCCCACCGGCACCGGAACGGAACACCGCCATATCGGTCCGGCCGTCACCGTCGAAGTCACCCTGCACCGGCTTGACCTTCGCCAGCGAGAATCCCGTGCCCTCACCGGTGTCCCACGCCATCTGTCCGGCATAGAACGTAGATCCGGCAGAAACGACGTTCCAGATCCCTGTCCGGCCGAACCCATGGTCCAGCACCGCAGTGACGTCAGCCCGACCATCGCCGTTGCTGTCACCGCGCACCGAAGGAGCCGGCCCGGTCGGCGACTTCGCCGTCAACTCCCACGCCTGCCGCGAACCGCTGCTGTTGCCGGCCCGGTCCACCGCCCGCACATACAGCCGCGCGCTCGGTACGCCGGTCACCGGATCAGGGTGCACAGTGATCGGGATCGTCGCGGATCCGTCCGCGACCGCCTTCACCCGACTGACCATCGCATCGGCCTGGAACCCGTACACATACTCGTCGACGTCGGTCTCGCTACCGCCCGGCTTGAAGGTCACCTTCCCGACCTTGCGCGCCTCGGTGACCGGATCGCCGGCATCCGGGAAGTCGGTCGACTCGATCACCGGTACGGCGGGTGCCACCGTATCGATCACGAAGTAGCAGGCCGGCGTACTCGGGCTGGTCGCGTTCGCGGCGTCCTTCGTGAAGGCGGTGTAGCTGTAGACGACACCGTTGGCCAGCTTGCCCACCGGGGTTTCTGGCCACGCGAAAGCGGCACCGCTGACTGTCGGTCCCACGGCACTCTCGTGCACGACCGCACCGGCCGGATCCTTGATCTGCAAGGTGGTTGTGACGTTGTCACCGAGGTCCGGGTCGTCCGCGACCGAGGCCCACTGCGGCTGCGCGGTCAACACTGGCGTCGGGGCCGCCGCCGTACCGCACGGGCGCGGCCGGGTCAGGCTGAGTCCATTCGGCATCTTCGGCGCGGTGTTGTACGTCACCGCGAGTGCGGCTGAGCTGGGGATGAACTTCTTCCAGTGGTACTGCGCTTCCGTGGTGGTGCCCTCGTTCGGCGACCGCAGTCCGAGCGACAGGGTCGGCTTCCGCGCGTTGGCCACGTTCTGCACCAGAGTCCGCAGCGGGGTGGAGACATCGGGTTCGCCGAACTCCATCGGGAGGGACTTCTCCTCCGGCCACGCCGCACCGCTGCGGGTGTCCAGCAAGGTCTTCCAGTACGACGGGGTCGTGGTGCCCCAGTTGATGTTCTTGTTCGCGGTGTCCAGGTCGGTCAGGCTCCACAGTTGGACGGGCTTGGCCGTCCCCGACGAACTCCAGTCCAGCGTGATCCGGAACTGCGCGCTCAGGATCGTGCTGCCGGCGATCGCCTGGGCGCCGCTCACGGTCCGCATCAGGAACATCGACCGGTAGACGTTGGCGGGCTCGCCGTACCGCGGTCCGACTTTCGCCCGCAGGGGATCGCTGGCGCTGCTGCTCCGGTCGTACGTCCAGCCGTCGGCCTGGCTGGACTCCTTGTTGATGTGCAGCCAGTTGACCGACGTGCCGGAGATCGACGGGTCGATGGAGAGCGGGTACTTCGCGGCCGGGTCGGTGAGCAGCTTGCGGTCCGGGGTGATGACGAAGCGGCCGCCGACATGCTTGATGCCGAGCTTCGCGAACCGCGGCTTCTCGACACTCGACGCGTCCCACATGGTCGGTCGATCGGCGGTGTAGACGAGCTTGCCGTCCTTGTCGGTCCCGGAGGTCGAGCCGTCGGGGTTCACCCGCAGCGTCAGACCATCAGCACTGATCGGAAAGCTCAACGTGGCAAGGGCGGGATTGGCAGCGGCCTCCCGGTTGTGCACCACGAGCAGCTGCGAGAACCGGTCGACCTCGGCAGTGATCTGCAGGTCCACGCCGGGCATCACCGACGGGTACGTCGCGATGTTCCCACTCAGCACGGGCTTCGGGAGCGTGGCCGGCCAGCCCAGCCGGATCTGCGAACCGGGCTTGCCGATCGAGACCAGGTTCTGGTCGCCACCGCCGGACAGGACGAGCGGCGAGATGGTCGCGACCGGACGGATCAGCCCGTCGGCCTCGAGCCGCAACGACGGGTCGGGCGCGACCCAGTCCCGGCCCTTGCGGACCCGGACCGGCTGGCTGTGCTGCTCCATGGTCTTGGTGCCGTCAGGGTTCGCAAACACCTGACCGGTCTCGGTGCGCTGGTCGGTCAACTCGACCGGTTGCCCGGTCCGCAACGCCGTCGCCATCGCCCGCGCGTCGGGGGAAGCCAATTCCGGAGCCATCATCGCGGGCGCCTCAGCAGCCTGCGCCTGCTGAGCCGGACTTGCCGGGCCGGACACCAGAACGGCACCGATGGCAATCAAGACAGCACCCAAGGACAAGCGTCGCCGACGCATTACCCCACCACCCTCACGTCAGAGTTCTCCGCCGGACGAGGACGACCCTGTCATGTTCCTCGTTTACGCGCGACGGCTCTGGCGTGTTAAGTACTGGCCAGTTCCGGAAGTTGTCCACTTCTTACCTGGTGACCGTGCGTGCGCAGGCGGCAAGGTGTTCGCGTCTACCCAGGAGGCCCGCCCATGCCCTCTCGACGGTTCCGCTCGAGACTCAAAGCCGCCAGTACGGCGATCGCCGCCGGACTGGCGATCACGCTGATCCTGTCCACTCAGCAGCAAGGTCTGACCGCGGCGGCCGCGACCCGGCCCGATCCCGCGTTCAAGTCCACCGAGTACAAGTCCATCGACGGCCGGACCGCCAAGGCCGATCCCCGTCCGGCGGCCAAGACCGCCGCGCGTGAGTTCCACGGCACGACCGCGACCAAGTGGCCGACCGCCGGTTCCGCCGAGGTCGCCGTACCGGCGCCGGCTGCGAACGGCACCTGGCAGCTCGCCCTCAACGGCGGCCGCGTCAACCAGCGGGCCAAGGCCGGCCAGCTGCCGGTCTGGGTTGCACCGACCGCCGCGACCGCGCGCGAGGTCCTCGCCAAGGGCGCGACCACCGCCCCCGCCAAGGTCAAGGTCGACCTGGTCGGCCGGCGCGGTGACGCACTCGAGCTGAAGGTCACCCGCGCCGACGGTACGGCGAAGTCCGGCCAGGTCACCGTCGGCGTCGACTACCGCGAATTCCGCGACACGTACGGCGGCGACTGGGCCACCCGGTTGCGCTTCACCACCCAGCAGGACGGCAAGACCGTCGTACTGCCGACCCGGAACAACGGCAACGGCGACGCGATCGCCGACGTACCGGTCGGTGCCCAGCCGCAGACCCTGATGGTCGCGGCCGGCGATTCCAGCGGTGCCGGCGACTACAAGAAGTCGGGCTCCGGCGACGGCAGCGCGACCTGGAGCATCGGCGGTTCCTCCGGTGACTTCGAGTGGCAGATGCCGCTCGACACGCCGCCGGCGACCGGCGGCCCGGAGCCGTCGATCGGCCTGAACTACTCGTCCGGCGCACTCGACGGACTGTCGTCCGCGACGAACAACCAGACCACGCAGATCGGTCAAGGGTTCACGGTCAGCGGCGGCGGCTCGATCGAGCGCCGGTACAAGAGCTGCGGCAAGGACCTGAACGGCAACAACGGCACCCGCAAGACCGGTGACCTCTGCTTCGCCGGCGACAGCATGAACATCTCCGTCAACGGCAAGTCCGGCGACCTGGTGCTGGCCAAGAAGGACGCCAGTGGCGAGGTCTGGCGGATGCGCGGCGACGACGGCGCGATCATCGAGCGGCTCAGCGGCGCGACCAACGGCGACGAGGGTGTCGCCACCGCCGACAAGGGCGAGTACTGGCGGATGACCTCGTCGAACGGGACGAAGTACTACTTCGGCCTGAACCGCCTGCCCGGCTGGGCGACCGGCAAGGAGGAGACCAAGTCGGCCTTCACCGTGCCCGTCTACGGCAACAACAGCGGTGAGCAGTGCAACAAGACCGCGTTCGCCGACTCGTGGTGCCAGCAGGCCTACGAGTGGAACCTCGACTACGTCGTCGACCCCAACGGCAACACGATGAGCCTGTTCTACAACACCGAGACGGACCGCTACGCCCGCAACCTGACCAAGGCCTCGGTCAGCAGCTATGTGCGGGCCGGCAACATCAAGCGGATCGAGTACGGCCAGACCGACGGCCAGGTCTTCACCCAGAAGCCGGTCGCCCAGGTCCTGTTCACCACAGCGGAGCGCTGTACGCCGTTGCCGTGCGGTCCGACGCAGAAGACGACGTACCCGGACACACCGTGGGACCTGACCTGCGCGAGCACCACGAACTGCGAGAACCATTACACAGCGACGTTCTGGACCCAGCTGCGGCTGGACAAGGTGACGACCCAGGTGTGGCGGGCCGCGACGAGCAAGCACGAGGACGTGCAGTCGTGGTCCCTGCGGCAGGAGTACCTGCGCGGTGACAACAGCAGTCCGTCGCTCTGGCTCAAGGAGATCACGCCGACCGGTCTGGTCGGTACGCCGGTCCAGATGCCCACGACCAGCTTCGACGGCGTTCCGCTCGCCAACCGCGTCGACACCGGCAGCGACACCGTTCCGCCGCTGGAGTGGTTCCGGATCAACGCGATTCACGGTGGGACCGGTGGCGACGTCGCAGTGAACTACAGCGACATCGACTGTCAGCCGACAGGTCTGCCGGCCCCGGACAACAACGACCGGCGCTGCCGTCCGCAGAAGTGGTCGCTGCTGGACACCTCACCCGACCGCACGGACTGGTTCCACAAGTACGTCGTCACGTCCGTGCAGGAGACCGATCGCACGGTCGCGGCCAACGACCCGTGGCAGGCGCCGGTGCCGGTCGTGACCACCGTGCAGTACCTCGACAAGCCGGCCTGGCGTTTCGAGGAGCAGGACGCCGGGACGGATCTGAAGGAGTCCACCTGGTCGCAGTGGCGCGGTTTCGGTCGCGTCAAGGTGATCAAGGGGCGCGCGGACGAGCCGCAGTCGGTCAACGAGACGCTGTACTTCCGCGGCCTCGACGGTGACCGGACGGCGGCCGGTGGGACCAAGGACGTCAAGGTCACCGACTCCACCGGTACCGCGGTCGACGACCTCAACGAGAACGCCGGTCAGGCCCGCGAACAGATCAGTTACCGGGGCGCCGCCGTACTGAACAAGAGCATCGCCGACTACTACCTCTCCGCGCCGACCGCGACCATGACGCGGCCGTGGGGAACGCTGACCTCGCGGTACTCCGGTCAGAAGCAGCTCACGCAGTACCAGCCGACCGACACCGGCACGCTGAAGATCGACACCCAGAACAACTACGACACGGGTGGCCGGCTGATCAGCAAGGACGAGGCCGGCGATCTCGCCGACACCACCGACGACAGTTGCACGCGCTACACCTACGTCGAGAACCCGGCGAAGAACCTGCGCGAGCTGCCGGCCCGCCTGCAGCAGACCGCGAAGCGCTGCGACCAGCCGTTCAGCAACGCCGACGTGCTGACCGACGAGCGGCTGTTCTACGACGACGCCACCTCGGTGACCGCCGTACCGACCAGGGGCCGGGTCACCCGGGCCGAGCGGCTCTCCGGGTTCGACACCGCCGGGCAGCCGAAGTACGAACTGGTCTACACGGCCAAGTACGACACCCAGGGTCGTCAGACCGAGACCGTGGACGCGCTGAACCGGCCGACCCGCCGGACGTACAGCCCGGCGTACGGACCGATCACCAAGCTCACCGACATCGCCCCGAACGGCGAGCAGGTGGTGACCGAGCTTGAGCCGGCCTTCGGCGCCGAGACCGCGGTCCAGATGGCCGACGGCCGCCGCGGCGTCCGGCAGCTCGACGCGATCGGCCGGGTCAGCAAGACCTGGAACTCCGGGCACCCGGTCACCGGTCCGGCCGACCTGGAGTTCGAGTACAAGCTGCGGGACGACGGACCGTCCACGGTCACCACGAAGCGCCGGGTGAAGAACGGCGTCTACGACATCAGCTACGACCTGTACGACGGTCTGGGCCGGGTCCGGCAGACGCACGAGCAGACGCCGCGTGGTGGCTGGCTGGTGACCGACAACCGGTACGACTCGCGGGGTCTCGAGACCAAGGTCAACGGTCCGTACTACACCGCCACCTTGGCCGAGGGTGAGCTGAAGATCGTCGACGAGGCCACCCTGCCCAAGCAGGAGGTGACGGTCTACGACGAGGCCGAGCTGCCGAAGAGCCAGACCTTCCGGTCGATGGGCGTGCAGAAGTGGTCGGTCGAGCACGACATCAGGACCGGACGGCAGACGATCGATCCGCCGACCGGGCAGACCCCGACGACGCGGATCATGGATGCCGACGGCCGCCTGGTCGAGCTTCGCCAGTACAAGGGCGACAGTGCGACCGGGGACTACGACAGCACGAAGTACACCTATTACCCGACCGGCAGTCTGAAGAGCGTCACCGACCCGGGCGGCAACGTCTGGAGCTACAAGTACGACGTCCAGGGCCGCAAGATCGAGGAGAACGACCCGGACAAGGGCATCACCAAGTTCGAGTACGACGCCGCCAACCAGTTGGTGGCGACCACCGACGCCCGCGGCGTCAAGCTGTACACGAACTACGACGACAACGGCCGGCGGACCGCTACCCGCCTGAACGCCCCCGACGGGCCGATGCAGAGCGAGTGGAAGTACGACTCGGTCGCCGTCGGACGGCCGGCGTCCTCGACCCGGTACGTCACCAAGGACGGCAAGACCGAGGCCTACACGACCGCGATCACCGGATACGACACCGCCGGGCGGGCGAGCGGGACCACCCTGACGCTGCCCGCGTCGGAAGGGAAGCTGGCCGGTAGCTACACGGTCGGCCAGACCTACAACGACGACGACAAGATCGCCACGCGGTCGCTCCCGGCCGCCGGTGGGCTCAGCGCGGAGACGCTGACGCTCGGGTACAACAACCAGGGCCTGCCGACCTCACTGGCGGGTCAGGACACCTACGTCCGGCAGTTGGCGTATACGCCGTTCGAAGACGCCGACATCCTGACGCTGGGCACGGCGTCCGGTCCGTTCGTGCAGCAGAAGTTCGAGTACGACCAGATCACCCGCCGGGTGAGCCGGGTCGTGGTCGACAAGGAGCTGTCGCCCAAGCGGGTCTCCGACACCCGGTACGAGTACGACCCGGGCGGCAACATCAAGAAGATCACCGACATCGCCCCGGCGGAGTCGAACGAGGCCACCGACACCCAGTGCTTCGACTACGACTACCTGAGCCGGCTGACCAAGGCCTGGACCCCCAAGCCGGGGGCGGACAACACCGGCGGCGACTGTACGGCCGCCCAGGACCTCGGCGGACCGGCGCCGTACGCGCAGGAGTGGACGTTCGACAAGTCGGGCAACCGCAAGTCGGAGAAGACGACCACACCTGTCGGCACGACGACGAGCACCTACGAGTACGGCAGCGCGAAGCCGCATGCGCTGACCAGTGTCACCAGCACCGGTCCGGCCGGGACGAAGACGAAGACCTTCGGGTACGACGAGGTCGGCAACACCACCCGCCGGACCGCGAACGGCACGGACGAGGTCCTCGAATGGGACGCGGAGAACAAGCTCGCCGCAACCACGAAGGGCACCGCCTCGACCAGTGCGGTGTACGACGCGGACGGTGGCCGGCTGATCCGCCGGGACTCGTCCGGAACCACGCTGTACGTCGGTGAGACGGAGCTGCACCTGGACAAGGCCGGTCAGAACGTGACCGGTACCCGGTACTACGGCTTCGGGGACCGGGTGGTCGCCGTACGGACCTCGGACAGCAAGCTGAGCTGGCTGCTCGGCGACCTGCAGGGGACACCGCTGACAGCGATCGACTCGGTGTCGCAGGTTGTGCAGAAGCGCCGGGTACTGCCGTACGGCGAGACCCGCGGTACGGCGCCGGCGAACTGGCCGGGGCAGCGCGACTTCCACGGCGGGACCAGCGATCCGGACACCGGACTCGTGCACCTAGGGGCTCGGGAGTACGACAAGAGCACCGGACGGTTCATATCGGTCGACGCGTTGATCGACATGAGCGATCCCCGGCAGATGAACGGCTACGCCTACGCGAACCAGAACCCGGTCAGCTACAACGACTCCGACGGCAACTTCGTCATCGTGATCACGATCCCGGTGATCCTCGTGGTGCTGCTCGTCGTCCTGGTGCTGGTGGCGATGCTGCAGTCCTACCAGCAACCGGTCACGACGATCAGCTGGGAGGAGAAGGTCGAGAACATCTGGGACGTTCTCAAATGGGCCTGGCACACGACCGTCAAGCTGGTCAAAGTGGTCACCACCGTGATCGTCACGATGTGGCGATTGATCCAGGTGCTCGTGATGCGTCTCGTCGCGAAGACCGTGGTGATCTACCACACGATCATCAAACACATCGCGGACAAGAAGAAACCCAGGAACAACCACAAGGCCCAACGCAACAACAACAGCAACAGCCACAGCAGAGGCAACAGCCGGGGCCAGCAGAACCGTGGAAACCAGGGCAACCGGGGCAATCAGGGCAACCGGGGCAACCAGGGCGGCAAGGCGAAGTCGGACGGGCCGGGCAAGCCACCACGGGGGAACGGCAACAAGCCGAAACCCGAGGCGGCCGAGCGGCCGAGCCGGATGAAGTACGAGGACACCACCGACGCTCCGCTGTACCGCGGCACCAGCAACGGCAACCCGAAGGTCATGCGACCCAATGTCGACTACAAGGTGGACGCCACCACCGGGCTGGTGAAACCGACGCACGGCATGTCCGTCTTCCGGAACCCCAGCAGCATCGGGGACGCCTACAAACCCATCCTCCAGGTCGACCGTGCGACGATCAGTGACGAGCTGATGGTCTGGCGGACCGGCAACACCCCCGGGCACTTCGAGATCATGCCCAGGGCGCCGATGACACCGGAGAAGTTCCTGGGTCTGCTGGACAAGATCGTGTTCTTGTAGCCCGTCGTTCACCCATCGAAGGAGAAGTAATGACCCAGGCAGGCTGGCGGCTCGTCGCCCCGGACGGTTTCGGCGACTACGACTGGTTCGAGGTGGAGAACCGCGGCCTGCTCATGGGTGGTCACCTGGCCTACGGTGACCGCACGTTCCCGGTGATCGTCTACGACCCGGTCCGCCTCGCCCAGGACGCCGCGAGCGAGACGGAGAACGACGGCCTGTTCTACGAGGCCAACGTGATCGTGGTCGCCGACCTCAACCGCGCCACCGCCGAGGCGGCCGTCTCCCGCCTCGGCGGTGCCGGCGTCTTCGACTGGCTACTCGGCTAGTGTTCGCGCCCTCGTCGTCCGCCTGCTGAGCAGGTAGGCGACGAGGGCGGTCGGGAAGAACATGACGATGCCGTAGACGGCTACCGGAGTGGCCATTTCGCTGTTGTTCAGCAGGGCTGGGCTGAGTGCGATGGTGAGCGCGAGGGTGGCGTTGTGGATGCCGATCTCCATCGAGCAGGCGATGGATTGCCGCTCACCAAGCCCGGCCACGCGCGGGACGACGTACCCGAGAGCAAGGCTGATCACGTTGAGCAGTACGGCGATCAGGCCGACCGCGGCCAGGTAGTCGAGGAAGTTGGCGCGCTCGGTGTAGATCGCCGCGAAGATCACCAGCGCCAGTACGACGGCCGACCCGATCTTCACCGGCCTTTCCATCCGATCGGCGAAGCCGGGCTTTCGGCTCCGGACAAGCATGCCCAGGGCAACCGGTACCAGCACGATCGCGAACACCTGCAGCATCTTCGCCGGCTGCAACCCGAGCTGCCCCGAGTCGCCGAGGAAGTGCGCGATCGACAGATTCACGACGATCGGCAGCGTGATCACCGCCAGCACCGAGTTCACCGCGGTCAGCGTGACGTTCAGCGCGACATCACCCCCGGCGAGATGGCTGAACAGGTTGGCCGTCGTACCGCCCGGCGAGGCCACCAGCAACATCATCCCGACCGCCAACGCCGGCGCCAGCCCGAACACCTTGACCATCCCGAAACAGATCACCGGCAACAACACCACTTGGGTGCCCAACGCAACCAGTACCGCCTTGGGCATCCGCGCCACCCGCGCGAAGTCCCCCGTGGTCAGGCTCAACCCCAGCCCGAACATGATGATCGCCAACGCGATCGGCAACAAAACCGAAGTAAGCACTGAGTCGGACAAGGTGGTGTTCCCGTCGTAGGCCCGAGGCGGTGGGAGAACAGGGTCCTACGCCGGGCGTCCGCCGTCCAGAGCTCACCAGCCGCGGGCTTGCCAGGTTTCGACGTACGGGCGTTCGGTGGCGACTGTGGTGTCGGGGCCGTGGCCGGGGTGGATGACGGTGTCTTCGGAGTAGGTGAGGAGGTTGCGGACCGAGGTCATGATGGCGGCGAAGTCGGTCAGCGGGTAGACCGGGCTGGTGAGGCCGGGGCCGCCGGGGAAGAGGGTGTCGCCGGTGAAGAGGTGGCCGGCGGCGTGGACGGTCAGGCTGCCGGGGGAGTGGCCGGGCGTCGGGATGACGTTGACGTCCAAGGGGCCTAGCTTGAGCGTCGTGATCGTCTGGATCTCCTGGTCGAGGTGGCCGTTCCAGAGAGGTACGTCGGGGTTCGGGCGCGGGGCGTTGCCGGTGGCGACCAGGTCGGCGGTGGCGGTGCCGGCGTCCAGGTAGCCGTGTTTCGCCAGGTGGTCGAGCTCGGCGGCCCAGACCTCGCGCTCGGCGGGGTGGCCGATGATCGGGGCGTTGAGGGATTCGGCGAGGGGCTGCAGGGCCAGGACGTGGTCGGCGTGGGCGTGCGTGATCAAGAGCCCGACGACGTCGTACGACGCTGCTGCCGCGGCGAGGTAGTCCGGGTCGTCACCGGGGTCGACGATCAGCGCGGGTGGGCGACCGGGGAGGTCGGGCGCGATGATCCAGCAGTTGGTGTCGAGGTAGCCGACCACCAGGCGTTCGAACCGGATCATGCGGCCTGCTTGAGAAGGCGCTCGGCCCATCCCGGGTCGACGTTCTGAGCGATCGGATAGCCCTCCGCGAACGGACCTTCCCAGCGGACACTGATCCCGGGGTTGTGCACACTCGACCCATCCGGCAGCACGAACTGCGGACTACCTTGAATCGCATCGGTGACCGCAACCGCATGGTCGGCCATCATCGTGGCCCGCGCCCGCCCGTCGTCGAGGGCCGCAGCCAAGGCGATGCTGTCGATACCGACCTCAGTCGCGACATCGAGGATCACCTGCCGATGCCCGATTGACCGCGACTCGAACCAGAACGCCTTACGCAGCGCATGATCCAGCTCCTCGGACTCCCGCAGCCCTTGCTCCTTCGCCGCATGCACAGCCTCGGCCGCGAGCAGCACGGTCGACGGATAAGCCCAGTCCGGCTGCGACCACAACCGGAACCCGACCTCCGGCGCCACCTGACCAAGCCCCACCGCCTCGCTGTCCGTACCAGGTCGCGGATGCGGTCCGTTGAACAACTCGAGCGCAAACGTGTGATGGTCCAGCCGTACGTCGATGCCCAGTTCCTCACGCGCCACCCGCAACCGATGGATCGCCACATGAGCAAACGGGCACAACAAATCCGACCAGACCTGGATCGCGTTCACTCGCCCTCCTCGTGGTCAGCGCCCGCAGGGTTGCTGGTAAAACGCTCCGGCCGGATGAAGACCGCCGTACGACGGTCCTCGACCATCGCTCGGTCGTATTCGTCCAGATCGGGGTGCTCACCGCCGGCCGCGTGATAGATGTCCCGCAATACCAGCCGCAGCGCTTCCGCATCGAGCCCGGGCAACTCGTCATCAGGACCAGCCAGCTCGACCGGCCCAGTCACGCCGGTCCAGTCCCAGCCGGCCCGAAACACCAGCGTGGCCTGCGGATTCCGCCGCAGATTCGCCAACTTCGCCGTACCGCCGCGAGCCACGAACGCAACCACCGGCTCACCCGTCAACGGGTGATCCAGCACCCCCGCATTCACCACCGAGGCCGCCGGCTCCCCGGACCGCCGCTGCGTCACCAACACCGCAAGCCAAAAGTCCTGACGCCCCAGCGCCTGGATCCGTTCCAACCCCACATCAATCTCCATGCCGCCACCATAACGGACTGCAGTCCGCTTACTCAAGCGTCCGCCACAACAGGAACGGATATCCCGTCGCGTTGCCCGTTCTCACCCCCGTCTACGGACGGAGAAGCGGTACGACGGAGGGATATCCGCTCGCGTGGCCATTGGACGATCAGTACGGCGGACAGCACGATCGCACCGCCGATGCACTGGAGCGGGCTGAGGTGTTCGCCGAAGACGAGGGCGGCCGAGGCGACCGTCACCACCGGCTCGAGGATGGACAGGATCGATGCGATCGACGGTCCCACGCGGGCCATTCCGGCGAAGAACAGCAGGATCGCGGCGACCGTGCTGACGAGCGACAAGACGGCCAGCCAAAGCCACCCGGTCGAGGAGATCTCGGTGATCCCGCCTGCGTTCCCGCGGAGGATGGCGTTCACCAAGAAGGTGCCGAAGGCACCTATGCAGACCAGGGTCGCGAGAGCGAGCGGCGGTACGTCGGCCGTCGTGCGATCGCCGACGAGGATGTAGCACGTGTAGACGACTGCCGCGCCGGCCGCCAGCAGCGCGCCGGTCAGGTTGAAGCGGCCGGAGGTGGCGCCGCTGAGGACCAGGACGATCCCGCCGAACGCCAGGCCGAGTGCCCAGACGCGACGGCGGGAGGTGCGTTCGCGGCCGAGCAACACCGCGCCGACCATCACCAGGATCGGGTAGAGGTAGAGGAGCAACGCAACCAGTGACGCGTCGATCCGGGTCAGCGCGGAGAAGTACAGCCCGGCCTGAGCGGCGTACCCGAACACGCCCATGCCGAGGCTGACCAGCACCGCGCGCCGAGGGATACCGCGGAAGACCCCGCGGGCCAGAGCGATCGCCATCAGAACCAACCCGGCCAGCCCGAACCGGACCAGCAGAAGTGCGTCCACCGACGCACCTTCGTCGTACGAGAGTTTGCCGACCACGGCCATCGCGCCGAAGGCGGCAGCGGAAAGGAGACAGAAGAGGGCGCCCACGACAACGATGATCAAGCCGTTCAACTGTTCACGTCCATCCCGTCTTCTTGGACATGATTGTGTAGCTATCCTGAACAGATGCTGGATCTGCATCGACTCCGTCTGCTCCGCGAGGTGCACGACCGCGGCACCGTCCACGGCGCCGCCCGCGCGCTCGGCTACACGCCTAGCGCAGTCTCCCAGCAGCTGTCCGTGCTGGAGCGAGAAGCCGGTACGCCGTTGCTCGAGCGCGTCGGCCGCAATGTCCGCCTGACCGCGGCCGGCCACGTCTTGGTCCGGCACGCCGCCACTCTCCTGGAGGGGGTCGAGGCGGCCGAGGCCGAGTTGGCGTCCGTCGCGGCAGGTCGCGTCGCTGGGGTCGTCCGAATCGCCTCGTTCCAGTCGGCCTTCCTGCGGATCGTGGCCCCCGCCGTACGGGCGCTGGCCGTCACCCACCCGAACATCCGGGTCGAGGCGACCGAGGGGGAGGTCGAGCAGGCGGTACCGGCGCTCCGGCTGCAGCAGCTCGACGTGGTGGTCGGCGACGAGTACGACGGTCAGCCGCGGCCAGTCCACGCGGATCTGCAGCGAGAGCCCTTACTGCGTGAGCACATCCAGGTCGTGCTCCCGGAGAATCACCCGGAGGCCAAGGCGGACCGCGTGAAGATTTCGCACCTCGCCGACATCCCCTGGGCCGCGTGCCAGCCCGGTACCGGCCACCGCGAGATGCAGGTCCGCGTCTGCCGCGAGTACGGCGGTTTCGAACCAGACCTGCGCTACAGCTCCGACGACTTCCTCATCCTGCTGGAACTCGTCCGTACGACGGGTGCCGCAGCCCTGCTCCCCGATCTCGTACTCCGCCACGGCACCGCGGGCGTCGTCGTACGGCGACCTGCCGAAGCCGACGTCGGCCGTGCCGTCTACCTGCTCACCCGCCGAGCCCGCACCCCAGCTGTCGACGCGGTAGCTGCCGCTCTGCGGGAGAACGTCTCTCACTGAGTGGAAGCAAGCGTTGAAGGCCCTCCGGGCGGCTCCTACGGTGACGCAACCAACTGAGCGACCCGCGTCGAAAGTCCTTTGGCGCTTGCGGCGCCCAGGCACGCCACTGGAGGGCAGCGAGATGACGCTTCTGGACACCGCCGACTGGTCGGGGCACGTCTTCAAGGCCGGCAGCTGGCAGCCGGGCCAGGCCGGCGCGTACGCCGTCATCGAACCCGCCACCGGTAATGAACTCGGCCGCATGGGGCAGGCCGGCGTCGACGACGTCGCCGAGGCCGGCCGTGCCGCGGCCGAAGCCCAGCGAGCATGGGCAGCACTCCCACACCCGGCACGGGCCGCGGTGATGCGCCGAGCTGGCGACCTGTGGCAGCAGCACGCCGACGAGATCGCCGGCTGGAACACTCGCGAGGTCGGCGCGACCGCCGGCATCGTCGGCTTCTCGCTCCACGTCGCCGCCGAGGAGTGCTATCAAGCGGCAGCGCTGCCGGGACATCCACTCGGTGAGGTCCTGTCGTCAGAGGAGCCACGACTCTCGCTGGCCCGCCGGATGCCGGTCGGGGTCGTCGCGGTGATCTCGCCGTTCAACGTCCCGATCATTCTCGGCATCCGCTCGGTCGCACCGGCCCTTGCACTTGGCAACGCGGTGATCCTCAAGCCGGACCCGCGAACGGCGGTCACCGGCGGCGCGTTGATGGCCCGCATCTTCGAGGAGGCGGGACTACCTCCCGGCGTACTGCAGATGCTTCCAGGTGGTGCGGATGTCGGTCAGGCCCTGGTGACCGATCCGAACGTCCGCGTCATCTCGTTCACCGGCTCCACCGGCGTCGGCCGCCGCATCGGCGCGCTGGCCGGCGAACACCTCAAACGAGCCCACCTAGAACTCGGCGGCAACTCCGCCCTCCTCGTCCTCGACGACGCCGACGTCTCAGCAGCCGTCAACCTGGCCACCTGGGGTTCGTTCTTCCACCAAGGCCAAATCTGTATGACGGCCGGCCGCCACCTCGTCGCCGCCCGCGTATACGACGATTTCGTCGAAGCCCTCGCCGAGAAGGCTGCCTCATTGACGGTCGGCAACCCAGCCACCGACCAGGTCGCCCTCGGCCCCGTCATCGACGCCGGTCAACGCGACAAGATCCACGGCCTAGTCAACGCGTCCACTTTTGCCGGCGCCAAACTGGTTGCCGGAGGCACCTACACCGACCTCTTCTACCGCCCCACCGTGCTAGCCGACGTACCGATCGACGCCCCAGCCTTCACCGAAGAGATCTTCGGCCCAGTCGCCCCCGTCACCAAGGTCGACTCGATCGACCACGCCATCCACCTAGCCACCTCCGGCGACTACGGCCTCTCCCTGGGCATAGTCACCAAAGACCCCCTCCGCGGCCTAGCGATCGCCGAACAAATCCCCACCGGCATCGTCCACATCAACGACCAAACCGTCAACGACGAAGCCAACGCCCCCTTCGGCGGCATCCGCGCCTCCGGCACCGGCGCCCGCTTCGGCGGCCCCACCGCCAACCTCGAAGCCTTCACCGAAACCCGCTGGATAACCCTCCGCTCCACACCCCCCACCTACCCCCTCTAACCCCAAACCACCCGACCGGATATCCGGCTCTTGTGACTTGTCCGTGGGTGGTTCGGCGTGGCCGCGCGGAGCAGTTGCTGGGGGTGTGAACAGGACGTGGTGGCCTTGAACAAGGCATGACGTGTTCAAGGGCCCGCGCGCGGTATGCACCCCCGAGGTGTGTCCCGCCGACTACCTGGAGCGGACCTGCGCCTGTGCAGCCTCATCCGGACAGCTCCCCTCGCGCCGGTCGGCACGGTGGCTTCGCTCGCCGTGCAGTAACAGCCGGCCGGGTGGCGAGTGGAAGGAGATTGCCGCTAGAAATCGCTATCCAGCTGCAGGGTTCTTTCAGTCGGCGACGCACTCCCCGCACTCGGCGATCACACCGGCCAGGCCCGATCTGCCGACCGACAGGACGTGTATGCCCGCCGGCCACACCGGCTGGGCAGTCACCAGCGGGGCGATGGCGTCCAGCACACCTATACGTCCTGTTCTTCGGGTGATGGGGGTCAGGGGGTGATGGTTCGGCCTATGCCTTGGGCGGCTACTTGGAGGGCGGCTAGTAGGGCTGCTCGGTGGGGGCGGAGGTTGGGGACTACTACGCCTACGGCGGCTACTACTGGGCCTTCGGGGCCGGTGGGGCGGATGGGTACGGCGATTGAGCAGGCTCCGAGGGTCATTTCCTCGGTGGTGGTGGCGTAGCCGCGTTCTCGGATTTCGTCCAGTTGTCTGGTGAGGCGGGCCGGGTGGGTGATGGTGTGGGGAGTGAAGCGGGTTAGTTGGGTCATCGCTTCCTCCTGGATTTCGGTGGGGGCGTGGGCGAGGAGGACTTTGCCTACGCCGGTTGAGTGCAGGGGTAGGTAGGAGCCGACGGTGCTGATGATGGGGACTGATGCGCGCCCGGTGAGTCGCTCGAGGTAGAGCGTGCGGATGCCTTCGCGGATCGCGAGGTGGACGGTCGCGCGGGTGGCGGCGTGGATGTCGTTCAGGAAGGGGCCGGCGGTTTCGCGCAAGCCGCTTGGCAGCGGTGCGAGTAGGCCGACTGACCACAGTTTGCGGGCGACGACGTACCGGCCGTCGGGGCGGCGGCTGAGGGCGCCGCCGGTGACCAGTTCGCCGACGAGGCGGTGGGTGGTGGGTAACGGGAGGTCGGCGAGGGTTGCTAGTTCGGTGAGGGTGAGGCGGCGGTGCTGGTCGTCGAAGGCGAACAGGAGGCTGAGGGCGCGGGACACGACCGTCGCGCCGGGGGTGGAGACTCTGCCGGCCATCTCGCCCATTCCTTCCACTCAGCGGAAGACCATCGTGGCAGATGGGGTGCGTGCTGGCGACGATTGGCGGGTGACAGAACCTGCCGCGCCTCTCCTTGCCCAAGAGCAGATCTCCGCCGAGATCGCCGCCGCCCACGCCGGGCCGGGCGGGATCCGGGTCGAGCCGACTGGTCCGGCGCTGGACTTCGCGCCGTACCGGAGTTCGTTACTGCGGTACCCAACCAAGGACCTGCGGCAGGCGGACCCGGAAGGTGCTGAGCTGCTCGCACCGGTCTTCGGGGAACACGACGTCGACCCGCTCGAGGCCGACCTGACGATTCAGGCGGGTGGTGAGCCGATCGGCGAGCGGATCCTGGTCGCTGGTCGGGTACTGGACGGCGACGGCCGCCCAGTTCGGCATCAGCTGGTCGAGATCTGGCAGGCGAACGCGTCCGGCCGCTACATCCACCAGCGCGACCAGCACCCGGCCCCGATCGATCCGAACTTCACCGGTGTCGGCCGTTGCCTGACCGATGCCGATGGCAACTATTCGTTCACCACGATCAAGCCTGGCCCGTATCCCTGGCGGAACCACCGCAACGCCTGGCGGCCGGCCCATATCCACTTCTCGCTGTTCGGTACCGACTTCACCCAGCGGCTCGTCACCCAGATGTACTTCCAGGGCGACCCACTGTTCGGACTCGACCCGGTCTTCCAGTCGATCGCCGATCCGGCCGCACGCGAACGCCTGGTCGCGACGTACGCACACGACCTGTCCCAGCACGAATGGCTGCTGGGCTACCGCTGGGACATCGTCTTGACGGGCTCCCACGCCACGCCGATGGAGGACGAGACCCATGCCTGACCGCACCCCCGGCCAGACCGTCGGCCCCTTCTTCCACTACGCCCTCCCGTACGCCGGCGACCGCGAACTAGTTGCTGTCGGCACCGGCATCCGCCTCCACGGCACCGTGTACGATGGCGCCGGCGAACCGGTCCCAGACGCGCTGATCGAGATCCGGCAAGCCGACGTGGCGGGTGTCGTTCCGGTTGTCGCCGGATCGCTGCGCCGCAACGGGGTCTTCACCGGCTGGGGCCGTTGCAGCACAGACCTGGCGGGGGAGTACTGGTTCTCCACCGTCGAGCCGGGGTCAGTAGACGGTGGCGCACCGTTCTTCGCCGTGACGGTGTTCGCCCGAGGGCTACTCGACAGGTTGTTCACCCGCATCTACCTGCCGAACCCAGCCCTCGAGTCCGACCCCCTGCTATCCACCCTCGACCCCGAAGACCAGACCCGCATGATCGCCACCCGCTCACCCGACGGATCCCTGAAGCTAGACCTACACCTCCAAGGCGAGAACCAGTCGGTCTTCTTAACCTATCCAGGCCACAAATGAGCGACCTCCTGGAGCCCGGCCGCCACCGCGCCGCCGGCCTCGACGACGAAGGCCTCTGGAACGCCCTCCTACAAGTCGAGCGAGCCTGGCTGGCGGCTTGTCGCACCACCGAACAATCCCGCGCAGCATCTACGACCGACCGCGCCGCCCCTCGTGCTGACGGCGCGGTAGTTGCTGACCTCGACAAGGCTCTTGCCGAGCTCGACACCGCGATTGCTAACGGCGTTCCGCGGCCGGCGGTGGAGGCGGTTGAGAGCGCGGGTAGTCCGGTGGTGGAGCTTGTACGCATCCTGCGGTCGCTGGTTGGCGACGAGTACGTTCATCGGGGGCTTACCAGCCAGGATGTACTCGACACTGCGTTGATGTTGCTGGCTAAGGATGCGCTTGGGCGCGTTGACACCTACCTCACGTTGACGGCTGCTTCGTTGGCTGAGCTGGCTCGCGCGCATCGCGAGACCGTGATGGCTGGGCGGACGCTTACGCAGTACGCCGTACCGGTCACGTTCGGACTGAAGGTTGCGCAGTGGTTGGTCGGCGTACTGGACGCCCGGGATGCTGTGCGGGCGATCGAACTCCCGGTGCAGGTCGGGGGAGCTGCCGGGACTCGGTCGTTGCTGGGCGAGTCGACCGACGTACCGGATGCCGTGGTTGATGCGTTCGCGGCCGAGCTTGGATTGCAATCGGCGCTGCCCTGGCACACCCGTCGTACGCCGATCACTCGGATCGCGGACGTGTTAGCCGAAGCATGTGCGGCGGCTGGGGTCATTGCCGGGAACGTCTTGTTCTTGGGGCGTCCTGAGGTCGGGGAGGTGCGGGAACGGCGATCCGCCGCGAAGGGGACCTCGTCGACGATGCCGCAGAAGGCGAATCCGGTGCTGAGCGTGCTGATTCGGAGTGCGGCGTTGCAGGTGCCGCCGTTGGTTGGGCACTTGCATACGTGTAGCGCGCTCGCGGTTGACGAGCGGCCGGATGGTGCCTGGCATGCGGAATGGCCTGCGTTTACTAGGGTTCTGACGTTGAGTGTGACCGCGTTGTCCCAGACCGCTGACCTGGTTGGTGGTCTGGAGGTTGATGCCGCGAAGATGGCTCAGCGTGCGCAGGAGGCGGCGGGTGAGTTGTTGGCCGAGCGCGGTACGGGAGACGACCCGGCGGAGTATCTCGGGTCGGCGACTGCGTTCGTCGATCGGGTTTTGGAGCGGTGGGATCGTGGTTGAGCTCACCTGCACCGACTTCGGCGGTACCGGCGACCTGCTGATCGTCGGACCATCGCTGGGCACATCGGTCGAAGCGTTGTGGGGTGCATGCGTCCAGCACCTGACGCCGTCGTTCCGCGTCGTCGGGTGGGATCTCCCCGGTCACGGTCGGAGCGCACCCGCGGTCGGATTCGAACTCGCCGACCTCGCCGACACCCTCCGCAAGATCACCGCAGAGCTTTCCGCCGCCGACAGCTTCCGGAAGTCCGGCTCGGAGCTTGCCGCGAGCAACTGCTGGTACGCCGGGGTGTCGGTGGCCGGCGCGGTTGGGTTCGCTCTCGCTATCGACCCAGGGCCGTTTGCCGGGATCGCGACTCTCGCGGCGGCGGCGAAGATCGGGGACGCCGCGGCCTGGTATGAGCGCGCAGATCTCGTCCGCACGGCGTCGACCTCGGCGTTGATCGCGGGGTCGGTGGAGCGATGGTTCGCGCCCGGCTTCACCGACCGCGATCCGCGGACCGCCGCCGGGTTGTTGGAAAGCCTGACCGATGCGGACGCTCGGTCGTACGCCGCGACTTGTGAGGCGCTGGCCCGGTTCGACGGTCGGGAGCGACTGGGTACCGCGACTGTGCCGGTACTGGTGGCTGCGGGTCGGCACGATCGCGTCGTACCGATTGAGCTGGCGAGGGATTCGGCAGATCGGTTGCCGGGAGCAACGTCGTACGTGTTCGAAGGTAGTGCGCATCTGCCGCCGGCCGAGGAGCCCGCTGCGGTCGCTGGAGTCCTGACCGACTTCTTCCAACGAGGGGTGCGATGAGCGATCCGACGTACGAGGCCGGGATGCAGGTCCGTCGAGAGGTGCTGGGGGATGAGCACGTCGACCGCGCCGAGGCCGCGAAGACACCGCTCACTGCGGACTTCCAGGAACTGATCACTCGCTATGCCTGGGGTTCGGTCTGGACGCGGCCGGGGCTCGACCGCCGGACGCGGAGCGCGATCACCATCACCGCGCTGATCGCGCACGGGCACTGGACCGAACTGCCGATGCATCTGCGGGCCGCGCGTCGCAACGGGTTGAGTGATGCGGAGATCACCGAGGTGCTGTTGCAGGCGGCCGTGTACTGCGGGGTGCCCGCCGCCAACCACGCTTTCGCGATCGCGCAGGACGTGCTCAATGACTGAACTGACACGCACCCAAGTCGGGATCGTCGGTGGCGGACCCGCCGGTCTGATGCTCTCCCACCTGCTGGCGTTGGCGGGAATCGACTCGGTCGTCGTCGATCGCCGTACACGTGAGGAGATCGAGAACACCGTCCGCGCCGGCATCCTCGAGGAGGACAGCGTCCGGCTGCTCGTCGAGACCGGCGTGTCCGACCGAGTACGCCGGGAGGGGATCGCGCACGACGGCATCGTGCTGCGGTACGGCGGGACCAGCCACCGGATCGACTTCAAAGGGCTGGTCGGGGCGGCGTCGTGGTTGTATCCGCAGACCGACGTGTTCGTCGACCTGGCCGATGCGCGGGCTCGTGATGGTGGTGATGTGCGATTCGGGGTTGCTCAGACTCGGGTTGTCGATGTGACCTCGGATCTGCCCGGCATCCTCTTCACCGGGGCGGACGGGCGCGAGCACGAGGTGCGGTGCGACTACCTGGTCGGTGCGGACGGGTCGCATTCGATGTGCCGGTTGGAGGTGCCGGAGTCGGTACGGCGGCATTACGTGCGCGAGTACCCGTTCGCCTGGTTCGGGATTCTGGCCGAGGCGCCGAAGAGTGCGCCGGAACTGATCTACACGCATTCACCCCGAGGGTTCGCGCTGATCAGCCAACGCACCGACACCCTGCAACGCATGTACTTCCAATGCGACCCCGACGAAGACGTCGACGCCTGGTCCGACGACCGCATCTGGTCCGAACTCCAGTCCCGCGTGGCCGGCCCCGACGGCCTCACCCTGAATGAGGGCCCGATCTCCGGCAAGACCGTCCTCCGCTTCCGCAGCTTCGTCGCCGAACCCATGCGCCACGGTCGCCTCCTCCTCGCCGGCGACGCCGCCCACACCGTCCCACCCACCGGCGCCAAAGGCCTCAACCTCGCCCTGGCCGACGTACGAGTTCTAGCCGAAGTCCTCGACCGCACCCTCCACGGCCAAGACGCCCTCGACGAATACGGCCCCCGCGCCCTCGACCGCGTCTGGAAGGCCCAGCACTTCTCCTACTGGATGACCAGCATGCTCCACACCCACCCCAACGCCAACGCCTTCGACCTCCGCCGCCAACAAGGCGAACTGACCTCCATCACCACCTCCGAAGCCGCCGCCACCTACCTAGCCGAGTCCTACACCGGCTGGCCCACCCGTTAGCCGGTACTTTTTCGGCGCCCACACCCGAAAATCTTCCGACCAACTGAACCAACCCCCATCACGAACCCCAGCCACAGCCCGTCAGCCCCAGGCAAGGTGAACCGCGGTAGCCGACCTCGCCATCCGGCCCAGCCATCTACCCAGCCCACCCTCTTGCTTTGTCGGCCGCTTCAGCGGTCGAGTGGGCTCTGCGGTGGAATCTGCGGACGGACAGGACGTATACCTCCGTTCGGCGGCTGTGCCGGGTGGTGGTGAACGTGGGAGGGACGGATGGTGGGGGGGATACGTCCTGTTGTTAGAGGGTTGCGATGGCGGTGATGCCGGTGGCGATGCCTACCAGGTAGGTGCCTAGGGCACCGATGTCGCGGAGGGGGCCGTGGGCGGCGAGGGTTTTGGCGGTGAGCATGCCGACGGCGTGGGTGGTGCGGACTACGAGGGCGGCGATGGCTAGGGCTTCTACTACCCAGCTGTTCGAGAGGAATGAGCAGACTAGGAGTAGGACCAGCAGGGTGGGGATGTACTCGGCCGCGTTCCCGTGGGCGCGGACAGCGATGAGGAGTGGGTCGGCGGGGTCGGTGGGGGCTTGGTTGCCACCGCCTCGCATGGCTCGGTGGCGGGTGACGTTGGCGCCTAGGAGGAAGAGCAGGATGCCTAAGAGGGCCATGCAGATGATGGTGATAGTGCTCATGTCAGTACTCCTTCGCGTGCGGTGAGGTGCTGGACGATCGATTGGCTGAGGGTGGTACCCAGGAGGGCGTCGGTTTTGTGCATGCCGCCGGGGCAGGTGACGTTGACCTCGATCAGGCGGCCGCCGATCACGTCGGCGCCGGCGATGGTGAGGCCGTGCTGGATCAGCACGGGGCGTAGTGCGTCGGCGATCGTGAGGTCGACGGCGTCGATCGGGGCGACGGCGACCGGTGGGCCGATGCGGAAGTCGGACGCGTCCGGTCGGCGGAGGACGGCACCGACGATCTCGCCGTCGAGCAGGAAGAGCCGTTTGTTGCCATGCGCAACAGCTGGCAGGTATTCCTGGGCGATCACCTGCCGCCGACCGCCGCGGGTGGCCGATTCCAGCAGGGACAGTGCCGCGTGGTCGTCGTGGACCAACCAGACGTCGAGTCCGGCGAATCCGTCGACAGGCTTGACGATCGCGGTTCCGGTCCGAGCAACAAACGAGCGGAGGTCGGCGACCGACGTACCGACGTAGGTTGATGGGCACAACGATGGGAACCGCAGCGCGATCAGCTTCTCGTGTACGGCGCGGACCCCGTCCGGCCGATTGATGACGCGGGTGCCCGCGAGGTCGAGCAGGTACGTCGTGTGCAGGTACCGCTCGTCGACCGGCGGATCGATCCGGAGGTGCGCGACCTCGAAGCCGGCGACATCGAGCAGCGCGGTGTCGAGTTCGTCGTACCAGGTGGGGTCGACGATCCACCGGTGGTCGTGGCCGGGGCGGCGAGGGCGGAGGCGGATGCGGTGGGCGCGGGCGTACAGGCGGCCGTCGATGACCGCGAGTTCCTCCGGCTGACAACACCAGACGTCGTGGTCGAGGTCCTGCGACGCCGCCATCAGGCCGATGGTCGCGTCGATATCGGCTTGCAGTCCGACCAGCGGATCGGTGACGAACAGGATGGCGCTCATGCGACCAACTCCAGATCGAGATCCCCGGCGGCCGCGGCGAGCCAGTGCTCACCCAGGTCAGCCCGATCCACTTCCAGTCGCCGCAACACACTGCGGCGGTGGTTGTCGTCGTACATCAGGCTGGTCAAAGCACTGACCACGGGACCGATCGCGGACGGCTCTTGCGCATCGAGGAAACGGACCTCCAGGTACGTCGACCGCGGCCGGACCGGCGGGAACATCGTGGTGAGGTGCTCGGCCGCCGTACCAACAAAGGCCGTGGCGCCAACAGCGAAGGCCTTGTACGCCGCAACTGGATCGCCAACGAGCAGCCGGTCGTCGAACCCGGTCCGCGCAGGGTCGGTCTCCAGCCAAGTGGTGAGCCGCCCGTGCGGGCCTGAGCTTCGGGCGAAGGTCGCGGCGAGATAAGGACCGGCGAGGTTGAGGACGCGCCACTGTTCGAGACCCGCCTGCCCCGGCCACCAGTCGAGGCAGAGCTGCGTGGACGCGGTACGCCGCATCATCCGCCGACCGGCCGGTCCGATCGAATCGAAGTGTCGATGCATGGCGACGTACCGCGGGCTCGTCAGTTGCAGCGGGACCTCGTGCTCGGGGCGCGGGTCGACCGGCAGCGCGTAGGTGGTGATGTGCGCGGCGGTCAGGCGGTGGGTGAGGTCCGCGACCATCGTGCGCAGCTGGCCGACCGGGTCGAGGCTGCACGGCAGGCTGAGTTCCAGCTGACCGCCCGGCTCGAAGCTCAGGTACGGCGCCGCGACCGCGCCGGCCGCCGCGCGTCGTACCCGCTCGATCGGTACGGCGGCTCCCGTGGTGGCGTCGGCGACCAGGAACTCCTGCTCGACCGCGACCCGGACGGTCCGGCGCCGACCCCGCGCAAACAGGTTCGCCACCAGCGGCTGCAGTTCCTTCTGATTCATGGTCGCTCCTGATACTGTAAGGATTCCTGTCGAAATAATGGAAGGAATCCTTACGAGTGTCAAGCGCCAAGCTGCCCCGACTCGACCGCAAACCGTTCATCGCCCTGGTCGACCGCGCCAACCGCGCGCTCCAGGTCGACATGGTCCGCGAGATGCACAAGCGCGGTCATCCGAAGGTCAAACAGGCCCACAATGCCGTCTTCGGCACGCTCCAATCGGAGGGATCCCGCTCGGCCGACATGGCGGTCCGGGCCGGAATGACGCGCCAGTCCATGGGTGAACTCATCCGCGAGATGGTAGCCCTGGGCATCCTCGAGATGCGCCCCGATCCGGAGGATGGTCGCGCCAAACTCGTCACCTACAGCGAGCTGGGCATCCGCGTCGCGACCGACGGCTACCTGCGCCTCCATGATCTGGAAGCACGCTTCGCCGAAGAGTTCGGCCCCGATGAGTACGCCGTTGCTCGCGACGTCCTCGCCCGGGTTGCCGACGTACTGGAGCGCTGGTCGGACGAGTGAGCGATCAGTCGGGCAGGTCGGCGATCCGGTCGGCGACGCGCTCGAGTACGGCGACCTCTTCGGGGCTGAGGTGGTCGAGGAAGCGGGCCCGGACCGACTCGAGATGGCCGGGTGCAGCCTCGGCCAGTACGGCGAAGCCGGCGTCGGTCAGGTGGTAGATCGAACCGCGGGCGTCGGCCGGATCCGGTTCGCGCTCGATCAGGCCGCGAGCCTCCATTCGCGCCGCGTGATGTGACAGCCGGCTGCGGGACCACTGCATCTTCTCGGCGAAGTCCTTGAGACCCCAGCGGCGATCGGGCTTCTCGGACAGCGTGCTGAGCACTTCGTAGTCCGCGGTGGAGACGCCGAGCTGGGTGAGATCGCGGCCGAGCCGCGACGGCAGCACGGTCAGCAGTCGCCGTACCGCGCGCCAGGCGCGCTCCTCGTCGGTGGTCAGCCACTGAGTCATAGGGTGATCCTAGCTTTCTTTGACATGTCATAGAAGCTTGCTATCGTCTTTGACATGTCAATGAAAATCATGGTGGTCGTTGCCAGCACTCGGCCTGGGCGGCTTGGGCCGGCGATCGCGGAGTGGTTCGTCCGGGCGACGGCCGCGACTGCGGCTGAGCTGGAGATTGAGATCGACGTGGCGGATCTCGCCGAGATCGGGCTGCCGTTCCTCGATGAGCCGGAGCATCCGTCGACCGGGGTTTACGTGCATGCGCACACCCGGGCCTGGAGTAGTCGAGTGGATGCGGCCGATGCGTTCGTGTTCGTGACGGCCGAGTACAACTTCGCGATGCCGGCCACACTGAAGAACGCCTTCGACTTCCTGAGTCGCGAGTGGGCCTGGAAGCCGTGCCTCTTCGTCGGCTACGGCAATACGTCGGCAGGTTCGCGGGCGGTCCAGATGGCGCGCGGAGTGGCGGCGACGATGCGGATGCTCTCGATTGGCGGTGACGTGTATCTGCGGATCGCCGACGACGTGTTCGAGGGTGAGGTGGTCGCGAACGAGCGGAGGGAGGGGTATGCCCGCGGTGGGTTGACCCAGCTGGCGCGGGCGGCCGCCGTACTGCGTCCGTTGCGTGACCAGGACGGGCGGATCGTGCCGGCGCGCACAGGGGATGTGCCGGAACTGGTCGTGCTGCAGCGCGCCTGCTGGGTCGACGAGGCGATCGCGAACCAGACGCTCGACCTACCTGCGCTGACTGAAACCGCGGCTCAGGTCGAGGCGGCGCTCGCAGACTGGCAGGTCTGGGTCATCCGCTCCGGCGGTCGATTGATCGCGTCCGTGCGTGCTCGTCGGGACGGCGAGGCCTGGCTGATCGGGCGGTTGATGGTTGCCCCCGACTACCGACATCAGGGCCTAGGGCAACAACTTCTCGCCCACGCCGAATCTCACGCCCCAGCCGGTACGGCGACAATCGCGTTGCACACCGGCGTTCGCAGTACCGGCCCCCAAACCCTCTACCGCCAAGCCGGCTACACCCTCACCCCCGAAGGCGCCCCACCCGGCGCAGTAACCATGCGCAAAGCAGTCGTCGAATATGCGGGAACCCGTTGCATGGGATAATCGGGCATCGACTAGAGCTGGGGGTGCTCGATGCGGACTTATCGCGTTATAGCCGGTGTCACTGGGGTTGTGGGAGTTCTCGGGGCGGTGCTGAGTCAGGTTGGGGCTGCTGAGGCGGATCGGACTTTTGCGTCGGCTTCTGGGGTTGCGCAGAGTTTGATCTCGGTCGGGGTGCCGTTCATTGGTGCGGTGGCGGCGGCTCGGCGGGAGCGGTCGGTGTTTCGGTTGGCTCTTGGGTACGCCGTGGGGTTGGCGGCGGTGGGGTTGGTTGCGTCGATTCTCGTTGCGTGGTTGGTGCCGTCGACGGCTGGTGATCGTTGGCAGCATGCGGTGGTGCTGATCGTTGGGGCGTTCGTCACGCAGGTTGTTGCGCAGTTGGTCGGCATCGGGCTGGGAAGGCTGATTGGGCGTGGGTGGATTGCGGCCGTGCTCACCATCGTGATCCCACTCGGCCTGTACGGCGTACTGTCCGCGGCCGCACCAGATGCACGGCCGTGGCTGACGCCGTACGGGTCGGCCCAGCCGTGGTGGAAGGGTGAGTTCGGTGGTTCGGACTGGCCGCCGTTCCTGGTGATGCTGGCGTTGTGGGGGCTCGCGCTCAACCTCGCGGGACTGTACGTCGCGCGTTCGCGACGATCCTGAGGGCGATACCGGTCAGGAAGGCAGCGCCGCCGAGAGTGCCGACGATCCCGAAGGCCCAGGTGGCGGCGCTGTTGGTGGGGTCGTCGTGGCGGCGGCCGATCTCGGCGGCTAGTTCGCTCAGTTTGAATTGGTCGACCGTGTCGAGTCTGCCGTCGGCGGCCATCGTGGTCGCGAGTTTGAGGATCTCCTGACGCTCGGCCGTGGTGAAGCCGCCCTCAGGTGTGCCGGAGCAGGGGAGCTCGGCGCCGGTGCCCTGGTCGAGCATCAGCAGGGTTGGTTTGCAGTCGGGTAGACGTCCGGACGCGGCAGGCTCGGTGACCATGACCTGATAGCTCAGCTTGGTGGCCGAGTCGGTGACCATTGCGCCCACCAAGCCGACCACCGCGGCCAAAGCTCCGCCGATCAGCAGCCGCGTCGCAGTACGTCGTACGTTCATCGCTAGGGCAGGGTGTTGCCGGCGGCGGTGTAGAGGCGGTACCACTCTTCGCGGGTGAGTCGGATCGCGGCGCCGGTGGCGGCGTCCTGGACTCGGCTCGGCGTGGTGGTGCCGATGACGATCTGCATTTTGGCGGGATGCCGCGCCAACCACGCGATGGCGATCGCGTCGGGGGAGGTGCCGTGCGCGTTCGCCAGCTCGTCCAGAGCGTCGTTCAGCTCGGGATAGTTCGACCGGTCGCCGATGAAGACGCCACCGCCCTCGGGGGACTGCACCGAACCCCAGGTCTGGATGGTCATGTCGTGCAGCCGGCTGTAGTCGAGGATGCCGAGGTCGCGGTCGGCCGACTGCTCGAGGCCCATGATGTTCGCGGCCAGGCCCTGTGCGACCAGCGCGGCGTTCGTGATGCTGAACTGGAGCTGGTTGGCGACCAGCGGCTGACGGACCGACTTCTTGAGCAGCTCGATCTGACCAGGCGTGTGGTTCGAGACGCCGAACGCGCGGACCTTGCCGCTGGTGTGCAGCTCGTCGAACGCGGCCGCGACCTCGTCCGGCTCGACCAGGGTGTCAGGACGGTGGATCAGCAGTACGTCGAGATAGTCGGTCCGTAGCGCGGTCAGCGACTGCTCGACACCCGACAGGATGTGCTCGCGGGACGAGTCGAAGAACCCCGAGCGGATCCCGACCTTCGACTGCAGCAGGATCTGGTCCCGCTCGGACTCCGGCACCGGCTGCGCTTCGCCGTACCGCTGCTCGCACCCGTGCGAACCGCCGTAGATGTCCGCGTGGTCGAACATCGTCACCCCGGCATCGCGCGCGGTCCCGACGAGCGTGCGGATCTCCTCGTCGGACTTTTCCTTGATCCGCATCAGCCCAAGAACGACCTGCGAAGCCGCGGTCCCGGTTCCACCCAAGTCAATTGTCGTCACAAATGTCGACCCTAGCCTTCATCCGCGGTCGGCGGCAGCGTCGGGTAGTCGACGATCGGGTAGAGACCGACAGTGAACCCGTACGTCGTGTCGCCGGCGCGCGGGAGTTTGTCGAACGTGTCGATCAGCTCGTGGACCCCGCGCCAGAACTCGCCCGCGCGTTCCTCGGGGATCCGGGCATGGCGGATGAACGAGCGGAGCTGGCCTTCGTCGTACGCGGTCCTGGACTCCTCGGCGGCGACCTCGAAGTCGTTGAAGTCCTCCGGCAGCTTGCCGCCCTGGCGGCCGAGGCCGACGTAGAACGAGCGGGCGGCGCGACCGTAGAACCGCTCCTCGATCGCGCGCACCTTCCGGGTCCGGACGACGCGCAGGATGCCGGCGTCGGCGAGCACCTTCACGTGATGGGCGACTGTGCTCTTCGGTCGTTTGACCGCGGTGGCCAGCTCGGTGACGGTCGCGGCACGTTCGTGCAGGAGGCCGAGGATCGTCGTACGGAGTGGGTCGGCGATCGCCCGCACCTGCTCGGCGGTCGTCAGCTCGAGAGTCTCCGCGAGTTCGTAGTCCGGGACCGCGGGGTTGTTGCCTGTCACGGTCGAACAGACTAGCATTCCCGATTGTTCGAGATATTTGGATCATTGGAGCTGAAGATGACCGAGGTCGTTCTCTTTCACCACTCGCAGGGCCGCACCGATGGGGTGAAAGCCTTCGCCGAGGAGCTGCGGCAGGCCGGGCACACCGTCCACTCGCCGGACTTCTACGACGGCAACACGTTCGACACCATCGACGAGGGCATGGCCTACGCCAAGAGCATCGGCTTCGGCAAGCTGCTCGAGCAGGGCGTGGCCTATGCCCAGGACCTGCCCGAAGACGTCGTGTACGCAGGGTTTTCGATGGGTGTCATGCCTGCCCAGCAGCTCACCCAGACCCGCCCCGGCGCGCTCGGCGGTCTCTTCTGCTACTCGTTCCTCCCGGTCAGCGAGTTCAGCGAGACCTGGCCGGCCGGGGTCCCCGTCCAGATCCATGCGATGGACGAAGACCCCTGGTTCACCGAAGAAGACGGTGACCTGACCGCCGCCCAAGCCCTGGTAGCCGCGAACCCCGCCGAGGCCGAACTCTTCCTCTACCCCGGCAAGACCCACCTCTTCGCCGACTCGTCCCTCACCGACTACAACGAGGCCGCCGCCAAACTCCTCACCGAACGCGCCCTAGCCTTCCTCGCCAAGTTCGCCTGACCCATTCCCATTTGGCTGCCTAGCCACCGCCGTTGGGGGTTAAGCACCGTGGTTATGGGTGCCGAACCCCCGATATGGGTGCCTAGCCAGGCAAATGGGTTCGGGTGGCCGGGGCTTCGGCGAGGGGCGGCTTCGGCGGGGCGGGGTTCGGTGAGGGTGTGGTTAGGCGGTGGCTGGGGCTTCGGCGGAGGCCGGGGTTGCTGGGGGTGTGGGGGTTGGGGAGCGGGTGGGGATGCAGGCGGCGATGGCTAGGGCTACGAGGGCTGCGGCGGCGCCGATGATGAGGACTGTGCGGAAGCCGGTTTGGGAGGGGAGGGTGTGGGTGCCTAGGTTGATGGTCAGGTTGGCGAGGATTACGCCGGCTACTGCGCTGGAGACCGAGGTGCCGATGGAGCGCATCAGGGTGTTGAAGCTGTTCGCGGCGGCGGTCTCGGAGACGGGGACGGCGGACATGATGAGGGCGGGCATGGCGCCGTAGGCGAGGCCGATGCCGGCGCCGATGAGCAGTGAGACCAGGACGATCTCCCAGACCGAGCCCATCAGGATGCTGCCGACGCCGTACCCGGCGGCGACCACGATGGCGCCGAGCATCAGCGTGGCCTTGGGGCCGCGGGCGGCGGAGATCTTGGCGGACAGCGGTGCGGTGAGCAGCATGACCAGGCCGGACGGGCCCATCACGAGACCGGATGCGAGCATCGACTGGCCGAGTCCGAAACCGGTTGCCTTAGGCATCTGCAGCAGTTGCGGTACGACGAGGGACATCGCGAACATGGCGAACCCGAAGACCATCGACGCCAGGTTCGTCAGCAGCACCTGCGGTCGCGCGGTCGTCCGCAGGTCGACCAACGGCTCGCTGGTACGGCGTTCCCACCAGCCCCACGCGAGAATAGTGACGACTGCCACCGCGAACAGGCCCAGTGTCGGAGCGCTCGTCCATCCCCAGTCGGCGCCCTGAGAGATTGCCAGTAGCAACGAAATCAGGCCGAACGAGAGACCGACACCACCCAGTACGTCGAAGCGCCCGCCGGAGCGAACCGAGGATTCGGGGACGAAGCGCAGTACCAGCCCGAGGATGATTACGCCGAGTCCGGCCGATACCCAGAACAGCGCGTGCCAGCTGATGTTCTCGGCCAGCAAAGCCGCGGCGGGCAACCCGAGTGCCCCGCCGACCCCGAGGGACGCGCTCATCTGCGCGGTCGCCGTACCGAGTCGATCGGACGGCAGTTCGTCGCGCATGATGCTGATCCCGAGCGGGATCACGCCGGCTGCGAAGCCCTGCAGCGCGCGGCCGACGATTAGCGGGACAAGTGAGCTGCTGAGCGCGGCGACGATCGAACCGGCGACCAGCAGACCGATGCTGATCAGCAGCATCCGGCGCTTGCCGTACATGTCACCGAGCCGCCCCATGATCGGGGTCGCGACCGCGGCCGCGAGCAGGGTGGCGGTGATGGCCCACGCGGTCGCGCCGGCCGAGGCGTTCAGCAGCCGCGGCAGTTCGGGGATGACCGGGATGACCAGGGTCTGCATCAGCGCGACCGTGATACCGGCCGACGCGAGCACTGGGACGACTGCACCAGTGCGCACCGGCGAGCCGGCGGGAACTGCGGACATCGGAAGCCTCCGGGAGAGGAAATAGTTGGTTTCTGCAACCAAACATTAAGTCAGTCAGTTGACTTAAGCAAGATCGCGAGGCAAGGTGGGAGGAGAGATCAACGCGGAGGTGATGTCTCGTGACCGAACGTGAAGCGATCGACTATCCATTGGCACCCATCGCTGCCATCGAGCCCCCGGCCGAGTGGGCGGAGCTGCGGGAGCAGTGTCCGGTGGCCCACGTCCGGCTGCCGAGTGGCGACCAGGCGGCCCTACTGACCCGGTACGACGACATCCGGCAACTGATCGGGGATCCGCGTTTCGCGCGCAACTCGAGCGAGAAGGACGCGGCCCGGATCTCGATGCTGAGCCAGCAGGAGTCGCCGATCCCGCGGCTCGGTGAAGGTCACCAGCGGTGGCGGCGGATGCTGACCAAGTGGTTCACCACCAAGCGGATGGCCGCTCTGCGTCCGCAGATCGAGGCAATGGCCGAGCAGCTCGTCGACGAGATGGTCGCGGGTGGTCAGCCGGCCGACCTTCGGGCAAGCTTCGGTTTCCCGCTCCCGGTCTGGGTGATCTGCCATCTGCTGGGCGTGCCCAATGAGGATCGCGATCGCTTCTCGCACTGGTCCGACACGTTCCTGAGCGTCAGCCGGTACAGCCAGTCGGAGATCGACGCTGCGCAGGCCGAGTTCACGGCGTACATGGCAGGTCATGTCGCGGCCAAGCGCGCCGCTCCTGGTGAGGACCTGCTCGGCGATCTGATCACCCGCGCCGATGCCGCCGGGGAGTATCTGAGCGATGACGCGCTCGTTGCCACGGGCAAGGGGTTGCTGATCGCCGGGCACGAGACGACCACGAACATGATCGGCAAGATGATGGCGATGCTGCTCGCCGATCGCACTCATTGGGAGCAGTTGCTGGCCGATCCGACGCTGGTGCGCACTGCCGTCGAGGAGACCTTGCGGTACGACGCGAACGCCGGCTTCGGGCTGACTCGGTACGTCGACGAGGATGTCGAACTGCCGGGTGGGACCTTGACCGCCGGTACGACGGCGATCTGCAGCCTCGGTTCGGCGAACCGCGATGAGTCGGTGTTCCCGGATGCGGCCGAGTTCGATCTGTCGCGCAGTCCGAATGTCCATATGTCGTTCGGTGTCGGACCGCATTCGTGTGTTGGGCAATCGCTGGCGCGGACCGAGTTGCAGGTCGTGCTGGAGGTTCTGTTGCGGCGACTGCCGACGCTGGCTCTCGGCGTACCGGTGGGGGAGTTGCCGCCGGTCGAGGGGTTGCTTGTCGGGGGTCTGCAGAAGGTGCCGGTGGTCTGGTGATGATGGCGAAGACAGTTCGGACCGAGCGGGTGAACGCGACCCGGGAGCTGATCCTGGTCACGGCTGAGCGGATGTTCGCCGAGCGTGGGTTGCATGAGGTGTCCAACCGGCAGATCAGCGAAGCTGCTGGGCAGGGGAACAACACTGCGGTCGGGTATCACTTCGGGACGAAGACCGATCTGATCAAGGCGATCCTGCAGAAGCATGCGGTGCATGTTGAGCAGCGTCGTGCTGAGTTGATCGCCGAGGCTGGGGACAGTTCGGACCTGCGGGTGTGGGTCGGGTGTCTGGTGCGGCCGAGTACCGACTACATGGCGACTCTCGGGATCCCGAGTTGGCTGGCGCGGTTCAACGCGCAGTTGATGAATGATCCGGTACTGCGTGGGCCGATGGTTGACGACCTACTGACGTCGCGGTCGATGCAGTGGATCATCGAACGGCTCGACGTGATTCTCGCCGACCTTCCGCTGGAGGTGCGGATGGAGCGCGGGAGTATGACGCGGCTACTGATCCTGCAGATGTGCGCGGAGTATGAGCGCGCGCTCGCGGTTGGTGAGCCGACCAACCGCGCGTCGTGGCACGACATGGCGACTGGGCTGATCGACGGCATCGTCGGGGTCTGGAACGCTCCGGTGACGCAGTGAGCGTGTTGATCGTTGGTGCTTCTGCGGCTGGGCTGTCCACGCTGGAAGCCCTTCGTAGGCAGGGATACCAGGACCCGATCACGGTACTCGGCGCCGAAACCCACCTCCCGTACGACCGCCCGCCGCTGTCGAAGCAGTACCTGTGCGGCGACTGGGACGAGGCTCGAACCCGCTTACGCCCGGAGGAGATGCTCGCCAAACTAGGCGCCGACTTCGTCCTAGGCGACCCGGCAACCGCCCTGGACGTCGAACGGCGAGTGGTGAGCACCGAGTCGGGTCGTGAGCTCGCAGCCGACTCAATAGTCATCGCAACAGGCCTTCGCGCCCGCCGCCTACCCGGCCAGGAAGGTCTAGCCGGCGTCCACGTCCTCCGCACTCTAGGCGACGCCGACGCCCTACGCCGAGACCTGGCAGGTGAACCAACCAAACGGTTGGTTGTTGTGGGGGACGGGGTTCTCGGGGCTGAGGTTGCTGCTACTGCTCGGAAGCTTGGGTGTTCGGTGACTATGGCTGGGCCGCAGGCGGCTCCGTTGGAGAGTCAGTTCGGGGCTGTGGTGGGTGGGTTGCTGGGTCAGCTGCATGTGGCTGAGGGGGTTGAGCTTCGGCTGGGTACGGCGGTTAGTGGGCTCACGTCGGCTGGTGGTCGGGTGACTGGGGTGCAGCTGGCTAACGGGGAGCTGCTGCCGGCTGATGTTGTGGTGGTGGCGCTTGGAGCGACGCCGGCTACGGAGTGGCTGGTGGATAGCGGGCTCACGCTGGACAACGGGGTGGTGTGCGACTCGCGGTGTCGGGCGGCGGAGGGGATTTACGCCGCCGGCGATGTCGCGCGGTGGCGGCATGACGGCCTGGATACCTTGCTGCGCTTGGAGAATCGGACCAACGCCACCGAGCAGGCCGCTTGTGTCGCCGCGAACATTCTCGGCGAGAACCGTTGCTACACACCGATTCCGTACTTCTGGACCGACCAGTTCAGCACCAAGATCCAGGTCCACGGCCTACCGAGCGCCGACGCCGAGATCACCGTCGCCGAAGGGGCGATCGACGAGCGCCGGTTCGTCACCCATTACCGCCGCGACGGCCGCACAGTCGCCGTACTCGGCTGGAACATGCCCAAACAAACGCGCCTGCACCGGGCACACCTGGTGCACACGTAAACCCTCGCTGGGGAAGGGAATGCGATGACAGCAACACAGCAAGCTCCGGAGTATCCGATGGCCCGGGCGGCCGGCTGTCCGTTCGATCCGCCGCCGAAACTGCGGGAGCTGCAGGAAGAGGCGCCGCTGGTGAAGGTGGACGTCTTCGGTCAGTCCGTCTGGCTGGTCACCCGGTACGACGACCAGCGCCGGCTGATGTCCGATCCGCGGCTCAGCTCCGATGTCACCAAACCGGGCTATCCGAACTCGGCGCCGGTGCAGTTGCCGCGCGACGAGGACGGGCCCGGGATCGGGTTCATCCTGATGGACGATCCCGAGCACGCCCGGTTGCGCCGGATGGTGACTGCGCCGTTCATGATCAAGCGGGTCGAGGCGATGCGTCCGCAGGTGCAGAAGATCGTCGACGACCTGATCGACGACCTGCTGGCCGGCCCGAAGCCGGTCGATCTGGTCCAGGCGTTCGCGTTGCCGATCCCGTCGCTGGTGATCTGCCAACTGCTCGGTGTTCCGTACGAGGATCACGACTTCTTCCAGGTCAACAGCAGCATCCTGCTGCGCACGACGGCCTCGATCGAGGAGCGGAACAAGGCGCGCGGCAACATCGGCGGCTACCTGCACGAGCTGATGGGCGACAAGCTGGAGAACCCGAAGGACGATCTCCTGTCCGGGCTGGCCGAGCGGGTCAACGCCGGTGAGCTGAGTCGCAAGGACGCCGCCGGGATCGGTGTCCTGCTGCTGATCGCCGGTCACGAGACGACGGCGAATATGATTGCCCTCGGCACCCTTGCGCTGCTCGAGCACCCCGACCAGCTCGCGAAGCTGCGCGACACCGACGACCCGAAGCTGATCGCCGGTGCGGTCGAGGAGCTGTTGCGGTACCTGAACATCACCCACAACGGCCGTCGGCGGGCGATCCTCGAGGACATCGAGTTCGACGGGCAGCTCCTGAAGGCCGGCGAAGGGCTGATCTTCCCCAACGACATCGCGAACCGGGACCCGGAGATGTTCCCGGACCCGGACACGCTGGACGTGACCCGGGACGCCCGCCGGCATGTCGCGTTCGGCTTCGGTGTTCATCAGTGCCTTGGGCAACCACTCGCGCGGCTCGAGCTGCAGGTCGTCTACGGCACCCTCTACCGCCGGATCCCGACGCTGCGCCGGGCCATCGAGCTCGACGACGTCCCGTTCAAGCACGACGGCGCCGTGTACGGCGTCTACTCCCTGCCCGTCACCTGGTAACCCGCGGGCCCACGAGAGAAAGAAGTAGCTGATGAAGATCATCGTCGATCAGGACAAGTGCGTGGCCTCGGGGCAATGCGTGACCGCGGCCATGGATGTGTTCGACCAGCGGGACGAGGACGGCATCGTCGTCCTGCTCACCGACAACCCGCCGGAATCCCTCGCCGCCGACGTCCACCAGGCCGCCGCCGTCTGCCCGGCGCTCGCGATCGTCGTCGAGGACTAGGTCCGCCCCCTGCTCGGCGTAGGTTCCTTGTATGGACCCGTTCAGGATCGAGATCCCGGACCAGGCCGTGCAGGACCTCGCCGAGCGGTTGCGCGGGGTGCGCTGGCCCCGGCAACTCCCCGGCCTCGGATGGGACCGCGGCGTGCCGGTCGACTACCTGCAAAAGGTCGTCGAGCGCTGGCAGTCCTACGACTGGCGCACCTGGGAAGCCCGCCTCAACGAGTATCCGCAGTACACGACAAGGATCGACGACCAAACGATCCACTTCCTGCATGTCCGTTCCCCCGAACGCGACGCCGTACCGCTGATCCTCACCCACGGCTGGCCGGGTTCCGTCGCCGAATTCCTCCCGGTCATCGGCCCGCTGACCAACCCGGCCGCGTACGGCGGCGATCCGCGCGACGCGTTCCATCTCGTCGTACCGTCGGTCCCGGGTCACGGGTTCTCGATCCCGCTGGAGTCCGGCTGGAACCACGAGCGGATCGCGCGCGGCTGGGCCGAGCTGATGCGCCGACTCGGCTACGACCGGTACGGCGCTCAAGGCGGCGACACCGGTTCAGTCGTGTCCCCGTGGCTCGGCGCGGTCGACCCCGAGCACGTGATCGGCGTACACATCAACGGTGGGCTGGCGTTTCCCGACGTACAGCCCGATGATCTCGCGCACCTCAACGAGATCGAGAGGGAGCGGCTCGCGGCGGCTGAGCGGTTGCGTGCCGTCGGGACCGGGTACGCCGAACTGCAGGGGACGCGGCCGCAGACGGTCTCGTTCGCGCTCAGCGACTCACCGGTCGGCCAGTTGGCCTGGATCCTGGAGAAGTTCTGGGAGTGGACCGATCCGGCCCGCGCGCTCCCCGAGGATGCCGTCGAGCTCGACCACCTGCTGACCGACGCGTCGATCTACTGGTTCACCAACACCAGCGCGAGCTCCGCGAACCTGTACTACGAAGGTCGCGGCGAACCCGCGCCGCCGCGGACCGAGGTGCCGACCGGGGTGGCCGTGTTCCCGACCGATCCGGCGATCCGCCGAGTGCTCGATCGCCGGCACCGGATCGTGCACTGGTCCGAGTTCAGCCGCGGCGGTCACTTCGCAGCGTTAGAGGCTCCGGATCTGCTGGTGGACGACATCAGGACGTTCTTCCGTGGGTTGTGAGGAAGGCCTGCAGATCGGCGGCGAGCTGGTCGGGGTACTCGCCGTTGATCGCATGTGAGGCGTCCGGGTAGAACTTCACCGTCTTGTTCTTGAGCACACGCTCGGCGACCTCGCGAGCCTTGATCGGGTCGTGCATCACCGACTTTCCCGCGATGATCGCTAGCACCGGCATCTTGAGGTCCGCCAACTGCTGCTCGGTAATCCGTCCAGGTTGCGGCTGGCGGATCGTGTAGTTCTTCATCGCGGACTCGATCATGTCGGCGACCGGCACGTGCTCCACCGGCGCACCACCCGCCGTGTAGGAGTTGAAGCTGTCGCGCCAGGACCGCGGCAACCACTTCACGCTCGCCGGGAGTGCCCGAATGGCAGTCTCGGCTGGGATGTTGCCGAAGACGAGACCCGGTTCGAGGAGTGACAGCGTCGCGATCCGATCAGGACGCCGTACGGCGAGGTTGGTGGCGGTCCAGCCGCCGATCGACAGGCCGAGCACGTTGAACTGCTTGTCCGGGAGCGCGGCCAGCGTCTGATCGAGCCAGGCGGCCTTGTCGTCGGCGTTGGTGATCGGCCGGTTCTGGATGCTCATGCCGGGCTCGCCGAGCAGGTCGAGGGTGTAGACATCGCCGAGCTTGAGCAACGACGGCATGTTGTCCGCCCAGACCGGCGTACCGGACATCGTGCCCGGCAGCAGTACCAGGGGGCGGAGGTTCTTCGGTGAACCAGCGAACCGATAGACCCGGACCAGGCCGTAGTCGGTGCGGACGTCGAGGGTCGCGGCCGGCTTCGGCATGTCCTGCATCGACCGGCCGTACTTGGCCAGGTAGTCCTCGTACCCGGCCGCACTGTTCCAGTGGCCGACCGGCGACGGCGTGCGCAGCACGAACACGCCCGCGACCAGCAGAGCGCCGACAACTCCGAGCGCGATCAGCAGCCGGCGACGTCGCTTCGGCTTCGCAATCTCACTCCGCACCATGGTGACCTCTCCTAACCACTTGGTAAGTAATTCCACCATAGGGTAAGTTGAGGTCATGCGCGAACGGACCTTCACCGAGCAGGCCCGGCGTACTCAGCTGATCGACGTCACGATCGAGTTGGTCGCCGAGCACGGCTATCCGGCGACGTCGCTGGCCCGGATCGCGGAGAGCGCGGGCATCACCAAGGCAGCGGTGCTTTACCACTTCCCGTCGAAGAATGCGCTGGTCGAAGCGGCCTACGCACACGTCCTGACGGGACTCGTCACGGTAGTCGGTACGGCGGTTGCCGCGGCTGCACCGGTCGACGGACCGGCGGCGTACGTGCGTTCGATGGTCGGGCATCTGCGGGAGCATCCGCGGCACGTCCGGATGATCATCGAGGCGATGATCAACGTCGTACCGGAAGCCGCATCGGCCGACCGCTGGACCGCGGTCGCCGACCTGCTCGATCAGGCTCGGGCGGCGCGCGGGATCAAAGGACCGTTCGATCGGCGTACGGCGGCGCTGGTGATCGGCGGCGGGATCGACGCGATCGTGGCCGAGTCGCTGACTGATCCGGCCTATGACACGGCTGCCGCGGCCGACGTACTGGTGACTGCCATCGAGCGTGCCTGGCTCATCTGAGCTGGGACTCGGGCCGGGGCGTGGAACATCAGGAGGGCGCCGTCGCGTTCGACGGTGGCGTCGGGCCAGCGGCGGCGGACCATTCGGAGGCTCGCGTCGTTCGCGGAGCTGACGACAAACAGGAAGTGGGTCGCGCCGGCCGCGATCGCGTCGGCGGCGGCGATGGCGAGCATCCGGACGCCTAGGCCGCGATGCTGCTCGGCGTCGCTGATCACGGCGGCCAATTCCGCCGTCCCGGGGGAGCCGGCGACCCACGCCCACATCGCGTGGCCGACGACCTCGTCGTCGCGGTCGGCGACCCAGGAGGCGCCGTTCGGGCAGAGCATCCGCAGCAGCAGGGCCGGCCGGGGTGGTCGGCCGACCCCTGCTTGGAAGCGGAAGTAGAGGCTGAGGTCGGAGAGTCCGGTCAGCATCAGGGAGAGCGCATCCAGGTCGGCTTCCCCCGCGCGACGAACGGCGGGAGACCTCACGAGCTGAGTCTGATTCACGGATTCAGCCTGACTGTACTTGGCTAAGTCTGTCAAGCAGACTTATCCTCGAACCATGACCATGCGGGTACCGGAGGCGATGGCCTTCTCGACGGAGAACTGCACGATCTCCCGGACGATGGAGATCCTCGGCGACAAGTGGACCTTCCACGTGTTGCGGGAGCTGTTCGTCGGCGTCCGCCGGTTCGAGGACATCCGGACCCGGTCCGGCATCCCGCGGCAGGTGCTGACCGATCGGCTGGCCGCGCTGATCGAGCGCGGCGTGCTGCGCCGGCACCCGTACCGCGAACCCGGCCAGCGCGAGCGGTACGAATACCGCCTGACCCAGGCCGGTCTCGACCTCTATCCGGTCCTGGTCGCGATGATCCAGTGGGGCGACCAGTACCTCGCGACCGCAGGCGGTCCGCCGATCGAGCCGCGACACCGCGAGTGCGGTGAGCACGTGAGCGTCGTACTGCGATGTGAGGCCGGGCATGAGCCGGAGCCGCGCCAGGTCGCGATCCTCGCCGGCCCGGGCGCCGTCTTGCGCGAGGCGAGCTAGATCTCGTCGAGCGCTGCGCGGATCAGCCGCTCGGTGTCCCGCGGCTGCGCGGCGGCGATGGACAGGGCGTCCATCGTGACGATGTACGCGTCGAGGTCCTCGCGCTTGTCCAGGTAGACCGCACTGGTCAGGTGCTCGATGTAGACGATGTCGTTCAGCTCTGCTTCGTTGAAGCGCAGCAGGGTGAACGCGCCGCCGGTCGCGGTGTAGCCGCCCTTGCCGAACGGGATGATCTGCAGCGTCACGTTGTGCCGCCGGGACTGCTCGATCAGGAACTCGAGCTGGTTGCGCAGGATCGTCTTGCCGCCGATCGGCCGGCGCAGTACGGCCTCGTCGATGATCACCCACAAGCGGGCCGGTCGCTGCCGCGTCAGCACCTCCTGGCGGCGCATCCGCAGGGTGACCAGGCGGTCCTGCTCGGCGCGCGGCAGCGGCTCGTCCAGCCGGCCGAGCGCAACCACGGCTCGTGCATACTCCGGCGTCTGCAACAGACCAGGGACGAACTGGAGCTCGAAGGTCCGGATCAGGTCGGCCGCCATCTCCAGGCCGAGATAGGAATGGAACCAGTTCGGCGTCAGGTCGTCGTACCGCTGCCACCAGCCGGGGTTGTTCGCCTGCCGGGCCAGGCTCAGCAGCCGGTCCCGCTCGACCTCGTCCTCGAGTTTGTAGAGCGTGAGCAGATCCTCGACGTCGCGCACCTTGAAGCCGACCCGGCCGAGCTCCAGCCGGCTGATCTTCGACTCCGAACCGCGGATCGCCCAGCCCGCGTCGGTGCGGCTGATCCCGGCTTCCTCACGCAACCGGCGCAGGTGTGTACCCAGCATGATGCGCAGGGCGGTAGGCCCGCCGTACGCCGGTTCCGTCACGCCTCGCCTCCCGAGATCTTTGGGTCGTCAGCGATCATTTCACAACAGAGCGCGACGAGGTCCAGGGCGACCCGCGTGCACGACGTGTTCACCGGGCCCTACTGTCAGTAGAGTTCCTTCAAAGCTCCCGACAGACAGTGATGAGGTTCGTATGCCCGACTCCAGCAAGGCTCCCAGTTCGGTTCCGGTCGGGGTGGACACCACCAGGGCCAGTATCGCCCGGGTGTACGACGCCTTCTTGGGCGGCAAGGACAACTTCGAGGTCGACCGCGAGGTACTGCGCGGGGTCCAGGCCGCCGCGCCGCAGGCCCAGGACCTCGCCTGGTCGAACCGGAACTTCCTGATCCGCTCGTGCCGGTTCCTTGCGGGCCAGGCCGGAATCACGCAGTACCTCGACTGCGGATCCGGTCTGCCGACCGCCGAGAACACCCACCAGGTCGTGCAGCGGATCCAGCCCGACGCCAAGGTGCTCTACATCGACAACGACCCGGTGGTGCTCGCGCACGGCCGCGCGCTGCTCGAGGAGAACGAGAACACGCTGTTCGTCAGCGCCGACATCTTCGAGCCGGAAGAGGTGCTGAGCACGCCCGAGGTGCGTGACTTCCTCGACTTCAGCCAGCCGATCGCGGTGATGCAGGCCGGCACGCTGCACCACTACATCGGCTCCGAAGGTGCGGAGATCATGCAGAAGTACGTCGACGCGGTGGTCCCCGGGTCGTACACGGTGATCTCGCACTTCTACGACCCGGAGACTCCGGAGCACACCGAGGTCGCCCAGAAGATGGAGGACAAGTTCATCCACAGCCCGATGGGCAGCGGCCGGTTCCGCACCCGCAAGGAACTGATGGAGTTCTTCCCCGGCCAGGAGCTGGTCGCCCCGGGCCTGGTGCTCTGCGACGACTGGTGGCCGGACGGCCCGCGGCTCAAGCCGCTGAACCAGGTCGAGGAGTGCATCGTCGGCGCCGTCGGCCGCAAGCTCTGACCTGTACGTCGAAGTGCCCCGGGACTCGATTTGTCCCGGGGCGCCTCGCGTTCTAGGCCGGTAGCGTCCAGCGCTGACTGGCCGAGTTGTTGCATGTGGCAACGGTTACTGGGTTGCCGAGAGTCGCGGGTGCGGTCAGGCACTTGCCGTTGACCCTTAGCTCGCCTGCCGCTGTCCATTGCTGGTTGGTGCCGCCGTGACAGCTGTAGGCGATCACGGTTCCGGCCTGAGTTGCGCTGGCGTCGAGACAGCTGAACATGGCATGCAGCGTGTTGTTCTCCGCGTGGACCCAGTTCTGGTTGTTCCCGCCGGTGCAGCTGTAGAGCAGGACCGTCGTACTGTCGGTGCCGGAGATGTCCAGGCAACCACCGCTGCCACGGATCTCCCCGGACGACGAGTTGCCGATCCCGTTCTCCTGTACGGCGGTTGTCCCGGAGATGGTCACCTGGCTGTCGGCCGCGCAGCCACTGCTCTCCGAGCTGCCGGTGAAGCGCGCCGTACCGCCGTTGCTGGTCGGTAGCGGCATCGTGAGTTTGGCGTACGGCTCGTCGTCGCAGGTGGCCTTGCTGTTGTTCCAGTCGAAGTACTCGGTCCAGCTGACCATGCCCGACGTACTGATCCGGTTGCCGTCGCCGGTTTGCAGGCTGCCGAGTTTGAACGCCGTACCGGCGGTCAGGTCGCGAACGGTGACGCCATACCAGCCGCTGCCTTCGTCGGCGATCGCGAAGGCGTAGGTGTGACCGGCGATGGGGGTTCGGTCGAGGCGGCAACTGCCTCCGGTGCCGTCTTCCTGGAACTTGATGCAGTAGGTGCCGGAGTCGCCGGCGCGCCAGTCGGTCGAGTTCCAGAGCGAGTAGATGAACATGCCGACGCCGTCGCGGTGGGTCTGCATGCCGGTGTAGCCGCCGACGTCGCGGGCGGTGAAGCCGAACTGGTTGGCCCAGTAGACGTTCGCCTTCCCCGGTGACGCGTCGATCGTCATCCGGAACTCGGCCTGGGACAGCGAGGCGGTGTCGAACGTGTAGTTCACGTAGGTGCCGGGGGTGACGCCGATCGCGTGCGCCTGGGTGGGGGTGAGGGCGGCGCCGAGGGTGAGCAGGGCGCAGAGCAGTAGGGACTTGAGTTTCATCGGACCTCCAAGGCGAAGTGGGCGGACTTCGGTGCTGGAGCGCTCGAGGTTGATGATGCGCGGAAGTGCGCAGATTTGTCCAGAGGTGAGCAGTTAACGTTACACGTGCTCGGAAATGAGCGTGGCGATCGTGCGTTCCTCCAGGCCGATGAAGACGTGCGGGAGATCGCCCGGGTAGGAGATGTAGTCGCCGGGGTGGAGTTCGATCGGCTCGTCGGCCGGGCCGATCAGGGCGCGCCCGGTGCCGAGGATGACGTGCTCGACGACACCCGGGTTGTGCGGGTCCGACCTGCGTCCGGGGCCGGGGCTGACCTCGATCCGGTAGATGTCACGCCGCGCGTACGGCGGACTCGACGCGACCAGAGTCGCGCTGTACTCGGGGTTCTCGGAGTACAGCACCGGGCCCTCGCCCGCCCGGATGATCTGGACCTTCGGTCGTGGTGGGTCGAGCAGGGTGGCGAACGGGGTGTCGAGGGCGACCGCCAGCGCCCACAGGGTCTCGACGCTTGGGTTGCCGGTCGCCGACTCCAGTTGGGAGAGCGTCGACTTCGCAACGCCGGCCCGCTTGGCCACCTCGCTGAGCGAGAGGCCGGCTCGCGCTCGGTGCCGGCGCAGCGAGGCTGCGATCACGTCCAGTGGTGCCTTGCTGTCCATCGGTGTTCGCTCCATCGGTCCAGTCGTTCGAATTGACGAACGGGCGGCGTTGTGTTCATCATAATGTCCATGCGTTCGATTTGGCGAACACTCAATCCTCGGCTGGCCCGCGATATCGGGCTGGTCTGCCTGGCCGACGGCGTCGTCGGCCTTTCGTACGGCGCGATCAGCGTCGGCGGCGGTCTCCCGTGGTGGGTGCCGGTGCTGCTGTCGATCGTCGTCTTCGCAGGTGCCTCGCAGTTCCTGTTCGTCGGGATCGTGGTCGCCGGCGGGAGTCCGATCGCGGCGATGATCGCCGGTCTGCTGGTGAACACCCGTCATGTCGCCTTCGGCCTGGCCGTCAGCGACGTGATCGGGTCCGGCTGGCGGCGCTGGCCCGGAAGCCACCTGATGACCGACGAAAACGTTGCCTTCGCCATCGGTCAGGACGACCCGCGGCAGCGGCGCGCGGCGTACTGGGCCGGTGGGATCGGCATCTTCATCTGCTGGAACCTCGGCGTGCTGGTCGGTTCCGGAGCCGGCTCGGTGATCACCGACACCGACGTCTTCGGCCTGGATGCGGCCTTCCCCGCGGTGTTGCTCGCGCTCGTTCTTCCGGCGCTGCGTGATCGCTCGACTCGTACGGCGGCCCTGGTCGGAGTCGTCGTCGCCTTGGCCACAACGCCGTTCCTGCCCGCCGGCCTGCCGGTCCTGTTCGCCTTGACCGGCTTGCTGTTCTACCGAACCCCCGCTTTGGAGCCGGTCCGATGAATAACACTCCGTTGCTGTTGGCAGCTATTGCGATCCTTGCTGTCGGCACCTTCTCGCTGCGGTTCGCGGGACCCGCGTTGCGCAGTCGGTTCGAGATCCCGGAGCGGGTTCAGGGCCTGCTCGCGGCTGCCGCGATCGTGCTGCTGACCGCGCTGGTCGCGACTGCCGCGCTTACCGACGGTACTGGTCCAGCCGGGATCGCCCGACCGGCCGGCGTACTGGTCGGGGGCATCCTCGCCTGGCGTAAAGCACCCTTCGTCCTGATCGTGGTGGCCGCGGCCGCAACTGCTGCTGGACTGAGACTCCTCGGCGTTCCGTAAAACGGATAACGTGCTCACCATGAGCAGCTCATCCGCCCAATCGGCTGCGCCGCGACGAACGCTGATCTGGATCGGGATCGGGTGTTTTGTCGTCGGCGTGGCACTCACGGCGTTCTTCGTCGTGCGGATCGTCACGACCGCACCGGCCTCGCCGCAACCGGTCGGTGAGAGTCAGACGCCGGTGACGCTGGAGGAGAAGGGGCTGACGATCTACTCGTCGATCCCGGTGCTCGAGGTGCCGTGCCGGGTCAAGGACGCGCAAGCCGGCGACGTGGCGATCGTGCAGTCGCGCAACACCGAGCAGATCACCGTCAACGGCGACAGCTGGTACGTCGTGGCGCGGACGCAGGACGCGGTCCCGGCCGGGGATTACGTGGTGACCTGCACCGACAAGGAGACCAGCGCGACCTATGCCGTCGGACCGCGGAGTTCGGTGGTGGCATTCGTGCTGTCGATCTTCGGTGCGATCGGTTCGGTCCTGGTGTTCGGAGCGCTCGGAGCTGTCCTGGTGACGGTCGGCCTGATTCGGAACCGCCGGAAGCCGGTCGGCCGAGTCCCCGGCTACGCGCCACCGCCCGGAACACCCGCGCCACCGAACCACCCGCACCCGGCACCGCCGCCGTACGTGCCGGGTCCGAACCCTGACCGCCCACAGGACCGCTGATCACAAGGGCAACGTGAAGGCCGACAGTCGCGTGTAGACGCCGGGGAAGCCTTCGCGCGCGCAGCCGCGCGCCCACGAGGTCAGTCCGGCCAGCTTGCCGTCGACGATCAGCGGACCACCACTGTCGTACTCGCAGGTGTCGGCCTGCGGCGACCCTGCACACACCATGTTCCCGGCGTCGAAGGACGATCCGTACGCCGTCGCGCAGGTGGCGTCGGCCGCGATCGGCAGCGTCGCCTTGCGCAGGACCGTGTTGGCCGTGCTGGTCTCGGTGGTTCCGCCCCACCCGAGGGCCTCGGCCGCCGCACCCGCCGGATACGCGGCACCATGCTCGATGATCGGCAGCGTCGCGCGGTTCACCGCACGGCTCAGGGTGAGAACGGCGACGTCGTTGTGCTGGACACTGTCGTCGCCGAATTTGGTCTCCTTGAAACCGGGATGCACCCAGATCTTCTTGACCGACACGGTTTCGCCGTCTTTGCCCTTCAGGTCGGCACGGCCGAAGATGCCGCGGACCAGCCAGGGGGTGAGCTTGAGCAGGTTGACGCAGTGTGCCGCCGTCACGACCTTGTCCGGCCGGACCAGCGTGCCGCCGCAGAACTGACCCGACGGACGCGTCAGCATCCCCGGGCTCGACACGGCGACCATCCATGGCGGCGGGTCGGTCGGCGTGCCGCCGATCACTGCGTGCGCGGCCGGCGCGGACAGCCCGGCCGCCATCGTGAGGGTTGCTGCGGCCAGGGCGAGCTGACGTCGAAGTGGCATAGGCCGCACGATAATCGCCGAGACGGCCATGCGGGCGTCTGTTTGGATGGGGGGTATGGATCTCGACTGGCCCGGGTGCCGCAACGTTCGCGATGTCGGTGGATTGCCTACGGCGGACGGCCGCACGATCCGGTACGGCGTACTGATCCGCTCCGAGAGTCTGCAGTATCTGACGCCGGATGGTGTCGAGGCGGTACGCCGGTCTGGTGTCAGCCGGATCCTCGATCTGCGCAGCGACCGTGAAGTCGGGGAGGCGCCGACGCCGTTCACGGGGTTGCCGATCGCGGTCCGGCAACTGCTGGTGGATCCGGCCGATCCGGAACACGGTCAGCCCACGATCATCGCCGCCTGCACCTGGATGCTGGACCGACGGCCGACGCTGTTCGCCGCCGCGGTGAAGGCGATCGCAGACGAACCCTCTGGAGCAGTCGTCGTCCACTGCCACGGCGGCAAGGACCGAACCGGCATGGTCGTAGCACTGGCTTTGAGCATCGCCGGCGTCCCACGCGACGAGATCATCGCCGACTACTACCTAACCCAGTCCCGCCTGGCCCCCTGGCTAGAGGAGCAACTAGCCGCCGAACCCGACACCTCCAAGCACCCCGAGATGATCGAGTTCCGCGACACCCGAGCCGAATCCCTGGTCGCAATCCTCAACCACGTCGACGAGGCCTACGGAGGCCCTGAGGCGTACCTACGCCATGGAGGCCTCACAACGGAAGACCTGAACCGCCTCCGCCACCGACTGCTGGACTAGACAGTTCTCGGCTTTTCGCGGAGGCCGACCAGGAAGCCTAGGCCCCAGGACATATGCATGGTGGCGCAGATGAGGGGCATCTGGGCCAGGGCCTTCCAGGGGAGGTAGCGGCCTTCTACGGCTGAGCCGAAGAGGAGTAGGAGGCCGTAGCCGAGGGGGGCTAGGAAGCCTAGGTCCAGCCAGGGGTTGCCGGTGATCAGGCCGATGATGCCTAGGAGGGTGCCGAGGACGATGCTGATGACGGCGACCGGCGGGGCTAGGTAGCGCTTGCTGGCCGTTTCGGGGTGGCGGCGGATTACCTCGCGGCGCCACTGGCCGGTGTGGAAGAACTGCTTGGCTACCGCGGACAGCGAGGAGCGCGGGCGGTAGGTGACTGACAGGTCTGGGCTGAACCAGATCAGGCCGCCGGTTTTGCGGATGCGGTAGTTCAGCTCCCAGTCCTGGGCGCGGTGCATGGTCTCGTCGAAGCCGCCGACCCGCTCGAGCGCCGCTCGGCGGAAGACGCCGAGGTACACGGTGTCGGCCGGGCCTGCCTTGCCGCCCTGATGGAACGTCGAGGCGCCCAGGCCCAGCCGGGAGCGGTACGCGCAGGCGACCGCCATTTCGGTCGGGGTCCGGCCCTCGGCTGCCATGACGCCGCCGACGTTGTCCGCGCCGCTCTCGTCCAGGACCTCGACCGCGCGGGTGATGTAGCCGTCGGTGAGGGCGCCGTGGCCGTCGACCCGGACCAGGATGTCGTGCCGCGCGTGCGCGATTCCGACGTTCAGGGCGGCCGGGGTCTTGCCGGTCGGGTTCTCGACGATGCTGATCCGCCGGTCCCGGTCGGCCAGTTTGTCGGCGATCTCCTGGGTCCGGTCCTTGCTCGGGCCGATGGCGAGCACGACCTCGAGCTCACCGGGATAGTTCTGGTCGAGCACGCGCCCTACTGCCTCTTCGAGGTGACGTTCCTCGTTCAGCACGGGCATCACGACGGAAACGGGCGGCCACTGGGACAACGGCATATCAGGTCAGGCCTTACAGATCGAAGCGACGTCGTCGACGTCGTTGGCGGGTTTGGTCGGTGAGGTCGTCGGCTTCTTCGCCGGCGTACTCGGCTTCTTGGTGGACGTGCTCTTCGGCGGTTCGGTGGTCTTACCGTCTCCTTCGGAGGCGGCCTTGTCCAGCGCTTCGGATTTCTGGATCGCCTGGGCGACCTTGGTACGGATCAGGTCGAAGTCCGGGTTGCCGGTGTGGATCAACGGGGGGACCGCGGAGAAGCTTGACACCGGCAGCTTCTTCGCGTCCAGCGCGAGGTCGGTGAAGGTCCCCAGCTCACCGGCCGGGATGCTGGTCTTGACCACTTGTTTGCTGGCCGCCGCGATGCCCTGGAACTTGGTCAGCACGGTCTGCGGTGACAGCTGGTTCAGCATCGCAGACATCACGCACTTCTGCCGCGTCATCCGCTCGTAGTCCGACGACTCGGCCCGGGACCGGGCGAACCAGAGCGCGTGGTACCCGTCCAGGTGCTGATTCTTACCGGCCTCGATATACCCCTTGATCGGCGAACTGCCGCCACCGATCGGGACCCGTTTGCCGATGTCCAGGGTGATCCCGCCGACCGCGTTCAGCAGGTCGCGGAAGCCGGCCAGGTCGATCAGCACGTAGTAGTTGATCTTCAGCCCGGTGACCGCCGACACCGCCTGGGTGGTCGCGGTCTCACCGGGGTTGGGGTCGCCGGGGAACAGGTTCTTGTGGCCGGCCGCGTAGGTGTAGACCGCGTTCAGCAGACACTCGGCGGCACACTTGCTCCACTGGAAACCGTTCGGGAACTGCTTGGCCATCGGCGTACCGGCGGGGAACGGGACCTTGGCCAGGTTGCGCGGCAGGCCGATCAGGACGGTCCGGCCGGTGTCGGCGTCGATACTGGCCACGGTCATGCTGTCCGGCCGGGTGCCGATCCGGTCCGCGCCGGAGTCGCCGCCCATCAGCAGCACGTTGTAGCGGCCGTGCTCGGCCTTGGACTTCTGCCCGTTGCCGAAGACGCTGGCGACGAAGTCGCGCTGCGTGTTCACGAACGCGCTGGCCCAGATCAGCGCACCGGCGACCACGAACACCAGTACGGCGTCCAGGATGCTCGTCGCGAGCCGGTGGTTGCGTTCCAGCGTCATCGGCTGGGCGATCCGGTACGCGTCCACGAACAACGCGGCCCAGCCGATCGCCAGCAGGATCAGCAGCACCTGGATGATCCGCAGGGTGCCCGGGCGGGCCATCAGGTTGATGGTCCCGGAGCGCCAGATCAGCCCCAGGACGACCAGGAAGATGACGATCGCGAGCAGACCCGCGATGATTCGCCAGGCCCAGCGCCCGGCGCGTTTGCTGCCTGCCACGATCTGCGCCGACCCCGGCAGCACCAGGGTCATCAACAGCAGTGCCAGGGCCCGCTTGAACCGCACCGGCTCGCTGAGGTTGCGCAGGTCTGCTTTCTCCTGCGGCATGAGGTCCTTCCGTTCTCGGCTCGGGCGGGCTGTTGCCGACCGTACCGCGCCGTCCCCACGGTCACCTGGTACGACGTGCCGGAGGACGGGATGGTTCGAGCCGGAGCGGGTCCGAAAACGAAGGGTAGCAGTTCGGCCACGGAGCGCAGGAAAACCCCTGCGTACACCCGGTGATCAGGTGGTTTCACACGGTTGTGATGGTGTTCGGGGGCTGAGATCGGTTATCTGGTAGCTGCCCAAATCGACAGTGAGGATCCGCCCCCCATGAAACTGTTCCGTCCTCTTTTTGCCGTCGCCGCGGCCACGGCCATCACCCTGACCGGCCTCAGCGCCGCGCAGGCGGCGCCCGCCCCCGCCCCTGCGCCCGCTGCGGTCCGGGCCCCTGGTGGCGATTTCACCGGGATCGCCGCGCTCAGTAACTGCTCCGGATCGCTGGTCCGGTTCGCGTCCTCGGTGTCGACCGATCCGGCGCTCATTCTGACCAACGGCCACTGCTACGAAGGCGGGATGCCCGGCGCTGGCGTCGTCATCAAGGACCGCGCGTCCAGCCGCTCGTTCACGCTGCTGCGCCCGAGCGGGAGCAACGCCGGTACCGTCCGGGCCAACCGGGTCCTGTACGCGACGATGACCAAGACCGACGTCACGCTGTACCGCCTCACCGAGACGTACGCCGCGATCCAGTCCCGGCTTGGCGTTCCGGCGCTGACGCTCTCCCAGTCCGCGCCGGCTGCCGGCGCCGGGATGGCCGTCGTCTCCGGTTACTGGAAGCGCATCTACACCTGCTCGGTGCAGTCGACGATCTACAAGCTGCGCGAGGCCAGCTGGACGATGGAGAGCTCGATCAAGTACCGCCAGCCGGGCTGCGAGACCATCGGCGGTACGTCGGGTTCGCCGATCGTGAGCACCTCGTCCGGCCAGGTCATCGGCGTCAACAACACCGGTAACGAAGACGGTGGCCGCTGCACGCTGAACAACCCGTGCGAGGTCGACGCTGCCGGCAACATCACGGTCGACCAAGGAGCGGCGTACGGCCAGCAGACCTGGTGGTTCTACACCTGCCTGTCCGCCACCCGCACCATCGACCTGAACAAGGCGGGCTGTCTGCTCGCCAAGTAGGCGCAACCGCTGCCCGCCTCCGGTGGTCACTCCACCGGAGGCGGGACTGGGGTGACGTAGCACACTGTGATTCGGGTAACGTCGCGCCACATGGCAGTCGACTCCTCCACGGAACAGGTCACGACAACGAACTGGCCGAGCCCCTTCGGGGTCCGGACCCGGCTGGTGGCGGCCAGCGCGCTGATGCTGTTCACCGAGCTCGCGCTGATTCGCTGGACCGGCTCGAACGTCGTCCACCTCAGCTACTTCTCGAACTTCGTGCTGCTCGGTTCCTTCCTCGGAATCGGGATCGGCATCCTGCGCTCCGGCCGGGCCAAACGGCTGCCGTACTACTCGCCGGTGATGCTCGGCCTGCTGATTCTGGTGATCGCGTGGAAACCCGTCACCGTCAACCGCGGTTCGTCGTCGAGCGTCATCTACTTCACCAGTCTCAGTACGTCGGGTCCGCCGGTCTGGGTGATCCTGCCGATCGTCTTCATCGCCGCGGCCGTGGTGCTCGCCGGTCCCGCGGAACTCGTCGGCCGATGCTTCACCGAGCTGCCGCGACTGACGGCGTACCGGTTTGATCTGGTCGGTTCGCTGATCGGGATCATCGCCTTCACCGGGCTGTCGTTCCTGGGTGCGCCGCCGATCTGGTGGGGACTGATCGTCACAGTCGTCTTTGCCGGGTTGATGATTCCGCGGTCGCGCGGGATCGCCCCGCAGCCGCTGGTGGCCGCCGTACTGAGTGCTGCGCTGGTGCTCGCGCCGTTGCTGGTGATGGTCGGGGTGCTGTTCAACGAGTCGACCAAGTCGGAGAACAGTTGGTCGCCGTACTACAAGGTGCAGACGGCCAAGACCTCGTTCGAGGGTGTGCCGCTGCTGACGATCACGGTGAACGGCGTACCGCACCAGCAGGCGATCCCGGCGGATGCCCGGTTGCAGTGGGAGCCGCAGTACGGACTGCCCTATGCGCGGGCGAACGTCGGTAAGGCGCCGAAGAACGTCCTGATCATCGGGGCCGGTTCCGGTTCGGATGTCGCGATCGCGCTGAAGAAGGGCGCGACCCATGTGGACGCGGTCGAGATCGACCCGGAGATCCGCGACATCGGCAAGGCACTGCACCCGGACCGGCCGTACCAGGACCCGCGGGTGTCGTCGCACATCGACGACGGGCGGGCGTTCCTGTCCCGGACCGACAAGAAGTACGACCTGATCCTGCTGGCACTGCCCGACTCGCTGACCCTGGTCAACGGCGCGAGCTCGCTGCGCCTGGAGAGCTACCTGTTCACCCAGCAGGCGTTCGAGTCGGCGCGTGATCACCTGAACCCGGGTGGCGCGTTCGCGATGTACAACTACTACCGCGAGACCTGGCTGATCGACCGCCTCGCCCTGACCGCCGAGAAGGCGTTCGGCCACAAGCCCTGCGTCGACAAGGTCGGCGACTCCCTGCAGCAGGCCGTCGTCACCGTCGGCCTCACCGCCAACGACCAGAACTGCCAGGGCGAATGGGCCGGCGCTTCGTCGGTCACCCCGCCGCCGGCCACCGACAACCGCCCGTTCCTGTACCTGTTCACCGACCGCATCCCGTCCCTCTACCTGGTCACCCTCGGGCTGATCCTGGTCGCAGGCGTGGTCGGGGTCGGCATCGCCGGCGGCGGATCGTCGTACAAGCGCATGCGCCCCTACACCGACCTCTTCCTGCTCGGCGCCGGCTTCATGCTCCTCGAAACCAAGAGCATCACCGGCTTCGCCCTGCTCTTCGGTACGACGTGGGTCGTCAACGCGATCGTCTTCGCCGGAGTACTCGTGGCGGTGCTCGCCGCCGTCGAAGTCACCAGACGGTTCCGAACACCACCCACGAAGGTGATGTTCGCGATCCTGTTCGGCGGCCTCGTCCTGTCCTGGATCTTCCCCGACGACTGGCTACTCTCGATGCCCGTCGGCCTCCGCGCCCTGGTCGCCGTGATCATCGCCTTCACGCCGATCTTCGCCGCCAACGTCATCTTCGCCAAACGCTTCACCGACACCGAAGACGGCACCGCGTCGTTCGGCGCCAACCTCCTAGGCGCCATGCTCGGCGGCTGCCTCGAGTACGCCGCCCTGATCATCGGCTTCCACGGCCTCCTGATCATCGCCGCAGTCCTCTACCTAGGCGCCTTCCTACTCCGCCCCAAATCCAAAACAGCCATCGGAACGTAGCTGTCTGGGACCTGCGAAACGGCAGGAGGACCTCGCGACCCCGCGAGGCCTCCTGCCGTCGCTCGTTAGTCGGAAAGAAATGGGCAAATAGCACCCAAAAATTACCGACTAGTGAGCTGGGGCGGTGACGTGTCGCTTGGATGCGGCCGGGGGTGTACGGCGGTGGCTGGTCGCCGCGGCGGCCGGCTTGCAGAGGGGGTGTGGCGGGGTCGCCTGTGGCTGGGCCGGTTGGCGAGGTAGGCGATCGCGTGCACGTGGCCTGGGGCGGACGGGTTTGGGTTGCGGTTGAGAGACGAGGTCGGTGACCGAGGTGGACGTTGCCTGGGGCTGGCGGGCTTTGGTTGCGGTTGGCGACGCGGTCGCGACCGGGTGCACGTTGCGTGGGGTTGCTGCCGAGGGGGAGGCGGGGTGCAAGGTGACGGGTCGCGGTGGCTTCTGCCGGTTTCCGTGGATCTGCGGTTTCCGTCCGGGGGGCTTGAACAGGAGATGGTGGGCTGGGACAGGGCATGGCTTGTTCAAGGCCACGGCGTGGTGTTTTCGCCCACGTGAGCTGGCTCGATTCGGCCGGTGGGGCCTCAGCCACAGGCCGTCGGCCCCAGGCGACGGGGACCCGGGCGCGGCCTCGCCAAGCAGCTCAGCCGCAGGCTCGGCCAGCCACACCTCCTTTGTAAGCCGGCCGCAGCGGCGAGTACCCGGCACCTACGATCCCGGCCGCAGATGAGCGAAACCCCAGCCGCCCCGCCGTACAAGACAGGAGTGGTACGGGATCGGCCCGTTTCCGGGAAGAGGTTGGGATGTGGGTGCGAAGATCGTTGTATGACATGGCTGGTTAGTGGCGGGGCTGGGTATATCGGGGCGCATGTGGTGCGGGCGTTCCTTGCTGATGGCATCGATGTGGTGGTGGTCGATGACCTGTCCAGTGGGAAGGCGGAGTTCGTGCCGGACGGGGTGCCGTTCGTGCAGGCGAACTTGCTGGATATTGAGGCGGTGCGCGGGGCGCTGGTGGGGGTGAGTGGGGTCGTGCACCTGGCCGGGTTCAAGTACGCCGGGGTGTCGGTGGAGCGGCCGTTGCACACGTATACGCAGAACGTGACGGCGATGGTTTCGTTGCTGGAGGCGATGGACGAGACGGGTGTGCAGAACATCGTGTTCTCGTCGAGCGCCGGGGTTTACGGGACGCCGAAGGTCGAGACGGTGACTGAGGCGACCGAGCCGGCGCCGGAGTCGCCGTACGGGGAGACGAAGCTGATCGGGGAGTGGTTGCTGCGCGACCAGGCCAACGCGGCTGAGCTGAAGCACACCTCGTTGCGGTACTTCAACGTGGTCGGCTCCGGGGACCCGACCGTGTACGACGCGAGTCCGTACAACCTGTTCCCGATCGTCTGCAACCTGCTGTCGCAGGGGAAGGTGCCGCAGATCTACGGCACTGACCACCCGACCCCGGACGGTACGTCGGTCAAGGACTACGTCGATGTCGCCGATCTCGCCCGTGCACACGTGGCCGCGGCGCGTGCTCTCGAGGCCGGTACGGCGTTGGAGCCCGTCTACAACCTGGGGAGTGGGACCGGTACGTCGGTCCGCCAGATCATGGACGCCGCTCGCCGGGTCACCGGGATCGACTTCACGCCGACCGAGGGTCCGCGTCGTCCCGGCGATCCGTCGCGCGTGGTCGCGCAGGGCGAGCTGGCTGCTCGTGACCTCGGCTGGAAGAACACCCACACCGTGGACGAGATGTTCGCCTCGGCCTGGAAGGCCTGGCCGGCCAACCGCTGATCCCGGGCGGGGCTACAGTCCGAGCCATGGCCGATGCGTTCGACGACATGCCGGCGTACCTGCGGCCGGAGGCGCCCCGGCAACCGTGGCGGACGCGGGATTCGGCGTACAGCCCGGCGTCGTTCATCGGTGGCCTGGTGTGGGTGGCCCTGGGCGTCGGGTCCCTTATCGGTGGCTGGACCGTCTTCGGCAGCGCGGTGCTCGCCGTACTGGGGCTACTCGTGGTCGGCGCGATCGTGGTGCAGGCGAGGCGTGGGCACCACGGTTGGTGCCTGGTACGGCGCGGAGCGTGGTTCGGGATCGCGGTCTCGGGGCTGCCGCTGCGGGTGGCGTACTGGTTCAACTTCTGATCCAGACCAAAACCTCCCGGACGCTCCCTCGCGGTTGTACTGTGTGCCGCAGTTCACAGTGCTGTCCGCGGGGGCGGGCAACGATCGAGGGGTGCGATCCATGAGTCACGAGAGTTTGCCGCAGTTCCTGGCGAAGGTCGATCTCTTCGAGGGGCTGTCCAAGGAGACGCTGTCCGAGCTGATCGAGCGGGGCACGAACCTGCAGGTCCCGGCCGGGCGGCACGTGGTTGAGCAGGGTGCGAACGACGCCGGTCTGCAGGTCGTGCTGGAGGGTTCGGCCGTGGTGTCGGTCAACGGGGTCGAGCGCGAGCCGCTCGGACCGGGCGACTACTTCGGTGAGATCTCGCTGATCGACGGTCAGCCGCGGTCGGCGACCGTGGTCTCGGGTCCGGATGGGCTGACCACGTTCGCCCTGTCCGCGCTGGCGTTCGCGCCGGTCGTGAAGGCGAACGGCGATGTCGCGCAGGCGCTGCTGAAGGCGCTGACCGCGCGGATCCGCAGCCTCGAAGCCCAGGGCTGAGGCGGGCCGGGACCACCATGCCTCCAGCCGAGGAGCGCAAGGTCGTCTCGGTGCTGTTCTGCGACCTTGTCGGCTTCACCAGCGCGTCGGAGTCCGCCGATCCGGAGGACGTCCGCGGCTGGCTCGCGCCGTACCACTCGACCCTGCGCGACACCGTCGAGCGGTACGGCGGGACTGTCGAGAAGTTCGCCGGTGATGCGATCCTGGCGGTCTTCGGCGCACCGCGGTCCCGCGAGGACGACACCGAGCGTGCCGTCCGCGCGGGTCTCGCCGTCCTCGACGCGGTCGCGAAACTCGCACTCGAGGTTCGGATCGGCATCGAGACCGGCGAGGCGCTGGTTCAGCTAAATGCCCGCCCGGAGCTCGGCGAGCCGTTCGTCACCGGCCTGGTGGTGAACCTGGCCGCCCGCCTCCAAACCTCGGCCCCGATCGGCACCGTAGTCGTCGGCCCGGGCGCGCACGCCGCGACCAGCCGCGTCTTCGGCTACCGCGAACTCGAACCAGTCGTTGCCAAGGGCATCAGTCACCCGGTCGACCGCTGGCAGGCCGGTCCGCCGCGAGCCCGCTTCGGTGCCGATGTCCTTCGTGACCTCAGTACGCCGATGGTCGGCCGCGAGCGTGATCTCACCCTCGTGCGCACCACGTTCGAGAAGACCGTGGCCGAGCGGCAACCGCAGTTCATCACGCTCCTCGGCGAACCAGGTATCGGCAAGTCCCGCCTGGTCGCCGAGCTCGCGCGTGCCGTCGACGATCAGCTCGTCACCTGGCGCGAAGGGCGTTGCCTGCCGTACGGCGAAACGCCGTTCTGGCCGGTGGCCGAGATCATCAAGGCCCAGGCCGGCATTCTCGACACCGACCCGCTCACCGAGGTTGCGAACAAGCTGGACGCGATCCTGCCCGGTGATGCGGACCGGGCCTGGCTGCGGTCCCGGGTCGGTCCGCTAATCGGTGCCGAGAGCAACGATTCGGTCAGTCCGGAGGAGTCTTTCGCCGCCTGGCGGCAGGTGCTCGAAACGTTCGCAGACCACGGCCCCGCCGTACTGGTGTTTGAAGATCTGCATTGGGCGTCCGACGCGCTGCTCGCGTTCCTGGATCATCTGGCCGAGTGGCTGAGCGACCTCCCGTTGCTGATCATCGTCACCGCCCGTCCCGAGCTCCTCGAACGCGGCCCAGGCTGGACGCGCAACGCGTTGACGATCGGTGTCTCGCCGCTGACGGTCGCCGAGACCGAGCAGGTACTCGACCGGATGCTCGCCGGCCGGACGATCCCGCCCGAGACCCGCGACCTCCTGGTCCGGCGTGCCGACGGCAACCCGCTGTACGCCGAAGAACTCGCTCGGATGATGAACGAATGCGGCCCGGAGTTGCCCTGCGCCAGCAGCCTGCCGACCGGGATTGCCGCGATCATCGCTGCCCGGCTGGACTCCCTGGACCCGGATCGCAAGGCCCTGCTCGCGGATGCGGCCGTCATCGGTCGGGCCTTCTGGGCCGAGGCGGTGGCGGCGTTGTCGGGTCAGCCGGTTGAGCAGGTCATCCGCTCGTTGCAGGAGCTGGTTCGCAAGGAGCTCGTCCGCCCGGTCCGGCAGTCGTCGATGTCCGGGCAGCACGAATACCAGTTCTGGCATGCGCTGACCCGCGATGTCGCCTACAGCCAACTGCCCCGAGCTGGGCGGTCCGCGCGCCATCTCGCCGCGGCGGACTGGCTGGAGGAGCGATGCGGTGCGGTGCACGCCGACACCAGCAGCTCGGTCGCGCATCACCTGACGACCGCCCTCGACCTCGCCGTGGCACGTCACGATCAGGGCCAGATCGCGACGATCACGCCGAGAGCGCGCAGCTATCAACGCCGGGCCGCCGAGCTCGCGATGAACTTCGACACCGCGCAGGCGCTGACCCTCCTCGATCGTGCGCTCGCGCTGACCCCGGCCGACGACCCGGAGCGGCCTGAGGTGCTGACCCGCTGGGGCTGGGCGGCCTTCCTGGCCGGCCGGCTCGAGGATGCGCGGGCCGCTTACGACGCCGCGGTCGCCGGGTTCGAGGCGACGGGCGACATCGCCGGTACGGCGCGCGCGTTGCGAGCGTCGACGTACGTGATGAGCAACATGGCCGAGAGCATGGCGACGATCGACCGGGTAGTCGCGATGCTGACCGAGCTCGGGCCGAGCGAGGACCTGGTCGGTGCGCTGGCCGGACAAGCCAGTATCAAGATGGTGGCCAGCCGCCGGGGCGACTCGATCGACACGGCGAACCGGGCACTACGGATGGCCCGCGAGCACGGATACGCCGTACCGCTGCGAGCCCTTGAGTCACGCGGCCTGGCGCGAGTCGGGGAGGGCGACACCGGCGGTCTGGTCGACATGAAGGATGCGCTGGCCGCGCTGCTCGACGGCGGTAACGGGCGGGATGCGGCGGTGACGTGGCTCAACTACGGGTTCGTGCTGTGGCAGATCGAAGGGCCGGAGGTCGCGCTCGCGACACTGGCGGAGGCGCAGGAGTTCGCCGTACGGCGCGGGCTGGCCGAGCCGGAACAGCTGATGAACTGCACGGTCCTGGAGCTGCTCATGGAGACCGGCCAGACGGACGAGGTACTGCGGCGCTGTCGGGATCAGCTCGATCACCCGGGGCCGGCGTTCATCACGCTGCGGCGGATCGAGGTACTGGCCGCGCTGGCACACGCTGAGCTGGAGACCGGGGTTGCCGCGGGGCGGTCGTCGGCCGAGGAAGCGTATGAACTGGCCGTCGCGGCGGGGTGGCCGGACATCATCGCGGTCGCGGCTGCTCCCGCGGCCACTGGTCGGGCGCTGGACGGGGACCAGGAAGGTGTCCGCGAGATCCTCGACCGGCTGATTGGACTGACCGAGTTGCCGGGGAGTCATGAGCTTCCCGCTCGGGTGCCGACTCTCGTGCGCGCGGCTTTGGCGGTGGATCTGCCGGCTGAGGCCGCGGCGCTGACCGACGTACTGGTGCCGTTGCTGCCGATGCGGGAGTACGCCGTACTGACCGCGCAGGCGCTCCTTGCCGAGTACGCCGGGGAGTCCGCGGCCGACGGGTTTGCGCAGGCTGCCGCGAGCTGGGGGACGTTCGGGAACCGGTTCGAGCAGGAGCATGCGTTGCGGCGGGTCAGTACTCCTTCTTGAACGGACCCGACGTGCTGAGGTCGACCATGTTCGGGCCGGCCAGCACGCCACCCTCGACCGGCAAGGTGTGGCCGGTGATCCAGGAGGCGTCGTCGGAGGCGAGGAACGCGACTGCGGCCGCGATGTCCTCGGGCTCGCCGATCCGGCCCAGCGGGTAGAGCTGCTTGAACTTCTCCAGCGTCTCCTGCTGGTTGTCCCAGTTCGGCGTCCGAATGGTGCCGGGGGCAACGACATTGAAGCGGACGCCGAGCTTGCCGTAGCGGGCGGCGTAGTTCAGCGTCATCGCGATCTGACCGGCCTTGGCCGCCGAGTACTCGATATTGCCGAAGGCGGCCAGCCCGTTGACCGAGCTGATGGTGACCACGTTGCCGCGCGTCTCCACCAGGTGGGGCAGGGCTGCCTGGATGCAGCGCGAGGCGCCGACCAGCGTCAGGTCGAGCTGGCGGAACCAGTCCTCGTCGGTCGTGTCCTCGGGAACGCTCGTGACGATGCAGCCGCCGGCGTTGTTGACCACGACATCGAGCCGGCCGAATCGCTCGACCGCTGCGGCCACCGCGGCATCGACATCCTCGCGCTTCGTCACATCGGTGCGTACCCCGATCGCCCGGTCGCCGAGCTCGGCCGCGAGCTCCCCGATCTTGTCCTCCTGCAGATCGGTGATCACCACCGAACCGCCCTCGGCCACGAACCGCCGCACCACCGCGGCCCCGATTCCCTGCGCACCCGCCGTGACGAGTGCCACCCGCCCCTCGAACCGCACCTAGTCCTCCAGCACTCGATCGACCTTCTCGTCCGCCACCCGGCGGTCGAGCTTCGTGGGGTCCAGGTTGCGGCACAAGACGATCGAGCCGCCACCGGTGATGACCCCGATCAAGACCCTAAGTCCGTCGCGGGTCGTCAGCTCCCGAGTGGTCAGAATCCGGTCGGCGATCGGCTCCGCCGTACTGATCAGGTCGGCGTGGGTGAGTTCGTCGTACGCCGAAGAGTCAGCGGTCGGGGAGTCGAACGGGACGAACACGTCGGGGTGGTTGTAGACCTCGGCCCCGTAGTCGTGGACGCCGGCCGGCAGCGGTTCGCGGAACCGCCCACCGAGGGGGAGCAACGCGGAAGCGATCGTCTCGCGCTCGCCGGTGGCGGTGAAATCGGGGCCGGTGATCGCGAGCGTGCCGGTCTTCGACGTCAACGAGGCCCCGGCCGACCAGGTCGCGAGCGCCCAGACCACCCCGAGCCAGTGCGGCGGCAGTCCGATCGCGACAGTCTCACCCGCCTCCAGGTCGTACTCGTCGACGAGCAGGTTGGCGGTCTTGGCCACCCAGTTCGCCGTCGTCAGCGCGCTGAGCTCGATCCGCTCACCCGTCTCGTCGTCGTAGTAGGTCAGCAGCGGACCGGCGCCGTCCCGGCGGACCGCAGCGGCGAAAACCTCGGGCAGAACCTGTGACATATGGCCCAGCCTACGGTCCGGATCCCGACGTAGCTTGAGAGGGGACTAATCGAAAGAAGGCTGGTCATGGTTCCGCAGTTGGAGATGCCCGCGGGCGGCGAATGGGTCGTGATCCTGATCGTCGTGGTGCTGCTGTTCGGTGCGAACAAGCTCCCCGAACTCACCCGCGGCGCCGCCCAGGCGCTCAAGGAGTTCAAGAAGGTCCAGAACGAGGACGAGCAGGATCCGGCCATCGAGGCTGCGCAGAAGTCGGAGAGCCGGCCCTAACGACAGGATGTGTCGGCCCGCCGAGAGGTTGGCGGCCGCGCCGTGAGCGGGCGGGCTCGCGGCGCGGCCCCACACCTCCTGTCGGTGGTGTCGCCAAGTCGGCCCGGTGGGGTGATCACCTAGGGTCGAGGCATGCTGATTCTTGGCGGCCTGGGGTTGATCCTCGTGCTGACTGTTGCCACCGGCTACTTCGTGGCGCAGGAGTTCTCGTTCGTGGCGGTGGACCGGAACCGGCTGCAGACGTTGGCGGACGGCGGTGATGCGGCGGCGGTGCGGGCGTTGAAGGTGACGTCCCGGTTGTCGTTCGTGTTGTCGGGGTCACAGGTCGGGATCACGGTGACGGCGTTGCTGGCCGGGTACTTCGCGGAGCCGTATCTGGGCGAGGGGCTCGAGGGGGTGCTCGGGTCGGCCGGGGTTCCGGAGGCCGTGAGTGTTTCGGTGTCGGTGATCGCCGCGCTACTGCTGGCGACGGTGATCCAGATGGTGCTGGGTGAGCTGGCGCCGAAGAACCTGGCGATCGCGAAGGCGGAGGCGATCGCGCTGCGGTTGTCGCGGTCGACCCTGCTGTACCTGACCGTCGCCGGGCCGATCATCCGCGTGTTCGACGCCGCCTCGAACCGGATTCTGCGCCGGGTCGGGATCGAACCGGTCGAGGAACTGCCGCAGGGTGCGACCGCGCAGGAGCTGGACCGGATCATCGTCTCGTCGTACGAGCAGGGGTTGCTCGACGAGGACACGATGCGGTTGCTCGACCGCGGTCTGGACTTCCGTGGGCGGATCGCCGACGAGGCGATGCGGCCGCGGGTCGACGTGATCACCGTGCACCAGGATGAGCCGCTGACGCGCGTGGTCGAGCTGCAGGACACCGGGCACAGCCGGTTCCCGGTGATCGCGGGTTCGGTCGACGAGGTGGTCGGCGTGATCGCGATCGGCGACGTCGTCGAGGTCGAACCGGCCGACCGCGCGCACGTGACCGTCGGCTCACTCGCTTCGCCGCCGGTCGTCGTACCGTCCACGCTTCCAGTTCCCGTCGTACTGGAACGGCTCCGGACGGCGCACCGCCAGCTCGCGATCGTGGTCGACGAGTACGGCGGTTTCGCGGGCATCGTCACGCTGGAGGACATCGCCGAGGAGTTGGTTGGCGCGATTCGGGATGAGGACGATCTGCCGGAGACCTCGCCGGTCCAGGGCGGTGAAGGTTCGTGGGTACTGCCCGCGCGGTGGCGGCTCGACGAGGTCGAGGAGGCGACCGGGGTGGCGCTGCCTTCGTCCGACGATTACGAGACCGTGTCCGGACTGGTGATGGCGCGACTCGGCCGGATCCCGGTGGTCGGTGACGAGATCATCGTGGAGCTCCCACACCGGTTCGACCACGAGGGGCGGCCGATTCCGGTGGAGTTCGTCAGGCTCGTCGTACAGACGTTGGAACGCCGGGTGCCCGGTCTCGTCGGGATGGAGCGGGTGGCATGAGTACGACGCTCGCTCTCATCATCTCGGTCGGATTGCTGGCGCTGAACGGGTTCTTCGTGGCGGCCGAGTTCGCGCTGGTCGCGTCCAAACGGCATCGGCTCGAGGAGGTCGCCGCGTCGGGGAGCCGGTCGGCGCGGGCTGCGATCGCGGGGATCAGTGAGTTGTCGCTGATGCTCGCGGGTGCGCAGCTCGGGATCACGTTGTGCACGCTGGGGCTGGGCTCGCTGAGTGAGCCGGCGGTCGCGCATCTGCTGCATCCGTTGTTCGAGCTGGCGCACATCCCCGAGGGCGTGGGTCATGTGATCGCGCTGATCATCGCGGTCGGCGGGATCGGTCTGCTGCATGTGCTGCTCGGTGAGATGGCGCCGAAGTCGTGGGCGATCAGCAACCCCGAGCGGGCGGCTCAGGCGCTGGCGCTGCCCTTCCGCGGTTTCACGTACGTCGTTCGCCCGCTCCTGCTCGCGCTCAACTGGATCGCCAACCTGTGCGTCCGCCTCGTCGGCGTCACCCCGCAGAACGAATTAGCCAGCGCCCACGGCCCCGACGAACTCCGCTTGCTGATCGAGTCGTCCCGCGACCACGGCACGTTGGAGGCCCCGGAACACGACCTCCTGACCGCGATGCTCGCCCTGCAAAACATCACCATCGCCCAGGTCATGGTCCCAATGAATCGCCTAGCCACCGTCGTCTCCACCGCCTCGGCCCGCGACGTAGAACTAACCAGCCGCCGCGAAGGCCGCTCCCGCCTAGCCGTCATGACCGGTACGACGATCTGCGGCATCGTCCACGTCCGAGACGCCGCCCGAGCCACCACCACAGGCGGTACGACGCTCCGAGCCGCCGACCTGATGACGGCCCCCCTCGACCTGGCCCCCGACACCCCCGTAGCCACCGCCATCCGCACCATGCGAGACCACCGCTCTCAGTTGGCCGTCGTCTGCACCGGCGCTGAGCCGCTAGGCGTAGTAGCCCTGGAAGACTTGCTGGAACAGGTCATCGGCGAGTTCGACGACGAAACCGACCCCATCGTCAGCGCCGCGGCAAAATCACCGGACCGCCAGTCCCCGGATGCGCCCACACCTCCACCGGATGCCGATAAACCTCACTAAGCAACTCAGCCGTCAACACCACCCCCGGCGGCCCATCCGCAACAACCTTCCCACCCGAAAGCACCACCACCCGATCCGCATAACCAGCCGCCAAATTCAGGTCATGCACAACAACCACCACCGCATCCCCGCCACCACCCGCGTGGTCGGGGGAGGCAGTGTGATGAGGCGCAGTCGCCGGCGGTCGAGGCACGTGGTTCGGCGCGGAGTAGGAGTCGCCGCCAAGCGAGTCTGTGCCGCTGAGCTCGCCTGCGCCGGCGGACGTGCCCGCGGCGCCGGAGGTGTGTGCGGGAGGTGGAGGCACGTGACGTGAGCTGGACTGGGAAGCGCAAGTGGGCGGGCTCTCGACACCTCCGTCAACCGCATCAGCCGACGCGCCGCGTTCGGGGCGACCACTTCCTGCGACGCAGCCACCCTCAACCGCATCAGCCGACGCGCTGCCCTTGGGTCCAGCACTCCCCGCGACACCGCCCTCGCCAATCGCATCGGCGTGGGCGGCGCGAGTTCGCGCTAGTTGGAGGACTGCTTCTTGGTGGTGGAGGTCCAACGCGGCAGTTGGTTCGTCGAGGAGCAGCAGTTGCGCCTGTTGGGCGAGGGCTCGGGCTAGGGAGACTCGGGCTCGTTCGCCGCCGGAGAGGGAGCTGAACACTCGGTCGCGGAACTCGGTGATGTCGGCGGTCTCCAAGGCAGCTTGTACGGCGGGTTCGTCGTCGTCCGCTCGGGTGGTCCCGTACCAGGGGGCGCGGCCCATGGCGACCAGGTCGGCGACGGTGAAGGGGAAGGAGATGGTTGCTTGCTGCAACATCACGGCTCGGCGCATCGCGGTTTCGACGGGGGACCAGTGGGTGAGGGGTTGGCCGGCCAGGTGGACTGTTCCCGCGTCGGGGGTGTGGTCGCCGGAGAGGACGCTGAGGAGGGTGGACTTGCCGGCGCCGTTGGGACCTACCAACGCGAGTACCTCGCCGGTGCGGATGGACAGGCTGACCCCGTCGAGGATGCGGGTACCGCCGAGGGTGAGCGACACGTCGAGCGCCTCGGCGATCGTCGTACCGGTTGGCAGGCGGCACGGGAGTCGGCGCCTCATCCCCAGCCTCCTTGGCGGGTGCGGGTGCGGCGCAGGAGCCAGAAGAAGAACGGGGCGCCGACGAGTGAGGTGATCATGCCGATCGGCAGATCAGCGTTGCGTATCAACGTTCGGGCCAGCAGATCCGCGACGATCACCAGCACGGCACCGCCCAGCGCACTGGCTGGGAGCAGCAGGCGGTGCCCTGGGCCGGCGACCATTCGGATCAGGTGCGGTACGACCAGACCGACGAAGCCGATGATTCCCGAGAACGCGACGCTCGCCCCGACCAGCAGGGCGACGACGACGATCACGGTCAGCCGCAGGCGCTCGACGTCCACGCCGAGGTGTCCCGCCGACCGATCACCCAGTGACAGCAGGTCCAAGCGCCGAGCCAGTACGACGGATGCGATCAGCCCGGCGATGGTGAACGGCAGAACCGCGCTCACGGCCGGCCAGGTGGCGCCGTTCAGGCTGCCGAGTTGCCAGAAGACGAGTTGCTCGCGGGCGCTCGTGTTCGCGATGAAGGTGGCGAACGAGATCAGCGTGAAGGCCAACGAGTTCACCGCGATCCCGGTCAGCACGAGCGTGACCACCTCGGTACGCCCGGCGGCTCGCGACAACGAGTGCACGAGCAACGTCGTACCGAGGCCGGTGATGAACGCAGCCGTCGCGATCGTCCAGTTGCCGAGGTACGTCACCCCGGTCACGATGACGAGCGAGGCCCCGACCGCAGCTCCCGACGACACCCCGACCACCGACGGCTCGGCCAACGGGTTCCCGAAGACGCCCTGCATCAATGCGCCCGCGGTCGCCAGCGAGGCACCGACCAGTACGGCGAGCGCGACCCGCGGGAACCGCACCTTCCACAGCGCGTTGTCCCCCTGCGGATGACTGGGCATCGGACCAACATCCAGACCTATTCGGTGCAGTAGTGAACCGATGATCTCGGCCGGCGGGATCCGGAGCTGCCCGATTCCCGCGGCCACGATCACCAGCACGACCAACGCAACGGTCAGTAAGCCGAGCAGGCCAACCGAACGTAACCGGCTCAAGGCGTGTAGACCGCCTTGGCGAGGGCGGCGACGGTCCGGCCGGTGCGCGGGCCGAAGCCGAGGAGTTCGGTGTCGTTCATGTCGATGATCCGGCGGTGCTGACCGGCCGGTGTCTGACCGAGCCCGGGCAGTTTGAGCAGCCCGTCAACCCCCTTCACCGACTTCAGCCCCTCGGTCATCACGATGATCACCTCGGGTTGCGCCCGGATCAGCGCCTCGCTCGTCAGCGGCACGAACGACTTGTCCAGCCCGATATCCGTCCCGGTGTCGATCCCGCCGATCGCCTTGATCATCGCGTCCGCGCCGGAACCCGGACCGCTCATCAGATACACCCCCGCCGTACCGCGGATGTACAGGAACGTCATCCGCAGCGCCTTCCTTTGATGTCCGAGTCCACCACTTGGCGCCAAAGCCAGGGCAGACGTGATCTCGGCCGACGTCCGCTTGACCAGCTCCTCACCACGCTCCGGTACGCCGAGCGCGCCCGCGACCGCGCGGATCTGACTCGGCATCCCGTCCATGGTCCGGGCGTCGGAGAAGAAGATCACCGGTACGCCGGATGCTCGCAACTGCTCGATCACTTCGGGCGGCCCGATGCTCTTGTCGGTCAGTACGACGGTCGGGTCCAGCGACAGGATCGCCTCCGCGTTCAGGTCGTGGGCGCTCGGCGTGACCTTGGGCAAATGAGCCGCTTCGGGGAACCCGGTCGACGTGTCCCGGCCGACGACCTTGTCGCCCAGCCCGAGGCTGAACACGATCTCGGCCAGGGTGCCGTAGAGGTCGACCGCGATGATCCGGCTGGCGTCCTTGACCTGCACCTGCTTGCCGTCACACGACTTCACGTCCACCGGCAGCTTCGGCTGGGCCGTCGACGCAACCGGGTGGATCGCGTGGTCGGTCAGCGTCGCCGTGGCCGGCCCGGTCAGTGTGTGCGGGTCCGCGCCGGTAGCCGATGCTGTGGTTGCCTTGGGCAATGGCTTGCCGTCGCCATCCGTGGTGACGGCGAAACCCTTGACTGGTGGGCGGCAGGCATCGACAGCGGTCGGCTGCTCAGCCGAGGCGGCCGGTCCGGCGCATCCGACGGCGACGAGCAGTAGCAGTACGACGAGGATCGCCGTACGGGAGACGCGGGACAGGTCGAGTGTCACGACGCGACCTGAGGGTAGTGGGGGAGGACCTGTTCGGCGAGCTCGGTCAGTACGTCGATGTTGTAGCGGTAGGCAACCAGTACCTCGTCCAGGACCTGCTGCTGTTCGGTCTCGTCGAACGGCGTCTCGTCCAGCAATCGCCGGTAGTTCTCGCGGAACGGCTTCGGGGAGATCTTGTCGAAGACGTAGAACCGTACGCCGTCCCCACCGGGCACCAGACCGTAGTGCGTCGCGACCTGGCGGCCGATCGACTGGCCGCCGGCGATGTCGCCGAGGTAGCGGACGTAGTGGTGCGCGATGAAGCCGCCGGGCCAGGTGGCGAGCTCTCTGAGCCGCTCGGCGTAGCGGATTGTCTGCGGTGTCGGCTCTGGGATCGGGAGACCGCGAGCCTTGAGGTGCTCGAGGTCGGCCTGCAACCACTCGCGGCGGTACAGGTCCGGGAAGACGAAACGGCCGGCGATCGGGTCGTCGGCGAGTTGTTCGCCGAGCTCCTCGAGGGCGCGGTAGATCACCGCGTGCTGGGCGACCAGAGCGGCGTACCCGCTCAGGTCGAGGTGCCCCTTGGTCAGGGCAGCGAGGTAGGCGCTCGCACCGGTGTCGCGGTGCATGAGCTGACTGCGTTCCCGGAAGCGTTGCGAGAACGGCGGCTGAGCGGTGGCCGACGGGCCCGATTGTGGGGTCACCTGAGTTAGGTTAGCCTAACCAAACTGAATTAGGTGAGGAGTTCGGTGTGAGATTCCGGGTGGGGCTGTTGCTGGCCGTCGTGGGGGCGGTCGTTCTTTCGCCGCTGACCGCGCAGGCGGCGAGCGGACCGAACGGGCAGACCGTGACCGCATCGGTGACGACCGGGCTGAACCCGGCCGGCACCAAGGTGACCGTGCGCGGCAGTGGATTCGACCTGTCCAAGGGCATCTACGTCGCCTTCTGCGTAAACAAGGGCCCAGGGCAACTACCTTCACCGTGTCTCGGTGGGGTGGACATGAAGGGCGAGTCCGGTTCGTCGGTGTGGATCTCGTCGAACCCACCGTCGTACGGCGAGGGGCTGGCGCGGCCGTTCACGCAGTCGGGTGGCAAGGGTTCGTTCGAGGTGCAGTTGACCGTGAAGGCCAGGGACCAGTTCACCAACTGCCTCGACAAGAAGGCGGCTCCGCTCGGCTGTGCCATCGGCACCCGAGCCGACCACACGCGAACGGCGGACCGAAGCGCCGACGTCCTCATCCCAGTCACCTTCATCGGTGCGGGTAGCACCCAACCGTCTGGTCAGCCCACCACTAGCAGTCCAACGAACTCGAACAACAACACCAGCGGCGGCAAGGACGACAAGCCGACCGGCAGTCTCGCGAACACCGGCGGCCTGGCCATCGGCTTCGCCATCGCTGCCGTCGTACTGCTCGGCGGTGGCGCCGCCCTCGTCCTGGCCACCCGCCGCAAGACCGCCAAGAAGGAGACCCCGGCATGACCCGCCGCCCCGACCGCGCAACCTCGAGCCTCGGTTTCGCAACGTCGCGGGGTGTTCGGCGCCGCCGTGCCGCAGTCGTGATCGCTGCCTCGGGCCTCACCCTCGCGGCCCTCGCGCCGAGCGCGTTCGCAGCACCCGCGTCGGACGACGCCTCCGCCGACACGCCCGCGACGACCACCCCCGCTCCCGCGACGACCACCCCCGCACCGGCGCCGGGCGCGCAGGTGTTCACTCCGAAGATCGAGGTGTCTAAGACGGCTGACATCACACCGGGTGAGGAACTGGTGGTGAAGGGGTCTGGGTTTGATCCGGCGGCGAATGTCTCGTTGCGGCCGCCGGTGACTGTTGGGCAACCGGCTGGCGTGTATGTGGTGTTCGGGTCGTTCGCCGAGAACTGGCAGCCTTCGACTGGGGCGGATGCGACGACTCGGACGTTGCTCGACACGAAGTGGGCGGTGCCGCAGCCGTCGTACGACCAGGTTTCGACGGACTTTCCGGCGCAGAAGCCGCGGATGGTTTTGCTGAACCCGGATGGCACGTTCGAGTTGACGGTGAAGACGAAGAAGGTCGCGGAGAATCCGCGCAACTACGGCGTTTACACGTATCCGGGCGGCGGTGCGGTTAACGCGGCGCACGAGCTTGGCGTGAAGGTGACGTTTGCGGGGGACACCCCGCCGACCACCCCGCCACCGCCGGTCGGTTCGCTCGATTGGGGGCTCAAGGCATCGTTCCGCACGTACGTCGAGGGACCGATCGCGCATGGGTCGATCGCCGTGCAGGCGCCCGCGAGTCGTCGTACCGACGGGTCGTTCCGGTTTGCGAATGGGACCGGTACGGCGGACAAGGTGGGCTTCGAAGGTGGGGTGTATTTCAAGGGGCACGAGGCGCAGGCGGGGAATCCGCTGCTTGAAGTGACCGTGCGCGACCTGCGGATCGCGCTCAACGGGAGTACCGGGAAGATCATCGCCGACGTGGTCAGCAAGAGCCTGGAGACTGGGCAGCCGACGACGTACGACGACGTGGAGCTCGCGGCGCTCGACTTCGCGACCACGCCGGTGGAGATCAAGGACGGCGTCGCCACGGTCGTCGGTGCGCCGGCGACGCTGACTTCGGCTGGTGTTCCCGCGTTCGCCGGCTTCTACGCGGCTGGTACGGCGCTCGATCCGGTCAGCTTCACGGTTCGGCTGAGTACGACGCCGACCTGGCAGCCGAAGGTCGACGTACTGGGACCGGACGGCAAGCCGCTGGGTACGGTTCCGGCGGCTGGTGTGGTGGCGACGGTTCGGGGCAGCGGCTTCGACCCGGCGTCGAACCTGTCGACCCGGCCGCCGGTGACGCCTGGCAAGCCTGCTGGTGTGTATGTGGTGTTCGGCAGCTTCGACAAGATCTGGCGACCGTCCGAGGGGGCGCCGGCTGGCGCGCGCCGCGTGCTCGATCAGAAGTGGGCACTGCCGGATGCGTCCCGCCCAGGGGCGGATCCCGCGTTCGTGACGCTGAACCCGGACGGCACTTTCGAGGCCAAGCTGAACGTGAAGCCGGCTGACACCGCATCGGGCACGTACGGCATCGCGACGTACGCGGCCGGTGGTGCTGCCCCGAATGCGTCGCAGGAACTGCTCAAGCCGATCGTCTTCGGTGGCGGCACGGCTGTGCTCACCGTCGAGCCGCATGCTGATTTGAGTGACGAGCAGACCGTCCGGGTCAAGGGCGCGGGCTACGCGCCGAACCGTGCGCTGTACGTCGCTCAGACGCCACGAGGGACGTCAGGTTCGTCGAACCCCTCGCCGTTCTCCGGGGCGCAGCGGGTGGTGACGACGGCGGCGGGGACGTTCGAGACCTCCGTGCAGACGGCTGTGACGTTCACCAATGAGGGCGTGAAGATCGACTGCAAGGCGGTGGCTTGCTACCTCGCGAGCTTCAACTCACCGCTTGCCTCGGACAACGAAGTGATCGACCTGCGCGGGGATCGGACGCAGGACGTCTTCCGCACGATCACCTTCAAGACCCCTGGACCGCAGCCGGTGCTGCCGGTTGTGACGAGTCAGCCTAAGGGTTTGGTTGTCGTTGCTGGCGGCAACGTTGAGTTCACGGCGGCGGCGACCGGTACGCCGGTTCCGACTGTGCAGTGGGAGCGTAGCGGTGACGAGGGGAAGACTTGGACGCCGATCGCGTCGCCGTCTGCGGTGACGACCGCGTTGAAGCTGGACGCCGTACAGGCTGCTGACAATGGGGCGCGGTTCCGGGCGGTGTTCAGCAATGCAGCCGGGTCGGCGACGTCGGCCGCTGCTGTGCTGACGGTGGCTGGGGCTGATCCTCATGTTGCGGTGACATCGGCTGTGAAGCAGGGCAGTGAATTGGTTGCCGAGGGCAGCGGATTCCCGGCGGGGCAGAAGGTGTCGGCTGCGGTGGATGCCGCGACGGATGCGCCGGAATTGAGCTTCAGCAACGCGAACGGCCAGACGGTGACCGTCAGCTCGGCGAACGGCAAGGCGCTATCGGTTGCCGGTGGCAAGCTCGTGCTGACTTCCGGTGCCCAGCTCGCGATCAAGGTCAGCGGGTTGCGGAACAGTCGCGAGAACACGGCCGCGGCGCCGAACGGGTTCTACGTGATGACGGCGGTCGACAACGGTGCTGGACAGACCGCATCGCCCGCGATCGGTGGTGCCGACATGACCGGCAAGAGCGGGCAGTCCGCGTGGATCACCAACTATCCGTACGCCGGTTCCGAGAACATCGTCGTACGAATCGGGACCGATCTGGTCGCTCGAACGACTGTCACGGTGGCCTCGAAGGACGACTTGACCGACTGCACGAAGACCGCGCGCGGCTGCGTGCTGTACCTGCGCGCGGATCACCGATCGACGGCGAACCGGGCGTTCGACGTACGGGTGCCGTTGGAGTTCGGCGCGGCCACGGCTGCGGCCGTTGGTACGACCGTGGGCGAGCAGGAGGCGGACGCGGCCGGCAAGGTCCGCTTCGCCTGGAAGGTACCGACCGACTTCCCCGTCGGCAAACACGTCCTAACGCTGACAGGTCCTGCGGGACTAACCGCCTCAGCAAACTTCTCGGTCTCCTCGGCAGCCACGCCGACACCCACACCCACGCCAACCCCGACGCCCACGGTCGCGCCGACCACGACGCAGCCGCCGGTCACCGACACACCAACCAAGCCGACAGGCTCCCTCGCCAACACCGGTGGTGCGGGCATCTGGCTCCCGATCGGAGGCGGCGTACTGCTGCTAGCCGGTCTGCTCCTCACCCTCGCCACCCGAAGGAAGCAGGCATGACGCACCCATTCACCCCAGAGATCGTCGAGGCAGTGCTCAAGCACATGAACGCCGACCACGGCGGCCACTCCCTGGAGATCGTCCAGATCCTAGGCAACCAGCCCGACGCCACCGCCGCAGAGCTCACCGCCCTAGACCCGACCGCCGCCGTCTTCACAGCCCAGGTAGCCGGCCGCCCGGTAGAAGTCCGCATCCCCTGGTCCGAACCAATCACCGACCGCCCCCAGTTCCGCTCCGAATTCGCCCGCATGCACCAACAAACCCAACCCCAATAACCCCCGCCACCCGGACCTTGAGCACGGTTCAACCGCCTCGGTGGCGGGCAGGTGGTTGGTGGGTGCTCAAGGTGATTACCGGCTCGCGTTCTCGGGGTTCTCGGGGGTTTCTGGCGCGTTAGTCGGAACGCAATCGGCGCCTGGACCCGAAGAAGTTCCGACTAACGCAAGACTCGAGCATCACGCACCTCAGCCACAGCCCGTCAGCCCTAGACGACGTGGAGCCGCGGTCGCCGGCCTCGCCAACCAGCCCAGCCACACACGTGGCCCGCCCTCTGGTTTCTGTCGGCCGCCGTCGGCGGTCGAGTCGAGGTACAGGCCCGAAAGGACTCGGCCGGGGACGTCCGCTGTGGCTGATCGCCACTCCCGGCCGACCAAAAAGACAGCGTGGCTGAGCGCCGCGGTGGCTCAGGTGGATGGCGAGGTCGGCGACCGCGGCTTCACGTCGCCTGGGGTTACCGGGCTGTGGTTGCCGTGCGAGAGAGGCCTGCTGACAGTTGGACCGCGCCGCGCCTCACCAAACCGCGCCTTCACCACCCCGCGCCTGACCAAACCGCGCCGCGCCTCGCCAAACCGCGCGCTCACCACCGCGCGCCTGGCCAATCCGCGCCGCGCGCTGACCAAACCGCGCCTCACCGCCCCGCGCCTCACCAAACCGCGCCTCACCAAACCGGGCCGGGCCTCGTCGTGTGGGCAGTGCGGTGATGCGTTGGGCGGTACTTTTTTCGAGGGATAGCGCCCCAAAGTTGCCGACCGACGCAACCTCAGCCGCCGGAACGTCCGACGATCCGGAGACCACGCCTGTGGGTCCTTCGGACGTTGCGGCAGCGGGGAGCCGGATGCCGCAGAGGCGAGCGTTAGCAAACGGCTTTGGGGCTCGCCTACCGGGATTGTGGGATGGTCGATCGGATTCTGGGGAGGTGGGCTCAGTTGGTGGGTTCACCCCAAGGCCGGTTAGTTAGTGGTCAGGGTGGTGTGTCAAGGATGTCGATGGTGATGGTGGCTTTGTAGGTGGTGCGGTTGATTTTTGCTTGTT
>NZ_JBHUQZ010000014.1:0-222964 GCF_042674205.1 Kribbella sp. NPDC056951
CAAGCAAAAATCAACCGCACCACCTACAAAGCCACCATCACCATCGACATCCTTGACACACCACCCTGACCACTAACTAACCGGCCTTGGGGTGAGCCCACCAAAACGGGAGGGGTTCTCCCCTCTGCGGCAGGCTGGTCGTGAGTCCGTTCGCGATTGGCGAGGAGCATGGGCGATGACGGTCAGCGTGGGGTCCGGGGTGGTGTCAACGAACCCGCCGCGATCCACCTCCCCAAACCAGTTCGGGGAGCACCTGCGCTCCGCCTGTAGCGACCTGGGGCGGATCCACCGCCGGATACGTCCCCGATCCACCCCAAACCGCTCCACACCGACCACCACCCTCCCCAAACCGGTTCGCGGAGCACCTGCGCTTCGCGCGTGGCGATCTGGGGCGGATCCACCCCCTTCAGAACACACCCCCGAACACGTCCCCGCTCCACCCCAAACCGCTCCACACCGACCACCACCCTCCCCAAACCGGTTCGCGGAGCACCTGCGCTTCGCGCGTGGCGATCTGGGGCGGATCCACCCCCTTCAGAACACACCCCCGAACACGTCCCCGCTCCACCCCAAACCGTTCCACATCGACCACCACCCTCCCCAAACCGGTTCGGGGAGGACCCGCCATCACGTCCCCCACAAGACCGGGGACTCCTAGCTGCCGATTCGGTGGGGTAACGCTCCCCAGCCCCGTCCCGCGGCACCGCTCGTGGTGCCGCCCGAACCACCCCAACTGACCGGGGTGGGTTCACCCACCAAATGGGGGGTTCCCGCCCGAAAATCCGGTGGGGGAACCTCCCACCTCGTGGGTGCACTCACCAAACGGGGTGAGGAAGCGCAGGGTTCGGTGGCCGGGATCGGTGACGCGGGGTTCGGTGGCGGGGTTCGGTGGGGCGGGGTTCGGTGGCGCGGGGATCGGTGGCGCGGGGATCGGTGGCGCGGGGATCGGTGGCGCGGGGATCGGTGGCGCGGGGATCGGTGGCACGGGGATCGGTGGCACGGGGATCGGTGGCACGGGGATCGGTGGCACGGGGATCGGTGGCACGGGGATCGGTGGCGCGGGGATCGGTGGGGCCGTGGGAGGGGGTCGGCTGATCTGGGGGGTCAGGGGGTGGGGAGATCCCAGATTCGTTCGGTTTGCCAGGCGTACTCCCACGCTTGGATGTCGGGAGGCTCGATGCCGAAACCCGTCAGGATGGCGCACACCTGCTCGCGGTGGTGGTTGGCGTGATTGATTGCCTGGGCGATGAAGATGCCGGCCCGGGTTCCGCGGGTGTTGTCGTCGACGATCAGGACCCGCTCGACATCGATCGGGCCGGCGAGGAACTCCTCCCAGAGCACACCGGCTTCGTCGTTCCACTGCTCCAGGAGGTCGAAGTCCGCTGTCACTTCGCTGTCCACGAAGTCGAGTGGGCGGTCCGCGATCCGGCGCAGGTAGCTTCCGTCGCAGCGGACGATGTGGTCCAGGGTTGCCACGATCCCGCCGTACGTGCCGATACCGGTGACCTCGAGCTGTTCGGCCGTCAGTTCCTGATCCCGGCAGAACCGGATCAGACTCTTGGTCGCCCAGTTGTTGTGCCGGATCGGATCCCGCAGTACGTCGTTCTCGCCCATGAAATCAAGTTAGCCCGCGACCCCGTCCGGGCGAACCTGGTTTTTCGCTTACCAGGGGACGGTTCCCTCGTCGTTGAAGAAGCCGCCGCGCGGCCCGTCGTCCGGCAGAGTCGCCAGCCTGATCGCGATCGCAGCACCCTCCTGAGGTGTCCGCAGCCCGTTGAAACCGTTGAAGTCGGTCGCGACATAGCCGGGGCAGGCGGCGTTCACGATGACATTCGTGTCGGCGAACTGACGGGCGTACACGGCGGTGATGCTGTTGAGCGTTGACTTCGAGGGCGCGTAGGCGGCCAGGATCGGGCCGGTCTGCAGGGTCAGCGATCCCATGGTGCTCGACAGGTTGACGATCCGCGGTGCTGCGGAACGCCGGAGCAGCGGCAGCATCGCGTTGGTCACCCGGACCACGCCGAAGACGTTCGTCTCGAGCACCTCGCGGAGTACGTCGAGGTCGAGCGTGGTCGGGTCCTGCGCGCCATCGTCGATCCGGCCGGCGATACCAGCGTTGTTGACGAGCACATCCAGCCCCGCCGCGTTCTGCTCGACGGCCTCCGCAGCCGCGGCGACGCTCTCGTCGGACGTGACATCGAGCGCGACACCGAACGCGTCGACACCGTCAGCACGCAACTGCTCGACGGCTTCCTTTCGCCTGATGTCATCGCGGGCACCGACAGCGACCCGGAAGCCGAGCGCCCCGAGACCCTGGGCGATGGCGAAGCCGATTCCTTTGTTCGCGCCCGTGACCAGCGCGGTCTTCATGTCATTCACAGCAACCATCGTTGGTCGACCGCAGGTTCCGCGTCCAAGACCGATCGGCTCCGCTGTGATACCTCACCGGTATCACAGCACGTAGGCTGGCTGCGTGGACGATCTCGAGACCCGCGAGCTCCGGTACTTCGTCGCTGTCGCCGAGGAGCTGCATTTCGGCCGTGCCGCCGATCGGCTCGGGATCGCCCAACCGCCGCTGTCCCGGGCCATCCGGAAGGTCGAGCACCGACTGGGCGTGCAACTACTCGCCCGGGACCGCCGGGGTGTGGCGCTCACCGAGGCTGGCCGCGTCCTGCTCACCGAGGCCAGGACAGCCCTCGACGCGGTCGCCGCCGCGGCCCGTCGTACCCGGCGCGCCGCGGACCCGCAGCAATCCCTGGTTCTCGTGACGAAGGCCGGAGCATCCCACCAGATCCTGCAGCGACTCCTCGACGCGCTTGCCGAGGACCCCGGTGCGACGCCGGTGGAGATTCTGCTCTGCGAGGTGACCGAACAGGCCGGCCTGCTGCGCGACGGGAGCGCCGATGTGGCGATCCTGCATCACCCGTACGACGACCTCGCCGGCTTCGACACTGAGGAGCTCCACGTCGAGGGCCAGGTCGCGATCCTGCCCGCGAAGCATCCGCTCGCGGCGCGCGATCAGCTCACCCTGGCCGAGGTCAGCAACGTGGCGGACCTGCCGATCGCGCGGTGGCCGCGGCTCGACGGCTCGTACCCGGAGGGCCCCGGTCCCGAGGTCCGCACACAGTCGCAGCTGGCTCAGCTCGTGGCCCTCGGCAAGACGTTGCTCGTCATCCCAGCCTCGAGCCGCGCCTGGCAGTGGCCCGAACACGTCGCCGTACCCGTCGTCGACGCCCCGGACGTCACCACCCTCATCGCCTGGCGGCCGGACAGCCGCTCCCAGGCGGTCGCGTCGCTCGTCCGTTCAGCGACCGCGCTCCGCGTGACCGCTTAAGGCTGCCAGCACCGCCGACCAATGCTCATGCAGTACGGCGAGATGGGTCGTCTGCGGGTGGACGACCAGCGCCGCGCCCGGGATTCGGCCGGCCAGCCACTGCCCGTTCCGCGCCGATGCGTTCGCGTCGTGCTCGCCGTACCAAAGGTGCGTCGGGCAACGAATCTCTTCAGGGCGGAAATCCCAAGCATGGAAGGAGATTGCGGCATCGCGAAGGTAGCCGTCCGGGTTCGCCAACGCCTCGCGGACGGCAGCAGCGATCGCCCGGTCCGATCCCAAGCGGAGGCCATCGACCTCGCCGGTCGCACCCCGCAGTACGCCGGCGTCGTGCGGATCCAGCTCCGCCAGGAACCGCCGTACCAGCGACTCGTCGTCGGGGTCGGCGGGGTTGAGTTGGGCCACGTACGCCAGGAAGTCGGGGCGCATCAACTCGACCGCCTCGTCGGGCGTGGATCGCGCGAGCTGCTCGAAGAACGACTGGGCGTCCGGGTCGAGGTTGTCGCGGTGGTACGGCGGATCCAGCTCAGGCACGCTGCCGGGCTCGCCAGGACGCCCAAGGCGGTCACGCGATCGGGATGCCGTACCGCGCAGGCGACGGCGTACGGCCCCCCGATCGACATTCCCACCACGGCGAACCGCTCGATGCCCAGGGCATCCGCGACGGCCACGACATCATCGGCCACCGAGAGGTGGGTCGAGGCGTGACTCGTTGACCGGCCGTAGCCGGGCCGGTTGATACCCACCAACCGCACGTCGAGCCGGCGAGCGGCTTCAGCTCCCGGGTACGCCGCGTGCCGTGTGTCCGGGCACCCGGCCAGGAAGATCACCGGCGTCCCGCCGAGCGCTCCACCATCCCAGAGCTCGACCCAGCGCCCGTCCGGAACCCGCACGCCGTCTACCGCCAAGTCCACTCCCTACCTGCCGACCAAAAAGGCCGGGCTCACTACAGGCCGACAGAACGGCCCCTCGGGGGCTGAGTCGCCGAGGGGCCGGGTCCTGTCGCGAGCTGCGGTCAGCTACCGGTGATGTTGAGCATCCAGTTGATGCCGAACCGGTCGGTGACCTGGCCGAACTCGTCGCCCCACATCTGCTTCTCCAGCGGGACGGTGACCTTGCCACCGTCGGAGAGCTGGGTGAAGTACCCGCGCAGGTCGTCGCCGTCGTCACCGCTGAGGCTGACCGAGATGTTCTCGCCAGGGTTGTAGGACATCCCCTGCGGGGTGTCCGCGGCCATCAGCGTGAAACCGCTCGGGGTCTCCAGCTGACCGTGCATCAGCTTGCTGTCGTCATCCGGCCCGTGACCGGCGCCGAACTCGCCGAACGTGCTCGTGGTCAGCTCGCCGCCGAACACGTCCTTGTAGAACTCCAGAGCCTCCCGCGCGCTTCCGTCGAACTGGATGTACGGGTTGAGTCGAGACGCCATCAGATCTTCCTTTCCCCCTGCAAAGATTCCTGTGAAACCACCCTTGGCCGCACAGTAGACCCGGCCACCGACAGTCCGCGACCCTCCGGAACCCCCGACCCCATCGCGTCACCGGCCGGACGCCCTGCGTTGGGGACTATAAGGTCTGCGCATGATCCTGCGACACATCACGATCGATGCCGAAAACCCGTACGAGCTCGCGCAATTCTGGAGCACCACGACCGGCTGGCCGCTGGGCGAGGGCGACGAGCCCGGGGACGACGAGGTCCTGGTCGAGGCACCGGCGCCGGTGCCGGGGCTGCTGTTCATCCGCGTCCCGGAGTCGAAGACGGTGAAGAACCGGGTGCACATCGACTGGGTGCCGACTGAGCGCACCCGGGACGAGGAGGTCGAGCGGCTGCTCGGCCTCGGCGCGAGCATCCACGAGGACCACCGCAAGCCCGAGGGACCCGGCTGGGTCACCATGCTCGATCCCGAGCAGAACGAGTTCTGCGTCGAGCGGAGTGCAGCCGAGCGCAGCGCCTGATTCCCGGAGTCCCCGATCCGCTCCCCAGTTGCCTAAGGCAACTCACAACTTATCCGGCGAACTGAGCATCGTCACTGGTGTCAAGAACTTTGCAGCTGCTGGGGAGCAGCTCGTACCTAGGGGATTCCAGTGCTCAGACGTGTACTTTCGCTTGCCCTCGTGACGGCGACCGCGGGCGGACTCATCGTGTCCGTCCCCGCGACGACCGCCGCGGCCGCAGGCACTGCACTTGCTGCCAACGGGCACTACGCATGCCCTGGCTACAGCACCATCGACGACGCCGTACCGCTGAGCGCCGTGATGAACGACACCTTCATCTGGAGCAAGTTCAAGGCCACGAAGGTCGGTGACGGGAAGGGCAACATCAACTGGAAGGCCAACCCGTACAACAACCCGAGCTGGTGGATGTGGCTGCACTCGCTGCGCTGGATCGGCCAGGGCATCACCGCGGCGAGCAACGGCGACAAGGCCGCGCTCACCCACGTGACCGCGATCGCGCGGGACTGGGTCAAGGACAACCCGTACTCCTGGAAGGCGAACCCGGCCGCGCACGAGGCGACCATGCACCGCACCAACGTGCTGATCTGCCTGCGCCTGGCCGTGCTCAAGAACCTCAATGTCACCAAGCTGCCGAGCCAGTACGCCTGGCTGGACACGGCGTTGGTCAACCACGCCAAGTTCATGACCGCGAACTGGGGTGGCCAAGGCAACCACGGCACGGACGAGAGCATCGCTCTCTTCGGTGTCGGGTGCACTCTGAACCGCAGCGACTACATGAAGACCGCGCAGGACCGGTTGGGTAAGGCAATCACCACCTCGATCGACGCCCAGGGCGCGACGAACGAGCAGGCCACCGGCTACGCCCAGTTCAACTACTCCCTCTGGGGCCGCGCCGCCAAGGCGATGCAGGACTGCGGCGTCAACCCGGGCACCACGATCGCCACCCGCCGCGCACTCCTGGCGACCTTCATCGCTCACGCCACCAGCCCGCTCGGCATGCTGCAGCAAATCGGCGACACCGAGTACGTGAAGACCGGCAACGTCCCCGGTACGCCGATCGAGTACGCCGCCACCAAGGGCGTCTCGGGCAAGGCCCCCGCGGACCGCGTCAAGATCTACTCGGCCGGCTACGTGTTCGGCCGCTCCGGCTGGGGTTCCGCGACCACGCCGTTCTCGGCCGAGTCGGCGTACAGCATCCGGTTCGGCCCGAAGCGGGTCCTGCACGGACACAGCGACCACACCGCCATCACCTACCAGGCCCGCGGCCGCGACATCCTCGGTGACACCGGCTACGCCGGCTACTCCAACAAGGCCTGGCGCGCATGGATCGTCGGCCCGTCGGCCCACAACGTGATGACGACACCCAAGCTCGCCGACACCAACCCGATCACCAAGCTGACCCGCTCCTCGGTCCGGGACAACGCCGACTTCTACGAGATGACCGACGCCCCAGCCGCCGGAGTCACCCGCACCCGCGGGGTCCTGATCCTGCGCAAGCCGGACGTCGTCGTCACTCTCGACCGGGCCACCGCGAAGACCGCGCAGCAGTTCCAGACCCTCTGGCACCTGCCCTCCGACCAGCGCGCAACCGTCTCCGGCCGCTCCGCAGCCGTAGCCACCAAGAAGGGCGAGAACACCCGCACCGTCCTCCTCCAACTCCCGTACAAGGGCGCCCTCCCGGCCGGCTCCACCCTGGTCAAGACCGGCCAGACCAACCCGATCCAGGGCTGGCACTTCCCGCACATCACCACCCGCAAGGCAGCCTCCACGGTCATCTTCGCCCGCTCCGGCAAGTCCGTCTCGATCCTGTCCCTGATCATCCCGACCCGCGCCAACGGACAGGTCACCTACAAGACCCGGATGGTCGGTACGACGTACGTCGTGGACCTCACGATCGACGGCGTGAAGGCGTCCTTCGGCATCACCGGCGGCGGTTCGCTGGTCCGCAGGTCCTGATCACCAACTGTCACCGACGGTTCACAGCCAGAGATTTATTGGCCTAAACCGTAATTCCTGGGCACACTGAGGACCGTCGGGGGCGACAAAGACTTGTAATGCCGCGGGGGCGGCTTGGCGGTGGGGGAGTTTGTGGTGCTCAAACGTGTGCTGTCGTTGGCCCTGATCAGTGCGGCTGTCGGTGGAATCGCGGTGATCGGTCCCGCTGCGAGTACCTTCGCAGCCGGTCCGGGGATCGCGGTTCTGCCGGACGTGCCGGAGCCGGAGGGTTCGCAGTTCGTCCCCGGTACGTCGAACTACGTGCCGGTGACTGGCCGAGCCGCGACCGACATCCGGTCGCGGCAGCCGGCCGCAACAGCCAAGGCCGCTGGTGGCACCTACGTGTGTCCCGGCTTCAGCACGATCGACGACGCGGTGCCGCTGAGCGCGGTGATGGACGACACCTTCATCTGGAACACCTATGCGCCGTACAAGGTCGGTGACGGCAGCGGGAACGTGAACTGGAAGCTCAACCCGCACAACAACCCCAGCTGGTACATGTGGTTGCACTCGCTGCGCTGGATCGGTCAGGGCGTCACCGCGGCTGCTGAAGGCGACAAGGCGGCGCTCGACCACGTCACGGCGATCGTGCGCGACTGGGTGACGGACAACCCGTACTCGTGGAAGTCGGACCCCGGTGCGCACGAGTCGACGATGCACCGGACCAACGTGATCATCTGCACCCGGCAGGCCGTGCTGGCGAACCTTGGTGTGGAGACGCTGCCCGACGAGTACTCGTGGATCGATCAGGCGCTGGTCGACCACGCCACGTTCATGATCAACAACTGGGGTGGCGCCGGGAACCACGGCACGGACGAGAGCATCGCTCTCTTCGGTGTCGGGTGCACTCTGAACCGCGACGACTACATGCAGACCGCCCAGGACCGGTTGGGTAAGGCGATCACCACCGCGATCGACGCGGAAGGCTCGACGAACGAGCAGTCCACGGGCTACGCGCAGTTCAACTATTCGCTGTGGGGCCGTGCGGTGACCGCTCTGACCGGGTGCGGTGTCGACCCGGGCACCACGATCAACACCCGGCGGGAGCTCCTGGCTGCTTGGATTGCGCACGCCACCACGCCCCAGGGCCGGCTGCACCAGATCGGTGACACCGAGGTCGCGAAGACGTACAACATCGCCGGTACGCCGATGGAGTACGCCGCCAGTCAGGGCCAGACGGGCACGGCACCGTCAGACCGCGTCAAGGTCTACTCGGCGGGCTACGTGTTCGGCCGCTCCGGCTGGGGATCCGCGACACCGTTCCCGAACGAGACGGCGTACAGCCTGCGGTTCGGTGGGCGTCGCGCGCTGCACGGCCATGTCGACCACACCTCGATCACCTACCAGGCCCGCGGCCGCGAGATCCTCGTGGACAGCGGCTACTCCGGCTATCTGAATGACGGCTGGCGGCCGTGGGTGCTGAGTCCCTTCGCCCACAGCACCCTGACCACTCCGAAGCTCGCTGACGCGAACCCGGCGACGAAGCTGACGCGCTACACCGTGAAGCCCACTGCGGACTTCTTCGAGATGAGTGACACGCCCGCAGCGGGCGTCAACCGCGTCCGTGGAGTGCTGATCGTGCGGAAGCCGGATGTGATCGTCACGCTGGACCGTGCGTCCGCTACGACGTCACAGCAGTTCCAGGCGCTGTGGCACCTCCCGTCGGACCAGACCGCCGTCGTGACGTCACGGACGGCAGCAGTCGCCAAGAAGGCCGGCGAGAACACCCGGACCGTGCTGCTACAGGTGCCGTACAAGGGAGCGGTGATCCCGGCGGGCTCCACGCTGGTCAAGCAGGCCCAGCTGACCCCGAAGCAGGGCTGGCACTTCCCGAACATCAGCACCCGGAACGCCGCTCCGACCGTGATGTTCGCGCGCGCCGCCAAGTCGGTGAACATCCTGTCGCTGATCGTCCCGCTCCGCCTGAACGGCCAGGTCAGCTACACCACTCGGATGTCGGGGACCACCTTCGTGATGGACCTCACGGTGGACGGAGTGAAGACGTCCGTGGGGGTCACCGGTGGCGGTTCCCTGGTGCGGCTGTCTTGAACTCGTAGGGCTTCTGGCCGCTCTGGCGGGGTAAGTTAGGGCGGTCGGGAGCCGAGCTGTGGAGGGCGGGTTGAGTCGTCGGGATGCGGGCCGTGAGCTGTTCGTCGGTCCGTGGAGGCTCATTACCGGGCGGTGGATGGCGCTCAGTGGGGCGCTGACGGCGGTAGCGCTGGTGGGCGGTACGGCGGTTGCGGTGGTGAATGCGGCTGCTGAAGTGGAGCAGCCGTTGGTCAACGTGGCGGCCTCTGGGTCGTCTTCGCAGGATGACCGGACGCCTACGCCTCCGCCGGTGAAGCCTAAGCCGACCCCGGCACCTGCGACGAAGACGACTGCCGTGCCACCGGTGCCTCGGCCGACTCCGCCTGGGCGCTCTGGGTCTGGGCGGCTCGGATCGTGGGAGAACTTGAGCCGGCGGATTTCCAGTGTCGCGAAGATCCGGGCGACGGTTCGCGGTGATGGGGTGTTCATGTTCGGCGACAGCATCGCCGTACAGGATGGGCCGGCGCTGGAGCAGCTGGTGGCGGCACAGACCGGTACGCCGGTTGCCGTGCACGACTGGTCGGGGCAGCCGGCGTCGGCGGCGGTGGATGCGCTGGCGGACTGGTCGCGGAAGTACGGGCTGCCGGACCGGATCGTTATGGCGGTCGGGACCAACGACATCTTCGCGCCGGCGGCGTTCGCGACCGAGGTCGAGCAGGCGATGAAGATCGCCGGGCCGAAGCGGACGGTGTACTGGGTGAACGTGCACGCGAACCGGGTCGGGCTCTCTGCGGCTGTGGCGTCGGCCGATCGGGCCAACAGCGCAGTGATCAACGCAGCCCTCAACCGGGCGGCTGCACGGCACCCGAACCTGCGTGTGGTGCGGTGGGCGGAGTTCCTCAAAGCGCGGTCTGGGCAGGTCTCGAAGTACCTGCGCGACGGGATCCACACCACGCAACCGGTTGGGCAGCGAGCCCGGAACGCGTTGATCGCGCAGGCCCTGGGAAGCGCGGAGTAGTGCCCGCCGCCCTACGCGCGCGTCATGCGGCTGTGGTGGTGGCTGCTGCGGTCGTGATCGGGTCAGTGGCGGTTCCGGACCGGGTCTCCGAGCCGTCCGCGCGGCCTGTGCAGGCGGATGTCCCGCAGGCAGCTCCGGTCGCTCCGGTTCAGCGCAACAGCTACACCTGTGCGACGTACTCCGGGATCGAGCGACCGAACCCGGTGCGGAACCTGTACCGCGACACCTTCGCTTGGGGCACCACACCGCCGTACCGGGTCGGTGACGGGCGTGGCGATGTGAATTGGCGGCTCAACCCCGCTGACAACCCCAGCTGGTACATGTGGCTGCATTCGCTGCGCTGGCTGGGACAGGGGATTCGGGCGGCAGGTAAGGGCGACCGGCGTGCACTGCAACGCGTTGACGCGATTGCGCGCGACTGGGTGCGCGACAACCCCTACCCGTGGCAGAACGACGCAGGTGCGACGGAATCGACCATGCACCGGACGAACGTGCTCATCTGCTTGCGACAGGCGGTGTTGTCGGGACTGCACGTCACGCGGCTGCCACCGGCGTACAGGTGGATCGACACCGCGTTGCTGCAGCATGCGCAGTACCTGCAGCGGAACTGGAGTGGTGACTGGAACCATGGCACCGAGGAGAGCCTTGCGCTGTTCGGAGTCGGTTGCACGCTGGGACGTGCGGATCTGAAGCGGACTGCGGCTGATCGACTCGCCACTGGGATCAAGACCGCGATCGATCCGCAGGGGTCGACGAATGAGCAGTCGACGGCTTACGCGCAGTACAACTACTCGCTCTGGGGGCGGGCGATCGACGTACTGGGGAAGTGTGGTGTCGACGCCAGTCCGACGATCAGAGAGCGACGGCAACAGCAGGCGAACTGGCTGGCGCTGGCGACCAATTCACTCGGGGAACTGCATCAGCTCGGCGACTCTGAGGTTGTGCGGACAGTGCCGGTTGCTGGCACACCACTCGAGTACGCCGGTACGTCGGGGAAGCGTGGGACTCCACCTGCTCAGCGGGTCGGGGTCTTTGCGGCTGGGTACGTGTTCGGGCGGACCGGGTGGGGTGCGCAACGGCCGTTTGCGCAGGAGTCGACGTACAGCATCCGGTTCGGGCCGGTGCGCCGACTGCATGGGCATGACGACCACATGTCCCTCACGTACACGTCGTTGGGGCGTGAGGTGCTGGTCGACGGTGGACATGCCGGTTACAAGGGCGATGCGTGGCAGCGGTGGGCCAGGGGTCAGTCTGCGCACAATGTGATGACTGTGTCGGGTGCTGGGGCGTCGGCGACGCGGTTGACGCGGGCGGACGTGCAGTCCGAGTTCTACGAACTGCGTGATGCGGGGCGGACGCGCGGCGTACTGGTGCTGAAGGATCCGGATCTGATGGTGGTGCTGGATCGCGGAACGTCTGCGGTGCGACGTCAGTACGAGACGCTGTGGCATCTTCCTGCTGGGCAGAAGGTCACGCCGTACGGCGCTGGCTCGGTCGTGGCGCAGCGGCCTGGGGACACCGTGAAGACGGTCCTGCTGCAGGTCCCGTACGGCGAACCGACCACGCAGCCTCGGGTGTCGTCGAGCTGGCAGTACCGGACGATCGACAAGCGCAGCGCGTCACCTGTTGTGGGGTTCGAGCGGTCGGGGCGGACTGCTTCGATTTTGTCGGTGATCGTGCCTGCTCGGGCCGGTGCGGCCGTCAGCTACACCACGAGCCGGCGGGGTGGTCAGACGCTGCTCCACCTGCAGGTTGGAGCAGCGCGAGCGACCGTGGCTATTTCACCTGACGGGACGATGCGACGCGCCTAGGCTGGCCGGATGCGACAGGTTGGGTTCGAGCTGCGGCCGTGGGAGGACGGCGGTACTGAATTCGTGCCTCTGGTGAACGGCGTCAGCCTGGTCGAGCTGATCGCCCGCTACGAGCGCGGTGAGGGGCTCGATCCTGCCGGCGGGTACTCCGGTCAGGTGCTGCACACTGCTGCATTCAGCAGCCTCCGTAAGTACCTGCTCGGTGCGCCCAGCACGCAGTACGCGCTGCTCGGTTGTATCTGCGGTGACACGGGTTGCTGGCCGCTGCAGGCGCGAATCCACGCAGACGCCGACACTGTCACCTGGGACAGCTTCTGCCAGCCGCACCGGCCGGAGCGGGACTACAGCGGCTTCGGTCCGTTCGTCTTCGACCGGTCCCAGTACGACAAGGCCCTGCAGCTACTGAACTGACACAGTCGGCCGCCAACCAGCAGGCGGATCCTCACCGGTCCGTCCGTCCACCGCCTCCCGGATCAGATCCGCATGCCCGGTGTGACGCCCGTACTCCTCGACCAGATCGCACAGCAGCCGCCGCAAACTCGGATGCCGCCCATCCGGCCAAGTGATGTGCGCAGGCAGGTCCAAACCACCCTCCGCCAACGCCGCAGCCACCCGCTCCCGCGAACGCTCCACAGCGCCGTCCCACAACGCATACAACTCCTCCGGCGAGTCATCCGCCGCCGACTTGAACTCCCAGTCGTTGTCGTCCCGCCACCCGTTCCCAGTCCAAGGCTCCCCGATCGGCAACCCCCGCAGCTTCACGTTGAACATGTAGTCCTCATTGGCCGCCAAATGCTTCAGCAACCCACCCAACGTCACACTCGAAGCCCCGATCCGCACCTGCAACCCAGCCGAATCCAGCCCGTCAACCTTCCACCGAAACGTCACCCGCAACCGCTCCAACGCCCCCAGCAACTGCTCAACCTCACTCCCCGCCAACGGCGGTTCCCACCAGTAATCACTCATGCCAAAACCGTAAACCCAATACCGGACACTCCCCTTCCGGAATTGATCCACGAGAAGGTATAGGCATGACGGTGCGACGGTATGGCGGAGTGATGGCCACGTACAACGGACAGGCAGCCCTCCTCACCCATCCACGCTTCACCGGGTTCTGACGATGCGTGCGCTGGGGGCTGGGCTGCTTGCTCTGTTGGGGCTTCCTCGGGTGCCTGAGGCGGCAGGGCTGTCCGCTGCAGCTCATGAGGCGTTTGAGGACTTTACGAGGGCGCATGTCGATCTGCCTGGTACGTCGGGGCGGGTGGAGCCGCCGGGACGAGTGACCGACTACCTGCGGTGGTTGGCTGTCAATCGGGAGGTGCTGTTTCATGGGAGTCCGCGGGAGGACCTGCGGGAGCTGCGGACTGACCGGGAGACCGGCGACAGTACGGCGTACGGGCGTCAGCAGGCGGTGTTTGCGACGGACGATCCGGTGTGGGCGATGTGGTTCGCGCTCATGCCTCGGGGTGGGGACCTTCGGTCTACGCGGAACGGCGTGTGGTCGGTGCGGGGGGACAGTCGGAGCAGGTACTTCTTCTCGGTGGATAGTGACCTGCCGGATGGTGAGCTGCTGACCGACGGCTGGATGTACGTCCTGCCGCGTCACGGGTTTACGCGCGAGCCCGCACTGGCCCGGGTGCTGCAGTCTGGGCAGTGGGTTAGCCCGGACTCCGTTCGCCCGCTGGCTCACCTCGCGGTCACGCCGGCTGACTTCCCATTGGCCGCGGTGGTCGGCCGCCATAGCGAGGGCGACTCCATGCTCAAGACGCTGCGAGCCGCCCGTACGGCGTTCCGTCGCTCAACGCGCGGCTCGGCCCAAGCGGATGGCTGAGACTAGGAAGAAGACTCCGCCGAGTACGGCGTAGCCGGCGATGTTGGTGAGGGTCGGGTTGGCGGCGGAGGCGCCGGCGATGAATGAGGCGCCGGCCAGGACGGAGAGGCCGCCGCTGAGGATCATCGGCCACTGACCGCCGAGCTTGCGGCGGCCGAGGCCGACGATCAGCTGGACGAGGCCGGAGGTCACGGCCCAGGCACCCCACACGCGCAGGACGGTCGGTACGCCGGACGGTCCCGCGAAGGCCAGCGCGATCGCGGCCAGTGAGCTGATCGCGATGTTCACGTAAAGCCCGCGGGTAGCGCGGGAGGAACGGGAGTCGACGATCGCGGCGCCGACGTCGAACAGCGGGTAGACGACGAGCAGCGCGATCCCGACCGGGCCCAGCCGGGACTGGGAGGCGAACATCAGCACCGCCCAGACGATCGCGAAGGCGAACCGGACGAAGTACAACCGGCGCAGGGTGTTGGCGAGGTCGCTGGACGTGGTGTCGATGGTGGAGGTCACGGTGAGCCCTTCAAAGAAGTAGACCGAACGTTCTATCTCGAAGCCAGCATGGCAACCGAGTCACCCCCTGTCAAGACAGAACGTTCTACCTAGACCTGCTACGCTCGGACGAATGGTGCAGACATCCACGGCCCGGGTTTCCGAGGCGCGCTCGCGACTCCTCGAGACGGCGACGCGCATCTTCTACACGGAGGGCATCCACGCGGTCGGGATCGACCGGATCGTCGCCGAGGCCAAGGTGACGCGGGCGACCCTCTACCGGCACTTCCCCAGCAAGGAAGAGCTGGTCGTCGCGTACCTGCAGGCTGTCAGCCAGCTGGACCGCGCGCAGATCGACGACGCCGTCACCAGCGGCCAACCGCCGACCGAGATCGTGCGAACCGTCGCGAAGTCGATCACCGACGGCATCACCTCCGGCCACTTCCGTGGTTGTGCCTTCCTGAACGCCGTCGCGGAGTACCCCGACGCAGAACACCCAGTCCACAAAGCAGTTCTGGCCCACCGCGAGTGGTTCGCCGACACGATCACCAGCCTGTTCGCCCAGATCGGCGACACCCCACCCGAGCCCGCCGCCCGCCACTTCGTCATGCTGCGCGACGGCGCCATGGCCGCCGGCTGCCTGACCAACCCGGCCCAAGTCGGCGAAACCTTCCTCCGGGGAGTCGAAGGCCTCCTCGACTTCCGTACCAACGCCTAGACGCAGACCCAGCAATAAAGACGGTTGCCGTCGGCGCGGCGAGCCAATGCGGCCAGGTCGACCAGTACGTCGGCGAGTACGTCGGGATCCGCCGTACCCCAGAACTCCTCAGTCTCCGACCACGGCACGGCCACCCGCTGAAGGTCTTCAGCACTAGCGCGAGCGAGCGCCGTCGCCAGTGAGTCCGTGATGGTCAGCACCAGCCGCTCACCGTTACCCCGCACCGCCACGGCATGTCCGTTCCGCGGGTCGTTGGCAACTTCGTCGTACGGGTGATTGGTCAGCAGCGCCTCGAGCGTGCCGAGCTGTACGACGGGTTCGATGCCGCTGACCGACAAGCTGTCCATCTCCAAGGACCCCGGTCCGCCGACGAGGTCGATGACGGCGGCGGCTTCCGCGTCGGATTTCGCGGCGAAGTACTCGAACAGGACACCCATGCCGAGCATCCTGCCCGGACGCCGGTTCACACGGCGTTCACATACGAGCAACAGGTCCGAAACAGCTCGTTGACACTGTCGATGGTGGCCGGTTCAGGAACACCTGAGGGGACGGCCGCGACGAAGGGACGGACGGTTGAGTTACAAGGCCGAGTACATCTGGATCGACGGCACCGAGCCGAGCGCGCGGCTCCGCTCCAAGACGAAGATTCTCGCTGACGGCGCCGCACTGCCGGACTGGGGATTCGACGGTTCGAGCACCAACCAGGCACCTGGTGACAACTCGGACTGCGTGCTCAAGCCGGTCTTCTCCTGCCCGGACCCGATCCGCGGCGGTGACCACAAGCTGGTGCTGTGCGAGGTCTACCTCGTCGACGGCACCCCGCACCCGTCCAACAACCGCGCCGCGCTGCTGCCGATCGCCACTCAGTACGCCGAGCAGGACTCCTGGTTCGGTATCGAGCAGGAGTACACCTTCTTCCAGGAAGGCCGTCCGCTCGGCTTCCCGGCCGTCGGTTTCCCCGCCCCGCAGGGCCCGTACTACTGCGGTGTCGGCGCCGACGAGGTCTTCGGGCGCGAGATCGTCGAGAAGCACCTGGACGCCTGCATCGAGGCGGGCCTGGCGATCTCCGGTATCAACGCCGAGGTCATGCCCGGTCAGTGGGAGTTCCAGATCGGCCCGGCCGGTCCGGTCGACGTCGCCGACCACCTGTGGGTCGCGCGTTGGCTGCTCTACCGCATCGCCGAGGAGTACGACGTCGCCGCCACCCTGGACGCGAAGCCGGCCAAGGGTGACTGGAACGGCGCCGGTGCGCACACCAACTTCTCGACCCGCGCGATGCGCGAGGGCTACGACGCGATCATCACCGCCTGCGAGTCGCTCGGCGCTCCCGGCAAGGTCGACGAGCACATCCTCGGCTACGGGCACGGCATCGAGGAGCGCCTGACCGGCGCCCACGAGACCGCCCCGCACGACGTCTTCAGCTACGGCGTCTCCGACCGCGGCGCCTCGGTCCGCATCCCGTGGCAGGTGGAGGTCGACAAGAAGGGCTACATCGAAGACCGCCGCCCCAACGCCAACATCGACCCCTACACGGTCACCCGCCTGCTGGTGAACACCTGCTGCGAGGCGCTCGAAAAGGCCGGACAGGTCTGACCTTCGCCGTACGGCGTCCGTTCAAGAACGGAGAATCTGGGTACGCCGCAGTGATGACTGTGGCGTACCGAACGATCGAGGTGGACGGGGTCCGCGTCTTCTATCGCGAGGCCGGACCCCCGGACGCGCCCGTGCTGTTGCTGCCGCACGGGTATCCGTCGTCGTCCTTCCAGTACCGCGCTCTGATGCCGGCCCTCGCCGATCGTTGGCGAGTGATCGCCCCGGACTTCCCCGGCTTCGGCTACAGCGAGGCCCCGGACGACTTCGACTACAGCTTCGCCGGCTACGCGACGCTGCTGCACGCCTTCCTCGGCGAACTGGGTGTGGACCAATTCGTCCTCTACCTGTTCGACTACGGCTCGCAGGTCGGCTTCCAGTTGGCGCTGAAGGATCCGGACCGCATCACCGCGTTGATCATCCAGAACGGTGATGCCTACGAGGAAACGCTCGGTGCGAAGTACGAGCCGCTGAAGGACTACTGGGCTTCGCCGACCGACGAACGCCGTACCGAACTGGCGAAGGCGGTCAGCGCCGAGGGCCTGCGTGCCGAGGTACTCGGCGAGGTCCCAGCCGAGACGGCCGAGCGGATCAGTCCGGACCTGTGGCAACTGTCGTGGCCGCTGATGCAGCCGCACCGAGACCTCATGGTCGGCTTCTTCCTCGAGATCCTCTCGAGCGTCCGCCTGTACCCGCAGTACCAGGCCTACCTTCGCGAGCATCAGCCGCCGACCCTCATCGTCTGGGGTCCCGAGGACGGCTACATGCCGGCTGAATCAGCACACGCCTACCTCGCCGACCTCCCGAACGCCGAGCTGCACCTGTTCGGCGGCGGTGGTCACTGGCTCCTGGAGAGCCACCTGGACGAGGTCGTCCCCCTGATCCGCACTTTTCTCGCCCGCGTCACCTGATCACGGGCGGCGATGAGCTGGCTCGTGGGTGTCGTAGTGCTGGCGGGCCTCCGCGACCTTGTCCAGGTTGGGCGACCACTCGGACAGTGACTGGAACAGCGGCGCGAGACTGCGGCCGAGGTCGCTGATCTCGTACTCGACGCGCGGCGGAACCTCCGGGTAGTACGTCCGCACGATCAGCCCGTCCCGCTCCAACTGACGCAGCCGCTGCGTCAGCACCTTCGCTGTGATCACCCCGATCCGCCGCTCGAGCTCGACGAAGCGATGCTTGCCGAACTCGTTGAGCGTCCACAGGATCGGCGTCGTCCAGCGGCTGAACACCACGTCGATCACCGGCGCGATCGGGCAGGCCTGCACCGGATCAACCTTTGTGTCCTCGGTCACAACAACCCTCTTTCGCCAGTACTTTCCCCTAGGTACCTACTATCTCAGCGCCAGTAGCGTCCTCACCAGTCGATTGAACGAGGAGCACAAAATGATCGTGGTGACTGGTGCGACGGGGAACGTCGGACGACCCCTCATCGAGACCTTGGCGGCGGCCGGCGAACAGGTGCGGGCAGTCTCCCGACGGGCCGTCGCCGGGGCGCAGTCCTACCCCGCCGACATGTCCCAGCCGGAGACCCTGAAGCCCGCGCTCGACGGTGCGGAAGCGGCCTTCCTGATGACCCCGCCGGACTTCTTGGCGAACGGCGATTTCGGCGCCGTCGTGGACGTCGTACGAGCGGCCGGCGTACAGCGCGTCGTACTGCTGTCGTCCCAGGGCGTTGGCACGAAACGCCATCCATCTGCGTTGGAGGACGCTGTGACGGAATCGGGTTTGGAATGGACGATTCTGCGGCCCGGCAACTTCAGCTCCAACGCATTCCAGTGGGCCGAGTCGGTACGAACCCGTCGCGTGGTCGAGGCGCCGTACGGCGATGTTGGCCTGCCGGCGGTGGATCCGGCCGACATCGCCGCCGTCGCTGCCGTGGCATTGCGTGAGCCCGGCCAGGGCGGCAACATCTACACGCTGACCGGCCCACAAACGATCGGACCTCGGCAGATGACCGCGGCGATCGCCCAGGCAATCGGCGAGCCGGTGCAGTTCGTCGAACTGACTCATGACGAGGCTCGGGCCCGCATGCTTGGCTACATGCCCGAGCCCGTCGTCGACGCCACCCTCGGAGTCCTCGGTACGCCGTCCGCCGCCGAGCAAGCCGTCAACCCGGACGTCGAACGCATCCTCGCCCGCCCGGCGCGGCCCTTCACCGACTGGGCCACCCGCAACGCACCTGCCTTCGCCTAGTCATCCAGGAGGTGTCCGAACAGCCGGCCAGCAAGGGCTTCGGCGTCGGCCTGGCCGAGGACTGTCCCAGGGATGTTCGGGTGGGCTGCGGTCCATTCGTCGGCGGCCCGGCGGGTGGCGAAGAAGTTGAGGTAGTCGCAGCAGCAGTCCACCGATGGTCCGCCGCCCGCATCCGCGCCGACGAACACCACTGTCCCCTGCGGATCCCAGCGGGTGACGCCATCGGTCGTGATCACCGTTACGGCCTCGCCGGTGGTCGCGTCCGTCGAGTCGATGTGCGTATCGGCGCCGAGCATCGGAGCGATGCCCAACGCGTCGATAGCGCACATCGCAAAGACGTCGACTGCCTCACCGATTCGGACGCGATAGCGAGTTGGCGTCGCCGAGAACGGATAGGCAAGCGCGATCTGCCCACTGGCATCCAGCCGAATCGCATCGGCGTCATGCAGGGCCTGCAGCGTATTGCCGGCTGTTGAGTGCGGCGGATGTCCTGTGCTGGCGAAGGTTCGGAGGATCGTCTGATGTACCGCCTTCTCCGTCGGGTCGAGCGGCAACGCCCGGGTCCGCCAGGCGCTCAGTACATTCTGTACGGCGTTCTGTACGGCGGCCCGCAATTGCTCGACCGACGGCGCTGGGACGATCCGCCCGGCCTCATCGCGATACAGACGACACGACATCGAGCCGATGTCATCGCCTTCCGCGGCAAAGGGGTCGATCCCGTCGATCAACAGTGTCGGCGAGCCCGCCATACCGGAAGCCTCGGTTTCGATCACGCGGGTACTCACCGGCAGATCGGTTGCCGCACGCAACCGATCGAGCATGGGCGCGAGGTTCGGGCAATCCGGAACATGCAAAACCTCAAGCTTCACTGGGTTTCCTCCTCTGAGATTGCATCGAGCAACGCGCAGCGCCGATCCGGTCGCGGCAGATCACAGGTCGCGACCAACTCGGACAACGAGTCGTGCATCCGTTGCAGGTCGCGGATCCGCGCTTCCAGATCGGCACGGCGACGTACGGCCAGGACCCGCGCAGCGTCGCAACTCTCCGGCCCACCACCGTCGAGATGCAGTAGCTCGTCGACCTCATCGAGCGTGAACCCCAGTTCCTGAGCCCGCTTGATGAACCGCAACAGCTCCACGGCTCCGGACGGATAGTCGCGATACCCACCCGCCGTACGAGGAGGCTCGGTCAGCAGGCCGCGACGCTCGTAGTACCGCAGCGTCTCGGCATTCACCCCGGCCCGGTCGGCCAACTCACTGGTTCGCATAACCCCATGCTGAACCCCGGACCCAAGTACGGAGTCAAGCCCTCACGTGAAGGCGATAGAGCGCGAGGCCCGCGAGGAGGCATCCGCCCGCGGCGGTGAGGATCAGCGGGGTGTATCCGAGGGCGGCTGCCATGGCGGCGGCAGCGAGGGGTGCGGTTGCTCCGGCGATGCTGACAGGGGTGCCGAGGATGCCAGCGATGGTGGCGTAGCCCTGGTCGCCGTAGCGGTCGAGGATGATGGCGGGTTTGGCGATGGACGCGACGCCGAAGCCGAGCCCGAAGGCAGTCAGGCAAGCCGCGGCTCCGACGGTGCTTCGCCCGGCCGCGGGGAGGAGCGCGAGCGCGATGCCTTGCATGCTGATGATGACGGCACTGATCGCGGTCATCGGGAGCCGGCGTCGGAGGATGGTGACGGTGATTCGGCCAGTGACCGACAGCAGACCGAGTAGCCCGGCCAGGGTTGCGGCAGTGGTCGGCTTGTGGCCGAGCCGAGTCAGGTAGGTGACAACGTGTACGCCGATCACGGCGAGGGCCGCACTGTGCAGGACGAACGCGGTTGCGAGCAGCCAGAATCCGGGAAGGGCCTGCCGTGGTTCGTGCGCTCGCGACGCCGCGGCAGCTGGGCCGGTACGGCGGATCGCCAGCGCGTGGAGCGGAATGGTGCCGACGGCAACTATGCAGGCGAGGGCGACAAGCGTCTGACGCCACCCATAGGCGTGGATGAGTTGGCCGGTCAGCGGGATGAAGATCGAGCTGGCGAAACCTGCGACCAGGGTGATTGCCAGTAGCGCGGTTGTCCGCCGCGCCGGTGCGGTGGTCGCAACGATGACGGCGAAGGCCGGCGGATAGAGGACCATGGCCGAAGCGATGCCGATGGCAACGAACACGACGTACAGCTGACCAGCGTTGTCGACGCGGGACCACGCGAGTACGGCGCCTGCCGCGATGATCGAGCCGGTGGTCATGAGGCCGTGACCGCCTCGTCTGTCGAGCCAGCGACCGACCGGGATCGACAGTACGGCGGCCGTGAGCGCCGCGAGCGTGAGTGCGCCGGTCGCCGTGGTGGCGGAAATGTTCAGTTCGGCGCGCATCGGTTCTAGGAGCGCGCCGAACGCGTAGTACAGAACGCCGTACCCGATGGTGGTCGTGACCGCGAGCGCGGCGACCACTTCGCGGCGGATGCCTCCGCGACCAGTCGCCGTACGGCCGGTCGCGGAGGCGGTGGACACCATCAGTTGCAGCAGCCCGATTGCTTGGTCGAGCCGTCGATCACGGTCAGGAGGCCGCCGCTGATGCCGGTGGCGAGGCCTCTCCCCGCCGACGCCTCATCGAACGCCAGGTTGGACGAGCACACGCCGGTTTCGGGGAGGTCGAGTTGTACGTCGCGGGCGGCGTCCCAGTCGCCGGCCAGCGCGGCCACGACTGAGCGGGCCTGTTCGTAGCCGGTGGCTAGAAGGAAGGTCGGGGCGCGACCGTAGGACTTGGCGCCGACTGCGTAGTACCCGGGCTCGGGGTGGGTGAGCTCGTCGACGCCGTGCGGGGGAACCGTGCCACAGGAGTGCTGGTTCGGGTCGATGAGCGGTGCGAGGGCGCGGGTCGAGCCCATGATCGGGTCCAGGTCGAGTCGGAGTTCGGCGACCATGTCGTGGTCGGGACGGAAGCCGGTCGAGTTCACGACCGTATCCACGACGACCCGTTGATCCCCTGCGACGAGTTCCACCCGTCCGTCAGCGGTCGGCGCGAGCTCCTCGGTGCGGAAGCCGCTCACCAAGGTGACAGCCCCGGACTGCACGAGCGTCTTGAGCCGCGTACCGAGCGCCCCACGAGCGGGAAGCTCGTCCGCGTCCCCACCGCCGTACGTACGAGCCTGGTCGGTACCCCGCACGACCCACAGCACCTCGGTTCCTGGCTCATCCTTCGCCAATTCACCCAGCTCCAGCAGGGTTGTCGAGGCGGAGTGACCAGCACCGAGAACCGCCGTACGACGTCCTGCGAACCGCTCGCGATCCCGGCCCAGTACGTCGGGCAGCGCACGCGCGATGTGGTCGGCCGCGACCGCTTCGCCCCGGGCGGGGATACCGGAGCCCCCGAGGACATTCGGGCGCCGCCAAGTCCCGGCCGCGTCGATGACTGCAGAGGCCGTCAGTTCAGTCCCGTCGGTGAGGCGAATCAGGAACGGCGCGTTCTCACGTCCGGCGGTGCGGATTCGGTCGAAGCCCACACGGGTGACGGCGGCGACCTCGGCGTCGTACCGGATGCGACCGGACAGCTGCGGAGTCTTGGTGAGGGGTTCGAGATAGGCATCGATCAGGTCGCCGCCAGTGGGCAGCTTGCCGGGTTCGGGCTCGGTCCACCCACCGGCTTGCTCGAGCAACCGCCGAGCCGCCGAGTCGATGTCGTAGCGCCACGGGCTGAACAGCTTCACGTGCCGCCATTCGGCGATCGCCGCGGCCACGCCGGACCCGGCCTCCAGAACCGTGAAGTCGATCCCGCGCTCGGCCAGGTGTGCCGCCGCCGCGAGACCGATCGGGCCGGCGCCGATCACCACTACCGGTGCTTCGATCATGATCCCCATCCCAGCTGTCTAGAAGTTCATCTAATCAGCGCCCAGCTTGCCTCCTGATTCGACAGAAGTCAAGATAGACCTATGTCTAAACAGGAGCTCACGCTGACCGCTCCCCCGGTAGCCGGATGCTGCGCCCCGATCTCGTCCGCCGCGCTCGACGCGGAGCAGGCGGCGGCAGGCGCGGCAGCCTTCAAGGCGCTCGCCGATCCGGTGCGACTGCGACTCCTGTCGATCATCGCTTCGGCGGGCGGCGAGATGTGCGTCTGCGACATCACCCCGCAGTTCGACGTCTCCGGGCCGACGATCTCCCACCACCTGAAGGTGCTGCGCGAGGCCGGTTTGGTCGACTGCGAGCGCCGCGGCACCTGGGTCTACTACTGGCCGATCCCCGAGCGCATCCAGTGGATCGCCGGCCTACTCGCTACTCCCGTCAACCTGGGGTAGTTGACACGGGTGAAATAGCTCAGTGATCATTGAGTCAATGAACACTGAGCTATCACCTCTCGCTGCCCGAGCCCGGATTCACGCCGCACTCGGCGATCCCGGCCGGCTGGCGATCGTCGACACCCTGATCGCCGGGGACGTCGCACCGGGTGAACTCGGTACGGCGCTCGACATGCCGACCAACCTCGTCGCCCACCACCTCAAGGTGCTCGAAGAGGCCGGCGTGGTGATCCGCACCCGCTCCGAAGGCGACCGGCGCCGGACCTACGTGCGTCTCGTCCCCGATGCGCTCACCACCATCGCCGCGCCCGTCCTGTCAGCGCCACGGGTGGTCTTCGTCTGCACGCGGAACTCGGCCCGCTCACAGCTCGCCGCAGCCGTTTGGGCCAGACGAAGCCACGTTCCAGCCCTGTCCGCCGGCACGGAACCCGCGACCCGCGTTCATCCCGGCGCGGTGAAGGTCGCCCGTCGGCACGGACTCGATCCGGCCGGCTGGCAGACCTCGCGGGTCGAGGACGTCGTCCAGCCCGACGACCTGGTGATCGCGGTCTGCGACAACGCCTACGAGCACCTGCATCCCGACGTACGGCCGCGGCTGCACTGGTCCGTCCCGGACCCCACACCCGTCGGCACCGACGCGGCCTTCGACGCCGCCTACCGCGAGATCGCCGACCGTGTCGACCGCCTCGCCCCCGCCTTCGCAGACCCAGACTCCCCAAGGAGCCGACCATGACTGTCCACCAACGCGAAGACCTGTCCATCGATCAGAACCTCGCGCTGCACACCGCCGCTGCGCGCTTGCGCGACGAGTTCTCCCAGTACTACGGGCCGGAAACGATCGAGCGGTTCCTGCATTCCAGCTACGACCAGTTCGCTACCGGCAGCACCATCCCGAACTTCCTTCCCCTGCTGGCCGAACGCTTCGCCCGGCAACGCCTCACCGCGCTCGCGCGAGTCGAAGGCCGCCACGACGACGGCAAGCCGGTCGCCCTGTTCTTGTGCACCCACAACGCCGGTCGCTCCCAGATGGCACTCGGGTTCTTCCAGCACCTCACCGGCGACAACGCCGTCGCCTGGTCCGGCGGAACCGAGCCGGGAATCGACATCAACGCCGCGGCCGTCGCAGCGATGACCGAACGCGGGATCGACATCTCCGGCGAATACCCCAAGCCGTGGACCGACGAGATCGAGCGCCGCGTACGGCGGTTGCTCGGCGAACTCGCCGTACCGCTGGAGCACGTGTGAGCCAGCCACTGTGGCGCCGCGCCACCGCCGAGGCGCTCGGTACCGGACTACTGGTCACCGTGGTTGTCGGCTCGGGGATCGCGGCAGCCTCGCTGTCGAAGGGTGACCTCGGCCTGCAACTGCTGGAGAACGCGTTTGCCACCGCACTCGGGTTGGCCGTCCTGATCCTTGCCCTCGGCCCCATTTCCGGCGCGCACTTCAACCCTGTCGTGTCACTCGTCGACTGGCGGCTCGGGCAAGCGAGCGGCACCGGCATCACCGCACGCGACCTCGCCGCCTACATCCCCGCCCAGATCCTCGGCGGCATCGGCGGCGCGGTCCTCGCGAACCTGATGTTCGACCGGGCCGCGGTCTCGTGGTCAACGACCGATAGGTCAGCCGGGCACCTGTGGCTGGGCGAGGTCGTCGCCACCGCCGGCCTCATCCTGCTCATCTTCGCCCTCGCCTGGACCGGACGCGCGAACATCGCGCCCGCCGCGGTCGGCGCCTACATCGGCTCGGCGTACTGGTTCACCTCGTCGACCTCCTTCGCCAACCCCGCCGTCACCATCGGACGCGCCTTCAGCGACACGTTCGCCGGCATCGCGCCCGGCTCGGTCCTCCCCTTCATCGCCTTCCAGCTCTTCGGCGGCATCGTCGGCGCCGGACTCGTCGCCCTGCTGTACCCCGATGCGGGCCGTGCCGCCGCCGACATCGTCACCCCACACACCGACACCACCGGAGCTACCCAGTGAGCAACCCCACCGTGCTGTTCGTCTGCGTCCACAACGCCGGCCGCTCCCAGATGGCCGCCGGCTGGCTCCGGCACCTGGCCGGCGACACCGTCGACGTCCTCTCGGCCGGATCCGCACCCGCGGACCAGATCAACCCCATCGCCGTCGAGGCGATGCGCGAAGTCGGCATCGACATCACCGGCAACACCCCGCAACTCCTGGCCACCGAAACCGTCCAGACCAGCGACGTCGTCATCACGATGGGCTGCGGCGACGCGTGCCCCTTCTACCCCGGCAAGCGCTACGAAGACTGGAAGCTGACCGACCCGGCCGGCCAGTCCATCGACGTAGTCCGCCAGGTCCGCGACGAGATCCGCGCCCACATCGAGAAGCTGGTCACCGAACTCCACGCCGGCTAGGGCAGTCCTGCGGTGGATTGCAGTGGCAGGCCGAAGCTCGGGAAGAGATCCGGGCGGTGGAAACTGTGAATCGCCCGGATCCCGCCGCTGCCGATCGTGACCACTTGCAGCATGTGCGCCCGGAGACGCCCGCCGACTTCGTCGTACACCGCGAAGCCCGGTTGCGCGTTCGCCGAAACCGGCACCAGTCGACGCTTCGCCCGTGGGTCGAGCTTGCGGCGCAGCAGCTCCAGTACGTCGTCCCGCCCTTCGAACCACGTGGGGATCGGAGGCATCTCCCACCGCACCTCGTCGGCCAGCAGCCGATTCAGACTCTCCAGATCTGCCTTCTCGAAGGCCGTCGCGTACTGATCCAGGAGCGCTCGCCTGTCCGACTCCGCCGGCTCGGTCAGCAACTCCTCATCCGGCGCCGCGCGCGTCAGCTCGGCGCGGGCTCGTTGCAGGGCTGAGTTCACGGCGGCCGCCGTCGTACCCAGGAGCTCGGCAACCTCCGCGGCCGGCCAGCCGAACGCTTCACGAAGGACAAGTACGGCGCGCTGCCGCGGTGGCAGGTACTGGAGAGCCGCGATCAGTGCCAGCCGCAGGCTCTGCCGTTCGACGACGAGTACGCCGGGGTCGGCCGGCGGCGGAGCGAACAGCAGATCCGGAAACGGCTCGAGCCACGGCAGATCCGATGCTGCCGGTGCGATCTCCCTCGGGTCACCTGGGCTACCGAGCGCGGAGGGAATCAGCCGACGACTGCTGTGCTGCAACAGATTCAGGCACTGGTTGGTCGCGATCCGGAACAACCACGTCCGGATCGACGACCGGAACTCGAACTCGCCGTAACCACGCCAGGCGCGCAGGAACGTCTCTTGTACGACGTCCTCCGCGTCATGGAGTGAGCCGAGCATCCGGTAGCAGAAGGCGACCAGCTCACCGCGATGAGGTTCGGTCCGTGCCTCGAACTCCTCGGTCTGCAAACTCATGCGCGATCCATCGCCATTGCGCTCGGCCGATCAGCAGCGCGGGGGGACAGGCCGGCTCCGGCGACAGCCCCGGCCAGCGACAGCACCCCGACAATGACCATCGCCGCCGTGAAGCCGCGCTCGAACTCATGCGGCGACGCATAACCGCCGTACCAGGCGAACGCTGCGGCCGCGATCGCGATCCCGGCCACGCTCCCGACCTGCCGCGTCATTCCGTACACGCCGGATCCGACGCCGACCGATTCCTGCGGTACGGCGGCCACTGCGCCACTCTGGGCCGCGGTCATCGCCACCGACACACCGGCTCCGGCGATGACCATCGGCGCCAGCAATTCGCCGTACGTCAGCCCGTTGCCCGAGAGCGCCGCCACCGCGAGCAACCCGAGACCTTGGGCGGCAAGACCCAGTACGACGAGAGGTCGCTCGCCGACGCGATCGACGAGCCGCCCGGCGATCGGCGCGATGACGAACAACGTCGCCGTCCACGGCAGCAACCGCAGACCGGCCGCGAACGGGCCGTCGTGCAGGACCACCTGGACGAACTGCGACAGGAAGAACAACGTGCCGATCAGAGCCGCGGCCAACAGCAGTCCGGCCAGATTCACGGCGACGAACGAGCGCACCTTGAACAAGCTCAGCGGCAGCATCGGCGCTCGAGCCCGACGCTCCCAGCCGACGAACGCGACACCGACGATCAGACCGATCACCAGGGAACCCAAGACCTCGGTGCTCGACCAGCCGACCTCCGGTCCCCGGATCAGCGCCCACACCACGCCGAGGAGCGCGACGGCGGCCAGCCCGGCTCCGACGAGGTCGAGCCGCCGGTTGCCGCCGTGGCTCTCGGGGATCTGCTTGAGCGTCAACGGGACGAGCACCAACCCGACCGGGACATTGATCCAGAATACCCAGTGCCAATCCAGCCCCTGGGTGATCGCGCCACCGACGACCGGCCCGCTGAGCACCGCAAGACCCGTGAGGCTGCTGAAGACACCCGTCGCCCAGCCACGCCGTTCCGGCGGGAAGGTAGCGCCCAGAAGCCCCATCGCGAGCGGCATCACGACGGCCGCACCCACGCCCTGGACGGCCCGGGCCGCGATCAACCACTCGACCGACGTCGCCAAGGCGCAAGCGGCCGAAGCCAGCGTGAACAGAGCGAATCCACCCGCGAAGACCCGGCGCCGGCCCCAGCGATCCCCGGCCGCGGCCGCACTCAGCATCAGTACGGCGAAGGTCAGGTTGTACGCGTTGACCGTCCACTCCAGGTCGGCCAGCGATGCGCCGAGCTGCTCCTGGATCGTGGTGAGTGCCGTCGCTACCACCAGCGAGTCGAGCGCGACCACCATGGACCCCAGCGATGTGAGGGCGAGCACCCAGCGCTGCTGGGTTGTCAGGCCCGTTCCCTTGCTCATCAATCCTCCATCAGTTCGGTTCTCAGGTGGGTAGACCGGTTGGAGCACCGAAACTCATCGCTGCGATGAATCCCGCGGGCTTCGGCTGTCCATACCGGCAAGACAGCCGAACTGAGGAGTTGCCATGCGAACGACCGTCATCACCTACCGCACGACCGTCGACACCGCGGACGAGAACCAGCACCTGATCGAGCAGGTGTTCGCAGAGCTGGAAACCACTGGCCCTGCAGGATTCCGCTACCAAAGCTTCCGCCTCGACGACGGCATCACCTTCGTCCACGTGGTCGAGGCCGAGGACGATGTCGACCCGTTGCCGCAACTACCCGCGTTCCAAGCGTTCCAGCGCACGATCAGCGACCGACTAGCCGCAGACCCACAGCGCTCCCCCGCCCATCGCGTCGGCTCTTACATCTCTCAGCGCTCGGTGACCGCCGGGCGGTAGGTGAGGTTCGCCAGGCCCGGGTCGTGGCCTTGCCCGGCCCGGACCAGCTCCCAGCGATGCTCGTCCCCGCCATCACGAAAGAAGGGAACACCGTCCGGAACGAAGACCGGCACGATCGTCAGGTTCAGCTCGTCCACGAGACCAGCATCCACAAGCGTCTGACCGAAGCGTCCGTGGCCGTAGACAACCAAGTCGTCGCCTTCGGCCTCTTTGAGCGCGCGAACCTCCTTCACCACATCGCCACCAATGACGGTGGTGTTGTTCCACTCAGCCTTCGCCAGTGTCGACGAGAACACGAACTTCGGCATCCGATTCAGAAAGTCGGCGTACGGGCCCGTTGCCTTCGGCCACTGTCGCGAGAAGACCTCGTACGTACGGCGTCCCATCAGCATCCCGCCGCTGCGCTCCAACGCGGCCAGCGAATGCTCCGCGCTCCCGTCCCCGAAATACGGCCCGGCCCAGGTCAGCGGCTCGCTGGTGATCCCGTTGAGCGACACGAGCACGCCCTGCACCAACCGTCGATTCTTGTTGTCAGTCATGCACTATTGACCCCTCCCGCTCCGGAAAGGAATCGGTGCACTAGCGCTTTCGTACGTCGGCGAGTCGCCCGCTGAGAAATGTCCGCTCGACGCCGTTGTCGGTGAGCGCCAGCGCCTCCTGGTACGCCTCCGCCGACTCATCCCAGCGCTGCAGCCGACGCAGGAACTCGGCCCGAGCGGCGCTGAGGTACCCATAGGTGGCCAGCGCCGGCTCGGACAAGAGGGGCCGCAACGCAACCAGACCAGCCTCGGGACCATCACGCTCGCCGATGGCGACTGCGCGGTTCAGCTCGACCACGGGATTCGGCCACAGTCGCAGCAGGACGTCGTACAGGCTGACGATCTCCGACCAATCGGTGTCGTGCCAGGTCGGCGCCTCCGCGTGGACGGCGGCGAGCGCGGCCTCGATCGCGTACCTCGTGGGTGGTCGTCGCCGCAGCGCATCGGTCAGCAAGGCAGTGCCCTCGCTGATCATGTCGGCGTCCCAGAGTGATCGATCTTGATCCGGGAGGAGGACCAGGCTGCCGCTCTCCGACATCCGCGCGCCCCGGCGGGCGTCGACGAGCAGGAACAGGGCCAGCAGCGCACTGACCTCGGCGTCGGTCGGCATCAGGAAGTGCAGCAGGCGAGCGAGGTCGATCGCACTGTCGATCAGGTCCTGCCGAACCAGCTCAGCGCCGATCGGAGCCGTGTGCCCTGTGCTGAAGATCAGGTGTACGACGTCGAGCACGACGCGGACCCGGTCACCGAGTTGCTCCGGCGACGGCACGCGGTACGGGATCTTGGCGACGCTGATCTTCTTCTTCGCCCGGGTGATCCGGGCCGCCATGGTCGACTCCTGCACGAGAAACGCCCGGGCCACCTCGGGCGTCGAGAGCCCGCACACCAGCCGAAGCGTCAGCGCCGCCCTCGCATCAGGCGCCAAGGCAGGGTGGCTGCAGGTGAAGATCAGCCGGAGCCGGTCGTCGTCGCGCTCGTTCTCAGGTCCGGTCACGGACTCGGGCGGCACGAGCAGCGGCAACGCTCGGCGCGCGACCGAATCCCGGCGCAGCAGGTCCCTGGCACGGTTCCGCGCCGTGGTCGTCAGCCAGGCGCCGGGATTCCGCGGGATGCCGGTTTGCGGCCAGACCTCGAGCGCCTGGACGAACGCGTCCTGGGTGCACTCCTCGGCGAGGTCGAGATCGCGGATCAGCTGCGCGGTCGTCGCGAGCACCTGAGCCCACTCGCTGCGGTGAGCCTGCGCCACCGCAGCGAGGACCTCATCACTCATCCGTTCTGCACCACCGGCCGAATTTCCACCCCGCTGTGCGAGGCGTGCACCTCCGGCAACAGCTCCGCCAGGGCGATCGCCTCGTCCAGATCCGCGGCTTCCAGCAGGTAGTAGCCGCCGACGGCCTCCTTCGTCTCCAGGAACGGCCCGTCGGTCGTCGTCACCCGCCCGGAGGAAGAGTCGGTCCGGAGCGTCGTCGCCGCGACCGCCGAAGACTCCAGCTCTGCGCCGCCGAGGACCTTCGCGCCGGCCGCGGCCGCGAACTTCTCGTGGGCCGCTCCGTGCGCCACCCACTGTTCCTCGGTCATCGCACCCCACTCGCTGGCGTCGCCGTAGATGAGGATCAGGTATTTCGCCATCGTGCTTCCTTTCGCAGAGGCCCCGGTTGGACCGCTTACCCCAACGACGTGCTGGCCACCCCGTCGATCGACACCTCGCTCAGATTTCTCAGATTTTCGAGTACCAGCGGCTAATCACCCCAAGAGGGTGCGGCCGCGTCGCGACGTCTCCGGATCGGCGTTCACCAGGACCAGGCCGTGCTCGAAGATTCGCTGGTGCAGGTTCGACTGCGGCTCAGTACGACGCCCTGTCGCCGTACCGAGTTGCCAGTCGTACATGTCCCGAGTGGCGACCCAGTCGCCGACGACCGCGTCGACGTTCGAACCATGAACAGCTGGGTCCCGTCGTCCGCGCCAGACGTCTGCGCGCTGAACACCCCGAGCAGCTCGGTATGCCAATGCGACCGATAACCGTCGTACTCGAACCGATCACCACCAACCGTCGGGAACCAATTGGGATGGTTGCCCACCGCATCGCAGTAGTCCACCCCCAGTCCTGCCCAACCGTCCCCCCCGTCGGCATTGCACCACTCACTAGCCCACTAGCCCGTGACCTGGGGTTTCTCCGTGCTCCTCCGTGGAGTCCCCCAATTCTCATCGATGGGTAATGGGGTTTCATCGATGAGTGATGGAGGTTTTTCGTAGCGTGATGCAGTCCATAACAAATGGCTCGTAGTTGCATCTTTTTTCAGTTGACAGCGAGCGACTTGGGCTACGGTTTGCCGCAAGGGGAGAAGCACAATCCGGGGGGCCGGCATGTCGAGACGTTTCGCGACCGCATTTTTCGTTCTGACTACTACGGTCGTGATGGTGCTGGGCCTCACCGCCTTGCCCGCGCGGGCAGCCGAGGGTGATCCTGTGCCCTCCGTTGTGGCGACGTGGTCCTGCACCAGCAGCCCCTGCCCGTGGGGCCCGTCGGACACCAGCAACACGGCGGTCTGGCCGGCCGCGGCCGAGCCGATCCGGACCCGCTATGGCTACACGCTCTCCCACGACGTGTACGCGCCGGTGTCCAAAGTGGCAGGCTGGAAGATCACCGTCACATCCGGCAACGCCACGATTTACGCAGGCCCGGCCGACGATGCACACTCGCCAGTGGCCGCGCTGTCGGCCGGCGACAGCTACACCGTGTCCAGCGCACTGAGCAGCAGCAGCATCGTCAGCGTGCAGGACGGCTCACCGTTCGAGTACACGATCACCCCCGGCACCCCGGCCGAAGCGCCGCTGGCCTCCGGTGACAGCTCGGTGCTGGCCACCTGGGACTGCACCAGCAGCCCGTGCCCGTGGGGTCCGTCGGACTCCAGCAACGCGGCGGTCTGGCCGGCCGCGGCCGAGCCGGTGCGGGCCCGCTACGGCTACACCGTCTCCCACGACGTGTACGCCCCGGTGTCCAAGGTGGCGGGCTGGAAGATCACCGTCGCATCCGGCAGCGCCACGGTTTACGCGGGTGCGGCCGACGGTCCGCACTCGTCGCTGGCCACGCTGTCGGACGGCGAGAGCTACACCGTGTCGAGTGCCCTGAATAGCAGCAGCATCGTCAGCGTGCAGAGCGGTTCGCCGTTCGAGTACGTCCTCGTGCCCGGCGAGCCGGGCCCGCCGCCACCGCCCGCCTGTACCGACCCCACCACGTGCGACCCGGTCTCCTGGGTCAGCGCCCGCTGGCGCTACGCCGGAACCGGCGAGGACCCCGGTGACTGGTACGGCGGCGTGGTCACCTGGCCGGTCGGCACGGCCTACCAGGGCAACGGCCGCTCCGGCTACAACGCACGCACCGTCTACTCGGAGTCGGGCGCTCCGCTCTACCCGTACATGGGCGCCTGGGCCGACGGGTGCACCGTCCGCGTGGTCACCGGCCGGGTCTTGATCATCGAGTGGGAGCGCGGTACGGACGTGTGGCGGGAGACCCTCGTGGACGCCGGCGAGACGTACACCATCTCGCTCAGCGGCTCCGAGAACGGTGCCATGATCGAGACGAACAACGACCTCGAGCCCTTCACGGTCTCGATCAGCAACTGCACCCCGCAGCCGCTCTCGGAGCCGGCCAACCGCGTCCCGGTGGCGAACGCCGGTGCGCCGCAGTCGGTCGTGGCTGGTACGACCGTGACCCTGAACGGGTCCGGCACCGACGCCGACAACGACCCGCTGACCTACACCTGGACCCAGACCGGTGGACCCGCGGTGACGCTGTCCAGTACGACGACGGCGAAGCCGACCTTCACCGCTCCGTCCACGGCATCCACGCTGACCTTCAGCCTGGTGGTGCGGGACGGCAAGGCCAACAGTGCGGCGGCGACCACCACGGTGACCACCACCCCGGTCAACCAGGTACCGGTCGCGAACGCCGGTACGGCGCAGACGGTCAACACGGGTACCACGGTGACCCTGAACGGGTCCGGCACCGACGCCGACAACGACCCGCTGACCTACACCTGGACCCAGACCGGTGGACCCGCGGTGACGCTGTCCAGCCGGACGGTGCAGAAGCCGACCTTCACCGCCCCGGCCACACCGGCCACGCTGACCTTCAGCCTGGTTGTGCGGGACGGCAAGGTGGACAGCGCGGCGTCGACCACCACGGTGACCGTCACCGGTCCGCCGAATTTGGCCCAAGGCAAGACCGCCACCCAGTCGAGCACCAGCGGTTCCGCGGTGGCGGCCCGGGCGGTGGACGGCAACACCAACGGCGTGTTCTCCAGCGGCTCGGTGAGCCAGACCAACCTCTCCACCCAGCCGTGGTGGCAGGTCGACCTCGGTTCCGCGGCGGCCGTCTCCACCGTCACGCTGTGGAGCCGGACCGACTCGAACCGGCTGGGCAGCGGCTCGGTGTTCATCTCCTCGACCGACATGACCGGCCGGTCGTTGTCGTCGCTGCGGGCCGACGCCTCGGTGAAGGAGATGCCGTTCTCGGCGTTCTCGTCCACCACCAACAGCCTGACCCTGAACGCGGGCAACGCCACCGGCCGGTACGTTCGGGTGCAACTGTCGAGCATCCTCACCACCCTGAACCTGGCCGAGGTCCAGGTCGCCGGTACCACCGGCGCCGTGAACCTGTCCACCAACCGGCCGGCCACGCAGTCGTCCACCGACGTCGGCACCGCCGCCCGGGCCGTGGATGGGAACACCAACGGCGTCTTCGCCGCCGGGTCCGTGAGCCGGACGGCGTCCAGCTCACAGCCCTGGTGGCAGGTCGACCTGCTAACCAGTTCCCGGGTCAGCAACGTCACGGTGCACAACCGGACCGACGCCTCGGCTGACAAGCTGAACAACGCGGTGGTGTTCCTCTCCACAGCTAGCATGTCGGGCCGGACCTACGCCCAACTGATCGCCGACTCCACGGTGACCAAGCTGAACCTCGGGGCGACACCGGGCGCAGTCACCAGCCTGCCGACCAACACCGTGGCCCGCTACGTCAAGGTGCAGTCGCCGGCCACCACCGCCGGTGTGATCAGCCTGGCCGAGGTCACAGTGACAGGCACCCAGCCCAACTGACGCATGACCAGGGATCCGCCTCAGTTCGTTCCATCGACGCTCTAACTTTTCATACTTTGGCCCGTACTTTTGCGGGTCGTATGTCTGAATCGTGCGCCAAATCGCACCCTTTAGGAGCTCCAAGGAGTACGGGTGGGGTACACGACCCCGCACCTCGGATCGGTCCGAGGGTCCGGGGGACGAGGTCGTCTACTGGGGTTAGGCGAACCAGCAGATTACAACATTTGTACCCGAAACTGGGTACAATAGTCGCCATGGCTGATTCGACGCTGGTACGGCTCGGCTCCATCGCGGAACACCGGTGGGGCCTGGTCACTACTGCCCAGGCCGAGGATGCTGGTGTCTCCCGTAAGCAGCTCTCCAGGATGGCTTCAGCCGGCGCGATTGAGCGTGTCGCACAGGGCGTGTACCGCATGGCCGGCGCACCACCACAGGATCACGAGGCGATCTACGCGACCTGGCTGGCGCTGGGGGGAGCGACCGCACACCGCACCAAGACCGGGGTCGCATCGGTCGTAGGGGCAGGCATCACGGCGGCGATAGTCCACGATGTCGGCGACTTCTTCCTCGACGGCCTCGACTTCATCGTGCCCACACGTAAAGGAACCCGGCTTCCCGGGGTTCACCTACGCATCCGGCAACTAACCCGTGCCGAGGTCATACCCGTTGACGGACTCCCCACCCTGACCATCGAGCGTACCCTCGCAGACCTGGTCGAACTCGGCACCGACCTGTCTCTGGTCGCCGACGCCGTCCGCGACGCAGTGCGCACCGACAAGCTCGTGGCACCCGCCCGGTTCGCGGCTTACCTCGACTCCATCGCAGCACAGCGCAAGGGTGACGGCAGCCCTCTGGCAAACGACCTGTTCGAGCTGGCTGGCGTGAGCCCGGAAGGATGGGATCGTGGCTGAGAACGAAGGTTACGCCGACTGGCGATCACTGGAGCTGGCGATCAAGGACGCCGCCAAGAAGGCCGCCCAGCACGCCGGCCCCGGAGTCAGTGCTGCCAGCGTCGACGCGACGATCCGGCAGGCCCGCTTCGACCGGTTTCTCTCTCGCGTCTTCGCCCACGGCGAGCGGTCCGAGTGGCTACTCAAGGGCGGGATGAGCATGCTCGCCCGCGTGCCCCGTTCGCGCACCACCAAGGACGTAGACCTTGCAGCTCAGCAAGCGCCCAATCTCGCCGAAGCCGAGAAAGCCCTGACCGAACTGGTCGACGTGGAGCTCGGCGACCATCTCACGTTCCGGCTCATCCGCTCCACGCCCACCGGCCTCGGCGACAACCAGCCCGGCGTAGCGACGCGGCGCTATGTCTTTGCCTGCATCGACGTCGACCACGATAACCAGATCGACACCATCGTGGTCGACGTCGTAGTCGGACCGCCGCCGATCGGTCGACCCGAAGTGATCGAGCCGGCCAACCGGCTCCATCTGCGCCGACCACTCGTCACTCACCCCTACCGGCTCTACCCTGCCGCCGACCAGATCGCCGACAAAGTCTGCGCGACCATGGACACCAACTATCCCGGCGGCAAGCACAGCAGTCGCGTCAAAGACCTGGTCGACCTCGTCGTACTGGCCCACACCCAGACAGTCGACCTGCATGAGCTACAGCTCGCAATCACCGCCAAACAGAACCTCAGCAACATCGAACCGTTCGAACACTTCGACATCCCCGCCGACTGGACCCGGACATACCCCAGAACAGCCAAAGGCGTACCAATAGCCGAATCCTTTACCGCCAAGACCGCAGCAGAAGTCGTCGCCGCCTTCATCGACCCCACACTCGAGAAGAACTCGAACAACGCAACCTGGGACCCGCAGCACCTGACCTGGTCACCGGCCCGCGACGACTCAGGATCGATACCCGGAAACGAGTGATGCGCGATCGTGTCAGGGCCATCGCCGCAACCGACGGCGACGATGTCGATGTCACATTCGGCGGCGCAAGTCTGAGAACCGCGACGATTCGAGATGACGGCAGTTACTACGGACTACGGCTCGTCTTACCTGCCACGATCGCCCGTGCACAACTCAAGCTTCAGCTTGACGTCAGCATCGGTGATTCCATCACGCCTGAGCCCCAACTCGTCGCAACCAGCAGCTACTGGCGGCTGGCAATTCACCATCCTCGGCTATCCACTCACCACCGTCATCGTCGAGAAAACTGTCCACGCCAACGAACTCGGCGGCTTAGGGAACGTTCGCTGAACCGGACAGACGCGGACCGGGATCCTGCAGGGTGCTCGATCGACTTGGGTCAGTGCGACGACTGACGCCCCGCCCTGAGCGGGCCGTCGTCAGACCCGCTCGAATCGCAGCCGCTTGTAACCGGGCATGCGTCGCTGGAGCGAGGTTGCCAGCAACGGGACGAGCGGGTCGTGGTAATCGTGGACCTCCGCGACGGTCTTGCCGGGTGCTGGGCGCACGACTCTCCCCGCACATTGGAGCAGGAGTCCATCGAAGGAGATCGGTGCCGCGAGGAACAGGGTGTCCAGGGCCGGTGCGTCGAACCCTTCACCGACGAACGGTGTCGTACCCACGACCAGGACACCGTCTCCGGCCTTCACGTCGGTGAGTCGTTCGACGATGGCACGCCGTTCCTTGGCCGGCATCCCGCCTTGGAGCACAAGCGGTTCGTGGCCGCAACCGGTCAGGAGCGACGTCAGCGTTTCGAGGTGGGCTACCCGGCGGGTCAGGACCAGGCAGTTGCGCCCCTGGGTGAGAGAGACGTGGACGTCGTCCAGAATCTGCTTGTTGCGGTCTCTGTCGACGGTGAGTGCCCGGTGAGCCTCGGCGATGGGTGACGGGGCGTCCTGAGCGATGTCTGCGGTGAAGATGGTCTCGTGCACATGCAGCACGCGCGCCGGTCCTGCAGTGGCGCCGGCTGCTTCGCCAAGCGTCCCGGGTATCTCGTCGGTCATCGTGTGCCGTACTGGTCCGAGCTGCCACCGCAGGAGCTCGCCGAGGCCGTCGCGGCGGTCAGGGGTAGCAGTGAGACCGAGCCAGTACCGGGCGGCGATCTTCTTGACCGAGTGGTCGTAGGCGGCTGCGGCGATGTGGTGAGCTTCGTCGACGATGACCTGCCCGTATCCGGCAGTCAGGTTCTCGACGTCGTCATGCCTGGCCAGGGTGGGCAGCATGGCAACATCGACGATCCCCGTCAGCTTGGTCCGCCCGCCGCCCAGCTGTCCTGGTTTGAGGCCGAGGAACTCGGTCAGTCGAGTCCGCCATTGGTCGGCGAGGGCCTTGCGGTCCACCAAGATCAGTGTGGACACCGCCCGTTCGGCGATGACCGCGCACGCCATAACGGTCTTGCCCGATCCTGGCGGGGCGACCAGGACGCCATCGTCGTGCGCGAGTAGCTCGCCGACGGCCGCGGCCTGCCGGTCGGCGAGCTCGCCGATGAGCGCGACGTCGATTTCCGTGCCCGCAATCCGGTTGTCGGTGACATCGAGGCGGGCGCCGCTGCGCTCGACGATGCCGGCGACCAGCTGCCGGAGTCCGCGAGGCAGTACGAGCCTGTCGTCCAGGGTCAGGTCGTACCCGGTAACGAACCGCGGGGTATCCCACGTGGATTTGCGCAGCCGTTGCAGCTCGTAGAACTTCGGGTTCGCCATCGATGCGGCATGCTTGAACGTCGCGAGAGCAGCAGGCGGGAGAGCGGTCACGTCCAGGACCATGCCGGCGGCGAGTTCGGCGCGCACCACCGGCGGCATGGGCGGGTGCACCTTCGTGGATTCGGCTCGTGCCAGGGTCGTGACATCGCGGCCGACGGTCGCGCGTGACGCCTTACGGGCCAGACGGGCTGCGTCCCCCGGGGTAAGCCTGTCCAGCGTCGAAAGGAACGCCCACTGGTCCTCGTACGGCTCCAGCGTGGCGGGGTCGAGGAAGAGCGTGAGCCCGTTCTTACGGCGATTGCCGTGGAGCGGTGCGGCGATCAGGTTGCCAGGTCCAGAGCCGGGCAGTACGTCCTGGCTCGGGAACAGACGGTCATAGGAGCCCAGGCTCATGGCGCCGCGCTGCAGAATGGCCTCATGGATCAGCGCGGTGCCGACCGCGCGTGCCGTCTGCGCGGGGATCGCCGCGGTGAAGAAGATCCACACATGTGCCCCGGCACCAGACTGGGAGATCTCCAGCGCAGCGGGGATGCCGGCACTTCTGGCGGCCTTGACGTATGCCAGGGCGTCGAGCATCGCGGTCTTGCCGTCGAAGTCGGCAGCCAACCACCAGCAAGTGTTGTCCGGGAGTATCGGGTAGAGGCCGATGAACAAATCCTGCCGCGACCGCGCGGCCAGGTGTTCCGCAACGACATCCGGAGTAAGCGGGAGAAGACGGGCGGTCGCGCGCGTCATACCCCTGCGCCACCCACCCGCCGCCACAGGCATCCATCCCTTCTTTCCCGTGCGCGGGTCCTCCCAGCGCTTGGCGTACGTGTCGTTCCTGGCACGGAACAGGTCCAAGTAGAGGGCAAGCTTCTGCTGCGGCGTCGAGCCTGCCATCGATACCAGCCCGCCAGGCCCGATGGGCGCGGCGAGTTGCTCAACAACAGGTGTGGTGTCCTGGCCTCGCAGCTCCAGCAGACGGGACAGCCGCACGTTCTCGACCCGGAGCCGGTCTCGCTCGGCCCGGAGCTCAGACAGCTCACGGCGCAGGGCAACGCCGCCGTCATCGTCACCGAGACTCACGCGACTATCCTGCCAGGGCGAAGACCGCCCTCGTCCCTCAACGCCGACGCGCCCCCGACGTCCGTGCGTATCTGCGGGCACCCGAGGCAAGAGGCAGGGCCCCTCTGATTCGGGCGTTTTGCCCGGCCAGAGGGGCCTTGGTGGAGCCGCCTGTCGGAATCGAACCGACGACCTTCTCATTACGAGTGAGACGCTCTGCCGACTGAGCTAAGGCGGCGGGTGGTACCGAGGGAAGAGTGTAGCGGGAGGTGGGGGGTGAGTTCGAATCGGATGGCGGGGGTGGGGGTGTGGGGTGCGGCACGTGCGGGTGAAAGGGTGGGGAAATGGATGGGAAGAAATAGTGCGGGAAATGCGTTGACTTCACATAGTGGTGTGGGTGAGACTATTCCCCGCAAGCACTACTGACGAGGAGACGATCGTGACCGGGAAGCAGAACGCGAGGAAAGCGTGGCGGCGTAGCCCCATGGCTTTGCCGTCGTGCCTGCGAACCGTGCGTATCGATGCCTTCTATCACGAACTGGGCCTCGAGCTGAGCCTGCGTTCGGGCGGTCCGCCTGGGTGATCCCGCGAGGGAGACACCTCAGGAGCCGTCTGGGCCGGGCAACCGGTGGCAGGCGGCTCTTTTGTTTTGTCCACACACGGACCGTTTTCGGTGTGCCATTTGATTCGCTGCGCCGATGCATTCTTCGGGTATTTACGGATGCCCATTCGCAGAATTGACAATTACATCTGTTTGCCAGCTGTGGGCCAGTGGCCAGGCCACCTCATTTGGGTTGAGGGAGACGGGGGTTCGAGTCCCTCCAGCTGGACCAGGCGCCCGCAGGATGCTTGCTACCGGCCGAGCGGGCGCCACGAACGCTCGTGGCTCAAGTGGAGAGAGCGCCTGTCTACGAAGCAGGAGGTTGCAGGTTCGAGTCCTGCCGAGCGTGCTCGTGTCAGCACGAAGCGTAGTACTTGCGGCTCTGGCCCAATTGGCAGAGGCACCTGGCTTAGGTCCAGGAGGTTCAGGGTTCGACTCCCTGGGGCCGCACCGACACCAACAACAGCCGACCTCGCGTGGCGTGGTCGGGCACACTGGAGGGGAGGAGGGAGCACATGAGCGGTGTGATCGTTCTCAACGCGTCGTACGAGCAGCTGCATGTCGTGTCTATTCAGCACGCCATCCGGATGCTGGTGCGCGAGGTTGCCGTTGTCGAGGAAGCGCATGACGGCGCCAGCATCGGACCGTTCCCTCTGCCCCGTGTACTGCGTTTGGTTCGCTACGTCGTCACGAAGTGGCGTTACGCGTCCGGCCGGCTGCAGTACACGCGGGCCGGCGTACTGAAGCGTGACAAGCACACGTGTGCGTACTGCGGTCTGAAGGGTGCGACCACGATGGACCACGTCGTACCGCGGTCTCGTGGTGGACGTGGTGAGTGGCTGAACGCTGTGGCTGCGCATGCGGCTTGTAACGAGAAGAAGGGCTCACGCACGCCCGAGGAGGCCGGTATGCCGCTGTTGTGGCAGCCGTGGATTCCTTCGCGTGCGGAGATATCGCTCTGACGTGACACCACCCGGTGTCGCGTTGGAGCGCGATGCCAGGTGGGCGACGGTGTCCCACCCTCGGTTCTGACCCGAGGTCCCGCAGGTTCGAGCCCTGCCCTGGCAGCGTTCCGGTGCGTCCGGCACCGGCATTGACACGAACAGGGTGAGGAGATGATCCGCGGCTACACGCGTGCCTGGGACTGGTAAGCCGACAAACGAGGGTGAGGGGATGAACGTGGAGTTTCCGGTTGAGCTGAGCGGAGCGAAGAGCTCTACGCTCATGTGGGCTCATGAGTACGAGGTGGGCGCGCAGGCGCTGCAGCAGCTGCGGAACATTGCTGCGCTGCCGTGGGTGCACGGGGTCCGGGTGATGCCGGATGTGCACCTCGGTAAGGGCGCGACGGTGGGGTCTGTGATCGCGATGTACCAGGCCGTGTCGCCGGCTGCGGTCGGGGTCGACATCGGGTGCGGGATGGAGGGTGTGCTGACGTCGCTGACGGCGGCGGACCTGCCGGATGACCTGTCCGGGATCCGGTCCCGGATCGAGGCCGCCGTACCGGTTGGTTTCCGGGCTCACGACGAGCCGGTCAGCATCCGGCGGCTCGGGCTGGACCCGCGGGCCTCGGACCGGCTGTGGGGGTCGTTCAACGAGCTGCACAAGGGCGTGCAGCAGCGTGAACGCAGGGCACAGCAGCAGATGGGTTCGCTCGGATCGGGAAACCATTTCATCGAGGTCTGCCTCGACGATGACGACCGCGTGTGGCTGATGCTGCACTCCGGAAGCCGCAACATCGGCAAGGAGCTGGCGGAGCGACACATGTCGATCGCCAAGGAGCTGCCGCACAACGCGGATCTCCCGGATCGCGATCTGGCCGTCTTCCTGTCCGGTACGCCGCAGATGACGGCGTACCGGCGGGATCTGACGTGGGCGCAGACGTACGCGTCGCAGAACCGGGCGACGATGCTGGCGCTCGTGATGCGGGCGGTGCGGGAGTCCTTCGCCCAGGAGGTCCGGTTCGACGAGCCGATCTCGTGCCACCACAACTATGTCGCCGAGGAGCACATCGACGGCCTCGACCTGCTCGTCACCCGCAAGGGTGCGATCCGGGCCGGCGCCGGTGACCTCGGCCTGATCCCGGGCTCGATGGGGACGGGCTCGTACGTCGTCCGCGGGCTCGGCTCGGAGCGGTCCTTCTACTCGGCCTCACACGGGGCAGGCCGGCGGATGAGCCGCAACGAGGCGAAGCGCCGGTTCACGGTCGACGACCTGATCGCCCAGACCGAGGGTGTCGAGTCCCGCAAGGACGCCGGTGTGCTCGACGAGCTCCCGGCGGCCTACAAGGACATCGAGTCGGTCATCGCCGCCCAGTCCGACCTGGTCGAGGTTGTCGCCCACCTCAAGCAGGTCATCTGCGTCAAGGGCTGAAGGGGACTGCCGTGTTCAGGGGACACGGCAGCTCCCGAGGTGAGGTCCGCCTGTTGGCAGGGGCAACGGTTTGCTAAACCGTCGATCGACTACGGCCGATCCGTGAGTTCGAATCTCACTCTCACCGCGCAGCACCTGCCCTGTTGGCCTAGTGGTTAAGGCACCCGGTTGTCAGCCGGGGGAACGCCGGTTCGAATCCGGTGCAGGGCGCGGAACAGCAGGCCCCGTTGGTCTAGCGGGTAGGACGTCCGGTTCTCAGCCGGGAGATCGCCGGTTCGAATCCGGTACGGGGTACGTGGGGCGCAGTGAACCAAATGGGAGAGTCACCGCGTTTTCACCGCGGGGTGTGCGGGTTCGAGTCCCGTCTGCGCTGCGATACCGAGCAGGAGCGCCACCGTTGGAGGGGTGGGCCGGGTTGTAACCCCGGTGCCTTCGGGCCTAGCAGGTTCGAATCCTGCCTCCTGCACTACTCGGGCAAAGGTGCTCGGGGCAACTAAATGAGGGGAGGACCGGCTATGGCTGGACTCAGGAACAGGAAGCGCGTACCTGGTGGGCGGACCGGTTCTCCGGTCAGTCAAGGGCATGCGTTGCGGCGGGTGTTGCTGGCGTGTGGGCACGTGCAGCGGGATCGGCTGGCGCACCGTGGTGATCATGTCTGGTGTGAGGGCGAATGCTCCGACTGGATGCGGGTTGTCTCGGTGGAGGAGTAGGACAAGGCGCCGCCATTCAGGTGGGTGGTGGCGCCGGCCCCCCTGGTAACGGATGTACGCCGGGCTCTCCGAAGGCTCGGTTCCTGGTTCGACTCCAGGCAGGGGGACTCAGGACAGCGTCGGGTCGTGGTGGACGGTGAGGGCCACAGAAGGGTCAGGAGCTCGGGTGGCGAGGATGCGGACGCGTACGGCGTCGGCGGTCACCGAACTGTCCAGCGGGATCAGGCGGCGGTGGCCGATCGTGGTGCCTACGGCGACCTCGGTCCACGAGCCGTCGATCAGGGCGTCGACGGCGAAGGACTCGACCTGTTGGCCGGCGGCGATGTCCTCGCGCAGGCTCAGCACGTTGAAGGATCCCGGCAGCTCAACGGCCGTGTCGTAGTACGACCGGATCGCCTCACCAAAGGCAGCCAACGCCTGTACGTCGGGATCCGCGAACCGCCCGCGTCGATCCGGCGGGATGTTCAGCAGCAGTACGGCGTTTCGCCCGACCGACTTGCGGTAGATGTCGAGCAGCTCGGGCACCGACTTCACCGCATCGTCCTCGGACGCGTGGTAGAACCAGCCCGGCCGGATCGACACGTCAACCTCAGCGGGGTACCACCGCAACTCGTCGGCCGCTGCCAACTCGGCGGGCCCGGCCACCGAAGCAGCGGTCTGCTGCGCCACCATCTGACCGGACGCGAACGGCACGACGCTCCACTCGGTCTCCCGCGCGAACCCGTCCTCGTTGCCGACCCACCGAACATCCGGCCCACCCACCGCGATCGTTGCCGAAGGCGCCAATCGGCGGATCAGGTCGAACCACGCGTCGAAGGCGTACTCCTGCGCCGTACTCGTCGGGTTCGCTCCGTCCAGCCACACCTCGGTGATCGGCCCGTACTGCGTCAGTAGCTCATACAGCTGGTTCAGATAGAACCGGTTGTAGTCGTCCACCTCGTAGACGAACTCGCCGATCTCTGAAGCGACCGCCGGGCTCCCGTTGCCGTAGTACCCGCCCGGAGCCTTCTCCTGGTACAGGTCCGCCGGCGACAGGTAGAACCCCATCCCGAGCCCATGCTCGGCACAGGCCGCAGACATCTCGGCCATGACGTCGCGCCCGGACGGACTCGCGGCGATGGTGTGCGGCAGGAAGCGGCTCGGCCATAGACAGAAGCCGTCGTGGTGCTTCGCTGTCAGGATCACACTCTTGAACCCGGCATCGACCAGCACCCGCACCCACTGATCACACGAGAGCTCGGCCGGGTCGTACACGGCAGGATCGTCCAGCCCGGTCCCCCACTCCAGATCTGTGAAGGTGTTGATACCGAAGTGCACGAACGCCGTCAGCTCCTGCCGTTGCCACGCGAGCTGTCGAGCCGATGGTCGCACCGCTGACGGATCGATCACCGCAGCACCTTTCCTGGGTTGAGCAATCCGTCAGGGTCGAAGGCCTGTTTGATGCGCCGATGCAGATCGAGACCGACCGGGCCGAGCTCGTCCTCGAGCCAGCGCGCCTTCAACGTACCGATCCCATGCTCACCAGTGATGGTCCCGCCAAGGGACAGACCGAGCTGCATAATCGCGCCGAACGCCTCCAACGCCCTAGCCTCTGCGGCCGGATCGTCGCGATCGAAAACGACCGTGGGGTGCATGTTGCCGTCGCCGACGTGACCGGGACAGCAGATCAGTACGTCGTGCTTCGCGCCAAGCTCGGCGATTCCGCGCAGGAGCGGGACGAGTTGCGAGCGCGGGACGGAGACGTCGTCGATCAGGGTGACGCCGAGTGGCTCCAGCGCCGGGTTGACCAGCCGTCGGGCTTCGAGCAGCATCCGCGACTCCTCGGCATCCGACGCCTCGGCCACCTCGACCGCGCCATGCGCCGTACAGATCGCTGCGATCCGCGCGACGTCCTCAGCGGCTCGCGGGCCGCGGTCGGACTGTGCGATCAGCAGCGAACCGACATCTGCAGGCAGTCCCATATCCCGGTAGTCCTGGATCGCCCGCGCAGTCGGCCCATCGAGGAACTCCAGCAGCGAGGGCCGCAGACCAGAAGCCATCACCGCGGCAGCGGCAGCGATCCCGTCCTCGATGGACAGGAACGTGGCGGCCGCGGTCAGCGCCATTTCGGGCGCGGGCCGCAGGGTCAGCGTCGCCTCGGTGACCACGCCCAGCGTCCCCTCGGAACCCACGATCAGCCGGGTCAGGTCGTACCCAGCGACACCTTTCGCCGAACGACGGCCGGTCCGAACGACCTCGCCGGACGCCAGCACGACCTCCAAACCGCGCACAAAGTCCGACGTCACGCCGTACTTCACGCAGCACAACCCACCGGCGTTGGTCGCGATGTTGCCGCCCAGCGTGGACATCTCCCACGACGACGGATCCGGCGGATAGAACAGCCCCTGCTCAAGAACAGCCCGCGACAGCTCGGCGTTCACCACGCCAGGCTGGACAACGGCGACCTGGTCCTCGGCGGAGATCTCCAGGATCCGGTTCATCCGCGCCGTCGACAGCAACAGGCAGCCGTCGATCGCGTTGGCCGCGCCAGACAGCCCGGTCCGCGCCCCCTGCGTCACAACCGGTACGCCGTACTCCGCCGAAGCCTTCAGCACCTCGGACACCTCACCCGTGGTCGACGGCCGCACCAGAACCCGCGGTACGCCGGCCTTGCAGAAGGTCGCATGATCGTTGCGATGCGCATCCAGTACGTCGGCATCGTCGACCACCGCGTTGTCCCCCAGGGCGGACTTCAACCGGGCCACGAAGAGATCGGTCATACCTCATCCTGTTCGGCCAGCAGACGCAGAATCAACTCGGCCCGGCGGACTCGTTCACGCCCTAATGCCTCGGCGGTCGCGGTCAGATGCGCGCCGGCCGGGTAGATGTTCGGCGCGTTCCGCAGCCCCATCTTCAGATAGACCGGCGCCGCCACCTTCACGATCTCCGGTACGTCGTAGAAGCGCACGTGCCCGCCCTGGTCGTCCGGCACCTCGATGTACATGTCGATCGGCACCGAGGTCACCGACCGGATCTCCGCGAGCACCGGCACCGGAAGATCCGTCGACACGTTCAAACTCGTTGCCCCCAGGCGTTCGTAGAGTCGCGCAGTCGGTGCGTTGGGCAACGGCATGAGCACCGAGGTCTTCAGCACGAGGTCGGAAGGCAACGAGCCGTCAACCTTCAACTGGCCAAGGAGTTCCAGTACGCCGATGTCTCCGACCAGCAGACTTCGTACACCAAGCTCGACCGCCCGGAAGGCGTCACACAGCGACGCGGCAACCATCTCGTTGCCACGCGCAACGCCTCCGACCGCGGCCGAGACCTTCGCCTGCCCACCGATGTCCCACGCACCTCGCGGGCCGAGGAAGAGGCAGACCTCGACACCGGCCGAGGCACCGAGCGACAACATCTCCTCGATCTCGGCATCGGTCAGCATCATCACGCCGCTGCCCTGCGACACCCGATCGATGGTCACCGCACGCCGCGCCGCCTCGTCGAGGACAGCCTCGAACACCCGCGGTCCCTCACACGACGGGATCTCCACCTTGTACGGCGTACCGTCCGGAAACCTCGCCGTGGATGCGCTGCCGGGGCGGAAACCGCGGTCGGCCAGCAGAGCGTGTGCTTCGCGAATGGTCACCATGGTGAAAGCTTCCCATCGACAGTCAGCTCGCCGGCCGCACCGGTGATCTCCAGATCGAACCGGTCACCGGCTTCGGCCAGAAGAGCGGGCGTGACCAGCAGCTCGTGCGGGGACAACGTGTCCTTGATCCGCGCGAGCCGCAGTTCGGACCAGTCGCGGCGGCCACACATCGTGATGGCCGCGAGAACGGCCGCTTCGTCGTCTTCCATCACCATCGGTAGGCGGGATCGGCGCGCTCCGCCGGCGCCGGAGGTCAAGGCGTTCACATAGCTGGCCTGTAGGTCGATCTGTTCGAGAATCCTGGCCGGCATCACGTCGGCCAGGCCGAGCCCGGAGGCGTTCCCGTGCGAGGCCTCGGAGAGCGAGTGCACGCTGATGGCTGCGATCGACGGCGATTCGAACTCGGGGATGCCGTGTACCCAGCACCGGCCGATCACGTTCGTGTCCATGCCGGCGCCGGATTTGTCCTTGCCCAGCTCGTCCACCACCAGCACGTCCAGCTCGTCGAACGGCAAGCGGCCAAGGAGGCTGCCTGCCCGTTGCAACAGGGCGTGCTCAGCCGCGCCCGCGATCCCGTCGGCCGGTACGAACTCGACTGCGGCCGTGTGTTCCAGGGCGTTCTCCAGGATGCCTAGTCCGCCAAGGATCTTGCCCTGCGCAACGACTACTCGCGCAGCCGCTTCGATCGAACTTCCCAGCGACGGAATCCCACCGGCGTGCAGCGCCGCGGCACCGGCGTGGTTGCCGAGACCGATCGCGAGGATCTTCGCCAGCCCACTCTCGATCGGTCCGTGGAAGTCGGTATGCGGCTTCACCCGGTTGATCACGAGTACGCCGTCAGCGGCTGCCGCGATCGCGTCGTGATGAACCGGCGTACCGTCGTCAAGCTTGCCGACGACAACGGTCTCCATGGTCGCCTCGATCGGGCAGCCGACGCTGGATGGAGTGATCCCGAGCCCGGCCAGCATCTCGCGCTGCCCGTCAGCCGTCGCACCGCCGTGCGAACCCATAGCCGGTACGACGAACGGGTCGGCCCCAGCTGCCTTGAGCCACTCGACGGCCGCCCGAACCACCGGCACCAGATCGTGGATCCCGCGACTGCCCGCGGTGACCGCGATGCGAGCGCCGGACTGGATCTGCACGCGCAGAGGCTCGAGTGCCGTGTGAGTAGCCGCAGCCGGGTCGTCCATAGCCGGCAGATCCGGCAACAGCCGCCGAATCGGCGTAACCTGCGGAATCACCCCGGCAGGCCGAAGCCCCCGAATACCCTCGAACGGTCCCCAGTTCATCAGTGGCTCTGTCTGGCTACGGCGGAGCCGGTGCGGCCTACCAGGAAGTCGAGATCGCAGCCCTGGTTGGCCTGCGTGACGTGGTCGACGTACAAGCGGGCCCAGCCTCGATCCGTTGGCGGCGCAGGGGGTTGCCAGTCGGCGCGGCGCTTCTCGAGTTCCTCGTCGGAGACGTCGAGGTGGAGTCGCCGGCCGGGAACGTCCAGCTCGATCCAGTCGCCGGTTCGCACCAGAGCCAGCGGTCCGCCGACCGCGGCCTCCGGCGTGACGTGCAGTACGACGGTTCCGTACGCCGTACCGCTCATCCGTGCGTCGGAGATCCGCACCATGTCGTCGACGCCGATCTCGGCGAGTTTGCGCGGGATCGTCATGTTGCCGACCTCCGGCATTCCCGGGTAGCCGCGTGGTCCGGCGTTCTGGAGGACGAGCACGGTGTCTTCGTCGACGTCCAGGTCCGGATCGTCGACGGCCAGGTCGTACTCCTCGATGCTGCTGAAGACCAGCGCCTTCCCGCGGTGCTGCAACAAGCGCTCCGATGCCGCGGACTGCTTGACCACAGCACCGTCCGGCGCCAGATTGCCCTTCAGTACGGCGGTTCCCGCGCCGCTGCCGAGCGGATTGCCGACCGGGCGGATGACCGCGGCACCCGGGCGACCCTCCTGGCCGACCCAGTCGATGCGCTCGGCGTTGGCGACGTTCTCGCCCATGGTTCGGCCGGTGACGGTGATCGCGTCCGCCTTGAGCAGCGGCAGGATCTCCTTCAGTACGGCGGGAAGACCGCCGGCGTAGTAGAAGTCCTCCATCAGGTACTGCCCCGACGGCTGCAGGTCGGCCAGCCACGGTACGCCGCGCGCCCACTCGTCCATGTCGTCCAGCGACAGGTCGACGCCGACCCGGCCGGCGATCGCGAGCAGGTGGATGACCGCGTTGGTCGAACCACCGATCGCGGCGTTCGCGCGGACCGCGTTGGCGAACGCATCGCGGGTCAGGATGTCGGACGGCTTCAGGTCCTCGTGCACCATCTCGACGATTCGCCGACCGGCCTGCTGGGCCAGCGAATACCGCCGTGAGTCGACTGCTGGGATGGCGGCTGATCCGGTCAGCTGGAGGCCGAGTGCCTCGGCCATACAGGCCATCGTGGACGCCGTACCCATCGTCATACAGTGGCCGTTGCTCCGAGACATCCCGGATTCGGCGGCCGCGTAATCCTCCTCGGTCATCCGGCCGGCGTTCCGATCCTGGGTGAACCGCCAGACCGCCGTACCGGAGCCGATGTCGCAGCCGCGGAACTTCCCGTTCAGCATCGGACCGCCGGTCACCACGAGAGTGGGCAGGTCGACGCTTGCCGCGCCCATGATCGAGCCGGGCGTGGTCTTGTCGCAGCCGGTCAGCAGGATGGTGCCGTCGATCGGGTTACCCCGCAGCGACTCCTCCACATCCATGCTGAGCAGATTCCGGAACAGCATCGCGGTCGGCCGCAGCATCGTCTCGCCAAGCGACATCACCGGGAACTCCAGCGGGAACCCGCCAGCCTGCCAGACCCCGCGCTTCACCGACTCGGCAAGCCGTCGCAGGTGGGCGTTACACGGCGTCAGCTCGGACCACGTGTTGCAGATCCCGATCACCGGCCGCCCGTCGAACACCTCCTCCGAGAACCCCTGAGCCCGCATCCACGACCGATGGATGAACCCGTTGCGCCCCTCCTCCCCAAACCAATGCTCATAACTCCGCAACCCGTTCGCCGCCCCCGAAGGCACCCCACTCCCCTTCTCAGGAGTAGGCACACCCCCCGAATCCGGTACGTCGAAGTCGCGCGGATCCGCAGTCGCCGGGGTATCGGATTCCGCGGTGGGCGAGGTGCCCGAACCGGCGGGGTCGGGGGTCGGCCCGTTGGCCGGGTCGCGGGGGTCGTCGTTTGTGGGTGGGCGCTCGGTCATCGGGTCACCTCGCCTGTGGTCACCACGCCGTTGATTCGGCGGGTGATGCCGATCGGGTTCGCGTCCCGCAGTACGGCGGGGAGGACGGCGTCGGGCGCGTCCTGGTAGGCCACTGGGCGCTGGAAGCGGCGGGCGGCGGTCACGCCGACGCTGGTGTGGATCGAGCCGACCGTTGAGGGGAACGGGCCGCCGTGGTGCTGGGCCCAGGAGACCGCGACGCCGGTCGGCCAGCCGTTCCACAAAACCCGCCCGGCCTTTGCGGTTAGCAGCGGTAGGAGGTCGGTCGCGAGCTCGTTGTCGGACTCCTCGGCGTGCAGGGTCGCGGTGAGGTTGCCGTCGAAGGCTGCGATCGCGGTCCGCAGCTCGTCGATACCGTCGTACTCGACGACGATCGACACCGGGCCGAAGCACTCCTCGAGGATCTCGTCCTCACGCGCCAGCAGCTCGGGAACCGTTGTCTGCAACAGCGTCGCCGCGCCCGTCGACCAGACGCGAACCCCGTCGACCTTGCCCAGCCGGTCCAGACCCGAGTCGAACGTGTCCTTGATCCGGTCGTTCAGCATCGTCGCCGACGCCACTCCCCCGGCCGCCTCGACCAATTGATCCTGCAGACCATGACCGGCCGGCAAGAACAGCAGTCCAGGCTTCGTGCAGAACTGACCGACTCCGAGAGTGAACGAACCGACATACCCGGCAGCAATATCCTTGCCTCGGGCATCGATTGCGGATTGCATAACGAAGACGGGGTTGAGACTACCGAGCTCACCGTAGAACGGAATCGGCTCCGGTCGAGTGACCGCAATCTCGTGCAGCGCCTTGCCGGCCGGGACCGACCCGGTGAACCCAGCCGCCGTAATCCGCGGATCCTTCAGCGCAACAACACCCACGTCGAACCCCTGGATCAACCCGAGCGAACCATCCGGCGCCCCGGCCCTCCGCAGCGCCTCGATCATGACCGCGGCCGTCCGCGCCGACAGCTCCGGATGCCCCGGATGCGCCTTCACGATCACCGGACACCCGGCAGCCAACGCCGACGCAGTGTCCCCACCACAGACACTGAAAGCGAACGGGAAGTTGCTAGCGGCAAACACCAACACCGGTCCGAGCGGCACCAGCACCCGGCGCAGATCCGGCCGCGGCACTGGCTTGGCGGCAGCGTCAGCGGTATCGATGACGACCTCGAGCAACGACCCTTCCACCAAAGCATCAGCGAACATCCGCAGCTGCCCAGTACTCCGCCCGACCTCACCGCGCAACCGCGGCTCCGGCAACGACGTCTCCCGCATCGCGATCGGCACCAGCTCGTCGACCGCCGCATCCAGCGCATCGGCCACGGCCCGGATCCACCCGGCCCGTACGGCGGGCTCCGCGGTCCCGAGCGCGGTCGCGGCGCCGGCCGCCTCGGCCAGGGCGTGCTCGAGCTCGGCGGGCGTGGTGTCGGCGGTCATCGCTTCTCCTCAGAGTTCTGTTCGGCCAGGAACGCAAACGGCTCCCGGCCGGTGGCCACGGTATTCGTCAAGGTACCCAGCTGATCGATGCTGATCTCGATGGCATCACCCTCACGCAACGCGAAGTCGAGTTCGGGCACGATGCCGGTCCCGGTCGCCAGAATCGCACCGTCCGGGAAGTCATTCGGCAGGAAGAGCACATCGATCAGATCCTGCAGCTCGCGGACCAGTTTGCCGGTCGACGTCGTACCGCTGAAGACCTCGTCGTCACCGCGGCGGATGACGATGTCGATCGTCAGATCCTTGGGGTCCGCGACCTCCCAGGCCGGGCGGATGCCGGTCGCCAGCGCACATCCACCGGCGAACAGCTTGGCCTGCGGGACATACAGCGGGTTCACACCTTCGATCGAGCGCGAACTCATGTCGTTGCAGACCGTGTAGCCGACGATCTCACCGTGGCTGTTGGCAACGACCGCGAGTTCCGGTTCCGGTACGTCGTGCCCCGAGTCGACGCGGATCCCGACCGGCTCGCCGTCCGTCACGACGCGCCAGGCCGGAGCCTTCTGGAACAGCTCCGGCCGGTCCGCCGTGTAGACCTTGTCGTAGACGGACTGCTCGGTGCTCTCCTCCATCCGCGCGCCCCGCGACCGCTCATACGTGACGCCCGCGCACCAGACCTCGCCCCGACCGTCGATCGGCGGCAACCACTTCAGCCCGTCGACAGGAACCGCCGTACCGGTCTTGGCAACGGCTGTCTGCAGGTCCGCAAGCGGGAGCTGGAGCAGCTCGGCCATGCTGGCGATTCCTTCGACCGGTGCCACCGTGTCACCGGTACGGACGCCTACGACCGGCCGCCCGCCGGGCAGCTGGTAACGGACCAAGTGCATGAGTCCACCTCTCACATAGATGTGCCGAGCAAGCCACGGGTGATCTGGAAGCCGACGTTGCCGGAAGCAACGGCCTTCGGGACGAGTTGCCGGCTCGCGACCAGGGCGATCGTCTCCAGCCCGATCCGCGCCTGATCCGCCGCGTCCCCGGTAGCGACCGCATCGAGGTCATCGCCGTACCGGGCAACAGTTTCGGGGTCTCTGCTGAACTCGACGACCGGGACGAACCGTTGCGCCGACAAGGTGCCGCCGGCAACATGCGCGAGAATCTGCTGTACGCCGGACGCCCCGAACCCGGTCGCGGTTTCCATCCAGTCCGTACCGGGCATCCGCATCACGTGCCATCCCGGGGCACTGGGCCGCTGCCCGTGCGCGATCGTCGGACCAACCTCGGCGGCGGAACCGAACGCCGTACGGCGGAAGTTGCCATCAGCAAGCAGTGTGCCGCGGGACGACAGCACGACTGAGCCGCCCGAGCCCACGATCTCGGCACCGATCAGGCCGAGCGCCTCGGCGGTGTCGGCGGTCAGAGGACCACGTGCCTCCAGACCGACCGTCAGCGCGCCGAGATCGCCTTGATGCTCGACCGGGCTCGGCAGGTCGAAGCTGTTGAACCAGTCTTTGACCTTGGTACCGACGGCTTCGAGACCGCCGTCCGCCTGGATGCTCGCCCAGCCGAATCGCGCCGGATCCTTGCCCGCCTCAACGAGTCGGGAGCGGAAGTAGTCGTTGTGCGTCTTCTCGCAGCCGTGCTCCAGGAGCAGGGCCATCCGGGTGTTCGGATGCAGGAGGTAGCCGAGCATGATCCGGGCGAAGGTCTCCTCGGAGGCTCCGCCGCTGCTGCCGCAGCCCTCGGTGTGCGGGAGTGCGACCATCCGGGTGACCGCGTCACCGGCCCACTTCTCCAGCTCGGCCTGTGCTGCAAGGCGAAGTGCGATCTGGCCGGAGCACAGGCTGGTCGGCAGGATGAGCCCGACCGCTTCGGGGAGGTCGCGATCGTCGACGCGCAGCAGCCGAGCTGGCGTGCGGGTGCCACTGGTGGTGCCGGGCAGTGGGAGGCCGTCGAGTGGGGCGTCGCGGTCGTCGGCTGGGAGGTCGGTCAGCGCGCGGCTCTGCCGGCCGTCGGTGCTGATCGAGATGCCCTCGCGCGGTCCGCTCTGCTTCCAGTTCCGCCAGATCGACACCTGACTGTGGCCGGCGCGCTCGCCCGCACTGGGTTCGCCGGACGCGACTCGGACGGTCAGGTCGAACGTGTCCGCGGTCAGCTGGGCCATCGACGTACCGGTCAGGTAGCGGCCCGCGTCCACGTCCATCTCGGCGTGCAGACGCTCGTATCGCTCGCTGGTGGTGACGAACTTCAGCGTCGGGACGAACGGGAAGTTGGTGATCGAGCCGTTGCCGGTGGTGAAGAAGATCAGGTTGCAGCCGCTGCCGATCTGGCCGGCCACCGACTCCAGGTCGTTGCCGGGGCTGTCCATGAAGATGTAGCCGTTGCCGGGCAGCGGTTCGCCGTAGTCGATGACGTGGTCGAGGCGGACCTCGCGCGGCAGCTTGCGCGCGGCGCCGATCGACTTGAGGACGATGTTGTAGAGGCCGCGGTACACGTTGCCGCCGGACGGATTGCCCTCGGCGGTGTGCCCGTGCCAGCCGACCCGCTCCTTGAACGAACGGATCGTGGTGAGGAAGCGGCGGGCGGTGGCGAGGTCGCGGACGTTCTTCAGCACGTACGGTTCCGCGCCGATGAGCTCATCGGTCTCTGCCAGTACGGCGGCGCCGCCGTGCTTGATCACCTCGGCACCGACGAGGCCGGCCAGTGGGTTGGCGGAGATGCCGGAGAAGGCGTCGGAACCGCCGCACTGCAAGGCGATCTTGAGGTCTGCGAGTGGGACCTCGGTACGTTCCTGCGCGTCGACGATCGGGAGCCAGGGTTCGACGAGGGCGCCAGCCGTGGTGAGGTCGTGCTCGAATCCGGCCTCGCGGGTGAAGAACGCGTGCGGGACCTTGATCTCGGGGTAGTCGTGCTCGGCCATGAGATCCTGGATCGCCCGGCCGGAGACGACGTCTTCGGTGGTGTCGACGATCAGCACGGCGCCGACGTTCGGGTTCAGGGTGAAGCCGGCCAGGGTGGCGAGCAGGAAGTGCAGATTGTTGGGGACCTCGTCCTCGCCGCCCTCGGTGTGCGCGACCGGTACGACGCCATCACCGGCGGCCGCGCCGTCGAAGCGCCGGGCGAGTTCCGTGACAAAGCCGGAACTGCGGGAGCTGGTCGCCATCACGACCACGTGGTTCCTCGTACCGGCTGGGCCTTGCTGACGGGGGTAGCCGAGGAAGGTACCGGGCTGCTCGACGCTGGTGACTTGCTGACCGAGGTGCAGGGCGTTCTCGTCGAGTTCGAAGGGGTCGAGGGGTTCGTTGGTGGCGGAGGGTTCGGTCGGAAGGCCCTCGACGCCGCGGGCGGTGACCGCCTGCAGGCTGGTCGGCGTACAGACGTAGTCACCGGGGAACAGGTCACGCGATGCTCGCGCGAAGGGGGTGTTCCAGGACGTGATCGCTTCGCCTTGCGAGATCCGTCGTACGACGAATCTGTGACCCTCGAGGACGGTGTGCGGGAGCGTCACGGTGGTGCCGTCGAGCTCGATCTGGGTCCCCGCGTCGAGGCGGCGGGAACAGATCGCGGCATTGTCCTCGGGTTCGGGGAGGACGCCGATCTCTTCGAACCTCATGGCCGTGTCCGCCTTCCGTTAGGTGGTACTCCGGCGCTACCGTGAGCCAGATCGTGCATGATGCATGATCCACCCTGCCGAAGACGACCGGCCGGGTCAAGACCGCGCTCAGGATCCGGAGGTGACCACGGGTGACTGATCACGCTGTGGAGGGCGCCGACCGACGGGTACTGCGCCGGCAGATGCTCGCCGACGACGTGTACGAAGCGATCAAGACGATGCTGATGGACCATGTCGTCCGACCCGGTGCCCGCATTTCGATCGACGGACTCGCCCGTGAATTCCAGGTGTCGTCGACACCGGTGCGCGAGGCGCTCGCCCGGCTCGAGTCCGAGGGTCTCGCCCTGAAGGAGCCACTCAAGGGCTACCGCGCGACGCAGTTGCTCACACTGGCCGAGTTCGACGACCTCTACCGCTTCCGCCTGCTCCTGGAACCCTGGGCCGCCCGCCGCGCCGCCGAACTCATCACCGACGAAGGCCGAGACCGCCTCCGCGCCGAACTCGCCACGGCTGTCGAACCCACCTCGGTCGACTACGCCGGCTACAAGTCACTCACGGTTCACGACAACCGCTTCCACACCCTCATCGCCACCCTCTCCGGCAGCGAACAGGTCCGCCTCGCCTTCCAACGCACCCACTGCCACCTCCACATCTTCCGCCTCCACTACGAACGCGACATAGGCCCCGAAGTCCTCACCGAACACCGCACCCTCGTCCAAGCCATCACCTCCGGCAACCCACCCGCCGCCGAAGCCGCCATGACCCGCCACATCCAAAACTCCATGCAATCCCGCCTCCGCAAAATCTACGAGTGAACCGCAAGCCGTTCCCGCTCCCGATCCCACCGATCCTGCGGCCCTACATCCTCGACTTCCACTGGGACCTCGAGCGCCTGCACACCCTCGAGCTACCCACAACCGAGCTCGACCTGGCGGACTTAGCCCACCACCTCGACCTCCCGTTCTGGGCCCACGACGGCCGCCCCTTTCAGATCACGCCACACGAAGTCGCCGCCGACCCGAACCGCTACCACGAACAGTTCGCCCGCACCCGCGCCGCCGACCTCAACCACCCCATCGACGCCGTACGCCGAGAAGACGGCCGAATCACCATCCTCGACGGCATCCACCGCCTCCTGAAAGCAGAGCTAACAGGCCAAGCCCGCATCACCACCCGCATCCTGGCCTGGCCCCATCTAGACGCCATCGCGGCACACTAGTCGGAGCTTTTTCGGCGCCCACACCCGAAAATGTTCCGATCAACGCATCATTAGGCACCTCAGCCAAAGCCCGTCAGCCCCGGGCGACGTGAAGCCGCGGTAGCCGGCCTCGCCATCCGGCCCAGCCAGCTGCTTGGTCCGCCATCTTTGCTTTGTCGGCCGTCTTTGACGGTCGAGTCGCGCGCCGGGCCCCGTGCGACCTGCGGCTCAGTCGAGGGGGGCGCCGCCGTAGGAGATTTCGTTGCCGTCGGGGTCGAAGAAGGTGGCGTGGCGGACGCCGTTTTCGTAGGTTTCGCGGGTGGTGGGTTCTAGGCCGCGGTCGGCGATTGCGGCCAGGGTGGCGTCGAAGTCGGCTACGAAGAGGGTGTGTTGGGCGTGGCCGGCGTGTTCGGGGACTACCTCTATGTAGAGGTAGCGGTGTTCGGCCAGCTCCCAGACTGCCTCGATGTCGTTGGGGAGGAAGGCTGGTGGGGCGCCTAGTAGTTGTTCGTACCAGGCGGTTGCGGTGGCGTAGTCGCTGACGGAGATTCCGGCGAACAGGTCCATCGCTGAACGGTAGCGCGTCAGGCGGGGGCGTCGCCGTGGTCGGGGATTTCCAGTTGTACGCCGCCTTGGAGGGCGGACTGGTGGGCGTAAATGCCGGGGAGGGTGTAGCGGGCGGCGACCCAGGCGTTGACGGGTGGGAGGGTCTTGTCGGCTACGGCGCGGACGAAGTCGTCGGCGAGGAAGTGGTGGGAGCCTTCGTGGCCGTTGTGGAGGCCGTCGAATTCGGCGGGGAGGCGGGTGCGGTCGTGGACCGGGGAGAGGCCGGAGCGGAACGCGTCGCGGAGGGCCGGGTCGACGTTCGCCAGGTCCTCGTCATTCAAATCGCCCGCGGAGGTTTCCATCAGGTGGCTGACGTCTTCGACGCCCTGCTTGTTCTGCCAGACGGTGGTGGTGGCGAGCTGCTCGAAGCTGCCCTCGGTACCGAAGACGCGCAGTCGCGACTCACGGATGTGTGAGGGGTAGCCGACGCGGCGCATTTCGTTGGTGCGCATGATGCCGCCGTCAGCGAGTTTGAAGAGGGCGGTCGCGTTCGAGAAGTCGTTGTCGAACTGGCTGATCTCCTTGTCGAAGACGCCGTCGCCGCGGTCGTCCTGGACGCCGATGCAGGACACGTGGGTGGCGTGCTGGCCGGTCACCGACAGGACGTTCCCGACGGCGTGCGTCGGGTAGAGCATGGGCGGGAACGAGGCGGTCTGCTTCCAGTTCTCGCCGCCGCTGTACTGGTACGCGGCATAGAAACCGAGATCCATGTCGTGGACGTAGTCGCCCTCGGCGTAGAACACCCGGCCGAAGTCACCGGCGGCCAGGCGCTGGCGGCAGTACACCGACGACGGGTAGTAGAAGCTGGTCTCACCCATCATGTAGGTCAGGCCGGTCTCCTTGACCAGCTCGATGATGCGCGCGATCTGGTCGGCCTCGATCGCCATCGGCACGGTCGAGTAGACGTGCTTCCCGGCCTCGAGGGCCTTGATCGCCATCTCGCCGTGGAACCAGCGCTGGGTGAAGATCGCGATCGCGTCCACGTCGGACTCGAGCATGTCCTCGAACGACTGGTAGGTGACCGCGACCCCTTGTTTGGCCGCCACCTCCGCCAGCCGGTCCGGCAGGACGTCGGTCAGCCGCACACCGGACACGTCCGGGTGCGCGGACCACAGCCGCAGGAACGAAGGAGCGAACTGGCCGGCGCCGACCACACCGATGCTGATTCCCATACGACTAGGCAATCACACATTTATGTTCCACGGAAGAACATATTCAGACGTTGGAACGTGTGAGCAGGTGTGGGTTGTCGGTGGTGATGCCGTCGACGCCGAGCTCGACCGCCTGCTGCAGGGTGGCGGCGTCGGGAACCGGCCAGGCGGTGACGGACAGCCCGGCGGCGTGGAGTTCGCCGACAAACGCCGAGGTCAGGCCGGTGATCCCACACAACGCCCAGGTCGCCTCGGCTTCTCGAGTCAAAGCCAGTACGTCGGGAGTCGTGCGACCGAAGATCCGCCCGGTCGTCACCCCGGGGAACGCGCGCCGGACCGCCAGCAGGATCTCGGGGTGGAACGAGGTGACGAGCGTACGAGCGGCCAAGTCGGGGTCGGCCCGCAGCGAATCGGCAAGCAGTGGGACGGCAGCAGGCGCTTTAACCTCGGCCTGGAAACGGACCGGCCGGCGATAGCGGCCGATTTCGGGCCGATTGGTGACAACGTCCATCTCGGCCTGGTGCCGATCGACCGCCGAGACCACCTCGTCCCAGGTGGGGACGCGCTGGCCACGCCCGGCGTCGAGCCGGCGGACCTCGGCGTACGTCATGGTTGCGACTTCGCCGGTGCCGTTGGTTGTTCGGTCGACGGTGGCGTCATGGAGGACGACCAGCTGCCCGTCGGCGGTCACGCGGAGGTCGAGTTCGAGCTCGCCGCAGCCCTCCGCGACAGCGCGGCGGAAGGAGCGGAGGGTGTTCTCGGGCTCGGTTCCCAGGGCGCCTCGGTGGCCGGTGATGATCACAGGACCTTCTCCTCGTAGAGGCGGCGGACCTCGTCGCCGATTGCGTCGAGTCGGCGGGCTACCGCACTGAACACCTTGGTGGGCGAAGCGTTGTCGGCGTAGATCTGTTGGAGGCCGGTGTAGATGGCGACGTTCGCGTTGCGGCCGTAGAGGCGGATGGCGTCCTGCTGGCGGGCATTCGCCAACTGAGCGATCGCGACACCATAGTTGGGCTGCTCGGCGATGAGCTTCTGAAGCTCCGGCACCTCACGCGCCGCCTCCACGACCGGGAGGTAGCCGGTCTGGATCGTCCACCAGGCAGCGTTCTCCGGCCGCGCCAGGAAACTCAAGAACACAGCCGCCGCCTGCTTCCGCTCCGCCGAGATGTTGCGCAGCATCCCGATCCCACCACCACCGGTGGCGATCCCGGACGCGACCTCGCCAGGGATGAACCCAGCTCCGACCCGGAATTTTGCCTTGCTGGTCATGCTTTTCAGCCCACCGGTCGACTCCTGGATCGTGGCCACGAGTCCGTTCGCGAAGTCCGTGCTCGGGCTACTCGCCATATAAGCAAACTTCGACGAGTGCACCATCGAACGCTGCCACTCACCAGCCGCCACCGCCCCGGACTCGGCGATCGTCACATCCAACCCACGCGAATACGAACCACCGAACTGCCACACGTTCCCCTGGAACTGCCAGTCCCCATCAACCTTCGCGAACGCCAGCGCCCGCAACGAACGTCCACCCGACTGCACCTTGGCCAACGACGGTCCCCACGACTGCAACTCGCTCCACGTCCGCGGCGCACGATCCGGCAACCCGGCCGCAGCAAACGCATCCCGGTTGTAGTACAGAATCGGCGTACTCCGCGCGAACGGCACACACCAGCTCTGCCCCTTGACGACATACTCACCGAACAGCTTCGGCTGATAGACCGACGAATCCGCGAGGTACGCGTTCAACGGTTCCAGCGCCTCGTTGAGGAAGAACCGTTCCCACGTCACATCCGACAGTACGGCGAGATCGGGCGCCTGCTTGGCGATCAGCGCGGCCGCGACCTTCTGCGCGACATCGTCGTAGCTGCCCTGGAACTGCACTTCGGCGTACACGTCGTCCTGCGATTCGTTGAACTTGGCAACGAGTCCGTCCAGCGCCTTCCCGTTCACACCGCCGTACGGCGACCAGAACACGATCCGCACGCGCCCGGCGTACTGAGGTGGCACTGCCCCGGCCGGTTGCGAGTAGACCGCATCGACCGACCGATAGCCGCAACCGGCCAACGACAAGCCGGCGGCCAGTCCGAGGAATCCCCTGCGTCGCATGGTCATCCCTTCAACGCGCCTTGGGTGATCCCACCGACGATGTACCGCTGGGCGATCAGGAAGATCAGCAGCATCGGCGCGAGGACGAGCAGTGTCCCGGCCATGATCGTCCCCCAGTTGGCCAGCCCTTCCTCGTCCTTGAGGATCAGCAGGCCGACCGGCAGTGTCCGCATCGACGCAGTGTTCGTGACGATCAACGGCCAGACGAAGTTGTTCCACTCCTCGACCGCGGTGATCACCACGACCGTGACGAGCATCGGCCGCGACATCGGCAGCACGACCCGCCACAACGTCCGCAGGTGACCGGCGCCATCGACCGCCGCAGCATCGGTCACCTCGGACGGCAAGGTCAGGAAATGTTGCCGCATCAAGAACGTCGCGAACGCCGACCCGATCCCCGGAATGATCAACCCGGCATAGGTATTGATCCAACCCAACGTTGCCACGGTCAAGTAGTTCGGCAGCAGCGTGACGTGCCCAGGCACCATCATCGCGCCGAGCACCAGGAAGAACAGCACCTTCTTCCCCGGGAACCGCAGATACGCGAACGCGTACGCCGTCAGCACCGCATTGGTCACCTTCAATGCAGTCCCAGCCACCGTGATCACCGTCGAGTTCACAAAGAATCGGTCGAACGGCGCAGCCTTCCACGCCAGCGCGAAGTTCTCCCAGGTGAAGTGATCAGGCCACCACGCAGGCGGCCATTGATAGATCTCGGCCGGCTGCTTGAAGGCCGTCGACACCAGCCAGTACAGCGGTCCGAGAAACACCGCCGCGACTCCGACCAGTACGACGTACTGCAGCGCACGCACCTTCATCGGTAGTGCACCCGCCTCTCCAGCACACGCGCCTGAACGGTGGTGACGACCAGAAGGATGACGAACATGATGATCGACAACGTGGCGGCCCGGCCCGCGTTGAAGGCCTGGAACCCTTCGTTGTAGATCGCCCAACTCAACGTCGTGGTGGCGTCACCCGGCCCGCCGCCGGTCATCACCGCGATCACGTCGAACGCCTGGAAGGTCCCGATCACCGTAGTGATCAACAGAAAGAAGGTGATCGGCGCCAGCAGCGGAAGCTTGATCGCGTGGAACCGCCGCCACGTGCTTGCGCCGTCCATCACCGCCGCCTCGTCGAGCTCCTTCGGCAACCCCTGCAGGCCGGCCAGGTAGATCAGCGCGGCGAAGCCCGCGTTCTTCCACAGGTAGACGATGACGAGTCCGGGCAGGGCGTAGTCAGAGTTGTTCATCCAGTCCGGCCCGCGCAGCAGACCGTAGCCGGGGTCGAAGATGAACAACCAGATGGTCGCCACCGCAGCGCCGGACAGGACATGCGGTGCGAACGCGATCGTCCGAACCGCACCCCGGCCCTTCAGCGGCAGGTTGAACAGGAACGCGAGCGCGAGCCCGATCACCAGACTCCCGGCCACGATCAGTCCGGTGAAGACGACCGTGATCCACAGCGTCCGATGGAACGCCGGATCGGTCAGCGTCCGCCCATAGTTCGCCAGCCCGACGAAGGCCGGCCGGGCCGCAATCATGTTCCAGTCGGTCAGGCTGAGGAACGCGTTGTAGATGATCGGCCAGTACGCGAAGACCGCGATCACCAGGAGATTCGGGGCGACCAGCGCTGCGAACAACCAGTACTCGCGTCGCCGCCGCGACCGCAGACCTACCGGATTCTCTGGCACGCTCCGAAATTATCATTGAAAGACGGTGAGGTAGAGAGAATCTCTGTGATTTTCTAGCCAATTTCACATTAGGCAGTGACCAGCCCTGCAGGATCCGCGCCGGCCAGGTACGCAGCAACAGCCTCCGCGGCGATCGATCCCGCGCGCAAGGCGGTCTGCCGGGTGGCTCCGGCCAGGTGCGGAGTCATCACGACATTAGGTGCGGTGAGCAACCGTGAGCCAGTCGGCAGCGGCTCGACCGGGAAGACGTCGAAGGCAGCTGCCCCCAACTGCCCCGACTCCAGGGCATCCACCGTCGCTTCATAGTCGAGCAGACCGCCACGTGCCGTGTTCACCAGTACGCCGCCGCGCGGCATCCGCGCGATTTCGTCCGCGCCGATCATGCCGCGAGTCTGTTCGGTTAACCGGGCATGCAAACTGACCACGTCCGACCGGCGCAGGAGCTCATCCAGCTCGACGACCTCGATACCGGGCAGGACGCGCGACGGGTCGACGTACGGGTCGGCCACGACCACGTGTGCGCCGAAGGCAAGCATGACCCGAGCGACCCGTTGCCCAATCGCGCCGTACCCGACCAGGCCGACCGTGGCACCATCCAGCTCTCCGCCACATTCGTCGTACGCGTAGAGGTCGCTGCGCCATTCGCCCAGCTCCAGCGTGCGGTGTAGTCGCGGAAGGTTGCGCAAGGCCCCCATCATCAGAGCGACTGCGTGTTCGGCCGCGGCCACGGCGTTGCGTCCAGGCGTGGAGGCAACGGTGATGCCGCGTTTGATCGCGGCCGGCACGTTCACGTTGACCGGACCACCACGGCAGACGACCAAGAAGCGCAGATCCGGCGCAGCATCTAGCACGCGCTCGGTGAACGGACCCATCTGCGTGATCGCCACCTCGACCCCCGGCAGGGCCGCGATCAACTGCTCCTCGGAGTCACTGGCTTCGTCGACCTCCGCCACGGCCGCGTACGGCGTCAGCGGCCACGGCAAGGTGATTTCGCGGAAGTCGAACCGCACGTCCGCCAGCGACTGCAGTGCTGACGAGAGCAGCGAGTTCCGGACGAAGTGGTCGCCGGCGAGCAGAGTGGTGACGGTTCTCATCAAGCTCCTAAAGACGTCGGCGCGGGGTCGGACCAGCGGGCGCGGGCGTTCTCGATCCGGCGCAGATAGTGGGCGTATCCCTCGGCGTAGAACGCGGCCCGGCCGGGATCCGGGTCGACCTGCCGGGTCGACGCGATCCACTCCGGCCCGACCTCGTCGGACGCCGCACGCCGGGCACAGATCACCGCACCACGCGCGGCGACCTGCTCGGCGGCCGTGGTGTGCAGGGGCGCGTTCAGTACGTCGGCCAGGATCTGCGTCCACTCAGCACTTCGCGCGCCTCCCCCGCACACGGTCACCCGGCCGGTCCACCCAGCCGCTTCCAGGCAATGCCGGGCCGCGTAGGCGATCCCCTCGCAGGTTGCCCGGATCAGGTCGGCGGTCGTTGTGGAGAGCGAGAGGCCGTCCAGCGTTCCGCGTGCCCGGGTGTCGACGAACGGCGCACGCTCGCCGGCCTCGGACAGATACGGCAGCACGGTGACGCCTTGAGCGCCGGGCGGACTCTCGGCCAGCAACGCGGGCAGCTGCTCGGTGGTCACGCCGACGAGCGCGAGTACGCGGTCGAGCGCCGCCGTACCGACCATGGCCGGCATCGCGCGCAACCAGGTCCCCGGTGTCCACGTGCCGAGGAACAACCCGGCCGGTTCACCATCCACGGGCAGGTCGCGAGTCACCACCTGGCAGGCGAGCGTCGTACCGACAGTCAGCAGCGCGTCGCCGGGCGCCTCCACCCCAGCCCCAGCCGCAGCGGCTGGAAGATCGTACGGACCCGCGGAAACCCTCGTCCCAGCAGCCATTCCAGTCAACGAATCCCGCAATTCGCCGACTGGTCCGCTCATCGCCACGGGTGCCAGCAGGTGGCGCAACTCCCCCAAACCCGTTGCCGACAAGGCTTCTTCGTCATACGAGCTGGTCCGCGGATCGAGGAACGGCGCCGACGCATCGGACACGTCGGTCGCGCGGACGCCGGTCAGCGCCTGCATCACCACGTCCTTGCAGTACGCCGCAGTCTCGGCGGCCGCGATCACCGCCGGCTCCTCAGCCAGTACGGCGGCCAGCAGCGGACCGGATGCGCCCGGGAACATCCGGTTGCCGGAGCGTCGGAACACGTGGTCGGCGACACCGTCCGTCGTCCACTGCTCGAGGATCCCGCTACTGCGCGCATCCAGCCACGAGATGGCCGGCCGAACGGCAGCTCCCGCGTCGTCAACCAGCCAAAGCCCGTCGCCCTGCGCGGTGATCGCGAGCACGCCCGGCCGAGTTCCCACTGCAGCCGCCAGCTCGCCGACCACCTCGTTGACCGAGGCAACAATCTCTGCAGTCTCGTGCTCGAACCGTCCCACCGACGGGCGAACCAGTCGCGTCGGCCGGGATGCCTCGGCCAGCGGCCGCCCATCCGAGGAGAACGCCACCGCCTTCGTCACTGTGGTGCCGACATCGACTCCGACGTCCATACAAGGTCCCCTCTAGAAGGTGGCGACCTCCACGGTCACACCGTGGTCGCGCAGTGGGCGGATCAGCTCTTCGGGGGTCTTCTCGTCGACCACCACGACATCGAAGTCGCTCAGCGGCGCGAGCCGGTGCAGGGCGGTGCGCTGCAGCTTGGCGTGGTCGACCAGCAGCACCTTGGTCTTCGCGGCCCGCAGCATCGCGCGCTTCACCAGGACGATCTCCTCCTCCTGGTGGAACGCGTGCGTCGGCGAAACCGCCGACACCGAGCAGAACAGCAGGTCGGTGTGCAGCGCCTCGACAGCCTCCGCACACGGCATCCCGCCGAACGAGTCATGCGTCGCCGAATAGATCCCGCCGAGCGCGACCAGGCTGATGTCGCGACGACCGGTCAGCGCGGTGATCGCGGGCAGGAAGTTCGTTGCCACGGTCAACGGTGTGATGTCCTCGAGCAGGTCGACGAGGGCGAGCGCACTGGTCGAGTCGTCGAGCATCACCGACATCCCCGGCTCGATCATCGTCCGGGCGTACCGGGCCAGCGCGGCCTTCTCGGTCTGCGCGGTGTTCAGCCGGTACGCGACATTGCTCTCGAAGACGCTCGTCGGCTGCGCACTCACCCCACCGCGATACTTGCGAACCACCCCTTGCCGTTCGAGCTCGTCCAGATCGCGATGCACCGTCATCACACTCACCCCGAACGCCTCGACCAGATCACTGGCCGACACCGAGCCGTGTTCGACGACGTACGCCGCGATCTCCGCCTGCCGGCGCGCGGGACGACTGAGCTCACCCTCGGGCTCTGTGGTCATGACGGGTTCTCCATTCGTCCTGCGGGAACGTTGTACGACTCGAGTCCCACTGTGCCGTCCTGACGTCGGAAGCGCACGAGCGCCGCGGGACCGAGTGCAGGAAGAAGTCTGCGGTAGTCATTCAAACGGAGGCCGAGCACCCTGCACACCAACAGCCGGATCAGCGTGTTGTGGGCGACCACCAGGACCTTGCTGCCCTCGATCTCGGCGAACGCCTCGGCCACCCGGTCGGCGGCTTCGGCCGGGTCCTCGCCGCCGGGGAAGTGGTCGCGGACGGGGTCGAGCTCGAAGGCCTTGGCCACTGCGGGCGGCAGCTCGGACAGTCGCTTCCCCTCGGCGGATCCGAAGTCGACCTCTCGCAACCGTGCGTCCAGCGTCGGCTCCAAACCGAGCGCTTCGGCGGTCGGGGCGATGGTCTGGCGGGCTCGCAGCATCGGCGAACACCACAACGCGTCAGGCGCGAAGTCGATCGCCCACTCCCGCAACTGCTGGGCTTGCTGCTGGCCGACCTCGTCGATCGGCAAGTCGGACGAACCGGTGTAGCGGTTGCCGTGATGCCAGGCCGTCCGCCCATGCCGGGCCAGCACGATCGTGGTCCTCATCCGCGATACCCCCGCGCATCGAGCTCCGCCACGAAGGCGTCGTACAGGTCGTCGAGGCGGCTCGGTCGCGGCTCGAGGACGCGGTCGACGCGGACCATCCGCCGAGCAGTCTCGGTGACACTGCCCCCAGCGGCCGCGGCAAGGACAGCCATCCCGTACGCCGGGTCTGCGGCCACCGGAAGCTCAACCGGTACGCCGAGGGTGTCGGCGCGGAGCTGGTTCCAATACTCGCTGCGGGTCGCGCCACCGGTTAGCGACACCGTGCGAACCGGGTCGGCCCCGAGCCCGACGAGATGCTCGAAGGCGAGTCGCTCGACGAACGCCACGCCTTGCAGGATCGCGGCGTACCGGTCGAGGTCGCTGTCGATCGCGCCCAACGTGAAACGCTCTGCCTGCGGTGCCACGAAGGGGAAGCGCTCACCCGGCTTCGTCAGCGGGTAGATCACCGCATCGACAGGATGAGGTTTGAACGCATCGAGATCGGCACCCGGCAGGAGTTCGGTCAGTACGCCGGCGCCGCTGCTGGATGCACCGCCGGGAAGCCAGCCGCCATCCGGGTGCAGGTGGCTGTAGACCGCGCCGGTCGGGTCGTCGAGCAGCTTCTCGCTGACGCCTTTGAGGACGAGCGTCGTACCGAGGACGGAGTTCCAGGCGCCCGGAGCCAGTGCACCGGCCGCGATCTGGGCCGCGCAGCCGTCGGTCATTCCGGCGTACACGGGCACACCGGCCGGGGTGCGGCCGAGCTCGGTACCGGGGCGGACGACCTCGGGGAAGATCTCGCTCGGCAGGCCGAGTTTGTCGAAGGCCGCGGTCGGCCAACTGCCGGCGACCAGGTCGTAGCCGGTCTTCAGCGCGTGGCTCGTGTCGGTCGCGACGGGGTGCCCGACGAGATGGGCAGCGACGAAATCAGCACTGTGGATAACTCGTTGATCACTGTCGGCAACCAGGTCGAGGATCTTCGGCAGGGCCCAGGTCGGCTGCATCGAGGTCGCCCAGCGGTCCGGGTCGGCGTCCACGATGTGGACACGACGGGCGGCTGAGCGAGCGTCGTCGTACATCAGCGCAGGTGTGATCGGGCGGCCGGCGCGGTCCGCCAGTAGGAAGGTGCCGGAGGTCGAGCAGATTGCGATGCCCTGCAAGGCCTCTGTGTACGGCGTGATCTCGGCCAGGCACGCGTCGACGGCGTCGAGCCACTGCTGCGGATCCTGCTCGTGGCGGACGCCATCTCGGACGCTGGTCAGCGGCCGCGCCGCGCGGGCGAGGACGTCACCGTCGGGGCCAGCGAGCACGGCCCGCACGCTCTGCGTGCCGAGGTCGATGCCGATCCAGGCCACCCGGGTCCCCCTCCCACTGTTAGGTCAAGTGAGAAGATAACACCGAACGACGTTAAGATGACAGTATGAGTCGGCTCCCGTCCCCACGGGGGCGGACGGGAGCCGGTTCGCCGCCCGCCGACTGCGCCTGTAGTAGGCGGGGCGAACAGCTGGTGATTCAGGCGTGCATCAGAACGAGTGAGGGATCGACGGAGGCCAGCTCCAGGCGGCCCGCATCAACCGATCCGAACGCGCCGAGCGGACCGCTGGCCGGGCGTCCGGTCCAGCTGAGCCAGAAACCCCAGTCATCCGGGGCGTCCGGCCACTCCGGGTCCGGCTCCCAGCCTGGCGGCGGCCGCCAGCTGTCACTGGGCAGCTCGGGCCAATCAGGTGGCGGATTGAATCGGTACACGGGCGGTCCTTCCCAGATTCCCCAGCAAATCTGTGCCGTTGATCCAAACTGTCTGACAGATCAACGACCTGGCGCGCCGAAGGTCACGACTAAATCTTCGTAAAGTTTTCCGGCACAGCCACACATCGAATCACCAGGACCGCGGCACGGCAAGCGATCGCTCACCCTGCGGACTGCACGTGCAGCCGCAGGGTCGGTTGTTGGTTTATCCACAGGCTGTGGGGATATCCACAGAGACAACCGGTTCAGTAACAGACCGTTGCCTAGGGCCTGTTCAGGCGGTCCTTCACGCGGTGGTGGCCGGTGAGCGATTCGGCGAGGGCGAAGCCGAGTGAGCGGTAGGCCTCGAAGTCCCATTCGTCGTAGAACTGGTCGCTGGTGGTCCGCCGCGGGAAGTCTTCATGCCGCTTGGCGTAGACCTCGAGGTCCCAGTCGAGCTGACCCGCGAGCACCGCCTTCACGAAGAAGATCTCCGTCTTGTACGGATCCTCGTTCTTCTTGGCCTCTTCCTCGGTCTGCGGATGGGTCGCGATGCCGTAGACCCAGGCACGATCCGCACGAGCCTTGTTCCCGCGGACCATCGGCGACGGGTCGATGTTGATCTCGATGCCGTGATCCATCCGCGCGGTCGCGATCGCCTCGGCCAGTGCGCTGAACCGGTCCTCGGCGTCGTTCGATGCGTCGATCACGATCACCTGGGCCGGCTTGCGGCGCAGCGCCTCGACCAGACCGAGGTTGTCGTAGTGACCGCCGTCGGTGACGTAGATCCGCCGGTCGTACATCGACGGCGACCCGATCGCCTCGCGCAGCAGCCGGTACGGACCAGGCTTGTCGATGACACTGCCGACGTACCGGCTGAGCTTGGGTGCGAAGCCGGTGACCGGCGGGAACGCGTCCTCCTCGTGGTTGTTCCAGTAGGGGTTGGGCAACCAGACGCCGAGGCGTGCATTCAGTACGGCGAGCAGCAGGCGAATCGGGCGGGTTCGCCCGTTCACGCGGCCGGTCAACGGGCTGAGCGCGGCACCACTCATCGCCATCGCCGCCGGCACCGTCACCTCGCGCAGCAGTACGTCCGCCTCGCGCTCGTAGTCGGCGGTACGGCGACGACCGCCGTCCGGGAGCGACCGGTCGCCGATGATGCCGATGCAGTCCGAGTCGAACACGAACGGCACACAGTCCCGCTGCGTCGGCACAAAGTCCGCGTCTTCAACATTCGCAACGCCCGCAATCACCAGGCGCGGCCCAACCATCTTCGGCTCCGCCACCTTGGGCGCGCCTTCTGCCGGCTGCGCTTCCTGCGCGGGCTCCGGCTCCTGTGGCGGCTCGCTCTTCTTCGGCTCCTCCATCTTTGGCGTCGCCCATTCCGAGTAGCGGAGGCGTTTGTAGTAGTCGATTGCGGCTGCCGAACCGTTGGGCTTGCGCTCGACGAGGAACGCGCGCGACAAGCGCTCGCGGTAGAACGAGTGCAGCGACGTACGGTTCGCATCGGTGAACACCTTGATGCCGACGGCAATCGCCCCGAGGATCACCGCGACACCCCAGTCGCTCGCGAAGTCCTTGTCGGTCGCGTAACCGCCGGTCCAGCGCAGCAGCACGATGGTTGCCGCGAGCACGATGATCGCCGTACCGGCCCAGGGAGCGAGCTTGGTCCGCGCGAAAGCGAGCAGCCGATCCCTGAGCTTGGACGACTCCTTGCCTTCGGTCGCCAACCCGTTCCACACCGAGCGACCGAGACCGATCAGCACCACGACCAACGCACCGAACGACGCGACACCTTGTTTGGTCGGATCCACCAGCGCCAGCAGCTCGGACGGCAATCCGGTATCGCCGGGGAGTTGGCCGACCAGATAAAGCCCGCCTGGTACGCCGAGAAGCAGTACCGCGACCGGAACGCCGTACCGGAGGGAGAAGGTGCTGATCGAGTTCAGCACCTTGCGCACGACGTCAGGCATTCGCGCCCAGCGGTCCCAGACCTTCTCGATCAGGAAGACGGCCGCGCTGATCGCGAGCAGACCGACCGCGAGCGCGAGGAAGTTCCACGATCCGCCGGGCTGCCACTGCACGTCGATCTCGGTGCCTTCGAGCGAGATCACTCCTTGGTTGCCGAGGAACCAGCCGAGGACCCACGCGATCGAACGCAGCACGATGCCGATCAGCAGCAGGTTGACGATGAGTCCGAACAGGACGGACAGACCGGCCAGGAAGATCGCGCGACCGCCTTGCAGCAGGTACCGCGTTTGGCGGCGGAGGCGGGCGAGTTCGGGCGAACCTTGGGCGAAGGGGTCCGGGACGGCACGACGAAGGACGTGGAAGGCGGCCGCTGTGTAGCCGCCGCCGCTCACGCCGATGACGGTGGAAGCCTTGTCGTAGAAGCCTTGTTCGCGCAGGTGTTGCAGCGCGCCCAGGCAGAAGGACGCGGACCGGATGCCACCGCCCGAGCACGTGATCACCAGCTTGCCGGCGTCGGGACTGCCGTTCTGGCTCGGCGAGAACGTGGCCGGCGGCGGTACCTCGACATGGTGCAGCTTCTGCTGGCCGAAGCGGCTGGTCGCGAAGTAGCAGAGCGCGAGGACCAGCCAGCCGACGACGAAGGTCACGTGCATGACCGTGGTGAGCCAGCCGGTCGACAGGTCCGAACAGGCACCGGCGCCGAAGTCCGACCACAGCTTGACGTCCTCGACGACATCCAGGACCGCAGCGAGGAAGACCAGCCACGAACCGACCGCCGCGACCGTCTGCCAGCGCTGGCGATTCAGGAACCGGACGTACTTGTAGCCCCGGTACGCCGCATAGACGTAGGCCATGATGAACGTGCCGTCGACCAGCAAAGACAGTCGACCCGGGATCTCGCAATCGGCGCCGGCCTGGACCGCGTTCCGCATCGGCCATTGCACGACGGCCAGCACGAGCGCGAGCTGCAGCGTCCTGGTGAAGGTTCTGCGTCGCCCGATCTGCTCGATCGTGGCCTCACCCTTGGTACCTTCCGATTCCCCCAACATCGCTCCATGATGACGGGCGGTCACCATCCGCTACCAGGGCTCATCGAGTATCGGCAGGTATCGATCCGGCTACGCGGCGACAGTCGCCGTACTGACCCGGTTCAGGCGAGTGCCCGCGGCAACGGCCTGGTCCAGTACGGCGAGTTGCGCGCAGGCGAGCCGGATCGCCTCGGCCTGGGAGCGGCAACCGGTGGCGTACCAGTAGGGATCGTCGGGCTGACGATCGTCGGCGTCGTCGATGTCGGCGTACCAGGAGTCCTCCCGGTAGTGCACGACCCGCACCTTGAGCTTCATGCGAGCTACGACGCCTGCTGCCGGGCCGTGGTTCCGGAGCCGGCTGTTCGATCCTGGTGTGAACTGTTTACAACGTTGGTAGCGGCATCGTAGAAAGGCCTCTACAACGTTGGCACAGCGGCTCGGAAGAGGTCCTGCCATGAGGTTCGTCCGCCCCATCCTCAGCACGTTGCTCGCCGCCGTCCTGATCGGGACCGTCGTGAGCACCGCACCAGCAGCAGAAGTCCAGGAGGGCTTTGTGGCGCAGTCCCAGACCTTCCGGAACCCGGTGAACCCGTCGGCGGATCCGTCGCTGATGTACTACAACGGCAAGTACTACGTCGCGACCACCCGCGGCGACCGGATCGGCATCTGGTCCTCGGACAGCCTCGCGACGCTGCTGGTCCAGCCCGAGAAGGTGGTCTTCCGCGACAGCGACCCCAGTCGCAACACGCAGATGTGGGCGCCGGCGTTCCGCCACGTCGGGAGCCGTTGGTACATCTACTACACCGCCTCCGACGGCGTGGACGCCAACCACCGCATGTATGTGCTCGAATCGCAGGGCGACGACCCGCTCGGTCCGTACACGTTCAAGGCGAAGATCGCCGACTTCGGTGAGTACGCGATCGACGGTGAGCCGATCACGGTCAACGGCAAGCAGTACTTCGTCTGGACCGGACCCGGCCGCGGTCAGGGCGGACCGGCGCAGCTCTACATCGTGCGAATGAGCAACCCGTGGACGTCCACCGGCTCGCGCGTCGCGATCCCGGCCGACGGCGGTTGCAGCGAGGTCCGCGAAGGACCGACACCCTTGTACGGCAAGGACCGCATCTTCCTGACGTACTCGAGCTGCGACACCGGCAAGCCGGACTACCAGCTGTGGATGAAGAGCCTGGCCAACAACGCCGACCCGATGGTCGCCGCGAACTGGAAGCAGCACCCCGGCCCGATCTTCTCCCGCAACGACTCCACCGGCGTCTGGGGTCCCGGCCACCACTCGTTCTTCAAGTCCCCCGACGGTACCCAGGACTGGATCGCCTACCACGGCAAGAACACCAGCACCTACACCTACGCCTTCCGCACCTCCCGCGCGCAGAAGATCAGCTGGAACGCGGACGGTACGCCGAACCTCGGCAGCCCCCTCGCCGCCGGCGCCACCCAGACCTTGCCCTCCGGCGACCCCGGTTCGGCCAACTACTGGATCAACGACACCCAGACCGGCACCGGCCTCAACCAGGTCGAGTACGCCGGCAACTGGAGCTCCGGATCCGGCTGCGGCAACCAGTGCTTCTGGGGCGACGACCACTGGAGCAGCGACCCGACCGCCTCCGCCACCATCCGCTTCTCCGGCACGAAGGTCGCCCTCCTCAGCGTCGCCGACGCCGGCAACGGCATAGCCGCCATCTCCATCGACGGCGGCCCCGAACAACGCATCGACTACTACAGCTCCATCCGCGTCGGCGAACAACTCACCTACATCAGCCCGACCCTCACCCCAGGCGAGCACACCCTCAAGATCCGAGTCACCGGCGACAAGAACCCGTCCTCCGGCAGCACCGTCATCAGCCTCGACCGCATCGAGGTCTACTGAAACTGGCAAGCTGGTGGGATGCCTCGTGATCGTGCAGAGCTTGAGCGGCTGGTTGCTGCTGGGAAGCGGTTCAAGTACGTGCTGTTCTGGGGGCATGAGCCGGAGCGGGACGGGAGTTTGGGCCCGGGCTGTTTGAGCCAGTGGTGGAAGGCGCCGTTCGTGGTGGACGGCGTCAGGTACGCGACGACCGAGCACTTCATGATGGCCGGCAAGGCGAGGACCTTCGGCGACGAGCAGACACTCGCCGAGATCCTCGCCGCGCCGAGTCCCGCACAGGCCAAGGCCCTTGGCCGCAAGGTGCGGAACTTCGACACGGCGATCTGGGCGGAGCATCGGTTCGACATCGTGGTTGCGGCGAACGCGGCGAAGTTCAGTCAGTACGACGATCTGCGTGCGTACCTGCTCGGGACGAAGGACCGGGTCCTGGTCGAGGCCAGTCCGGTGGATCGGATCTGGGGGATCGGGTTGGCGGCGGACGACGTACGGGCTCAGGAGCCTAGGCAGTGGCGTGGACTCAACCTGTTGGGTTTCGCGTTGATGGCGGTACGGCGGGAGCTGGCGGGCGACACCCCAGGATGAGTCGGTTTGGTTCGGTGGGTGGGGTGCCTGAGAAGATGGCTCGGTGCGGGTGAAGCGGGTGGTACTGGTCGGCGGGTTGCTGCTCGCGACCGCCCTCGGCGTCGCCGGAGGTTATTACGCCGGCGAGCTGACCAAACCGTCGTACCCGATCGCCTCCGGAGTGCCTGCTCCATTGGGCGGAGTCTCGGTCCCACCAACCACTGCGCCACTGCCCCGGAAGACCCCGGTGCCGAACGGCTATGAAGCCCTCTTCCCCGAGGACCTCAAGTTCCACTGGCAGACGTACACCGTCGAGATGCCCGGGCAGCCGTCCGTCACGTTGTCGATACGGGTACCGATCGGGTGGAAGGACTCGGTGACCAAGAAGGGCGAGATCAAGGTCACCGATCCGGAGGGCGTGCGGTGGATCCGGCTGGCGACCGTCTATCCGATCAAGCAGTCCGCGCGGCAGAGACGTGATCAGTTGATCCCCGGCCTGAAGGCCAACGTCTCGTACGAGGACACCTTGAAGCTCGCCGGGCAGTCCGACGACAACATCACCGGCACCGACGGCCAGACCCGGCAGGTGTCGGTGTTGAAGTACTCCTACATTCCGGAGCAGTGGACTCGGCCGGTGCTCGTTCAGTACGTCACCACCCCCGGCCAAGACGGTGCGAACGTCGAGATGTCGATCACCGGACTGCCACAGGACCAAAAGGCACTCGACCGGATCGCCGAAGAGGCAGCGGCATCGGTGACGCCGCAGGACTGAGACAATCTCAGTTGGTACTGGTGGAGTTTCATGGAATTGTTACCCGGCTGATGCAACCTTGAGCCGGAGTCCGCGGTCTTCTCCAGTAGACGGGTTTCTGGGGAGGTGGGGCAGGCATGGCACGTCGGGGGACTGCAGTGCTGGCATCCGGACTGGTGGCGATCATCGCCCTCGGCGGAGCCGGCGGTTATGGCGTGGGCTGGTTGACCGCCCTCGACCGCTCAACCACGGCCACCGGCAAAGCCATGCCCCTAGGCCAGATCAAAGCCGTCACAACCCCAGCCCCAACCCCGACCCCCACACCGGAGCCGGACGATCCGCGCAATCCGATCCCGGACAACAGCAAGCCGCTGCGGACCGGCGATCTGAACTACCGGTCGCGCACCTTCACAGTGCAGGGCACGCTCAAGTCGGAGATCACCCTGGACCTCCCCGACGGTTGGGCCTACATCGCCCAGGATCCGCCGAACAACGCGCGCTTCAACGAGCCTATCGGCAAGCGTTGGGTGCGAGTCGAAGGCGGCTTCCCGCTGACTCGGCCGCCGGCCACCTCGATGGCGATCCGGGTCAAGAAGCTGCTCAAGCTACCCAAGAACCAGCACGTCACGATCCTCTCCCAGATCGACGACGGCCACACGGCCACCCTGACCTACAAGTACGTGCCCGGCCGCGACCTGTCGCCGAATGCGATCTTGCGCTACGGCTTCATCCGCTGGGTAGCGGACGACAGTGGTGACGTCATGGTGGAAATCGCCGTGACTGGGCTTCCGCAGGATGCGGCGGCGTTGCGGGACATCTTGGATCACGCTTCGGAGAGCGTGGAGCGGCGCGACACCCCGCTCGCGCCGTCCTGAGACGCGCGCAGGAACGGTAGGAGGCGGCTCAGCGTCTCGGCCGGGGCTTCTTCGGCCATGAAGTGGCCGGCCTCGACGGTGGTGCCGGTGACGTTGTCGGCCCATTGCCGCCAGATCCCCACCGGGTCGTCGTACCACTCGGCAACAGCCCCCGCCGGGTCCCACACAGCGAGCACGGGACAACTGATCCGCCGTACGCCGCGATCTGCCCGGTCGAGGGCGTCGTCGATCGTCGCGGCAGCGCGGTACTCCTCGCAGATCGCGTGCACCGTCTCCGGGTCCTCGAAATGCCGGATGTATTCCGCCCGCACCTCCGGCGGAAACGCATCACCAGCCGCCCAACTGTCGAGCAGATGGTTGACGAACACGTCGGGCGCCCGGCCGATCAGCGTCTCCGGAATCGGCGCCGGCGCCGCCAGGAACGACCAGACCCAATAGCCGAGGGCGAATTCCTTGTCGGCTCGCTCGAACACGTCCCCGGTCGGTACGACGTCCAGTACCGCGAGGCGGGTGACGACCGCCGGATCGTCGAGCGCCATCCGGTAGGCACACCGCGCGCCACGATCGTGGCCGACGACAGCGAACTCGTCGTACCCGAAGGTCCGCATCAGCTCGACCTGTTGCCGAGCCAGCGCTCGCATCGAGTGCTCACCCGAGGCGGTGCTGTCCCCGAAGCCGCCCAGATCGGTGGCGACCACCATGAACTCGCGGGCCAGCTCCGGGGCGACCCGGTGCCACATCACGTGTGACTGCGGGAATCCGTGCAGGAGCAGGACAGCGGGACCGTGCCCGCCCCGGCGGCCGTGGATGGTGGCGCCGGAGACAGGTACGTCGAACTCTTCGAACCCTTCGAACATTTAAGCCCGGTACCCACCGGGCCGAGGGGTCAGCAGTCGACCGGCCAGATGGTGCGGAAGATGCTGGAGCGCAGCCGGTAGAAGCGGCGGCGGGTGGACTGGATCAGGGCAGGGGACGGGCGGAGCCGTTCCGTGGTGACACGCACAGGGGTTTCCTCGGACAGGTCGAACGACAGGGGCAGGCGCTCATCCCCCCTGTGGCCTCAGCCGGTGAAGTTGACCGAGCCGGCGATTTTGCGGGCCAGCTTGCGGTCGTTGTCCGGTAGCAGAACCTGGATGAGCATCGAGTTGTTGGTCCCCGTCACCACAACTCGTTGGAGGAGCATACCCCTGCCCGGACCGCAATTTTGCCAGACCTGCTCGCTGAACGCGTTGTCACCCTGACCGAACGCAGTCGGTTCTTCCTTGATCTCGCACTGGAAGTTGTCGGTGGTGGTGAGCTTGACCTGGTCGGCCTTGATCCCGGCCAGACCGACGAACACGCCGGCGCTCGAACCCCATTCGCCGGCCTTGCTGATCCGCACGGCCGGGCTCTGCGCCTTGGCGCCCGGCGGCTGCCACGGCTCCTCGGCGACCGACTGCAGCCAGCCTCGGGGCACGCTGAGCCCGATGCCGCTGTAGCTCACGGCAACCAATTCCCGGGCGGACAAGTACCGCTGGCCGAGGAAGCCGGCGCCGCCGCCGATCAGCAGGGCCAGTACGGCGGCAATCACCCAGCGACCGCGTCGCCGCTTACGGGGTTTCGCGGGAGCTGTGGTCTCGCCGAGACCGCTCGCGATGCCGACCGATGCGGCCTCGACCGTCGCCGACTCATCGCCCGCGGCACCGGATCCCGTCGTACCGGCCTTGGATGCGGATGCCGTCGTACTGGACTTGGATTCGCTCTCGACGGTCGCGCTGGTGGCGGATGGGGTGCCCGGCTCGGCGGCCTTGGCTTCGGCTTGGGCCTTCTTGGACTTGGGTTTCTTCTTGCCCGTCTCCGCGGGAGCCGTGGTGGCCAGGGCTGCCGTGGGGTTGGCGACGGTCTCGTCGTCGTCCGCCGCGACTGTTTCGCCGGACTTCACGATGGTGGGCTGGTTGGCGTCGCTGAGGGCGGTGACCTCGCCGTCATCGTCGGAAGCCTCGCCGAGCGTGATGGTGGGGCGGACCTTCGTGAGGATGCCGTGGGTGGTCTCGTCGAGGGCGCCGACGAGCTCGCGGGTGAACGTCGGTACGTCGGGCCAGCGCTTCGTCCGGTCCGGGTCGAGGGCGCGCACGATCGCCGCGTCGACCTGGTCCGGCAGCTCGAAGCCGAGGGTGCTCGGGGGCGGCGGGGCGGTCACCCGGCCGGCGGCGCCCAGGCCGTCCACCTGGTGCGGCGAGCGGCCGGTGAGTGCGGCGTACGCGACGGCTCCCAGCGAGTACTGGTCGGCGCGCTGGTCGAGCCGCTCACCCATCGCCTGCTCAGGGGCGACGTACGACGGGGTGCCGCCGGGGAGCGTGATTCTCGACACCTCGTCGAGGGACTTGCCGAGGCCGAGGTCGGACAGGACCGCGCGCTCGCCGTCGTCGTCGGTGCTGCGGAACAGCACGTTCGCCGGCTTCACGTCGCGGTGCAGCAGGCCGCGCCGGTGCAGCGCCTGGAGCCCGCGGCCGACCTGTACGACGACGTCGACGGCCGCCGCGAGCGGTAGCGGCTCCTTCTTCAGGCGGTCCGCGAGCGTGCCGCGGTCGGCGTACGTGAGCACCAGGAACGGCCTGCCGTCCTCCAGTTCACCCACATCGTGGACCTGGACAACATGCTCGGACTCGACCCGGCGCAGGAACCGGCCCTCCTCGAGGAACCGGCGGCGGACGGTGTCGTCGTGCCCCCAGTTGTCCGCGAGCACCTTGATCGCCACTTCGGCGTCCAGTTGCTCATCGTGAGCGAGCCATACCGTAGCGAAACCGCCTGAGCCCAGGCGTCGGCGCACGACGTAACGGCCTAGTCTGGTTGGGACCCCCATACAAGGCATTATGTAGTACGGAGAGTCCCTGACCGGGGCCGAGACAGTAAAGGCGCAGATGAGCGAGAGCACCAGCCCGACCGACGAGCTCGCCACGCTGGCCGAGCAGGCCCAGGCGGGCGACAAGAACGCGATGGACGACCTGCTCCGGCTGGTCTACCCGCGCGTCCTGCGGATCTGCCGCAGCGTCCTGCCGTATTCGGCGGACGCCGAGGACGCAGCCCAGGAGGCCCTGCTCAACATCGCCACCAAGATCAACTCGTTCTCGGGCCGGAGCAGCTTCTCGACCTGGGTGCACTCGGTCGCGGCCAACTCGGCCCGCTCGACCTACCGCAAGCTGAAGCGCACCGCCCAGGCCGCGCACAACCCCGAGACGATGGAGAAGCCGGACCCCCGGACCACCTCCGTCATCGCCGGCACCCGCCTGGACCTCCTGGAAGCCCTGGAGACGCTCGAACGCGACCGCCCCCAGATGGTCACCCCACTCGTCCTCCGCGACGTCTACGGCCTCTCCTACGAGGAAATCGCCGCCGAGGTCGGCGCCCCGCTGGGCACCGTCAAGTCCCGCATCCACGACGCCCGCGAGGTCGTCCGCCCCCTCCTGCGCCCCAAGGACTGACCCCAGCTCCAACCGCTCGAGCCCCCGGTCCTGAACCGGGGGCTTTTGCGTTCCCGCGATCCGCCGTACTATCTCTACTGAAACAGTCGTGTCAGTAGCGCTGGGGGTGTGCGATGCCCGATCGACTCCGAGTGAGCCGTGCCCTGCGGTGGCGATGGCGGCTGGACGACGCGCGCGAGGTGCTGCGCCGGCACGAGCAGGTCGTCCGACTGCATCTGGCCCGCACCTACAACTGGACGCACTGACGGGCTCCCGTCGGGGCTGTGCTTGTGCTCAGATGGGGGCATGAAGAAGCTCATCAACGACCCTGCCGATGTTGTGAGTGAAGCGCTGGCCGGTATGGCGGCGGCGCATCCGGACCGCTTACGGGTGGACCATGAGAACCGGATCGTTTACCGCAAGGAGGCGCCGCGACCGGGGAAGGTCGGGCTGATCTCCGGGGGTGGATCCGGACACGAGCCGCTGCATGGCGGGTTTGTCGGGCTGGGGATGCTGGATGCGGCGTGTGCGGGTGAGGTGTTCACCTCGCCGGTGCCCGACCAGATGATGGCGGCGACGAAGGCGGTCGACGCGGGGGCCGGCGTACTGCACATCGTGAAGAACTACACCGGCGACGTGATGAACTTCGAGATGGCTGCTGAGCTTGCTGCAGCCGACGCCGGTACCGAGGTGTTGTCCGTGGTGACGAACGACGACGTGGCGGTGCAGGACAGTCTGTACACGGCCGGTCGTCGCGGGGTTGGCGTGACCGTGCTGCTGGAGAAGATCGTCGGCGCGGCGGCCGAGGAGGGGCGTTCGCTGCAGGAGGTTGCGGACCTCGCCCGGAAGGTGAACGACAACGGGCGCAGTATGGGGATGGCGTTGACGTCGTGCACGGTTCCGGCGGCGGGGAAGCCGACGTTCGACCTGGCCGAGAACGAGATGGAGGTCGGCATCGGCATCCACGGCGAGCCCGGCCGCCAACGGTTGCCGCTGGCACCGGCCCGCGAGGTCGCCTCGCTACTCGTCGACCCAGTGGTGTCGGATCTTCCTTATACACAAGGTGATTCGGTCATTGCCTTCGTCAACGGTCTGGGCGGCACGCCGTTACTCGAGCTCTACCTGATGTACAACGAGGTGGCGCAGATCCTCGACCGCGCGGGAATCACCGTGGCCCGCTCGCTGGTCGGCAACTACATCACCTCGCTGGAGATGGCCGGCTGCTCGGTCACCCTGCTGAAGGTCGACGACGAACTGGTCCGCCTCTGGGACGCGCCCGTTAACACCCCCGGCCTACGGTGGGGTTCATGATCGACAAGTTCACCGACTGGCTGCGGGATTCGGCGAAGGTGTTGCACGAGAATGCGGCGTACCTGACTGAACTCGATTCGGCGATCGGGGACGCGGATCACGGGGCCAACATGGATCGTGGGTTCGCGGCCGTGGTCGCCGTACTGGACGAGACTTCGTTCGAATCGGTCGACGAGTTGCTGAAGAAGGCCGGGATGACGCTGGTCAGCAAGGTCGGCGGGGCGAGTGGGCCGCTGTACGGGACGTTTTTCCTGCGCTTCGGTACGGCGCTCGCGGGGGTCGACGTGACGCCGGAAGCGATCGGATCGGCCTTGCGGGCCGGAGTTGACGGCGTACTGGCGCGCGGCAAGGCCGAGCTGGGAGACAAGACCATGTACGACGCGTGGGCGCCGGCCCTCGATGCGTACGACGCTGCGGTCGGGGATGGGCTCGCGGCTGCACTTGCCGCGGCCGCTGAGGCGGCGGCGAAGGGACGGGATGCGACTGTGCCGTTGGAGGCGCGGAAGGGGCGGGCGAGTTACTTGGGCGAGCGGAGTATCGGTCACCAGGATCCGGGCGCGACGAGTACGACGCTGTTGCTCGAGTCGGCCGCGCGGACGCTCGCATGATCGGGATCGTGGTGGTGTCGCACAGTCATGCGCTGGCGACCGCGGCCGTCGGGCTGGCGTCCGAGATGGTTGCTGATAGCAATCAGCCGGTGATCGTCGTGGCGGCCGGGCTGGACGAGACGACGTTCGGTACGGACGCGGTGTCCGTGTCCGAGGCGATCGCGGCGGCGGACTCGGCGGACGGCGTACTGGTTCTGCTGGATCTGGGGAGTGCGGTGCTCAGTGCTGAGCTGGCGCTGGAGTTCATCGATCCTGAGGTCGCTGAGCGGGTCAGATTGACCAGTGCTCCGCTGGTCGAGGGATTGGTGGCGGCGGTCGTGACGGCGGCGACCGGTGCGTCGCTGGACGCGGTCGCTACTGAGGCTGAGCGTGGCCTGCTGGGGAAGCAGGAACACCTCGGTGCCGGACCTGCTCCGGAGACAGCGGCTGCGGTCGAGTCCGGGCAGAGCGTAGAGGTTGTCGTGAGCAACCAGCACGGCCTGCATGCCCGGCCGGCGGCCCGACTCGTCGGGCTGGTGAATGGATTCGACGCCCGGGTCACCGTGACTGACGTAGACACCGGTCACGGGCCGGTCGACGCAGGCAGTCTCAGCATGGTTGCGACGCTGAACGCGATCCGTGGGCACCTACTGCGGTTCGCTGCCGAAGGTCCGGAGGCGGACGAAGCTCTGGCCGCAATCCAGGATCTGGCCACGGAGAACTTCGGGGACGACGAGCCCGCCCGCTTCCCCAAGCGCCTCGGCGCGCCGGTCGAGGGGGACAACGGAGGCTCCGGACTGGACGTCGCGTTCGGTCCGGCCGTGCTTGCCAGCGGCCTCGTCGACGTGAGTGGATATGTTGCCGGTGACAACGAGTCGGCTCGCCTGGACGCAGCAGTCGAGGCGGTCGCCGACGAGCTGCGGAGGCTGCGCGATGCAAGCCCGGACCTCGGTGGGATCTTCGAGGCACAGCTCGCGCTCTTGACGGATCCCCAGCAACTGAAGGAGATTCGCGAGGTCCTGGACCGCGGGGCATCCGCGGTGAATGTCTGGCAGAAGGTTTTCGATCGGCTGGCCCAGCGGTTCGAGGAACTGCACGATGCGTACCAGCGGGAGCGCGCGCAGGACGTGCGGGCGGTGCGTGACCGGGTGCTGCGGCATCTGACGCACACCACGGAGGACAGCCCGATCGAGGTCGAGACCGAGCAGCCCGCCATCCTCGTCGTACCGGAGTTGGACGCGGCCACCGCGGCAACGCTGGACGGCAAGCGATTTGCGGGCGTTGCGGTGCGGGCGGCCGGGGCGACTGGGCACGGCGTGATCGTGGCTCGGTCGCGCGGGATCCCGCTGATCACCGGGATCGGCGATGTGGACGTGCCGGCCGGCGCTGTGGTGGCGTTCGATGCCCGCAAGGGTTCGTTCGAGATCGAGCCCGACGTGGAGCGGGTCCGGGCGACGATCGCGGAGCGCGTGGCCGAGCAGGAGCAAGCGGCCATCGAGGCGGAGTTGCCGGCCGTAACCGTTGACGGCCGCACGGTTGCGGTGCTGGTCAACGTCGGCACGGTGCATGACGCGCTCGCGGTGCGGGGCGCGGACGGATCCGGGCTGGTGCGAACTGAGCTGCTGTTCGGCGAACGTCGTACGGCGCCAACCGTTGCCGAGCAGGTCGAGGCGTTCCGGGCCGTGGCTGCTGCGCTGCCGGGTAAGCCGATCACGATCCGCACGTGGGATGTCGGTGGCGACAAGCCGCTGCCGTTCCTGCCGCAGGACCACGAGGACAACCCGTTCCTCGGTGAGCGCGGGCTACGGGCGTTCCGACGACAACCGGAGTTGCTCCGCGACCAGCTCGAGGCGGTCCGGCAGATCGCGGCTGAGATCCCCGTGCACGTGATGTTCCCGATGGTCACCACGGCCGATGAGGTCGCCTGGGCGCTGGACGAGCTCGGACCGCGCCCGGACGGTCTGAAGGTCGGCATCATGATCGAGGTGCCCGCGGCCGCGCTGCGAGTCGCCACGCTGACCCCAGACCTGGACTTCGTCAGCATCGGCACGAACGACCTCACGCAATACGTGACCGCGACCGACCGGACGAACCCGGCGGTGGCTGCGCTGGCGGACGGGCTGGACCCGGCCGTGCTGCAGCTGGTCGATCACGTCGTCCGCAATGCCGGCGTACCGGTGGGTGTGTGTGGTGACCTGGCCAGCAACCCGCAGGCTGCCGTCATCCTCGCTGCGCTAGGTGTGCACGAGTTGAGTGCTATCGCTCCGCAGGTCCCGCTGGTGAAGGCCAGACTGCGGGAGGCCGACCTCAGACTGATCGACACCGCCGCAGTACTGGCTGCGCGTGATGGGGATCAGGTGCGTGGCCTCCTCTAGTTGCGGAGCCTGTAGTAGCGGAGCTCGACCAGGTTGAAGCCGGACGTGCGCTGGGGCTTGGTGGGGAGCGTGTAGCTCTCCCCAGGCTCCAGGTAGGTCACGTCCGGGTTGTCGAGGTCCAGGTCGACCACCAGGGCCGGGTAGGCGCCGGTGCGCCAGGTGTAGGACTCCCCCGCGTCCGGGGTGACGTGCTGCACCCGTACGTCGTCCTCGTCGACGACCACCTTCGCCGGGACCTCACCGACCTCGTCGAACCCGGCCTCAGCGGTAGCGGCCGCGGTGTACGGCTCACCGGACGCTTCCTCCCCCAGATCCAGCAGCTCGATCAGCCGGTTCAGGTACGGCGCGTCGCCGTCGTTCGTCAGCATGTGAACCGGAGACACCGGCCGGTAGACCGAACCGCCCACCGTCTCGCTCAACTCGCGGGCCGCACTCCCGTCGAGCCAGTCCATGTGACACGGAGAGGTGGACAGACAGAGCACGACGTACGGGTTGTGGTGCAGGTGCCAGCCCTGCGCCTCCTTCGGCGCCAGTGCGACCTCCCACACGCGCACACGGGAGTTCTTCAGCAGCACGCGAGTCCCGATCTCACCGAGTACGACCTCGGTGCCGTCGGGAGCGGTGGCGATGGTACCAGCAGTCATGAGGTCCCTTTTCTGGACTGAGGAATGGAGGGAGCGAAGCGACTGGAATGACGAGGGAAGAAAAGGAGCCAAGACCTCATGACTCGCCGCCCCGGAGGGGTGGCATTTGTACAGTCATGCGGTCTTCTCCTCGATCGAGCGTTCCATGGCTACGCCTGCCAGTACGACGCCGTCCGGCATCGGCAACTCGGCAGGCGCCACTTCGACGAACCCAAAAGCCTTGTACAGCGGCACTCCGGGCAGCGTCGCCATCAGAGCCAGCCGCGTGAACCCCTCTGCCCGCGCTGCGTCGGTACACGCGGTCAGAATCGCCCGGGCCAGTCCCCGACGTGTCCAGTCGCTCCGCACGAACATCGCGCGGATCCGCGCCGGCTCGGTCGCCGGATCCAGCAGTCGCTCGTCGGCACCCGCCGTACTGGCGTTGAACAGCTTGTTCCGCCGGCTCCACCCACCGCACGCCACGATCTCCCCGCCAACCTCGTGCACGTAGTACGTGCCGTCGTCGATGAGCGCGGGATCCAGCGTGGTGATGTGCTCAGCCGCACTGGCCGTCTCAACAGCGTCATGGAACGCCGGAAACAACTCCAGCACCGACGCACGCCCCAACGCCGCCACCGCGGCGCTGTCCTCCCGCACCGCCAACCGCAACACAGGCTCCACGCCCCCAGGCTAATTCACCCTGCGGCGAGCCCAGGACCAGACCAGGAAGTTCCACACCACCGCACCGCCTACAAGCAGCAGGCCGAACACGACATCATCCACGTCGTCATGGCCGTTGATCAGTGCCAACCCCATCAGCCCGAAGAAGACCGACACGATGGACGTGCAGCCTGCGGCCCCCGACCGCCACCCGGGTGCAGGCTTCCCTGCCGACTCCTCGTCCAGCGACGGCGCCGGCAGACCCTCGAAGACGGCACCGAGATCGCGACGCGTGCTCGCGGCGTACAGCAGGTCGGTCCGGCGCTGCAGCTCCGTGATGTCGATCCGCCCGGCTCCAAACTGCTCAGCCAATGCAGTGGAGCACACCTCCCGGTCGCTGTCGCTCAGCAGCATCCTCGACGACGGCACCACGGCAGCCGGACGGCGGCGCCCCCGCTCGGTCGCAGCCGCACCCAGCACCTTCCCCAGCGCGCTCATCGGCGACTCGGCGAACTCACGAACCAGCTTCAGCCGCCCGACCCCACCTTCGGTCAGCTCGTACTCGGTCTCCAGACCGTCCTGTTCCAGGCGGACTACGAACGTTTCCGCGACCAGCTTGTCGAGGGCCGCCCGTACGTCGTTCGCCGGCGCACCCGTTCGCCGTACCAGCTCGGCTTGGTCGAGCGCAGCGTGCTCCAACTGCTCGACCAACGCCTGTTCCAGCGCCGGATTGCCTTGCTGTTGCGGTGGCGTCTCCCCCGCCCAGGTCCAGGTGACCAGCTTCGGCTTCGCCGGCTCTTCTACCGGCGCACGCCGCCACTCCTGCCCAGCACGAGCCTCGGAGTACTCGCGGTGGCCCTTCAGCCGCTTCACGCCGGTCATCGTCAACCTGAAGGTCCCCTGCGGCTGGCGCGCGACGTGCCCACGCGCCACCAGCGGATCAAGCACCAACTGCACAGCCGTCTCCGACACCCCGGCCCGCCTGGCCAGCTCGGCCTGAACCAGCTCAGCCCCCTCCAGATGCGCAAGCACCGCAAACTCCAGCGCCGAGTTCCCCACCCGAACCCCCTCCATAGCCCCAGACCCTCATCCTCCCGCAGGACGAGGGCCCGGCGCTGCCTCACCCGAATGCCAAAAGCTGCAGCGGCTAATTCGTCCTGCGACGAGCCCACGACCGGATCCGTCGCCACGCCGGTACCCGCGGGACCTCGTCCACCGGACGCGGCGGACTGACCGGAGGCAGTTCCTGCTTGGGCCGCCGCTGTTGTTGCAGCGCGACGAACACGAACTTGCCGGCTGCACCGTCCGGCGTTGCCAGGATGCTGCGGATGAACATGAGCCGGCTCCGACCGGCTGGAGTGAGGACGTAGGCGTCCGGCCGGTCATCGTTCAGTCGCACAGCGACGCACTCCCACGCGACCAGAGCGTCCAGAGCCGGCCGCAGGACACCAATCGATGTCTCGGTGCGCTGCGCCAGCTCATCTCTGGTCAAGCTGGAGTGCTCGAGGTGTCTCATCACCGCGTGCTCCACGGCCGCCCGGTTCGCGCTGCTCGTCGGCTGCTCGTCCGCCCTGGTCAGCGCCTCTCCCCTGCGCGCTGCGGCGTGCTTCCAGTCGGCTGCCGCCTGTTCCTCGGAGAAGCCACGGAGCCGCATCAGCCGCGCGGCGCCACGGTGCGTGAGGTGGTAGCTCGTCGGCTCCTGCTCGTCCGGCTTGGCGTCAACCAGCTCGCCGGAAACCAGGTGGTCGAGGAGTCGCTGCACAGCCCTCTCCGAAGAACCGGTCCGGCGGGCCAGTTGCGCGCAGATCAGGTCGGCGTGTTCCAGGTGCGCCAGCACGGCGAGCTCCAGCGCGGTAGTCCCCACCTGGACATTCTCACCCGAACGCTAGGTGCAAGAGTCCTCCGGAGAATGTCGGGCGCAGTGCGGCCTCCACTCGCAGGTACTGCGCTCGGACCGGCGTGAACGTGGTGGTGTTCAGGCGGTCGCGGTCTACCCCGTACGGCGTGGGGTTCGCGACCGGGCGCCAAGTCGAACCGTCGAGCCACAGCACGCGCCAGGACGCCGGGACGCGGCACTGGCCGAAGCCGGTGTCGTCGAACCAGTACGCCGATGCCTGTCGCAGTTCGCGCACCTCTCGCAGGTCGTACTGGATCCACTCGGTGGAACCGCGTCGGTCCCACCAGGTGAAGCGTGGGATGGAGGTGTCGGCGGAGGACGACGGGAGTCGGCCGTCGTCGGGGGCTTCCAGGGAGTCGCCGTCGTAGACGTGTGAGGCGGTGATGCGGGTTCGGCGACGCCACTCTGCGCCGGTGGACGAGACCTGGGGGAAGGAGGTGATGCGGAGGCGGGCGGCGCCCATGGGGATCAGGGTGACTGTTTCGTCCGGCTGGGTGGATCGGGCTGGGCTTGGTTGCAGTCGGCCGACTACGTTCTCGCTGTCGGTCTCCCATTGGGGCATGCGGCGGGCCTTCGTGGTTAGCGCCAGCGGGACACCTGCGGTGGTGAACGGGTCCGCGCCGGGTGTGGGAGTCCGCCGTACGAGGGTGAATCCGGCATCTGGCACCAGACCGTAGTTCCACGGGGAGTCCGGGTGTACGGCGAGCTCGGGCCAGTCCGTCGTACCGCCGATGCGCTCGTAGCGCTCGCTGATCGCCAGTGAGTAGGTCAGCGGGCCGCGGTCAACCGACACCGAGTCCTGGTTGCCGTCCCACTGCCTGGTGCGGACCTGCATCGGTAGCACCAGCTTCACGCGGTCGCCGGAACGCCATGCGCGGTCTAGCTGCATCCAACCACCTTCCGCACGGACTCGGGAGCGCTTGCCGTTAACTGTGACCGAGTACTCGTCTGCCCAGCCAGGGACCCTTAAATACAAGGGGAAACGGGAGGAGCCCTGCACAGTGAGGTTGATGGTGTCACCGAACGGGTAGTCGGTGTCCTGCACGATGCTGACGGTCTCGCCGCCACCCACCTTCGCAGTCACCTTGCTGGCGGCGTAGAGCGAGGCGGCCAGGCCGTTGTCGGTGGTGGCCAGCCACAGCTCCTGGGCGTAGTACGGCCAGCCCATGCCGTAGTTGTGCGGACAGCACCGGTACTGGTGGATGCCGTACTTGTAGGCCAGCATGGCGAACCCGTTCTGGAACTGCCCGTGCTTGATGGTGTCGTCGAGCTCCACGCTGTTCGCGCAGGTGATGTAGTGCATCACCTTCTGCTGTGGGTCGTACGACGCTGTGAGCGAGTTGAACGCCAGCTCTTCGCACCGGTCGGCCCACACGGTCTCACCGGTGAAGCGGGACAGCATCTCGAAGCTGTGCATCAGCTCGACGATGCCGCAGGTCTCGAACCCTTGCCGCGGATCACCGAACCCCGGCCGCGAGTTCTCGTCCCCCGCGAACCCACCGCCCGGGAACTGACCGTACTGCCCCATCACCGTCGCATAGTTCCGGTACGTCGCCGCCCGGTGCTGCTCGTTGCCCGACAAAAGCCAGTACTGCAAGGGCTCTCGGAACCCCTGAGCCAGATTGACGTTGTGCCAGGTCGGAATGCCGTTGACGTAGTCAGCCGAGCCGGAGTGCATCTTGTTGACCAGGTCGAGCAGCCATGACTCACCGGTGCGGTTGTAGAGCCAGTACGCACTGTCGATGTTGTCGCCCCAGCGGAACGCACCCCACGACCGGTTGAACACCTCCGGCGGCTGCGTGTTCTGGAACCGCAGGTACTTCGTCATGAACGGTATGACGCGCTGGTCGCCGGAGTACTCGTACCAGGACCGGACCGCCGCCAGCAACGGCATGCCCGGCCAGAAGTCGGGGCCACCCTGCAGAGAGGTCCGCAACCGGTCCGGACCGAACCAGCCATCTGCTGCCTGCGTCCGGATGATGCCGTCGATCCACCGCTGCGCTCTGGTCAGTACGCCGGCGTCACCGGTGACGTAGCCGAGATCGCCGAAACCGCGGAGCCAGTACGGCAACTCCTCCCAGGCGTCCTTGGCCCGGTCGACCCAGCCGTTGCTGTCGTAGACCAGGAAGTCGGAGATCTCGTCGTACCGGCCGTTCAGGCCGTTGACCTGCAGCTTCAGTTGCTGGGCCAGCCAGCCGCGGGCCTCGATCGCACCCGGCGGCAACTTCTGGAACGGCACCGGTCGCAGCGGCGCCCGCTGCGGAACGTAGTGCCCGCCACGGCCGGCGGGTGGGCCGAGTGGTCGAGCGGCTTCGGCGGTGGACGGTTCGACGGCGCTCACGGCAGCCGCCGCGGCCAGGGTGACACCGAGGAATTCACGACGCGGGAGTCCTTTCGGAACGGTCATGGCAGTCCCTGCTTTCGGGTGATTCGGGGGCGGACGATCACACGAGCACGGAAATACGGCACACGTTTTCCGTCCTGCTAAGGTAACACCATGAAACGCCCGGCGGTACGAATCACGGATGTCGCGGCACTGGCCGGGGTCTCCGCCGGGACGGCCTCGAAGGCCCTCAACAACACCGGCCAGCTCAGCCAGGACACCCGAGAGCGAGTACGCCGTGCTGCGGCTCAGCTCGGCTTCACCCCTGACGTTCGCGGCCGCGCCCTGTCGTCGGGGCGCACGTTCACAGTCGCCCTGCTGACCACCGACAGCTCTGGTCGGTTCAGCATCCCGATCATGCGTGGCGTCGAGGATGTGCTCAGTGCGGGCGAGCTGGCGACCGTGTTGTGCGACACCCGCGATGACCCGCTGCGTGAGCAGAGCTATCTGCGGTCGATGGTCGCACGGGGTGTCGACGGCATCGTCGTGACCGGCCGCCGCACCGAGCCGCGCCCGCCGATCGACGTACCGCTGCCTGTCGTCTATGCGCTGGCTGCGTCGGCCGATCCGGCAGATGCCTCGGTGATCGTCGATGACGCCGCCGGTGCGGCCGCTGTCATCACCCACCTGCGCACTCTCGGCCGCAGCCGGATCGCCCACGTCACCGGTCCTGCGGACCACCGGTCCGCCGTGGAGCGGGCTTACGCGATGAGCAGCAGCACGCTCGTCGGCGAACCGCTCTTCGGCGAGTGGAGTGAGCAGTGGGGTCGGCAGGCCACCGACCTCGTTCTGCGCGCGCATCCGGACGTCGACGCCATCACTTGTGGCAGTGACCAGATCGCCCGCGGGGTGTGCGACCGCCTCCGCGAGCTGGGTCGCGCCGTACCGGGTGAGATCGCCGTCACCGGCTACGACAACTGGCCGGTGATGGCGCTCGCGAGTCGACCCCCGCTGACGTCGGTGGATCTGCGGCTCGAGGAGCTCGGCCGCCGGGCCGCGAACCTCCTCCTGGACGCCATCGCCGGCAACCCGCACCACGGCGTACTGGAACTGCCCGCCCAGCTCGTCCCGCGGGAGTCGACGCTAGGAGCCTGACTGGCCTCGGCGAGCCCAGCGGAACGCGACGGCCGTCCACAGGAGAGCCGGGATGCCGAACACGGCGGCTGCGACCTCGCGGCCGAAGACCAGGAACACGAGTCCGAGCAGGAAGAACGGCGCTGCCAGCCACACTGCGCCGACGAACGCGGCCCAGCGCCAACGTCCCGTCGGCCGGGGTGTCGGCCGATAGAGCGACGGCGTGGGCAGGCCGGCGAAGATCGGCTGCAGGTCGGCATGCGTGACCGCCTCATGCAGCCGGTCCACCCGCAGGTGCAGCTCAGCCTCGTCGAGCCGCCCCACCGCGAACTGCTCAGCAAGCTCGTCCGTGGCGATCCGGCGTTCCTCATCGGTCAGCCGGACGTTGGCCATGCGTCGCCGCGCAGCGACAACGCGCGCCTCCTGTCCGGCCGCCGCCGCCCGACCCATCAGGTCCGCCGGCTTCACCGGGCGCCGCTCCACCATCCCACTCACCTCACACTCTCTCCTTCGAGTGTGCCAGACGATGGGGCAGCGCCAAGTGCACGTAAGGGTCAGGCCAGGGCTGCGGGGAGGGTTGCGGTCCAGACCTCGCGGAGTTCGGTGAGGGGGATCTCGAAGTGGTCTTGGACGTCCAGGGTGTCGCCGGTGATGACGCCGATCTTGGTGTGCGGGAAACGGCGGGCGGTGCACATGTCGGTGAACCGGACCTCTTCGGTCCGCGGTACGGCGACGACCGCGCGGCCGGCGGATTCCGCGAACAGGAACAGGAAGGGGTCCAGGTTGTCGGGCGCCCAGACGCGCGCACCGACACCGCCACGCAGTGCCGACTCGACCAGGGTCTGGGCGACACCGCCGTCGCTGACGTCGTGCGCGGCGTCGATCAGGCCGTCGCGGGACGCGTTGATCAGGATGTCGGCGAGCTGCTGCTCGGCCGCCAGGTCGACGGCGGGCGGACGGCCGCCGAGGTGACCGTGGACGACGTGCGCCCACTCCGAGCCGGACAGCTCCTCGGCGGTCTCGCCGAGCAGGTAGAGCTGGTGGCCCTCCATCTCGCCGGTGAAGCCGATCGGCGTACGGCGGGTGACGTCGTCGATCACACCCAGTACGCCGATGACCGGCGTCGGGAGGATCGCCACGTCACCGGTCTGGTTGTAGAACGACACATTGCCACCGGTGACCGGGATACCGAGCTCCTTGCAGCCGTCGACCAGGCCGCGGATGGCCTCGGTGAACTGCCACATCACGGCCGGGTCCTCAGGGGAACCGAAGTTCAGGCAGTCGCTGACGGCGACCGGGCGGGCGCCGGTGGTGGCGACGTTGCGGAAGGACTCGGCGAGCGCAAGCTTGGCGCCGGTGTACGGGTCCAGCTTGGTGAAGCGGCCGTTGCAGTCGGTCGAGACCGCGACGCCGAGACCGCTGGTCTCGTCGACCCGGATCATCCCGCTGTCCTCGGGCTGCGCGAGCACCGAGTTGCCGAGCACGTACCGGTCGTACTGGTCGGTGACCCAGGACTTGTCGCACAGGTTCGGCGAACCGACCAGCTGCAGCAGGGTGTCCCGCAGCTCGGCCGAGGTCGTTGCACGCGGCAACTTCTCCGCGCCGTCGGCCTGCAGGTCGTCCTGCCAGTCCGGCCGCGCGAACGGCCGGTGGTAGACCGGGCCGTCGTGGGCGACGCTGCGCGGCGGTACGTCGACCACGCGCTCGCCATGCCAGTCGATCTCGAGCTTGCCGGTGCCGGTGACCGCACCGATCACGTCGGCCTGCACGTCCCACTTGGCGCAGATCTTGAGGAACTCCTCGACGTTCTCCGGCGTGACGCAGGCCATCATCCGTTCCTGCGACTCGCTCATCAGGATCTCCTCCGGCGACAGCGAGGCGTCGCGCAACGGGACCTTGTCGAGCTCGATCCGCATCCCACCGTCACCGGCGCTGGCCAGCTCCGAGGTCGCGCAGGACAGCCCGGCGCCGCCGAGGTCCTGGATACCTTCGACCACGTTCGCCTGGAAGAGCTCGAGCGTGCACTCGATCAGCAGCTTCTCCATGAACGGGTCGCCGACCTGGACCGCCGGCCGCTTGGTCGGACCGCCGTCCGCGAAGGTCTCGCTGGCCAGGATCGACACGCCGCCGATTCCGTCGCCACCGGTCTTGGCGCCGTACAGGATCATCTGGTTGCCGACGCCGGTCGCGTTGGCCAGGTGCAGGTCCTCGTGCCGCATCACACCGACACACAGCGCGTTCACCAGCGGGTTGCCGATGTACGTCGGGTCGAAGACGACCTCGCCGCCGATGTTCGGCAGGCCGAGGCTGTTGCCGTAGCCGCCGATCCCGGACACGATCCCCGGGAGCACGCGCTTGGTGTCCGGAGCGTCCAACGGGCCGAAGCGCAGCGGGTCCATCACCGCGACCGGGCGGGCGCCCATCGCGATGATGTCGCGGACGATGCCGCCGACCCCGGTGGCCGCACCCTGGTAGGGCTCGACGTACGACGGGTGGTTGTGCGACTCGACCTTGAAGGTGACCGCGTAGCCCTCGCCGATGTCGATCACGCCGGCGTTCTCACCGATGCCGGCGAGCATCTTGCCGGCCGGGGTCTCCTGCGGGATCTCACCGAACCGCTTGAGGTGCACCTTGGACGACTTGTACGAGCAGTGCTCGCTCCACATCACCGAGTACATCGCCAGCTCGCAACTGGTGGGACGGCGACCCAGGATGTCGCGGATCCGCTGGTACTCGTCCGGCTTCAGACCGAGCTCGGCCCACGGCTGCTCGACGTCCGGGGTGCTCTCGGCGTTGGTGACGGTGTCAGTCGACACTTTTGGACTCCTGCACTAGGTGGGACTCAGGTGAAACGGTACTGGGCTGCTCAGCGGTGATCAGATGCGCCACCAGCAGTGGTGCGGCGAAGCCGGTCATGATCGCGGGCAGTGCGACCCCGGCGTCGTTCAGGAGCATGCCGACCAGGCCACAGGTCGACAGCGCCAGCAGAGTCGGCCGGATCATCGGCAGACTGGTGTAGAAGGACCGGTACGCCGGGAACGGGACCCGCCCGGGGAGCACAGTCGCCAGCATGGCGAGCACCACCCCGACGAGCATCGCCCAGCCGGCCGGACCGTTGAAGAACGCGAGAGCCATCTGCAGCTTGCGGATCAGCACGTCACTGACGTCACCGTCGAGCAACCGCGCGAAGAACGTGCCGAAGTGACTGCGCTCGTCAGCCGGCCGCAGATAGTCGAGGAAGGCAACCGCAGTCACCGCCAGTACGCCGGCCACGCCCACACCGATCAGTGCGCGGAACGTGATGCTGCCGCGCCAGGTGAGCCAGGCCATCAGCAGTACCGCCGGGGTCAGCGCGATGATGCCGCCGAAGTCGGTCCCCCAGCCCGGTCTGCCGTCCACGACGATCGCAGCGCCGCCAATCGCCAGCACAGCAAGGGCTGCTTGCACCCTGCTCTTGTCGATCAGCTTCTGCGCGGCCCAGCCGGCAACGACGAGCGCTGCGACCGCCAGCGTGGCGAAGGTCGAGTTCCCGAAGCCATAGAACCGGCCACCGATCACAGGTCCGTCGGTGAACATGCTGCCGAACTGCAACGGCGTACCGAGCACACCGTCGACCAGGAGGATCGCGTAGGCCGCCAGTGCGATGCCGAGGAACGCGTAGGCCTTCAAGAAGACCTGGGTGAGGACGGCGAACAGCGCGCTGATGCCCAGGACCACGCAGTACAAGGAGAAACCAGGTGCCGGCCAGCGCCACCAGACGGTCGCGGTGGACAGGAAGACCGCGATGAAGAAGCCGCCCTGGGTCAGCAGCGTGAAGTTGAAGGTACGGCGCGCGCGGGGGCTCCGGGTGAACCAGAACCAGGCGAGGGCGAGCAGTTCAGCGACCAGGATGGTCATCGACACCGCAACCAGCATCGGCCGCGGCTGCTCGAACCGCTGGTTCGTGTCCAACCGGTCCTCGATCACCGCAGCCGCATCGGTATGGCGATCGCCGTCGAAGCCGATCGGCGTTCCGTCGAGCGGTCCGGCTGTCTCGGCGCCGGCGGGGTCGACAGTGGGCGCCTCCCGCCCGCGCAGGATCGTCGCGGTGACATCGGTCAGCTGGATCAGACCGGGCCGACGGGTGCTGTCACTCGTCAGCCAGCGCGGACCGTCGTCCGGTGGGAGCTGCATCGCGACCAGCGGCTCCTGGTGGGCGTTGGCCAATTCCTGGGCGACGCCGACGAGCAGTACCCAGCCATCGGCCGCGCGAGCCTGTGCGACCAGCTCTGCAACCTTCCGGCGCGCTTCCTCGCGGCCCTCGCGCGGTGGCATTGCCCCCGCGTCGATGATCGCGTCACGGCACTGGTTGCTCGCCAACCGCTGCTGGTCGAACTGCGGCCACCAGTTGTTGACCGTGCCGTCGGTGCGGGCCAGTGCGACCGCAGCACCCGGGCCGAAGCCGCACATCGGGTACCCGGCCTGGCCGAGCCGACCCAGCGGTGCACCGGTGTGGTGCTGCGCCTGGCGGTCGACGTACGTCTGCCAGTCGGCAATCTTCCCGTCGGTCACTGCAGGCAGTTGGGCACACGGCTGGCCGAGGACACTGCCCCAGGCACGCGTCCCGGCGCTGATGGTCAGCCAGCCGTCGACCGGGCAGGTGTTCGGACCGGCCGACTTTACGGTGATCGAGCCGACGTGCGACTGGTTCACGAGGGCGGTCAGCTCGGGGGACGCCTGTACGTCGTGCCAGGTCAGACCCGGTACGCCGATCACCACGACCTTCGCGATCAAGCTGGTCGGCTGGGCGGACGCCGTACCGGCTCCGGCTCCGGCGCAGGCCAGAAGACCGGCAGTAGCGACAAAGAGGGTGCGGAGCAGGATGCGCCGCAGCCCTGAGCGTTTCATCAGGAGGCGACGACGGCCTTCAGCACCGAGGTGAAGAAGCCCAGGCCGTCCGTAGTCGGTCCGGTGAGAGTCTCGACGGCGTGCTCCGGGTGCGGCATCAGGCCGACCACGTTGCCGCGCTCGTTGCTGATCCCGGCGATGTCGCGGTACGAGCCGTTCGGGTTGCCGAGGTAGCGGGCGACCACCCGGCCCTCACCCTCCAGCCGGTCCAGCGTGGCCTCGTCGGCGACGAACGAACCGTCCTGGTTCTTCAGCACGATGGTGATCTCGTGGTTCGCGTCGTAGTCGCTGGTCCACGCGGTGCGGTTGTTCTCGATCCGCAGGCCCTGGTCCTTGCAGACGAACTTGCGGTGGTGGTTCTTGATCAGCGCACCCGGGAGCAGGTGCGACTCGCACAGCACCTGGAAGCCGTTGCAGATCCCGAGCACCGGGAGACCCTCGCCCGCCTTCTTGATGATGGTCTCCATCACCGGGGCGAACCGGGAGATCGCGCCGGCGCGCAGGTAGTCGCCGTACGAGAAGCCGCCGGGCAGGACGACCGCGTCGACCCCGTGCAGGTCGGCGTCGCCGTGCCAGAGCGCGACCGCCTCGGCACCGGCCACCGCGGCCGCGCGGCGGGCGTCGGCGTCGTCCAGCGAGCCGGGGAAGGTGACGACCCCGATCTTCACTTCTCGTCCTCGACGTGCAGGGTGAAGTCCTCGATCACCGAGTTCGCCAGCAGGGTGTCGGCGGCCCGGCGGATCTCGGCGACCCGTTCCTCGGTCGCCTCACCGTCCAGGGTGATCTCGAACCGCTTTCCCTGCCGGACGTCGGCCACGCCGTCGAAGCCGAGCCGGCCGAACGCGCCGTGCACCGCCTTGCCCTGCGGGTCGAGGATCTCGGGCTTGAGCATGACGTCGACGACAACGCGAGCCACTGACTACTCCAGGTCTCGTTCCGGGGTGACGCCCTGAATCCTACCGACCAGGCGCCGGAATCCCGCATTCGCCGGACTATTCACTCAGTACATACACGCGGTGTATAGTCGTCCGCATGGCAACCGCTGAACTCGTCCTGGGCCTGCTTTCGGCAGGTCCTGCGCACGGGTACGACGTGAAGCGCGGCCACGACAGCTGGTTCCCCGACGGGCGTCCGCTGGCGTTCGGGCAGGTGTACACAACACTGGGCCGGCTGGAGCGGGACGGACTGGTCGAGGTGGTCGAGAAGACCTCCGGCGGCGGTCCGGACCGGACGGTCTACGCGCTCACCGAGAAGGGCCGCCAGCACCTGGCCGACTGGCTGGTCGACCCGGTGCCGCCCGCCTGGGGCAGTGCGGACGAGGTGCTCCGCAAGCTCGTCGCAGCGGTCCGCACCGGCGGTGACGCCGCCGCCTTCCTGGCCCGGCAGCGTGCCAGTCACCTGCGCCGCATCCGCGAGCTGCAGGAGACCCCCGCCGGTCAGGACCCGACCTCCCCGATCGTCCGCGACTACATCGTCGCCCACCTCGATGCCGACCTGCGCTGGCTCGACAGCGCTCTTGACCGCATCGCCCTTGACCGCACTGTTGAGCAGGAGAACTCATGAACGCTCTTGAGCTGACCGACGTCGAGTTCGCGTACCGGCGCAACACCGCCCTGCGCGGCGTCTCGCTGCAGGTCAAGGCCGGGGAGATCGTCGCCATCACCGGTGCCAGCGGTTGCGGCAAGTCCACACTGCTGCACTGCGCGGCCGGCATCTTGAGCCCGGACGCCGGTTCGGTGCGGCTGGACGGTCAAGACCTGGCGACCCTGTCGCCGGACAACCGGGCTGAGCTGCGGCGCACCAAGATCGGAGTCGTGCTGCAGTTCGGCCAGCTGGTTCCGGACCTGCCGCTCATCGACAACGTCGCACTGCCATTGCTGCTCGCCGGACACCAGCGCTCCGAGGCCCACAGCCACGCACGGGAGTGGCTGACCCAGGTAGGCATCCAGGACGAGGCGGACGCCGTACCGTCCGAGCTGTCCGGCGGTCAGACCCAGCGGGCCGCCATCGCCCGGGCGCTCATTACTGGGCCCTCTGTGGTGCTGGCGGACGAGCCGACCGGCAGTCTGGACAGCCGGGCCGGCAAGGAGCTGCTCGACGTCCTCATCAAGACCGCCAAGTACCGCGGCGCGGCTCTGGTGATGGTCACCCACGACAACCTCGTGGCCGCCTCCGCCAACCGTGAGATCCGCCTCCGCGACGGTGTCATCCAGCACGAAGTGGCCCTCTGATGAAAGTCGAGACCCTGCTCCTGCTGGCCCGGTCGCGGACACCCGCGGACCGCAGCCGCACCCGACTGACCGTCGGTGCTCTCGGACTCAGTGGGGCGTTTCTGCTCGGGGCTCTACGGATCGCCCGACTCGGTCAGGGAGAGCTCTCGGCGAGCACCTACAGCAACTACATCGCCGAGCCGGGTCTGCGATCCGGACTCGCCGCGATCCTCGTCCTCCTGGCCGCGCTCACCGCCGGCCTCGCCGTACAGGCCTTGAGACTCGGTACGGCGGCTCGCGAGCGCCGGATGGCCGCTCTCACCCTGGCAGGCGCATCCAGTCGGCAGGTACGGCGGTTGTCGATCACCGACGCGGCCATGGCGGGGTTGGCCGGCGGTCTGGTCGCGGGACCGCTCTATCTGGTCCTCAGCCTGTTCCTGAGCCTGCTGCCCCGAATGGCTCAGGTCCTGCCCCCGGCACAACCGGTGGACCTGCTGACCTGGATCCCGGTGGTCGTGACGATGACCGCGGCCGGTGCGGTGATTGCCGCCGTACTGCATCGGGACGACCTCTTGCCGCGAGCGGAGCACCCGCTCGGCAAGGCGAGTCGCTCGGCCGTCGTCGCCGGGATCGCGCTCATCGTCGTCGCAGTCATCCTGGCGCCGTTCCTCGGGTACGTCGCCACCACGACGCTCGTGGTCGGTCTGGCCTTCGTGCTCTACAACCTGAACCGGGTGTGGATCCGGATCGTCGGTCAGCGACTCACCCGGTCCGGCAATCCGCTGTACCTGCTCACCGGCGCCCGCCTCGTCACCGAGGCTCGTCCCTCGACCCGGATGAGCACTCTGCTGGGCTGCTGCGGGTTCCTGATCGGCATGCTCGCCAACGGCCTGATCGCGGTCGTGGTCATGAAGGAAGAATTCTTCGACAACACCTTCGAGATCACCGGCTTCGCACTGGCCATCTTCGCCCTGCTGCTGGTGACGGCCGTTGCCATGGCCGCACTGATCGTCGGTGTGGCCGATCAGCTGGTCGACCAGCGCCGCCAGCTCGCCTGCCTGACGGCGCTCGGGGTCGACATCCAATTCCTGCGCCGGATGATCACTCGGCAGCTCACCATCGTCGGCGCACCAGCTCTCGCAGTGGGGATGGGACTGGGCATGCTGATCACGCTCGGCCGGGTGGTCGGCGGCTCGATCGTCGGCGACGAGCCCGAGCCGTACTACGGCATCTACCTCGTCGCAGCGGCCGCAGTCATCGCACTCGGCCTGGTCCTCGGCACAGCCGGCGGTGTCCTGGCCGGCTTCGTGCTGCGCAACCAGCTAGAGGACGCCCTCGACCCCGAGAACCTGAGGGCCGCCTGATGAGCCTCTCACTGAGCACCACACTCCTACTGGCCCGCTCCCGCACCCCCGCCGACCGCAGCCGCGTCCGCCTCGCCACCGCGGCCCTATCCTTCAGCGGCGCCCTACTGATCAACGCCATACACATCGGCTCGCTCGGACGTGGCGAGTTCCCCAAGGACCAGTACAGCAACTACGTCGCCGAGTCGGGCCTGCGTCCTGGCCTCAGCGCCGCCCTGGGGATCCTGGCGGTGCTTGCCGGGAGTCTGGCGGTTCAGACGCTGCGTCTCGGCACGGTCGCCCGCGAGCGGCGATTCGCGGCGCTGCACCTGGCCGGTGCGTCCTCGAGCCAGGTACGGCGTCTTTCGACGGCCGACGCGACTCTGGTCGGTCTGGGCGGCGGACTGCTGTCCGGTCCGCTCTATGCCGTCCTCACCGTGCTCTTCGGCGGACTGCCGATGGTGGCTCGAGTCTTTCCGGGCTTCACCTCGTCGGATGTCCCGGTGTGGGTTGCCGTCGCCGTTGCCCTCACCTTGTGCGGTGCGGCGATGGGACGCCTCACCTATCGCGATCCGTCGGCGAGCAGCCCGGCGCCCGCGTTCCCGCTCCGGGCGGGACTGGTCGTTGGCTTGGCCTGTCTGGTGCTCGCAGTGATGACCGTGTCACGGCTCGACTTCTTCACTGCACCCCTGATCCTGATCGGCCTGGCCACGTTGTGGGCGACCCAGATGCCCAGACTGCTCGGACCCGTCGGCCGCCTCCTCAGCCGCTCAAGTGATGCAGCACGACTGCTGGCCGGAGCACGCCTTGTCGCCGACGCTCGGTCTGCCGCACGGATGGGTGGGCTCCTACTCGGCTGCGCCTTCCTGATCGGCGTACTGGCCCAGGTGTCGCTCTACACCGTCATCGACAAGGACGACCCCGCGACCCTGGCGTTCTACTTGGCCGGGTACGGCCTGAGTGCACTCGGCCTGGTCCTGATCTCCGGCATCGCACTGGTGTCCCTGACGGTCGGTGTGGCCGACCAGCTCGTCGACCAGCGCCGACAGCTCGCCTGCCTCACAGCGCTGGGTGTCGACGTCCATTTCTTGCGCCAGGTCGTTCGTGACCAGATCGCCCTCGTGGCGACACCGGCGCTCATGATCGGTAGCTGTCTGGGTCTCGTGGTGGGCCCGGGTGGGTTGATCGGCTTCCATGTCGGCCTGCCCTCGGTGCCGTTCCTGGCAGTCGGTCTGGCCGGCTTGCTGTTGCTGTCCTGGGGCTTCGCCGTTGGCGGTGCTGCTCTGGCCGGCTACCTGCTTCGCAACCAACTGCGGGATGCACTCGATCCCGAGAATCTGAGGGCTGCATGATGGCCACCGTTCCTGTTCCGCTTCCGGTCCGACCGGCACTGCTGCTCGGAGTTCCCAACCGCATCACGCTTATCCGGACCGTGCTCGCCATGGTGATCGCTGCGGTCGCGTTTCAGACCGGTGCGCTGAGCTGGCTGATTGTCGGGTACGCCGCGTACTGGATCGGTGACATCGCCGACGGTGCGGTCGCGCGGTACCGCGACGAGGAGTCCGAGGGCGGTGCGGTCTTCGACATCGTCTGCGATCGGGCGTGCTCGTTCCTGCTGGCCGCTGCGTTCATGGCGACGTTCCCGCTGACCATCGGGCCGCTGGCGATCTTCCTGGTGCAGTTCGGTGTGCTGGACACGATGCTGTCGCTGGCGTTCCTGCTATGGCGCGGAACACTCAGCCCGAACTACTTCTACAAGGTCGACTACCCGATCTGGCTCTGGAACTGGTCCAAGCCGGCCAAGGCCGTCAACACCGCCGCTGTGGTCGTGTCACTCGTGATCGCACACCAGACTGGGGCGCAGTGGCTCCCCTACACGATGGCGATCGCAGCGTGCGTGGTGAAGATCGCCTCGTCGTACCGGCTGATCGCGATCCTCCGTGGCCGGCGAGCCGCCGTACCCAGAGTCTGAAATGTTCGTGATTGCTCAGGCAACAGCGCATAGCCTCGAGATCATGTGGGTGTGGCAGCTGTTGCTGGCGGTCGGCTTCGGGATCGGGTCCGCCATCATCCCGGTGATGAACGCCGAGGCGTATGTCCTCGGCGTCGGCGTCTCCGGTGCCCTTGACCCGGTGGTGGCGGCGATCGGGGTGTCGGTGGGGCAGACCATCGGCAAGGTGGCCATGTTCCTCGCCGTCCGCTACCGCCCCGGCTACGCGGCGCGGAAGTCCAAGGAGCCCAAGCCGGTCGACCTGGACACCCGCTGGGGCCGGTTCGTGCAGTGGAACCGCGACGTCAGCAAGCGCCTCCTGGACGCGATGAGCGACCGCCGCTGGGGCATCCCGGTGACGCTGCTGAGCGCCTCCGTCGGCATCCCACCCCTGTACGGCGTCGCCCTGATCGGCGGCGCCTCTCGGATGGGCGTGGTCACCTTCGGTGTGTCCGTGCTGATCGGCCGCGGCGCCCGCTTCGTGCTGCTCGCGCTCGGTGTCGGCCTCTTCTAAGCGACGAAGGTCCGGCCGGTCAGCTGCTCGTAGGCCCCGATGTACGCCGACCGGGTGCGCTCGATCACCTCGTCGGTCAGCGGCGGCGGCGCCTCACCGGAGTGCCGGTCCCAACCGGACTCATACTGCAGCCAGTCCCGGATGATCTGCTTGTCGTACGACGGCTGCAGCCGCCCCGGCTCCCACTGGTCGGCCGGCCAGAACCGGCTCGAGTCCGGCGTGAGCACCTCATCGGCCAGCACGATCGTCCCGTCCGGCCGCGCCCCGAACTCGAACTTCGTGTCGGCCAGAATGATCCCCCGCTCCTCGGCCATCGCCCGCGCCCGCGTGTAGATGTCCAGCGTCGTCTCCCGCAGCGCCGCAGCCGTCTCCGCACCGACAGTCGCCACGACCGCGTCGTACGAGACGTTCTCGTCGTGCTCGCCGATCTCGGCCTTGGTGGCCGGTGTGAAGATCGCCTCGTCCAGCCGCGACGCCTCAACCAGCCCGGCCGGCAGCGGGATCCCGCAGACCCCACCGGTCGCCTGGTAGTCGAGCAGACCAGAGCCGGTCAGGTACCCACGCGCCACACACTCGACCGGAAACATCTCCAGCTTCTCGCAGATCACCGCCCGCCCGGCCACCACCGCCGGCACATCGGTGGACAGGATGTGATTCGGCACCCCGAGCTGCTCGAACCACCACAAGCTCATCGCCGTGAGCACCTTGCCCTTGTCCGGGATCGGCGTACTCAAAATCCAGTCGAACGCACTCTGCCGGTCACTGGCCACCATCAGCAGCTCACCGGACTCCAGCTCGTACAGGTCACGAACCTTGCCCGAGTGAATGTGCTTCGCACCAGGAATCTCAGGAGCCTGCGGAGGTGTGGTCACACGGCGATTGTTCCATTAGCGCTTTCTGCGCAGTGCTGCAGCACCACGGGCCACTCCGCCGCCCACCCACATCAGTGCGTCTCGCACTCCGATCGCTAGTGGGTTCTCGAGCTGGCCCATCCGGCCGATCTGGCGGGAGCGCTTGACCAGTTGGGTGGCGGCGGGGCGGCGTTCGGCGTCGTACTGGGTCAGGGCGGTGACTAGGTCGGGTGTGGCGGTGAGGTGTTTGGCTAGGGCACCGGCGTCTTCGATGGCGGTGCAGGCGCCTCGGCCCATGTTCGGAGTCATGGCATGGGCGGCGTCGCCGAGCAGGGCGATGCGGCCGGCTGCGAACGGGACGAGGGGTAGTGGCAGGTCGTAGATGTCGTTCTGGAGCGCGGTCCCCGTGCTGGCGAGCAGTGCGGGGATCGGGTCGTGCCAGTTGCCGTACCTGCGGATGACTGCGGCCAGGTCGCCGCCTTGTCCCGCGGGCTGGTTGGCGGTGGCGTACCAGTACGTGCGGCCGTCGATCAGCTGGGCGATTCCGAAGCGCTGAGCCGGTCCCCAGGTCTCACCACCGTCGTCGGCCTGCACGTCGGCAAGACCCCGGTACGCCGTGTAACCCGAGTACTGCGGTCCAGCGTACTGCGGGTAGAGCGCGGTGCGGATCACACTGCGGAGTCCGTCGGCCGCGACGAGCAGGTCTGCTCGGAGTGAGCCGTTGACCAGCACACCGCTGTCGTCCTGGGTCACGGTCTCGACTGTGTAGCCGGTGCGGACTGTTACCGCCGGACCGAACTCCGCAGTGATCAGGTCGTGCAGCTGCGCCCGGTGGATCATCACTGGCAGATCGATGCCGAGGTCGGTCGCCGCCACCACCCAGCGGCCGCTCGGCTTGCGCAGGCCGGTCGGGCCGGACAGCGCTGCCGCCTGATCGATGCCCTTCACCCCGAGGTCGTTGAGTACGGCGGCCGCCCCCGGCCAGACCGAAATCCCCGCGCCGACCTCACCCAGTGCCGCCGCGCGCTCCAGCACCGTGACCTCCCAGCCACAGCGTTGCAGCGCGACGGCCGCAGTCACCCCGCCGATCCCCGCTCCCACCACGATCGCTGTACTCATATTCGGGACTCTACATCTGTAGAGTCTGGCTGGGAAGTGCGAGACTGACCGATGTGACGAAGCAGGTACCGCTGGGGGCGGATCGCCGAGATGCCATCGCCGACGCCGCGATCCGGCTGGTCGCCAGCCGTGGGCTGCGGGGACTCACGCATCGGGCCGTCGACGGCGAAGCCGGGCTGCCGCCGGGCTCCACGTCGTACTACCTACGCACCCGCAGCGCGCTGCTGACCGCATGCGTGAACCGGATGCTCGCCCGCGACGTGGAGACGGTCGGTCCAGCCCAGACCGAGCTGCCGCCGAGCGAACTGGTGGTCGCGATGGTCCTCGGGCTCGCCACCGAGCGGCCTGACGACCTGATTGCGCGGTACGAGTTGTCACTGGAGGCGAGTCGGCAGCCTGAGCTGCGGACCGCGATCGACAGCGGTGGGCGGCAACTGCGCGAGATGCTGGGACAGCTGCTCGCGGCACTCGGCGTACCGGATCCTGAGCGGGCCGCGTGGCCGTTGGCGGCGATGCTGGACGGGCTCTTGTACGACCGCGTCGCCGGGACTGGCTCGACGCTGTCGGAGGCCGACTTCGAGGACGGCGTACGGCGGACTGTTGCCGCCGTACTGGACGGGTTGGTCAGAGACGGTCGGTCACGGTGACCCAGGTGAAGTAGCCGGTTCCGAGCAGTACGCCGATGTGGCCGAGGAGCGAGAGTCCCGCACCGGAGCCCCAGGCGTCACCGCGGGAGTGCTCGGAATGTTTGCCGCCGCTCGGTAGCCAACGGGCCAGAAGCAACAATCCGACCACCGCCAGCAGCCACCAGCCGGCCAGTCCGAGGAGCGCGATCTCACGGCGACCGGTGACCAAGGCAACGATCCAGACCAGCAGGGTGAGCACACCCACGGTGGTGTGAATCCGCAGCAGGGCAGCCGAATACCCGGCGACTCCACTGGATCGGCCGGTGCCGTCGACCACTGCACCCCCGAGCCGGACGCGCGTCAACAGCACGACGACCGCACCGAGCGCGGTCAGGAACCAGGTGACGTTCGACCATTCCACCCCCAGATGCTTACCCCACTCCACACATGTCACACCACCCCTTACCGGGAAACGCCCGGCGAGCTCACACTCGCCGGGCCGGTTTCCGCTATCCGGGCTGACCCTGCGGAACCTGTTGCCCAGGCGGGACTTGCTGACCGGTCCCACCGCCTTGCCCGGCCCCGCCGCCTTGTCCGGTCCCCTGCCCCGGGAACTGCCGGAAGCCGCCACCTGGGCCAGTCGTCGTACCGGTGGAACTTCCGTCCCAGGCGTGCCCCACAGCCATTCCACCGAGGAAGGCGAGCACCGCCACCAGGGATCCGGCTCCGGCCAGCACCTTCCCGTTCGGCCGCGGCGGCTGGTCGGGGAACTGAGGATTCGTCATCAAATGCTCCTAGTTACTGGTTGTGAGGTCGTAGACGGTGGTGCTGCCGACGGTTTGAGCGGTGAAGTTCTCGGATACCCAGGTGGAGATCTCGGACGAGGTGCCGCCCCGACTACCACCGAACCCGGCGCCGGAACTGCCGACGAAGTAATGAACCTTGCCCTGAGCAACCAGTTCCTTGAACTCGGCCAGGCTGGGCGCGGGATCGGTCCCGTTGAACCCGCCGATCGCCATGATCGGCACCTCGGCCGCGATCTGCAGCGGCGCGGCACCGTTCGCGGTCACCGCCGCAGCGGCCCAGGTGTACCCGGTCGATCCCTTCTGCAACAACGCAACCAACTCACTAGACACACTGCTGATCCCGCCCCCACCAAGGAACCCACCGCCACCACGCATACCGCCAGTAGGTGCAGTTCCAGTCGTCGTCCCAGGTTGTGTACCGGTCTGCCCGGGCGGCCCGCCTGGGCGACCACCCATCCCGCCGCGTCCACCCATCCCACCGGCACCTTCCGGCCCGGCGGTCGGGAGCGCACCGGCGTGGGCTGTCGCGATCGTGCTCACCGAGTACGCCGCCGGCCCGGCCAGCGCCGTCACGATCAGCAGCGCTCCCGTGGCCAACCCGACCCTCCGAGCAGTCGCCCGGTTGAGCCCGAGCTCAGGCACCATCAACACCGCCCCGGCCGCGATCGCTCCAGTGATCAATACGACCCACCGCAACCACGGATTCCAGCTCGGCGTCTCGTTCAGCAGCGCGAAACTCCACCCGGCGGTCAGCAAGATCCCACCAGCAAGCGTTGCCCGCGGCAACCATTCGTCCCGCCGCCGCCAAAGCACCATCATCGCCGCACCAACCAGCGCACCAATAGCCGGCGCCAGCGCGATCATGTAGTAGCTGTGGATGATCCCCTGCATGAAGCTGAAGACCAACCCGGTCCCCACCAACCAGCCGCCCCACAGAATCGTGAACGCCCGAGTCCGATCCGTCCGCGGCGCCTTCCCAGCAGCCACGATCAGTACGACGATCGCCAGCAGCGCGGCCGGTAGCAGCCAAGCGATCTGCGACGCGAACTCACCACCGAACAACCGCTGCACCCCAGTCGCACCACCCCAACCGGGATTCCCGGTACCGCCACCAACAGACCCAGTCTCGTTCCCGTTCAGTCGCCCGAGACCGTTGTACCCGAGCGTCAGCTCGAGAATGCTGTTGGTCGACGACCCGCCGATCCACGGCCGCGCCGACGCCGGCACGAGTTCGACGATCGCGATCCACCAGCCGGCACTCACGATCATCGCGACCAGCGCCAACCCGCTGTGCACGATCCGCTTCCCGAGCGCGGACCGGCCGGCCACCAGATACGCCAGCCCGAACGCGGGCAGGATCAGGAAGGCCTGCATCATCTTCGCCAGGAACCCGAACCCGACCAGCGCACCGGCCAGCATCATCCAGCGCGCAGCGTGCTTCTCCGAGTCGATCGCACGAGTGACCGCCCACGCCCCGGCACACAGCAGCATGATCAGCAGCGCATCCGGGTTGTTGAACCGGAACATCAGTACGGCGACCGGCGTCAGCGCGAGGATTCCGCCGGCCAGCAATCCCGCGTTGGCCGAGAACCATCGCCGTACCGAAACGTAGACGAAGCCCACGCTCGCGACGCCCATCAGCGCCTCCGGAACCAGCATGCTCCAGCTGCTGAACCCGAAGATCCGCCCGGAAAGGCCCATTACCCACAACGCGCCCGGCGTCTTGTCGACGGTGATGAAACTCGACGAGTCGAACGCCCCGAAGAACCACGCCTTCCAACTCGTTGACCCGGCCTGGACGGCGGCCGCGTAGTACTCGTTGGCGTAGCCGTTCTTGGACAGCCCCCAGAGGTACGCGATCGCGGTCAGGACCAGCAGCCCGCCGTACAGGACTTTGTCCCGGCTCAGCGTGAGTGGCCTCGCGACCACTCGGGGTCTGGATTCGGTCAGTGTCGCCATGTCAGTTGCTCCTGAGGTTCGAGGGTTGCGGGGAGGGTGGGTGCGTCGTCGTCGAAGACCCAGGTCTGGAAGAGGCTGAAGCGGACGATGGTCGCCGCGAGGTTCGCGAGGGTCAGCACAGTCACCTCGACGCCTTGATGCGGCGCGGTCACCGCGGTGTGCAGCAACCACAGCGAGCACGCGGTCAGACTCCAGCCGATGCCGAAGGTGACGAGACCGCGCAGCTGATGTCGCCATCGACCCTCGACGCCGCGGACTCCGAAGGTGATCCTTCGATTGAGTGCGGTGTTGCCGACCGCGGTGATGAGCAGGGCAAGCACGTTGGCGACCTGCGCCGGCATCCCTTGTCTCAGCACGAGATACAGCAGCGCGTACGCCAGCGTGCTCAGTACGCCGATCGCACAGAACCGCAGAATCCTTGCAGCCAAGGCCGTTCGTGGATCAAGCACCCGAGGACGCCCGTACGTCGCCCGGATCGGCTCGAGGTCGATCCGGCTCCGAGCCAACCGGGCGATCCCGCGCAGATCCTCGCCGACCGTCTTGGCGATCGCGACCCGGGAGTCCAGGTCATCGACCCAGTCGACCGGCACCTCGTGGATCCGAAGCCCGGCGCGCTCGGCCAGCACCAGCAGTTCGGTGTCGAAGAACCAGCTGGTGTCCTCGACATGCGGCAACAACTCGCGAGCTACATCCGCCCGGATCGCCTTGAAACCGCACTGTGCATCGGAGAAGTGCGTACTGAGAGTTGCCCGGAGCAACAAATTGTAGGACCGGCTGATGAACTCCCGCTTCGGCCGCCGAACCACCCGCGACCCGTTCGACAACCGGGTGCCGATGGCAACATCACTGTGCCCGGCGAACAGCGGTGCCACCAACGGCAGCAACGCGTTCAGATTGGTGGACAGATCCACGTCCATATAGGCGAGTACGTCGGCTGTCGACTCCGACCACACCTGCTTGAGCGCACGCCCACGCCCCGGCTGCTCGAGCCGAACCACCCGGACCCCGGGCAGTTCGACCGCCAGCAGCGAGCCGATCTCGTACGTCGCGTCCGTGCTTCCGTTGTCGGCGATGCAGACCTCGGCCGGATACGGAAAGGCGGTGTCCAGGTACTCCCGCAACCGCCGGATGTTCGGGCCGAGGTCGTGTTCCTCGTTCTTGACGGGTACGACGATCTCGACCCGAGGATGACCTGATGTCTGCATGTCACCGATGCTGTCGAGCGAACCTTGGGTGGTCCCTGTGCACGGCTGGCAGTTGGCTGGGAGTCGCGACATGCGCCCACCGCGCGGTGATCAGGCACCCGACTTAAAGTGGCAGCTACTTCCACTTTCTGCCTGGGGGGCACCATGGTCGAGTCCGCCGCACAGCGCTTCGCCCGGATCACGGGGGTCGAGCGCCCGGCGAAACCGAAGGTCCTGATCGAACGCGCCGTCGTACTGGGGGCGAGTATGGCCGGGCTGATGGCGGCCCGGGTGCTGTCCGATCACGCCGACGAGGTGCTGATCATCGAGCGGGACACGACCGGCGACTCCACCGAGCCGCGGCCCGGCGTACCGCAGGGCAGTCAGGTGCACGCGTTGCTTCCGGCCGGGCAGGCGCAGCTGGATCGGTGGTTCCCCGGGTTCACGGCGGAGGCACTGGCCGCTGGGGCGACCAGCCCGCCGCCGGAAGAGAGCCGGACCTACATCAACGGCGCGCTCCGGCCGGGACCGCCGCCGGGCTCGCTCGGCGAGGCGCTCATCAGCACCCGTCCGTTCCTCGAGTCGATGGTCCGGCGTCGTACGCTCGAGATCGGCAACATCCGCCTCGTGCACGGCCGTGCCGACGGCATCGACATCAGTGGTGACCGGGTGACCGCGGCGCGATATCAGCCGGACGGCACCGCTGGACCGGAGTCCGTCATCACCGTGCCCGCCGACCTCGTCGTCGACGCGACCGGCCGTTCGAGCCGGCTGAGCGACTGGCTCGGCGCTGCCGGTTGGCCGCAGCCGACGATGCACCGGATGCCGATCAAGCTCAACTACGCCAGCGCACTGTTCCGGCGCGACCCGAAGATCTCCGAGATCGGCGTCTCGATCGCGCAGAACCAGCCCGGCAGCGGCCGGCCGCTGCGCCAGGGCGGCATCCTCGCGGTCGAGGGCGATCGCTGGCTGGTGCTCGTCGCCGGGTACGCCGACGATCGGCCGACGCGCGATATCGAAGACTTCCGCAAGCGTTGCCGCTCGGACTATCCCACCGAGTTCGCCCAGATCGCCGAGTACGGCGAACTGATCGGCGAGGTGAACACCTACCACCAGGCCGACAGCCGGCGCCGCGACTACCACGCGCTGGAGCGGATCCCGGCCGGCCTGATCGTGGCCGGTGACGCGGTCGCATCCTTCAACCCGATCTACGGACAAGGGATGACGTCGGCGACTCTGCATGCGTCGTGCTTGTCGGCGTACCTGTCCTCGGACCCGGATCTCACGCAGCCGGCCCGCTCGTATTTCGACGACGTCAACGTGGTCGTCGATGTCGCCTGGCAGCTCTCGACGTTGGCCGACCTCGCGCTACCGCACGTCGACGGGCCGTACCCACGCGGCTATCGACTCACGAAGTGGTTCTCGAGCCTGATCTTCGCGGCGACCGCCAAGGACGACGACCTGAACGTCCAGTTCAACCGCGTCACCACGATGCTCGACCACCCGACCGCGCTCGCCCGGCCACAGTTCATCCTGCGAGCGCTGCGATTCGCGTTGCTACCGAGTACGACGTAGCCAGAGCAGCCCGAGAATCGGGAGCACCAGCGGGACAAACCCGTACCCCTGTCCGAAGTGCGACCACACAGTCGCATCCGGGAAGTCCTCCGGTACGGCGTAACTGAACGCACCGACCCCCAGTACGCCGATCAGTTCGATGGCGATCGCGATCGTCGCAACGCGCCGGGAGAACGCGGTGGCCTTGGCCAGCGCGAAGGTCGCGGCGCAGTAGATGATCGCGGCCACCGCCGAGAGCAGGTAGGCGATCGGCGCGTCGGAGAACTGGGTCGCGATCTGGACGCCAGCACGGGCGGTCGCGGCCAGCGCGAACACGCCGTACACGAGCACGAGGATCCGCCCGGGCCCACGCTTGGTCGCGGAAGGATCCGAGGTGGTCGGCGCGCTCATGCGATCCAGATCTCGTGCAGGCGCTGTTCGACGACCGGGATCACCAGGCAGGCGAAGGCGAGCGCGCCCGCACCCCACCGGCTGCTCTCGGCCAGCGCCCACAGCGCACCGAGCGGCAACACCAGCAGCCCGCCGATCAGGTAGCCGACGAAGAACGGTCCGGAGACATCCCGATCCGTGCCGACCAACTGGACGATGCCGACGACGAGCTGCGCGAGCAGGCCGACCTCGACCACCCCCAGTACGCCGAGGACCGGCCAGTCGATCCGCTTGTCCCGGGCAGCCAGGACCGCGGCGTACACCATCGCGAGGAGGCTGAGGCCCACCAGGGCCCAGGTCAGCGGTTCGAACACGGACTAGAGGATGTCACCCGGGTTGTAGGCGGCGGCCTCCGGGTAGCGCTTGGCGAGCTCGTCGATGCGGGCGACGACCGTGCCGACCTGGGCGACGGCCGCGCCGGTGAAGGACAACGGCTCGCCGACGATGCCGACGATCTGGTCCTCGGTCAGGCCGAGCCGGCCGTCCTCGCCGAGGCGGTGGAACAGGTCGTTCGCGGCCAGGCCCTTGCGCAGGTCCAGCGCGGTCGCGACCGCGTGCTCCTTGATGACCTCGTGCGCGGTCTCGCGGCCGATGCCGTTCTTCACGGCGGCCATCAGGACCTTGGTCGTGGTCAGGAACGGCAGGTACCGCTCGAGCTCGCGGCTGACCACGGCCGGGTAGACGCCGAACTCGTCCAGCACGGTCAGGAACGTCTCGAACAAGCCGTCCAGCGCGAAGAACGCGTCCGGCAGGGCAACCCGCCGTACGACGGAACAGAAGACGTCGCCCTCGTTCCACTGGTTGCCGGCCAGCTCACCGGCCATCGACGCGTAGCCGCGGATGATCACGGCCAGCCCGTTGACTCGCTCGCAGGACCGGGTGTTCATCTTGTGCGGCATCGCCGAGGAGCCGACCTGGCCCTCCTTGAAGCCCTCGGTGACCAGCTCGTGCCCGGCCATCAGCCGGATCGTGGTCGCCAGGCTCGACGGGCCGGCGGCGAGCTGCACCAGCGCGGAGACGACGTCGTAGTCCAGCGACCGCGGGTAGACCTGGCCGACGCTGGTCAGCGTGTGGCTGAAGCCGAGGTGCTGGGCGATGTCGCTCTCCAGCTTGTCCAGCTTGGCCGGGTCGCCACCGAACAGGTCGAGCATGTCCTGCGACGTCCCGACCGGCCCCTTGATCCCACGCAGCGGGTACCGCTCGATCAGCTCCTCGAGCCGCGCGATCGCAACCAGCAGCTCATCGGCCGCGGACGCGAACCGCTTGCCGAGCGTGGTCGCCTGCGCGGCCACGTTGTGTGACCGCCCAGTCATCACCAGCGCGGCGTGATCAGCAGCCTTCTGACCAAGTCGTACGGCGGTCGCAACCGCCCGATCGCGGACGAGCTCGAGCCCGGCCCGGATCTGCAACTGCTCGACATTCTCGGTCAGGTCGCGGCTCGTCATGCCCTTGTGGATGTGCTCATGCCCGGCGAGCGCGCTGAACTCCTCGATCCGCGCCTTCACGTCGTGCCGCGTGACCCGCTCCCGAGCAGCGATCGACTCCAGGTCGACCTGGTCAACCACCCGCTCGTAGTCCTCGACCACCCCGTCCGGTACGTCGACGCCCAGCTCCTGCTGCGCCTTCAGTACGGCGAGCCACAGTTGCCGCTCGAGCACGATCTTGTGCTCCGGCGACCACAACCGCGCCATCGACAAACTGGCGTAACGGGAGGCGAGAACATTCGGAATCCGGGGTTTCACAGGCCCATTCTCCCAGATCGGATGACCCCGTCTCCGCCGCACCATGGCAAAGGTGAACAGACTCACGGACTACGAGACCGCCTGGATCCTCGGCGGCGCCGGCCGAGTGGCGCTGACCGTGTTCATCACCATGACCACCGCCGGCCAGTTGGACGTCGCCTACAAGCGCCAACGCGTGAAGGAAGGCGAGGCCCCGCTGGACTCGGTGGACGGCTCCACCGCGGCGTCGGGCGCTGGATCCGCCGCGGGGTCTGTCGGGCTGCGGATCGAGAGCGCTGCGCTCGATCTCCTGCCCGAGTCTGGCCTGCCCGTGTACGAGTTCGTCACGCGGCTGGCGGCCAGCCCGGCGATTCGCGCGCTCGACTCCGCCCTGGAGGCGCGCGGCGTGCGTCGGCCACGGGTTCTCCCCCGGTTCAGTCCGTTGCACCGCGAGTTGCGCGAGCAACCCGCGACCGGCGTACGGCGGGTGGCCGTGCTCGGCGTGGAGGGGATCGAGGACGAGCGGTTGCGCGACATCTTCGAGCACCCGTTGCCCGGCGTACCGAAGTTCGCCGGGGTCAACCCGATCCGCGACAACACGTTCGACGGCACGATCGGGCCACACCCCGACCTCTCCGTGTGGAACTAGACGGTGATCTCGCCGCGAGCGGCCTTCAGCGCGATGTCGGTGCGGTGCTGCGAACCCTTGATCCGGATCTGACCGACCGCCGCATACGCACGCTGACGCGCCTCGTCGAGGTCCTTGCCCGTAGCACTGACCGCGAGCACCCGGCCGCCCGACGTGACGAGTTCCTCGCCGTCGAGCGCCGTACCGGCGTGGAAGACGCGGACGTCGTCACCCTCGGCCTGGTCGACTCCGGTGATCGGGTCCCCGCTGCGTGGGCTGGCGGGGTACTTCTTGGCGGCAACCACGACCGCGACCGCCGAGCCGTTCTTCCAGCTCAGCTTGTCGTACGCGGCCAGCTTGCCAGTGGCGGCCGCGAGCAGCAGACCACCGAGCGGGGTCTTCAGCATCGGCAGCAGGGCCTGGGTTTCCGGGTCACCGAAGCGGCAGTTGAACTCGATCACGCGCAGACCGCGTGACGTCAGCGCGAGACCGGCGTACAGGAGTCCACTGAACGGCGTACCGCGGCGACGCAGCTCGTCGACGGTCGGCTGCAGCACTTTGTCGGTGATCTCGGCAACCAAACCTTCCGGTGCCCAGGGCAACGGTGTGTACGCGCCCATCCCACCAGTGTTCGGGCCTTCGTCGTTGTCACCCAAACGCTTGAAGTCCTGCGCAGGCTGCATCGGCAGCACCGTCGTCCCATCGGTGATCGCGAACAGCGACACCTCAGGACCGTCCAGGAACTCCTCGATCAGCACCTGCTCACAACCGGCCGCATGCGCGAGCGCCTCGTCGCGGTCCGACGTGACCACGACACCCTTGCCCGCTGCGAGCCCGTCGTCCTTCACCACGTACGGCGGTCCGAACGCGTCGATCGCCTCGGCGGCCTGCTCAGGCGTCGTACAGACGTAGGCCCGCCCGGTCGGCACACTCGCAGCGGCCATCACGTCCTTGGCGAACGCCTTCGACCCCTCGATCTCGGCGGCGTCCTTGGACGGCCCGAAGACCGCGATCCCGGCGTCACGCAGCGGATCGGCGAGCCCGGCAACCAGCGGCGCCTCCGGCCCGACAACGACCAGATCCGCACCCATCTCGGTCGCCAGCGCGACAACCGCAGCGTGGTCGGAGACGTCCACCGGCCGGCAGACGATCGTCTGCCCGTCGTACGCCGGGTGCAGTACGGCGATACCGGGGTTACCCGGCGCCGCCACCACCTCTTCGACATCCGCGTCCTGGGCCAATGCCCACACCAGAGCGTGCTCGCGGCCACCCGTACCGATCACCAAGACCTTCACGGGCGCTCAGCCTAGCGTGCCCTGGCCTGTCGAATGCGATCCGGTTCGTTCGTAGACAGGTAAACAAGCCTCACCTGAAGGAGCTGGAACATGACTGAAGTGCTACTGGACGGGCTGGTCATCGGTGAGTCGGCCCGCTGGCACGACGGCCGCCTGTGGTGCGCGAATTGGGGAACGCAGGAAATCCTCGCCGTCGATGCGGACGGTAAGCGCGAGGTGATGGCGCGCGTCGACACCACCCTGCCCTTCTCGATCGACTGGCTACCCGACGGCCGTCTGCTGGTGGTCTCCGGCCAGGAAGGCCTGCTGCTGCGCCAAGAGCCGTCCGGCGAACTCACCGTGCACGCGGACCTCTCGTCGTACGGCGGTCTGAACGAGCTCGTGGTCGACGGCCGCGGCAACGTCTATGTGAACGGCGGCTGCTCGTTCACCCCAGCCGAGGGCGAGCGCCCCGGGTTCATCCTGCTGATCACCCCGGACGGCACCGTACGTCGGGTCGCCGACGAACTCGCGTTCCCCAACGGCATGGTCATCACGCCCGACAACGGAACACTGGTGATCGCCGAGTCGTTCGCCCGCACCTTGACGGCGTACGACGTCCTTCCCGACGGCGGGCTGATCAACCGGCGCGTCTGGGCGGCGCACTCCGGCGACGGCATGTGCATGGACGCCGACGGCGCCATCTGGACGCCGGGATTCACCGAAGCCGGTCCCAGCTGCCTCCGAATCGCCGAGGGCGGCGAAGTCCTCGAAACCGTCCCCCTCGAACACTTCGGCTTCGCCTGCGCCCTAGGCTCCCGGACCCTCTACATCCTCACGGCCGACTGGCACCTCGACGAATCCTTCGAAGCCAACCTCGCCCGCCTCCTCGCCACCCCCACCGGCCGCATCCTCACGCACCAAGCCCCGGCCACGTCGGCCGGTTACCCGTTCAGTAGTGCCAGTAGTAGCGGTCGTCGGCGTTCCAGTTGACGGGGAAGGTGGTGCGGTTGGTGAAGGCCATGCCTTTGCCCTTGGCGAGTTCCAGGGTGCGGGTGAGTTGGAGGGAGTAGGGATGGTTGTTGTCGTCCCACCACTGCTCGAACTGGGTGATGCAGGTCTGGGCTTTGAAGTACGGGTTGGAGCAGGCGTGCGGAGGTGACCACTTCTGCAGGTGGCGGAAGTTGACGGTGGTGGAGCCGTTCGGGGGTTTGATGGTGCCGGTCGCGTCGAGGCAGTAGCCGGTGGCCGGGATGTTCCACTTCACGTAGTGCTGGCGGCCGCCCGCGGAGGGGATCGGCGTGAGGTTGTTGCAGTCAGCGTCGCCGAGCTGCTCGGACGTCACGCGCTGGACCTGCGTGAGCGGCCGGCCGGGACCGTCGTTATAGCCGTCGACGAGAACCCAGTCGCCGTCACGAATGAAGTGCTCGGCGTACTTCGGCGGCCAAGCCGCAGGGTCGCCCCACGAGATATCGGACTCGGTCGCACTCAACGGCGACCACGCCCACTGCCCGGCCGCGGTCTGACCAGCCCAGTACTGGCCGGCGGCCTTCTCGAACATCAGCGAGTACTCGCCGTAGTTCGGTCCGACGGCATACGCCGTACCGGAGCCGGCCACGGTCAGCGCGACCGCCGCGAACGTCGCAAGAAGTTTTCTCCGCATGGCCTTCGAGGGTAGTCCCGAGGCCGGTTCGTCAAGGGCTCTCACCCTGAGCCGGTACGACGTTGGGCACGGGTCAACCACCTTCGCGGCCGGAAAGTGGTTGAGGGGTGCTCAAGGTGCGGTGGCCGGGGCGACGTTGAGCACGGTTCAACCGTTTCGGTGGGCGCCGGATGGTTGGTGGAGTCTCAAGGTGATTGCTGGCCCGCGTTCTCGGGGTCCCGGGGGTGTCTGGCGCGTTAGTCGGAAGAAATTCGGCGCGGGGACCCGAAAACTTACCGACTAACGCACGACCTCGAGCGTCACGCACCTCAGCCACAGCCCGTCAGCCCCAGGGCGACGTAGAGCCGTGGTCGCCGGGCCTCGCCAACCAGCCCAGCCACCTGCATGGCACACCCTCTGGTTTCTGTCGGCCGTTGGCGGTCGAGTCGGGGTGCAGGCGCGAAAGGACTCGGCCGGGGACGTGCGCTGTGGTTGATCGCGGCTTCCTGCCGACTACAAAGACAGCGTGGCTGGGCGCCGCGGTGGCTAAGGTGGATGGTGCAGCCGGTGACTGCGGCTTCAGGCCGCTTGGGGTTGCCGGGTTGTGGTTGGCGTGCGGGAAAGAGGCCTGCTGGCAGCTGACCCACCGCGCACCTCACCAAAGCCGAGCAACGCGACCTCTGCGGCTAATGTCCGATGATGCGGAGACCACGCTTGCGGGTTCTTCGGACGTTGTGGCAGCGGGGGCTCCGGATGTCGCGGAGGAGAGCCTTGGCTAGCCGGCATGGGGGGTAGTCCCGCAAAGGCTGAAGGTGAGAGGCTCGGCTCATGACGGAACCGGTCACGAGCACGATCAACATCCCTCACGTCACCCTCACGTACGACGTTCGTGGAAGTCTTACCGATCGCGACCAGCCGGTGTTGCTGCTGATTGGTTGCCCGATGGGCGCGAGCGGCTTCCCGAGCCTGGCGTCGCATTTCACCGACCGGACCGTGGTCACCTACGATCCGCGGGGCGTCGAGCGCAGCGTGCGCACGGACAGCGGCGAGCTGAACCCGATGATCCATGCCGGCGACCTCGCCGTACTGATCGAGACGTTGGACGTCGGACCGGTCGACATCTTCGCCAGCAGCGGTGGCGCGGTGAACGCGCTCGCGCTCCTGACCAACCGCCCTGACCTCGTCCGCACGGTGGTCGCGCACGAGCCGCCGCTGGTCAAGCTGGTCCCGGACACCGAGGCCGCGCAGGCCGCCAACGCCGATGTCTACGAGACCTACCAGCGGGACGGGCATGGCGCTGGGATGGCGAAGTTCATCGCGCTGGTCAGCTTCGAGGGTGAGTTCCCGGCCGACTACACCGACCGGCCCGCGCCGGATCCCGCGATGTTCGGCCTGTCCGCCGAGGACGACGGCAGCCGTGACGACATCCTGATGGGCCAGAACATCCGCGGCACCACGTCGTACGAGCCCGACTTCGACCGCCTCGCGAAGGTCAAGGACCAGCTCATCATCGGCAGCGGCGAGGAGTCCGCGAACCAGCTCGCCGCGCGTGGCGGCCAGGCGCTCGCCGAGCGTCTTGGTCTCACCCCGGTCGTCTTCCCGAGCAACCACGGCGGTTTCCTCGGCGACGAGTACGGGATGCCCGGCAAACCGACCGAGTTCGCCGCCAAACTCCGCGAGGTCCTCGCCGCCCGCTGACATGCCGGTCCCCAGTACGGCGTTCGCGGCCGGCCAGCCCGCGCTCGACAACCTCCGGCCGTGGCGCGATACCGACGTACCGGCGGTGATCGAGGCGTTCACCAACGCCGAGATCGAGCGCTGGCACGTCCTGCGCATCGAGACCGCACCGGCGGCCGAGGCCTGGCTGGCTCAGTGGCGCGAGCGCTGGTCAGCGGCCGAGGCTGCCTCGTGGGCCATCACCACCGGCGACGCGGTGGTCGGCCAGATCGGGCTGCGGGAGATCAACCTGGAGATGGCGACCGTCAGCCTGTCGTACTGGATGCTCCCAGCGGCCCGCGGTCAAGGACTGGCCGCGCAGGCGATCGCGACGCTCGAGCGTTGGTGCTTCGACCTCGGCTTCCAGCGCATCGCTCTGCAGCACTCGACCCGCAACCACCAGTCCTGCCGAGTCGCGGAGAAGGCCGGCTACCTCCTGGAAGGAACCCTCCGCAGCGCCTGGCAGCTGGACGACGGCCGCCACGACGCTCACCTGCACGCCCGCGTCAATCCCTAAGGCAGCTTGGCGTAAGCGCGGACGGGGAAGGTCCCGAGCCCTTCGATGCGCGGAGCGGTCGCAGTGAAGAGTGCACCAGTCGGCGGTACGGCGCTCAGGTTGGTCATGTGCTCGACAATCGCGACTCCCGCGCCAAGCAGCAGGGTGTGCGCGGGACGGGTCCCGTCGGTCATGTCGTCGATGTTGGCGGCATCGATCCCGACCAGCACCGCTCCGCGATCGATCAGCCACTCAGCGCCGTCCCGCGTGAGGAAATGCGGCTCCTCGACGTACTCCGGCGTACCGAACCGTGCGTCGTCACCGGTGTGCAGCAGGACCGCCTTGCCCTGTACGTCGTACGTCGCCAACGCGGCCGCGTCGATCCCGAGCCGCCCACTGTCCTCCACCCGGACGACAACCGTCGGCAGGTCGACCGTCCGCTCGAGGCTGAACCCGGTCAGGTCGTGCCCGTCCGGGTAGCGGTGATACGGGCTGTCCATGTAGGTCCCCGTATTCGTCACCATCGTCAGCAACCCGATCTCGAACTCGGTGCCCGGCGCGTAGATCTCCCGCGACGCCTCCCGCGTCAACTGCTGGCTGAAGCTCGGCCCCGGCAGGTTCGGCAGCGTCACCATCCCGTCACGGATGACGTGACTGAGCTCGACGTACGCCGCCCCCTCGCCGCGCGACACCCCGTCGGCGGCGGGCCCACCGCGAGTGCCTTTGTGCGCAGCCTCAACGACCTCCACGTTGCTGAGCTGCACCTCGCCCGCCATCAACAACCCCAGCGAGTCGAGGAAGAGCTCACCGATCTCACCCGACGTGACGTCGGCTGACGGAACGTCGACCAGGAACCCCTGCACCTGCAGCCCGCCTCCGTTCGTGAACGCAACAGTGGCATCGAAACGCGCGCGATAGGTCGGCATACCGTCATTCTGCCCCTCGGTCGGGGGTGGTCCGGGCGTCTGGTTATCGTGGTGGCATGACTGACAAGCCAGAGATCGACTTTCCCGACGGGCCGCCGCCGGCGGATCTCGAGATCACCGAAATCACCGTGGGTGACGGCGCCGAGGCCGTGGCCGGCTCGCGGGTGAACGTGCACTACGTGGGCGTCGCGCACTCGACCGGCGAGGAGTTCGACGCGTCGTACAACCGGGGCGCGCCGCTGGGCTTCCAGCTCGGCGTCGGCCAGGTCATCCAGGGCTGGGACACCGGCGTCCAGGGCATGAAGGTGGGCGGCCGCCGCAAGCTGGTCATCCCGCCGCACCTGGGCTACGGCGACCGCGGCGCGGGCAACGCGATCAAGCCCGGCGAGACCCTGATCTTCGTCGTCGACCTGCTGAGCGTCGGCTGACAGCTACTCCCTAGGACCCTCGCGATCCGTCACAATGACGGTCATCGCGGGGGTTCTTCGCGTAGATGTACTCATCCGCCTCGCCCAGCGGTCGGTTTGACTGAGAGGCATGACGACGATGGTTGCCACTACGACAGCCCCGGCCAGGCACAGCAACCGGGTCCGGTACGCCGCCCTGATCGCGAAGGTGCTGCTGTTCGCATTGTTGCTGACGGCCCTCATCTGGCCGGATCTGAGCGGGATCAAGGGCAAAGCCTCCACCGCCCGCCTGATCGTCTACCCGATCGGCGCGATGGTGCTTCCGCTCTGGTGGTGGGCCTACGGCCGCACCCGCAGCAAACTGCACCGGACCTTCCCTTGGCCCGCTGACCTGTTGCTGACACTGCCCTGGCTGATCGATCTGATCGGCAACCGCCTCAACCTGTTCGACAGCGTCACCTGGTGGGACGACGCCATGCACTTCGTGCTCTGGGGCTTCCTCACCGCCGGCGCCCTGCTCGCCTTTGCCCCGCGCAACCTCTCCCGCGCCGTCACTGCCTTTGTGGCCTTGGGTTTCGGCGCCACCGCGGCCGTCATCTGGGAGCTCGGCGAGTACGTCGCCTTCGTCCGCAAGTCCCCCGAACTCCAAACCGCCTACACCGACACCCTCGGCGACCTAGCCCTAGGCACCCTGGGCGCCCTCCTAGCCGGCCTCCTCCTCCACCATCTAACCTCCCGCCCCCACCGCTAACCGCTAGCCGCTAACCCCCGCCCCCGCACCACGCGCCCCCGCACCAGGCGCAAATGGGTCCAGTGGGTCAGCGGTCGGTGGGGCGGCAGACGCCGTTGGCGGCGGCGGAGGCGGCCAGGGCGGCGGCTGCCGGGTTACCGGTGGTGGTGGCGGGGGTGCGGGCGGCTGGCGGGTCTGCGGGTACGTCGGTGGGCGGGTCTGCGGGTACGTCGGTGGGGCGGTCGGTGCGGGTGGTGTGACGGCCTAGCGGGACGACCATCGGCGTACCGGCGACCGGGTCGGGGATGATCTTGACGTGCAGCCCGAAGACGTCGTGCACGACCTCCTCGGTGATCACCTCACCGGGGCTGCCCTTGGCAACGATCGCGCCGTCCTTCATCGCAATCAGGTGATCCCCGAAACGGCAGGCCTGGTTCAGGTCGTGCAAAACCAACACGATGGTGCGGGCGTCGCGCTTGTTCAGGTCGACGAGCAGGTCGAGGACCTCGAACTGATGGGTGAGGTCGAGGAACGTCGTCGGCTCGTCGAGGAGCAGGATGTCGGTCTCCTGGGCGAGCGCCATCGCGATCCAGACCCGCTGCCGCTGACCGCCGGACAGTTCGTCGATCGGCCGGTCCGCGATCTCCAGTACGTCGGTCGACGTCATCGCCTGAGCGACCGCCTCGTCGTCGGTCTTGGTCCACTGGCGGATCCAGCGGGTCCGCGGGTAGCGGCCGCGGCCGACCAGGTCGGCGACCGTGATGCCTTCCGGAGCGGTCGGTGATTGCGGCAGCAGGCCGAGTTTGGTGGCGACCTCGCGGGTCGGGATCGACTGGATGCTCTTGCCGTCCAGCAGCACCGTGCCCTTCGACGGCTTGAGCAGTCGGGCCAGGGTCTTCAGCAGCGTGGACTTGCCGCAGGCGTTGGCACCGACGATGACGGTGATCTTGCCGGTGGGGATCTCGACCGACAGGTCGTCGATGATCTGCCGCTGATCGTAGCCAACGGCGAGTCCCTCGGCTGCCAGACTGTGCTTCTCCACGGGGTTCTCCATCTCAGCCACCACTCCCCACCCGGTTCGTCCGGGCCAGCAGATACATCAGGTACGGCGCACCCACCACGCCGGTCACGACACCGACCGGCAACTGGGTCTCGCCGAACGCGTGCTGGGCAATCAAGTCGGACAAGGCCACCACCAACGCGCCGATCAAGGCGGACGAGATCATCGCCGGTCCCGGCGACCGGGTGAGCCGGCGCGCGATCGGCGGACCGACGAACGCAACGAACCCGATCGGCCCGGCCGCCGCCGTCGCCACCGCAGCCAGGAAGACGCCGATCACGATCAGCCCGAGCCGCGAGCTCTCCACCCGCAACCCCAGCCCGTACGCCGTCTCGTCGCCGAGCTGGAGAATCCGCAGCCGGTGCACGAGCCAGACGGACAGCGGCGCGGCGATCACCAGCGTGGCCGTCATCGCCTGCACGTTCGACCAGTCCCGCCCGTTCAGCGAACCGGTCAGCCAGATCAGCGCCTGCTGGGCAATCTCGACGCGGGCCTTGGTCAGCAGGTACGACGTGATGCTGGTGGCGATCGCGCCGATGCCAATCCCGATCAGGATCAGCCGGTAGCTCGACACCCCGTGCCGCCAGGCCAGCACGTACATGATGAACGCGGTCAGGATCGCGCCGACGATCGCGAACCCGGACACCGCCAGCCCGGTCATCCCGAGGGTGACGATCGCGAACACGGCGAACGCACTCGCGCCGTACGTGACACCGATGATGTCGGGGCTGGCCAGGGGGTTGCGGGCGATGCTCTGGAAGATCGCGCCCGACATACCGAGCGCGGCCCCGACCATCAGGCCGGTGAGGGCACGCGGCAGCCGCAACCGGTTCACGATGAACTCAGTGGCCCGATCGCCGCCACCGAACAGCGTCTTCACCACGTCAATCACCGGGATCTTGAAGTCACCCAGTGACAACGAGACACAGAACGTGGCGAAGACGAGAACAGCCAGTACGGCGACCACTGCGACCGTGCGGGCCTGTCGTACCGCTCGGGCCCGGCTGACGATGTGGATGGCTTCTTCGGCTGTGGTCACAGGTCTGCCAGCTTCCGCCGGCGAACCAGCATGATGAAGAACGGGGCGCCGATGACCGCGGTCACGATGCCGACCTGCAGCTCACCGGGCAGTGCGACGACCCGGCCGATCACGTCGGAACCGAGCAGCAGGATCGGCGACAGCACCATCGAGTACGGCAGGATCCACCGGTAGTCGGGCCCGGTGATCAGCCGCGCGATGTGCGGGATGGTCAGCCCGACGAACCCGATCGGCCCCGCGGCTGCGGTGGCGGCACCACAGAGCAGGACGACGACGACCGCGACGAACAACCGGGCCAGCCCAACGCGCTGACCGAGCGACTTCGCGACCTCGTCGCCGAGGGACATCGCGTTCAACACCCGGCCGCAGACGAGCGACAGCGCGATCCCGATCAGGATGAACGGCGCGACCTGGCCGGCGATGTCCGACCCACGGCCGGCCAACGAACCGACCGACCAGAACCGGAACTGATCGAAAGTATCGACATCACTGATCAGCAAGGCAGTCGTCAGCGATCCGAGCATCGCGGTCAGGGCCGCACCGGCGAGCGCGAGCTTGACCGGCGTCGCGCCTTCGCGGCCGAGAGATCCGAGGAAGTAGACCGCCACCGAGGCCGCGGCCGCACCGGCGAAGGCGAGCCAGACGTACGCCGTCAGACTCGCCAGCCCGAACCAATAGATGCCACCGACAACAAACAGTGCGGCGCCGCCGTTCACTCCGAGAATGCCGGGGTCGGCGAGCGGGTTTCGGGTGACGCCCTGCATCAACGCACCGGACAATCCCAGCGCCGCACCGACCAAAAGACCGATGAGCGTTCTGGGCACACGCAGTGAGTGAATGATCACGTGATCGGTGTTCGCCTCGTCGTAATGCCGCAAGGCGTCGATCACCGTGGACAACGGAATCTGCTTCGAGCCGACCGCGATACTCAGCAGCACCACCAGCGCGAGCAGGGCGATGGAGCCGATCAGCCCGAGGACAAGCGTGGTACGCCGGGTCCGACGCGGGCGTGCCGACACAGCAGTGGTCGCACCGGCGGAGTCGACAACCGTACTAGGCGGTGGCATCAGGCTTTCGGAATCCTCTTAGGTAAGGCTAACCTCTAGGTGCCTCAGAATAACCCGAGCCCTCCCGCCTGTGCATCCGAGGCTGACTTGGAGAACCCGATGACCGCAGTCGCCACCCGGCCCATCGTCTTCGATTCGCTGTTCGTGACCGTCCGGTCCGTCGAGGATCTGAGCCCGCACCTGCGCCGCGTGACGTTCACCGCACCGCGGATCGCCGACGCGGTCGTCGCCGGTCCTGACCAGCGGATCAAGGTCCTGCTGCCGCCTCCGAACGGCGGCGCCCTCAAGCTCCTGAGCGGCGAGGACTGGTATGCCGATTGGTGCGCCCAGCCGGAGGACGAGCGCGTCATCATGCGCACGTACACGATCCGCGAACTCCGGGCCGACCAGTCCGAGCTCGACATCGAGTTCGTGCTCCACGGTGTCAACGGACCCGCCTCGGCGTGGGCGACGAACGTCGTACCGGGTGCGGAGATCGCGTTGTTCCTCCCGTTCGCGGTCGACACCACCAGCGCCAAGGGGATGCTGAACTCCGGTGTCGACTACGTCCCGCCGAGCACGAGCGTGCATCGCGTCCTGATCGCCGACGAGACCGCGCTGCCTGCTTTGACCGGCATTCTCGAGCAGCTGGAACCTGGTGTGCACGCGACGGTCTTCGCCCAGGTCCCGGACGACCGCGACATCCGCCCGCTGCCGACACCTGGTACGGCGGACGTCACCTGGATCACCGCGACACCGGAATCGGATGCCGAGATTCCGTTGCTCGAGGCCCTCAAATCCGCTGATCTTCCGGCGAGCGTCGACTTCGCCTGGGTCGCAGGCGAGTCGGCGATGATCAAGGCGGTACGACGCCATCTGGTCAACGTCGTCGGACTGCCGAAGCCCGCGATCTCCTTCCAGGGTTACTGGAAACGCGGCGAGGCGATCGGCTGAGACGGCAATCCGGAAGCGCCGGGTCCAGGCGCTTCCGGATCACCTCGGAAGCCTGAGTCTGCTACCTCAGGCGGGGTTCTCCGCGTGGGTCAAGGTCTCCCACGCCAGGAACAGAGCGTTCGTACCGGCCGGGCGGTTGGCCTCGGTGAGCGCCTGGGTGTTCGCCATCGCGATCCCGAGCCGGGTGTGCAGGGCGTTGTAGCCGACCTCGGTGATCGGACCGAGACCGCGCTGCACGCTCCCGCCACACAGCCAGGACGGGACCGGTTCGGCCTGCCGCTCGTACTTGGCCTGGAAGCCGAGGGCCTGCCGCAGCCGCTCGCCGTACTGCGGATACATGTCGATGCCCTGGATCCGGGCCGTCTCGAGGACGTGCGAGATCGCGGAGATGCCGTAGCCGGTGTGGACGAAGTCGCGACAGGTCTCCTGAGTCAGACCGGTAACGAACGTGCCCTGTCCCTGCCAGTAGCCGACGATCTTGTCGCGGGTGTTCAGGTTCTGACTCGGCACCGTCTTCGGCAGCGAGCCGTCGGACGCCAGGTACACGTACGCCGGGGCCCGGTAGCTGAACAGCGAGATCGCCTTGTCATAGATCGCCTTGTCCTCGAGGAACACCCCGATGCCCTGGAGGGCCTCGATGATGGTCAGCTCCCAGTTGCCGTTGGAGTTCGAGCCGTTGATGATCTCGGGGACGTAGACGTTGCGCAGCATGGTCGCGAACCGGCCGGAGTTCGGCCAGTTTCCGTAGGCATGCTTGATGATCTCGGCCGCCTTCGGCCACGACGACGCGGCCCAGCCGGTCTGCAGCGGTGCGTTGCTGTTGGTGTGATCGCGGATCGTCGCCGACCAGGCGTCCATCAGCTGGATGGACTTCTGCGCGTACCGCACGTCACCGGTGATGTACCAGATCAAGGCATCCGTGTACGCCGCGATCGCGTCCTGCCGCTCATCGGTACAACCGTTGTTCGGCTGCGAGTACGGACCGCACTCGACGACAGCACGCGGTTTCGCCGTCCGCGACAACGAGCCGTACGCACTGTTCTTCGCCTGGTTGAACGCGTTGGTCCACGGCTGCGCACCGGCCGCGACCTTCGCCTTCACGAAGTCCAGTTGGGCCCGGCTGACGCCGACCCCGGGGTGCGCGAAGACAGCCGGTGCCTCGGCCGGCGCGGGAGTTGCGGGTTGTGCTGCGGTTGCTGGGCTGCTCAGCGCGCCGGCCACCAGACCGGCGGCTGCTGCAGCCACGAGAAATGCCTTCACTCTCATGGGCGGATTTCCTTGCTGCTTCGGGGGCGGAAAGGCTCTGCGGCTCCCCCCAGAATCCGCAGAGTCTTTTCGGAAGTTTGACGACGGACGGTAAGGGCGTCAACATCTCAGCAGGCATTACTTCACGCTGGAACCAATACCGGTTTCTTCCCAGCTCAGTGGAACAAAGTGAGGATTTGTCCCATGAAAAGACGCCAGTTCCTGACCGTCGGAACCGCAGTCATGGCCGCCCCGGCACTACCCTCTGTAACCGCCACTACCGCCCAGGCGGCACCACCGGCGAGCAGCCTGCCGCGGCGGGCCGACATCATCGCCGTGGTCCGCCGCGTCGCCGACCAGTGGATCGCCACGCACAGCAACTCCGGCGACAACGGCTGGGCCCGCGCGACGTTCTTCAGCGGCCTGATGGCCGCCCACAAGCTGACCGGTGAGGTGCGCTACCTGAACTACGCGCGCGCCTGGGCCGAGCGGCACAACTACGGCATCCCGGGCGGCGTCACCACCCGGCACGCCGACAACCACAACTGCATCCAGACCTACCTCGACCTCTACGACCTGGAGCCGAGCGCCGACAAGCTGACCGCGGCGACCGACACCCTGAGCCGGATGGTGAACAGCACCAAGATCGACGACTGGTGGTGGTGCGACGCACTGCACATGGCGATGCCGCCGTTCGCGCGAATCGGCCGGCTGCGCGCAGATCCGGCGTACTGGACGAAGGTCTATCAGCTCTACAACCACACCAAGCGGACACGGAAGCTGTGGATCCCGTCGAACGGACTCTGGTACCGCGACGAGCGGTTCCTGCCGACCGGAATCCTTTCTCCCAATGGGAAACCGGTGGTCTGGTCACGAGGTGACGGCTGGGTTGCGGCCGGTCACGTCAAAACATTGAAGGCACTTCCGGCCGACCAGGCGAACGTCGCGGAGTACAAGACCGGCCTGACGCAGCTGGTGGGTTCGTTGCGGTCGATCCAGCGCTCGGACGGCTTCTGGAACGTCAACCTGGCTGACCCGCAGCACCTGCCCGGCCCGGAGACCAGCGGTACGGCGTTCTTCGCGTACTCGGCCGCGTACGCCGTCCGGACCGGATTGTTGCCTTCGGTCACCTATCTGCCGATGGCGGCACGCGCTTGGAACGGGATGGTTCAGACTGCCGTGCACCCGGACGGCTTCCTCGGTTACGTGCAGAAGGTCGGCGACCGGCCGGAGTCGAGCCAGCCGGTCAACTACCAGTCGACCGCCGACTTCGGCGTCGGCGCCTTCCTGCTGGCCGGTGCTGAGCTCGCTCTGCTGACGAACTGATCGCAGGCACCCCTGACGACAATGACCTTTTCTTGGGGGGGTCGTCAGGGGTGACCGAGCTGGCTGGTGATGCGCTCGACGACGACGCTCGCGGCGAACCGCGGCGTACCGGGTGGTTCCACATCGGACCACTCGCCGACGTACTTGCGGGCGATCGCCTGCTCGAGATCGGACTCGGGATCGGGAACGAGCTCGTCGATCCGGCCACGCAGCTCGAGATAGTACGTCGGCTGTGCCGGGTCGACGATCATCACCGAGATCGCCGGGTTCCGGCGGAGGTTGCGCAGCTTCTGCCGGCCCTCCACCAGACTGATCCGGACCTGCTCACCGTCCCAGAGGAACCACTGCGGGGTGACCTGCGGCTCGCCCTTCTTGCCGATCGTGCCCACGATCGCGATCGCCGTCGACGACAGCAGATCCTTGAACTCGGCGGGAATCTCCATCCTCGGACAGTAACCCGCGATCAGTTCAGCTGACCGGCCAGTTCCGGAGCGTGGATACCGGCCGCATCGAGCAGCGCGCCGGCGGTCAGCACGCCGATGCCGCCGAGCTCCTGGGCGCGGACGACGGCGCGCGCGGCGCCGCCGTCGTAGATCAGCGTCAACTGGATCGCGAGGGTGCCGGGATCCTCGGCACCGGCCTTCGCCAGCTCGCGATGGAAGTAGTCGGTCAGCTGCTGCTTGAAGTGCCGGGCGACCACCGACCCCGGGTGCTCCGGATCCTTCAGCTCGACCGCCGTCGCGACGTACGGGCAGCCCAGAAAATTGCCTTCGGCAACGATATCGTCCTGGCGCTCGAAGACCGCGAGGATCCGGTCCCGCGGCGGCCGCTCGTCGTCGGGCCCCGGCCGCAGCAGCAACTCGTACTGCGGGCCGCGGTTGGCCAGGCTCTCCGCGATCAGCTCGTCCTTGGAACGGAACAGCTGGTACATCGACTTCTTCGACACCCCGGCGGCCTTGCAGAGCGCATCGACTCCGATGTTGACGCCGTCGCTGTAGAAGAGATCGCCCGCGGCCTCGAGGAGACGTTCGCGGGGTGTTGCGGAGGTGCTCATGCAACGAGGGTACCGGCTCGATTTGAATTCGGAAACTGATCGGTTTACTGTTCTGGAAACAGATCAGTTTCCTACTGCTTGGAGCATTTCATGACCTCACTCGACGGTGCTGTCGTCCTCGTCACCGGCGGCCAGCGTGGTATCGGCAAGGCCCTCGTCGACGACCTGCTCACCCGCGGCGCCGCCAAGGTCTACGCGACCGCGCGGACACCGAAGCCGAGCTCCGACCCCCGCGTCGTACCGCTGCCGCTGGAGGTCACCGACCCGGCCTCGATCGCGGCCCTGGCCGCCGCGGCGCCTGATGTGACCGTGCTGATCAACAACGCCGGCGCGGGTTCGCCCGACAACTATCTGAACGCGCCGACCGACGAGCTGCGCGCGGTCTTCGAGGCGAACTTCTTCGGCCCGCTCGAGGTCACCAAGGCTTTCGTCCCGATCATCGAGCGCAACGGCGGCGGGCACATCCTGAACGCGCACTCGGCGCTGTCCTGGATCGCCCGGCACGGCGCCTACTCCGCGACCAAGGCGGCGTTCTGGCACCAGTCCAACTCGTTGCGGATCGAGCTCCTCGACCGTGGCATCGATGTCACCGGACTGCACATGGGGTACGTCGACACGGACATGACGAGCGGAGTCCCCGGCCCGAAGACGCAGCCGGCGGACGTGGCCAAGCAGGCCCTCGACGGGATCGAGTCCGGCGCTTACGAGGTGCTCGCCGATGACACCGCGCGGTGGGCCAAGAAGGTCGTGGCCGACGAGCTCGAAGCGGCGTACCCGGTGCTGCGGAAGAGCTGACAACGTAGTCCATTGGGCGCAGGGTTCGGACCGCTGGCCGCACGACGGCGGTCCGGCCGAAGCCGCCGGGGCGGGTTGTCGCTACCAAGGTGAGTGACAGTCCGCCGCCGCCCCGGAGGTCCGCCCATGCCTCGCCGTCTTCTTGCCGTGTCCGTTGTCGCCACTCTGCTCGGCTCAGCCGTCACCGTGCCGGCCAATGCCATCCTTCCGGCAGTCCGAGATCCTGGAGTCGGCTGTGCTGCCGCAACTGTCGGATTCACACCGGTGCTGCAGCTGACGCTGCCGGAGCGCGCCGGCTGGCTCGACAAAGAGCTCCCGTACACACTGGACCGCCGTACCGAGGTCGGGTCGAATTTCGACCGCGTCGGGTACTGCCTTGAGCTGAACGGACCTGACGGTCCGCAGCGCGTGTGGACTGCGATGGAGCCGTTCTCCAAGGACGCCCGCAACATCGGACTGCCCACCAAGGCCGGACAGGTCACCCGGCAACGCGTGGACGACCTGGAGGTCGCCTCCAACGTGCCGAACGTGACCACTGGCCTCGGACAGACCGGCTACCTGGAGATGTGGCCGAACACCTACGCCGAGCAGACCAGTACTCAGGTCGCGAACACCTCTCCGATCACGTACGACGTGGACGACAGCCCGACCAACGGTGCGTACGGGTCGTTCCAGGTCTCGCAGGTCGGCGCCACCCGTCCATCTGGCGCGGCTGCCAAGACGGTGCTCGCGATCAACTCGTTCACCCAGCCCGCCGACGTACCGCTGTCGATCGGGATCGGGACTTCGCCGTCCGGACAGCCGGACTGGACGTTCGCCGGCAACGCCCCGCGGCTCACCCAGCGGAAGCTGACTGCGTACGTACGGACCTCCCTGGTGAGTCTGTCCGAGGCGCCGCAGGATCGGCAGCTGATTCCACGCGATGCGGCGAACGGCGCCAACGTGCCGGTGGCTGGGCGGATCACTTCTTCGAACGTGTCCGAGGTGCGGTTGCGGGTCACCAGTAACGGACACACCGACACCTATAGCTCACAATCGCGCGACTTCCGGTTCACTCCGCGGATCAACGCGGCGCTGCAGGAGTACACGTTCGAACTGCGTGCTGTCGCAGGCGGAACTGAGCGCGTGGTGGCTCGACGTACCGGTGTGGTCTCGGGTGATGTGTATGTCATCCAGGGGCAGTCCAACGCGGAGGCGGCGAAGTTCAATGGCGCTGCGAATGCGGAGGAGTCACCCTGGCTGCGCAGCTACGGCACGCCGACTTCGGATGGTCAGATCTCCGGGGCGGACCGCGTCTGGCACTACGCGACTGGTGACGTGACGGTGCAGTCCGGTTCAGTTGGGCAGTGGGCGATCCGGATGGGTCGTCGGATCGTGGACACCTACAGGGTGCCGGTGGCGATCGTCCAGGGCGCGCACGGCGGTCAGCCGATCAGCTTCTTCCAGCGGAACGACGAGAACCCGGACGACCTCACCACCAACTACGGACGGCTGCGCACGCGACTCAAGGCTGCTGGTCTGATCAGTCAGGTGCGCGGGGTGCTCTGGTACCAAGGCGAGAGCGACAACGACAACGCAGCTGTGCACGTGGCCGGCTTCCGCGCTCTGCTGGCGGACTGGCGCGCCGACTTCGGCAGTGCGACCCGGTACTACGTCAACCAGGTCCGCACGTCGCCCTGCAACAACACCACCAACATCAACCTGCGTGAGGCGCAGCGTGCGCTCGGCGACACGGATGGCGTCGTACTGCTCTCCACTAACGGGCTGCCAGGCCACGACGGTTGTCACTACGCCTACCTGGGCGGCTACCGCGACCTGGGCGACCAGAACTTCGCTGTGATCGCACGCGACCTGTACGGCGGCCCGTCGGCCGGTGTGTCTGCGCCGAACCCGGCCAGTCTCACCGCATCCGGTTCACAGCTCGTGGTGAAGCTCCGGACGGCTGATCCGCTCACTGTGGCCGCCGGCTCGGCTGCGGACTTCCGGGTGACGGGTTCGACGGTGACTGTGTCGTCTGTTGCGTACCAGGCCAGCGGGAGTCTGGTGCTCACACTGTCCGGGCCGGCAACCGGAGTGACCGCTTTGATCTACCAGAGCCACAACGGCTCCGGACCGGCGATCACGAACGCAACCGGTACCGGACTACTCGCGTTCAGGATGCCTGTGAGCTAGTCACGAGGACATCGCGGGCTCGGTCGTACTCCATCCAGCCCGCGATGTCGTTCGCGACATCCACGCCGTACTCGCGTTCGACGACGTACAAGGCCAGGTCGATGCCGGACGTGATGCCGCCGGAGGTGATCACGTCACCGTCATCGACCACGCGGTTGCGCTGGACGTCGACGTCGAACGCTTCGAGTTCTTGGAGAGCGCTGCGGTGGGTGGTGGCAGGACGGCCCTTCAGTAGGCCGGCTTCGGCGAGCAGCATCGTGCCGGTGCAGACCGAGCCGATCCAGCGCAACTGAGGTGCCAACTCCGCAACGCGCGCGGTCAGCACCCCGCGTCGAGCCTCCGCCCACGAGCCGTTCTCGGCACGGCTCCCCCAGCCACCGCCGGGGACGACCAACGCATCCGGAGTCCCCAGTCCGTCCGGTGCCCGGAACTGCAGCCCGCTCATCCCGGTCACCTCCGCCGGGCCATCCAGCCCGACCAGCGCAAGCTCGAGGTCCGTTCGTTGCGAGGCATGGCTCCACACCTCGAACGGGCCCATCACGTCCATCTCGTCCACACCGTCGAAGACCAGAATCTCGATTCGCATGCTTCCAGCCAACCGGTTGGTTACTTAGCCGACCAGCGGCCAGATGGCCGATATACCTCAGGATCTGGCCAGTACGTCGGTGGCCCGGTGAGTGCGGTCGACACCCTCCAGCAGCATCGTCACGCCGTCGGAGTTGTTGGTGCGGAGCGGCAGGATCGCCTGGTACGCCGGTGATTCGTACCAGCCCCGCGCACTCGCCTGGTCGGGGAACTCGATCACGATCAGAGTCCCGGCCCACTCGCCTTCCACGTACTCCGGCTGATGGCCGTGCACGATGAAATGACCGTCGTACGGCGCGAGTGTCGCGTCGATGCGCTCCAGGTACTCGACGATGTCCGGGCCGACGTTCACGTTCTGCAGGTTGGCGATCGCGTAGTGCGTCACAGGTGCCTCCTCGCGCGGCTGATGGTGGTATCAGCCTCGGGCGTGGAGGTCGTTCTGACGATTACCTCGGACGTCATCGTGGATGGTTGATCTGATGCCGACGTACCGTAGATGCCATGTCAGTCACAGGGGGAACGCCTTCCACGTCGGCCGGGGAGGTGGAGGAGCACGTCGGCCCGTACCGGTTGATCCGGCGCCTCGGCCAAGGCGGCATGGGCGTTGTCTACCTGGCTGAGGGACCAGACCTGCAAGAGGTAGCTCTCAAGGTGCTGCGACCGCACGTGGCCCACGACGAGACCGCACGCGCGCGGTTGCAGCGTGAAGCCACCACACTGCAGAAGGTGAGCCACCCTGGTGTGGCCGGCATCCTCGACCACGACCTGGAAGCCGACCGCCCGTACCTGGTGACGCGCTTCGTCCCCGGGCGTCCGCTGGACGAGCAGGTAGACGACCGTGGTCCGCTGACCCCGCGCAAGTGGCTCCCCCTGGCCGGCTGCCTCGCCGAGTCGCTCCAGGCGATCCACCTCGCCGGAGTGATCCACCGCGACCTCAAACCCGGCAACGTGATGATGCTCAACGGCAAGCCGGTGATGATCGACTTCGGCATCGCCCAAGCCGCCGACGACCTCCGCCTCACCCAGACCGGCCTGGTGATCGGTACGCCGGGCTACCTGGCACCCGAGCTCATCGAAGGCGAGATGGTGTCCGAGTCCGCCGACTGGTGGGGCTGGGCCGCAACCGTAACCTTCGCCGCCACCGGCCGCCGCCCCTTCGGCAAGGGCCCCTTCGAAGCCGTCCTGCACCGAGTCCACACCGGCCAAGCAGACCTAGAGGGCCTGGACCCCCGCCTCAAAACCCTGCTCTCCGCAGCCCTGGCCCCGAAGAAGCAGGACCGCCCCACCCAGGCCGAAATCATGACCGGCCTAACCCGCTACGCCGAAGGCCGCGACGCCCTCCCCCCACGCGAGACCCCCGCCGCTGACACCGCCCCACTGCACCCACCCACCCGCCAACTGACCCAAGTCATGCCCGCGGACACCACCGCAGAGCCGCAGGCGACAGACCCGTCCCCCACCGAGGTAGCCAACCTCGTCCCCCACGTCATCCCCTCCCTCTCCGACTTCTCCCCCCTGGCCAACAAAGTCCGAGACGCCGCCGCCACCCGCAAAGCCACCCGAGCCGCCGCCGCAGGAGCCGCAGGTGCCGGTGCTGCCGGTGCTCCTGTTGCTGGACCGTTCGGTACGCCGCCGATGACTCATCCAGCGACGTACAGTCCCGCACCCGTCGCAGCCGCACCTGGCGCGATGCCGTACTACCAGGGCTCACCCCAGCCAGTCGCGCCATACCAGGGCACCCTGCAACCAGTTGCGCCGTACCAACCGCAGTCGCGGGAGGTGTCGCCGTACAAGGCGCCGTCGAAGGACATGTCGCCGTACCAGCAGCCAGGGCAGCAGGTGGAACCACACCGCGCACCGGCGACAGGACGACGTACGGCGGTAGTTGTCGGCCTGATGGTCGGGTTGACCGGACTCATCGCGCTCTACCCGTTGCTGGGCGCGGTAGCCGCCACCATCCTCTTCGTCATCGCCAGAACCGTCGACCGCGGCAGTACGGCGTTGATGCGCCGCCGCCAGGTGCGCGGCCGCGCAGGTCGTTCGGACGGTGTCGTTGCCGTCGCCTCGTCCCCGATCCAGCTAGTGACCGCAGGACTCATCACTGTGCTGTGCCTGATCCTCCCGCTGGTAATGGGTGCAGTAGTCGGCGGCATCGCCACCGGCGTCACCGCCACAGCCAAGAGCCTGACCTGGCAGCCCTTGTCAGCAGTAGGTTTCGGAGCAGCGGGCCTCACCGCACTCTTCACCGCCTGGTGGGGCCCCGGCGGCAACTCCCTACGCCGCGGCGCCCACATCACCGCCCGCAACCTCTTCCGCCCCCGCTGGCTAGCCACCACAGCAGCCGTCATCTTCCTAGCCATCGGCGGCTACACCTTCTACGAAGCCACCCAAGGCGCCGGCTCCGACTGGGCCCGCAACCCCACCCAAGGCGCCAAAGTCGAACGCCCCACCCTCAACGACCTCCGCCAAGCCCCCTTCATCCGAGACATCCCCCTCATCGGCGTCAACTGACCTTGGTCGGCTGCCCGGGTGGGCAGCCGACGAAGGCGGTCAGAGCTGGACGATTTGGGTGCGTTCGGGGCCTACGCCGATGGCGGAGATGCGGGCGCCGCTGAGGGACTCGACGGCGCGGACGTAGGACTGGGCTTCCTTGGGGAGGTCTTCGAAGGTCCGGCAGCCGGTGATGTCTTCGGTCCAGCCGTCGAACTCTTCGTAGATGGGGGTGGCGTGGTGGAAGTCGGTCTGGGTCATCGGCATCTCGTCGTGGCGGACGCCGTTGACGTCGTAGGCCACACAAACCGGGATGGTCGAGCGGCCGGTCAGTGTGTCCAGCTTGGTGAGGACGAAGTCGGAGACGCCGTTCACGCGGGCTGCGTAGCGGGCGATCACCGTGTCGTACCAACCGCAGCGGCGCGGGCGACCGGTCGTCGTACCGAACTCGAAGCCCTGCTGGCGGAGCCACTCACCGTCGGCGTCCAGGAGCTCGGTCGGGAACGGGCCTTCGCCGACTCGGGTCGTGTAGGCCTTGACGACTGCCATCACGCGGTCGATGCGGGTCGGCGGGATGCCGGTACCCGTGCACGCACCGGCGGAGATCGCGTTCGACGAGGTGACGAACGGATACGTGCCGTGGTCGACGTCCAGGAGAGTCGCCTGGCCGGCCTCCATCAGCACGGTCTTGCCGTCGTCCAGTGCCTTGTTCAGCAGGAGGCTGGTGTCGGCGACCATCGGGCGCAGGCGGTCGGCGTACTCGAGCAGTTCGTCCAGGACCTCGCGGATCTCGACGGCGCGGCGGTTGTAGATCTTCACCAGCAGCTGGTTCTTCTGCTCCAGCGCCCCGGCGACCTTCTGCTCCAGGATCTTCTCGTCGTACAGGTCCTGGACGCGGATACCGATCCGGTTCATCTTGTCGGCGTACGTCGGCCCGATCCCGCGGCCCGTGGTCCCGATCTTGCGGCTGCCGAGGAAGCGCTCGGCCACCTTGTCCAGCGTGCGGTTGTACGGCGGGATCAGGTGCGCGCTCGCGCTGATCACCAGCCGGGACGTGTCGACGCCACGGGCTTGCAGCGCGTCCAGCTCCTCGAACAGTACTGCCAGGTCGACGACCACCCCGTTGCCGATCACCGGCGTCACGCCAGGGGTCAGGATCCCGCTCGGCAGCAGGTGCAGCGCGTACTTCTCGCTGCCGATCACGACCGTGTGGCCGGCGTTGTTCCCGCCGTTGAACTTGACCACGTAGTCGATGACCTCGCCCGTGTTGCCGAGCAGATCGGTCGCCTTACCCTTGCCCTCATCGCCCCACTGGGCGCCGACGAGCACGATTGCGGGCATCTCAGCCCTCCTCTTCACGCGCCGGCCGCGGCCCTCACGACGCGCGGCAGCCGGACGCTGGAAACGGTGAAGCCCGGAGACGTTCACCGGCAATTCACGCGGCAACGCACCCAGGCTCTTACGACCGAAGCTTACCGGAACCAGGTCCACTCCCTGAGTTCATCGTTGAAACCCAACCAACGACCACTTCAAGTAAGTGTTTCATCACGCAACGGGTTGCCAATCTCCGTGATCACGTGCACACTCTTAGTCAGCGGCCCGCCGAAACTGCCGCAGGGGACGGTTCCGGCGGGCCGCTTCCTTATGTCCCCTGCAGGTTCTACTTCACCGCCGTGTAGATCACGTACGGCGGCGATGTCCGCTCGACCGGCATCCGGTCCAGCCCCGGCCCGTCGTACTCGGCCGGCAGCGTCGGCTCGACCACCCCGACTTCGCGGAAACCCGCCGTACGCAACCGACCGAGGTGCACGTCCTTCGGCCAGTGGTAGTCGACCAGACTGACCGACTCCCCGCCCGGCCGCGCCAGCCGCATCTCGATCGCCTCACCAGCCTCGTATTTCCGGCCAGGCTCGCCGTACCGGCCGATGTCGAACGGCACGCCGACCGAGTCCGGGTTCACGTCGAGCATCGCGTAGGTCGCGCCCGGACGCAGTACCCGATAGACCTCGGAAACGATGGTCTGAACGACCTCGGTGTCCGGAATGCAGACGAAGACGAACGTCGAGATCGCGGCATCGATCTCGCCGTCGGGCAACTCGAGCCGTTGATCGGCACCGATCAGCTGATAAGTGATCCGGGGGTCCTGCCGCTTGCGCTGCGCGACCTTCAGCATGCTCGGTGACCGATCGGCCGCGATCACCGAAACGTCATGGCTGCGCAGGATCTCCTCGGCCACCCGACCGGTCCCGGCCCCGTAGTCGAGAACAGTGCGGCTTCGAGCCAGGCCGGCCTGCTCGAACAGGACCGGCCAGCCGAAGGCGCGCTCGCGGACCGGCTCGTAGTCCTCGTAGCTCTCGGCAACCTCGATGAGATTCCAGTCGGTACTCATGGTCCTTACGACACTACGCAGCATTCCGGCGGCAGCGCGGCGATCTGCCCGATCGTGCAGTCAGGCAAGCGCATCCGGGTTCGAGTCCAGCCATTCCTGGACCCGCCGGTCGGCCTCTTCGCGGGAGACGTCCTCGACCTTCGTCAGGATCGCCCAGCGATGACCGAACGGATCGATCACCGTCCCGTAGCGATCACCGGTCATGAAGGTCTGCACCTCTTCCACCGGCTTCGCGCCGGCCGCAACAGCCTTCGCGTACGTCGCGTCCACGTCCGGCACGTAGTGGACCAGCGACGAGTGCACCCACTCGCCGTTCGGCGCCTGCAACCCAATCTGCGGCATCTGGTCGCTGAGCTGCAGCATCGAGTTCCCGAACAGCAGCTCCGCCTGGCCGACCCGCCCGTCCGGCATGTCCTGCCGGCTGATCACCTCGGCCCCGAAAACCTCCTGGTAGAACGCGATCGCCTTCGGACCGTCCGGAACCGCCAGGTACGGCGTGAGTGAGTGGTAACCGTCGGGGATGGGCTTTACTACGCTGTTTTTGTCGGTGTCCGTCGTCATGCTCTTAGTCAACCCACCGGCGACCGGACCGGTCTTGTAAGAAAGCGACAGCCATTGAGCATCCCGTCGGAGAGCGAGAAGGGCATCCTGCATCCGCGGGAGCAGGCCCGGCATCGCACGTTGAACCGGCTCGCGCCCGGCCCCGACGCCGCACGCTTCGTGGAGTGGTACTGGATCGTCGAGTGGGATCTCGACGAGCCCTACACCGCCGAGGTGCTTCCGTTCCCCAGCGTCAACGTCACCTTCGAGCAGCCCGGCGGCGCCTTCGTGAACGGCGTCTACACGCGCAAGTTCGAGCGCCAGCTCATCGGCCGCGGCCGCGTGTTCGGCGTGAAGTTCTGGGCCGGTGGATTCGGTGCGGTGACCGGGCTGGACGTCGGTTCGTTCAGCGACCAGGTGCTGCCGCTGACCGCGGTCTTCCCGGACGGCGATCGGCTGGCGGATCTCGTGTTCACCGAAGACTCCGACGTACGGCGTCGTGCCGTGTTCGAGGCGTTCTTGCGGGACCACCTCGCGCCGCCGGACCCGTCGTACGAGTTGGTGCGCGAGATCGTCACCGCGATGGCCGCCGACCGCACTCTGGCCCGGGTCGACGAGGTCACCGAGCGGTTCGACGTACCGATCCGGACTCTGCAACGGCTCTTCCGCCGGTACGTCGGCGTCGGGCCGAAATGGGTGTTGCGCCGCTACCGGCTGCACGACGGCGCCGAGTTGCTGGCGCGCGGCGAGGTCACCGAGCTGGCCGCACTGTCGGCGGCGCTCGGCTATTTCGACCAGGCGCACTTCTCCAAGGAGTTCAAACAGCAGATCGGCCTGACCCCGGCCGAGTACGCGGCCCGGGCCGCCGCCAGTGAATCCTTTCAAATGAAGTCTTGACACCCGCTCCACGGCGTCCGTAGCGTGCGCGGCGTGAGAAGTTAACACTTCTTCTCGGTGAATTCACGTCATTCGACGATATCTCCCGAGCTCAGGAGGATCCGTGGCATCCGTATTCGAGCGTCCCCTGCCTCGCCGGCGCATGCTGCAGCTGATGGGTGGTGCGGCCGCCGCCGGCACGCTCGCGGCCTGCGGGAGCAGTTCGTCCGGCAGTGGCAACGGCAACGGCAGGCTGAAGGTGATCGGGGCAGGCAGTCAGGAGGCCGGTCTCCGCAAGGCACTGGAGCAGTACAAGGCGAAGAACGCCGATTTCGACTTCAACCTGTCCTTCTCGCCCGCGGACCAGTTGCAGACGGCGTTGCGCGCGCAGCTGGCGGCCGGCAACGCGCCGGACCTGCACGCGGTCTATCCGGGGAACGGCAGCGCGATGTCGATGGTCCAGCTGAGCAAGGCGAAGCTGCTGGCCGACCTCAGCGACCAGTCCTGGACCCAGAAGATCCCCACTGGCTTCAAGGGCGCTTATCAGCAGGATGGCAAGACCTACATCTTCTCGCCGGGCACCAGCGTGCTCGGCGCCATCTACAACAAGAAGGCCTTCGCCACCGCCGGGGTCGAGCCGCCGACGACCTGGAGCGAACTGCTCACGGTCTGCGAAACCCTTAAAAAGAAGGGGATTGTGCCGCTCGCGCTCGGCGCGCAGACCCCCTGGGTGACGCAGCTGATCAACTACGCGCTGGTGCCGGGCACGGTTTACGCCAAGCAGCCCGACTTCGACGACAAGATGGCGGCCGGCTCGGCGACATTCGCCGGTTCGGGCTGGGCCGACGCGATGAACAAGTACCTGGAACTGCAGAAGCGCGGCTATTTCAACGAGAACCCGAACGGTACGACGTACGAGCAGGCAACCTCGATGGTGGGCACCGGCAAGGCGGCGATGGCCGTCCAGGTCTCCGCCGTTCTGCAGGCGTACCGGGCGGCCGCACCGACGCCGGACGACCTCGGGATGTTCCCGTTGCCGGCCACCGACACGGTCGCGGACAACTGGATCCCGGGCGGGATCGTGGTCGGCCTCGCCGTCAGCGCGAAGAGCAAGAAGGCCGACCAGGCGCGTAAGTTCATCGAGTTCTGCGGGCAGCCGGAGGTCGTCAGCGCCTGGGCCGAGGCCGTCGCCTGCGTCCCCTTGTACTCCGACGGTGCGGCGAAGGTCGATCCGGTGCTGAAGCCGTTCCTCCCTTACCTGGCGGACAACAAGGCGGTCCCGTTCATGGACCAGCGCTGGCCGAACGCGGAAGTTCAGCCGACCCACTTCGCCGTCGTACAAGAGCTTCTCGGCGGCCGGACCACGGTCGACGGCGCCCTGAAGAAGATGGACGAGGCCTACCGGAAGACCACATGACGACGGTACGACGAAGGGGTGGGCTCGCGCCGCCCTGGTACTTCGCGGCTCCGGCACTGCTCGTTTACGCGTTGGTCATGCTCTACCCGAGCATCGTCGGAGCCGGATCGGCGTTCACGAACTGGTCCGGTGTCGGCGAGGAGCGGTCGTTCGTCGGAGTAGCGAACTTCCAGGAACTGCTCCACGACGACCAGGCTCTTGGTGCACTGCGGAACACGCTGCTGCTCACGGTCGCGATCGTGGTCGTGCAGAACGGGCTGGGGTTGCTGCTGGCACTCGGTGTGCACACCACCATCAAGAGCCGGATGGTGTTGCGGGTGATCTTCTTCGCGCCGGTCGTGGTCAGTCCGGTGATGGTGTCGTTCCTGTGGAAGTACGTCTACAACCCCGCACCCGATGCGGGGCTGAACGCCGCCCTCGGGGCGGTCGGTCTCGGCGCGCTGCGCCAGGACTGGCTGGGGAATCCGTCGCTGGCGATCTGGTCGGTCGCCTTCACGGTGATCTGGCAGTGCGCCGGCTACTCGATGGTGATCTTCCTGGCCGGTCTGGAAGGCGTGCCGCCGGAGCTGCACGAGTCGGCGATGGTGGACGGCGCCGGGACGGTCGCGCGGTTCCGGCACATCACCTGGCCGCTCCTGGCACCGGCCGTGACGATCAACGTGATGCTGTCCACCGTTGGTGGGCTGACGTTGTTCACCCAGATCATCGCGATGACCAACGGCGGTCCCGGCTATGCCACCGACACCCTGTCGACGGTGCTCTACAAACAGGCGTTCGTGTTCGGGAAGTTCGGCTACAGCACCGCAGTCGCGCTGGTGCTGGCGATCTTCGTCGCCGCGGTGTCCTTCATTCAGATCGGCTACCTGCGTTCCAGAGAGACGGTCGCATGAGGTACCGGCCACGTACTTTCGTTCTGGAGCTGGTGATGGTGGCCGTCGCGGTCGCCTTCCTGTTCCCTGTCTATGCCCTTGTCACGCTGGCGTTCAAGGATCCCGGGCAGATCGCGAACGCGCCGTTGTCGCCGCCGAACCCACCGTCGATGGACAGCTTCGGCGAGGCCTGGCAGTCGGCATCCCTCGGCTCGGCACTGCTCAACAGCACGCTGATCACGGTGACCAGCGTGCTCGCACTGATCGTGCTCGGCGCACTGGCGGCGTACTTCCTCGCCCGCCGCGCCTCGCGGTTGAGCTACAGCCTCTACATCCTGTTCCTGGTCGGGATCATCCTGCCGTTCCAGCTCGGCATGATTCCGCTGTATCAACTCGTCAGCGATCTCGGCCTGCTCGGGACCTACCAGGGCATGATCCTCTTCTACACCGGGATCCAGCTGCCCTTCACGGTCTTCCTCTACACCGGCTTCATCCGCTCCCTGCCCGCCGACTACACCAACGCGGCGCTGATCGACGGAGCCTCACACCTGCAGGCCTTCCGGCACGTGATCTTCCCGCTGCTGCGGCCGATCACCGGCACCGTGCTGATCCTCAACGCCGTCCACATCTGGAACGACTTCTTCACCCCGCTGCTCTACCTCGGCGGCTCCGGCCGCGAGACCGTCCCGGTCCGGATCTTCGCCTTCGTCAACGAATACACCTCCGACTACGGGTTGGTCGCAGCCGGTCTGGTGCTGGCGGCCCTGCCGATCCTGCTCGTCTTCCTGGTTTTGCAGCGCTACGTCATCCGCGGTTTCTCCAGCGGCCTGAAGGGATAACGGGTGAGCGCGGCAGGTCGATCAGCGAATGGTCTGGTTGTAGCCGGGGCTGGTGTTGGCGTTGACGGTCAGGCCGTTCACGACGACCGTGGGCGCGACGACGCGGAGGCGGATGGTGCCGAGCTCGAAGTCGGGTTCACTGCGGTAGAAGTAGGAACCCTTGGTGAGCTGGATCTTGCCGTCGCTGTACCAGGTGTTGGTGTCCCAGTTCCAGTACTGCCAGGTGCCCCTGGCGGTCACGGCGGGCAGGATCTTCAGCGAGAACGTCCAGCGGGAACCGCGCCGGCTGACCGCCGGGTTGAAGCCGCCGCTGACGATCTTGACCAGGGTCTTGGACGACTTGGCGCCCGTCGAGGCCGCTGGGGTCAGCACGATGACGTTGCCGGCGACAACCTTCCGGGCCGGAACCCAGAGCCGGTACTGACGGTTGCCCAGGGAAGCGATTCCGGTGTCGAAGGTGGCCGTGGTGGTCCCGGAGTAGCGGCCGTAGGTCTTCCAGGCGTCGGTGGACTTGGCGCGCGCCTGCAGCTCGACGGGGATGCCGCTCGCGCGCTCCTCGCGGCCCGGGCTGGTGTACAGCTCCAGCATGGACTTGATCGCCAGCCGGTTCGAGTACAGCGCCGACGCGGGAACCGTCGTGTAGACGCCGAGGAAGCCCAGCTTGACGGTCTTGGCAGCGTTGGCCTTGCCCCACGGGCTGAACGAGCTCAAGATCAGCGTGGTCGGCCGCGACGACTGAGGCGGAACCGTGACCGACGTCGTACCGGCGGCCCAGCGCCCCAAGCTGTCAACGACGCCGTTATAACGCAGGGCCGAAATGTCGATACCCTCGTACGCCGGATTGTCCAGCGGGTCATTCGGCGTTCCGTCCGTTGTGGCAGCCTGCGTCCAGCTCAGCGCGGTCGACAGGCTCGCCGAGAGGTTCGCGTCCTGCAGCACCGGCGCGACCGGGACGAGGGTGTCGAACTCGGGTGACGCCGTCGGCGCGCTCTCGCCCTCCGGGTTGACTGACCTGACGATCAGCTTCACGTGGTCCTGGGACGCAGCGAGAGCGCGCGTCGGGACCAGGAACTCGTTCGCATGCGTGGACGAGAGGTCCACATACTTCACCTCGTCGCCGCCCGGCAGTTGCCGGTAGATCGCGTTGGCCAAGCCGTCGTCGGTCCAGGTCAGCTTGATGTTGTCGCTGTCGGCCCAGGCGATGGTGACGTCGGTCGGTGCGTCTGGAGCCGCGGCGAAGGCGGGTGTCTGCAGACCGACGGAAAGCGCAGCGACAGCCGTCGCTGCGAGGGCAAGTTTGCGCATGGAGACCCCAGGTGAGAACGCCTGACGATCACCCCTGCCGCCAGTCCGTGGCCCAGACCGTAGCAGTTCTACGGCCAGGGCCGGAACAATTTGCAGCAACGTGCAACGTGATCCAGGTTTCGGAACGCAGTCACCGCGGCTAGCGCCGCACCAGCATGGCCATCAAGGTCGCGAGTACGGCGGCCGCCAGCGCGATGCCGAAGCCGTGGTGGGCGGTGTGGGCGTCCACCACTCGTCCTGCGAACGCGGCGCCTAGTGCGATGCCTGCTGCGGCTCCGGAGTTCGTCCAGGTGAAGGCCTGGGTCAGAACTGTGGGTTGCACGGAGGACTCGATCAGAACTGCCGACATGGTTTGGAAGGGGGCGATGGCGAGGCCTGGCAGTGCCAGGGCGATACCGACGGCCCAGGGCGCATCGACGATCAGTAGTGGGATCGTGGTGATCGTCAGCAGCGCCAGCGCGAGGACGTACTGGTTCGGGAGCGCCATCCGCCAGCGTTTGGCTCCGTAGACCAGTCCGGCGAACAGGCTGACCAGACTGGTGATGCTGTAGAGCGGTCCGGCCAGTGACGGCGTACCGCGGTCGACGGCGTACGCCGTGACTGAGACCTGCATGCTGCCGAAGAACAGTCCGATCCCCGCGGTGGCGGCGACCAGTGCGAGGAATCGCTTGTGCAGCAAGTGACTTGAGCTCACCTGCTGGCCGCGCTCGACCGGCGGTGGCGCCGTACTACGCTGTGCGGCCAGCGCGAAGCCGCCGGCCAACATCAGTCCGGTCGCGGCCAAGGAACCGGCCATGGGGCTTCCCAGCGAGGCGATCAGGCCGATCAGTGCGGGACCGACCATGAACGCGACACCGATGCTCAACGCCTCCAGTGCGAAGGCTGACGAGAGAAGCGGCGATCCACGCAATGCGTATGACCAGCGAGCGGAGGTCTGTGCGCCCACTTGCGGTAGTGATGAGCCGGCGAGTACACCTGCGAGGACCAGTTGCCACAGTGGTGCGTGCGAGACCGTCAGACCGATCAGGAGGGCGATCGTCGCCGCGTGGGTCAGGAGCATGATCGGCAACATGCGCGTCTGACCGAAGCGGTCGATGAGACGGGCGACCTGCGGGCCCGCCACCGCTTCGGCGACCGCGAAACCGCCGGTCACGGTGCCGGCGACGGCGTACGAGTCAGTGGATCCGTGGACCAGCCAGACGATGCCGAGGCTCGTCATGGCGATGCCGATGCGGGCTGGTGCAGCTGCGAGGTAGAACTTCCACGCCCCGGGAGTACGGAGTACTTGGGCGTAGCTGAGCCGTCCGGTGAGTGCCGGCACGGTAGAGCCTTCCGCTGCCCGTCGGGGCGGGGACCGACCGTGGGCGTCCTGCTTCACCGGTCTGCCGAATCCGCCTACAACCGTCCATGTTCGGCAGGAAGCGGGGACGCGCGCCGCCTACCGGCTCTGTCAACGGGCAGAAATCATCGTTTCAGATTGATGCGCTCAGCTTACCGTCTTTCAGCAGTGGCACGGAGTGACTCTGGTCTACCTCCGCCGCGATCCGGACATCGTCGGGATACCCGTACTGCGTGAGCTCGCGTCCGCCGGCGCAGTCGTGCAGGAGACTTGGCAGCTCGTCGGCCACTGCGTCGTACGCCGCCACTGCTGCTCTAGCCTCCGGTGACAGCCCGTCGGTCTCGAGAGCGCTCAAGAAGCCTCCGGCACCCCAGAGGTCTTCGACTGCCGGCCTGAGCGAGCCGTCCGGCCAGCGCTCCCCGGCTGCGATCGCGACGACCTTCAGGCTCGGGTCCTCGACCAGACGCTGGTTGGCCCACTGTGCGGCGGCCAGCCGGTTACGGAGTGAGACTGCGATGACGGTGGCGCCGCTGTCGCTCAGTTGCTGCGCGATGGTCGAGCCGTTGGGTGATGGAAGCACGAGCCTGGTGACTCCAGTCGCCTGACGGATGGTGACCGGGGACAGGCTCACGTCACCAGGGCCGGCTTCGGAACGGCCGACGGCGAGGTGGGCGTCGTACTGGCTCGCGTAGGCGACCGCTGTCTCGTCACGCCAGCGGTACGGGTAGACGTCGATGCCGAGGTCGGCAGCGACGGTGACTGCCGTGGTGAAGGACAGCACGTCGACAACGGCAACCAACTGGCCGGCGACCACGGCGGCACCGACCGGACCCCAGTCGAAGCCGACGCGGTAACCATGCTGGGCATACGGACTGGTCATCCGACGCATCCTGCCGTCGGGTGACCAGCCCGGCAACCCGGTTTCAGGCCAGTACGTCGGCTGCGGTGGGTGACGAGTCGCGCAGGAAGGTGGCGCAGCGCTCGGCCTCCTCCTTCTCGTCGATCGCCCCGGCGGCCTTGGCCAGCACAGCCAGGCAGCGCAGGAAGCCGCGGTTCGGCTCGTGTTCCCACGGAACCGGGCCGTGGCCCTTCCAGCCATTGCGCCGGAGCAGGTCCAGTCCGCGGTGGTAGCCGGTGCGTGCGTACGCGTAAGCCTCGATGGTGTTCCCCTCGGCGAGGGCCGCCTCGGCCAGCGTCCCCCAGGCCAGTGACGAGGCCGGGAAGCTGGCCGCGACCTCCACCGCGGGGGTCCCGGCGGCGAGTTCCGCCGCGGCCGGGTCCACTGGGAGTAGTGTCTCGGGTGGGCCAGAGAGCAGATTGTTCAATTCCATAGGCACATCTTCGCCGATCACGCAGCCAACCCGGCACGTGACCGTCTGGCGAAATCCGTTGACCGTTCACCGACCGGCCACGGATGCTTGAGACCCTGCGTCAAGACCGCCGTGGTTCCCAGCTACGGCCGGAAGGAGGCACCGGATGAGCGTCATCGTCCTGAACGCGTCATATGAGCCGCTGCACACCGTGTCGATCCAGCACGCCATCCGGATGCTGGTTCGCGAGGTCGCAGTGGTCGAAGAGGCGCACGGCGAACGAACCATCGGCCCCTTCCCGGTCCCCCGCGTCCTCCGCCTGGTCCGCTACGTGGTCACGCACTGGCGCTACGCCGCCGGCCGGATGAAGTACTCCAAACACGGAGTCCTCCGCCGCGACAAGTTCCGCTGCGCCTACTGCGGTCTCGAGAACGCCGACACCATGGACCACGTCCAACCCAGGTCCCGAGGCGGCCGCACCGAGTGGCTCAACGCGGTCGCCGCCCACGCCTCGTGCAACGAGCGCAAGGGCAACAGGACCCCGGTAGAGGCCAACATGCCCCTCCTCTGGCAACCCTGGGTCCCAACCAGAGCCGAGCTCGTCATCATCACATGACGAGCATTTTTTATGCCCGGATCCGGCCTGCGTAGAAGTTCTCCACAGGTTGGAAGTCGGTGGCAGAAACCGGGGCTGATTGCTGCAACTTCTTGGGTATGAATCCTCAGCTAGCAGTGATGGCCTGCCTTCGGGGCGGGGTTTTTCGCCGGGGCGACGCCCGGGCTTGTGGTTATGACGACGCGGACATCGACTATCTGCTGGCGACCGGCGGGTGGCGACGGATCCGGCGCGGGACGTATGCGGAGCAGCGGGCGTTCGAGGTCGTGACGGAGAAGGCGTTGTACCTCCGGCGCGTGCATCGAGCGCTCCGCGCGGCCGGGGGCCTGGCGTTCGCCAGCCACCAGTCGGCCGCCGCCCTGCACGCCCTACCGGTCTGGGGGCTGGACCTGTCGACCGTGCACCTGACGACAACCGCGGGCCGCAGCGGTCGGGTCGGCGGTGTGTACCGGCACATCCGAGATCCGGTCGGTCCCGGCGTACTGATCTGGAACAGGTTGCCGATGGTGTCCGCAGCTCGATCGGTCGCCGAGGTCGCGGCGACCTCCCCGACGATCCCAGCCATCGCCCTGGCCGACGCCGCCCTGTACGCCGGTCTCGCCACCAAACGCACCCTGCGCCGAGCCGCCGGCCTCCTCGAGTACGGCGGTGATCGCGCCCTCGGCGTCTTCGCCCACTGCCGAGGCTCGGCGTCGGTCGCCGAGTCGCGCCTGCGGTTCATCCTGCGCGCCGCCGGCCTCCCCGACCCAGCTTCAGCACTTCCCCCGGACCTCGAAGTCCCGGAGCTGGAGGACGCTCTCTGGTTCCCCGAACAACGCACCCTCCTCGAGTTCGAACCCCGCTACCCCTACTGGCGCGAAGAGCTCGAAGAAGACGTCGACCAACCGCCCCCGTCCCCCACCGCCGACGGCCCACCCCCGGTCGAAACCTGCTGGATCCCCTGGACCGACCTCGACCACCCCAAAACCGTGCTCGACCGCATCACGAGCACGTTCGCCCGAGCCGCCCGCCGGACCGATATCCGGCACGTCGACTTCGCCCGGATGTGACCGAGGGGCCCACCGCGTCAGCGATGAGCCCCTCGAAACACCAGACCTACCAGGAGAAACCAGATGTCACGCGTTCAGCGACGTACCGGTCGAGCGGAGGCTTTCGCAGGCTTCCTTGACGCGGTCGGCCATGCCGGCTTCGGCGGCCTTGCCCCAGGCGCGGGGGTCGTAGGCCTTCTTGTTGCCGACCTCGCCGTCGACCTTCAGGACGCCGTCGTAGTTGCCGAACATGTGCGCGGCGACCGGGCGGGTGAAGGCGTACTGGGTGTCGGTGTCGACGTTCATCTTGATGACGCCGTGGTCGACGGCGGCGCGGATCTCTTCCAGGGTCGAGCCGGAGCCGCCGTGGAAGACCAGGTCGAACGGGCGCTCCTTGCCGATCTTGGCGCCGACCGCGTCCTGGATGTCCTTCAGGATCTCCGGGCGCAGCTTGACCGAGCCCGGCTTGTAGACGCCGTGCACGTTGCCGAAGGTGAGCGCGGTCAGGTAGCGGCCGTGCTCGCCGGCGCCGAGCGCCTCGACCGTGGCCAGGCCGTCCTCGACAGTGGTGTAGAGCTTGTCGTTGATCTCGTTGGCGACGCCGTCCTCCTCACCGCCGACGACACCCACCTCGATCTCCAGCACGATCTTGGCCGCCGCGGCCTGCGCGAGCAAGTCCTTGGCGATCTCGAGGTTCTCGTCCAGCGGCACGGCCGAGCCGTCCCACATGTGCGACTGGAACAGCGGGTTCTCGCCGCGCGCGACGCGCTCGGCCGAGATCGCCAGCAGCGGCCGGACGAAGCCGTCCAGCTTGTCCTTCGGGCAGTGGTCGGTGTGCAGCGCGATGTTCACGTCGAAGTTCTTGGCGACCTCGTGCGCGTACGCCGCCAGCGCGACCGAACCGGTGACCATGTTCTTCACGGTCGACCCGGACAGGTACTCGGCGCCGCCGGTGGAGACCTGGACGATGCCGTCCGAGCCCGCCTCGGCGAAACCGCGGATCGCGGCGATCAGCGTCTGCGAGGAGCTGACATTGATGGCCGGGTAGGCGAAGCGGTTCTGCTTGGCCTTGTCCAGCATCTCGGCGTAGACCTCAGGGGTGGCAATAGGCATGTCTCGCGGTACTCCTCACAACAAAGTTCGTGTGTGTTGAGCTCCAGTATTGCCGCTGGGCACTTCGTCGTACCCGGCGGCCCGTCTGCTGAGCGGTCAGGTGACCGTGGAGCGAACAGCAGAAGAACAGACCAGTTGATGACAGGATCGGTCCAGTACGTATCAGGCCGATCCGGATCGCGGGCCCCGCGGGGTGAGGGCCATGTGCAGCCGGTACCGGTCGGCCCGGTAGGCCGACCAGGACAGCTCGACGACCTTGCGGCCGGCGAAGGTGGTGCGCTCGAGGACCAGCAGGGGTGCCCGCCTGGCCACGCCGAGAACCCGGGCGACATGACCGTCGGCGTTGTCCGCCCGGACGGTCTGCTCACCGGAGGTGACGACGACGTCGTACTCGCTGGCGAAGACGTCGTACAGGGTGCCGAGCTCACGGCCGAGCAGGCCGGGGAAGAGCGCGGACGGATAGAAGCCGACCTCGTAGGCCATCGGCGAGGCGTCGGCCGTGCGCAGCCGCTCGACCCGGATCACCTTGGTGCCCTTGGCGACCCGCAAGCCCTTCGCGGTCTCGTCGGAGGCCTCGATCTCGGTGGCCGACAGCACCACCGTGCCGGGCTCCAGACCGCGCGCCCGCATCTCCCGGGAGAACGAGGTCAGGTGCAGCTGCGAGTCGACCTGGGGGCCGGTGACGAAGGTGCCCTTACCGTGCACCCGCTCCAGCGCGCCGGACTCGACCAGGTCGCTGATCGCCTGCCGGACGGTCACCCGGGAGACGTTCAGCTTGTCCACCAGGGCCCGCTCCGAGGGGATCGGATCCCCGGGGTGCAGCTCGACATCGATCAGTCGTTCCAGCACCGATCGGACCTGGGCCCGCTTCGTCGCCACCATCGAATCTCGATCCTCCAGACCTGGGCGGGCCTCGGGGGTGCCCCGGGACGCCGCTCACTGCTATCGTGCGCAGCATACCTGTTAAGACCAGATAGGACCAGTGATCGCAGTGGTGTCTGTCCCCGCCCCGGCAACCCAGATGGCGCGCGAGATCGCCGAACAGCCGGCCGCCCTGGCCGCGACGTTCGAGCACGTTCTCCCGCTGCGGCACGACATCACGCGGCTCGCCGCGGGACGCCGCAACGTCATCTTCGTGGCCCGGGGGTCGTCCGACAACGCCGGTGTCTACGGCCGCTACCTGACCGAGATCCACGCCGGCCGCCAGGCCGCGCTGGCCGCTCCGTCGGTCGCCACGCTGTACGGCGCCAACCTCGACCTGTCGAACTCGCTGGTCGTCGCGGTCAGCCAGTCCGGCGCGACCCAGGAGATCGTCGACACCGCGGAGTGGGCCAAGCGGAACGGCGCAGCCGTCGTCGGCATCACGAACGACGGCGACAGCCCGCTCGCCTCGACCGCCGACGTCGCCCTGATCACCCAGGCCGGCAAGGAGCTCGCGGTCCCGGCGACCAAGACCTACACCACCCAGCTGGCCGCGATCACCGTCGCCGTCGACGCCCTCGCCCAGAAGCCAGGCACGCTGGACGCCGACATCGCCCGCGTTCCGGACGCCGCCGCGAAGATGCTCGAGGGTTCAGTCGAGGAAGCCGCCGCACTGCTCGCCGGCGCCCACGACGTCCTCGCCAGCGGCCGCGGCCTAACCTTCGGCACCACCCTCGAGGTGGCGCTCAAGCTCGAGGAAACCTGCCTCCAGCCGGTCCGCGGCCTCTCGTACGCCGACCTGAAGCACGGCCCGATCGCGGTCGTCGACGCCGACCTGGTCACCATCCTGGTCGCAGCCGGCGAAGGCCCGGCCCTCCCCGGCATGACCGAGCTGGCCGGCCTGGTCCGCGAAAAGGGCAGCAAGATCCTAGGCATCGGCGGCGACCCCACCTTCGCCTCCCGCTGCGACGTGAACCTCCCCGGCCCCGACCTCCCCGAGACCCTGTCCCCGCTGGCCCTGGTCATCCCCGCCCAACGCGCAATCGAGGCCCTGGCCCGCAAACTAGGCCTAGACCCCGACGCCCCCCGCGGCCTCCGCAAGGTCACCCAAACCGACTGAACCCCTCAGACGGGCGTGCTGCGTCGACCTCGGGCACGCCCACACCGAGAATGCGAACCGGCGCTCAGCTGTCGCGTTCGGCGCTGACGATCAGGAAGTTCGGCAGTGCGACGTAGGACTCGATCGCCTCGATTCCGCTGTCTCGTGCGACCTGTGGATCAAGTCTCGGTTCGCACAGTTCAGTCACGCGGCACCCGAGGCCGATGACCTCGTTGAGGTAGGCCGACAGCGGGCGGTGGAAGTCGGGTGCGTGGCCCTCTGAGGTCTCGTACTCGTCCAGGTATCGATCAAGTCGGTAGTGACCGTGATCCCGCCACGTCGGGTAGAGATTCTCGAACGCCGGATGGGTGATCGAGAACACGAACCGGCCACCCGGCTTCAGTGCGCGGACGCACGCCGCCATCGCCGACTGCCAGGCGGGGATGGCGAGCAGCACCATGCTGCAGACCACCGCATCGAACGGCTGACCAACCTCCGGCAACGTCGAGAGATCAGCCTGCACGAACCTGATCCCCTGACGCCGCTTCTGCTCGATTTTCTGAGCGCGCGCCAGCAGTCCGGCAGCCGGCTCCACGCCAACCACCTCAGCTCCGCCTTCGGCCAACAACCGGCTCAAGTAGCCTTCGCCGCTGCCTGCATCGAGGACTTTCCGACCATCGACGGGCCCCAGCATCCGGAGCAGGTTCCCATTCATCAGGTGGCGCTTGGGGAAGTCGCCCTGATCGTCGTACGCCTCAATCGCGTCGGTCGGCATCGCAGACCACGCTGCGATCGCCTCTGAGTTACTGATTGTGGACATGCGGTCCCCTAGGGTGGGTCGGCCTGCGTGGAGGCTCGGACGAGGCCGGATTCGTAGGCGGCGATTACCAGTTGGGCTCGGTCGCGGGCGTCTAGCTTGGTTAGTAGGCGGCTTACGTAGGTCTTTGCGGTCAGGGGGCTGAGGACTAGTTGTTCGGCGAGTTCGGCGTTGCTCAGGCCGCGGCCGATCAGGGTTAGGACCTCGCGTTCCCGCTTGGTCAGCGCGGCTAGGGCGCCGGGCGGCGGGCCGGCTGGGTCAGGTTGCCTTAGGACTCTTTCGATCAGGGCCTGGGTTGCGCCGGGCGACAGCAGGGCCTCGCCGGCGGCGACGGTGCGGATGGCGGCCAGTAGGTGGGCGGGTTTGGTGTCCTTGACCAGGAATCCGCTCGCTCCCGCACGCAGCGCGGCCACCACGTTGTGGTCGCTTTCGAACGTGGTCAGGATCAGCACCCGTACGCCGCTCAGATCCTCGTCGGCCGCGATCGTGCCGGTGGCGGTGATCCCGTCCGTGCCGGGCATCCGGATGTCCATCACGACGACGTCGGCGCGGGTCGACCGGACCAGCGCGACCGCCTCGTCGCCGTCGGCGGCTTCGCCGACTACCTCCATGTCGGGTGCGGAGCGGACGAGCATGGCGAAGGCGCTCCGGACCAGCTCCTGGTCGTCGGCCAGCACTACCCTGATCATCGCGCTCCCGGAACAGGTACGGTCGCCGCGACCCGGAAGCCGCCGTACCGGCCGTCGCCGGTGACGAGCTGACCGCCGACGGATTGCGCCCGCTCGTTCATCCCGGCGATGCCATAGCCGGCTGTGCTCCCGGTGTCGGACCTGCCGCGGCCGTCATCGGTGACCTCGAGCCGAACCTCGTCGACGTCGTACTCGAGCTGTACCAGTGCCTGTCGAGCATGCGCGTGTTTCACCACGTTGGTCAGGGCCTCCTGCGCGATCCGGTAGAGGGTGATCTCGACGGCCGCCGGCAGCGGCCGGCTGGTGCCGCTTACTCGCAACGAGACCTGTACGCCGACTGCCGTGGTGACCGCTACGAGCCGGGCCAGGCCGGCGAGGTCTGGCGTCGGGTGCCGATCCACGTCGACCTCGTTGCCGCGGAGGACGTCGAGGGTGGTTCTCAGCTCGGCCAGTACGCCGCTGCTCGCGTCCGCCACCGTGTGCAGCGACTGCGAGATCGGTGCGAGGGTCGGATCGTCGGTGCGCTCGTCGAGCAGATGCGCGGCCACACCGGCATGCGAGTTGATCACGACGATGTGGTGGGCCAGGACGTCGTGCAGGTCCCGCGCGATCCGCAGCCGCTCCTCGGCGACCCGGCGCTCGCTAGTCTCCGTGAGCAAGGCGCGGTGCAGCCGCATCGCCTGGCCACCGACCGCGGCGACCGCGAACCACCCAAGCGGGCTGATCACCTCGGCGCCGATCGACTCTTGTTGCGGGATGCTCGCGCTCGCCAGAACTGCGGCGATGCTGATTCCGACCATCGCCAGCGTCGAGGCGCGGGAGGTGGTCAGGGAGACCGTGTAGATGAGGACTATCGCCACCGGGAGCATGATCTCGTGCGTGTAGTTCAAGGCGTGGTAGACCATCTGGACGGCTATGCAGACGAGCAGCGCCTGGATCGGATAGCGGCGTCTGACGAGAACCGGCAGAGTCGCCAGGACGAGCAGGGCGATCCCGAGGGCGTCGAGTTGCCCGTCGTCGAGCCAGTGCTGCGGCAGGGCGAGGACGGCGGCCAACGGCAGGAGCAGCAGCACCGCGGTCAGCAGCAGGTCGCCCCTGCCGATCCCCCACCGCCTCGCTCCCACCAAGACCACCGTCCCCATCCTTCAGCTCCGTTTCTCGCCGACCAGCACCGGCTCGTCCGGGACTGCTGCCGGTTGCGGGTCGTCCGCGGCACGGCTCGGCCACCAGATCCATCGGCGCAGGCCCACCATCATCGGCGCCAGCAACGCTGGTGCTACCAGCAGAGTCTGCAGCAGAACCCCGACGGCGACCACCACACCCATCTCCACCATCGGCACGAACGGCAACGACGCCAGTACGGCGAAGGTTGCCGCCAGCACCAATCCGGCCGACGCGATCACCGGGGCGGTGGCCCGCACCGCCCGCCGGGTGGCGACCGTCGTACCGAGTTCCTTGCGGTCCTCGGCGATCCGGCTGACCAGGAAGATCGCATAGTCGACGCCGAACGCCACGAGGAACACAAACCCCAGCACCGGCAGTGTCGGCTCCACGCCGCCGAACCCGAGCACGTTCTCGAACAGCAGAGAGCCAAGTCCTAGTGCCGCGAGCCACGAGAGCACAACCACGGCCACGACGAGCAGCGAGGCGACCAAGGATCGGAGCAGCAGGAACAGCACCAGCAACACCACGGCGAGTACGAGGGGAATCACCAGCTTGGTGTCGGCGGCGCTCGCCTCCTGGACGTCGACCCGCTCCGCCCCTTCGCCACCGACCAGCGCCCCGGGCGGCAGATCGGCCCGCAGCCGCTTGATCACGGCCGCTTCAGCATCGCTGTCCGGCTGAGCCGCCGGTACGACGTCGACCAGCGACCAGCCGTTGCCCTCCCGCTCGGTTTCCGCTGACACCACCTTGTCCGTCGCCCGCGCCACCGCGAGCACCCGTGTCACCTGATCGGTGGGAGTCGCAACGGTGAAGGGTCGGCCACCCTCGCCCGGGTAGGCCCGATCAAGCGTCGCGAATCCCGTCACCGACTCCGGAGTGTTGGTGAACGAGTCGGCTTCCCGCAGGTCCGTCGAGAGCCCGAGCACCCCGAGTCCCAGCAAGCCGAGCGCCAGCGCCGAAGCTCCGGCCGACCGCATCGGCCGCGCGAAGACCCACCGCCACCAGTCGCGGCCGGCGGGCGCCGTACTGGCCAGGGCGGGGACACGCGGCCAGAAGACCTTGCGGCCCAGCGCCGTCAGTACTGCGGGGAACAGCGTCAGCATGGTGACCAGAGTCGCCAGGATGCCCAGCGCACCGAACACCCCGATCCCGGAGATGTCGTTCATGTCGGCCACGAACAGACAGCCCAGGCCGAGGGCGACCGTCGATCCCGACGCGAGGATCGCCGGCCCCACGCTCTTCAGCGCGGCGCGCATGGCGGCATGGACGTCGCGGTGGTGGCGCAGTTGCTCGCGGTACCGCGCGACGATCAGCAGCGCGTAGTCGGTCCCGGCGCCGAACACCATCACGATCATGATCGAGGAACTCTGCGTACTCACCGTCAGGTCCAGCGCGCCGGCGACGACCCGGACCAGCGCCATCGACAGGTACGCGGCAGCCCCGACTGTCAGCAGCGGCACCAGCCAGAGGAACGGGCTGCGGTAGGTGATGATCAGCAAGAACGCGACGACGATGACGGTGACGAGCATCAGGGTCGTGTCGATCCCCTCGAACACCGCGTCGACGTCCGCCCCGATCGCGGCCGGGCCGGTCACCTCGGCCCGCAGACCACTCGGCCGGTCGGCAGTGACCGCCCGGACCCGCTCGACGAACTTGGCGACCCCCGCGTCGTTTCCGCTCGCCGGCTGACCGACGGCGTACATGAGAGCCGTGCCGTCCTCGGAGGGGACGGGCGGCATGTCGACCTTGAACTCCTTGGCGAGGGCAGCGTGCTGCCGCGCCACCGCCTGTTTGTCCCCGGCGGCGAGACCGCCGTCCCGGTGATAGACGACGATCAGTTCGTCGTCCTCGGAGCCCGGGACGCGATCCTCGATCTGATGCACGAGCGTCGACTCCGCACCGCCCGGCAGTTGATCGGTGGCGTCGTCGCTCTGCACGTCACCGAGCCCCGCGGCCAGCGGAAACACCGCCAACAGCAACAGCACCCAGACCGCGACCACGCCCCATTTACCTCGCCGTCCAGCCGGCAACGTGAACATGTGAACCTCCCCTGTCTTTGGACCTCAAACACTGGCCCAGCAGGTCAGGGTGATTCGTCCGCCCGCAGTGGACAGTCCGCGCTACTCCCGTGGTTGACAGCTTTTCGAAGTAGCGGACAAAACCTGTCCTCTTCTGCTGCGAGAGTAGAGACATCGAACAGCGAGAAAGGACAGGAACATGCTGCGAGGGCTGGCGACAGTAGGTTTTTACGCCGAGGACGTGAAGGCGGCGCGCGACTGGTACGCCGAGTTCCTGGGAGTCGAGGCGTACTACGGATTCCCCACGCCGGAGGAGCCGGCGTACATCGAGTTCCGGATCGGCGACTTCCAGGCCGAGCTGGGGATCATCGACGCGAAGTATGCGACCCACCAGGTCGGCGGCGCCCCGGCCAGGGCGATCATCCAGTGGCACGTGGATGACTTGGAAGGCACGGTCGAGCGGCTGGTCGAGCTCGGTGCGACCGTGCTCGAGGGCATCGTCGAGCGCGGCAACGGCGAGGGCTTCCGGACCGCGTCGGTGGTCGACCCGTTCGGCAACATCCTCGGCCTGATGAACAACCCGCACTACCTGCAGATCGTCGCGTCGACGCGCCGCTGACCGAGCACCCCGAGGCCCACGCCCGCTGACGAATCGTCAGTCGGTGTGGGCCTCGTCGTACGTCTGCTGGGCGGTGATGATCGAGGGCATGCTCGTGGTCAGGTAACCGATCAGATCGAGCAGCTTCGCAGCCAGTACGGCGCCTGTCGGCGTGAGGCTGTATTCGACCTTCAGCGGGAACGTCGACTGGACGTCGCGGACGACGAGGCCGTCGCGTTCGAGGGCCTGCAGGGACTGAGCCAGCATCTTCTGGCTGACCCCGTCCACGTGACGGCGGAGCTCGTTGAAGCGCAGTGGGCCGTCGGCCAGCGCTCCGAGCGCCAAGGCTCCCCAGCGGCCGGTCACGTCCTCGAGCACCGGGCGCGACGGGCAGGTCGAGGAGAACACGTCGTACTCCAGGTCCTCGCTCACACCTCCAGTCTAGTTCGTCACAGAAACCAGGTACTTGAAGGTTGTAGTATCTGCTGGTAAGCAGTATCTAGCAGAAACTACAGGGGCTCTCGAGAGCCCGGAGGAGACAGATCATGGCGATCGATCGGCGTTCTCTGATCAAGAACAGCGGCGCGGTGGGGTTCGGGGCGCTGGCCCTGGCGGCGGTGAATGACGGCACCGCGCTCGCACATTCCGACTACCCGGCACACCTGTCGCCCGATGAGCGGCGGCATCTGCGGATCTTCGACGAGCTGGACTTCGAGATCTTCACCGGCCAGAAGTGGAACCGGCTGGACGAGAGCCACGCCCGCAACATCAAGGTGCACTGGCCCGACGGACACTCCACCGACGGCATCGACAAGCACATCGCGGACCTGAAGGCGATGTTCGTCTGGGCGCCGGACACGCGGATCCAGCAGCACCCGCTTCGGCTGGCCACCAACGAGCTGACCGCCGTCACCGGGATCATGGAAGGCACCTTCACCCGGCCGATGCCGGACGGCAAGGGCGGTTACATCAAGCCCACCGGCAAGGCCTACAAGATCACCATGGCCACGGTCGGCATCTGGAACCGCCGCCACACCATGGACGAGGAATACCTCTTCTGGGACAACCAGTCCTTCTACGCCCAGATCGGTCTCGGCTGACCTACTCCCCGACGGCGTACTCGCTGCAGCGGTCGCATCTGGTCAGCAGGTCGTGCCGGCAGTCGATGACGTGAGCCAGGAAGCGCTCTGCGTTCTCGAACTGCTCTCGCTGCGCCCGGATCGCACGGAGCCTGCGTTCGATCACGCCGGTTCTGTGCGGTTCGGTTCGGGTGAGGACCAGGCGGATCTCGGTCAGGCTCATCCCTACGCCTTGGCACGCCTGTAGAACTCGCAAGCGGTAGAAGTGATCCTCGGAGTACTCGCGGTGCCCGGCCGACGTGCGGTCTGGTACGACGACACCTGCGTCGTCCCAGTGCCTGAGGACGTGCGCGGCTACTCCGAGTCTGCTGGCCGCCTCGCCGATTCTCATTGGGCCATGGTCGCAGCTTGCCTTCAGGTCGACCTGAAGTTCTAGCTTCGTCAGATGGAACAGACCCAGCTGCCAGAGCCTGTCGACGTCACGATCGACGGGGCGACATCGCGACGTACGTGCTGGGACCGGAGACGGCATCGCGGGGTGATGTCGTGCTGTGTCACGGCACGCCATGGTCCGCCGAGGTGTGGGGCGAAGTGGCTCTGTGGTTGAGCTCCAATCATCGGGTGTTCCTGTGGGACATGCCTGGCTACGGCCGCTCACCGAAGGACGTCGCGGTGCCGATCGACCTGCCCAGTCAGATGGGTCGGTTCGCGGCGTTGCTCTCGCACTGGGGCTTGGATCGGCCGCATGTCGTTGCCCACGACATCGGGGGTGCGGTGGCGCTCGGGGCTCATCTGATCCACGGTGCCGAGTACGCCGATCTGTTCCTCTGGGACGTTGTGACGCTCGACCCCTGGGGATCGCCGTTCTTCCGCTTGGTCGCGGAGCACTCCGGTGTGTTCGCTGAACTCCCCGGTGCGCTTCATACGGCACTGGTGAAGGAGTACATCGCAGGTGCGGCGGGTCACCGGCTGACAACCGCGTGGGTGGACGCGTTGACTCAGCCGTGGTTGGGGGCGACGGGACAACCGGCCTTCTACCGACAGATCGCCGTACTGCGCTCTGAACACACGCGACCGGTCGTAGAACAGTTGGCGAGTGTGCGCTGCCCGGTGCGCATCGGCTGGGGTGCCGACGACCCCTGGCTCCCAGTCAACCAAGCATTCGAGCTACAAGCCGTGCTTCCGGGGACTCCACAGGTGATCACGTTGGACGGCGTAGGACACCTCGCCCCGATCGAAGCCCCGGCGGCGGTATCCCAAGCCCTCACCGACTGGCTCACCCGACCCCCACGAAGCGCCGACGACGCGACCGATCGCCGCTCCCCCACCCCACCTCCCGCCCCATCTGGTGGGTAGACCCATCCGAGGGTGGGTTGGCCAATCGTAGGGAGGTTGGCCAACCCACCATCTGGTTGGCATACCCACCAGATGGGGTGGGGAGGGAGGGCTCGAGGGGTGGCGGGTTAGAGGTGGCCGCGGTGTTTTAGGGCTGTGGTGATTTGGGTGGCGGCGTGTAGGAGGTGGGGGAGGACTTCTTGGGCGAGGGAGTCGGGGGTGGAGCGGGAGGCGTGGGCGGAGACGTTGAGGGCGGCGATGGTGCGGCCGCGGGAGTTGTGGATGGGGGCGGCCAGGGAGCGTAGGCCTAGCTCTAGCTCTTGGTCGACCAGGGCGTAGCCGTCGGTGCGGGCTTGGTCGACTACCTCGCGGAGGGCTGTGGGGTTGGTGACTGTGCGGTCGGTGAGGGGCGCGGCCTGTACGTCGGACAGATACGCATCCAGGTCGGCTGGGGGGAGGCCGGCCAGGAGGACTCGGCCCATGGAGGTGGGGTAGGCGGGGAGGCGGGCGCCTACGCCGAGGGCGACGGTCATGATGCGGCTGGTGGGGACGCGGGCGACGTACACGATGTCCGGCAGGTCGAGGGTGGCGATCGAGCAGGACTCGCGGGTGATCGCGCTCAGCTCTTCCATGAAGGGGCCGGCTAGTTCGCCTAGGTCGAGTGAGGACAGGTAGGCCCAGCCGAGGGCTAGTACGCGCGGAGTCAGCGAGAACTGGCGGCCGTCGGTGCGGACGTAGCCGAGCTCCGACAGCGTCAGCAGGATCCGCCGGGCAGTCGCGGGCGTGATGCCGACCTCGCGGGCGACCTCGCTCAGGGTCAGGGCCGGCGCTTCGGCGGAGAAGGCGCGGATCACGGCGAGTCCACGCTCGAGACCCTGCAGGAAGGTGCCGCTGGACGCCTCACTAGCCATCGGTTACCCTACTTTTCGTTGAAAGAAGAACTTTTCGCTCAGCGAAATCATAGTGGAGCCGCGCATGCCACGTCCAGTTCCCCTCGACGAAGCGATAGCGACTCACGTCCACGACGGTGACACCGTCGCGCTCGAGGGCTTCACGCATCTGATCCCGTTCGCTGCTGCGCACGAGATCGCCCGGCAGGGCCGCCGGCACCTGAAGCTCGTGCGGATGACGCCGGACGTCGTCTACGACCAACTGATCGGCCTCGGCGTCGCGGACGAGCTTGTCTTCTCGTACGGCGGCAATCCGGGCGTCGGCTCGTTGCACCGCCTGCGTGATGCCGTGGAGAAGCACTGGCCGCACAAGCTGGTGGTCCACGAACACAGCCACGCCGGACTCGCCAACGCGTACGTCGCCGGTGCCGCCCGACTGCCTTTCGCCGTACTGCGGGGATATCGCGGTACCGACCTGGAGGAGCAGAGCGACATCATCAGCCGGGTCACCTGTCCGTTCACCGGCGAGGAGTTGGCCGCGGTGAAGGCGGTGAACCCGGATGTGACCGTCATCCACGCTCAGCTCGCCGACCGCGACGGCAACGTGATGCTGTGGGGACTGACCGGCGTACAACGCGAAGCGGTTCTCGCGGCCGACCGGGCGATTGTCACGGTCGAGGAGATCGTCGACGAGTTCCCGGAACGGACCGGTGCCGTGGTGCTGCCGGAGTGGGTGCTGAAGGCGGTGAGCGTCGTACCGGGTGGGGCCTGGCCGTCCTACGCGCTCGGCTATTCGACCAGGGACAACGACTTCTACCAGCAGTGGGATGTGGTGTCGCGGGATCGCAACGCCTTCCTCGCCTGGGCCAAGGAGAACGGACTGGAGGCGGCTGCCGATGTCTGAGAACTGGAACAGCGCGGACATGATGAACGTCGCCGCCGCCCGCGAACTGCATGACGGGGACGTGTGCCTGGTCGGGGTCGGCCCGCCCAACCTCGCGGCGAACCTGGCCCGGCACACGCATGCGCCGGACTGCCGTCTGGTCTACGAATCGGGCGCGATCGATGCGAAGCCGCGTCGGCTGCCGCTGTCGATCGGGGACGACGACCTGGCCGCGACTGCGACCTCGGTGGTGTCGGTGCCGGAGATGTTCAACTACTGGGTCGGTGCCGGGCGCATCGACGTCGGGTTTCTCGGGGCCGCGCAGATCGACCGGTTCGGGAACATCAACACGACGGTGATCGGCGACCACGACAACCCGAAGACGCGGCTGCCGGGTGCGGGCGGGGCACCGGAGATCGCGGCCAACGCGGGTCGGGTGATCGTGATCGTGAAGCAGTCGCTGCGGACGTTTGTCGAGCGGCTCGACTTCGTGACGAGCGTTGGCTACGGGCCGACTGGTCGCGAGCGAGAGGCGCCCGGAGCCGGGCCGACGCTGGTGATCACCGACCATGGCGTCCTCGAGCCGGACCCGGAGACCAACGAGCTGACGATGACCCGGCTGCATCCAGGCGTCACCGTGGAGCAGGCGCGCGCGGTCACCGGCTGGGACCTGAAAGTTGCCGACGGCATCCAAATCGTCCCCGCTCCTACCGAGACCGAGCTGGACGTCCTGCGTCGGTTGCGCGCCCGCGAGGTTATCGATGCCTAAGGCAACTGAGCATCGCGAGTGGGGTGGTTGGGAATGACCGAGTCGTTCGTTCACACCTCGTACGCGAGCCGGGTGATCTTCGGCCCGGGAACGCTCGAGCAGGTGGCCGCCGAGGTCGAGCTGCTAGGCGTACGACGGGCGCTCGTGATCGCGACCGGATCGGCGCAGCAGGCGGCTGACGTGGTCGAGGAAGCGTTGAAGGAACGATTCGCCGGACGCATCGACGGTGTCCGGCAGCACGTACCGACCGAGGTCGCCGAGGCGGCCCGCACCACAGCACGCGAGGTTGAAGCCGACGGGATTGTGGCGATCGGCGGCGGGTCGGCGATCGGTTTGGCCAAGGCGATCGCGCTGACAGGAGACGTGACGATCCTGGCGGTGCCGACCACGTATGCCGGGTCCGAGATGACGCCGGTGTGGGGCGAGACGAGCGGTGGCAGCAAGACCACCGGCACCGACGTGGGGGTGCTGCCGAAGACGGTGGTGTACGACCCGATGCTGACTCTCCAGCTCCCGCTGCACACCACGGCCGCGAGTGTGGCGAATGCGCTCGCGCATTGTGTGGAGGCGGTGTGGACGGAGAAGGCGAACCCGATCACCGAGACAACCGCAGTACAAGCCACGAAGGCGTTGGCGGACGGTTTACGGGAGGTGCTGCGCGCGCCTACAGAGATAGGTGCTCGGGGTGAGCTGCTCTTTGGGGCTTGCCTGGCTGGATCGGCGCTCGCGTCGGCCGGCACCGGCGTGCACCACAAGCTGTGTCATCTGCTCGGCGGCACCTACAACCTGCCGCACGCCGAGACGCACGCGGCCGTGCTCCCCCAGGTCGCCCGGGTGAAAGCCGCCGAAGTACCGAGAGCCAAAGCCCGCCTGGAAGAAGCGCTCCAGACCGACGACCTGGCAACCGGCCTGTTCGACCTGTTCAAAGCAGCGAACATCCCGACGAGCCTCCAAGTGCTCGGGCTGACAAGGGAGCAGGCCGCAGAGGCTGCCGACCGCTTCCCAGGTGACGTGGAAGAGATCCTCACCAGAGCGTGGGCCGGCATCAGACCCGAAGGAGCAGAGCGATGAGATCCGCCTACCTGCTGGACGCCGTTCGCACCCCGGTCGGCAAGCTCGGCGGCGCGTTGTCCGGCGCCCGCCCCGACGACCTCGCCGCCGTCACCCTCCAAGAGCTGGCCAACCGAACCAACCTAGACCCGGCCGACCTCGACGACGTCTTCCTCGGCAACGCGAACGGTGCCGGCGAAGAGAACCGCGATGTCGCAAGGATGGCTGCGCTGCTGGCCGGCTTCCCGACCAGCGTCCCCGGTACGACGGTCAATCGGCTCTGCGGGTCCGGTCTCGAAGCCGCGATCCAGGCCGCCCGCGCAGTCGAAACGGGCGACGCGAGTCTGGTGATCGCCGGTGGCGTGGAATCGATGAGTCGCGCACCCTGGGTGCTCCCGAAGCCCGACCGCGCATTCCCGCACGGCAGTCTCCAAGCCGAGTCGACTTCACTCGGCTGGCGGTTCATCAACCCGCGGATGCCGAAGGAGTGGACAGTCTCACTCGGTGAGGCGACTGAGCAACTCGCCGAGAAGTACAACATCACCCGCGAAGCCCAGGATCTGTTCGCCCTGGAGAGTCACGAGAAGGCCGCCAAGGCCTGGGCCGCCGGTGTCTTCGACGACGAGGTGCTCCCGTGGGACCGCCTCACTGCGATCCTCCCGAAGAACCACACGCCGCTGACCCGCGACGAGTCGATTCGCGACGGCAGTACCCCGGAGCAGCTGGCGAAACTGAAGCCCGCCTTCCGCGACGACGGCACGGTCACCGCCGGCAACGCATCCACGCTGAACGATGGGGCATCCGCCGTACTGATCGGTGACGAAGCAACCGCGGCCAAGCTCGACCTGAACCCCATGGCAAGGATTGTCAGCCGGGCGGTGCATGCCGTGGAGCCGCAGTACTTCGGGATCGGCCCGGTCGAGGCGGCCAACAAGGCGTTGGCCAAGGCGGGCATCGGCTGGAGCGATCTCACCCTGGTTGAGCTCAACGAGGCATACGCCGCGCAGAGCCTGGCGTGCCTCGGTCAGTGGCCCGACCTCGACCGCACCAAGGTCAACGTGAACGGCGGAGCGATCGCCCTCGGACATCCCCTGGGTAGCTCCGGTACGCGCATTCTCACCACCCTCGCGCACGAGTTGAAGCGGCGCGGCGGCGGCTACGGACTGGCCACTCTCTGCATCGGCGTCGGGCAGGGGCTGGCGATGGTGATCGAAGCCTGAAAGGCACAGGAATGGACCTGCAAGGAGAAGACCTGACGGACGCGGTAGTGGCCAGCTTCGACGGAAGCCTGGAGCCGCGGACCAAAGAGGTACTGAGTGCGCTCGTGCGGCATCTGCACGCGTTCGCGCGCGAGGTTCACCTCACCGAGGACGAGTACTTCCTCGCCATCGACTTCCTCACCCGCACCGGCCAGATCTCCACCGGGACCAGACAGGAGTTCGTGCTCCTGGCCGACGTCCTCGGACTGTCCATGCTGACCGTCGGCCTCGGCAATCCGAAGACCAGTGGCGCCACCGAGTCGACGGTGTTCGGTCCGTTCTTCGTCGAAGGCTCGCCCGAGGTGAAGAACGGCGACGACCTCGCGAACGGCGCTCCCGGCGTACCGTGCCTGGTCAGCGGCCGGGTCCTCAACACCAAGGGTGAGCCGATAGCGAACGCCAGAGTCGAGACCTGGCAGGCCGACGAGGACGGCTTCTACGACGTCCAGAAGGAAGGTCTGACGGCACCGCAGAACCGCGGCCACCTGACAACCGATGCCGACGGCAACTATTCGTTCTGGGCGGTGAAACCGGTCGCGTACCCGATCCCGGTCGACGGACCGGTCGGTGAGCTGCTCCGCGCCGGTGGTCGCGGCTGGATGCGGCCAGCGCACATCCACTTCATGGTCACCGCCCCCGGCTACCACCGGCTCATCACGCACGTCTTCGAGAACGGCGACCCGTACCTCAACCAGGACGCCGTCTTCGGTGTCAAGGACTCCCTCGTCACCGACTTCACCGAACACCCCGATGGCCACTACTCCGTCACCTACGACCTGGTACTCGCTGAGGAGTCGCAATGATCACCACCGACGTCCTGATCGTCGGCAGTGGCCCGGCGGGTGGGGCCACCTCGCTGTTCCTGTCGTCCTACGGCATCGACAACATCGTGCTCACCCGCTACGGCTGGACCGCCAACACGCCGCGCGCCCACATCACCAACCAGCGCACGATCGAACTGATGCGCGACATGGGCATCGAGGACCAGATCACCGGCAAGGGCACCGCGCATCACCTGATGGGCCAGACTGCCTTCTGCACCAGCCTTGCCGGTGAGGAGATCGGCCGGATCCGCACGTGGGGCACGCATCCGCGCCGGCTCGCCGACTACACCGAAGCGAGCCCGAGTCTGCCGGTAGATCTTCCGCAGACTCTCTTCGAACCGATCCTCATCAGTACGGCGGCCTCCCGCGGCGCGCGCGTCCGGTTCGACACCGAGTACCTGTCACTCGAGCAGGACGACGACGGCGTCACGGCGACTGTCCGCGACCGGTTGAGCAACGAGACGTACCAGATCAGAGCGAAGTACCTGATCGGCGCGGATGGCGGCCGCAGCAAGGTCGCACAGGACATCGGCCTACCGCTAGCCGGTGCGATGGATATCGAAGGCTCGATGAACATCGTCTTCGAAGCCGACCTGTCCAAGTACGTCGCGCATCGGCCGAGCGTCCTCTACTGGGTACTGCAGCCGGGTGCGCAGATCGGCGGTATCGGCGCCGGCCTGATCCGGATGGTCCGCCCGTGGACCGAATGGCTGATCGTCTGGGGCTACGACATCACCCAGCCGCCGCCCGTGGTGGACGAGGCGATGGCGACCGAGATCGTGCACAACCTGGTGGGTGACGACACGATCGACGTGAAGCTGAAGAGCACCTCGGTGTGGAGCGTGAACCACATGTACGCCGAGAAGGCGTCGTCCGGACGCGTGTTCTGTATGGGGGACGCGATCCACCGGCATCCGCCGAGCAACGGCCTTGGCTCCAACACGTCGATTCAGGACGCGTACAACCTGGCCTGGAAGCTCGCCCTCGTCCTCAAGGGCCAGGCAGCACCGTCTTTGCTCGCCACGTACGACGAAGAGCGGACGCCGATCGCCAAGCAGATCGTGGACCGGGCGAACAAGAGCCGCACCCAGTTCGGTCAGATCTTCAAGGCACTGGGGATGACCCCGGACGCACCGGTCGGCCGAACCATCGAGTCCCGCAAGGACGACACCCCCGAAGGCGCCGCACAGCGCGAAGAACTCCGGACCGCGATCGAGCTCAAGGACTACGAGTTCAACGCACACGGCGTCGAACTGGGTCAGCGGTACCAGTCGGCCGCGGTCGTCACCGACGGTACGCCGGAACCGCCGTACGACCGTGATCCCGAGTTGTACTACCACCCGACCACCTGGCCGGGTGCACGCATTCCGCACTGCTGGCTGACCCGCGGATCCGACACCGTCAGCACCCTCGACGTGGTCGGCAAAGGCCGGTTCACCCTGCTCACCGGGATCGGTGGCGAGGCCTGGGTCAAGGCCGCACTCTCGGTCGCCGAACATCTCGGCGTACCGATCGAGCCCTTCGTGATCGGCCCCGGCCGTGAACTCGAGGACCTGTACGGCGATTGGTCGCGGGTGCGCGAGATCCCGGACAACGGGTGCCTGCTGGTCCGCCCGGACGCACACATCGCCTACCGCGCGTCCGAGCTACCTGCCGATCCCACCGAGACCCTGCAACAGGCCGTGCAGCAACTGCTAGGCCGCTGACGTCTGAGCGGCCTCGCGGAGAATCTGCTCCAGGATCGCCGAGATCTCCGCGGTCTCGGCGTCCAGCAACGTGATCAGCGCAACCCGCGACGACTCCGAGCGCGCCTCCAGAGCGGCCGCGCTCAGAGCGCGCACCGTCCCCAACTCGTGGATCAGTTCGTCCCACAGTGAACTCATCTACATCCCCTGTTTTCCCGTCACAAACCCAGTCGGCGCGCGTGAGGGCGCGCCGCCCCACCCGAGGGGCTGACTTTGGTCGAGAAGCCTCACTTCTGTCAGAGGAACAACGGCGCGGCACCCAGTTGGGTTACGCGTCAGGTATCGATTGGCCGAACGTGTGCCGCCGGATCCAGCCGTGCATGGCGATCGCGGCGGCCGCGCTGGCGTTGATCGAGCGGGTCGATCCGAACTGCGCGATCGACAACACCGCCGTACAGATCTTGTGCGCCTCGTCGGTCAGCCCCGGCCCTTCCTGCCCGAACAGCAGCACGCAACCGGCCGGCAGGTCGTAGGTCTCCAGCGGTACCGAGCCCGGCAGGTTGTCGATACCGATCACCGGCAGCTCACGCTCTGCCGCATACGTCGCGAGGTCCGAGAGCTGCGGGTGGTGTCGGACATGCTGGTAGCGGTCGGTGACCATGGCACCACGCCGGTTCCACTTCCGGTTACCGACAATGTGGACCTCTGCGGCGAGGAAGGCGTTCGCTGTGCGGACGACCGAACCGATATTCAGGTCGTGCTGCCAGTTCTCGATCGCGACGTGGAACGGGTTCCGCTGCCGGTCGAGGTCCTCGACGATCGCCTCCAGCCGCCAGTACCGGTACTTGTCGACCACGTTGCGCCGATCACCACCGGAGAGCAACTCCGGGTCGAGCCGCGGGTCGTCCGGGTGGTCGCCGACCCACGGGCCGACGCCGACCTCAGAAGGGCCGACCACGTCGGTCCCGCGGAGATCCTTCTCATCACGATTGAGCTCCTGCACAGGTTGGGACGCTACCCTGTGCGCGTGCTTGTACAACTCGCGATGCTGATGCCGGACTGGATGGACCCCGAGTGGCTGCTCCGGTGGCTGGGCGATTGGGCCCTCTGGGGCACGCTCCTGGTCATCTTCATCGAGTGCGGGGTGCTGTTCCCGATCCTGCCCGGTGACTCGCTGCTGTTCGCGGTCGGCCTGTTCATCGCGCGCGGCACCATCGACGTCCCGCTCTGGCTGGCCTGCGTGCTGCTGACCGCCGCGGCGTTCCTGGGCAACGTGTCCGGCTACTACATCGGCCGAGTGCTCGGGACCTCGTTGTTCACCAACCCGAACGCGAGGTTCCTGAAGCCGAAGTACATCGTGCAGACGCACGAGTTCTTCGAGCGCTACGGACCGCGGGCGCTGGTGCTGGCCCGGTTCGTGCCGATCGTGCGTACCTTCATCACGATCGTGGCCGGCGCCGGCAAGATGGACCCGAAGAAGTTCTTCCTCTGGACCGGTATCGGCGCGATCATCTGGGCCCCCGGCATCACCCTGCTCGGGCACGCGCTGGGCAACGTGGAGTTCATCCACGCCCACCTCGAGTCAGCGCTGATCCTGCTGGTGCTCGTCTCGCTGATCCCGATGTTCGTCGAGGTCTTCCTGGCCCGCCGCCGCAAGAAGAAGGCGGGCGACGGCGAGGCGAAGCACGTGGCTCCGAAGCACGCCGCCCACCAGGACTGATTACTGCCCGAACGGGAAGACCGGGTCGGACCAGATCCAGTCCGTGCTCACCTCACTGAGCACGGCAGTGGCGACCGGACCGTCGATCAGCGGGCCGACCACCTGACCGGAGCCGAGTGCACAAGCCACTCGGATCCGGTCTGCCGCCTGGTACCAGACCAGCGCCCCCCGTGGCGCCGTCCCTTCGTGCAGAAGGGCGTGGTGGTCGAGCCATTTCACCGCGTCGGCCGCGTCCTGCCAGCCGCTGTCCTGCGCGTATCCGAAAGCCATTCGCTGGAACTTCAACGGCCAGTCCTGCCAGGCCGTCGAGCCCAGTCGTTCCAACTGCCAGTTCAACGCCGCCTCGGTGTCCCGCGGGTTCGTCACCCGGCCGGGAATCCGGCGCTCCACAACAACATCCCCCCAGGCCATAGGCATCCCCCGATCCCCGTGTAACCGCCGGCCCGTGTTGCCGTGGCATGACAAATACTCGCGCGCGCCGATACAGCCGCCGTACATTGCACCGCTGTACGGCGATCAGCCCGCGGCAGCGTCGTTTTCGAACGCGGCCAGCTCGCGGCGGCAGGCGGTGGCGCGGGCGTCGTGTCCGGCCTGCTGCCAGACCCGCGCGGCCCGGTCGAACGTCCGGCGGGCCCAGTCCAGGTTGCCGGTCTGGAGGTAGAGCCGGCCGAGGTGTTGCGCGGCCTGGCCCTCGACACTGCGATCGCCCAACCGGCGACCGATCTCCATCGAGTCCAGCAGCATCTTGCGGGCGGCGGCCAGTTCGCCGCACTTCATCAGCGCATGCCCGAGATCGGCCCGCGCCCAGGCCGCACAGTGGTCGTCGCCCAGGCTGGTGAAGGTGTTCAGCGAGTGCCGCAACTGCCGGACCGCCTGGTAGTGGCGGCCCTGGTGGATCCGCAGCTCCGCGATCCGCCGCCGTACCTTGGCCACGCGGTGCGCGTCAGCCAGCCGCACGCCGAGCAGGAACGACTCGGCCAGGTAGCGCCCAGCCGTGACGGTGTCGTCGCGGGCCAGCCAGATCGACGACGCCGCGGTCCGTGCGACCGCTTCGCCGTTCGCGTTGCCGACCTCCATGAAGGCTTCGATCGCCTTCTCGTACTGCGCGAGGCTTTCGTCGGGCCGGCCGCGTTCGCGCAGCCAGGTACCGAGGCCGACCGCGCTGATGCCGTCACCAAACCGGTCCCCGACCTCGGCGAAGATCGTCGCCGCCTGGTCGAGGTGATGCGCGGCCGTGTCCCAGTCGTCCTGGTAGATCCCCAGCTGACCGAGGTTGCGATGCATGATCGCCTCACCCCAGCGGTCGCCGGACTCGATCGCGCTCTGCAGTCCCTGCCGGTGCGACTCACCCCAGTCGTCGAACCCGGCCCGCATGTCGAGGTACGGGCCCCAGGCCGCCGCGATCCGCCACGCGTACTCGTGCAAACCGTTCTGGGCCGCGGCCCGGATCGCGGGCACGAACGTACTGCGTTCGCTGTCGAACCACGCGATCGCATCGGTCTCGGTGAACGGCGCCGGATCCGGTGACGTCAACGGACCGGTGTGCTCCAGTACGCCGAAGTACTCGACCGCGAGCGCGTTGTTCGCCCGCCGGATCTTGTTCAGGATCGCGTCGACGACCGTCGCCACGTCCTTGACCGCATCGGCCTGCTGGCCCTCGTCGCCGACCCCGATCGCGTGCAGCCGCAACAGGTCGTGCATCCGGTAGCGCGCCGTACCGCGGTGGTCGACTGAACTGATTCGGACCAGATTGACCTCGATCAGCCGGTCCAGGCTGCGGCGCACCGAGGCTGGTGACGCGATCGCCTCCAGGGCTCGCGCGGAGAAGACGCCGACCGCGAAGTGGCCGATCAGCCGGTACAGCCGGGCCTCTTCCGGGCTCAGCGAGTCGTAGCTCAGGTCAGCGCTGGTCCGGACGGCGAGCTCGCCGATACTCAGCTCGTCCAGGCGCGAACTCTCGTCCCGCAGCCGCCGGGCGAGCTCACCCGGGCTCAGGTCGGGGCGCTGGGCCAAGCGGCTGCCGACGATCCGGATCGCGAGCGGCAGGTTTCCACAGGCAGCGAGAATCTCTTCGGCGGCGGAGGTTGTCCGGTCGACTCGTCCTGGACCAGCCACGGACTCCAGCAGCGCGACCGCCTCGCCGTCGTCGAAGGTGTCCAGAGGCAGGCTGTCCGCGCCGGCCAGGTCCGCCAGCCGGTTGCGGCTCGTCACGACCACGGCCGACGCCCCGGTGCCCGGCATCAATGGCGTGACCTGACCGGCGGTGGCAACGTCGTCGAGGATGATCAGTACCCGACGGCTGGCCAGCTCGGACCGCAGCATCGCCGAACGGCGCTCCGGGTCGGTGGGGATCGCGTAGTCGGGCAGGTTGAGGCTGAGCAGCAGATCGGTCAGCGCAGCCGCCGGATCACGCGGCTGCGTCGCGCCATGCATGTCGAGGTAGATCTGTCCGTCCGGGAAGGAGTCCCGGACCATGTGGCCCAGTCGAACCGCCAGCGACGTCTTACCCGTCCCCGGCGCACCCGAGACGACTGCGATCGGCGGCCGGACCGGGTCGCGACCGCAGACCAGGTCGCGGAGCTGGTCCAGGTGGTCCTCGCGACCGCTGAAGTCGGGCAGGTCGAGCGGTAGCTGGCTCGGCGGGCGCAGCGGGTCCGTGAGCTCCGGGGCCGCCATCGGTCCTGGAGGTGTCTCGGCGCGCTCCGGCGTCTTCAAAGCCGCGGGGATGCCTGGGTTCGGCCAGTTGGCGGAGCGGCCGTTCTCGGCACGCGCTCCGGCCGCCTCGAGCTCGGGGCCGGGCTTGATATCCAGCTCGTCGGCGAGCGTCTGAACAGCCTTCCCGTACGCCGCTCGCGCCTCCCCGACCCGACCGGCCGCGAGCAGCGCATCCACGAGTCGCCGCCACAGCTGTTCGTCGTACGGGTCGTCGGTGAGCCGGGCACTGAGTAGTACGGCGGCGCCGCTGGCATCGCCGTACTGGAGTCGCAGGTCGAGCAGGCTGTCGACGAGGCCGCGGTGCTGAGCCTCGAGCCGGTTGAGCGAGCCCTCCCAAGCGGCCGGGATGATCAGGTCCTCCAGCGGGCGGCCGCGCCAGAGCGCGTAGGCCCGGGACAGCACCTGCATGGCCTGACGTCCGTCACCGGCGTCCTTCAGGTGACCGCCCTCGGCGAGGAGCGATTCGAACAGGCTCGCATCGAGCTCGTCGACGCCGACCTCGATGCTGTAGCCGGCTGCCGACGTGTCGATCGAGGCCGGCAGTCCGGCGTCCTCCAGCACACTCCGCAGAGCGCGGACGTAGGTGCGGATGTTCGCCGTCGCGGAGCGTGGTGGGGTGCTCTCCCAGAGTGCGTCCGCGATCAGGTCGGTGGAGACGAAACGGTTCGGGTGGAGGAGCAGGGTGGCCAGCAGTTGCCGCGGTTTCGCGGCCTTGAGCGGCTGCCCCTGGACGTCATTGAGGCGCAGAGATCCAAGGATCCCGTACCTCGGACTGTCCACGCGCCTACCTCTCCACTCTCGAACCGCCCCATCGTGGCATCCCGCCGTACCGCGCGGGAAGCCCGATGTACGCCGGATGTATCTCACTCGGGCACTGTTGACACAGGTACCGGGGGGAGGCAGGGACTGGGGCACGGCGACCGACCGCCGCCGCGCCCCGATCCCAGCACCGGCGTGGAGTTCGGGATCGGGGGTCCCGAATCACGGGGACCCGGTGCCTAGGAGTGTCCGCCAGGCACTCCGTCAGTGGCCGCCGGTGAAGGGTGGCTGTCCGTCCTGCGGGCTGGGGGAACCCGCAGGCGGGCCGCCCACCGGCGGTCCCTGAGGAGCGCCGTACGGCGGCTGCCCGGGCACCTGCTGCTGTGGCTGATTCTGGGGCGGGTACTGCTGCTGCGGCTGCTGGTAGCCGCCCTGGTCACCCGGCATCTGCGGGTGGATCTGGCCCGAGGACTGCGCGCCCGGCTGCATCTGCGGCGGCGCCTGCTCACCGGCCACCGAGCCGATCGTCCCGAACGAGACCTGCGGAACCGCCCGGACCGCCTCGTCCTTCACCTCGAAGTAGCCGGCCTTCACGAACTTGAACGCGCCCGCGACGATATTCGACGGGACGGACTCGACCCGGGTGTTGTAGTCGCCGACGTTCGCGTTGTAGAACCGGCGGCCTGCCGCGATCCGGTCCTCGGTGTCGGTCAGCTCGCGCTGCAGACCGAGGAAGTTCTGGTTGGACTGCAGCTGCGGGTAGGCCTCGACCGAGATCATCATCTGCCGCAGCGCGCCCGACAGCTCACCCTCGGCGGCGGCCCGCTGCTCCGGGCTCGCGCCCTGGACGTTCACCGCCTGCGAGCGCAGCCGGGCGACCTCCTCGAACACGTGCCGCTCGTGCGCGGCGTACGCCCGGACGGTCTCGACCAGGTTGGGGATCAGGTCGTACCGGCGGTGTAGCTCGACATCGATCTGCCGCCAGGATTCCTGGATCAGGTTCCGCTGCTTCACGAACCGGTTGTACGACGCGATCAGGGCGATGCCCAGAATCAGGACGATCACCACGATCGCGATGATGACAAACGTCATTGCCTTGCTCCCGAGTGTTGGCGATGCTGGCCAAGACTCTATGCCTATCGCGGTTCTACTCCGGCGTAGTCGCGCCACACGTACGGCGGAACCTGCCCGGCTACCTGCTCGAGCAGCTGCAGGCGGCGCAGAACCTCGGTCGGGTCGTGCGGACCGCCGTCCCAGCCGACCAGCGAGTTGCCTTCGATCCGCCAGCCGATCTCGCCGCGCGCCAGCAGCAGCTCCATCATCTGCGGATGCACCACGGCGTGGCCGAAGCGCTCGTCGTTCGCCTTCACGCGGAACGCGCGGTTGAACTGCTCGCTCTCGAACTGCAGGTCGCGGAAGCCGAGCGCGTTCGCGACCGCTCCGCCGAAGATCCCCTCGTGGGTGACCTCCAGATGCGGCAACGCCCCCGGCAACTGCAGGACGACCACGCCGAACTTGTGGGTGGTGGTCCGGCGCTGGCCTTTCCCGTTCGAGCTGTGCGTCTGATAGCTGTAGTCGAAGGCAACCATCTGGTGCCCGTTGAACAGCCCGGTCAGAACGTTCTTCACCGACCAGTTGTCACCGGTCCGGAACGGCGTCCCCTGCCAGTTGTGGGCCAAGGCGTTGTTGTACGGCGCGTACGACCAGCCGTACTGAGCTGCGAATCCGGCGAACAGTTCCCGGCGCTTCTTTGCCTGGTACAGGCTGAACCAGATGATCCCGCCTGCGATGAGAACGCAGAGAACGACCAGCAGTACAGGTCCGACGTTCATTTACAGCCCCAGGTCGTCGAGACCGAACACGGCCAGGTACTCCAGGCCCTCCGACTCCACCTTCTCCTTGGCGCCGGTCGCCCGGTCCACGATGACCGCCACCGCGACCACCTCGGCCCCGGCCTCGCGCAGCGCCTCGACCGCGGTCAGCACCGAACCGCCAGTGGTGGAGGTGTCCTCGACCGCGAGCACCCGGCGACCCTTGACGTCCGGGCCCTCGATCCGGCGCTGCAGGCCGTGTGTCTTCTCCGCCTTGCGCACCACGAATGCATCCAGCGTCCGGCCCTGCTGAGCCGCCGCATGCAGCATCGACATCGCCACGGGGTCCGCACCGAGCGTGAGTCCGCCGACTGCGTCGTACTCGATGTCCTTGGTCAGCTCGAGCATCGCCGGGCCGATCAACGGCGCCGCAGCCGCATCCAGCGTGATCCGGCGCAGGTCGACGTAGTAGTCGGCTTCCTTGCCCGACGCCAGCGTCACCTTGCCGTGCACGACAGCCTTGGTCTTGACCTGCTCCAGCAATGCGTCCCGGTCGTAGCTCATGAGGCTTGAGCTTAGAACAGCGTCAGCTCTTCTTGCTGACGTGGACCAGTTGGCCGAAGGCGACCGAGCGGTCGGGTGAGTGGAACAGGTCCTGACAGGTGGTCAGCGTGATGATCGACTTGGTCGCCGTCTCCTGCGGTTTGCCGGGGACCGGTTCGAGAACCCAGTTGTCGGCCGGTTTCACGGTCAGGTCGCGCGGCGAACCGTCCAGCTCGTAGGTGTAGATCGCGTCGCTGGTCTCGACGATCACCTGGTCGCCCTTGCGCAACTCGAGCAGCTTGCGGAACGGCGAACCGTGCGTGACGCGGTGCCCGGCGATCGCGAAATTCCCCGGCTGACCGGGCAGCTGCGTCTGCGGGTAATGCCCGATCCCGCGCGCGAGCTCACCTTTACCGACACCTTCGATGACCGGCTTCTCCCACTTCTCGCCGAACTTCGGGATCCGGATCAGTACGACGGGATCGCCCTCGGCCGGTTTGGTCGGCGCGGGCTTCTTCCACTGCTCACGCAGCGAGTTCTCCGCCTCACCCATCTGCTGGTTCGAGGTGATCCCGGTTCCGAAGTACTGCCACCCCACCCAGCCGAGCAGGCCCACGCCCGCCACGAGCAGGACAATCCCCAGCCCTCTGATCACGCCCCGCATGCCGACAAGTATGCAGTTCAACTGCAAAGGCTGTGTACGACGTGTCGATGGACGCGGGTGGTTGCCCGGGACGACGATGTTTTCGTCCCGATGACGGAGGTACTGCGGTGAAGGCGCTGGTGAAGGCCGAGGCGAAGCCCGGTCTGTGGTTGCAGGATGTTCCGGAGCCCAAGATCGAGGCCGACGAGGTCCTGATCAAGGTGCTGCGGACGGGGTTGTGCGGCACCGACCTGCACATCCAGAGCTGGGACTCGTGGGCCCAGAAGAACGTGCCGGTACCGATGGTGACCGGGCACGAGTTCGTCGGCGAGGTCGTCGAGATCGGGGTCGGCGTCCGCGACGTCGCGGTCGGTGACCTGGTCAGCGGCGAGGGTCACCTCGTCTGCGGCCGCTGCCGCAACTGCCGCGCCGGCCGCCGCCACCTCTGCATCAAGACGCGCGGTCTGGGCGTCCATGTCGCCGGGGCCTTCGCCGAGTACGTCGCTCTGCCGGCCGGGAACGCGTGGGTTCACAAGGACCCGGTCGATCTCGACGTCGCCGCGGTCTTCGATCCGTTCGGGAACGCCGTACACACTGCTTTGTCGTTCCCGCTGGTCGGCGAGGACGTGCTGATCACCGGCGCCGGGCCGATCGGCGTGATGGCCGCGGCCGTCGCACTGCACGCCGGGGCGCGGAACGTGGTGATCACGGACCTTTCGGAGTACCGGCTCGATCTCGCCCGGAAGATCGGCGTCACCCGGGCGGTCAACATCGGCTCGGAGACGATCGCCGAGGCGCAGTCGAGTCTCGGGATGCGCGAAGGGTTCGACGTCGGGATGGAGATGTCCGGGCAGCCCGCCGCGCTGCGCGACATGCTCGCGAACATGAACCACGGCGGCAAGATCGCGATGCTCGGCCTGCCGGCCGACGAGATCGCGATCGACTGGAGCACCGTCGTACTGAACATGCTGACCATCAAGGGTATCTACGGCCGGGAGATGTTCGAGACCTGGTACTCGATGTCGGTGATGCTCGAACGCGGCCTGGACCTGACCCCGGTGATCACCCACCGCTTCGGGTACGGCGACTTCGAGCAGGCCTTCGACGTCGCGCGGGCAGGTCAGTGCGGCAAGGTGATCATGGACTGGACGAGCGAGACGCTGGAGGAGAAGCACTGATGTTCGGGCAGATGCGGGACGATCTCAAGACCACGATCGGCGAGATCCGGGAGGCCGGGCTGTACAAGTCCGAGCGGGTGATCACCTCACCCCAGCAGTCTCTGATCTCCGTTGCCAGCGGCAACGAGGTGCTGAACTTCTGCGCGAACAACTACCTCGGACTGTCGGATCACCCGGAGGTCGTCGCGGCGGCCAAGGACGCCCTCGACCGGTGGGGGTTCGGCCTGTCCTCGGTGCGCTTCATCTGCGGTACCCAGCAGATCCACAAAGACCTGGAAGGTGCCCTGAGCAACTTCCTTGGCACCGAGGACACCATCCTCTACAGCTCCTGCTTCGACGCCAACGGCGGCCTCTTCGAGACCCTGCTCGGCGCCGAGGACGCGATCATCTCCGACGAGCTCAACCACGCCAGCATCATCGACGGCATCCGCCTGTCCAAGGCCAAGCGCTACCGCTACAAGAACCGCGACATGGCCGACCTGGAAGCCCAGCTCAAGGACGCCGCCGACGCCCGCTACCGCCTGATCGCCACCGACGGCGTGTTCTCCATGGACGGCTACCTGGCCCCCCTCGACGAGATCTGCGACCTCGCCGAGCGCTACGACGCCCTCGTCATGGTCGACGACTCCCACGCCGTAGGTTTCGTAGGCCCCGACGGCGCCGGCACGCCTTCCCTGTTCGGCGTCAAGGACCGCGTAGACATCGTCACCGGCACCCTCGGCAAAGCCCTAGGCGGCGCCTCCGGCGGCTACGTCTCAGCCCGCCGCGAAATCGTCGAACTCCTCCGCCAGCGGTCCCGCCCCTACCTCTTCTCCAACTCCCTGGCCCCCTCAGTCACCGCAGCCTCCCTCAAGGCCCTCGAACTGATCGCCACCTCCACCGCCCTCCGCGACCAACTCAACGCCAACACAGCCCTCTTCCGCGCCAAAATGACCGAGGCCGGCTTCGACATCCTCCCCGGCACCCACCCCATCACCCCGGTCATGATCGGCGACGCCGCCCAAGCCGCCGTACTAGCCGAAAAACTCCTGGCCCTGGGCATCTACGTCATCGCCTTCTCCTACCCGGTCGTCCCCCACGGCAAGGCCAGAATCCGAGTCCAGTTGTCAGCCGCCCACTCCACCGAAGACGTGGAGAAGGCCATCGCCGCCTTCGTGGAAGCCCGCGACTGATCTGCCTTGGTACCACGCATGGTACTTTCGCGGTACCATGCGTGAATGGCGATGAACTTGAGACTCAGCCCCGAGGTCGCGTCGGCTCTCCAGGCCGAGTCGGAGCGCACCGGCAAGTCACAGCAGGAGATCATCCGGGAGGCTGTCGCCCGGCACCTCCACCTGGTCGGGCGCGAAGCTCCGCTCTCCGATCGTGAGCAGGCCCGGGCATCAGGTCTGGTCCGCCCAGCGCGCGTTCCATACCGGAAGGTGACACCCACCCTCCGCCTGCCGAAGGGTGTGACCACCCTCGATCTGCTGGATCGAGAGGACCGCGTCTGATGCATGTGTACGTCGACAGCAGCGCACTCCTGAAGCGAGTGTTCGCCGAACAAGAGTCCGCCGAGTTGCTCAGCTTTCTCGATGGGCATTACCAGCAGGACGACGTACTGGCGACCTCATCCCTCGGCCTGGTCGAGGTGTCGCGCTCTGTACTGTCACGCGCCAGGACGCCGATCGCCGCCGGTGATCTGATCGACGAGGCGATGTCCGGTATCGACGAACGCCCGATGACCGCGGACGTCGTCAGCGTCGCACGACGCGTCGAGCCGCTCATCCTGCGTAGCCTCGACGCCATTCACCTCGCCACCGCCGTCCTGATCGATGCCGATGTCGTCGTCACCTACGACGATCGGCTTGCCGATGCCTGCCGCCGCAACTCCCTCGCAGTCGCAATGCCTGGTCGCGACTGACACCCGCTCTCCACTGTCCTGTCCCAAGACTTTGTCGGTGGGGTGGGGGACTATGCGGGGATGGTGGTTTTGAGTGGGCGGGCGGTGGGGCGGGCGACCTTGGCTCGGCAGATGTTGGTGGGGCGGGCTGAGGTGCCGGTGGTTGAGGCTGTGGGGCGGTTGGTGGGGATGCAGGGGCAGGAGGCCAAGCATCCGTACGTCGGGTTGTGGTCTCGGGTGGTTGGGTTTGCGGAGGGGGATCTCGATCGGGCGGTTGCCGATCGGGAGGTTGTGCGCGGGACCTTGTTTCGGGGGACTTTGCATTTGGTGACTGCTGCCGACTACCTGCGGTTTCGAGCGACTGTGGCTCCGGTGTTGGAGGCGGGGTTGCGGATGTTGAAGGAGCGGGCGGAGGGGATGGATCCGGTCGCGGTAGTAGCGGCGGCGGAGCGGATTCTGAAGAAGGAGCCGCTGACGTTCACCGAGGTGCGGGATGCCTTGCAGGCGGAGTTCCCCGCGGTGAATGAGCGGGCGCTGGGGTTCTGTACGCGGATGATGGTGCCGCTGGTGGTGTATCCGACCGGCGTCCGGTGGGGGTGGCCGGCCAATGCGCGGTTCACGCCGGCCGAGGCGTGGCTCGGGAAGAAGCTGCACCGCAAGGAAGAGCAGGGCGAGCTCATCGTCCGGTACCTGCAGGCGTTCGGTCCCGCGACACCGGCCGACTTCCAGACATGGTCCGGCCTATCAAAAGCCAAGCCGGTGTTCGACAGCCTCGATCTCGAGGTCTTCACCGACGACAACGGCAAGACCTTGTACGACGTACCGGACGCCCCGCGCCCTGATCCGGACACCGCGGTTCCGGTCCGGTTCCTGCCGGAGTTCGACAATCTCCTGCTGGCGCACGCGAAGCGGGAGCGGATCATCGCCGACGCGCATCGGCCGGCGGTGTTCACGAAGAACCTGCGGGTGAAGGCGACGTACACGGTGGACGGACTGGTCGCGGGGCTGTGGACGACGGAGAAGAAGCGTGGTGTGGCGACTCTCACGCTGACTCCGTTCGGGCGGTTGCTGAAGCGGGATCGGGTCGAGCTGGAGCGGGAGGGGACCGCATTGCTGGGGTTCCTGGAGCCCGATGCGAAGACCTACGAGGTGGTTACGGGCAGTTGATGAGGTTGTTGTCACACATCAGATGACTGGGCCAGAACCCGTCGGCCCGGTGAAATGGATGGATGAACACAGTCCCCTCCATCACTCTGGACAACGGCGTCGAGATCCCGCAGCTGGGCCTGGGGGTCTGGCAGGTCGAGGACGCGATCACGGCCGACGTGGTCAGCGCGGCCTTCGAGGCGGGTTACCGCCACATCGACACCGCCGCGGCGTACAACAACGAGCCCGGTGTCGGCCGGGCGATCGCGGCCAGCGGCATCCCGCGCGACGACCTGTTCATCACCACGAAGCTGCAGAACGACGACCAGGGCTACGACTCCACCCTGGCCGCCTTCGACGCCAGCCTGGAACGGCTCGGCCTCGAGTACGTCGACCTGTACCTGATCCACTGGCAGTGCCTCAAGAAGGACAAGTACGTCGACACCTGGAAGGCGTTCGAGCAGTTGTACGCCGACAAGCGCATCCGCGCGATCGGCGTATCGAACTTCCACGAGCCCGCCCTGCGACGGATCTTCGACGAGACCACGATCCGGCCGGCGGTGAACCAGATCGAGCTGCACCCGGCGCTCCCGCAGGACGAGCTGCGCGCGTTCAACGCCGAGAACGACATCATCACCCAGGCCTGGAGCCCGCTCGCGTCCGGTGAGCTGCTCGGCGACACCACGCTGAAGGCGCTCGGCGACAAGCACGGCAAGTCGCCGACTCAGGTGATGATCCGCTGGCACCTGCAGCTGGGCAACGTGGTGATCCCGAAGTCGAAGACGGTCAGCCGGATCCAGGAGAACATCGCGGTGTTCGACTTCCAGCTCGACAACGACGACATGGCCGCGATCGCCGATCTCGAGACCGGCGTCCGCACCGGCGGCGACCCCGACACCCTCGGCTAAATCAGCTCCAAGAACCGCGCAAGCACCGGGGACCGGTTGTCCGGCGACCAGGCGACGGACAGTTGCCACGGTGGTAGGTCGTCGGACAACTCGCGGTACACGACCGCGTCCGGGTTCGACGGTGGCGTCGGCCCGATCAGCAACGAGACGCCCAGCCCGGCCGCGACCAGCGAAACGATCGTCTGTACGTCGGCCGCCACCTGCTCGATCCTTGGCGTGAACCCGACCGCCCGGCAGAACCCGAGCAGGGTGTCGTGGACGACGGGCCCACTCGGTCGGCTGTAGAACACGAACGGCTCCTCGGCCAGCTCAGTCAGCCGCAGCCGCTTCCGCCGAGCCAGCCGGTGCCCCGCAGGCAGCACCACGACCACCGGATCCGACGACACCACCCGCGACTCCAGATCGGGTGCCAAGCGAACAACAGCGATCCGCGTCGACGGCGCCCCGACGGCCGGAGCGTTCGGACGCATCAGCCCCACGTCGATCCGCCCGTCGCGCAACGCCTCCGTCTGCCGCAACGTCGTCACCGACTCCAGCTCGAGAACAACTTCCGGGTACGCCGCCCGGAACGCCCCGAGCAACCGCGGCAGCGCCTCGAATGTCGCCGACTGCACAAACCACAGCCGCAATGTCCCGAGCTCACCACGCTGCGTCCGCTGCGCCGCCCGGACCGCCTCATCCGACCGCCGCAGCAGGTCCTGCGCCTCCGCCAGGAATGTCGCCCCGGCCGCGGTCAGCACGAACCGCTTCCGCACTCGCGCGAACAGCTCCACCCCGAGATCCCGCTCGAGCGCCGCGATCTGCCGGCTCAGCGAGGGCTGGGTGAGATGCAGCCGCACCGCCGCGCGCCCGACGTTCAGCTCCTCGGCCACCACCACGAACGACCGCAACTGCCGTAGCTCCATCCCTAGATCATGCACCATGCACATCAACTAAGCGAAGAACTTTCATTGGACGTATCAATGCTCAGTTCTTACCGTCGAAGACATGAGCTACATCCCGTTTTCCGTCATCAAAGCCATCCACGAAGACACCCACTCCGCCGAGCCGCACGCCCCTGTCCGGCCGCACCGCCCGCGCCGCAACCGCTCGGTGCTGCGCGCCATCCGCAGGCTGTTCGACCTTCCCCCGGACGACGTGTGCCAAGCTGAGGTCCGTGATCGAGGTACGACGGTTGCGGGTCCTGCGCGCGCTTGCTGATCACGGCACCGTGACCGCGGCCGCCGAGGTGCTGCACCTGACCCCCTCGGCCGTCTCGCAGCAGCTGGCCGCCCTCGAATCCGAGGTCGGCCAGGAACTGCTCGAGCGCCGCGGCCGCCGGGTCGCGATCACGTCCGCCGGCCGGCTGCTCCTGAGTCACGCCGACACGATCCTCGGCGAGGTCGAGCGGGCGGAGGACGCGCTGCGGTTGTTCGCCGACGGTTCGACCGGCGAGGTCCGGATCACCGCCTTCGCGACCGCGATCAGCCTCCTGGTCGCGCCGACCCTGGCGCGGCTGCGCGACACCAACCCCAGCCTCACCCTCGTCGTTCGCGATGCCGAAGGCCACCAAGGCATCACCCAGCTCCTCGACGGCGACGCCGACCTGGCAATCGCCGTCGAGCACCGCGGTTCACCTCGGCCCGACGACCAGCGACTGACCCGAATCCCCTTGTACGCCGAGCCTTTCGTCGCCGTCGTACCGCCGACTCACCCGGCCGCCGGCCACGACACGGTCGATCTCGCCATGCTCGCCGGCGACGACTGGGTGATGACCGCGCCGGGCAATCCGATCCGCGACGTCGTACTGCTGGCTTGTGAACAGGCCGGCTTCCAACCCAAGATCGCGCACGAGTCCGACGACTTCCGCGCCGTCGCCGCACTGGTCGCGGCCGGCGCCGGCGTCTCGCTGGTACCCCGACTCGCGGTCCCGACGCCGACCCTCGCGGTCATCCGCCCGCTGCCCGACCCGGCCCCGGTACGACGGGTCTACGCGGCCGTCCGGCGGAGTCGCGCCGACCACCCGCTGATCACCGCGACTCTCGCCGTACTGACTGACGTCGCTGACAAGTTGTGACCCAGGTCACTCAACCATCCGCGACGCCGACGGTGTCTGCGGGGTGTGACAGTTCAGCTCAGCGTGGTGATTCCCGCTTACAACGAGGAACAGCGCCTCCCGCAGACCTTGAAGGCCGTGACCGCCTACCTGGCGGCGACCTGCGAGGACTGGGAGGTCCTGGTCGTCGATGACGGTTCCGCCGATGCCACTGCGCGGTCTGTCCAGGCGGCCGGGGACGAGCGCGTCCAGCTGATTCGCTGGCCGGTCAATCGCGGCAAGGGCCACGCCGTCCGCGTCGGCATCCTGGCTTCCCGCGGTGCGCGCGTACTGATGTGCGACGCCGACAACGCGACCCCGATCGAGCAACTCCACGTCCTGCAGGCTGCGCTCGACCGCGGCGCGAGTGCGGCGATCGGCTCCCGCGCCCTGCCGGAATCCGAGCTCGAGGTCCGACAGAGCGCGTTCCGCGAGACGTGCGGCCGGATCGGCAACGCGCTGATCCAGGCGTTCGCCGTACCGGGCATCCAGGACACCCAGTGTGGCTTCAAGCTGTACGACGGGCCGCGGGCGCGGCTCGTATTCCAGCTGGCGCGGATCGACGGGTGGTGTTCGGATGCGGAGGTCCTGCACCTGTTTCATCGGCTCGGTCTCGAGGTCGCCGAGGTTCCGGTGCGCTGGTTCGATCGCGACGGCTCGAAGTTGCGGCCGTCCGGCTACTTGTCCGGCCTGGCCGAGCTCGCGCGGATCCGGCGCTACCACCACGCGTTGCCGCCGCTGCACCAGCTGATCCAGCCCTCCTTGCTGGGTACGCCGTGACCGTGGTCGAACTGCGGCCCACGCCGACCCAGCAACGCACAGGTGGTCGGTGGATCACGCTATTGGTTGCTCTCGGCTACCTCTGTGCCGCGATCGTGTTGCTGCACGGGATCTGGGCCGATCCGAACGGCCGCTACCTCTGGGACAGCGGGCAGGATCAGAACCAGTGGCAGTGGTTCTTCGACGTCACCGCACACCAGGTCCTGAACGGCCAGAACCCCTTGTTCAGCACGCTGATGAACTATCCGCTCGGCGTGAACCTGATGGCCAACACCGCCATGTTCGGCCTGAGCATCCCACTCATCCCGGTCACGGTCTGGCTCGGCTCCGGCGTCACCTGGGCCCTGATTCTCACGCTGGGGCTGGCCGGTACGGCGTTCGCGTGGTTCTGGATGTTCTCCCGGCGACTCGCCTCGGTCCCGGCAGCCGCGGTCGGCGGTCTCTTCTGCGGTTTCGCACCGGCGATGATCTCGCACGCGAACGCGCACCCGAACTTCGTCGTCCTCGCGGTGATCCCACTGCTCCTGCTGCCGCGACCACCTGGCCGTCGTACGGCGATCGTGGTCGGACTGCTGATCGCGTACCAGATCTTCCTGGGTGAGGAGGTTCTGTTGCTGGCGGCAACCGGGCTGCTCGTCTTCAGCGTCGTGCACGCGATCGTCCGGCCGCTGGAGTCGTCCACTTTCGTCCGCCGGTACGCCGGCACGATCATCGGCGCCGGGGTTGTCGCGCTGGCGATCGTGGCGCTGCCGCTGGCCTGGCAGTTCTTCGGTCCGCAGAGCTATCACAAGCTGGGTCACGGCGATCAGGGGACGCCGTTGGCCGCGTTCACCGAGTTCAACTCGTGGGCTCTGGCCGGCGATCCGGAGACGGCTCAGGCACTGTCGGTCAATCCGACCGAGGAGAACGCGTTCTTCGGCTGGCCGTTGCTGGTGGTCGTGCTTGGGTTGGTCATTGCCCTGCGCAAACAACCGAGGGTGCGGATCCTCGGTATCACCGCGTTGATCCTCGCGTGGTTGTCGACCGGGCGGTCGGTGGAGGTGTTCGGTGTAGAGGTGCCGGGTCCGTGGGCCGTCATCCGGTTCCTGCCGCTCTACGACTCGGTGGTCGAGTCGCGGATCGCCATGGTCTGCATCCCGATCATCGGCGCACTACTTGCCATCGGCATCGATCGGTTCAAGCGGATTGGATATGTCGTCGTCGCGGCCGCGCTGCTGCCGATCGTCCCGGTCCCATTGATGGCAATCGAACGCGGTCCCACACCAGCCTTCTTCGCCGACGGGCTCTGGCGGGACTACGTGCGGCCGGGGCATTCCGTCGTACCGGCGCCGCCGGCGAACGGTGCCAACGGTGCACCGCTTCAATGGCAACGGGCAGCCGACTTCGGGTTCACCATCCCGGACGGCTACTTCGTCGGACCCCATGGTCCGACCGGCAAAGGCGGGTACGGCGCCCAGCCCCGCCCCACGTCAACCATGTTCTGGCGGGTCCAGGACGGTGGCGAATGTGAGATCACCCCCGCACAACTCGAGGCGGATCTCCGGTACTGGAACGCGGACGCGGTCGTCGTACAGCCCGGGAACGAGCGCATGCATACTTGTCTGGACAGGCTGCTCGGCCGAGGTTCACTCGTCGGCGGCATCTGGGTCTGGCGGGTGGTGTGACCGTGCGTGCGCATGACGAGCAGCAATACGTGGACTACGTGACCGCGCGTCTGCCTGAGTTGCGCCGGCTCGCGGGATCGTTGTGCAAGGACAGCGACCGGGCGGACGACGTCGTACAGCAGGCGATCACCAAGCTCTACGTGCACTGGCACAAGGCGCAGTCCGCCGAGAACCTGGACGCGTACGTGCGGACCATCGTCGTCCGCACCTTCCTCAACGAACGCCGGTTGCGCTGGTCGCAGGTGAAGCTTGTCGACGATCCGATCGAACGCCCCGCACCGCACGGTCGCGAGGTGGAGACCCGGCTCGTCGTTGCCGATGCTCTCGACCACATTCCGCCGAAGCTGCGCGCCGTACTCGTCCTGCGTTTCCTCTATGACCTGTCCGTCCGCGAGGTCGCCGCCACGCTCGGATGCCCGGAGAACACCGTGAAGAGTCACACCGCCAGGGGCCTGACCCTGCTTCGCCGCCAACTGGGCACCCACCTAGCCGCCACTGACCGAAAGGAGCAGCGCGCATGAACGAGGACTATGCCGGTCTCCTGAAGGCGCTCCGCGAAGCCCCGGACGAGTCGACCGAGTCGATCAGTATCGACCGCGCCATCCACGACGGCCGCCGTACCATCCGCCGCCGCCGCGTCCTCGGCACCTTGGGCGTCGTCGGTGTCGTCGCCGCGGCTTCCAGCGCCCGCCCGCTGTTCAACGCCTTCCGCGAACCCCCGGTCGCCGGACCGCCGCCGGGCAGGTTCCAGCCGTTGCAGATCTGGGGCCGCGAGTTCGACGTCGGTACGGCGGGCGGCTTCCAGCCTTACCAATACATCACCGGCCGGATCTTCCACATGGTCGCGCTCACCTCCACCGCACGACCCACCAACGAAGCGACTGCGGTCGCGACGCTCTACGCACCCGGCCTGCGCAGCGCGCCGCCGTCGGCCGCCCTGCAGCTCGAGCCCATCGAGGGTCGCCCTGTCTACGTCATCGGGGAGGACTCGGGCGCGACGACGGTCACCTGGGAGTACGCCGACCATTCCTGGGGCACGGTTGCCGTCTACACCGATCCCGCGGGCCGGGCTGCGCGAGCCCGGCATGTTGCCGAGAGCATCCATCGGCGGAAGACGCCGGTCGCCCTGACTGTCCCGTTCACCGTTCCGCGGCGGCTCTTCGGTCCGGAGGACGACGTCGTACTGGTCCGCGTGCCGTACGGGGCGTTGGACAGCGAGTACGAGGTGGCTGTGGCGGCCGCGGATCCGGAGGAGCCGACCGTGGTCTCGTCGCTGACCAGCGCAGGTATCCATCGACCTGCCGCTCACGAGAAGCCCAACACGACGATCGCCGGGCGACCGGCGATCGTGGACGGCGGCCTCAACGCGACGGTCTTCGGCGTCGGCAGCGGTTATGCCGCCGACGCCATGGCCCAGGCACCCCTTGACGTGAAGGCGATCGCGGCCGCGGTCACCCTGACCGGTGGCAAGGGGACCGACGAGCCGCTGCGGTGATTACGGGAGTTTGGTGGCGGCTGCGCGGGCCAGCGCTTCCCAGTGGGCCGGCGCAACACCCTTGCCCATCTCGCCGAAGGCGAGGACCGAGACCACGGTGCCCTTGCGGGTGACGGCGTACGGGAAGCCGCCGTCCTCGCTGCCCGGGTCGTTCGGCTTCGGGTAGTCGTACCAGCGCAGGATCGCGGTGGCGTCACCGACCGCAAGGGTGCGGTTCTCGGTGAGCTTGCGGGCATGCGTCTCACCGGGCACGAAGGCCTTGCACGACTTGATCGTCGCGACGATCTGCTCGTACGCCGCCTTGGCCGCGGCCGGACTCTGGTAGCGCGTCAGCCACTGCCCACCGGACGCGTCGAGCTCGGTCGTGAACGAGCGGGTCAACCGACCCTGTACGCCGTTCCCCTGGGTGGCCGCCTTGCCGCAGATCGACCGGCTGGCGGCGCTGGTCGCGATCCAGCCACGCTTCGGGTCCGCCTTGGCAACCTCTTTGCCGGTCAGCAGCATGGAGTTCGCGAGCCGCTGAACACCCGGCGGCTTGGTCGGCGTCGGCTGCACCGTCTTCGTCGGCACGGTGGTCGGCGCCTTGGTCGGCTCGGTGGTCGGGGCCGACGTCGGCGGGTTGCTCGGCGTCGCCGTACTGGTCTCTGGCGCCGTCGGCGTGCTGGGTGCCGGTGTGCTGACTCCGGTCGACGGCGTACCGCCGGCCGGTGTTTGGTTGCCGCAGGCCACCAGTCCGACGCCGGCGACGGCCAGCCCGGCCGCGGCGATGACGCGACGCATTCCCCGAGTGTTCATGGCTCCAACCCTTCCCCTTAGGTGTCAGGTTGGACGCGGCCCGGCCCACTGCGGTTGGGACACGAGTTGATCACGACAGCTCAGGTACGGCGACGCCCGTCCAGACCGACCGTGGAGAGCCGCGCGATCAGCGTGCGCGGGGTATACCGCGCGGCGGCCGTGAGGAGCTTGTACCGACGACTCGGGATCGAGATCGCCTTCCCGCGCATCAGGTCCTTCCACGCGTCGTCGACCAACCGAGTCGCATCCAGCCACATGAACGACGGCACGACCGTCTTATCCATCCCCATCCGCTCATGGAACTCCGTGTGCACAAACCCCGGGCACAACGCCATCACGGCAACCCCCTTGGCATGCAGCTCAATCGCCAACCCCGCCGAGAAGTTCGTCACCCACGACTTGTGCGCGCTGTAACTCCCCCGCTGCAGGAACCCAGCCACCGACGACACATTGATGACAGCCCCCGACCCCCGCTCGATCATCGGCAACACGGCAGCATGCGTAAGCCGCAACACCACCCGCACCAACAGATCCAGCTGCTTCTCTTCAGCCTCGACCGGATTGGCCCAGAACGCCTTCTTCTGCCCGAACCCGGCGTTGTTCACCAACACCTCGACAGGCCCGCTCCGAAACCGCTCCTCGACCCGCAACAGGTCCGCGCGATCAGTCAGATCAGCCGCCAGCACCTCACACCCCACGCCGTACTCCCGGCCGATCTCCCCCGCAACCTCCTTCAACCGAGCCTCGTCCCGGGACACCAGCACCAGGTCATACCCCTCCCGCGCCAGCTTGTCCGCAAAAGCCCGGCCGATCCCAGCCGTAGGTCCCGTGATGAGCGCAGTCGCCACGTCGTCCTCCCGTCGATCAACCCCCAGTCTGTCACTACTCTGCTCTCGCACTCTCCTCCGACTGACATCTGATGACTGTCAGGTACAGCTCACATTTCAAGGGCAATCGGGGAATTGTGCGCTTGAATGGTCTGAGGACTTGGTGATGGTGGAACGGGAAGGTGGACGATGGCGGCGACCGACACGGCGTTGACCGGGTTGCGGCAGATGATTGCTTCGGGGGCGCTGGGACCGGGGGCGAAGTTTCCGCCGGAGCCGGAGTTGTGTGATCGGCTCGGGGTGTCGCGGAGTTCGTTGCGGGAGGCGGTCCGGTCGCTGGCGGCGCTGGGGGTGATCGAGTCGCGGCATGGGTCGGGGACGTATGTTTCGGCGCTGGATCCGGCCGAGATCATCAGCCGATTCTCGTTGTCGGTGGAGCTGATTCCGCTCGAGGGGGTGCTTGAGCTTCTCGAGGTACGGCGGGTGTTGGAGGCGCACGCAACCGCGTCAGCCGCCGCCCGCCAGGATCCGGACCTCGCCGGCCGACTCGGCGAGATCCTCGACCGCCTGGAAGCGACCACCGACGCACACGAGATCCAGGTGCTGGACGCCGAGTTCCACGGCGCGATCTGTACGGCGGGCGCCAACCCGACCGTGACCGCGTTGACCGCGGTCATCCGCGGCCGCGGTGGGCACTACCGGATCTTCGAACCAGGCGACGACTTCGACGCGATCAAACAGACCAGCGACCGCGGTCACCGCGCGATCCTCTCGGCCATCACCCTCCGCGACCCAGCCGCCGCCGCAACCGCCGCCTCCGCCCACATCGCCCAAACCGAACTCTGGCTCCGAGCCCTCCGCCCCACTCCCCAGCCCGACTGATCGCGCGCGATTTTTCTACATTCTGTCGAGATCTTGCGCTGAGGTGGTCTACTGCATAACCTCCAGGCAGTTCGTCTGGAGGGGATCCGCCAATGTCCCGAACAGTTCTGCGCGCCCTCGCCGTCGCCCTGACGACGGCGGTCCTCGGCGCCACGCTTACCGCTCCCGCGACGGCTTCCCGGCCGGCACCGCGGATCACTCGCGCAGGTCTTGATCCGGCGCTGGTCGCCGGGCGCGGTGCCGCGGTTCCGTTCGTCGAGCAGGAGGCTGAGAACGCCTTCTTCACCGGCGAGCAGCTCGGCCCGGGCCGCGAGGCCTACACCCTGCCGGCCGAGGCGTCCGGCCGGACCGCCGTCCGCCTGCAACCACGCCAGTACGTCGAGTTCACGCTGACGCACGCGGCCAACGCGCTGACGTTGCGCTACAGCATTCCGGACGCGCCGACCGGCGGCGGAATCCAGGCACCACTCGACCTCACCGTCAACGGTAAGCACCAGCGCACGCTGACTCTCACGTCCGAATATGCCTGGCTGTACGGGATGTATCCGTTCTCCAACGACCCGAACGTCGACCCCATCCCGGGCTGGTGGAAGCCGGAACCCGATCCGGTCGCCAAGCCCTTCCGTCCGAACCACTTCTACGACGAACAGCGCGTGCTACTCGACCGGACGTACCGCGCCGGCGATCGCGTCAGGTTCGCCGTACCGAAGCACACGAATGCCGCCTGGACTGTCATCGACGTCGCCGACTTCGAGCTCGTAAAGTCGCCGATCCGCCAACCGGCCCGATCCCTCGACGTCCGCCTGTTCGGTGCCGACCCGACCGGCCGGCGCGACGCCGCACCGGCGATCGACCGCGCTATCGCGACCGCAAAGAAGCTCGGCTGGTCGGTGTTCATCCCGCCGGGCACCTTCCAGGTCAACCGACACATCGTTGTCGACAAGGTCACCGTCCGCGGCGCCGGCAACTGGCACACGATCATCAAGGGCAAGGTCCTGCCCCTCGCCGAACCCGCGCCGGACAAGTCAATCCACAGCGCGCCCGGCTTCTACGGCAAGTACGCCGACGCCGGCGGCAGCACGGAGGTCCACCTGGCCGACTTCGCGATCGAGAGCGACGTACGGGAGCGGATCGACACCGACCAGGTGAACGGGGTCGGCGGTGCGATCGGCGGCGGCTCGACGATCGAGAACCTCTACCTGCATCGCACCAAGGTCGGCATCTGGCTGGACGGCCCGATGGACGGGCTGCTGATCCGCAACAACGTCATCACCGACGCGATCGCCGACGGAATGAACCTGCACCTGGGCGTCTCCAACGTCCGGGCCACCAACAACTTCGTCCGCAACAGCGGTGACGACGGTCTGGCGATGTGGTCGGAGACGAACCCGGCCGGACTGGCCAATCACAACAACGTCTACGACCACAACACCGTCCAGACCCCCGTCCTGGCGAACAACATCGCCATCTACGGCGGTCGCGACAACGCCGTCACCGACAACCTGGTCGCCGACCCGATCCGCGAGGGCAGCACGCTGCACGCCGGTTCGCGCTTCAACTCGACACCGTTCGAAGGCAAGCTGACCTTCGCCCGGAACACCACCGTCCGCGGCGGCCCGAGGGACCTGAACTGGAACATCGGGCTCGGCGCGATCTGGTTGTACGCCCTGCAGTCGACGATGTCGGCCGACCTGCAGATCACCGACAGTTCGTTCCTGGATTCCACGTACAACGCGCTGATGTTCGTCGTCGACTGGCCAGTGAAGGACACCTACGCGATCAATAACGTTGCCGTACGCAACCTCAAGGTGGACGGCACCGGGACCAGTGTGGTGAATGCCCGGGTCGGTGGCTTTGCCTCGTTCGAGAACGTCGACGCTCGCAACGTCGGTGCACCGTTCGTCAACAACTGCGGCACCTTCCACTTCGAGAACCCCCCGACGTTCGACGTACAACTCCTCACCGGCAACGACGGCGGCTGGTACGGCGCTACTTGGTGCGAGGACCGCCCAGCCGTCGTACCGCCGCCGCCTCCGTCAGCCTGGAACTGAGGACAACTCGGCGTCGGCCGCCCCGGTGGCCGGCGCCTTACGGTTGCGGAAGGCAAGGATCAGGACGACCGTTCCAGCCAAGGTGAAGATCGCGGCGACCACCGCGGCCGTGTGCATCGCCTGAATGAAGGCGTCATTCGCCAACGGGATCAGCTGCGGTTGCCCGAGCTCAGCCGCAGCATGACGGGTCGCCTCTGCGGATTCACCGGCCGTGTCGCGGAGGTTGGCCGGCAACGACGGCGCGATCGCGTGCTGGTACGTCGACGAGACGATCGTGCCGATCACCGCGACCCCGAGCACACTACCGACCTGCCGAATCGCATTGCTGACCGCCGAACCGGCGCCGATCCGATCCATCGGGAGGGTTGCGACGACACCCGCGGTGGTCGGCGCGACAGCGGCTCCGATCGCCAGGCCGGCGATTATCCCAAGGAAGCAGAACCACACGAGTGACGTGTCGACGGTGAACGTGAGGTTGAGGACGAGACACACCGTGAACACAGCCAACGCCGTACCGGAGACGCGGGCGATGCCGAACCGGGCGGCAAGCCTGGCACCAAGCGGCGAGCCCAGTACGACGCCTGTTGCCCCCGGCAACGCTAGTAGTCCGGCCTGCAGCGGGCTGAGGCCGCGCGCGCCTTGCAGGTAGAAGGTTTGGTAGAACGCCTGGCCGGTGATGGTCAGGAACAGGGCACCGAGCGCGACGTTGCCGGCCGCGAAATGACGGTTGCGGAACAGGCGTGGATCGAAACTCGGGTCATGTTCGCGCGCTTCGGAGTACAGGAAGGCCGCGATCAGGACGAGGCCGGCCGCGATACTCGCCCAGACCTGCCAACGGCTCCAGCCGTCCTGGTGACCACCTTCGATCAGGCCGTAGGACAAACCGAGCAGACCGAGCGTGGACAGCCCGAGACCTCGCACGTCGAGGCGGCGGCGTTGCTCGCTGCGGGGATTCGGGAGGGTGAGGGCGGCACCGACCAGCGCGACGGCGACCAGTGGCAGGTTGATCAGGAAGACCGAGCCCCACCAGAACCGGGCCAGCAGGAGGCCACCGAGGACCGGACCGGCAGCCACTCCGACACCGGCCGCGGACGACCAGATCGCGATGGCCCCGGCTCGGCGTTCGGGGGCGAAGGTCCGGCCGAGGATTGCCATCGAGGTCGGCATGATCATTGCGCCGCCGAGGCCCATGGTGGCGCGGGCGAGGATGAGTGCGACCGGATCGCTGGCCCAGGCCGCCCACGCGGACGACGCACCGAAGACGACCAGGCCAGCCATCAGGACGGTCCGGTGACCGTAGCGGTCGCCGAGCGCACCGGCGGCGAAGAGTGCGGTGGCGAACAGCAGCGAGTAGATGCCGATCGCCCATTGGAGCTGACCGGGGGACGCGCCGAGGCCGTCGACCGGGTCGGCGAGGCGTTCGAGGGCGATGCCGAGGACTGTCGAGTCGATCCAGATCAGCAGCGCAGAGAGGACAAGTACGGCGAGCACCCGGCCGGGCCGGGTGGGTGTTGGCGGTAGGGACACCACGTCTCCTATGATTGACAGGACCCTGACGTGGTTTCAGTGTGCGGTGATTGACAGGTTCCTGTCAATCACCTTTTCAGACGTGTGTTGGCAGAATGAGCGGTATGAGCAGCGAGCCTGACGACAGCTTCGGCGTGACCTTCCTGGTGCGGCACGCCTGGCTGAGCCTGCGCTCCGCGGTCGCTGTCGCCCTGGTCGAGCACGGGCTCTCCGTGCAGCAGTACGGCGCTCTGCTCGTTCTCACGCATCACCCCGGCCGGACCGTCGCCGAACTGGGCCGCGTGGTCGGAACCGCCCGGCAGTCCGCGAACGAACTCGTCACCGGCCTGGAGAAGGCCGACCTGGTCGAACGCCGGCCGAATCCGAACGATCGGCGTACCCAGCAACTGTTCCTGACCAAGGCCGGGGTCGACCGGCTGGCGGTCGCGGCTCCCGCCGTACTGGCTGTGGAGGCCGAGATCGAGGCGAGCCTCGCCGACACCGACCGGACCACGGCGCGCGACTGGCTGGCCCACATGGTGCGCAACGCCGGGCGTTAGAGTCGACTGCATGCGCGGACATGCTGAGCGGTTGAACGGGCTGGGCACCACGATCTTCGCCGAGATGTCGGCCCTCGCGGTCGCTACCGGGTCGGTCAACCTCGGGCAAGGGTTCCCCGATACCGACGGGCCTGACTCGCTGCTCGAGGATGCGATCGCGGCGATCCGTGCTGGCGCGAACCAGTACCCGCCCGGCCGCGGCATCCCCGCGCTGCGGCAGGCGATCGTCGACCACCAGAAGCGCTTCTACGATCTGTCGTACGACCCCGACACTCAGGTCTTGGTGACCACGGGCGCCACCGAGGCCATCGCCGCTGCCCTACTCGCCTTCGTCGAACCCGGTGACGAGGTGATCGCGCTTGAGCCGTACTACGACTCGTACGCCGCCGGCATCGCCTTCGCCGGCGGTCGTCGGGTTCCCGTGACGCTGCGAGCGCCGTCGTACCGGCTCGATCTGGACGAACTCCGCGCCGCTGTCACCCCGCGGACGAAGGTCTTGCTGATCAACACCCCGCACAACCCGACCGGCACGGTGCTGACCGATGATGAGCTTCGCGGGATCCGGGATCTGGCAGTCGAGCACGATCTGGTGGTCATCACCGACGAGGTCTACGAACACCTCGTGTACGACGACCACCGGCACATCCCGTTGGCGACGTACGACGGCATGACTGACCGGACCGTCTCGATCGGCAGCGCCGGTAAGACGTTCTCGGTGACTGGGTGGAAGATCGGCTGGGTGACAGGTTCGCCTGAGGTGGTCACTGCGGTCACCACGGCCAAACAGTTCCTGACCTACGTCTCCGGTTCGCCCTTCCAGCCGGCCGTAGCCAACGCCCTTGCCCTAGGCAACGACTACTTCGACACCCTCCGCAGCACCCTCCAGTCCCGCCGCGATCTCCTGGCCAACGGCCTGTCCGACCTAGGCTTCGAAGTCCACCGCCCCGCCGGCACCTACTTCATCACCACCGACATCCGCCCCCTGGGCCACACCGACAGCATCGACTTCTGCCGCCTCCTCCCCGAACGCACCGGCGTAGTAGCCATCCCCACCCAAGTCTTCTACGACAACAAAGAAGCCGGCCGCCCCCTGGTCCGCTGGGCCTTCTGCAAGAAGGAAGAACTCCTCCAAGAAGCCCTAACCCGCCTGCAAAAGCTCTAAAAGGACACCGCCTCCGGCGCGCCCGCCTCACGTGCTTCCGCCCTAACGCGACCGGCGAGCAACTGCGATCGTCGGGTTGGTGTCGCCCGAGGGGTGGTGTCGGGGTGGCGGTTGTCGGGGGCGGGGATTGGTGCCGCCCGAGGCCGTCGTCTGGCGCGATGTCGCCAGGGGTGGTCGTCGGGGTGATGTCGCCAGGGGTGGTCTCACCCGGGGGTGTCGTCGGCGGGGGTGGTGTCACCCGGGGTGTCGCCCGCGTGGTGGAGGTGCGTGCGGAGCGGCCTCGCCCCGCCAGCTACCGGCGAACCTTGCGACATGTGGTTGGGCGGGCGGACCGCCACCACTCAGTAAGTCGTTCGGAGGGCGGTTTCGGCGCGGCGTTCAGGCGTGGTGGTGCGGAGCCTGTGCGGGTTGGTGAGTGGGGGCGGTCCGGGCCTACCTCAGGAAAGGAAGCGGGACAGGGATTCGGGGTCTCGGACTACGGCGGTGGTTTGGTCGTCGGCGGTGAGGATGGGGCGTTGGATGAGGATGGGGTGGGCGACCATGGCGGCGATCCAGTCGGCGCGGTGGGAGTCGTCGCGGGGGAGGTCGCGGAGGGGTGCTGCCTCGGGTTCGTTGTGGCGGACGACGTGCCAAGGGTCGAGGTTGAGGCGGGTTAGGACGGCATCGAGTTCGGCCGCGGTGGGCGGGTCGTCGAGGTAGCGGCGGACGGTATAGGAGACGCCGGCCTCGTCGAGGGCCTTGGTGGCGGACTGGCATTTGGAGCAGGCGGGGTTGATCCAGATCTCCATCAGCGGCGGAACCATCTCTTCGTCGGGGGTTGGAGCATGAGGACGAGCAGGGCGGCGTGGATGGCCGCGCCGAGCAGGCCGGTGGGGAAGGCGACCAGGCCGCCGACAACACCCAGTACGGCGACCGCCATGATCACGTAGCGGGCCCAGGGACGGCCTTTGCGGAGGAACAGTGCCGGGACGATGTAGAGCACGGCACCGACCCACGCCAGCACGACCACCACGGCCGACGCGCCCTTCGAGCCGGTGACGATCTCGGAGATCTGGTCGCCGGCCGAGGTCAGCGCCATCAGGCCGAGCAGCAGGTAGAGAACACCGAAGCCGAGTACTACGACGGTCGCCACTGTCACTTGACGCGGCGGTCCGTTCTCTTCGTAGTACTCGGCTCCGAACACTCCTTGATCCTTGCAGACGGACCAAGCTGTCAGGCGGTGACTTCCAGCGCGTCCTTCGACTCGTTCAACGTCACGCGGACGGTTTCGCCGTCGCGGACCGTGCCATTCAGCAGACCTCGCGCCAGCTCGTCACCGATCGCGGACTGCACCAGGCGACGCAACGGACGCGCGCCGTACACCGGGTCGTAGCCGGTCAACGCCAGCCATTCCAACGCACCTTCGTCGACCTCCAACGTGATCCGACGGTCGGTCAGGCGGCGTTGCAGGGCGGTGATCTGGAGCGCGACGATCTTCGTCAGCTCCTCACTGCCGAGCGCGTCGAACAGGACGATCTCGTCGAGCCGGTTGATGAACTCCGGCTTGAAGGACTGCCGTACGACGGCCATCACCTGGTCGCGCTTGACCTTCTCGTCGAGCGCCATGTCGGCCAGGTACGACGAACCGAGGTTGCTGGTCAGGATCAGGATGACGTTACGGAAGTCGACCGTCCGCCCCTGACCGTCGGTCAGCCGGCCGTCGTCGAGCACCTGCAAGAGGATGTCGAAGACCTCGGGGTGCGCCTTCTCGACCTCGTCGAGCAGGATCACCGAGTACGGACGACGCCGTACGGCCTCGGTCAGTTGACCGCCCTCTTCGTAGCCGACGTAGCCGGGAGGGGCACCGACGAGTCGCGAGACGCTGTGCTTCTCGCTGTACTCGGACATGTCGATGCGGACCATCGCCCGCTCGTCGTCGAACAGAAAGTCGGCCAGCGCCTTCGCCAGCTCCGTCTTGCCGACACCGGTCGGGCCGAGGAACAGGAACGAGCCAGTCGGCCGGTCCGGGTCGGAGATGCCGGCCCGCGCGCGCCGTACGGCGTCACTGACCGCCTTCACGGCTTCCTTCTGACCGATCAACCGCTGACCCAGCTCGTCCTCCATCCGGAGGAGCTTGCCGGTCTCGCCTTCGAGCAGCCGCCCGGTCGGGATACCGGTCCACATCGCGATCACCTCAGCGATCTCGGTGGGCCCGACCTCCTCGTTCACCATCGCTTCGGGCGCCTCGACGGCGTCCTCCGAAGCGTCGGCCTCCTCGAGCTCCTTCGTGAGCTCCGGGATCTCGCCGTACAGGATCCGGGCCGCCGTACCGAGGTCGCCGTCGCGCTGGGCACGTTCGGCCTGGCCGCGCAGCTCGTCGATCCGCTCCTTGATCTCACCGACCCGGTTCAGGCCGGACTTCTCCCGCTCCCAGCGGGCTTCGAGCGCGCGCAACTCCTCCTCGCGGTCGGCGAGGTCGGCGCGCAGCCGCCCGAGCCGCTCCTGCGACGAGGCGTCCTCCTCGCGGGACAGCGCGAGCTCCTCCATCTTGAGCCGGTCGACGGTACGGCGCAGTGAGTCGATCTCGACCGGGGACGAGTCGATCTCCATCCGCAGTCGCGACGCAGCCTCGTCGACCAGGTCGATCGCCTTGTCGGGCAACTGGCGACCGCTGATGTAGCGGTTCGACAGCGTCGCCGCAGCCACCAGTGCGCTGTCGGAGATGGCCACCTTGTGGTGCGCCTCGTACCGCTCCTTCAGCCCACGCAGGATCGCGATCGAGTCCTCGACCGATGGCTCACCGACGAAGACCTGCTGGAACCGACGCTCCAGCGCCGGGTCCTTCTCGATCCGTGTCCGGTACTCGTCGAGCGTCGTGGCACCGATCATCCGCAGCTCACCGCGCGCCAGCATCGGCTTCAGCATGTTGCCCGCGTCCATCGCGCCCTCGCCGGACGCACCGGCGCCGACGACGGTGTGCAGCTCGTCGATGAAGGTGATGACCTGACCGTCGGATTCCTTGATCTCGGTCAGCACCGCCTTCAACCGCTCCTCGAACTCACCGCGGTACTTCGCGCCCGCGACCATCGCGCCGAGGTCGAGGCTGATCAGCCGCCGGCCGCGCAGCGACTCGGGCACGTCACCGGCCACAATCCGCTGGGCCAGACCCTCGACGACGGCCGTCTTGCCGACGCCGGGCTCACCGATCAGGACCGGGTTGTTCTTGGTACGACGGGACAGCACCTGTACGACGCGCCGGATCTCGGAATCACGCCCGATCACCGGGTCGAGCTTGCCGTCGCGAGCACGCTCAGTCAGGTCGACGCCGTACTTCTCCAGCGTCTTGGTCGTCCCTTCGGCCTCCGGCGACGTGATCCGCCGGTTGCCCCGCATCTCGTCGAACGCCTTCAGCAGCGCCTCCGGAGTCACCCCGAGCGCCGTCTTGGCAGGTCCTTCGACGGTGGCGAGCGCGATCAGCAGGTGCTCGGTGGAGACGTACTCGTCCCCGAGCCCGAGAGCCCGCTGCTCAGCCTGGTTCAGCACCTCACCGGTCTTCGGCGACAGGCTCGGCGCTTGCACACTGCCCCCACTCGCCTTCGGCAGCCGACCAACCTGCTCGGTGGTCCGGCGTCGTACGGCGTCCATGGCGCCGCCGGCGGCCTCGAGCAGACCGGTCGTGGTCCCCTCGGGCTGCGCGAGCAGCGCGGAGAGCAGGTGAATCGGTTCCACGGTCGGGTTGCCCGCCGCGGAGGTCTGACGGATGGCGACCGACAGCGTTTCGCGGGCCAGCGTCGTCAACCGCTGAACATCCATATCTCAGAGCCTTTCAGTTCAAGCAAACACAGTCACTAGCTACAACCTAGCCAAACTTGAGTCCATTCCACTCAACTCTAGGGGATCTCTCCGGGACAACCCAGGGATCTGCTCCGAGTTCCGGTCTAGTCTTGAACTTCTGACGAGTTCGTTCCGTCAACGCAAGTGAGACCACCGCCCGACTCTGGAGGAACACTTGCACCCGAACCGCTGGCTGGCGCCCCTCGTGGGCCTGAGCCTGACGCTCGGCGGCGCGACCACCGCCACCGCCGCGTCCCCACCGCCCCGCCCCCAACCGCCCACCTCGACGGTCAACCTGATCACCGGCGACCAGGTCCGAGTCACCACGCTCCCCGGCAACCAGGTCCGAACGGCCTTCGTCCCGGGCCCCGGCAGTACGTCGGACTCGGCCCTCACGAGCACGCTGAACGGGCACACGTACGTCGTACCGACCGCCGCCGCAGCCGATGTCACCGCCGGCCGCCTCGACCGAAGTCTGTTCGACGTCACCACCCTGATCGCCGAGGGCGCCACCGACAGCACCCCGGTGATCATCAGCTCGACAGGCGCAGCCCGGTCCGCCGCGGTTCCCGGTACGACGGGAGGCCGGGTGCTCGCCAGTCTCGGCGCCCGCGCGACCCGCGTGTCGCACGGCCAGGCGTTCTGGCGATCCCTCACCCCGGGCAAGACCGCGCGGGTCGCCTCGACGGTCACCCGGGTCAGCCTCGATCGACGCGTGAAGGCGAACCTCGACCAGAGCGTTCCGCAGATCGGCGGACCGGCCGCCTGGCAGCGCGGATTCACCGGCAAGGGCGTCAAGATCGCCGTACTGGACACCGGGATCGACCCGACCCACCCCGATGTCGCCGGGCGGATCGCGGCCGCCGAGGACTTCAGCGAATCCGGTGACGCGGTCGACCACAACGGCCACGGCACGCACGTCGCGAGTATCGCGGCCGGCAACGGCGCCGCCTCGCAAGGCAAGTACAAGGGCGTGGCCCCGGACGCCACGTTGCTCAACGGCAAGGTGCTCGACGACAACGGCAACGGCTACGACTCCGGCATCATCGCCGGGATGGAGTGGGCCACCGCGCAGGGCGCGTCGGTCGTCAATCTCAGCCTCGGCGGCGGTCCGAGCGACGGCACCGACGTGCTGTCGGAGGCGGTCAACCGGATCAGCAAGCAGACCGGCGCACTGTTCGTCATTGCTGCAGGCAACTGCTATCCGCCGACCCCGGGCAGCGTCAGCACACCGGCCGCGGCCGACGAAGCACTTGCCGTTGGCAACCTTCAGTTCGACGGCCGGCCGAGCAGCACCTCCTGCCACGGTCCGCGCAAGGGCGACGGCGCACTGAAGCCGGAGCTGTCCGCACCAGGCACCGACATCGTCGCCGCCCGCGCCGCCGGCACCAGCCGCGGTGAGCCGGTCGACGACAACTACACCAAGCTTTCCGGTACGTCGATGGCCAGCCCGCACGTCGCCGGTACGGCGGCCCTGCTGGCCCAGGCGCACCCGGACTGGAAGGCGGATGCGCTCAAGGCCCGGCTGATCTCGACCGCGGATCCGCAGCAGGGAAGCCCGCTCGCCGAGCAGGGCGCCGGCCGAGTCGACGCCGACCAGGCCACGGCCACCGAAGTCACGGTCGACACCGGCGAACTCGAGCTAGGTCGGCTGGCGTGGCCGTACCCGCAGACCGACGTGGTCACCCGCGAACTGACCTACCGCAACCCGACCAGCGCGCCGGTCACCCTCAAGCTGGCCGTGGATCTCGAATCCACCCAGCTGAGCGCCAACCAGGTCGTCGTACCGGCGAACGGCGACGCCAAGGTCACTGTCACGACCGACCGGGCGAAGAAGGGCCCGGGCAACTTCGCCGGCCGGATCACCGCCACCGCGGACGGCGCCGACCCACTCGTCACGACCATCGGCTGGTACGCCGAACCTGAGGTCTACGAGCTGACCGTCACCGGCATCACGCATGACGGCCAGCCGGCCAACGACGACCTCGCCGTGAACCGGCTGGACGGCCCGCAGCCGGAGCTCGGTCCATCGCACGGCGTTCCGATCGTGAACGGCACCGCGAAGGTGCGGCTCGCACCAGGCAAGTACGACGTCTCGTCGATCTTCATCTCCTCGGCCACCGACGACGCACCCGGGCGATTCGACCTGGTGCTGTCCGACGAGTTCGCGATCAGCAAGGCCACCGCGATCACGCTCGACGCGCGCAAGACCCAGGTTCTCGACCTCGGTGCGCAAGGGCAGCCTGCCACTGCAGCACCCAGGGAAGTCTCGATGACTCACGTCCGCGACGTACCGAACTGGCGTCGTACCGACTCGGTCAGTCAGACCGGCACCCGAAGGACGTTCGCCGCGACGAAGACCGCGGCGAAGGCGGTTGGTTCCGCCGAGATCGGATTCGGCAAGCGGATCGAACAGCCGCCATACCAGGCTCAGATCGTCGGCGGCCTGTCGATCACCGCGCTGGACTTCCACTTCGGGCCGCGGTTCACAGGGCAGAAGGAGTTGCAGGTCTTCGACGGCGGTACGGGTACGCCGGCCGAGCTGACCGGGGCCAAGGGCAAGCTCGCGCTGATCCGCTCCGACCAGACCCAGGCGAGCGGCGATCTCGCGACGAACGCCGAGAAGGCGGGCGCCGCTGCGGTCATGCTGTACGACCCGAGCAGGGCCGGTGATGGCGCGATGTTCGCCTTCTGGGCCTACAGCGAAACCGGCAACGCGACGGTCCCGACGATGCGGATCTCGCGGTTGAACGCGCAGCGCCTGCTGGAGCGGCCCACGACAGTCCGGGTCACCGGCCAGGCCGTAACGCCGTACGTCTACGACCTGATCGTTCCCTGGGCGAACCGACTGCCGGCCGATACCGAGCTCACCGTCAGGCGCGACCAGCTCGCGACGGTGGACGAGACCTTCGGGACGCACACCGGCCTGCCGACGGCCGAGGCACGCACCGGTGTCACACCGGCGGGAGCCGACGTAAACAGCTTCTTGCTCCCGTACTTCGCCCCGCCGGCCAAGCGGACGTCGTACGTGCTCGCCAACCAGGTCACCTGGTCGAACCAGCTCATCATCGACGGTGAAGAGGCCGACCCCTTCGTGCTCGGGACCCCGCGCGTCTACCGGCCCGGCACGAAGACGGTCGAACGCTGGTTGACCCCGATCATCAACAGCGGTCTCCCCGACGCCGACGTCGGGGCAATCGCCCAGGTCGGCCGGTACGACGGCGGTCTGAGCATGACGATCAGTACGCTGAGCCACGGTCCTGGCCAGTACTCCCCCTGGTGGTCCACCACCGGCGAGACCTCGATCGTTGCCCATCGCAACGGCGTCGAGATCTTCTCCGACAATTCCGGACCCGGCGGATTCGTCGAAGTACCACCCGAGGCAGCCGACTACGAGATCGACCTGAAGAACAGCCCTGATCCGACGCTGTTCCGCTACTCCACCACGGTCGAGTCGCACTGGAAGTTCCGCTCCAAGGGCGGTGAGCAGGAGCAAATGCCGCTGGTGTTGGCCGATCTCGACGTACCGCAGGCCAACGCCCACAACCAGGTGCCGACCGCCCGCCCCGTCACGATCAACCTCGGTCTCCGCCACCAGTTCGGCTCCGGTAGCACGGCGAAATTCGCCAAGCCGAAACTGGAGATCTCCTACGACAACAAGCGCTGGACCGCCCTGCCGCTGACCGGAACCGACGGCAAATACACCGGCACGGTGACCCACCCAGCCAGCGCCACCGGCAAGTCGCCCTCGCTACGACTCACCGCAACAGATGCCAACGGCAACAGCCTCAAGCAGCAAATCACCGCCGCCTACGGCCTGAAGTAGCCCGCAGGGGGATGGCCCCGCCATCCCCCTGCACCACTTCAGTCCAGAACCGCGGTCGCCTCGATCTCGACCCAGTGCTCCGGTACGTCGAGTGTCGCGACCCCGATCAGCGTCGCCGGCGGCTTCGGGGTGATGCCGAGCTTGGCCGATGCGCGAGCGATCCCATCGAGCAGCTCCGGCATCTTCTCCGGCTTCCAGTCGACGGCGTAGAACGTCAGCCGGGTGACGTCGGCGAACGAGCCTCCGGCCGCGGCGAGCGCCGTACCGACGTTCAGATAGGCCTCTTCGACCTGAGCAGCCAGGTCCGGTACGGCGTTCCACGCGACCTGCCCGGCGATGAACACCAGCCGCGTTCCGGACGCGACCGCGACCTGCTGGTAGACGTCGATCTCGGGCAGACCAGCGGGATTGATCAGGGTGACGGCCATGACAGTTCCTCTCACACTCTCTTGTGGTTACTCAGGAACCGTAGGAGAGTATGGAGTGCAGCGGAAGAACGCACTTTTCGGTGACAGGGGAACCAGATGGGAACCAAGCAGGTCAGCGGCTTGTCGGCGGAGGAACAGGCCGACATCAGCCGGGCCGACTCACTGGCGCGGGAGATCTTCTCCGACGTGGCCAACAAGTGGGCGCTCCTGATCATCGAGACGCTCGGCGACGACACCCGGCGCTTCAGCGATCTGCGCAACCGCGTCGATGGCATCAGCCACAAGATGCTCACCCAGAACCTGCGCATGCTCGAACGCAACGGCCTGGTCGAGCGCACGGTCTACCCGACCGTGCCACCCAAGGTCGAGTACACGCTCACCGAGGCCGGCCAGGGCCTGCGGGCCACAGTCGACACCATGTGCGAATGGACCCACAGGTACTTCAGCCACATCGAGTCTGCCCGGCAGTCGTTCGACAGCTGATTCAGCGCTGGTAGGCGCCGGAGTCCCAACTGGTCAACCCGGTAAGGGATTTGCCGGCAAGGTCCTCGGGGTAGCCGGAGTTCTCGGCGCGGCCGATCGCGGGGCTGCCGGCTTTCAGGCGGAGGTCGGTGGCACTGGTATAGAGCGGGTCGGCCTTGACTGAGCGAGCGCCGAGGGTGAACTGGTAGACGGCACCCTGGTAGACACCGCGGTCCTCGTCGGCCGCGTCGGCCGGGTTGTGGGTGTCGAACGAGTCGTCGTAGCCGACCTTCTTGCCGACCTTGACGATGTTGTTGCGCAGCTTGAGGATGCCGGGGCCGCAACCCTGGTCGCAGCTCCAGCCGTCGCCGTTCGGCAGGTTGACGGAGTTGTTGATCGCGAGCGTCCGGCGTACCGGGCCGATGTGGCTCTGGGCGCCGCGGGTGATCAGGAAGGTGCCGGACGGTTTGGTCGAGGTGACCGAGTTGTAGGCGAAGACGTTGTCGTCGGCGGTCTGGCCGGCCTCGTGACCGAGCTCGGTGAACGTGTCGTTGTCGGCGGTCTTGTTGTACTCGATGTGGTTCCGGTCGCCGTTGAAGATCTCGACCGCGGCGCCGTCGTACCCGTAGTCGTGGCTGGTGTGGAAGCTGCCGCTGATGGTGTTGTGGCGGATCTTGTTGTCGTCGCCGTGCACGAGGATGCCGAAGGCACCCGAGTCGTCGTCGGGGTGCGTGTCGTCGTCGACGCTCATCTTGTTGTTGTTGACGAGCGTGCTCCAACGGATGTCGTTCCAGTCCGAACCGTCGGTGATGGAGATCCCGGCCACGTTGTTGTCGGCCTGCACGGTGTCCAGCACGATGCTGTCGCCGAACAGTTCGAACCCGGCCCAGTTGCAGCCGCTGGCGCGGAGATCACCGATGAAGATGTCGTCGCCGGTCACGTTGACGCAGTTCAGCACCGGACCACCGATCTTCGGTAGCGCGCCGGAACCGTAGGCACCGACGGTGATGCCGTTGCGCGACAGGTTGAGTGACCCGGTCCAGGACGAACCTCGTTTGAACAGGATCTGCTGACCCGGATCGAAGGCGTAGCCGTTGACCTTGGCCAGGCTCTTCCAGGGCGTGGTCTCGCTCGTCCCGGAAGCGGCGTCGTTCCCCGCGACCGAGTCGATGTAGAAGATGGTCGGCTCCGCAGCGGGTGCCGTGAGGAGGGAGGCGGAGAGGAGGACAGGACTCAGGAGGGCGGCGAAAGTGAGCACGTCAGCCAGTTTTCGGGCGACTGTCGACCGGCGTCAACGCGTCGTCTTGGCCAGTTCTCACCGTTGTCCACTTTTTACCGATGGGCACTGTTTACCTCTGCCCGGCCGTCACCAGTCCTGCGTCGTACGCCAGGATGACGGCTTGCACCCGGTCCCGCAGGCCGAGTTTGGCCAGCATCCGGCTGACATGCGTCTTCACGGTGTGCTCGGTCAGGTGCAGCTCGTCCGCGACCTCGGCGTTCGAGTTGCCCTTGGCAACCAGCACCAGGACCTCCCGCTCCCGAGCAGTCAGTACGTCGATCCGCGCCGCCACCGCGGGATCCAGCCGGGTGTCGGCGAACCGGTCGATCAGCCGCCGGGTCACCGGCGGCGCCAGCAACGCATCGCCGGCCGCGATCACCCGAACGGCGTTGATCAGCTCATCCCGCGAGGACCGCTTCAGCAGGAACCCGCTGGCCCCGGCGCGCAGCGCGTCGTACACGTATTCGTCGAGGTCGAAGGTGGTCAGGATCAGCACCCGCGGTCCCCCGGCGAGCTGCCGAGTGGCCTCGAGCCCGTCCATCACCGGCATCCGGACATCCATCAGCACGACGGCCAGATCGAGAATCGCGGCCGCCTGCCGGATCGCGTCCGCGCCGTCGACCGCCTGGGCGACCACCTCGATATCGGGCTGCCCGTCGAGGATCATCGCGATCCCGTCCCGGACCAGGTCCTGGTCGTCGACCACCATCACCTTGATCGGCCGATCGTTCACCGACGACCCCCGACCGGCATCCACGCGTCCACAGTCGTCCCGGCTCCCGGCGTACTGCGGATGTCCAGCGTGCCGCCCTCGATCCGGACCCGCTCCCGCATCCCCGCCAGCCCGTGCCGGTTCCCCCGACGCGCTGCGGCGACGTCGAACCCGACCCCGTCATCGGTCACCTCGACCCGCACCCCCGTCTCCTCGCTCCGCACCGCCACCCGGACCCCGGTCGCCCGCGCATGCTTGACCACGTTGGTGAGCGCCTCCTGCACCAGCCGGTACGCCGTCACCTGCTGACCCTCAGGTGGAGTCTCGAGATCACCCTGCAGGTCGAGTTCGATCGGCAGGTGGTCGTCGGAAACGTCCGCGACCAACTGTGACAGATCGGAGATCCCAGGCTGCGGAGCCAGTTGCGGATCGGCGATCCCGTCCTCGTCCCGCAACGTCGACAACAACCGGTCCAACTCGCTCAACGCCCGCCGCCCGGCATCCCCGATCCGCTGGAACCCCGCCAGTACGTCGGCCTCCCCGCGCCGTACGAGATCCGGCCCGGTCTCGGCCTGGATCACCATCAGGTTCACCGCATGCGCGACCACGTCGTGCAGATCACGAGCGATGATCGCCCGCTCGGTGAGAACAACCTGCTCAGCCTCGAGCTCCTCAGCCGCCCGCTCCAGCTCAGCCTCACGCCGCGCCGCCTCACGATTCCGCCGCAACTGCCGAACCGCGATCGCGGCGAGCACCGGCAGCAGCAGGATCAACGAGAGTGTGACCGGCCAGATGTTCTGCGCGATCCCGTCGTACGTCGAGTTGTGCAGCACGGTGTTCCACGTGTAGTCCCAGCCGCGGCGCTTGATCTCGGGGAAGATCAGCTGCAGGAACCAGACCCGCATGGTTCTGGTGATGAGCGGCAGCAGGATCAGTACGCCGATTGCCACCGGCAACGTCCACCGCAGGCTCCGGGACTTCTTCGGGGTGACGACGAGCCAGTACAACGCCACCCCGAGCGCGGCGTACAGCGGGACGTAGTGGATGTACGACTGCCAGTTCGCGATCAGGCTCGCCGCGGTCAGCACCACCACCGCAACCACCGGCCGACGTCGGAACACCAGCACCAGCGCGGCCGCTGCGACACCCCACGGCATCCAGCTCGGCGCGCTCCACCATCCGCCATACAGCAAGTCCGTGCGGACCTCGACCAGCGTCATGCCCGCGAGCGCACCGCCCAGCAAGGCGTATCGGACCCAGGAGTCGACCGGATCGACGAGGTACGCACGCAGATCGGCCCAGCGCTGACGAGCTGGTACGACGCGCGCTCGATCCCGCCGTACGAGCAGGAACGCCATGGCCACGACGGCGATCAGGGCCACCCGCGGCCAGGGCACCACAGCAGGCGCGCCGGCGGCCACGATGTTCTCGAAGAGCTGGGACAGGTTGCCGCCGAAGGAATCGTACGGACGCAGGATTTCTTCGACGGCGACCCGGGCCACGTCCAGCACGATCGGGATCAACACCGATCCCGCCGTGACGGCGATCACGGTCCGCTGCCGGCACCGGCCGGCCAACGACCACAGCGCGAGGACGATGCCGACGTACAGGAGCCAGGGCGCCTGGCCGAGCGCGACGGCCAGGTACGCACCGACGACCAGACCGGGCAGTGCGAGCGCGGGCTCGATCCGGCGGATCGCGATCAGCAGCGGAAACAGGATGAGGATCACCCGCAGCCACAGCCAGTCGCCCGCCTGCCAGTGGGGACGCGCCTGCAGGCTGACCATGGCGGCGAACGCGATCGCGGAGTCGATCCAGAGCGCGCGCCGGCCGGTCAGGAGTTCTTTCACCCGACCATTGTGGCGGCGGGACGGGCCGGAAGCCGTCACTCTCAGGAGTGACACTCGGCCGTGGCGGCCCATACCCCGCGGTGAGGCCGGTCCATACCTGGCGGCGATGTGGCGGCCCGGGTCTCGCCGGGATTGTCGAAGGCATGACGATCAGTCCTGTTCGGCCCGCCCTTGAAGGGGCCGTTGGCAACGGCCGGATCACCCGCCCGGTCCTCGCGCTGAGCCTGGCCGCGGCGGCGTTCGTGGCTGTTTGCGTGGCGATCTGGCCGCCGACCAAGGATCTGTACGACCTCCGCGTGTACGTCGCCGCTGCGAAGGCCGTCCTGCACGGCCAGGACATCTACACCGCGCATCACGCATCCCCGGATCTGCTCGGCTACACCTACCCGCCGTTCGCCGCACTCCTGATGGCCCCGCTCGGCCTCCTCCCCACAGGTGCAGGCCGAGCGCTCATGACCGCGCTCTCCGCCCTTGCCCTGCTGGTGATCGGGTCGGTCACCTTCCGCGCACTGAAGCCACACTGGTCGACCCACCAGGTGCTGGCGGCCGGAATCGCCTTAGGTGCAGCCGGTCTCGCGCTCGAGCCGGTGCGGATGACGTTCCACTACGGCCAGATCAACCTGATGCTGCTCGCGATCCTGATGATCGACCTCTTCGGACACCTACCGCACCGGTTCCGCGGCGTACTGATCGGGATCGCGACCGGGATCAAGCTCACCCCCGGCATCTTCATCGTCTACCTCCTGGTGACCCGCCGGTATCGCGAGGCGGCCACTGCCGCGGCGACGACCGCCGCCACGATGCTGGTCGGCTTCCTGGCGATGCCGGATGCGGCTTGGAAGTTCTGGAGCACGTACGTCTTCGACCCGACCCGCCCCGGCTCCAGCACCCTGGTCACGAACCAGGCCTGGCGTGGCGTCCTCGGCCGACTGAACGGCGGCCCCCAGGGAGTCGAGCCGTTCTGGATCCTCGCGATCCTCGCCACCTTGGCCATCGGCTTCTTCGCGGTACGACGTGCCTACGACCGCGGCAGGTTGTTGGAATCCGTCCTGCTGACCGCCGCCGTCGGGCTGCTCATCTCGCCGATCTCGTGGAGTGCTCACTGGGTCTGGGCGCTCCCGGCCTGCGCACTGCTCTGGTCGCGCGCGACCACGGTCTACCGCGTCGGACTTGCAGCGCTCACCACGGTCACCTTCGGCATCGGGCTTCCCTGGCTGGCGCCGTACCTGGACGATCGCGAGCTGCACCACCACGGCTTCGAGCTGTACCTCGGCAACTCCTACGCAATCTGCGCGGCGGTGCTGCTGATCGCAGCTTGGCGGCGTCGCGCATGAGCAAGCGAAAACTGGTGCTGCTAGCAACAATTCTGCCGATCCTGTGTCTCCTGCGCTGGCATCCCTGGTCTGCTGAGATGAGCGATCTCGGCATCTACTACGCGGGCGCTCGCGGGCTCGTCAACGGACAGGACATCTACACCGCGCATCTCACCTACTACCCCCACATCGGGCTCGGCTTCACCTATCCGCCGTTCGCCGCGCTGGTGTTCTCGCCGTTCGCGATCGGTCTTCCCTTCGCCCGCACACTGATCACGGTTGCGTCGGCACTGTCGCTGCTGGTGATCGGGTGGGCCACGGCGAAGAAGCTCGGCTGGTCGACCGGCGTACTGATCGCGTGGGCCGCCTTGCTCTTCGAACCAGTGCAGTCGACCTTCAGGCAAGGCCAGATCAACCTGGTGCTGCTGGCGATGCTGACGGTGGATCTGCTCGGACTGATCCCGCGGCGGTACCGCGGAATCCTGGTCGGTGTTGCCACCGGCATCAAGTTGACGCCGGGCATCTTCATCGTCTTCCTGCTGATCACCAAGCGGTACCGCGAGGCCATGGTCGCAAGTGTGACAACCGCGCTCACGATGGTGATCGCGTTCCTGGTGTCACCCACCTCGACGATCGACTTCTGGACGAAGTACATCTTCGATCCGAGCCGCGTGGGGCCGCCGCACTACTTCAGCAACCAGTCGCTCCGCGGCGCACTCGTCCGGCTCACCGGAGATTCGCCCTTATGGTTGCTCACGGCAATCATCGTCGCCGTCACCGGCCTGTACGTCGCGCGTCGGCTCCACGAGCGTGGTCTGGGTTTCGAGGCCGTCGTGGTGACCGGGTTCACCGGGCTCGCGGTCTCCCCGATCTCGTGGACCAACCACTGGGTCTGGGCGATCCCGGCCGCGGCTCTCGCCTGGCATCACCGCGGCAAGCTGCGGTCCCTGCGGACGGTGCTCTCCGCCACGTGGATCACGATCTTCCTGATCGGACTTCCGTGGTGGATGCCGTTCGGCAACGACCGCGAGCTGCACTACACCGCCGTACAGACCGTGCTCGTGAACTCGTATCTGCTCTGCGCGCTGGCGTTGGTTGCCTTCGGCTACCGACTGAACTCCGAGGCTCGGATCCGGTACACCTGCAGGTTGAGGTCGTAGTACTTGTCCGTCTCGCCGACCCACTCCATGCCGAGCCGCCGAGCGGTGCCGATCGCGCGTTTGTTGTTCGGCCGCGCGACAGCGAAGAGCTCGTCGACGTCGTGGGTCTCGAACGCCCAACCCATCAACGCCTTACTCGCCTCGGACGCGAACCCGTTACCCCAGGCCGACGGCCGCAACTGCCAGCCGATCTCGAGATCCTCCTCGTACGGCGGGAGCAGCCGGATCAGCAGCCCGCCGATCACCTCGCCGTCCTCCTGCCGGACCACGGCCCAGCGGCCGGCCGGTACGACGAAGTTGGGCTGGGCCTCGATCCAGGCGGTCAGGATCATCCCCATGGTGGCCACGTCGGTCACCTTGTCGATAGCCGGCGAGAGCCACGGCGCCACCTCGGGCGAACCGTAGATCTCGAGCGCGGCCTCGGCGTCGTCTTCTTGCCAGTCCCGGATCAACAGCCGGTCCGTCTGCAGGCTCAGCGTCACCTGGCCAGCGTACGTCGCGGTCCAACCAGGCAAGTGTCCGGCAAATGAACGAGCAGAGATGAGAGCCGCAGGGTGGCCCGGTAGAGCGGACCACCCCGCGGGGGCCGAAGAACACCCGGGGGAGGGTGCGACTCCGGCTGTGGAAGTGTCGAGGGGGGATTCGACGACTTCCACCGGATCGGAGGCCCCGAGGGGTGGGGTTCGGGGAACCTCCAGTGGTTCTGTTGTGCGCGCTGAGGTTCTCAGCGCTCGAGGATCAGCGCGGTCCGAGCTCCAGCGGCTGGGTGCGGATCCAGCGCGTCGTGGTCTGCTGGCGGCCCATTGCGATCACGTCGCCGGCGGGACCGGCCGAGAAGACCCTGCTGGAGGTGCTGCGTCGCGAGACGCCCACCCCCCGCTGAACCTCTGCCAGGAGCTGGTTCACCCGGGAACGCAGATCCTCTACTTCCGACTGTAGCGCGAGGATGTGCCGAATTCCCGCCAGGTTCACACCCTCGTCCTGGGACAGGTGCTGCACATACCGCAACCGCGCCACGTCGTACGCCGAATAGCGTCGCCCGCGGCCGGACGCCCGGCTCGGCACCACCAGGCCGAGCCGGTCGTACTGCCGCAAGGTCTGCGGATGCATACCGGCCAGCTGGGCCGCCACCGAGATCACGTAGATCGGGGTGCGGTCGTCCCAGGTCGGTACCTGGCTGAACGGGATGCCCATCTCAGGCGCTCCCGAACAACCCGGCGCGTAGATCAGGCTGGTCCGAGGCCGAACTGAACTCCTGCAGCTTGGTGCGCTGCTCGTCGGTCAGCTCGTGCGGGACCTGGACCTCCAGGGTCAGCAACATGTCGCCCTTGGTGCCGTCCCGGCGCACCGAGCCCTTGCCGCGAACCCGGAGCTTGCTGCCATTCGCCGTACCGGCCGGAATCCGAACGGTGACCGGCAGGCCGTCGAGTGTCGGCACCTTGATCTCGGCGCCGAGGGCCGCCTCGGTGAAACTCACCGGGACGCTCAACGTCAGGTGCTCGCCCTGCCGGCCGAAGATCCGGTGCGGCGTGACGTGCACGGTGACGTAGAGGTCGCCCGAAGGACCACCCCGCTCGCCGGCCGCGCCCTTGCCCTTCAACCGGATCCGCTGGTTGTCCTGGACACCCGCCGGGATCCGGACCTGCATGGTCCGGCTCGACTGGCCGCGGCCGGAGCCGTGGCAGGTCTCGCACGGCTGGTCGACGACCAGACCGCGACCCTTGCACTCGGTGCACGGCTCGGTCATGGCGAACACGCCGCCCTGGACCGAGGTCTGCATGCCCGTGCCTTCGCACTTCAGGCAGACCTTGGGCACTGTCCCGTACTTCGCTCCGGTACCGCGACAGGTCTTGCAGGGCTCGTCACTGGTCATCCGCAGCGCGACCGTGACACCGTTCACGGCCTCGGCGAACTCGATCGTCGCCTCGGTCTCGATGTCCTGCCCACGCCGCGGCCGTGCGGTCGTCGTGGAGGTCGAGGACCGTCCACCACCACCGAACATGCCGCCCAGGATGTCGCCCAGACCGCCACCGGCCCCGGCCGCGCCACCGCTGCCACCACGGTTGAACAGGTCGCCGACGTCGAAGTTGAACCCGCCGCCCTGCTGACCACCGCCCGGCATCCGGAAGCCGCCGCTGCCGAACAGCCGCCGCGCCTCGTCGTACTCCTTGCGCTTCTTGGTGTCCCCGACCACGTCGTACGCCTCGGAGACCTCCTTGAACTTCGCCTCCGCGGAGGCGTCACCCTGATTGGAGTCCGGGTGGTACTTCCGCGCCAGCTTGCGGTACGACTTCTTGATCTCGTCCTGCTCGGCGGTCTTGGAGACGCCGAGGACCTTGTAGAAATCCTTCTCTATCCAGTCCTTCGTGCTCACTCGACGCCTCCCCTCCCGCTACTCGGACTTGTCCGCAGCCTGTTCGTCATCTGCCGTGCTCTCTGCCGGGGCTTCCGGCAGCTTCTCTGTCGGCTCCGAGACGGCCACCCGGGCCGCCCGCAGGATCCGCTCGCCGTGCCGGTAGCCCGGCTGCATCACCATGGTCGCGGTCGGGCCGTCGACCTCGTCGGAGTAGTTGTGCAGCAGCGCCTCGTGGATGCGTGGGTCGAACGCGTCGCCGGGCTCGCCGAACTTCACCAGGCCGAGCTTCTCGGTGACCCGCTCCAGCGATTCCGAGACCGCCTTGAACGCGCCTTCGAGCTCGCCCGCCTCGCGGGCGCGGCCGACGTCGTCCAGGATCCCGAGCAGCTCGGTGAGCACGGTGCCGATGACGAGCTCGCGGCTCGCCTCCCGGTCCCGGTCCACCCGGCGCTTGTAGTTCACGTACTCCGCCTGCAGCCGCTGCAGGTCCGCCGTACGCTCCGAGAGGGCCTCGGTGAGCAGGGCTTCCTGGGCCGACGGACCGGTCAGCGACGACACGTCGTCCGGAACTCCCGCGGGAGCCTGGTCAGCAGGCTCCCGCACGTCACCGGTCTCCGGGTCGATCCGGCGCTTGTCCCGGACGACGGGGTCACCGTCGCCGAACTCGCCGCCTGTGGGTCGATCCGTCACTTGTCCTCCGCCTTCTTGTCCTGCGGCCGGTCCTCGTCCACGATCTCGGCGTCGACGACGTCGTCGTCGTTGTTGTCCGCCTTGGCCTGGTCGTCAGCCGACGCGCCGTCCTCGGACCCGCCCGCGGCCTGGGCGTTCGCGTACATCGCGGCGCCCATCTTCTGGCTGGACTGCGACAGCTTCTCCGACGCGGCCTTGATGGCCTCGTCGTCGGTGCCCTCGAGCGCCTTCTTCAGCTCCGCGACGCCGTCCTTGACCTCGGTCTTGACGTCGTCCGGGACCTTGTCCTCGTTCTCGGACAGGAACTTCTCGGTCTGGTAGACCAGGCCCTCGGACTGGTTGCGGGACTCGACGGCCTCGCGGCGCTTGCGGTCCTCCTCGGCGTACTGCTCGGCGTCGCGGACCATCTGGTCGATGTCGGTCTTCGGCAGCGCGGAGCCACCGGTCACCGTCATCCGCTGCTCCTTGCCGGTGGCCAGGTCCTTGGCGTTCACGTGCACGATGCCGTTCGCGTCGATGTCGAAGGTGACCTCGATCTGCGGCACGTTCCGCGGCGCCGGCGGCAGGCCGGTCAGCTCGAAGTTGCCGAGCGACTTGTTGTCGCGGGCCATCTCGCGCTCACCCTGGTAGACCTGGATCATCACCGACGGCTGGTTGTCCTCGGCGGTGGTGAAGATCTCCGAACCCTTGGTCGGGATCGTGGTGTTGCGCTCGATGATCTTGGTGAACACGCCACCCTTGGTCTCGATGCCCAGGCTCAGCGGGGTCACGTCGAGCAGCAGGACGTCCTTGACCTCACCCTTCAGCACACCGGCCTGCAGGGAGGCGCCGACGGCGACGACCTCGTCCGGGTTCACACCCTTGTTCGGGTCCTTGCCACCGGTCAGCTCCTTGACCAGCTCGGCCACGGCGGGCATCCGGGTGGAGCCACCGACGAGGATGACGTGGTCGACTTTCGACACGTCCACGCCGGCGTCCTTGATGACGGCCTTGAACGGCGCGCGGGCCCGCTCGAGCAGGTCGGTGGTGAGCTTCTGGAACTCGGCCCGGGAGAGCTTCTCCTCCAGGTGCAGCGGGCCGGAGTCGGTCAGGCTCAGGTACGGCAGGTGGATGCTGGTCTCGGCCGCGGACGACAGCTCGATCTTGGCCTTCTCGGCGGCCTCGGTGAGGCGCTGCATGGCCATCTTGTCGCCGGACAGGTCAGTGCCGTTCTTGTTCTTGAACTGGGTCACCAGCCACTGCACGATCCGCGCGTCCCAGTCGTCACCACCGAGGTGGTTGTCACCGCTGGTCGCCTTCACCTCGAAGACGCCGTCACCGATCTCCAGCAGCGACACGTCGAACGTGCCACCACCGAGGTCGAAGACCAGGATGGTCTGCTCGGTGCCCTTGTCCAGGCCGTAGGCCAGCGCGGCGGCGGTCGGCTCGTTGACGATCCGGTGCACCTTCAGGCCCGCGATCTCGCCGGCCTCCTTGGTCGCCTGGCGCTGCGCGTCGGAGAAGTAGGCCGGCACGGTGATGACCGCGTCCGTGACCTGCTCCCCGAGGTACGCCTCGGCGTCCCGCTTCAGCTTCTGCAGCACGAAGGCGCTGATCTGCTGCGGGTTGAACTTCTTGCCGTCGATGTCCACGCTCCAGTCCTCGCCCATGTGGCGCTTGACGGAGCGGATGGTGCGATCCACGTTCGTGGTGGCCTGGCGCTTGGCCACCTCGCCGACCAGGACCTCGCCGTTCTTGGCGAAGGCGACCACCGAGGGCGTCGTGCGCGCTCCCTCGGCGTTGGGGATGACGGTGGGCTCGCCACCTTCCAGTACGGCGATGACGGAGTTCGTCGTACCGAGATCGATACCGACCGCGCGGGCCATGCTTTACCTCCACGAGTTGAGTGATACAGACTCAATGTTGCCGTTCGGTCGCCCGGTATTCAAATCCGTGACTGAACAAACTTGAGTTCACTGGACTCAACATTGCACAGGCTCCAGGTCATTCCCAAGGGCGATCCCGGATTTCGGGGTCCGGGCCGGGGTCCGGCCAGGGGAACCCCTCCCTGGAATGGGCCTTCCATGGGACGCTGACCAGGTGAAACTCCGCCCGCTCGTTCCTGCCGATTACGCGTCGGTGCTCGCCCTCAACGCCACCGCGGACGGACTGGTCGACCCCCTGGGCCTCGACCGCCTCGACTGGCTCCGACTGATCGCGGCCCATGCCGTGGTCGTCGAGGACGACGGCCGCCCGATCGGCTTCGTCCTCACCTTCACCCCGGGATCGGCCTACGACGGCCTGGAGTACGGCTGGTTCACCACGAACTACGCCGACCAGTTCCTGTTCGTCGACCGCATCGTCGTCGATGCCGACCGCCGCCGTCAGGGCGTCGCCTCCACCGTCTACCGTGCCATCGAACGCGCCGCCCAACCCTTCGCCCGGGTCGTCACCCGGGTCCGTTCCGACCTGGCCGACACCTCCGCCCTCGCCTTCCACACCGCCCGCGGCTACACCCAGGTAGGCACCCGCCCGAACCCGAGCGGCGGCACCATGGCCCTACTGGTCAAGGAGCTGTAGACCCCCGAAAATCTGCGGAAAACCGGGAAAGACCTCCGTTTCCCATTGACGCCTCACGGCTGCCCCAGGAGGCTTTTGCGACGTGCCCTGAACGCCCAATCTCGGCACCTCGAAGGGGGTAGTCCCGCATGAACTTCCGCCACTTCACCCTGCGCTCGATCGCCGTCGGCTCGGTCATCCTGATCAGTACGACGGTGCTCACCGCACCCGCTGCCATGGCCGGCCACGGCCGTGGCGCGGCCAGTGGAATCCTGAACACCCGCACCTGGAGCGTCTGCGTCTCCGGATGGACCGACGGCCAGAACGGCTCGCACTACGCGATCAGCCAAGTCAGTGCCACCGAGGTCAACGCCAGCAGTGTCCACTGCCCTGGCTCCTACAACGTCTCGTCGTACGCCACCAGCTATCCGGACAGCTGGTACGGCCTGACCTCCTGCAACGCCTGGTCCGGATCGCGCTGCGCGTCGAAGTCGGTCAAGCTCAACGGCCGCACGATCGGCACCACGACCCAGTGGCGCAAGACCGCGACCCACGAGTTCGGTCATGTGGCCGGCCTCGGCCACCGCGACGGCGTCAACTCGACCTGTATGGCGTCCGGCGCCGCGCCGCCGATCGTCACGTACTTCGACCAGCACGACAAAGACTCCATCAACGCGAACTACTGAGCCCGGCGGAAAGGAGAACTCCGATGAACACCCATTCGAAGATCGCCGCTGCGCTCGGTGCCCTCGCACTGTCCGCAGCCCTGGTCGGCTGTGGCTCTGACGCGACCCCCGCGGCCGCGGACCACGACCACGCCACCCACCAGCACAACGACCGCTCCCTCTACCAGCACACCGACGGCACGGAGGCGAACACGGACACCGACGACAACCTGGCCGGCGCCGACCTCAAGCAACTCGCCACCGCCTCCGACCTGGTCGTCCGCGGCAAGATCACCAAGGCCAAGAAGGACGTCCTGCTCGCCAAGGGCGACCCGACCGCGAAGTACACGGTCTTCACCACCCAGGTCACCGACCACGTCCGCGGCGTACAGGCGAAGGAAGTCGACTTCGCACTGCTGACCGAGATCAGCGGCTCTCCCATCGTCGTCGAACAACGGCAGACGCCGCGCGTCGGCTCGGACGTGATCCTGGTCCTGACCAAGATCGCCCCAGAGTTCAACCACGACGGCTACGTCCTCACCAACCAGAGCGGCCTCCTGGTCGTGAACAAGAACGGAACCGTCGCCTCCGGCCTGGAGGACTCCTCCCCGGTCTCGAAGCAGACCGAGTCCCTCCGCACCGCCGAGCAGGTCCTCACCGAGCTCCGCTCCGCCGGCTGACGACCAGGCCTGCCGCCCCGCGACTCAGCAGGGCACACCAGGGCGGCAGGCCCCTCGTCCTACAGCTGCCGAACGTCCAGCAGCCCCTTCAGCGGCAAGTCATGCCGCAACCGCGGATCCGACAACCCGTCGACAATGCACGCCGCCCCGATCCACCGCGCCCCGCAATCGACCACCAGTTCTCGAGCCACCCGAGCGGTCATCCCCGTCTCCGCCCAGTCGTCCACCATCAACACCCGATCGGCCGGCCGAATCAAAGCCCGCCGAAACCCGAACTCGAGCTGCCGATCCCGGTAGTCGGGCCCGGCAGTCCGCCGTACCCACCGATCACTGTCCATCGCCGGCGCCGCGTTCTTCCGCATCTCCACGAACCCCACGCCCAACGCCACCGCAGTCACCGCCCCCACCAACGACCCCCGAGAAACCGGCCCGACCACAACCGTCGGCACTTCCCCGTACAACCCCGCCAACGCCGGCCCGATCTCCCGCAACAACCCAGCATCCCGCCACCACCCAGTGACGTCAGCCGAACACCTTCAAACCCCCCGATCAGCCCGCCACCGAAACGCCATCTTCAACCGCCTCTGAATGTCCATACCCCCAGCGTGGCGGACGCAGCTCGGATCTGCAGGTGGTTATCCGAACCTGCACGCCATCACAAATGGCGCTCCGAGCTCCCTCCCCGCGGGCGGGGGCCGCGGGCGTTCAGTTGTGATGGCCTCTGGGTCCGCCTGTGGATAACTGCGAACGGCAGTCGCCGAGATCGGTCAGCATCGAGGGATGACCGATGTGGTGGGAGTGCTGCGGCGGCGAGCGGGTACGGCGAGCTTTCGCGAGCTGCGCGGGGTGGTGTCCAGGGGTGCGATTCGTACGGCGCTGGCCGACGGACTGATCAGACGGATCGCGCGCGGGGTCTACGCCCTCCCGCCGCTCCCCGATCCACTCGCCGCCGCGCGAGCCCAAGGTGGCGTGGTCTCGCACGAGAGCGCCGCCGTGCTGCACGGCATGTCGGTGCTCGAACTACCGGACAAGCCGCAGATCACGATCCCCCGTGGCCAGCATCGCCGCCCGAGCCCGGTGCCCTGCCGATTGCATTGGGCCGACGACGTCGCGTCCGACGGTCGCGTCACCAGCAAGCTCCGAACCGTGCTGGACTGCGCGCGCACCCTGCCGTTCGAGGCCGGACTCACGGTCGCGGACTCCGCGCTGCGCCTCGGAATGGTGGACCGGTCCCAGCTGATGGTGGCCGCCGCCGAGCTCACCGGCCCCGGCTGCCGACGAGCCGGACGGGTCGCGGCGGCCGCGGACGGGCGGGCCGAGTCGCCGCTGGAATCCGTGTTCCGGTCGATCCTGATCGAGAACGGCATCCACGGCTTCGAGTTGCAGGTCGTCGTTCAGGACGACGAGTTCTTCGCACGCATCGACCTCGGCCACCGTGAACTGCGGCTCGCCGCAGAGTGCGACGGGTTCGCCTTCCACAGCAGCCGGGAGGCCCTCACCCGCGACTGCCGTCGGCACGTGAACCTCACGCTGCGCGGTTGGCGGCTGCTGCGGTTCACCTGGGAGGACGTGATGTTCGACCGCGACTGGGTCGTCGCCTCGATCCGCGCCGCGATGGCCGGACCCAGCGGCCATCACAATTGGCCCAGCGTGAACGCTCTACGCGGGGCAAGCCTGGCTGGGTGACAGTTGTGATGGCGTTTGGGTCCGCGCCTACACCGGTCGGCCGGCCACGTAGGTCTGCGCCACCAGCGGTACGCCGGGGCGGTAGGCGAGGTGTAGGTAGGTGGGGGCGTCGAGGATGGCCAGGTTGGCTTGGGCGCCGGGGGTCAGGTGGCCTACGTCGGTACGGCGGAGGGACTTGGCGCCTCCGGCGGTGGCGGACCAGAGGGCTTCGGCGGGGGTCATGTGCATTTCGCGGACTGCCAGGGCGATGCAGAAGGGGATTGACGAGGAGTAACCGGAGCCGGGGTTGCAGTCGGTGGCTAGGGCTACGGTGACGCCGGCGTCGATGAGGCGGCGGGCGTTGGGGTACGGCGATCGGGTGGAGAACTCGATGGCCGGGAGGAGGCCGGCGACGACGCCTGTTTGGGCTAGGGCGTCGATGTCGGCGTCGGTGAGGTAGGTGCAGTGGTCGGCTGCTGCGGCGCCTAGTTCGCAGGCCAGTTGGACGCCGGGGCCTTCGCCGAGCTGGTTGGCGTGGACTCGCGGTTGGAGGCCGCGGGCGATACCGGCCTGCAGGATCGTGCGGGCCTGGTCCTCGTCGAAGGCGCCGCGTTCGACGAAGACGTCGATCCATTTCGCGTGTGCTGCAACGGCATCCAGCATCGACCCGGTCACCAGGTCGACGTAGCCCGCCGGGCCGTCGGCGTAATCGGCCGGCACAACATGCGCACCCAGGTACGTCGTTTCGTCGGTGAACTGACGCGCGATCTCCAGCGCCCGCGCCTCGTCCGCAACCGTCAGCCCGTACCCGGACTTGATCTCGACCGTCGTCGTCCCCTGCCGCCGCATCTCGGTCACAAGCCGGGCGACATTCGCGGTCAGCTGCTCATCGGTTGCCTGCCGAGTGGCCGCGACCGTGGTTCGGATGCCACCTGCCGAGTACGGCGTTCCTGTCATCCGGGCCGCGAATTCCTCGGCCCGGTCACCCGCGAAGACGAGATGCGAGTGCGAGTCGACAAACCCGGGGATCACGGCGCGCCCGGCCACGTCGATCGCGTTGTCAGCAACGGGTGCGGCGGTACGCGGGCCGACCCACGCGATCGTGCTGCCCTCGATCACCAGCGCGGCATCGAGAATCTCGCCGAGCAGCCCGCCATGGGACGGGTCGTTGGTGACGAGCGAACCGATCCCGGTCACGAGAAGAGAGGTCATGAAGTCATCAGTCCAATCAGGGTCGAGCTGTGGTCACCGCAGCGATCGAGGCGGCCAACTCAGCGGCGACATCCAACGCAATGTGCTTGCCGTCAGCAACCAAATGGCGTCCGTCCGACACCACGTCGGTGACGTCGGCGGCCGACGCGGCGAAGACTGCGGTCTCCACGGTTCCACCGGTTCCCGCAGTACGGATGCTGTCGAGCCGGACCGCGACCAGGTCGGCGCGGGCGCCTACCTCGATGCGGCCGGCGTCGGCGAAACCGATCGAGCGGTGACCGTCCACGGTTGCGGCGGTGAGAAGCTCGGGCGCTGACCAGTGTCCGCGTTCTTGCGATGACAACCGCTCATCCAGCTCGACCGCGCGCATCTCCTCGAACAAGTCGATGACCGCGTGACTGTCCGAACCAAGCGTCAGCCGCGACCCGGCATCGCGCAGCGCCACAGACGGGCCGATGCCGTCGGCTAGGTCGCGTTCGGTGGTGGGGCAGAAGCATGAGTACGTCGCGGAGCTCCCGAGCAGGCCGATGTCGACGCCGGTCAGGTGAGTCGCGTGGACCGCGCTCGTCCGGCCGCTCAGGAACCCGGCCTCGTCGAGCACCTGCGACGGCGTCCGCCCGTACGCCTCGAGGCAGGCTGCGTTCTCGGCGACCTGTTCGGACAGGTGAATATGCAGCGGTACGTCGGGAAACGCGGAAGCGACCGCCCCGAGCTGATCCTGCGGAACGCCGCGGATCGAGTGCGCGGCGGCACCGATGACCACATCGTCGGCGCCCTTCAGCGCCGAGACGCGCGCGGCCCAGGAGGCGGCATCGCCGTCGCTGAATCGCTGCTGCACCTCGTTGAGCGGTTGGTCGATTCCGCCTGCGATGTAGCAGGTGTCGAGCAGGGTGATGCGCAGGCCGACATCGCGTGCGGCGGCGATCAGGGCCGCGCCCATCGCGTTCGGGTCGTCGTACCGACGGCCGCCCGGTGCATGGTGCAGGTAGTGGAACTCGCCGACCGCAGTGATTCCGGTCAGGAGCATCTCGCCGTACACGGCGCGCGCGAGCTCGTAGTACGAATCCGGGGTCAGGGCGGACGCGACGGCGTACATCTGCTCGCGCCAGGTCCAGAAGGTACCGCGCTCGGTCTGCGTGCGACCGCGGAGCGCGCGGTGGAACGCGTGACTGTGGCAGTTCGCGAGGCCGGGGATCACGAGGCCGTTGAGCCGCACAGCATCACCGGGCTGCGCGTCGACCGAGACCGCGGTAATGCGGCCGTCGGCCACGGTCACCAGGACGCCCGACGCGACGCCGGTGGGGAGGAGTGCGGTCGAGCACCAGTACGACGTCACTGCGCGAGATCCTTCAGTACGGCGGCCAGCGCCTCGACGCCGGCCAGACAGTCGTCCTCTTCGGCGAACTCGGCCGGCGAATGCGAGATGCCGGTCGGGTTCCGAACGAAGAGCATGGCGGTCGGAATCCCGGCCGCCGAGAACACCCCGGCGTCGTGGCCGGCGCCGGTCGGGAGGACGGGGGCGCCATCCAGTACGCCGACCAGGCGGTCCCGCAGACCGGCCGGGAAGTCGACGATCGGGGAAACCGACTCCGGTACGACGGCCACCGTCGTACCGTCGCGTTCAGCCCGCTCGACCGCTTGCCGGGTGATTGCTGTTAGCAACGACTCCAGGGTGGCGTCGTCGGCGGCCCGGGCATCCAGCCAGGCGATCACGCGGGACGGTACGGCGTTTGTCCCGTTCGGCTCGATCGAGAGTCGGCCGAAGGTGGCGCGGGCGCCGGCGAGACGGGCTTGTTTGTTGGCGGCGAGGGCCGTCATCGCGTAGGTGAGCATCGGATCGTGCCGATCCTCCATCAGCGTGGTGCCGGCATGGTTCGCCTCACCCTCGAACGTGAAGCGGTACCGCCCATGCGGCCAGATGGAACTGGCGACACCCACTGGTGCTGTCAGCCCACGGCCTTGCTCGACATGCAGTTCAACAAACGTCCCCATCCGCTCGAGCAACGGAGACGGTCCTACGCCAGCCGGGTCAGTCCCGGCCAGCTCCAGCGCCTGAGCCAACGAAACACCCTGCCGGTCCGTCAACGCCAAAGCCTTCTCAGCCGACAGAACCCCAGCAGCAATCCGAGACCCCAGACAAGGCATCCCGAACCGGGACCCCTCCTCCTCCACAAACGCTCCCACACCAATAGGCACGGAAGGTTCGAACCCCTGAGCCCTGAGCAGATCAACAGCCGCCAACGCCGAAACCACCCCCAGCGGCCCGTCGAAAGCACCCCCATCAATCACCGAATCAAGGTGACTCCCGGTCACGACTCCCCGGCGAGCAGCCGGCCCTCCGGCCGGCTCCCCGCCGGGTGATGGGGTGGTAGGAGTCCCCGCAGAGCCCGACCCGGTGGTGCCGTTGGGCGCCTGGCTGGCGTACCCCCCGGTGGGCTCCCACCAGGCGACGAGGTTGCCTATGCCATCGGATTCCACCGTCAAATCGCGGGCGGCGCATTCGTCCAGGAACCAGGTGGTGGCTTCGCGTTCGGTGGGGGTCCAGCCGCCTCGGGTGTAACCGCCGGTTTCGGGGTTACGGCCGATGGCGGACTGGTCCGCCCACAGGGTTTCGAAACTCAAGACAGCGGGTTCTTCGACAGCCAGTCCTTGGCTACCGCGTCGGCGCTTTCGGAGCCGCCGCCGATGCGCTTCACCATGTCGGTCAGGCTTTCGGTGGTGAGCTTGGCCTGGATGGCGTTCAGGGTGGTGGCTACGTCGGGGCTCTTGTGGTCGGTGCGGATCAGCGGGACGACGTTGTTCGGCAGGTGGATGTGCTGCGGGTCGTCCAGGACGACCAGGTTGTTGTCCTTGATCGCCGACTGGGTGGTGAAGAACTGGGTGACCTGGATCTGGTTCTTCAGCAGCGCGTCGAGGCTCAGCGGGCCGCCCGGGTCGAGCGACTTGAACTCCTTGAACTCGATGCCGTAGACGTCCTTCATCCCGGCCACGCCCGCCTTGCGGGTCTTGAACTCGGGTCCGCCACCGGCGACCAGGTCCTTGGCGACCGGCTTCAGGTCGGCGATCGACTTCAGCGAGTACTTGTCGGCGGTCGCCTTGGTGACCACGACCGCGTCCTCGTCGGTGGCCGGCGACTTGTCCAGCACCTCGAGACCGGACGGCAGGACACCGGGGATCGCCTTGTAGACGGCCTCGGCCTCGTTCTCGGTGGCGTCCTTCTTGAAGTAGACCAGGGTCGCGCCGGTGTACTCCGGGAGCAGGTCGATCGACTTGTCCTGGATGGCGGCCATGTAGACCTCGCGGGCGCCGATGTTGAGCTTCTTGGTCACCTTGATGCCCTTGGCGGCCAGCGCCTGGCCGTAGATCTCGGCGAGCAGCTGGCTCTCCGGGAAGTTGGCCGACCCGACCGTGATCGAGTCGACCTTGTCCGGCGCCTTGCCGCCGCCGGCGTCGCCACCGGGGGACAGCGGGTCGCCGCCGCCGTTTCCTCCGCAGGCCGCGAGGGCGAACACGGCCGACGCGGCGATGGCACTGCGGATGAAGGTTCTTCTGAACACGGGATCCTCCAGGGTCCGTTCAGTTCGCGCCGGCCGGTGCCGGTGCAGTGGAAGTCTTGGTGTTGCGGCGCAGCCGGCCGGTGAGTCCGGCCGAGACCGCGTAGCGGGCGATCAGGGCGAAGAGCAGGTCGAGCACGATCGCGAGCAGCGCGACCAGTACGGCGCCGGCCAGCATCTGCGGGAAGTCCCGGACACCGAGCCCGTCGATCACGTAGCGCCCCAGCCCGCCGAGTGCGACGAAGGCCGCCACGGTCGCGGTCGAGACGATCTGCAGGGTCGCGCTGCGCAGCCCGGAGATGATCAGCGGCAGCGCGATCGGGATCTCCACCTTGGTGAGGATCTCGCGCCCGGTCATGCCCATCCCGCGGGCCGCGTCGATGGTGTTCCGGTCGACACCTGACACTCCGGCGTACGTCGAAGCGAGGATCGGGGGAATGCCGAGCACCACCAGCGCGATGATCACCGGCACCTGCCCGATCCCGATCAGCAGCACGATCAGCGTGAGCAGACCGAGCGTCGGCAGCGCCCGCCAGGCGTTGACCAGGTTGATCGCGAGGAACGCTCCACGCCGGGTGTGCCCGATCAGCAGCCCGACCGGGAACGCGATGACGCCGGAGATCAGCAGCGACAGCAACGTGTAGTAGATGTGCTCCGCGAGCCGGGTGGGGATGCCTTCGGAGCCCGACCAGTTCGCCGCGGTACCGAGGAAGTCGAAGAGGCCCTGGATCATGAGATCGCATCCTTCAGCGGGGACGTCGCGCGAGCCCACGGTGTGAGCACTCGCTGCAACCCGACCAGCAACACGTCACAGAGCAGCGCCAGCGCCAAGGACGCGACGATGCCGACCACGATCGGCGTCAGGAAGCTGTTCTGGAAGCCCTGCGTGAACAACTCGCCCAGCCCGCCGATACCGATGATCGCGCCGACGCTGACCATCGAGATGTTCGCGACCGTGACGACGCGCAGGCCGGTGAAGATCACCGGGATCGCGATCGGCAGGTCGATGGTCAGCACTCTTCGCAGCGTGCCATAGCCCACCGACACTGCGGCCTGCCGAACATCTTCGGGTACGGAGCGGAGTCCGTCGATCACGTTCCGGATCAGCAGCGCGACCGCGTAGATCGTGAGCGCGATGATGATGTTCAGCGGCGACAGGATCTGGGTCCCGATCACCGCCGGCATCGCGATGAACAACGCGATCGACGGCAGCGAATACAGCACGCCACCGATCGCGATCAGCGGGTTCGCCAACCGCGCATAGCGAGTGGCGACGTACCCGAGAGGCAACGAGATGAGCAGCCCGAGGACCATCGGCACCAGCGCCAGATAAAGGTGCTCGCGCAACTGTTCCCAGATCAGCGGCCAGTTGTCGCCGACCCACTTCATGAGCGGAAGGCCTCTGCCAGGGCCGCGTACTCGATCACGCCGACCGCTTTACCCGCTTCGTCAACGCAGACGCCCTTGCCGACCGGTGACGTCAGTACGGCGTCGAGCGCGGCCCGCAACGAGTCGCCCCGCTGGAAGGTCGCGCCGATCGGCTCGACCTTGCCCGAACCGTTCTGCCAACCCACCGGCGACCCGTCCTCGGCCCGCGCGAGCTCAGCCGGTACGTCGGCCAGTCGCAGCTCGTCGGCGGTCACGAACGTCAGTGCGCGGTAACCGCGGTCCTTGCCGATGAAGCTCTCGACGAAGTCGTCGACCGGGTTGGCCAGCAACTCCGCCGGCGGTGCGAACTGGGCGAGCTTGCCACCGACGCGCAGTACGGCGACGTTGTCACCGAGCTTGATCGCTTCGTCGATGTCGTGGGTGACGAACACGATCGTCTTGCCGATGTCGCGTTGCAGCCGCAGCAGCTCCTCCTGCAGCTGGTTGCGCACGATCGGGTCGACGGCGCTGAACGGCTCGTCCATCAGCATCACCAGCGGGTCGGCCGCGAGCGCCCGGGCCACGCCGACTCGTTGCTGCTGACCACCGGACAGCTGGGCGGGGTACCGCTCGGCGAGTTTGAGGTCGAGACCGACCCGCTCGAGCAGCTCCATCGCCGTACTGCGTGCTTTGCGTTTGTCCCAGCCGAGCAGCTTCGGCACGGTGGCCACGTTCTCCACCACGGTCTTGTGTGGGAACAGGCCGGCGTTCTGGATCACGTAGCCGATGCCGCGCCGCAACGTGACGGGGTCCTTGGTGTTGATGTCCTCGCCGTCGATCGAGATCGTGCCGCTGGTGCGCTCGATGGTGCGGTTGATCATCCGGAGCGAGGTGGTCTTGCCGCAGCCGGAGGGTCCGACGAACACGGTGATCTCGTGGCTCGGGATCCGCAGAGACAGGTTGTCGACGGCGACGGTGCCGTCCGGATACCTCTTGGTGACGTCCTTGAACTCGATCATGGCGCCCTTTCGCGCTTGTCGTCGGTCGCCCGATTGACCCTAGCGGACCGAGATCGTCTTGCCACGTGATCTGGGGGAATCTCGGTCCGCGGGAAAGTGCACCATAACGGTAGGGATTTAGCCGGTCGCAGCCGGTGTTCAGGACTCCCGCATCGGGACCCGGACCCCACGTTCGGCGGCGACTCGTTCGGCAATGTCGTAACCGGCGTCGACATGGCGGATCACGCCCATGGCCGGGTCGTTCGTGAGCACTCGCTCCAGCTTCTGCCGGGCCAGATCGGTGCCATCGGCAACCGACACCTGGCCGGCATGGATGGACCGGCCGATGCCGACGCCGCCGCCATGGTGGATCGACACCCACGACGCGCCGGACGAGACGTTCACCATCGCGTTCAGCAACGGCCAGTCCGCGATCGCGTCCGAGCCGTCGAGCATTCCTTCGGTCTCGCGGTACGGCGAGGCCACACTGCCGGTGTCCAGGTGGTCCCGGCCGATCACGATCGGCGCCTCGAGTTCACCCGAGGCGACCATGTCGTTGAACCGCACACCCGCCTTGTCCCGCTCGCCCTGACCCAGCCAGCAGATGCGCGCCGGCAGGCCCTGGAACGCGACCCGCTCACCCGCCATCTTGATCCAGCGAGTCAGGTGCTCGTTGTCCGGGAACAGATCGAGGATCGCCTGGTCGGTCTTGGCGATGTCCGCCGGGTTCCCCGACAGCGCCGCCCATCGGAACGGGCCCTTGCCTTCACAGAACAACGGCCGGATGTACGCCGGTACGAACCCGGGGAACTCGAACGCCCGCGAGTACCCGGCCTTGCGGGCCTCGTCGCGAATCGAGTTGCCGTAGTCGAACACCTCGGCACCGGCGTCCTGGAACCCGACCATCGCCTCGACGTGCCGCGCCATCGACTCCTGTGCGCGCTCGGTGAATCCGGCCGGGTCCTTCTCGCGAGCGGTCACCCAATCGCCGAACTCGATCCCCACCGGCAGGTACATCAGCGGGTCGTGTGCCGAGGTCTGGTCGGTGACGATGTCGATCGGCGCACCGCGCTGCAGCAGGTCCGGCACGATCGTGGCCGCGTTGCCGAGGACACCGATCGACAGCGGACGCCTTGCTTTACGCGCCTCCTCGGCGAGCGTCAGCGCCTCGTCGACAGAAGATGCCCGTACGTCGAGGTAGCGGTGCTCGATCCGTCGGTCGATGCGCGTGGAGTCCACGTCGATGCAGATCGCGACGCCGTCGTTCATCGTCACAGCCAGCGGTTGCGCGCCACCCATGCCACCGAGTCCCGCGGTCAGCGTGATCGTCCCGGCCAGCGTGCCACCGAACTTCTTCGCGGCAACCGCGGCGAACGTCTCGTACGTGCCCTGCAGGATGCCCTGCGTGCCGATGTAGATCCACGAGCCGGCCGTCATCTGGCCGTACATCGTCAGACCCATCGCCTCGAGCTTGCGGAACTCCTCCCAGGTGGCCCAGTCGCCGACCAGGTTCGAGTTCGCGATCAGCACCCGCGGCGCCCATTCGTGGGTCTGCATGACCCCGACCGGACGGCCGGACTGGACCAGCATGGTCTCGTCGGCCTTCAGGTTGGTCAGGGTGCGCACCATCGCGTCGAACGAGTTCCAGTCCCGGGCCGCCTTACCGGAACCGCCGTACACGACGAGCTCGTCGGGGTGCTCGGCAACCTCGGGGTCGAGGTTGTTCTGCAGCATCCGCAGCGCGGCTTCCTGCTGCCAGCCTTGCGCGGTCAGGGTGGTACCGCGGGCGGCGCGTACAGGACGGGGTCCGGAGGACATGGGTGATCCCTTCTAGTGGAGCGGGCCGGTGACGGCCTCGACGTCGGTAAGGTAGGTGCCATCGGCAACCAGACGGACCGAGTGCTCGATCTCCGGTGCCAGATGACGGTCGGTCCCCGGCCCCTCGACGTACTGCCTCAGGGCATCCCGTACGGCGGCCGTGGCCGGGGAGGGAGTGAGTGGCGCGCGCAGGTCGAGGGCGCGCGCGGCGGTCAGGATCTCGATCGCGAGCACTCGCTGGAGCCCGTCGATCGACCTGCGCAGCTTGCGGGCGGCCGACCAGCCCATCGAGACGTGGTCCTCCTGCATCGCGCTGCTCGGGATCGAGTCGACGCTGGCCGGTACGGCGAGCCGCTTCAGCTCGGAGACGATCGCGGCCTGCGTGTACTGCGCGATCATGTGACCGCTGTCGACCCCGGGATCGTCGGCCAGGAAGGCGTTCAGGCCGTGGTTGCGGGCGACGTCGAGGAAGCGATCGGTACGGCGTTCGCTGATGCTGGCCAGGTCGGCCACGGCAATCGCGAGGAAGTCGAGAACGTATCCGACCGGGGCGCCGTGGAAGTTGCCGTTCGACTCGACTCGACCATCAGGCAGTACGACGGGGTTGTCGATCGCGGAGGCGAGTTCGCGGTCGGCGACGGTCGCGGCGTGGGCGGCAGTGTCACGGACAGCGCCGTGGACCTGGGGAGAACACCTGAGGGAGTAGGCGTCCTGGACGCGGTTGCAGTCCGGACCGCGATGGCTGGCGACGACGCCGCTGTCTTTCAGGATCGTCCGGAGGTTGGCCGCGGCTGATGCCTGACCGAGCTGCGGACGCAGGGCCTGCAGTTCGGCGGCGAAGACGCGGTCGGTGGCCAGCTGACCTTCAACGCTCATCGCGGCGGCGATGTCGGCGGTCTTCACGAGCCGGTCGAGGTCGGCGAGCGCGAGCACCAGCATGCCGAGCATGCCGTCGGTGCCGTTGATCAGCGCCAGGCCTTCCTTCTCCGCGAGCACGACGGGTGTCAGGCCATGCGCTGGCAGTGCCTCGGCGGCGTCGCGAAGGTTGCCGTCGGCATCGCGGACCTGACCTTCACCCATCACCGCGAGGGCGACATGGCTCAACGGCGCGAGGTCGCCAGAACAACCGAGGCTGCCGTACTCGTGCACGACCGGAGTGAGCTTGGCGTTCAACAGACCGGCGTACGCCTGAGCCGTCTCGAGCTTCACCCCGGTACGACCGGTGGAGAGCGTGGACAGCCTGAGCAGTGCGAGGGCACGGACCACCTCGGTCTCGACCTCGGGCCCCGAGCCGGCAGCGTGCGACCGAACCAGACTGCGCTGCAACTGGGCCCGCAGTTCGGGCGCGATGTGCCGGGTCGCGAGTGCCCCGAACCCGGTGGACACGCCGTAGTGCGGGGTGTCCGCGTGTGCGAGGGCCTCGATCGCGGCCCGCGACTTCGCGATCTCCTCGAGCGACTCGTCGCTGATCCGGACCTGAGCGCCGTACCGCGCCACCGCGACGACCTCGGCCGCGCTCAACGGTCCGACTCCGACGATCACCGTACTGCTGCTCTCATCCACCCGATCATTGGACCCCTTGGATCGACCCGTGGACACCCGATCCCACCTCAGTTCCGTCTCAAACCCGAGACATCCCGAACCCATTTGGTGGGTGCACCCACCACGTCGGAGGTTCCCACCCGGGAATCCGGTGCGGGAACCTCCCATTTGGTGGGTTCACCCCAAGGCCGGTTAGTTAGTGGTCAGGGTGGTGTGTCAAGGATGTCGATGGTGATGGTGGCTTTGTAGGTGGTGCGGTTGAT